>NZ_JBNQGB010000007.1:0-343605 GCF_050321825.1 Gordonia sp. IEGM753
AGTGTGGGGTTTCCCCATGTGAGAGTAGGTCATCGTCAAGATTAAATTCCGAAACCCCAATTGCGAAAGCAGTTGGGGTTTTGTTTTGCCCGCAGGAAATCTACTGTTGCGGTTTCTATGCAACAGCCCGAGGCATGGCTATCATGCGGGCCTCATTGTGAGGCGAGACTTGCATGCTGACGTTGTTAAAGCTTCTTAAGGATGGTCGATTCCATTCGGGCCAAGCCCTGGGCGTCGCGTTGGGCGTGAGCCGTAGTGCTGTGTGGAAACAGCTTCAGCACTTGGAGGCTGAACTTGGTTTGTCGATTCACAAAGTTCGCGGGCGCGGCTACCAGCTTTCGGCGCCGCTAACGCTCATCGATCCGGTGTTGATAGCTGATCGGACATCCTCATGTCATTCCTCCATTCGTGTTTTCGATTCAATTGATTCAACAAACGCCGAAGCGTTGCGTGCTATAGAGCAGGGGCGTTCAGCACCCTTTTTAGTGCTCGCTGAGCGGCAGACAGCGGGGCGCGGCCGTAGGGGGCGCAAATGGATCAGTCCTTTCGCAGAGAACATCTATTTCAGTCTGGTATTGCGCATCGAGGGCGGTATGCGGCAGCTCGAGGGCATGAGCCTCGTCGTCGGCTTGGCTGTGATGCAGACTTTAAAAGAGCAGGGTGTCTTGGGGGCTGGATTGAAATGGCCGAACGACGTGTTGGTTGGGCAAAAAAAGGTAGCAGGAATACTTCTTGAGCTAGTCGGTGATCCTGCCGATGTCTGTCACGTTGTTCTGGGTGTTGGAATAAACGTGAACATGCAGGCGACGGACGAGGTTGACCAGCAGTGGACATCTATGCGGCTTGAGGTTGGCAAGGATTTCGATCGCAATGAGCTGATCGTAGAATTAAGTTTGAAGCTCCGGGCGTATTTAGGTCGACACCAGATTGGAGGGTTTTCGGCTATTCGGACAGAGTGGGAGCAAAATCATCTGTGGCAAGGGCGCGCAGTTTCATTGATTGCAGGTGCTAATCAAATAGATGGCGAGGTCCTGGGTATTGACAGTCAAGGCGCCTTGCGTTTGGAGGTGGGTGGTGTGGAAAAAATATTCAGCGGTGGTGAGCTCAGCCTGAGGTTGCGTGATGATTCTTGAGCTCGACTGCGGTAACAGTTTCATCAAATGGCGGGTGCTCGCTGCGGATGTCAAGCGTGTAGTGGCAGAAGGGGTGGTTGACTCCGATCTTGCATTGCTGGAGAGCTTAAGGGCGCTTAGCGCGACGACCCTTACATTTTGCCGTTTGGTTAGCGTTCGAACAGTGGAAGAAACCGCTACCTTGATTGCTTTGCTTACAGCAGAGTTCGCTGTTGCTGTGGTGTGCGCCGAGCCGGCTCGTGAAATGTCAGGAGTTCGCAACGGCTATACGGATTTCGCGCGTCTGGGGCTTGATCGCTGGCTAGCGATGCTCGGCGGATTTCACTTGTCATCCGGGCCGTGCCTGGTTCTTGATTTTGGTACTGCTGTTACCGCGGACTTCGTCGCTGCGGACGGTGAGCACTTAGGGGGGTTCATATGTCCAGGAATCCCTCTAATGCGTAATCAACTGCGCACCCATACTCGTCGCATTCGATATGGGGATCTGGCTGCTGAGCAGGCGCTCGGCAGCCTTTCTCCGGGGCGCACAACCGTTGAGGCGGTCGAGCGTGGTTGCTCGCTCATGCTTCGAGGTTTTGTACTGACCCAGCTTGAGTTGGCTCGCAGCTATTGGGGGGAGGATTTCGCAGTATTTCTTACCGGTGGAGATGCGTATTTGGTTGCTGAGGTTGTGCCTGGAGCACAATTAGTACCGGACCTGGTGTTTGTAGGGTTGGCAATGGCATGCCCCTTGTCGTGAGGTATTTATGCGTTGGTTGTTTTTGCTGCTGCTTGTTCTGAATGGTTTTTATTACATCTGGCATCAACAAGAGGCGCCACTTCGCGCGAAAGATGTAACGCCTCTGAGTTTGTATAGGGGTTCGCAACAGGATATTCGCTTATTGAGCGAGGCTGTCGATCCTTCAAGCGATAAAGCGAGGCCGCTCACAGTGGACAATAACTGTCTCTATTTAGGTGGCTTTATGCGTCAGGACAGTTTCCAAGCGGCCCAGCGTCGTTTGACGGGTATGGATATAAAATTTCAGTCTTTGCCCACTGGCAATTGGGTGCGCATCGCCCCAGAAAGCCGTCGCTGGCTAGACGATGTGCAGCTGCAAAACCTTTCGAGAGAATTCAATGAGTTAAAACATAAAATAATGCCGTGCGAAGGGGTTGCGCCGGCAGATTAGTTTGAATAGAATGGCGCCCGCTTCGCAGTGAAGCCTTTCAAAAGGCTGCAGTGTGAAGCGTAGTCAACGCAGCTAACCTCAGGTTTTTAATGAGAAAATGCTTGACAGAAGGCTGGCATGATATAGAATGCCGGCTCGCTTAGGAGGGGTTCCCGAGCGGCCAAAGGGATCAGACTGTAAATCTGACGTCTACGACTTCGAAGGTTCGAATCCTTCCCCCTCCACCATTTTTAGCGAGAGCTGCAAGCTCCGCGGGTATAGTTTAGTGGTAGAACCTCAGCCTTCCAAGCTGATGATGCGGGTTCGATTCCCGCTACCCGCTCCAAGTTTGCAGATCCTGCAAAGTGTTTCGCTCTTGTAGCTCAGTTGGTAGAGCACACCCTTGGTAAGGGTGAGGTCAGCGGTTCAAATCCGCTCAAGAGCTCCATATAACAAGGCAGATATGAAAATATCTGCCTTTGTTTTAATGGCTAGTGTTACTTGTTCAATTCTTCTGTTGGGGGTTGTCTCGATGGCTAAGGAAAAGTTCGAACGTAATAAGCCGCACGTCAACGTTGGTACCATTGGTCATGTTGATCATGGGAAAACTACATTGACCGCTGCTCTTACCCGTGTCTGTTCCGAGGTTTTTGGTTCGGCAAAGGTTGACTTCGACAAAATCGATAGCGCCCCAGAAGAAAAAGCTCGTGGTATCACAATCAATACCGCTCATGTTGAATACGACTCTGCAGTGCGTCATTACGCGCACGTTGACTGTCCTGGTCACGCTGATTACGTAAAAAACATGATCACCGGCGCTGCGCAAATGGATGGTGCGATTCTGGTTTGCTCGGCCGCTGATGGTCCGATGCCGCAAACCCGTGAGCATATCCTGCTGTCTCGCCAGGTTGGCGTTCCATACATTGTGGTCTTCCTGAACAAGGCTGACCTGGTAGATGATGCGGAGCTGCTGGAATTGGTCGAGATGGAAGTGCGCGATCTGCTGAGCACTTACGACTTCCCGGGCGACGACACTCCGATCATTATCGGGTCTGCTCGTATGGCTTTGGATGGTCTTGATGACAACGAGATGGGCACCACTGCCGTCAAGAAGTTGGTTGAGACTCTGGATAGTTATATTCCGCAGCCTGAGCGCGCTATTGATAAGCCGTTCCTGATGCCGATCGAAGATGTGTTCTCGATCTCTGGTCGGGGTACTGTTGTAACTGGTCGTGTTGAGCGTGGCATCGTCCGCATTCAGGAAGAAGTTGAGATTGTTGGTCTTCGTGACACTGTCAAAACTACTTGCACTGGTGTCGAGATGTTCCGCAAGCTGCTTGATGAAGGTCGAGCTGGTGAGAACTGCGGTGTTTTGCTTCGTGGTACAAAGCGTGATGATGTTGAGCGAGGCCAGGTTTTGGTTAAGCCGGGCACTGTCAAGCCGCACACGAAGTTTACCGCTGAGGTTTACGTTCTGAGCAAGGAAGAGGGTGGTCGTCATACGCCATTCTTCAAGGGTTACCGTCCGCAGTTCTACTTCCGTACGACTGACGTTACGGGTAACTGCGAGCTGCCGGAAGGTGTTGAAATGGTGATGCCAGGTGACAACGTCCAGATGACCGTCACTCTGATCAAAACCATCGCGATGGAAGATGGGCTTCGTTTTGCTATCCGTGAAGGCGGTCGTACCGTCGGTGCTGGTGTTGTAGCGAAGGTTATCGAGTAAATTGTTGTAATGTCTTTTTCGGGCCGGCATAATGGTCGGCCTGATTTTGTTTTAGGTCAGTAGCTCAATTGGCAGAGCGACGGTCTCCAAAACCGTAGGTTGGGGGTTCGATTCCCTCCTGACCTGCCAGATTCACTTGGTGTGTCTGGCTTTCTTTTCACAGGATCTTCATAGATGACTCCTAAAGCTGAAGCTCAAGGCTCTCGCTTCGATCTACTCAAGTGGCTGGTTGTAGTCGCTTTGGTGGTTGTTGGCGTTGTTGGCAATCAGTATTACTCTGCTTCGCCGATCCTGTACCGTGTACTTGCTTTGCTTGCCATTGCTGCTGTAGCTGCCTTTGTAGGCCTGCAGACAGTCAAGGGCAAGTCTTTCTTTGTACTGGTTAAGGAAGCTCGCACCGAGATTCGTAAAGTCGTATGGCCAACTCGCCAAGAAACCACGCAGACCACTTTGATTGTTGTGGCTGTTGTTTTGGTTATGGCGTTGCTGTTGTGGGGGCTTGATTCCCTGCTCGGTTGGCTTGTTTCCTTGATTGTCGGCTAAGGGTGTCCCGTGGCTAAGCGTTGGTACGTTGTGCATGCTTACTCCGGTTACGAGAAGCATGTGATGCGCTCGCTGTTAGAGCGTGTAAAGCTGGCTGGCATGGAAGATGGCTTTGGCGAAATTCTGGTTCCCACTGAAGAAGTGGTTGAAATGCGTAATGGCCAGAAACGCAAAAGCGAGCGCAAATTCTTCCCAGGTTATGTGCTGGTCCAGATGGACATGAATGAGGGTACTTGGCACTTGGTCAAGGATACTCCTCGGGTGATGGGCTTTATCGGCGGTACCGCTGACAAGCCTGCGCCAATCACAGATAAAGAGGCAGAAGCGATTCTGCGTCGTGTTGCTGATGGCAGCGACAAGCCTAAGCCGAAGACTCTTTTCGAGCCGGGTGAGTCGGTGCGAGTCAATGACGGGCCGTTTGCTGATTTTACTGGCACGGTTGAAGAAGTTAACTACGAAAAGAGCCGCATCCAGGTGGCAGTGCTCATTTTCGGTCGCTCTACTCCGGTAGAGCTCGAGTTTAGCCAGGTCGAAAAGGTCTAGCCGAACAAGCATCCCAACCCCGCAGCCTAGGCTGTGGGGTTTTGTCGTCACTGGGATAAACGCGCAAGTAACCGGGGAGCCTTTCGAGGCGTTCGAACCCGTAATTGGAGTGCCTCATGGCCAAGAAGATTACCGCTTACATCAAGCTGCAAGTGAAGGCCGCTCAGGCTAACCCAAGCCCACCTGTTGGTCCTGCTCTGGGTCAGCACGGCGTGAACATCATGGAATTCTGCAAGGCTTTCAACGCCCGTACTCAGGGTCTTGAAGCAGGTCTGCCGACTCCAGTGATCATCACTGTCTATAGCGACCGTAGCTTCACTTTCGAAACCAAGTCCACGCCTGCTTCGGTTCTGCTGAAGAAAGCGGCTGGTCTGGCTAGCGGTTCCGCTCGTCCGAACACCGTTAAGGTTGGCACCGTTACCCGTGCTCAGCTGGAAGAAATCGCGAAAACCAAAAACGCGGATCTGACTGCAGCTGATATGGAAGCAGCCGTGCGTACTATCGCCGGTTCTGCTCGTAGCATGGGCCTTAACGTGGAGGGTGTGTAATGGCTAAGTTGACCAAGCGTCAAAAGGCTATCGCCGGCAAAATCGAAGCAGGCAAGTCCTACAACTTTGTAGACGCTGCTGCTCTGCTGGCCGAGCTGTCGACTGTCAAGTTCAGCGAGTCGTTTGACGTTGCTGTAAACCTGGGTGTTGACCCGCGTAAATCTGACCAGGTTGTTCGTAGCGCTACTGTGCTGCCACACGGCACTGGCAAAACCGTTCGCGTAGCTGTGTTCACCCAAGGTCCTGCTGCTGAGGCTGCTTTGGCTGCCGGCGCTGACCGTGTAGGTATGGACGATCTGGCTGCCGAAATGAAAGGCGGCGACCTGAACTATGACGTAGTTATCGCATCCCCGGATGCAATGCGCGTTGTGGGTCAGCTGGGTCAGATCCTTGGTCCACGTGGTCTGATGCCTAACCCTAAAGTCGGCACCGTAACCCCAGACGTAGCTACCGCGGTTAAGAACGCCAAGGCTGGTCAGGTTCGTTATCGCACCGACAAAAACGGCATTATCCACACTTCCGTTGGCAAAGTCGGTTTCGACGCTGTCAAGCTGAAGGAAAACGTTGAAGCCCTGATCGCTGATTTGAAGCGTATCAAGCCAGCTTCTTCGAAAGGTATTTACGTCAAGCGCGTTACCCTGAGCACTACTATGGGCCCAGGTCTGGTCATCGACCAAGGCTCGCTCGACGCGTAAGACACAGGTTGGCGCAATTCGTTGCGTCGATTGAAAGATTGGGGTCCCTGCCTGGCGGGGGCTATCCAAGACCGTAGGCGACGTAAGTCTTAAACCTCAAGCCTACGCAGATGGTGCTCCCGGTTCCTTACCGAATCAGACACCAAAACGACATCCGGCCTCGGTTGGATGAAACGGTAACAAGCAGGAGTTAAACCCGTGGCAATTAATCTCGAAGACAAGAAGGCCATCGTCGCTGAAGTCAACGAGGCTGCCAAAGCTGCTCTGTCCGCTGTCGTGGCTGATGCCCGTGGTGTGACAGTAGGCGCTATGACCGGACTCCGTAAAGAGGCTCGTGAAGCTGGCGTATACGTACGTGTAGTACGTAATACCTTGCTCAAGCGCGCTGTTGCTGACACTGAATACAGTGTTCTCAACGACGTGTTCACCGGCCCGACCCTGATTGCGTTCTCCACTGATCATCCAGGCGCTGCTGCCCGTTTGTTCAAGGAATTCGCAAAGGGTCAGGACAAGTTCGAGATCAAGGCAGCTGCGTTCGAGGGCAAGTTCCTCGCAGCTAACCAAATCGACGTACTGGCAACACTGCCGACCCGTAACGAAGCTATTTCTCAGCTGATGAGCGTGATTCAAGGCGCTACCAGCAAGTTGGCTCGTACTCTGGCCGCAGTTCGCGAGCAAAAAGAAGCTGCCGCAGCCTAAGGCTGAGCATTTTCTCTCGCGTATTTTTGTTTATTTAGATGGCCGCGTAGGCCGTCCCCCAATTCAGGAATTACAGCAATGTCTATCTCCCAAGACGATATCCTCAACGCCGTAGCTGAAATGTCGGTTCTGCAGGTTGTTGAGCTGATCAAAGCTTTCGAAGAAAAATTCGGTGTTTCCGCTGCTGCTGCTTCTGCCGGCCCAGCCGCTGTTGCTGCTGTTGCTGAAGAGCAAACCGAATTCAACGTCATGCTGCTGGAAGCTGGCGAGAAGAAAGTAAACGTGATTAAAGCAGTACGTGAACTGACCGGTCTGGGCTTGAAAGAAGCCAAGGCAGTAGTTGACGGCGCTCCTGCCCAGGTTCTGGAAGCAGTGTCGAAAGACGCAGCTGACAAAGCTAAAGCAGTATTGGAAGAAGCAGGCGCTAAAGTCGAGCTGAAGTAAGCATCGACTTTGCACCTCCAGCCCAAGCGTTAAGCGAAGGCTGATGGCTGGTGGCTCTTGCCACCGGCCTTTTTCCGTTATTGGCAGCCGACTGGGTCGGTGCTGATGACGAGCTGTAACCACCCGATGCGGTGGCGCAAACCATGGGGTTTGCACGATTTTCTGGCTGCTCCCGTCGGGAGGGGCCAAACAAGCAGGTGACCAAGCTGGGGAACGCTGATGGCTTACTCATATACTGAGAAAAAACGTATCCGCAAGGACTTTAGCAAGTTGCCGGACGTCATGGATGTGCCGTACCTCCTGGCCATCCAGCTGGATTCGTATCGTGAATTCTTGCAAGCGGGAGCGACTAAAGATCAGTTCCGCGACGTGGGCCTGCATGCGGCCTTCAAATCCGTTTTCCCGATCATCAGCTACTCCGGCAATGCTGCGCTGGAGTACGTCGGTTATCGCTTGGGCGAGCCGGCATTTGATGTCAAAGAATGCGTATTGCGCGGTGTAACTTACGCCGTACCTTTGCGGGTAAAAGTGCGCCTGATCATTTTCGACAAAGAATCGTCGAACAAAGCGATCAAGGACATCAAAGAGCAAGAAGTCTACATGGGTGAAATCCCCCTGATGACTGAGAACGGTACCTTCGTAATCAACGGTACCGAGCGTGTAATCGTTTCCCAGCTGCACCGTTCCCCGGGCGTGTTCTTCGACCACGACCGTGGCAAGACGCACAGCTCCGGTAAACTGCTGTATTCCGCGCGCATCATCCCTTACCGCGGTTCGTGGTTGGACTTCGAGTTCGACCCGAAAGATTGCGTGTTTGTGCGTATCGACCGTCGTCGCAAGCTGCCTGCATCGGTATTGCTGCGCGCGCTCGGCTATACCACTGAAGAAGTGTTGGACGCGTTCTACACCACCAACGTCTTTCACCTGAGCGGCGAAACCCTCAGTCTGGAACTGATTGCTTCGCGTCTGCGTGGTGAAATCGCTGTTCTTGACATTCAAGACGAGAAGGGCAAGGTCATCGTTGAGGCTGGTCGCCGTATTACTGCGCGCCACATCAACCAGATCGAAAAAGCAGGTCTCAAGACTCTGGAAGTGCCTCTGGACTACGTCTTGGGTCGCACTACCGCCAAGGCCATCGTGCATCCGGCAACCGGCGAGATCCTGGCAGAGTGCAACACCGAGCTGAACACCGAGATCTTGGCGAAAATCGCTAAGGCCCAGGTTGTTCGCATCGAAACTCTGTACACCAACGATATCGACTGCGGTCCGTTCGTCTCCGACACTTTGAAGATCGACTCCACCAGCAACCAATTGGAAGCGCTGGTCGAGATCTATCGCATGATGCGTCCAGGCGAGCCGCCAACCAAGGATGCTGCCGAGACCCTGTTCAACAACCTGTTCTTCAGCCCTGAGCGCTATGACCTGTCTGCGGTCGGCCGGATGAAGTTCAACCGTCGGATCGGTCGTACCGAGATCGAAGGTTCGGGCGTGTTGTGCAAAGAAGACATCGTTGCGGTTCTGAAGACCCTGGTCGACATCCGTAACGGTAAGGGCATCGTCGATGACATCGACCACCTGGGTAACCGTCGTGTTCGCTGCGTAGGCGAAATGGCCGAGAACCAGTTCCGCGTTGGCCTGGTACGTGTTGAGCGTGCGGTCAAAGAGCGTCTGTCGATGGCTGAAAGCGAAGGCCTGATGCCGCAAGACCTGATCAACGCCAAGCCAGTGGCTGCGGCGGTGAAAGAGTTCTTCGGTTCCAGCCAGCTTTCCCAGTTCATGGACCAGAACAACCCGCTGTCCGAGATCACCCACAAGCGTCGTGTTTCCGCACTCGGCCCTGGCGGTTTGACTCGTGAGCGTGCTGGCTTTGAAGTGCGTGACGTACACCCGACTCACTACGGTCGTGTATGCCCGATTGAAACGCCGGAAGGTCCGAACATCGGTCTGATCAACTCCTTGGCGGCCTATGCGCGCACCAACCAGTACGGCTTCCTTGAGAGCCCGTACCGTGTGGTGAAAGACGCTCTGGTCACCGACGAAATCGTTTTCCTGTCCGCCATCGAAGAAGCTGATCACGTGATCGCTCAGGCTTCGGCCACGATGAACGACAAGAAAATGCTGATCGACGAGCTGGTGGCTGTTCGTCACTTGAACGAGTTCACTGTCAAGGCGCCGGAAGACGTCACCCTGATGGACGTATCGCCGAAGCAGGTAGTGTCGGTTGCAGCGTCGCTGATCCCGTTCCTCGAGCACGATGACGCCAACCGTGCTTTGATGGGTTCGAACATGCAGCGTCAAGCTGTACCAACCCTGCGCGCTGACAAGCCGCTGGTGGGTACCGGCATGGAGCGTAACGTAGCTCGTGACTCCGGCGTTTGCGTCGTGGCTCGTCGTGGCGGCGTGATCGATTCCGTTGATGCCAGTCGTATTGTGGTGCGTGTTGCTGATGACGAAGTTGAAACCGGTGAAGCTGGTGTCGACATCTACAACCTGACCAAATACACCCGCTCCAACCAGAACACCTGCATCAACCAGCGTCCGCTGGTTCGTAAAGGTGATCGGGTTCAGCGCAGCGACATCATGGCTGACGGTCCGTCCACCGATATGGGTGAGCTGGCACTGGGTCAGAACATGCGCATCGCGTTCATGGCCTGGAACGGTTACAACTTCGAAGACTCCATCTGCCTGTCGGAACGAGTTGTTCAAGAAGATCGCTTCACCACGATCCACATTCAGGAACTGACCTGTGTGGCGCGTGACACCAAGCTTGGGCCAGAGGAAATCACTGCGGACATCCCGAACGTGGGTGAAGCTGCGCTGAACAAGCTGGACGAAGCCGGTATCGTTTACGTAGGTGCTGAAGTTGGCGCAGGCGACATTCTGGTAGGTAAGGTCACTCCGAAAGGCGAGACCCAGCTGACGCCGGAAGAGAAGCTTCTGCGTGCCATCTTCGGTGAAAAAGCCAGCGACGTTAAAGACACTTCCTTGCGTGTACCTACCGGTACCAAGGGCACTGTCATCGACGTACAGGTCTTCACCCGTGACGGCGTTGAGCGTGATGCTCGTGCACTGTCTATCGAGAAGACTCAGCTCGACGAGATCCGCAAGGATCTGAACGAAGAGTTCCGTATCGTTGAAGGTGCAACTTTCGAACGTCTGCGCTCCGCTTTGGTCGGCCATAAAGCCGAAGGCGGTGCTGGTCTGAAGAAAGGTCAGGACATCACCGACGAAGTTCTCGACACACTTGAGCATGGCCAGTGGTTCAAGCTACGCATGGCTGAAGATGCTCTGAACGAGCAGCTCGAGAAGGCGCAAGCCTACATCGTTGATCGTCGCCGTCTGCTGGACGACAAGTTCGAAGACAAGAAGCGCAAACTGCAGCAGGGCGATGACCTGGCTCCAGGCGTGCTGAAAATCGTCAAGGTTTACCTGGCAATCCGTCGCCGCATCCAGCCGGGCGACAAGATGGCCGGTCGTCACGGTAACAAAGGTGTGGTCTCCGTGATCATGCCGGTTGAAGACATGCCGCACGATGCCAATGGCACCCCGGTCGACGTCGTTCTCAACCCGTTGGGCGTACCATCGCGTATGAACGTTGGTCAGATCCTTGAAACCCACCTCGGCCTCGCGGCCAAAGGTCTGGGCGAGAAGATCAACCGGATGATCGAAGAACAGCGCAAAGTAGCTGAACTTCGTAAATTCCTCGACGAGATCTACAACCAGATCGGCGGTCGTAACGAAGACCTGGATAGCTTCTCCGACCAGGAAATCCTGGATCTGGCGAAGAACCTGCGTGGCGGCGTTCCAATGGCCACTCCAGTGTTCGATGGCGCGAAGGAAAGCGAAATCAAGGCCATGCTAAAACTGGCAGACTTGCCAGAAAGCGGCCAGATGCAGCTGACTGACGGCCGTACCGGCAATAAGTTCGAGCGCCCGGTTACTGTTGGCTACATGTACATGCTGAAGCTGAACCACTTGGTAGACGACAAGATGCACGCTCGTTCTACCGGTTCGTACAGCCTGGTTACCCAGCAGCCGCTGGGTGGTAAGGCACAGTTCGGTGGTCAGCGTTTCGGGGAGATGGAGGTCTGGGCACTGGAAGCATACGGTGCTGCTTACACTCTGCAAGAAATGCTCACAGTGAAGTCGGACGATGTGAACGGCCGTACCAAGATGTACAAGAACATCGTGGATGGCGATCACCGTATGGAGCCGGGCATGCCCGAGTCTTTCAACGTGTTGATCAAGGAAATTCGTTCCCTCGGCATCGATATCGATCTGGAAACCGAATAACACGTGACGCGAATCGAGAGCGGGGCTGTTTAGCCCGCTCTCTGCTCCGCCAGGAGGAAAGGCCTTGAAAGACCTACTGAATTTGCTGAAAAACCAGGGTCAAGTCGAAGAGTTCGACGCCATCCGTATTGGATTGGCATCGCCTGAGATGATCCGTTCGTGGTCGTTCGGTGAAGTTAAAAAGCCGGAAACCATCAACTACCGTACGTTCAAACCTGAGCGTGACGGCCTGTTCTGCGCCAAGATCTTTGGCCCGGTAAAGGATTACGAGTGCCTGTGCGGTAAGTACAAGCGCTTGAAACACCGTGGTGTGATTTGCGAGAAGTGCGGCGTTGAAGTCGCGCTGGCAAAAGTCCGTCGTGAGCGCATGGCGCACATCGAACTGGCTTCGCCGGTTGCCCACATCTGGTTCCTGAAATCGCTGCCGTCGCGTATCGGTTTGCTGATGGACATGACCCTGCGTGATATCGAACGCGTTCTCTACTTCGAGAGCTATGTCGTTATCGATCCAGGCATGACCACCCTTGAAAAAGGTCAACTGCTGAACGACGAGCAGTACTTCGAAGCGCTGGAAGAGTTCGGCGACGATTTCGATGCCCGCATGGGTGCCGAAGCTGTCCGTGAACTGCTGCACGCTATCGACCTGGAACACGAGATTGGTCGTCTGCGTGAAGAGATTCCGCAAACCAACTCCGAAACCAAAATCAAGAAGCTGTCCAAGCGTCTGAAGTTGATGGAAGCCTTCCAGGGTTCCGGCAACCTTCCGGAGTGGATGGTTCTGACCGTTCTGCCGGTTCTGCCGCCAGATCTGCGTCCATTGGTCCCGCTGGATGGCGGTCGCTTCGCGACTTCCGACCTCAACGATCTGTATCGTCGAGTGATCAACCGTAACAACCGCTTGAAGCGCCTGCTCGATCTGTCCGCTCCGGACATTATCGTGCGCAATGAAAAGCGTATGTTGCAGGAAGCCGTCGATGCTCTGCTCGACAACGGTCGTCGTGGTCGCGCAATCACCGGCTCCAACAAGCGTCCTCTGAAATCCTTGGCTGACATGATCAAGGGTAAGCAAGGTCGTTTCCGTCAGAACTTGCTTGGTAAGCGTGTTGACTACTCGGGTCGTTCGGTAATTACCGTAGGCCCGACCTTGCGTCTGCACCAGTGCGGTCTGCCGAAGAAAATGGCTCTCGAGCTGTTCAAGCCGTTCATTTTCGGCAAGCTGGAAATGCGTGGTCTCGCTACCACCATTAAAGCTGCCAAGAAAATGGTCGAGCGCGAACTGCCAGAGGTTTGGGACGTTCTCGCTGAAGTGATCCGTGAACACCCGGTTCTCCTCAACCGTGCACCGACCCTTCACCGTCTGGGTATCCAGGCGTTTGAACCGGTACTGATTGAAGGTAAGGCTATTCAGCTGCACCCTCTGGTCTGTGCTGCGTACAACGCCGACTTCGACGGCGACCAAATGGCCGTGCACGTACCGCTGACACTGGAAGCCCAGTTGGAAGCGCGTGCGTTGATGATGTCGACCAACAACATTCTGTCGCCAGCCAACGGTGAGCCAATCATCGTTCCGTCGCAGGACGTTGTATTGGGTCTTTACTACATGACGCGTGAAGCGATCAACGCCAAAGGCGAAGGTCGCGTGTTCGCGGATCTGCAGGAAGTTGACCGTGTGTTCCGTGCCGGCGAAGCCGCACTGCACGCTAAAGTCAAAGTTCGGATCCACGAAACCGTCAACGATCGTGATGGTGGCAGCGTCAAGAACACCCGTATTGTCGACACCACTGTCGGCCGTGCGCTGTTGTTCCAGGTTGTTCCACCTGGTCTGTCGTACGACGTCGTCAACCAGCCGATGAAGAAAAAAGCGATCTCCAAGCTGATCAACCAGTGCTACCGCGTGGTTGGTTTGAAAGAGACCGTGATCTTCGCTGACCAGTTGATGTACACCGGTTTTGCCTATTCGACCATTTCCGGCGTTTCCATCGGCGTTAACGACTTCGTTATCCCGGATGAAAAAGCCCGCATCATCAGTGCTGCCACTGATGAAGTGAAAGAGATCGAAAGTCAGTACGCCTCCGGCCTGGTAACTCAGGGCGAGAAGTACAACAAAGTAATCGACCTTTGGTCCAAGGCGAACGACGAAGTTTCCAAGGCGATGATGGCCAACCTCTCGAAAGAGAAAGTCATCGACCGCCATGGCGTCGAAGTCGACCAAGAGTCGTTCAACTCGATGTATATGATGGCTGACTCGGGCGCACGGGGTTCTGCTGCGCAGATCCGTCAGCTCGCCGGTATGCGCGGCCTGATGGCCAAGCCGGACGGTTCCATCATCGAAACGCCGATTACTGCGAACTTCCGTGAAGGTTTGAGCGTACTTCAGTACTTCATCTCGACTCACGGTGCTCGTAAAGGCTTGGCGGATACCGCGTTGAAAACTGCGAACTCCGGTTACCTGACTCGTCGTCTGGTAGACGTGGCACAGGATCTGGTTGTGACCGAGATCGATTGCGGCACCGAGCACGGCCTGGTAATGACTCCGCACATTGAAGGCGGTGACGTTGTTGAGCCGTTGGGTGAGCGCGTATTGGGTCGAGTTATCGCCCGTGACGTGTTCAAGCCAGGTACCGAAGAAATCATCGTTCCTGCCGGCACACTGGTAGACGAGAAGTGGGTCGAGTTCATCGAGCTGAACAGCATCGACGAAGTGATCGTGCGTTCGCCGATCAGCTGCGAAACCCGCTACGGCATTTGCGCCAAGTGCTATGGCCGTGACTTGGCTCGTGGTCACCAGGTGAACATCGGTGAAGCGGTCGGCGTTATCGCTGCCCAGTCCATCGGTGAGCCGGGTACCCAGCTGACCATGCGTACATTCCACATCGGTGGTGCGGCAAGCCGGACCTCCGCAGCTGACAGCGTTCAGGTGAAGAATGGCGGTACTGTCCGTCTGCATAACCTGAAGCACGTTGAGCGAGTGGATGGCTGCCTGGTTGCGGTGTCCCGTTCCGGTGAGTTGGCAATCGCTGATGACTTCGGTCGTGAGCGCGAGCGTTACAAGCTGCCGTACGGTGCTGTAATTTCGGTTAAAGAAGGTGACAAGGTCGACGCTGGCGCAATCGTGGCCAAGTGGGATCCGCACACTCACCCAATCGTTACCGAAATGAAAGGTACCGTGACCTACGTGGGCATGGAAGAAGGCATCACGATCAAGCGTCAGACTGACGAATTGACCGGTATGACCAACATTGAAGTACTCGACGCCAAAGACCGTCCAGCTGCCGGTAAAGATATCCGTCCTGCTGTGAAGATGGTTGATGACAACGGCAAGGATCTGTTGCTGCCAGGCACTGACGTTATCGCTCAGTACTTCCTGCCAGCCAACGCCCTCGTCGGTGTTGCGGATGGTGCGAAGATCGCGATCGGTGATGTTATCGCTCGTATCCCGCAAGAGACTTCGAAGACCCGTGACATCACTGGTGGTCTGCCGCGCGTTGCCGACTTGTTCGAAGCGCGTCGTCCGAAAGAAGCCTCGATTCTGGCTGAAGTCAGCGGCACCATCGCGTTCGGTAAAGAGACCAAAGGCAAGCGCCGTCTGGTTATCACCCCGAACGACGGTACCGATCCGTACGAAGAGCTGATTCCGAAGTGGCGTCACCTGAACGTCTTCGAAGGCGAACAGGTAAACCGCGGTGAAGTTATCTCCGACGGTCCGAGCGATCCACACGACATCCTGCGTCTGCTGGGTGTGAGTGCGCTGGCCAAGTACATCGTGAACGAGATCCAAGACGTTTATCGTCTGCAAGGCGTGAAGATCAACGATAAGCACATCGAGACCATCCTGCGTCAGATGCTGCGTAAAGTTGAAATCGCTGAGTCCGGCGACTCGACGTTCATCAAGGGCGACCAGATGGAGTTGACTCACGTTCTGGTAGAGAACGAGCGTTTGGCTGGCGACGAGAAATTCGTTTCCAAGTTCACTCGCGTGCTGCTGGGTATCACCAAGGCGTCGTTGTCCACCGAATCGTTTATCTCGGCGGCTTCCTTCCAGGAAACCACGCGAGTACTGACCGAGGCGGCGGTAACCGGCAAGCGCGATTACCTGCGCGGCCTGAAAGAAAACGTAGTCGTGGGTCGTTTGATCCCGGCGGGTACCGGTCTGGCTTATCACAGCGAGCGTAAGCGTCGCCGTGAAGCTGATAAACCGTTGCGCGTAAGCGCCAGTGAAGTGGAAGCTGCACTGACCGAAGCGTTGAACTCAAGCGGTAACTGAGTTCTTCAGTAAAAAAGAGTGAGGCCCCGGCTGCTCCGCTCATCGAATCGAGACAATTTGTCGAGGTTGGATGGAGGGAGAGGTCGGGGCCTTGCCTTGACTGGGGGCAAGATCCTCTTTAGACTCTTGTACCCCTAAATTTGGCGGGAATTCGTTCCTGCCATTTTGCTTTTCTTGCAAGACAATAGCGTCGCAAGACAACAGTGGAGCTAGTAGATGGCAACTATCAACCAGCTGGTACGTCAGCCGCGTAAGCGTATCGTCGAGAAATCCGACGTGCCTGCGCTGCAGAACTGCCCGCAACGTCGTGGCGTATGCACTCGTGTGTATACCACCACGCCGAAAAAACCTAACTCGGCACTGCGTAAAGTATGCCGTGTGCGTCTGACCAACGGTTTCGAGGTTTCCTCGTACATCGGCGGTGAAGGCCACAACCTGCAAGAGCACAGCGTGGTATTGATCCGTGGCGGTCGTGTAAAAGACTTGCCAGGTGTTCGTTACCACACCGTTCGCGGCTCTTTGGATACTTCCGGTGTTAAAGGTCGTAACCAAGGTCGTTCGAAGTACGGTACCAAGAAGCCTAAGTAGTAGTGGCTTTTTGTAAAAACTGATTTTCTATTTTCCTGAGTCGATAAGAGTAAGGTCGGAGGCGTCCCGCAAGGGCACTGATTCCGAGCGAACCTGAAGACCGTTTGAGGGCTTATCCATGCCAAGAAGACGCGTAGCAGCCAAGCGCGAAGTGCTTGACGATCCAAAATACGGAAGCCAAATTCTGGCCAAGTTCATGAACCACGTTATGGAAAGCGGCAAAAAAGCCGTTGCCGAACGTATCGTTTATGGCGCGCTGGAAAAGGTTAAAGAGCGCAAGAACAGCGATCCCCTGGAAATCTTCGAGAAAGCTCTCGACGCCATCGCTCCGCTGGTCGAAGTGAAGTCGCGCCGTGTAGGCGGTGCTACTTACCAGGTTCCGGTCGAAGTTCGCCCGTCCCGTCGTAACGCCCTGGCAATGCGCTGGTTGGTAGACTTCGCCCGCAAGCGCGGCGAGAAGTCTATGGCTCTGCGTTTGGCTGGCGAACTGTTGGACGCTGCTGAAGGTAAAGGTGCTGCAGTTAAGAAGCGTGAAGACGTGCACCGTATGGCTGAAGCCAACAAGGCTTTCTCGCACTACCGCTTCTAATTTTAGCGTCACTAATTTTGCGAGGGCTTTATGGCTCGTACAACACCGATTAATCGCTACCGTAACATTGGTATCGTTGCTCACGTGGATGCTGGTAAAACCACCACCACCGAGCGCGTCCTTTTTTACACTGGCAAAAGTCACAAAATGGGCGAGGTGCATGACGGCGCCGCGACCACTGACTGGATGGTTCAGGAGCAGGAGCGTGGTATTACCATTACTTCTGCTGCCATTACCGCCTTCTGGCAGGGTTCCGAGAAGCAGCACAAGGATCAGTACCGTTTCAACGTCATCGACACCCCGGGCCACGTTGACTTCACTATTGAAGTTGAGCGTTCCCTTCGTGTTCTCGACGGCGCGGTCGTTGTGTTCTGCGGTACCTCGGGTGTTGAGCCTCAGTCGGAAACCGTATGGCGTCAAGCCAACAAATACGGCGTTCCACGTCTTGTTTACGTAAACAAGATGGACCGTGCTGGTGCTAACTTCCTGCGTGTTATCGGTCAGATCAAGCAGCGTCTGGGGCACACTCCGGTGCCAATCCAGTTGGCTATCGGTTCCGAAGACAACTTCGAGGGCCAGATCGATCTGATGGCTATGGAAGCTGTTTACTGGAATGACGCTGACAAAGGCATGGTTCCAGTTCGTAAGCCTATCCCTGCTGAACTGCAGGAGCTGGCTGACGAATGGCGCGGCAACATGATTGAAGCTGCGGCAGAAGCCAGCGAAGAGCTGATGAACAAGTACCTCGAAGGTGAAGAACTCACCAACGCGGAAATCAAGGCGGCTCTGCGTCAGCGTACTATCGCTGGTGAGATCGTTCTGGCTGTTTGCGGTTCTTCCTTCAAGAACAAGGGTGTTCCCCTGGTTCTCGACGCCGTTATCGACTACCTGCCTGCTCCTTCCGAGATTCCTGCCATCAAGGGTACTGACCCGGATGACGAGACTATCGAGCTGGAGCGTCATGCAGACGACAACGAGCCGTTCTCGGCTCTGGCGTTCAAGATCGCTACCGACCCATTCGTGGGTACCTTGACCTTTGTTCGAGTTTACTCGGGCGTGTTGGCCTCCGGCGACGGCGTGATCAACTCGGTTAAAGGCAAGAAAGAGCGCGTGGGTCGTATGGTGCAAATGCACGCAAACGCCCGTGAAGAAATCAAGGAAGTGCGCGCTGGCGACATCGCGGCCTTGATCGGCATGAAGGACGTCACCACTGGTGAGACTTTGTGCAACGCTGACAAGCCAATCATCCTGGTTCGCATGGACTTCCCGGAGCCGGTTATTTCGGTTGCCGTAGAGCCTAAGACCAAGGATGACCAGGAAAAAATGGGTATCGCTCTGGGTAAGCTTGCTCAGGAAGATCCATCTTTCCGCGTCAAGACTGATGAAGAGACTGGTCAAACGATCATCTCCGGCATGGGCGAGTTGCACCTGGACATCCTGGTTGACCGGATGCGTCGTGAGTTCAACGTCGAAGCCAACATTGGTAAGCCTCAGGTTTCCTATCGTGAGCGCATCACGAAGAACTGTGAAATCGAAGGTAAGTTCGTTCGTCAATCCGGCGGTCGTGGTCAGTTCGGCCATTGCTGGATTCGTTTTGCTCCTGCTGACGAAGGTCAGGAAGGTCTGCAATTCGTGAACGAAGTAGTAGGTGGTGTGGTTCCTAAGGAATACATCCCGGCTATCCAGAAAGGTATCGAAGAGCAGATGAAGAACGGCGTAGTCGCCGGCTATCCGCTGATCGGCCTGAAGGCAACCGTGTTTGATGGTTCTTACCACGACGTCGACTCTAACGAGATGGCGTTTAAGGTGGCTGCATCCATGGCGACCAAGCAGCTGGCCCAGAAGGGCGGTGGTGAGTTGCTTGAGCCGATCATGGCGGTAGAGGTCGTAACACCTGAAGACTATATGGGTGATGTGATGGGCGACCTTAACCGTCGTCGTGGCATGATCCTGGGTATGGAAGACACGGTCTCCGGCAAAGTAATTCGCGCCGAGGTCCCGTTGGGTGAAATGTTCGGTTACGCAACTGACGTTCGTTCCATGTCCCAAGGTCGCGCAAGCTACTCTATGGAATTCAAAAAATATAATACGGCTCCAGCGCATATCGCTGAAACCGTATCCAAAAAACAAGGCTGATTCAGTCCTTTAGGCAAGGAGTTAATTGTCGTGGCTAAAGAAAAATTTGATCGTTCCCTACCGCACGTCAACGTTGGCACCATCGGTCACGTTGACCATGGTAAAACCACTCTGACTGCTGCTCTGACTCGCGTTTGCTCCGAAGTTTTCGGTTCTGCCCGTGTTGACTTCGACAAGATCGACAGCGCGCCAGAAGAAAAAGCTCGTGGTATTACCATCAACACTGCGCACGTTGAATACAACTCGCTGATCCGTCACTACGCTCACGTTGACTGCCCAGGTCACGCTGACTATGTGAAGAACATGATCACTGGTGCTGCTCAGATGGATGGCGCGATCCTGGTTTGCTCGGCCGCTGATGGTCCGATGCCGCAAACTCGTGAGCACATCCTGCTGTCCCGTCAGGTAGGCGTTCCGTACATCGTGGTTTTCCTGAACAAGGCTGACCTGGTAGACGACGCAGAGCTGCTGGAACTGGTTGAGATGGAAGTGCGCGATCTGCTGAGCACTTACGATTTCCCGGGCGACGACACTCCGATCATCATCGGTTCTGCTCGTATGGCTCTGGACGGTCTTGATGACAACGAAATGGGCACCACTGCCGTTCGTAAACTGGTAGAGACTCTGGACAGCTACATTCCAGATCCGGTCCGTGTTATCGACAAGCCGTTCCTGATGCCAATCGAAGACGTATTCTCGATCTCCGGTCGCGGTACTGTTGTAACCGGTCGTATCGAGCGCGGTATCGTCAAGGTTCAAGACCCACTGGAAATCGTTGGTCTGCGTGACACTACCGTCACCACCTGCACCGGTGTTGAAATGTTCCGTAAGCTGCTCGACGAAGGTCGTGCTGGCGAGAACTGCGGTGTGCTGCTGCGCGGCACCAAGCGTGACGACGTTGAGCGTGGCCAGGTTCTGGTCAAGCCAGGTTCGGTTAAGCCACACACTACCTTCGAAGCCGAAGTGTACGTGCTGAGCAAAGAAGAAGGCGGTCGCCACACTCCTTTCTTCAAAGGCTACCGTCCACAGTTCTACTTCCGGACCACTGACGTGACCGGTAACTGCGAACTGCCGGAAGGCGTTGAAATGGTAATGCCGGGCGACAACATCAAAATGGTTGTCACCCTGATCAAAACCATCGCAATGGAAGATGGTCTGCGTTTCGCTATTCGTGAAGGCGGTCGTACCGTCGGCGCTGGCGTCGTAGCCAAAATCATCGCTTAAGCGTTGATTGAATGAAAAAGCCCCCGCTTGCGGGGGCTTTTTTATTGGGTTGACACTCAGTTAGCCCGTCTATAGAATTGCGCCTCCTTTTAACGGGCGTATTGCGCTCGGTGGGAATAGCAGCCGGAGTCTGAAATCCAATGCAAAATCAGCAAATCCGTATCAGGTTGAAGGCTTTTGACCATCGCCTGATCGACCAATCCACCCAGGAAATCGTGGAAACCGCGAAACGTACTGGTGCTCAAGTGCGTGGTCCAATTCCACTGCCTACCCGTAAAGAGCGGTTCACCGTTCTGGTTTCACCGCACGTCAACAAAGACGCGCGTGACCAGTACGAGATCCGCACTCATAAGCGCGTTCTGGACATCGTCCAGCCAACGGATAAAACCGTTGATGCTCTTATGAAGCTTGATCTTGCGGCCGGTGTGGAAGTGCAGATCAGCCTCGGCTAAGACTCGGTCTTAGTCGTGTAACGCTCTGAAATGGGCGGCCATAGCGGGTGAAAGCCCCGTACACTCATGAGGTTTACAACATGACTATTGGTGTAGTCGGTCGTAAATGCGGTATGACCCGTATTTTCACCGAAGAAGGTGTCTCCATTCCGGTCACGGTCATTGAGATCGAGCCGAATCGCGTCACCCAGTTCAAAACTGAAGAGACCGATGGCTATCGTGCAGTGCAAGTCACTGTAGGCGAGCGTCGTGCTTCGCGTGTTACAGCTGCTCAGGCTGGCCACTTCGCTAAAGCGAACGTTGCCGCTGGTCGTACCGTAATGGAATTCCGTCTTGAAGAAGGCGAGTACCAGGCCGGCGATCTGATCAATGCTGAAATCTTCGCTGCTGGTCAACTGGTTGATGTAACCGGTCAGTCCAAAGGTAAAGGCTTCCAGGGTACGATCAAGCGTTGGAACTTCCGCGGGCAAGATAATACCCACGGTAACTCCGTGTCCCACCGCGTTCCAGGCTCTATCGGCCAGTGCCAGACTCCTGGTCGTGTATTCAAGGGCAAAAAAATGTCCGGTCATATGGGCGCTGAGCGCGTGACCGTGCAGTCCCTCGAAGTAGTGCGCGTGGACGCTGAACGCAATCTGTTGTTGGTCAAGGGCGCTGTTCCTGGCGCTACTGGCGGCAACTTGGTTGTACGTCCAGCAGCCAAGGCTCGCGGTTAAGGGGAAGCTGACATGCAATTAAATGTAAATGACGCTCAAGCGATCGAAGTTTCCGAACTGACATTTGGCGGCGAATTCAACGAGACGCTGGTTCACCAAGCAGTCGTGGCCTACATGGCCGGCGGCCGTCAAGGTAGCAAGCAGCAAAAGACCCGTTCCGACGTTCGTGGTGGCGGTAAGCGCCCTTGGCGTCAGAAAGGTACTGGCCGTGCTCGTGCCGGTACTATCCGTAGCCCTATTTGGCGCGGCGGCGGTACCACTTTCGCAGCTCGTCCTCAGGATCACACCCAGAAGCTGAACAAGAAGATGTATCGCGCAGCAATGCGTTCCATCCTTGCTGAGCTGGTGCGTACTGATCGACTGGTAGTGGTTCAGGACTTCGCTGTTGATGCACCGAAGACCAAAGATCTGCTGAACAAACTGACTGGCATGGGCCTGACTGACGTCTTGATCGTGTCTGAAGTAGTTGATCAGAACCTGTACCTGGCTGCTCGCAACCTGCCACACGTTGATGTACGTGACGTGCAAGGTTCCGATCCAGTTAGTCTGATCGCATACGACAAGGTGTTGATCACCGTGTCGGCCGTGAAGAAATTCGAGGAGCTGCTGGGATGAACCAGGAACGCGTATTTAAAGTTCTGCTTGGCCCGCACGTTTCCGAGAAGGCTACGGTTCTGGCTGACAAGAAAGGCCAGTTCGTTTTCAAGGTTGCAACTGACGCAACCAAGCTGGAAATCAAGAAGGCCGTCGAAAGCCTGTTCAGCGTGAAAGTAGAGCGTGTTACTACCCTGAATGTTCTGGGTAAGAGCAAGCGCACTGCTCGCGGTCTGGGCAAGCGTAATGACTGGAAGAAGGCAGTTATCTCCCTTCAGCCAGGCCAAGATCTCGATTTCAGCAGCAGTGCTGAGTAAGGAAGGGGTGCATCATGGCAATCGTTAAATGCAAACCGACTTCCCCTGGCCGCCGTTTTGTGGTCAAGGTGGTCAACCAGGAGCTGCATAAAGGCGCTCCTCACGCACCGCTGCTCGAGAAAAAATCGAAGACTGGTGGTCGTAACAACAATGGTCGTATTACCACTCGTCACATCGGTGGTGGCCATAAGCAGCATTATCGTCTGGTCGATTTCCGTCGCAACGACAAAGATGGCATCGCTGCCACTGTCGAGCGTATTGAATACGATCCAAACCGTACTGCTCACATCGCTCTGCTGCTGTACGCAGATGGCGAGCGTCGCTACATCATCGCCCCTAAAGGCGTGAGTGCTGGTGACCAGCTGATCGCAGGTGCCTTGGCGCCGATCAAGCCGGGCAACGCTCTGCAACTGCGTAACATTCCAGTTGGTAGCACCGTACACGGCATCGAATTGAAGCCAGGTAAAGGCGCGCAAATCGCTCGTTCCGCTGGTGCTTCGGCTCAGTTGATCGCTCGTGAAGGTGTCTACGTGACCCTGCGTCTGCGTTCTGGTGAGATGCGTAAAGTACTGGCTGAATGCCGTGCGACCTTGGGTGAAGTCTCGAACTCCGAGCACAGCCTTCGTTCGCTGGGTAAGGCTGGTGCCAAGCGCTGGCGTGGCGTTCGCCCAACCGTTCGTGGTGTTGCCATGAACCCGGTTGACCACCCACATGGTGGTGGTGAAGGTCGTACCTCTGGTGGTCGTCATCCGGTATCGCCATGGGGCTTCCCGACTAAGGGCGCGAAGACTCGTGGTAATAAGCGTACCGACAAAATGATCGTCCGTCGTCGCAAGTAAATAGAGGGATACGACAGTGCCACGTTCTCTGAAAAAAGGTCCTTTTATTGATCTTCACCTACTGAAGAAGATCGAAGTGGCGGCGGAAAAGAACGATCGCAAACCAGTGAAAACCTGGTCGCGTCGCTCGATGATCCTGCCACAAATGGTCGGTTTGACCATTGCAGTGCATAACGGTCGTCAACATGTTCCAGTTCTCGTGAACGAAGACATGGTCGGCCACAAACTGGGCGAGTTTGCCGGTACCCGCACATATCGTGGGCACGTGGCAGACAAGAAAGCCAAGCGTTAAGGGGTAAGGAACGATGGAAGTAGCCGCTAAGTTGTCGGGCGCTCGAATCTCCGCCCAGAAAGCCCGCTTGGTCGCCGACCAGATCCGCGGGAAGAAGGTGGGCGAAGCGCTCAACCTGTTGGCTTTCAGCAGTAAGAAAGCCGCCGAGATCATGAAGAAAGTGCTGGAGTCGGCCGTAGCCAACGCCGAGCATAACGAAGGCGCAGACGTTGATGACCTTAAAGTCAGCACCGTTTTCGTCAACGAAGGGCGTTCGCTGAAGCGAATCATGCCACGTGCCAAAGGCCGTGCTGATCGCATCGTCAAGCGGTCTTGCCATATCACTGTCAAGGTTGCTGACAAGTAACGGAGTCGAAGAGATGGGTCAGAAAGTACATCCCATTGGCATTCGCCTGGGAATCGTCAAGGAGCACACCTCCGTCTGGTACGCAGACGGTCGGACTTATGCGGACTATTTGTTCGCTGATCTGAAGGTGCGTGAGTATCTCCAAGACAAATTAAAAAGCGCGTCCGTAAGCCGTATCGATATCCATCGTCCGGCCCAAACTGCACGTATCACCATCCACACTGCTCGTCCAGGTATCGTTATCGGGAAGAAAGGTGAAGATGTTGAGAAACTGCGTCAGGACCTGACCAAACAAATGGGTGTGCCTGTGCACATCAATATCGAAGAAATCCGCAAGCCGGAGCTCGACGGTATGTTGGTTGCGCAGAGCGTAGCTCAGCAGCTGGAACGTCGCGTAATGTTCCGTCGCGCTATGAAGCGCGCAGTACAGAACGCCATGCGTATTGGTGCCAAAGGCATCAAAATCCAAGTGAGCGGTCGTCTCGGCGGTGCTGAAATCGCACGTACTGAATGGTATCGCGAAGGTCGTGTGCCACTGCACACCCTGCGTGCCGACATCGACTATGCCAACTACGAAGCTCACACCACTTACGGTGTGATCGGTGTAAAGGTTTGGATCTTCAAAGGCGAAGTAATTGGTGGTCGCCAAGAAGAACTGAAACCACAAGCACCAGCGCCTCGTAAAAAAGCTGCTAAGTAAGGGGTACGCCAAATGTTGCAACCAAAGCGTACGAAGTTCCGCAAGCAGATGACAGGCCACAACCGTGGTCTGGCTCAGCGCGGTAGCAAAGTCAGCTTCGGCGAGTTCGCGCTGAAGTCTGTAGCTCGTGGTCGTCTCACCGCTCGTCAGATCGAGTCAGCGCGTCGTGCACTGACCCGCCACGTTAAACGTGGTGGCAAGATCTGGATCCGTGTATTCCCGGACAAGCCTATTTCCAAAAAGCCCCTCGAAGTTCGGATGGGTAAAGGTAAGGGTAGTGTGGAGTACTGGGTTGCCCAGATTCAGCCAGGCAAAGTCCTGTATGAAATCGAGGGCGTTTCTGAAGAGCTGGCGCGTGAGGCTTTTGCCCTGGCTGCTGCAAAGCTGCCGCTCGCCACCGCTTTTGTTAAACGGACGGTGATGTGATGAAAGCGAATGAACTTCGTGAAAAAGACGCGCCGCAGCTTAACGAGCAACTGCTCGGCCTGCTGCGCGACCAGTTCAATCTGCGCATGCAGAAAGCAACTGGCCAGTTGGGGCAGTCTCACCTGCTCCGGCAAGTTAAGCGTGACATCGCTCGCGTGAAGACTGTGCTCAAACAGCAGGCAGGTAAGTAATCATGGCTGAAGCCGAAAAAACCGTCCGTACGCTGACTGGCCGTGTTGTCAGCGACAAAATGGACAAGACCATCACCGTTCTGATCGAGCGTCGCGTAAAGCACCCGATCTACGGTAAATACGTTAAGCGTTCGACTAAGCTGCACGCGCACGACGAAACCAATCAGTGCCACATCGGCGACAAAGTCACTATTCGTGAAACTCGTCCGCTGGCCAAGACCAAGTCTTGGGCGCTGGTTGATATTCTCGAACGCGCTGTGGAAGTCTAAGGACTAGGGGTCGGAGAAATTATATGATTCAGACTCAATCCATGCTCGATGTGGCCGATAACAGCGGCGCTCGCCGCGTTATGTGCATCAAGGTGCTGGGTGGCTCCCATCGTCGTTACGCTGGTATCGGTGACATCATCAAAGTTACCGTCAAGGAAGCAATTCCGCGCGGTAAAGTGAAAAAAGGCCAAGTGATGACTGCTGTTGTAGTCCGCACTCGTCACGGCGTACGCCGTGCTGATGGCTCCATTATCCGCTTTGATGGCAACGCTGCTGTTCTTCTGAACAACAAGCAAGAGCCGATCGGCACCCGTATCTTTGGGCCAGTGACCCGTGAACTTCGTACTGAGAAGTTCATGAAGATCGTCTCGCTCGCCCCAGAAGTGCTGTAAGGAGATCCGACATGCAAAAGATTCGTC
Organism: Gordonia sp. IEGM753; assembly: GCF_050321825.1. Taxonomy (NCBI): domain Bacteria; kingdom Bacillati; phylum Actinomycetota; class Actinomycetes; order Mycobacteriales; family Gordoniaceae; genus Gordonia; species Gordonia sp. IEGM753. The sequence goes on from NZ_JBNQGB010000007.1 coordinate 26,135, forward strand.
GTGACGACGAGATCATCGTGATCGCCGGCAAAGACAAAGGTAAGCGCGGTAAGGTGCTTAAGGTTCTCGCTAATAACCGTCTGGTTATTGGTGGTCTGAACCTGGTTAAGCGTCATACCAAGCCTAACCCGATGTCGGGCGTACAAGGCGGTATCGTCGAAAAAGAAGCTCCACTGGACGCTTCTAACGTCGCCATTTTCAACGGCGAAACCAACAAGGCTGACCGCGTTGGTTTCAAAGTAGAAGACGGCAAGAAAATTCGTGTCTTCAAGTCGACCCAAAAAGCGGTTGATGCTTGAACACTGCTAGGTAGAAGACCATGGCACGACTAAAAGAGATTTACTGGAAGGAAATCGCACCGAAGCTTAAGGAAGAACTTAAGCTTTCGAACGTGATGGAAGTTCCACGCGTTACAAAGATCACCCTGAACATGGGTCTGGGCGAAGCTGTTGGTGACAAAAAAGTCATTGAGCACGCTGTTGCTGACCTCGAAAAGATCACCGGTCAGAAAGTTGTTGTGACTTATGCTCGGAAATCCATCGCTGGCTTTAAAGTCCGTGAAGGTTGGCCGATCGGCGTCAAAGTGACTCTGCGCCGTGAGCGTATGTATGAATTCCTGGATCGTCTGCTGTCGATCTCCCTGCCTCGGGTTCGCGACTTCCGCGGCCTGAATGCCAAGTCCTTTGATGGTCGTGGTAACTACAGCATGGGCGTTAAAGAGCAGATCATCTTCCCGGAAATCGACTACGACAAGATCGATGCTCTCCGCGGTCTGGACATTACCCTGACCACCACTGCCAAGAACGATGATGAAGGTCGCGCCCTGTTGCGTGCTTTCAAATTCCCGTTCCGCAACTGATTGGAGTAGGAAAATGGCCAAGATGAGCATGAAAAACCGCGAGCTGAAGCGTCAGCTCACGGTTGCCAAGTACGCCAAAAAGCGTGCAGCACTGAAAGCTATCATCGTTGATCTGAACGCAAGTCCAGAAGCACGTTGGGAAGCAACAGTCGCTCTGCAGAAGCAGCCACGTGACGCAAGCGCCTCGCGCATGCGTAACCGCTGCCGCCTGACCGGTCGTCCGCACGGCGTTTACCGCAAGTTCGGCCTTGGCCGTAACAAATTGCGCGAAGCGGCAATGCGTGGTGACGTGCCTGGTCTGGTTAAAGCCAGCTGGTAAGCACTGTCAAAGTCTCGGTGCTCGGGATCGCAAGATCCTGACCGCTGGTGACATTGAACTTGAATCAAGCCCCTATTGGGGCTTGATTCATTTGTGGGGTGTGTCTAGAATACCCGGCTCGCCTGAGCCCGTACTTTTTTCGTACGGATGTTCTCGGCGACAAGTAGTAGCCGCAAGGCTAATTTTTTTGTATTAGGAGCGTCTAGCCCATGAGTATGCAGGACCCGTTAGCGGACATGCTAACTCGAATCCGTAATGCCCAGATGGCTGAAAAGTCCGTCGTAAGCATGCCATCTTCTACTTTGAAGGTAGCTGTTGCCAAAGTCCTGAAGGACGAAGGTTACATTGCGGGTTATCAGATCAGCAGCGAAATCAAACCACTGCTGTCCATCGAGCTGAAGTACTTCGAAGGCCGTCCGGTCATCGAGGAAGTGAAGCGCGTTAGCCGTCCAGGCCTGCGTCAGTACAAGTCCGTCGATGATCTGCCAAAAGTTCGTGGCGGTCTCGGTGTGTCTATCGTCTCCACCAACAAAGGTGTGATGACGGATCGTGCTGCGCGCGCTGCCGGTGTCGGCGGCGAAGTTCTTTGCACTGTGTTCTAAGGGGGGATAAGCATGTCACGCGTCGCTAAGAACCCCGTTAAGCTGCCAGCCGGTGTCGAAGTAAAATTCGCAGGCCAACAGCTTTCGGTGAAGGGTGCCAAGGGCACTCTCGAACTGAACATCCATTCGTCCGTTGAGATTGTTGAAGAAGCTGGTGAGCTGCGTTTCGCTGCTCGCAATGGCGATCAACAAACTCGCGCAATGGCTGGTACCACTCGTGCGTTGGTAAACAACATGGTCCAAGGCGTAAGCCAAGGCTTCGAGCGTAAGCTCCAGCTGGTCGGTGTTGGTTACAAAGCGCAAGCAAAAGGCACAGTGCTGAACCTGGCTCTTGGCTTCTCGCACCCAGTGGATTATGAACTGCCGGAAGGCATCACCGCTGAGACTCCTAGCCAGACCGATATCCTGATCAAGGGCATCGATAAGCAGCTGGTAGGTCAAGTGGCCGCCGAGATCCGCGACTTCCGTCCACCAGAGCCGTACAAAGGCAAAGGTGTGCGCTACGCGGACGAAGTCGTCCGTCGTAAAGAAGCCAAGAAGAAGTAGGGCATAGCAAATGACCGACAAAAAAGTTACTCGACTGCGTCGCGCTCGCAAAGCACGCCTGAAAATGCACGAACTAGAAGTCGTGCGTCTCTGCGTGTTCCGCTCGTCGCAGCACATCTACGCCCAGGTCATTTCGGCCGACGGCAACAAAGTCCTGGCATCCGCCTCGACTTTGGATAAAGAACTGCGTGATGGCGCCACTGGCAACATCGACGCGGCCACTAAGGTTGGCCAGCTGGTCGCTACGCGTGCAAAAGCCGCTGGCGTCTCGCAGGTGGCTTTCGACCGCTCTGGCTTCAAGTACCACGGCCGCGTCAAGGCGCTGGCTGATGCTGCTCGTGAAGCTGGGCTGGAGTTCTAAGTTATGTCAAATAACGACCAAAAGCGCGACGAAGGCTACATTGAGAAGCTGGTTCAAGTTAACCGCGTAGCCAAAACCGTTAAAGGCGGCCGTATCTTCACTTTCACCGCGTTGACCGTGGTAGGTGATGGTAAAGGGCGTGTTGGCTTCGGCCGTGGCAAGTCACGTGAAGTGCCTGCTGCGATCCAGAAGGCAATGGAAGCTGCTCGTCGCAACATGATCCAAGTTGATCTGAACGGCACCACTCTGCAGTACGCAATGAAGTCCGGTCACGGCGCTTCGAAGGTGTACATGCAGCCTGCTTCTGAAGGTACCGGTATCATCGCTGGCGGCGCTATGCGTGCTGTCCTCGAAGTTGCTGGCGTTCAGAACGTTCTGGCCAAGTGCTACGGCTCGACTAACCCGGTAAACGTGGTTCACGCCACTTTTAAAGGTTTGAAGGCTATGCAGTCTCCTGAATCCATTGCCGCCAAGCGTGGCAAAAGCGTCAAGGAGATCTTCTGATCATGGCTACCGTTAAAGTTACGCTGATCAAAAGCATGACCGGCCGCATCCCTAACCACAAATTGTGCGTTAAGGGTCTGGGTCTGCGTCGCATCGGTCACACTGTAGAAGTACTTGATACTCCCGAGAATCGCGGGATGATCAACAAGGCTTACTACATGCTGCGTGTCGAGGGTTAATCGATGAAACTCAATGATCTGAGTCCAGCGCCGGGTTCCCGTCGCGAAAAGCATCGTCCGGGCCGTGGTATCGGTAGTGGTTTGGGCAAGACCGGTGGCCGTGGCCACAAAGGTCAGTCCTCCCGCTCTGGTGGCACTATTGCTCCAGGCTTTGAAGGCGGTCAACAGCCGCTGCATCGTCGCCTGCCAAAATTCGGTTTCGTTTCCCTGAAGGCTATGGATCGCGCAGAAGTGCGTTTGTCCGAGTTGGCTAAAGTGGAAGGCGACATCGTAACTGTGCAGTCTCTGAAAGATGCCAACGTGATCAACGTCAACGTACAGCGTGTGAAAATCATGCTGTCCGGCGAAGTTACTCGCGCTGTTACCATCGGAAAGGGAATCGGCGCCACCAAAGGTGCGCGTGCGGCTATCGAAGCAGCTGGCGGCAAGTTCGAGGAATAAATGGCTAAGCAAGGTGCTCTCTCTGCGCTCGGCAAAGGCGGTATGTCTGAACTCTGGGCTCGTCTGCGTTTTCTGTTCCTGGCGATTATCGTCTACCGAATAGGCGCACACATCCCGGTTCCAGGTATTAACCCGGACCGACTCGCGGACCTGTTTCGACAGAATGAGGGGACCATTCTTAGCTTGTTCAACATGTTTTCCGGCGGCGCGCTGGAACGGATGAGTATCTTTGCTCTGGGGATCATGCCGTACATTTCGGCATCGATCATCATGCAGTTGATGACCGCCGTCAGCCCGCAGCTGGAACAGTTGAAGAAGGAAGGTGAAGCTGGTCGTCGCAAGATTAGCCAGTACACCCGCTACGGCACTGTCGTCCTCGCTCTGGTTCAGGCTATTGGCATGTCCATAGGTCTGGCGGGGCAGGGCGTTGCGTTCACTGGTGACTTTGGCTTCCATTTCGTCGCGGTATCCACTTTTGTGGCTGGTGCGATGTTCATGATGTGGCTGGGTGAGCAGATTACTGAGCGTGGTGTTGGCAACGGTATCTCGATGTTGATTTTTTCGGGTATCGTCGCCGGTCTTCCGAGAGCAATCGGGCAGTCTTTCGAGTCTGCGCGTCAGGGCGATATCAACATCTTCGCTTTGGTTGCCATCGGTTTGCTGGCAGTAGCGATTATCGGTTTCGTGGTGTTCATTGAGCGTGGTCAGCGTCGTATTGCTGTTCACTACGCCAAGCGCCAGCAGGGCCGCAAGGTCTTTGCTGCGCAGACCAGCCACTTGCCGCTGAAGGTGAACATGGCCGGTGTTATTCCGGCTATTTTCGCGAGCAGCATTTTGCTGTTCCCGGCTTCGTTGGGTGCCTGGTTCGGTCAGTCTGAAGGTATGGGCTGGTTGCAGGACATCTCGCAGTCGATCGCTCCTGGTCAGCCGTTGAATATTCTGCTGTTTAGTGCAGGGATTATTTTCTTCTGCTTCTTCTATACGGCGTTGATGTTCAATCCGAAAGACGTAGCGGAAAACCTGAAGAAGTCCGGTGCCTTTATTCCGGGTATCCGTCCAGGAGAGCAGTCTGCACGCTATATTGATGGCGTTTTGACTCGCTTGACCATGTTCGGTGCTCTTTACATGACGGCCGTGTGCTTGCTGCCCCAGTTTCTGGTGGTTGCGGCAAACGTACCGTTCTACCTTGGCGGGACCTCGTTGCTGATCGTGGTCGTGGTTGTGATGGACTTCATGTCCCAAGTACAATCGCACCTCGTTTCGCACCAGTACGAATCCCTGATGAAGAAAGCCAACCTGAAGGGTTACGGCAGCGGCATGTTGCGCTGAGTAGTACCCATAAGGTTCGAGGAGTTGGTGATGAAAGTTCGTGCATCGGTGAAAAAGCTGTGCCGTAACTGCAAGATTATTCGCCGCGAAGGTGTTGTTCGAGTAATTTGCAGCGCGGAACCGCGTCACAAACAGCGCCAAGGCTGAGTGTGATCCGCTTGAAGCCCGGCAGCTAGTGCGCTGCCGGGTTGATTATTTGTTATTACAGCGATATTATCTCGCGCCCTATTTCTTGGCTTCCGGGGCGTAGGTAGCTGTCAATTGGAGTCCCACTGAATGGCCCGTATTGCAGGCGTTAACATTCCAGATAACAAGCACACTGTTATCTCGCTGACCTACATCTATGGTGTTGGTCGCACTACTGCACAGAAAATTTGTGCAGTGACTGGGGTAAACCCAGCCGCAAAGATCAAGGATCTGAGCGACGAGCAGATTGAACAGCTGCGTGGCGAAGTGGCGAAGTTCACCACTGAAGGTGACCTGCGTCGCGAAATCAACATGAAAATCAAGCGTTTGATGGACCTCGGTTGCTATCGCGGTCTGCGTCATCGTCGTGGTCTTCCAGTACGCGGTCAGCGTACCAAGACTAACGCGCGTACCCGTAAAGGTCCGCGTAAGCCGATCCGCAAGTAATCGCCCCAGCGAATCGACAGGAAATTAATCATGGCAAAACCTGCTGCTCGTCCTCGTAAAAAAGTTAAAAAGACAGTGGTTGATGGCATCGCCCACATCCATGCATCTTTTAACAACACAATCGTGACCATCACCGACCGTCAAGGTAACGCGCTTTCTTGGGCTACCTCCGGTGGTTCGGGTTTCCGCGGTTCCCGCAAGTCCACCCCGTTTGCTGCTCAAGTAGCTGCTGAACGTGCTGGTCAAGCTGCGCTGGAATACGGCCTGAAAAACCTCGACGTTAACGTCAAGGGTCCAGGTCCAGGTCGTGAGTCTGCTGTCCGTGCTTTGAACGGCTGTGGCTATAAGATCGCCAGCATCACCGACGTGACGCCAATCCCGCACAACGGGTGCCGTCCGCCGAAGAAGCGCCGCGTGTAATCCAGGAGATTGTAAAGAATGGCTCGTTACATTGGTCCAAAATGCAAACTCGCTCGTCGCGAAGGCACCGATCTCTTCCTGAAGAGCGGCGTGCGCGCGATCGAATCGAAGTGCAACATTGAAGCAGCACCTGGTATCCACGGCCAACGCCGCGGTCGCCAGTCCGACTACGGCACCCAACTGCGTGAAAAGCAGAAAGTGCGTCGTATCTACGGCGTTCTCGAGCGTCAATTCAGCGGCTACTATAAAGAAGCTGCTGGCAAGAAAGGTGCAACTGGCGAAAACCTGTTGCAACTGCTCGAATGCCGTCTGGACAACGTTGTATACCGTATGGGTTTTGGCTCTACTCGTGCCGAATCCCGTCAGCTGGTATCGCACAAATCCGTCAGCGTTAACGGTCAGACCGTAAACGTACCGTCGTACCAGGTTCGTGCTGGTGACGTGGTCGCGATTCGCGAGAAAGCAAAGAACCAACTTCGCATTGTCCAAGCTCTCGATCTGTGTGCCCAACGTGGCCGCGTAGAATGGGTAGAAGTAGACACTGAGAAGAAGTCGGGCGTTTTCAAGAACGTTCCAGCTCGCAGTGATCTGTCCGCCGACATCAACGAAAGCCTGATTGTCGAGCTCTACTCCAAGTAAGGGCTAGAAAATAGGTGCATCCATGCAGATTTCGGTAAATGAGTTCCTGACACCCCGCCATATTGATGTGCAGGTTGTCAGTCCAACCCGCGCCAAGATCACTCTCGAGCCTCTCGAGCGTGGTTTTGGCCACACCCTGGGCAACGCGCTGCGACGCATCTTGTTGTCCTCAATGCCCGGCTGTGCAGTAGTCGAGGCCGAGATTGACGGTGTGCTCCACGAGTACAGCGCCATCGAAGGTGTACAGGAAGACGTAATTGAAATCCTGTTGAACCTTAAAGGTCTGGCTATCAAGCTGCACGGTCGTGACGAAGTTACGCTGACCTTGTCGAAGAAGGGTTCGGGGGTGGTTACCGCTGCCGATATTCAGCTGGATCATGATGTCGAGATCGTTAACCCCGATCACGTAATCGCTAACCTGGCGTCTAACGGCGCCCTGAACATGAAGCTCACTGTAGCTCGTGGTCGTGGTTATGAACCGGCCGACTCGCGTCAGAGCGATGAAGACGAAAGCCGCAGCATTGGTCGCTTGCAGCTTGACTCTTCGTTCAGCCCGGTTCGCCGTATCGCATACGTGGTGGAAAACGCCCGTGTCGAACAGCGTACTAACCTGGACAAGCTGGTTATTGATCTGGAAACCAACGGTACTCTGGATCCTGAAGAGGCTATCCGCCGCGCTGCAACCATTCTGCAACAGCAGTTGGCTGCGTTCGTCGACCTCAAGGGTGACAGTGAGCCAGTGGTTGTTGAGCAGGAAGACGAGATCGATCCGATCCTGCTTCGCCCGGTTGACGATCTGGAACTGACTGTACGTTCGGCTAACTGCCTTAAGGCGGAAAACATCTACTACATCGGCGACCTGATTCAGCGTACCGAAGTAGAGCTGTTGAAGACTCCGAACCTTGGCAAGAAATCCTTGACTGAAATCAAGGACGTTCTGGCCTCCCGCGGTCTGTCCCTCGGCATGCGCCTCGACAACTGGCCGCCTGCAAGTCTTAAGAAGGACGACAAGGCGACTGCCTGATCGTCGTAATCACCGAACGTTGTGTTTGGTAAGGAATGAACCATGCGTCATCGTAAAAGTGGTCGTCACCTGAGCCGCACTAGCTCGCACCGCAAGGCCATGTTTCAAAACATGGCAGTGTCGCTGTTCGAGCACGAGCTGATCAAAACTACACTGCCGAAAGCTAAAGAACTGCGTCGCGTTGCTGAGCCGCTGATCACTTTGGCCAAGACAGACAGCCTGGCTAACCGCCGTTTGGCTTTCGACCGTACTCGTTCGAAAGCTATCGTTGGTAAGCTCTTCAACGACCTGGGCAAGCGTTACGCTACCCGTGAGGGTGGCTACCTGCGCATCCTCAAGTGCGGCTTCCGCACTGGCGACAACGCGCCTATGGCGTACGTCGAGTTGGTTGATCGTCCAGTTGGCGGTGAAGCTGTATCCGCTGAGTAAGACGTCAGTCTGAAACGAAAAACCGGGCCTTGAGCCCGGTTTTTTGTGTGCGCTCGAAAAGTTTTCTTTAGCGAACAACATTCTCTTTATTAGTTATTTTCTATCGACACTTACAAGTTAATGAATTTGAAGGTGTAACGTTTCTGATCAATACTCCTTTTCAGCCGATTAGCCGGCAGTTGAAGACTGACAAAGGATAGATCGCATGAGCCAATACAAGACGCTTACCACCGCTAGCGGCGCTCCAGTCGCCGATAACCAGAATTCTCGCTCTGCTGGCCCTCGGGGCCCACTGCTTCTTGACGACTTCCACCTGATCGAGAAGCTTGCACACTTCAATCGTGAAAACATCCCAGAGCGTCGCGTTCACGCTAAAGGCTCGGGCGCTTACGGTAAGTTCACTGTCACTCGTGATATCCGCGAGTACACCAGTGCAAAGCTTTTTGAGTCCGTCGGTAAGCAAACGCCAACTTTCTTGCGCTTTTCCACCGTGGGTGGCGAGCGCGGCTCTGCTGATACCGAACGGGATCCGCGCGGCTTTGCTCTTAAGTTTTACACCGAGGAAGGTAACTGGGACATCGTCGGTAACAACACACCGGTGTTCTTCATCCGTGACCCCCTGAAGTTTCCGGATTTTATCCACACCCAAAAACGCTTGCCGCAAAGCAATCTCAAAAGCGCGCAGATGATGTGGGATTTTTGGTCACACTCACCGGAGGCGCTGCACCAGGTCACCATACTGTTTTCGGACCGCGGGATCCCGGATGGGTACCGTCACATGCACGGGTTTGGTAGTCATACCTACAGCCTGATCAACGCTTCGGATGAGCGTCACTGGGTCAAATGGCACTACAAGACCCAGCAAGGGATCAAGAACCTCGCGCCCGCAGAGGCTGCTCGTCTCGCAGGCACCGATCCTGATTACGCTCAGCGTGATTTGTTCGGTGCGATTGAGCGCGGTGACTTCCCTAAATGGCGTGTGTGTATTCAGATCATGACCGAGGCGCAAGCCGCGGCGCACTACGAGAATCCGTTCGATGTGACCAAGACGTGGTCGCAGAAAGAGTTTCCGCTGATTGAAGTGGGTGAGCTGGAACTCAATCGCAACCCGCAGAACTACTTTGCCGAGGTTGAGCAAGCGGCGTTTGGTCCAAGCAACATGGTCCCCGGAGTTGGTTTGTCCCCGGACCGTATGCTGCAAGGTCGTGTGTTTGCTTACGCTGATGCTCATCGCTACCGTGTTGGCACCAACCATCAGCAATTGCCGGTGAACGCACCGCGCAACGTCGTAAACAGTTACCAGCGCGATGGTTCCATGGCGTTCGGCAGCAATGGCGGTGCAGCGCCTAATTACGAGCCAAACAGCTACGTAGAGTCGCCAAAGCAAGCGCCTCGCTATGCAGAACCTGCTTTAGCACTCAGTGGCGCAGCTGATCGCTACGATCATCGCGAAGACACCGACTACTACAGTCACGCCGGCGCGTTGTACCGTTTGATGAGTGCTGAGCAGAAATCCCTGCTGGTCAGCAATATCGCCGGCGCCATGGCCGGGGTTTCCAGTGACGTCGTTGATCGTCAATTGCAGCATTTTTTCAAAGCCGATCCGGCGTATGGAGAAGCAATCGCAAAGGCACTCAACGTACAGATTAACGAAGTCTAAACGAGAAGCAGAACCGCCCTCATTTGGGCGGTTTTTGCGCTATTTAAACTACTTTTCTCAGAATATCTTCGCTTTTATCGCGTAAACGGAGTGACCGGACAGTCCGGTTGGTTCAAACTACAGACTTTGAAGTAGGGAGATGTAGGGCGATGCAAGGCCACCCAGACGTAATCGATTACCTCAACACGTTGCTGACCGGCGAACTGGCTGCGCGTGATCAATATTTCGTTCATTCGCGGATGTATGAGGACTGGGGTTTCACCGAGCTCTACGAACGTATCAATCACGAGATGGAAGAAGAAGCGCAGCACGCGGACGCTCTTATGCGTCGGATCCTGATGCTTGAAGGCACGCCTCGCATGCGTCCTGATGACCTGGATGTTGGCACCACCGTGCCGGACATGCTGGCTGCCGATCTGCGCCTCGAATACAAAGTTCGCGCTGCACTCTGCAAAGGCATTGAGCTCTGCGAGCAGCACAAGGATTACGTCAGTCGCGAGATCTTGCGTATTCAGCTTAATGACACCGAAGAAGATCACACCTATTGGCTCGAGAAGCAGTTAGGTCTGATCAAACTTGTCGGTTTGGAAAATTACCTGCAGTCGCAGTTTTAATTTTTCCAAAGGCTATAAAAAAAGCCCCTGTCACTGTGTACGTGACAGGGGCTTTTTCGTGGCCTTGAATCAGGCTTTGTCGCGAGCCAGCAGCGGCTTGAGATAGAAGCCTGTGTGCGATTGCTTCATCTCGGCCACGTCCTCAGGAGTGCCGACGGCAATGATCTGTCCGCCTTTGGAGCCGCCTTCAGGTCCAAGGTCTACCAGCCAGTCCGCTGTTTTGATGACGTCGAGGTTATGCTCGATAACTACGACAGTATTGCCGTGGTCGCGCAGGCGATGCAGAACATCGAGCAATTGCTGAATATCAGCGAAGTGCAAACCGGTGGTCGGCTCATCGAGGATATACAGCGTCTTGCCGGTATCGCGTTTGGACAGCTCGCGGGAAAGTTTGACTCGCTGCGCTTCACCGCCGGACAGCGTGGTAGCTGACTGCCCAAGCTTGATGTAGGACAAGCCAACGTCCATCAGCGTCTGCAGTTTGCGCGCCAAAGCCGGAACTGCATCGAAGAACACCCGAGCTTCCTCGATAGTCATTTCGAGGGTCTCGTGGATGCTCTTGCCCTTGTACTTGATCTCCAGAGTTTCGCGGTTGTAGCGCTTGCTCTTGCAGACGTCGCACGGAACGTAGATGTCCGGCAGGAAGTGCATTTCTACTTTGATCAAGCCGTCGCCTTGGCACGCTTCGCAACGTCCACCCTTCACGTTGAAGGAGAAGCGCCCGGGTCCATAACCACGGGACCGAGACTCGGGTACGCCGGCGAATAGCTCGCGAATCGGCGTGAACAGTCCGGTATAAGTTGCCGGGTTCGAGCGCGGTGTACGACCGATCGGGCTTTGGTCGATATCAACCACTTTATCCAGGTGTTCAAGGCCCTTGATGCTGTCGTGAGCGGCAGCCTCCAGAGTTGTTGCGCCGTTGAGTGCGGTAGCGCTTAACGGGAACAGTGTGTTGTTGATCAGGGTCGATTTGCCGGAGCCTGAAACACCGGTCACGCAAGTCAACAGGCCGATAGGAATGTCCAGGTCGACATTGCGCAAGTTGTTGCCGCGAGCGCCCTTGAGCGACAACGACAACTTCTTGTTACGAGGGGTGCGCTTGGCCGGAACCGCGATTTTTACGCGGCCCGACAAGTATTTACCTGTCAGGGAGTCAGGGTGAGCCATCACTTCCGCTGGTGTACCTTCGGCGACAATATGGCCGCCGTGAACGCCAGCGCCAGGGCCAATATCGACCACGTAATCTGCGAGTCGAATGGCATCTTCGTCGTGCTCGACCACGATGACCGTGTTACCGATATCGCGCAGATGCTTGAGGGTGCCAAGCAGTCGGTCGTTATCACGCTGGTGCAGACCAATCGACGGTTCGTCGAGGATGTAAAGAACGCCCACCAGACCGGCGCCGATCTGGCTGGCCAGGCGAATACGCTGGGCCTCACCGCCGGATAAGGTGTCGGCACTGCGGTCCAGCGACAGATAATCCAGGCCTACGTTGACCAGGAACTGCAGTCGCTCGCGGATTTCCTTGAGAATCTTGTCGGCAATTTCACCGCGACGTCCCGTCAGCTTCAGGCCGCCGAAATATTCACAGGCATCGCCGATCGGCAGATTGGTGACGGCCGGTAGGGTCTTCTCGCCAACCCAAACGTGCCGCGCTTCACGACGCAGGCGCGTGCCGCGGCAGTCCGGGCAAGGCTGAGTGCTAAGGAACTTGGCCAGTTCTTCACGTACAGAGGCCGACTCGGTCTCGCGATAGCGACGCTCCAGGTTCGGTACGATGCCTTCGAATGGGTGCGAGCGTTTGACGATATCGCCACGATCATTCAGGTATTTGAAGTCGACGTTCTGCGAGCCGCTGCCGTGCAGGATTTGCTTCTGCTGATCGGCGGGCAGGTCATTAAATGGCACTTCAAGGCTGAATTTGTAGTGCGAAGCCAGCGACCCGAGCATCTGGAAGTAATAAACATTGCGCCGGTCCCAGCCACGAATCGCGCCTTCGGCCAATGTCAGTTCGCCGTTGACCAGTCGCTTGATGTCGAAGAATTGCTTTACGCCAAGCCCGTCGCACGTTGGGCACGCGCCAGCGGGGTTGTTGAAGGAAAACAATTTGGGTTCCAGTTCACTGATCGCATGACCGCAAATCGGGCAAGCGAAGCGCGCGGAGAAGATCATCTCTTCGCCCGGTTCGTCATCCATCGGTGCAACGAGGGCGATGCCGTCTGCCAGTTTCAGCGCGGTTTCGAAGGATTCAGCCAGACGCTGTTGCAGATCGGCGCGAACCTTGAAGCGGTCGACCACCACATCAATCGAATGCTTCTTCTGCTTGTCGAGCTTCGGCAGTTCGTCCAGCTCACATAACCTGCCGTTGACGCGAGCACGCACAAAGCCTTGCGCACGCAGCTCTTCGAAAACCGAGAGATGCTCACCCTTGCGTTCACGGATCACCGGGGCCAGCAGCATAAGTTTGCTGCCTTCGGGCTGTGCCAGAACAAGGTCAACCATCTGGCTGACGGTTTGCGCTTCCAGCGGAATGTCGTGATCGGGGCAACGTGGAATACCCACGCGAGCGTAAAGCAGGCGCAGGTAATCGTAGATTTCAGTGATGGTGCCGACCGTTGAGCGCGGGTTGTGCGAGGTCGACTTTTGCTCGATGGAAATGGCTGGCGACAAACCTTCGATGGTGTCGACGTCAGGTTTTTCCATCATCGACAGGAACTGCCGGGCGTATGCGGACAGCGATTCTACATAGCGGCGCTGACCTTCGGCGTATAGCGTGTCGAAGGCCAGGGACGATTTGCCGGATCCGGACAGGCCGGTGATGACGATCAGTTTGTCCCGTGGCAGGGTCAGGTCGATGTTCTTCAGGTTGTGGGTTCGGGCCCCACGAATCAGGATCTTGTCCAAAGTGGCCTCGCTTGGCGGGCGTCGAAAACGTAGGAGTATACGGCCAAATACTGGATGGATGCACACTATCAAATGACGGCGACGTAGCCTTACATGAAGACTGCGTCATCTATGCGCGGCAAAGCGTCGCGATATACCCCGTCAATCGATGGGACTGGTAGAATCGCCGCCGGTTCACATGAGGTTTTTCCATGCACGATCCCCACAGCGAACGCATGAGTGGCAGTGAGACCCGCGCAGCAAGCGGTCTGGCTCTGGTGTTCGCATTCCGTATGCTAGGCATGTTCATGGTGTTGCCGGTATTGGCGACCTATGGGATGGATCTGGCAGGCGCGACCCCGGCCCTGATCGGGCTGGCGATTGGCGCTTATGGCCTGACCCAGGCGATCTTCCAGATTCCATTTGGCTTTGTTTCCGACCGCATCGGCCGCCGTCCGGTCATTTACCTGGGCTTGATCGTTTTTGCGCTCGGCAGTGTGCTGGCGGCTAATGCCGATTCGATCTGGGGCGTGATTGCCGGACGAGTCCTGCAAGGTGCCGGCGCAATTTCCGCTGCCGTGATGGCGTTGCTCTCAGACCTGACTCGTGAGCAGCATCGCACGAAAGCCATGGCCATGATCGGCATGACGATAGGCCTGTCGTTCGCCGTTGCAATGGTCGTTGGCCCGCTGCTGACACGGGCTTTCGGATTGTCCGGTTTGTTCCTCGCCACGGGTGGCATGGCGCTGTTGGGCATTGTTATCGTGATGTTCATGGTGCCGCGCTCCACGGGGCCGTTGCAGCATCGCGAATCCGGCGTGGCACGTCAGGCGCTGATACCTACCCTGAAACACCCGGATCTGTTGCGTCTGGACCTGGGCATTTTTGTGTTGCACGCGATGTTGATGTCGAGCTTCGTTGCGTTGCCGTTGGCGCTGGTCGAAAAAGCCGGCCTGCCCAAGGAGCAGCATTGGTGGGTGTACCTGACCGCGCTGCTGATTTCTTTCTTCGCCATGATCCCGTTCATCATTTACGGCGAGAAGAAACGCAAAATGAAACGAGTTTTATTGGGCGCAGTGCTGACGCTGATGCTCACTGAGCTATTCTTCTGGCAGTTCGGCGACAGCTTGCGGGCCCTGGTCATTGGTACGGTGGTGTTCTTCACTGCGTTCAATCTGCTGGAAGCGTCGCTGCCATCGCTGATCAGCAAGGTTTCACCGGCCGGCGGCAAAGGCACGGCAATGGGGGTTTATTCCACAAGCCAGTTTCTCGGTTCCGCTTTGGGCGGAATCATGGGCGGTTGGATGTACCAGCACGGCGGTTTGTCGGTTGTCTTCCTCGGATGCGCCGGGCTGGCTGCCCTCTGGTTAGCCTTTGCTGTTACCATGCGTGAACCTCCCTACGTGACGAGCTTGCGTTTGCCGTTGTCGCCCGAGGCGATCCGCGAAGCGGGTCTGGTCGAGCGCCTGAAGGCCGTCGTAGGGGTAACAGATGCAGTAGTGGTCGCTGATGAAGCGGCCATTTACATCAAATTGGACACTGAACTATTAGATCGCACCACCCTCGAGCGCCTGGTGAACAACCCGGCCCCGACAGCGTGCGAAGCCTAGGAGAACGTTATGGCCCGTGGGGTTAACAAAGTCATATTGGTCGGCACTTGCGGCCAGGATCCCGAAGTTCGCTACTTGCCTAACGGTAACGCCGTGACCAACCTGAGTCTGGCAACCAGCGAACAGTGGACTGACAAGCAAACCGGTCAGAAAGTCGAAAAGACTGAATGGCACCGTGTTTCGATGTTCGGCAAAGTTGCGGAAATCGCGGGTGAATACCTGCGTAAAGGTTCGCAGGTCTACATCGAAGGCAAACTGCAGACCCGTGAATGGGAAAAAGACGGCATCAAGCGTTACACCACTGAAATCGTGGTAGACATGCAAGGCACCATGCAACTGCTGGGTGGCCGCCCACAACAAGGTGAGCAGCAAGGCGGGGGCAATAACTACCAGCAGTCCGCTCCAGCCCCACGCCAACAAGCTCCGCGTCCGCAGCAGTCGGCTCCGCAACAATCGGCACCGCAACAGTCGCGTCCGGCACCACAGCAGGCAGCTCCTCAGCCAGCTCCGGACTTCGACAGCTTTGATGACGACATCCCGTTCTGATACTGCCTGCAGTAATCGAACGAAAAAAAGCCTCCTGCAGCGCAAGCTCAGGAGGCTTTTTCATGTGCGCCGATCAATCGTCGTTGAGCGCGCGCGGCTCGTGCATGGGGCAGCCATTGTGTTGGCCGCGAAAGCCGGCCGATAGCTCATAAGAAGGTTTGCGTACTCGCATGACGCCTCCCAGCGGTCGATGTGATGCCAAACCGTGCCACGGGCTGAATGCCATGCCGTCGTCAATTTCACTGACACGTTCGGTAGACCAGGATGATTGCGAACCTACTTCAATCCGGGCCACCGCGATGAAAGGGCTGACGTCCTCAGGCCAAACCACCGAGGCGTCTTCAATTGGCATTTTTTCAAGGTCAGTGGCCAATTGAATACGGACTTCCCACACGGCGGACTGTATCGAAAAATATGCTCCGATGGCCTCGCGCAACCCGTCCGGACGGTCGTTGAGGTCGACAGCGCTGTTGGTTAAATCCGTCAATTGGGGCGTCACCGGCACGATGCTCAGCTTGGCGTAGTAAGGGCCGTACAGGAATGGAACAACGCTGTAGTAAGTTTCGCCCAGAGGATGTGTAAGCGGGTGACCACCCAGGCTTTTCAGCGTTGCGCTGGCGCCGCCCGCGGCTTCGACAATGGTTTCCAGTCCGCGAAAAACAGCTGACATGGCCTTCTTCGTGCCGGGCATTTTGTCAGTGGTTTTGGCCAACAGCTTTAACGTTTTCAAAAAAGCCTTGGGGGCCGGCGCGGTAAACGCCTTGGCGTTTTGCAGGACGAAATCCTGGGTAATTTCGTTTTCACTGCCGGGCAATCGCTCGCCTTCAACACCAATAATCTTGATCGCCATGCCGCGGGGCGTTGAGATTTTGTCGTCCAGGATATCGCCTGGGTTGGTGGAAAAACGTATCGCTACGGGCAGGCGACCGGGTTGAGCGAAGACTCCTTGAGCCAGTTCAAGCGGCAAGCCATCGAGAACTTGAATCTCGCCATGCAACAGTCCGTGGGCCTTGGCATGCACACTGCGTACGGCGTGTCCGTAATCTTTGTAGGTTGTTTCCAGAATAGAACGCATCGCCTCCACAAGCTCCAGACTGGTTTGCCCTTCATCGGGCGGGATTACTTCAAACGAGGGCTCAAATATCAAGGGGCGGACAGTCAGGGTAGTGGTCATTTCAGCGACTCCGATCAGGTCATGAGGCTAACGAACTCTTTATGGGTGACTGGTGCGGATAGCGAGCGGTTCAAGTGCGTTGACGAGATGCCGGGTCGATACCCGACTGGAACCGTTTGTCGGCTGTTTCTGAGAGTTTTTTGAACGCTGGCACGGCGCTGTGGGACAGACCTTGAAGGGCGGCTCGTTATCCATGTCGAGCGCTCTCTACTGGATTGCCCGGAGAAATCTATGCTGACAAACTTGAAGCGCCGAAATACTCCCATGTTTGTTTTGTGTGCCTTAAGCGTTGCGTTTGCGCTAGGAGGCTGCGCGCGGGACCCGGAAAAACAATCGCTCACCGACCTTACCGTCAGCAGCGCCAAAAGCCTGGTGCGCACCGATTCGGATATGCAAACAGTGTTGAATAAATTCTCCAGCTTCGATGGCAAGGCCGTTGAGAAAATCACCCCGGTCGAGGCTCGAAAGCAGCCGACTATTGCCGATGCGGTGAAAGGTGTTTTGGCCGACAAGGGACAGGACAGCAACCCCGCAGTGCTGGTCCCGGGTGTAACCACTACAGAACGAACAGTGCCGGGGGCGGCGGGCGCCATGCCGACGACGGTATACACGCCTGACGGTCCTGGACCGTTTCCGGTGATCTTGTATTTCCACGGTGGCGGTTGGGTGTTTGCCGATCGAAAAGTCTACGACGGTGGCGCTCGTGGCATCGCAAAAGAAGCCAATGCGATTGTGGTGTCGGTTGATTATCGTCTGGCGCCGGAGAATAAATTCCCGGCGGCGCATGACGATGCGCTTGCTGCTTACCGCTGGGTTGCGGCGAATGCCAAGAGCCTCAATGGCGATCCGCAACGGTTGGCGATCGCCGGTGAAAGCGCTGGCGGCAATCTCGCTGTAGCGACTGCGATTGCGGCCAAAAAATCCGGGCTTACCCAGCCTAAACACGTGCTGGCGATTTATCCGGTGGCTCAAACCAATATGCAAACCGAGTCCTATCAGAAGTACGCCGACGCGGTGCCGCTGAACCGTCCAATGATGTTGTGGTTCATCAGCCAGGTCACCAAAAGTCCTGCTGATTTGAAAGACCCGCGCATCGATCTGGTTCACGCCAATCTGCAGGGCTTGCCGCCGGTTACCATAATCAATGCTGAAGTTGATCCACTTCGTGATGACGGCGCATTGCTGGAAACGGCATTGCGTTCGGCGGGCACGCCGGTCGAGCGCCAGGTTTACCCTAACGTCACGCACGAGTTCTTCGGTACTGCCGCGGTCGTGACCAAGGCAAAAGCGGCGCAGGCTTATGCGGGTGAACGCTTGAAAGCCGATTTGCAGTAAACATCACAGGCAAAAAACAACCCGTGCCCTGGTCGAAGCCAACTGGAGTACGGGTTTTTTGTTTTCTTTGCGATTAAAAGGTCCGTGGTGGCAGCATCGAGCCTTGGTTCAGAGCGAAAGGTCTGTCAATCGAGAATGAGGTGCGGCAGGAAACGGCTCGAATCCTTGGTGATCAGGCTGTTGTCTTCCCGCACGCCGATGCCCGCCGCCTGATCGCCGACCACCCAAGAGCCGACCAGCGTATAGCTCTCGCCAAATTTGGGCAGTGGCGCGAATTCCTGAAGGATAAACGGCGCGTCTGTGTAGGGACCATCCTCTTTAACGATCAGGCCATCTGCAGTTTGCAGTTCGATGTTGGCACCTTCGCGGGAGAAATAGGGCTTGCGCACCCAGCCCTTGGGAACGGCTTTGTCCGGTGCGGTATCCAAGTGCGCCGCGAGCAGGTTTGGGTGGCCTTTGTTGAACTCCCACAGCAGCGGCAGAATGCCCTTGTTGGAGATGACCGATTTCCAGGCCGGCTCGAAAAACTGTGTATCGCTCAGGGCAATCGCCGCGCCGAAGGGCTCGTGGAAGATGAATTCCCAGGCGTGCAGCTTGAATAGGTGAGGAATCCAGCGATCTTCGAGATCGACGAAGCGTCCATCGCTGGTAAGGCCGATGTCCTCGATGTCGATGTGCCGTGATTCGATGCCGACCTTTTCCGCGACCAGGCGCAAGTAGTCGGTGGTGCCTTTGTCCTCGACCGAGTCCTTCATCGACGCGAAATAGAAGGGCTGTTTGAGCTGCAGTTGAGCAAAGGCCTGATGCAGTTTGGTGTCGATGCTGTTGAACTGGTCGGCATGCCGGGGCAGCAATCCGCGCTCGATGCATTGCTCCAGCCAGCCCCACTGAAATGCGGCGGCCTCATACAGGCTGGTTGGCGTGTCGTAGTTAAGCTCCAGCAGTTTGGCCGGCCCGCTGCCGTTGTAGGAGAAATCCATGCGCCCATACAGATGCGGATGGCCGTCGAGCCATGAGGTCCGAATCATGTCGAAGAACGACGCGGGAATGCTCAGGCGCTCCAGCAACTCCTCGCTCTGAATCACACGGGCCACCAGGTCCATGCACATCTCATGAATCTCGGTGGTTGGGTCCTCGAGATCGTTCTCGATCTGCTTGAGCGTGAACTGGTAATACGCGCTTTCGTCCCAATAGGGCTCGTTGTCGATGGTGTGGAACAGAAATCCGAGACTGTCGGCGGTCTGTTTCCAGTCATGGCGCTCGGCGCAGAGAATTTTCTTCATGGCCCTGTTTCCTTAACTACTCGACCCGCCGCCACCCCAACCGCTGCGAGCGCTGGCCTTGCTGCCGAAGCCACCACGGGAGGTGGACGAGGCAACGGAAACAGGCTTGCTGGCGGAACGGATGGAGTCGGAGTAGTTGCTGCTGCCATATCTCGCCTGATTAGACTTGGTAAAAGTCGAACCCTTCGAAATCCGCTGGTTAAGCGTAGAGGAGGCGTAATTACCGCGATCGTCGCGATAGCGATACACCGGCTGGGAGTAATAGCTGTTGCGGTTATTGCTCAGCATATTGCCAATCAGCAGGCCGGTCAGCAGCCCGGTGCCGGAGAACCCTGAACCGCCGCTGTTCGCTTCCGAGGCTGGCAATTGAGCCTTCGCGGCGTCTACTTGAGCTTGGGTAACCTGGCCATCGGCAGTCAGTTCGAACCCCCCCAGCTTCGGGATGAATTTGCCGGCGGAGTCCTGCTGGCACCAGTCGGCGACAAAGTCGGCATCACAATCTGCCTGGTTATCGTACACCGGCGCAATGCGGCGATGCTCGGCCATGGCGGTCATATAGGCGTCAGAGCAGACGTCCACCGGTAGTTTTTCATCGGCGCACTGCTGGACGGACTGGAAGTTGTACTTCTTCTGTACCGAGTAGGTTTTTTCCGTCGGTCCGCAGCCTGATATCGCCATGGCGACCGATGCTGCCAGCGACAACTGAACGTACTTGCTTCGTTTCATCGGGAGCTCCGTGCGCCATCAGTTCTGGGAGGGAGTCATGCACGCGGCGTTCAACATGCCGACGCTGATGGCCACGGCTGCCACGTAGATGCCTGCGGCGATTTCACCTTTGCGGATGCGTTCAGAGAGGCCTTTGAGTACCAGGCTGGTGACCAGAAACGCCAGCAGTTGGACGAACGCTGCGATGACGGCCCAGACGACGAAATCGAGAATGCTGATCGAGTAAGCGATCACATTGCTGGCCGGAATGGCGAAACCGATGATGGCGCCGCCCAGCGCGATCGCCGCCGCAACGTTACCCGAACGGATCAGTTCGAACTCCTTGTGCGGAGTGATCCGGGTGTAGATGAACTGGAAGAGCGCGAACAACACGGCGGCGCCGAGGATGTACGAGACAAACCCGAGCACGGCTGCTTTGTTCAGGGAGATGGAGAGCGCTTCTAGCATGGACTGATTCCTTTTTTAGAAAATGTTCAAATCGGTGGTGTACAGCGAAACGCCCAGTGAGGTGCTCAAGCTGATGGTGCCTTCGGCGTCTTCCTCAACCGAAAACAACAGGAATTCCTGGCGATTGGTCAGGCCGGTTGCGCGCGAGTACAACATCGAACGGTGCTCGATGCTGTAGGACTCATCCGGGTTTTCCAGTTGTTCGTTCAGCACCACCAACTCTGTCTGGCCATTCTCGGTGCCCCATTCGCGCGTGTATTCGATGCCGTTGTGGGTATAGGTCGGCAGCCCGATGAGGCTTTGCGGACCTGCCAGCCGACGCAATTCCGCTTCGCTGCTGATAGTGATGTAACTGAGGTAATTGAACAGGATCACCGATTCGACCTGGCCAGCGATGTCGCCGGTGGTGTGCACTTGGAGCCAGTAATCTTCGTCGTTCATGTAATAGCGAGACAGCCAAGTCGACTGTCCGAGGTCAATGGTGCCGTTGCTCCAGATCTGCTGGGAGTCGGGAATCGTTACGCTGGTTTTTTCATCGAGCAACAATTTCAGCGAGGCGTCGAACATCACGCCCTTGCCCAAGGACAGACCCAATGGGCCGGTGGCTGACGGCCGGGTTTTGTTGGCTGTCCATTTTGATTCTGTCTTGACGCTCGGGGCCTCAAGCCCCAGCAACTCTTTAAACCATCCCATTGGCGATTTCCTTGAGGCGATTGGAGGCGATGTAGAAAAGTTCGCCGCCCTCAATGCGCGTGATGCCGGGCGGGTTGATCGAGGGATGTTGGGCGCCTTTGGCGCGATAGCCGATCAGAGTGGCGTTGTGGCGTTCTTTCATCTGTGTGTACAGATCACCAAACGTTGCCTCAAAGTCCTGCGGAAGTTTCATCAGGTATTGAGTTGCGCCCTGGCCAACGCACAGCAGTTCATTGATGACCACGGACGACCCCGGGTCTTGGGATGCACGCACCAGCATCTCGATGGCCATGCTTGAGGTGCATTCCAGGCTCGGCGCGTAGGCGCCGGCGAGCGCGGCGATTTCACTGTCATTGAAGTGCGCGACCACATGCCCGATCGGGTTCAACTGATTGACCGCCAGCACAGTGGCCAGGGTCAGGTCGTCTGAATGGGTTCGCACCAGAACGCGCTCGGCGCCCGGTACGCCAGCGCGCATCAACAACGCCGCCGAGGACAGGCTTTCGCCCTTGATAAACGTAGCCTTGCCCGGCATAGGGTTTTCTTCGAGTGTGCAATCGCAAATAACGATCAGGTTGTCGCTGGAGGTTTCGTCCTGAAGCAACAATTCAATCACCCGCTCGCTGGACGCGCCTTCCCAGCCGATAAGGACTGTATGACCGACCTTGCCAGTGAAATCACCTTTGCCTTTCATGCCTTTTCTCCAAGCGTCGATGACACTGCTGGTAGTTTTTCCTATGGCTGCCGTCAGCAGCGCAATGCCCCCGAGCATGACCCAGGTGGCCACGAAAATGCGGCCGGCAGAACTTTGTGGCGCGAGATCGCCATAGCCCACCGTGAGCGTGGTCGTGAGGTAGAAGTAGATAAACGTGGCGAGGGAGGTGAGGTGTTGTTCGCCCATCAGCACCAGGCCCAGATAGGCCGTGGCCAGGTGAGCGCCCAAGGCAATGACCAAGCCTGCCCAGCCAAACCTGTGGAAGAGGGACGAGGCATACATGCGCAGCAAAAGGAAAATCGACATTTCGTCCCTGATTGTGTGGGTACTCGTTCCCGGCGACGAAATCGCCTCGGCGTCCGAACGCTGAAGTGCGGTTAGCCGGCAGCATTAGACCTACTGCGCGACGTAGTTAAAAGTGCTTTTGCTGCGATAAACCCGGCGAAGGCACCAAAGATGTGTCCCTCGAAGGAAACTCCCTGGCGTGGCAGGAAGCCGAAGATCAGACCGCCATAGAGCAGAGCCACGACGCTGGCTGTTATCAGGTTGCCCCAGCTTCTCTGGAACCAGGCCCGGGACAGGAGGTACGCCCACAGCCCGAAAACCCAACCGCTGGCACCGATATGCGATCCGGAAAAACCGAACAGCCAGACCAGAGAACCGCCAAAAAGAATGATCATTGCGCTGACGGCCAAAAACCGGTTGAGCCCTTCGACAATAACCAAGGTACCCAGAATCAAGAAAGGGATCAGGTTGGCGCTCAGGTGCGCAAAAGAGGCATGCAGGAACGGCGAGGCAAGGATGCCGGGTAGCCCGTGAAGCGTTCTCGGGACCAGGCCGAATGCAAGCAGGCTGTAGCCGAAAACTGCGTTGAGCACTTGCAGCACAATCATGAAGATGGCCAGCCCTGCGATTATCTTGAAACCCTTCAGGGCACCCATCCTTGACCTCGACTCGACAACAAAGTGTGGCAACGAATTAACTGAAGGCGCCCCCACAATCCCTGTGGGAGCGCCAGGCAATTACTCAGCCGATTTCTTCTTCAGGCGATCGAGAATCGCGTTGGCGCTGCCTGCATCCGGAGTGATGCCGGCTTCGCGCAACTTGCGCTCCAGGTCGGTACCGGACGATGCATCGGCCAATTGGTCTTGGGCTTCCAGTTCAGCGGCACGTTGCTGCTGCTTTGCCTGCAAACGGTTCAATGTGCCGACCGCAGTTTCCAGCTTGCCGTTGGCGCCGCCACTGGCGATTGAAGCGCTGACCTGGGCTTTTTGAACGCTTTCGCGCGCCTTGGCCATGTCCACTTGCTGACGCAGGCTTTTGATGCGGTTTTCGGCTTTGACAATGTCCTTGCGCATGTTTTCCGCATAACCGCCGAATTCGGTGGCCTGTTTTTGCTCCACGTCCAGTTCGTTGGTCAGGGTCGAAATGGCCTCGGCAACTTCCAGAGCCAGGTCTTCACGGTTGGCCTGGATAGCCGCCAGCGCCTTGGATTCCAGGTCCTGGATCTTGGCGTTGTACTCACTGACGCGAACAACCGAAAGTTTGTGTTTGGCCATGATAGTGACGAGTTCACGCTTGGCGTTGGCCAGTGCGCTGTCAGCGTCGCGAATCTCTTGGTCAAGGATGCGCAGGGCTTGCTGGTCAACGATTGATTCCCCGACCTCGTTGGCACCGCCGCGCAGCGCGGTGAACAATTTGCTCCAGATGGACTGAGTCATTGGATATTCCCTATTCCTTTAATTAATTGAAAAAACTTTCGAAGGCTTCGCTGGCGCGCTGAACGTTATCGACGAGCGTTTTCACTTCAGTCATGACGTTGGTCAGGCTCGAGTCGGCGCTTAGCGCGCCGAACATGTTGTAAACCACCTGTCCGTTTGGCATGGACTCGATACCGATGGATGACAGCGGGAACATTTCCCGGCTGCGCAGCACGGCGTCATTGAAGGCCGGCACGTCCTTGATTGATTCGACGTCGACCAGAACGGTGTCAACGATGATCTGATCGCCCACCACCGCGATGTAAATCGGCAAGCCACCGAAGTCGTTCATTTCAAGCTTGATGCTGGACTCGGAGCCTTGAACCAGGGTGAGGGTAATATCGTTCGAGACCACTTCGTCCAAGGACTGAAGGGCGCTGAAGAGGCGATCGATGTTCCAGTTAGTACCTGCGCTCATGTAATTCTCCGACATGAATGAGCCAGCCAGAATCGGTTGGCGAAGCTGTTTCTCCATCTGCTTGAGCAGGCTTCGGTTTTCGGGAAGCACCCAAGCCTCGTGTTTTACATAACCGGCGGCGCCCAAGCCCGCGCGCATCTGCTTCATGTAGAAGCTCGACGGTTTTTTTGCGGAGGGTTTCGAGCGCTCTCCCGTACGGCTCGCGGAATCGGTGGCAGACCCGGAAGTCGGGGCTGGTGGAGAGCTGCTTTTCATGGGCTGGCCTCATTTGTGAAAAACTCACGCGTGAGAAACCCTACAGGCAATTTTTGCGGCTCTCAATAGCTCACGCGTGAGATTTTGTGACGGGAAATATATTTGCCAGGCACAACAAGGCCAGTCACGTAGAACGCTACTGGCCTTTTGGATTTTGTGACGTTGAACGGTGCGGTTCGACAAAAAGTCCTAGTGAGTGGCCGCCAGGAACTCGTCTGCCGACACCACACTGGCATATGCAAAACCCAGAGCCGACATGAACGCAGCGTGAGCCTGTGCTGCCGGAACAGTCACACCGTTAAACTCCAGATCTCGAGTGGCGCAAGCGTCGTGGATCACGGTGACGCTGTAGCCCATGTCTGCAGCTGCACGGGTAACGCCATCGATACACATGTGGCTCATGCTACCGACCACCACCAGTTCCTTGATGCCTTGCTCTTCGAGTATTGATTGCAGGTTCGTTTCGCGGAATGCGTTGACGAAGTGCTTCAGCACGACGGGCTCGTCAGGGCGGTTGAGTACTTTGGCATGCAGCTGTGCGCCGTCGGTGCCCGGCGCGAAGAAGGGTGCATCGTCGGAAGCGAATTCGTGGCGGATGTGCACCACTGAATCGCCCGCGTCACGAAAGGCCTTGATCAACCGTGCTGCGTTGTCGGCGGCGGCTTCGACGCCCGCCAGCGGCCATTTGCCTTGAGGAAAGTAGTCGTTCTGGATGTCTACGACGATGAGTGCTCGCTTGGCCATGAGGGTTTCCCTGTGGTGTTTGTTGGTGTGGAATAGAGTATTGGGTTTAGCGGGCAATCCGAGGATTGGCCGCACCGACAATAGAAGGGGCAAAACTGACAATGTACGCAGATAGGCCAATTGCTGAGCTGGGTGTGCTGATTTATCCCGGCGCGCAGATGGCGGCGGTTCACGGATTGACTGACTTGTTTGGCGTTGCCAACAGAATTGCCGGCGAGCATCAGGCCGAGCGATTGCCGTTGCTGCGGATCAGCCATTGGCAGGTCACCGCTGATCAGCCGCCCGTGCGGGTTTTCGACAGCCAACCTGCAGCAGATGGCGCATTGGTTGCGCTGTTGATACCGCCGTCCATCGCCGGTTTTTCCGAAGGCCTGGCGACTAAAGCGCTGGTGTCCTGGATGCGTCAGCAGCATGCGCAAGGCGCGACGTTGGGCGGTGTTTGCGTGGGCTCGATTCTGCTGGCCGAAAGCGGCTTGCTGGACGGTCGTAGTGCGACAACCCACTGGACATCGGCCAAAGCGTTTGCTGAACGCTATCCGGCGATCAAGCTTCAGGCCGACACCCCGATTGTTGACGACGGTGACCTGATTACCACTGCGGGATTAATGGCGTGGTCCGAGTTGGGATTACGACTGGTAGATCGTCTGCTCGGGCCAAGCATCGCCACCGCAACGGCACGGTTTCTAGTGGTTGAGCACAGTGACAGCGCGAGTGAATGCGGCAGTAACTTTTCACCGATCCTGGTGCATGGCGATGCCTCGATTCTCAAGGTCCAGCATTGGCTGCAACGTACTGGGGCGACGCAGGTGTCGCTGGCGGCAATGGCCCAACGAGCGGGGCTTGAAGAACGTACGTTCTTGCGCAGGTTTCGCGCTGCAACCGGCCTGAAACCTACCGAATATTGCCAACACCTTAGAGTCGGCAAGGCGCGGGAAATGCTGGAGTTCACCAACGGCACCATTGACCACATTGCCTGGACCGTTGGTTACCAAGACCCCAGCGCTTTCCGGACGACGTTCAAGAAAATAACCGGGTTGGCGCCGAGTGATTATCGCCATCGGTTTGGGCTGGGGACCAATCAGGCCTGAAGGCACTTTCGTGCAAAATGCCGGAACCGAAAGCGTCTTCGTGCAGAATAAAACAGGCGTGATGCCATCACTGGCCTTGCAAGCGACTGATTTGAAAATCGTTTTCTTCTAATAGCGATTGGCCTGAACTCTGCAGCCTGTTTTCTACATTCATGAAACGCAGATTGAGGGGGACGCATGACCCCGAAAAATCGCAAAAAAGTGCTGGTGTCGCATTCGGTACGGGCTGATGCGCCGCTGCACGAAATCGAAACCAACAGGGCGTTATCCCGCTGGCTGGCGCAGATTCTGGGCTACCGATACGGTGGCAGCTACGACGTTGAACGGCACCACGGCAAAGCGCTGTATCTGGTGCCGACGCAGACGCTGATCGGTGCTGCTGCGGCGCGTAAGCTTGGAGTAGCGGGGCCACAGGATTTGTGGGGCGGTTACGTCGATCACGACTTTATGTGCACCAAAGCCATCAGCCATGGCTTGCTCAACAAAAATGCCCACGCGCCTGAAGGGTGGTCACCGTTGTTTTCCGAGCGCGTGCGCAGCGTGGTGCTGGACGGCCTTAGCGTGTTCTCGCTGGCGGATGCGCGCCCTGCGGCAGAGCACATGCTTTACACCGGGCCTATGCGTATCAAACCGATTCATGCGTGTGCCGGGCGCGGGCAGGAAGTGATCAACAGTCTTGAGCAGTTCGATGCGTTTCTTGGCAGGCCCGAAGCAGAAACCCTGTTCAATGAAGGTGTCGTGCTGGAGCAAGACCTGGACCAAGTGATCACCCACAGCGTTGGCCAGAGTTTCATCGGCGATACCGTGCTCAGCTATTGCGGCGATCAATACTTGACCGATGATGCCCATGGCGAGCAGGTTTATGGAGGTTCCAATTTGTTGGTCGTGCAAGGCGATTACGACGACTTGCTGAAACTGGATCTTGCAGACGATGTGCGAATGGCGATCCGCCAGGCGCAGGTGTTTGACCGCGCCGCAGACGAAGCCTATCCCGGTTTCTACGCCTCACGACGCAACTATGACATCGCGCAGGGCCTGGACAGCAAGGGCCAGCAGTGCAGCGGTGTGTTGGAGCAATCGTGGCGCATGGGCGGTGCGAGCAGCGCCGAAGTGGCGGCCCTGCAAAGCTTTATCAACGATCCGGGAATGCGCGCGATTCGCGTGTCTTCCGTCGAAACCTACATCGATCAACCGCTGCCCGCGGATGCCATCGAGGTCTACCGAGGCCCGGCTCAAGACAGCGATTTTCTTCTTAAGTACGTGACGGTCAAATCTTATGACGGCTAGAAGCGAAACCATTCAGATCGACATCGACGATGAACAGATGCTTGGGACTTTTCTCAGTCCGAAATCGAAAGTTCCCGGGGTGCTTTTTGTGCACGGCTGGGGCGGTAGCCAGGAGCGTGACCTGGAACGCGCCAAAGGGATTGCCGGTTTGGGCTGCGTGTGCCTGACGTTCGATTTACGCGGCCACACCGGTGGCACCGGGATCTCGCTGTCGCGCGTTACGCGTGAAGACAACCTGCGTGACCTGTTGGCGGCGTACGACCGATTGCTCGCGCATCCTGCGCTCGATACCTCCGCGATTGCGGTGGTGGGCACCAGTTACGGTGGTTACCTGGCGTCGATTTTGACCTCGCTGCGTCCGGTACGCTGGTTAGCGCTGCGGGTGCCGGCGCTGTATCGCGATGAGCAGTGGCATACGCCCAAACGGGATCTGGACAAGGCTGATTTGCGCGATTACCGCAGCACCCTTATTCGGGCTGACAGCAATCGCGCCTTGCATGCTTGTTCGCAGTTCACCGGAGATGTATTGCTGGTGGAGTCAGAGACCGATGCCTACGTGCCGCACGCAACCATCATGAGTTACCGCGCCGCATGCCAGCAGACGCATTCACTGACCCACAGGATTATCGACGGTGCAGATCACGCGCTTAGCGAGCCGGTTTCGCAACAGGCGTATACCTCGATTCTGGTGGACTGGATTACCGAGATGGTCGTGGGTGAGCGCCTGAGCATTATTCAGTCGAGTTAAACCTGACTCACCCAAGCCTCATGAAGGCTTCTTTTCAATGCGCAGCGACTTGGCCTTGGCCTCCACGACCAGGTACATCACCAACGTAATCAACAGCGGCAAAATGAAATAGATCGCCCTGTACGCCAGTAATCCCGCGACCAGACTCCCGCGTGAGGCCTCGTGCTGCAGCAACGCTACAAACACCGCTTCCAGTACCCCAAGACCTGCCGGTATGTGGGTAATGACCCCGGCAATTGCGCTGATCAGCAAAACGCCCAGCACCAGCGGGTAATCCAGTTTGCTCGGCAGCAGGGTAAAAATCACAGCGGCCATCAACGACCAGTTCAACGCGCCTAGCGCTAATTGCAGCAGCGCCATGCGCAATGAAGGCAGGTTGATTTCCACGCCCCGAATCGACCACTCGCGGCGTTTGGAAAACTGGCACGCAGCCAGATAACCAGCACTCACCAGCAGCAATAAAATCCCTACACCTTGCAACGCCGTGCTGCTCAGTTTCCATCCTGGTGGCATGCTCACCAGTCCGCTGCTGAATACCGCGCCGGCAATCACCATGTAGCCAAACCAGTTTGTCGCCAGGCTGAGGCCGAGGATTTTGGCGATATTGCCCTTGCTGACGCCGAGTCGCGAGTAAAGCCGATAACGCATGGCGATGCCGCCGACCCACGCGCTCAAGTTCAGATTAAAGGCGTAGCTGATGATCCCCACCGGCAGGATCTGCTTCCATGTCAGGTCTTGGCGAATGTACGTTCTGCCGATCAGGTCGAAGCACGCATACACCAGGAAGCTGACCAGCGTCAGGCCGGAAGCGATCAGCAGCGTGCGGACTTTGAAATCGGCCAGCGTGTCGAACACTTCGTTCCATTCGATACGCCGGGCAAGCAGGGTGAACAACACAATCAGCGCCAGGAAAAACAACGCCGTCAGCGGCTTTTTCCAACGACTCCAGCGCGATTTTGTAGCGCTGTCGGTGTGCGATGCGGGCTGCGCTTCAGAGTGGCTCATGGCGTGTCACTCCGGCGAGGATGGGTAAAACGTTGCAGTCGGGGTTTGTGCGCCGGCAGCCAACCAGCCCAGGCCGGGAAGTGGCGCAGGAAGTGAAACACCAGAAAGCCGATGGTCATGTGCCAGACTCGCCCTCGCGGCGCGTTGTCCGCAGACATCGCTTTGCAATGGTTATTGCTCAACGTTTCGAGGCGCTCAAACAGCTCCCGATTGAAGGCGCGATCACGGATCAACACGTTGGCTTCAAGGTTCATCGACAGGCTCAACGGGTCGAGGTTGCTCGAGCCGACGGTGCTCCAGTCTTCGTCCACCAGTGCGACCTTGCCGTGCAGGGGCCGCTCGCAGTATTCGTGAATCTGCACGCCTGATTTCAGCAGATAGTCGTAAGTCATTCGTGCCGCCAGTTTCGCCACCAGCATGTCTGGCTGACCTTGCAAAATCAGCCGAACATCCACGCCACGGCGTGCCGCATTGCGGATCTCACGCAACAGGCGATACCCCGGGAAGAAGTAGGCGTTGGCAATCACCACACGCCGCTGGGCACTGCGCAATACTTGGCGATAAACCTCTTCGATATCGGTTCGATGCTCGCCATTGTCGCGAAATACCAGCCGTACCTGGCCATCATGGTCACTGAACGCCATTTCCGAACGCCGCTGCCGGCGACGCTGCCACCAGTATTTGGCACGGGCAGGACGACCGCTTTGCAGCAGCGCGAAGTGGTGGATATCAGACACCGCCGGGCCTTGTATTTCGACGGCATAATCCTGCTTTGCTTCGGGGCCGAAATCACCCAAATGGTCGGCTGAAAAGTTGATCCCGCCGATGAACGCAATCGTGCCATCGACCACCACGATCTTGCGGTGCAGGCGCCGAAACCAATTAGTGCGAAAACCCAAGTGTTTGGGCGCGGGATCAAACATTTGAATGTGCACACCGGCGTCATTCAGCGCGGCAAGGAAACCCGTGCTCAGTTCGCCGCAACCAAAACCGTCGAGGCTGACGGTGGTGCGTACGCCACGCTGAGCCGCCTCGATCAGGATCTGTTGCAGTTCATTGCCGACCTTATCCTCGAACAGAATAAAGGTCTCCAGCAGGATTTCAGTCTGTGCCTGACGCAACACTTCAAACACACGAGGGAAGTACGCTTCGCCATTTTCCAGCAGTACGACCCGATTATTTCCCTGCCAGCCGTACTCGACATCGACCGCTGCTGGCTCGCCGATAGGGGGCGCAGAAATGTGTTCCACAGTGGTTTGCTCCAGCGACGGGGGGCTCATAGTTCGATCTCCACCGACAGCGGTGCGTGGTCGGAAAGGTGTGACCAGGGACGTGCCGCCAACACTTGCGCGCGGCTGGCCTTGAGGTTGCGCACGTAGATGCGGTCCAGGCGTAATGCCGGTAGCCGGGCCGGGAAACTGCGCGCAGGTTTGCCGTTTTGCTCGGCAAAAACTTCGCGCAAACCGCAGGGTTCAAGTAAGGCGTCGGCGCGCTGGCGCCAGTCGTTGAAATCACCCGCAACAATCACGGGCGCATCGGCCGGCAGTTGTTCCAGGCGTTTGGCGAGTAGCTGCAGTTGTTCGGTGCGGTGGTGCTCACGCAGGCCCAGGTGCACGCAAATCGCGTGCACTTCCTTGCTCTCGCCGGGCATGCGCAACACGCAATGCAGAATGCCGCGGTTTTCATGGCCGCTGATCGAAACGTCGAGATTGTCATGACGGATGATCTGGAATTTCGACAGCAGCGCGTTGCCGTGATCGCCTTCCGGGTACACCGCGTTGCGCCCGTAGGCGAACTGCGGCCACAGGGAGTCGGCCAGAAATTCGTACTGCGGCACCGTCGGCCAGTTGCTGTAGCGCTGGGGATGATGTTCGTGCGTGCCGTGCACTTCCTGCAGGAACACCACATCTGCAGAAACGCTGCGCACCGCTTCACGCAGCTCCGGCAGGATGAAGCGCCGATTGAGTGCGGTAAAACCCTTGTGCGTATTCACCGTCAGTACAGTGAAACGGCGAACGCTGGTGGCGCTTTGCGTCGAATCAATAGCGTTGTCGGCAAGCTCTGGCGTGTTCATGGCAGCACGCCTTCAGCAGCAGGTTTACCCGGTGTCGTGGCCAAGTCTTTATCGAGATGAAAATGTTCCAGTAAACGGCGCGCATCAAAAGGCGCTCGCACTTTTATGTCGTTATCGAAGTAACAAAATACCTCGCGGGATTTACGCGCTTGCGGCTTTTGCCGAGGCGCAATCAGATGCGGATCGGACGGTTGCTGACCATGATTCCAGGCATCAATCCGCTCACCCCAGCGATCCAGTGCCTCGGGGGTGTAGCCGCTGGCGTAGAGTTCTTCGGCACCGTGCAGGCGCAGGTACACAAAATCACTGGTGAGGTCCTCGCGGTACGGCCATTTGCCTGCCGTGTCAGCGATCACCAACGCCACGTTATAGCGCTTTAGCAAGCGGATGAAGGCTACGTCGACAAAGCTCTCGTTGCGGATTTCCACGGCGTGGCGCAAATGCCTTTTTTTGTACGCCTTCATGCTGGCGCGGCCGTTCAATCGAGCTTCGTGTTGACGGGCGAGCGCCGCAGCCTGTTGGGTGTCTTGAGGCAATTGTTCAAGAAAACTTTCGAACAATTCGGCATCGAATTTGAAATTGGGCGGGAACTGCCAAAGGATTGCGCCGAGTTTTTCCTTGAGCTCCAGCACACCGGAGGCAAAGAAATTTGCCAGCGGTTTATGAATGTCACGCAATCGACGGATATGTGTAATGAAGCGTGGGGCCTTGACGCTGAAAACGAAATCGGCCGGCGTTTCGGCATACCACTGGGCGTAACGCTCAGGCCGTTGCAAGGCGTAAAACGATCCATTGATTTCGATGCTGTTGACGGCCCGCGATGCGAATTGCAATTCGCGTTTCTGGGTCAAACCCTTCGGGTAGAAATCCCCCCGCCAAGGTGTGTAGCGCCAACCTGAAATACCAATGTGAATCGCCGCCATGTCGCCTCCCGTCGAAAGATCCCCTTACCGCGCCAGTCTTTTGATGACTGCCGCGCACACGAGAAAGTTTCGACGGGCCTACCGATGGTAGAGATCTGGGTTAATGGCCAGTGACGGCACGAGGCGAGGGCTCGGCGTACGTCGGGCCCAATCGGTCAAGACGCCCGCTCCAGGCAGTCAGGGCCAATGCCACCAGTACCACCAGGCCACCTATCCATGCGGTATGAATCAGGCCCATGTGCGCAACGATCAGGCCGCCACCCCAAGCACCACCGGCAATGCCCAGGTTGAATGCCGCAATGTTCAGTCCTGACGCCACGTCCACCGCATGCGGGGTGTGATGTTCTGCCTGACGCACTACGTAAACCTGCAGGCCCGGTACATTACCGAACGCTACCGCGCCCCACACCAGCACCGTTGCCAGCGCCAACCACGGATTGCCGGCGGTGAAGGTCAACACAAAGAGCACGGCCGCGAGCAGGGCGAAGATAATTTTCAGGGCGTTGACCGGGCCACGCTGATCGGCCAGTTTGCCGCCCCAGATATTACCGACGGCCACTGAAATACCGTAAATCAGCAACACCAGGCTGACAGTGCCGGCGCTGAAGCCTGAAATCTCTTGAAGTATCGGGGCCAAAAAAGTGAAAGCGATGAACGAGCCGCCGTAGCCGATTGCGGTCATGGCATACACCAGTAACAGCCGCGGTTGTTTGAGCACTTGCAGTTGTTGCAACAACGACGCCGGTTTGCTGTGCGCAATATTTTTCGGCACGTAGATCAGGCTGCCGATGAACGCGATGACCCCCAGCGCCGAGACGGCAAGAAAGGTTTCACGCCAGCCGAAATGCTGACCGATGAATGTGCCCAACGGCACACCGGTAACCAGCGCTACCGTGAGGCCGGTGAACATGATGGCAATGGCGCTGGCGGCTTTCTCCTTCGGCACCAGGCTGGTGGCGATGGTGGAACCAATCGAGAAAAACACGCCGTGGGCCAGGCCCGTGACGATCCGCGCAATGATCAGCGATTCGTAGCTCGGCGCTTTCCAGGCCAGCAAGTTGCCGAGAGTGAACAGCACCATCAACGACAACAACAGCATTTTGCGCGGCACTTTGCCGGTGAGGGCGGTCAGCACCGGGGCACCAATGGCAACGCCCAACGCATAAAGGCTGACCAGCAGGCCGGCAGACGGAAGGCTGACACCCAAGTCAGCGCCAATAGTGGGTAACAGGCCTACGATGACGAACTCGGTCGTCCCGATGGCAAAAGCGCTAAGTGTCAGCGCGAGTAGAGCAATGGGCATGGCTGCAACTCCGGTGGGTTGATTGATGGAGCGCAGTGTCGAGGTTTGGCGGGTGCGGAAAAATACAGCGGTGCGCATTTGATATTTGCTTGCAGGTCAACGATCAGCAGCAAGACGCAAATACACGATGGGAGCGAGCCTGCAGCGATGGCTGCGTTACATCTCGCATCAGGCGCCTGAACCAACGCTTTCGTGAGCAAACTCGCTCTCACAAGTGACGGCTGCCTGCGTTATCTAGCGCCAGGAACCGAACTTGCTGGCCATTTTTCGATCAGTTCCTAACAGACCCTTTTCAAGGAGCTCCCGTTTGCTCAAGTTCAACACTGCGATTTTATTGGGGGCGTTGCTGATTTTTGGCAGCGGCGAGCTGGAAGCCGCCGCGCTGCCGGGCGTTCCCGCCGCAGCCGAGGCCACGGCCAAACCTGAGCCGCTAGTGCAGGGCGGTTTGCTGGGAGCCATCAGCACCAGCATCGATGATGTTCAGGACAAACTCGACCTCAACGAAAATCTGGTAGATGCCTGGCGCTTGCGGGCCGATCGCGCAGCAGACGAAGTCGACAAACTGGTCAACCAGCCTTCCCAGCGGTCACCGATGAGTGTCGTCGGCGATTTCCTGTTGTTGTCCGGCGTGTGGCTGGGTGTGTTCGCGCTGCTGACAGTGCTCGGTGGCCTGCTCGCAAAGCGTCTGATTCAAAGTCGCTGGTTGAGTACCCGCCAACGCAGCCAGGGCTTGCTCAACTATGTGCTGCCCTACACGTTGCCCGCGATCATTTGCTTGCCATTAACACTCTACGTCGGCCATTTTCTGGACGCTTCCGTGGGGCGTGCGCTGGCGCTGTGTTTTGCCTACGCCACGAGCAGCGGTATCTTTTCGACCTCAATGCTGCTGTGCGTCATCGTCATGTTCAATACGGGTCACAAACGACCCGCGGTGCGGATCATCCGCGATTACTGCCCTAAGCCGCTGTTCCTGATCGGCTTCCTCGCGGCCCTCAGTGATGCACTGACCAGCCCGCAAATCGCTCGTCAACTGGGTGGCAATATCACCAGCAGCGTTGCCGTGTTTACCGGGTTGTTCGCCTCGATTATTTTCGGGTTGCTGGTGATTCGCCTGCGTCGACCGGTGGCGCATCTGATTCGCAACCGGTCGTTGGCGCAGCGCCTCAAACAGCCATCGCTGCAAGAGTCCCTGCGGATATTCTCCGGGCTATGGTACTGGCCGATCTTGCTGATGGTTTTGGTCTCGGCGATCAACCTGATCGGCGTCGGCGAGGACAACCAGAAAGCGCTGCGTTGTGCACTGTTCACCACCATTCTGTTGATCGGCACAGTGTTCCTCAGCACTATTTTCCAGCACCTGTTCAAATCCCGAAAAGCCGAGGCGCTACAGCGCAGCAGTGCCTATAAGGAACGCTTTCTCAGCTTGCTGCACGCCTTGCTGCGGATCGTGATGGCCGTGGCGTTTATCGAAATACTCGGGCGAATCTGGGGCGTGTCGTTGCTTGAGTTCGCCGAGCAAAACTCGGTGGGCCGGGCGATCAGTGACTCGTTGAGCCGTATCGGTTTGATCTTCCTGGTGACATGGCTGTTTTGGGTGGTGCTCGACACGGCGATTCAGGAAGCGTTGAAACCGCCGGTCAACAAACGCTCGGCACGTCAACCGAGCACGCGGGTAAAAACCATCCTGCCGCTGCTGCGCAACGCGGTCAAAATCATCCTGGTGGTGATCTGTGCGATTACTACCATGGCCAACCTGGGGATCAATGTCGCGCCGTTGCTGGCCGGTGCGGGTGTGGTGGGTCTGGCCATCGGTTTTGGTTCGCAGCAATTGGTGCAGGACGTGATCACCGGCCTGTTCATTATCATCGAAGATACATTGTCGATTGGCGACTGGGTGGTGCTCGACTCTGGGCACGCCGGTACTGTCGAAGGCCTGACCATTCGTACCTTGCGCCTGCGCGACGGCAAGGGGTTTGTGCATTCGGTGCCGTTCGGCCAGATCAAGGCTGTGACCAATCAATCGCGGCAGTTTGCGTATGCGTTTTTCTCGGTGCAGTTCACGTATGACACGGATGTCGACAAAGCAATTGAGCTGATTCGCGAGGCAGGGGATTTGATCCGCGACGATGCGTTCCTCAAGTACAACCTGCAGGGGCCGCTTGATGTGTTTGGCGTCGACAAGATGGACCTGAATGGCGTGGTACTGACGGCGCAGTTCCGCACCGTTTCTGGCGGGCAATATGCGGTAAGCCGTGCCTTCAATCAGCGGTTGAAAAAGCTTGTGGATAACTGCCCGTGGGTGCATTTCGCGCAGACTTATCCACAGCAGGTGCTGTTGCCGAAGCGAACGGCGCAAGACACAGAGGATGAGGCGTCTGAGCCGGAACACACCCAGGTATTGCTACCGGAACAACCACGTACTCAATGATTTAACGGTGCGGCGGTTAGCCCGCATCAATGGCGGATCAGTTTCTGTTGCACTTCAAGTGCCGTTTGCTGATCCAGTTCCAGCCAAACAACGTGTTTGCCGGCGATCTGCGCGGCCGCCGGCAAGCCATCGCGATACACCAACCGATTGCTCGCCACTGCCGGCACTTTTGCACCGGGCAGCAAGGTGCCCGCCAGATTCAGCGGATCAACGCCACACACGGCAACCAAGCTCCCGTCATGTGGCCGCCGACGTACTTCGCGCAGCAGCGGGATGGCTTCCGGCAACGCAAACTGCTCCCCGGCCAAACCGCTGACAAACCGCCCGCCACGAATGTCGCCCCGCGCCTCCAGTCGATGGAAGGTGCGCAGTAATTCCCGCCAACTCGGCAACCAGTCCGCCTCACGCTCCAACAGGCGCCAGAACACTACGCCGTAACGCCTGAGCAGGGTCATCGCGATGTGCTCCAGCGTATCGGCGGGAGTCGGCGCAGGACGTTTGTTATCCACAACCGGCGCAACCGCACCGCGTCGCAGGAGTGCCCAGCGTCCGGCATCGTCCATGCCGCCAATGTAGGCACCACGCCCGCGCCGGCTGCTGCGATTCTGACGTTTGCTGGCCGGTGTGATCAGTGCCCGCAGACCGGCAAAACTGTCGGCGTTGACCAGGCCGGCGCCCACCAATTCTTGAAGGGCGGTTTCCAGTTCGGAGCGCAGCAGGTGCGCTTCGTGAATCAGCTCATCGAAAAATAGCGCGCCGTGTTGGCTGAGTGCCTGGTACACCTTCTGTGTTTTAGGCGACAACTCGCTTGCGGGTATTTGCTCGGTGAGCCCGCTCCATAATCCGACCTGAGTGCGCGGCAACAACAAGATTGGCGTACTGCGCAGCGCAGTGCCGGTGCTCTTGTTGGGCGCGGTCAGACGCGTCCAGACCCATTTGCCGCTGCGGCACAAATCATCCAGCCAACTCGCCGAATAATCTTTGAGCCGAGCGGGCAGGATGTCGCTGTCCCAGGCTGACGCGGCTGCGGGGTAACCTTCGAACTGGCCGACAATGGCGGGCAGTATCGCGTTGCCCTGGCCTTGGGTCGCTGCCGAAAGGTGCTGCCAGTCGAACAGGAAACGCATGAAGTCCTGCAACGTAACCGGCTCGATTTCGCGGCGCAGACGCTTGACGGTGTAACGATGAATACGCGCCAGCAAATGCCGTTCGCACCACTCCTCCTGATCGGCACCGGGCGTGAACCGTCCGCGCAGCACATAGCCTTCACCTTCGAGTCGTGCCAGCGCTTGAGCCGCCGCAGTGGCTGACAAACCCAATGGCTCGGCGATCGATTTCAGCCCCAGCGGACCAAAAGCGCTAAGCCGTGCGCGGATCACCTCCAATAGGGCGTCGTCCGACTCCCAGGCCTCATCGA
The DNA here is from genome assembly GCF_050321825.1 of Gordonia sp. IEGM753. Lineage (NCBI taxonomy): Bacteria > Bacillati > Actinomycetota > Actinomycetes > Mycobacteriales > Gordoniaceae > Gordonia > Gordonia sp. IEGM753. Next base: position 63,556 of record NZ_JBNQGB010000007.1, read on the forward strand.
ACCCAGGCAAAGCCTCCAACGATGGCTGCAACGTGGCGTGTGGATAAATGGCTTGCAGGCAGGTCAGGCGTTCCAGTGCGACCCAAATGGAGTGTTCGGCGTTGATGTGCAAACGGCTGGTGCGGCCGTGCTCGGCCAGGGCGTTCAGCCAAGTCAGCCAATGTGGGTTGGCCTGTGCCTCGACGTCGCTGATGCACGCCAGACTCATCAGCGCTTCGTGCATTTCGTCGATACCGGTGGGCGCCGGCCAGGCTTCATCGCGCACTGCTTGAATGGCCTCGATATCCAGCGCGCCAAGGTCGTCGGTGGATTGCGGGTCGGTCCAGCGGCGGTTGAGGACGGCCTGAGTGCGACGTTCTTCCAGCGGAGCATCGTCGAGAAAGGTGTAAGGCCTGGCACTGAGGATTTCAGCCGCAAGCGGCGAGGGCGCTGGCAAATCGCGACTGATCAGGCGTACCTCGCCACGTTCCATGCGCCGCAACAGTGCCAGCCAGCCTTCGCTGTCCATTGCCTCATGCAGGCAATCGTCGAGGGTTTGTTCAATCAGCGGATGCTCGGGAACCTCACGTTCACCGGCGAGATTTTCGACGCAGGCGATCTGATCGGGAAACACACTGGCGATCAGGTCCTCGCTTTTCATGCGCTGGATTTGCGGCGCCACTTTGCGCCCGCCCGTGTAGCGGGGCAGCGCTAAGGCTACCCCGGCGTTCCAGCGCCAACGCACCCCGAACAGCGGGGCTTCGAGCACGGCTTGAATCAGCAGGTGCTCGGCGCTATTGCTGTGCAGGTAACGCCAAACGTCATCGAGGTCAAAGCTGTGGCTGGTGGACAGCGACAGCACGATGGCATCTTCGCTGGCGGCTGCCTGCAATTCGAAGTTGAACGTGCGGCAAAACCGTTTGCGCAGCGCCAGGCCCCAGGCGCGGTTGATGCGGCTGCCGAATGGCGTGTGGATGATCAGCTGCGTACCACCGGATTCGTCGAAGAAACGCTCCATCAGCAGTGTGTCCTGCGACGGCAGCGCGCCCAATGTCAGGCGCGCCCGGGCGAGGTAATCAACCAGTTGTTCGGCGCTGGCGAGGTTCAGGCCGAGGGTGTCGGTCAGCCAGTCGAGGGCAGGTTGCAGGTTGCCGGGTGTGGCGCCCAGCAGGTCATCGAGTTGCGCCTGCAGGCGCGCCACGGAGAACGACAGTTCCGCGCTGCGGCCCGGCGCTTCACCGAGCCAGAACGGAAGGGTGGGCGGCTGGCCCTGAGCGTCCTCGACCCGAACCTTGCCGGTATCGACACGCAGGATTCGGTAAGACGTATTACCCAGCTGAAACACGTCGCCGGCGATGCTTTCCACCGCAAAATCTTCGTTGACGCTGCCGATGTTCAGGCCCTGAGGCTCCAGCACAACACTGTAATCGGCGTTGTCGGGTATCGTTCCGCCGCTGGTGACAGCGGTTAATTTACTGCCTCGTCGCCCGCGTAATGTACGGCTCACCGCGTCCCGATGCAGGTAAGCGCTGCGCAGGCCCTGACGCCCGTTGTAACCCTCGGCGAGCATGTGCAGCAGCGCTTGATAGTGTTTGTCGTCGAGAGAGGCGTAGGGCGAGGCGTTACGAAACATCTCCAGCAACGCGTGCTCCGGCCATTCCTGGCAACTGACCTCAGCGATGATTTGCTGGGCCAGTACGTCCAGTGGCGCCACGGGAATCAGCAACGTGTCGAGCTCGCCCCGGCGCACGCAGTCGAGCAGCGCGGTGCATTCGATCAAATCGTCACGGGTGGTGGCGAACAATCGGCCCTTGGGAGTGCCGCCGACCTGGTGTCCGGAACGGCCCACCCTTTGCAAAAAACCGGCAATCGAGCGTGGGGACGCTATCTGACACACCAGGTCGACGTCGCCAATGTCGATGCCCAGTTCCAGCGACGCGGTGGCGATCAGTACCTGGAGTTCGCCACGCTTGAGTCGTTGTTCCGCGTCCAGCCGGAATTCCTTGGCCAGGCTGCCGTGGTGCGCGGCGACCGCCTCTTTGCCGAGGCGCTCGCTGAGGTGGCGGCTCAAGCGTTCGGCCAGGCGTCGGGTGTTGACGAAGATCAGCGTGGTGCGGTGTTCGCGTGCCAGTTGCGCGAGCCGGTCATAGACCTGCTCCCAGACATCATTGGCCATGACCGCCGACAGCGGAACGGGGGGGACTTCGATGCCCAGATCCCGTGGGCGCGCGTGGCCGATGTCGATGATGTCGCAGGTTCGATCCCGCCCCACCAGATAACGGGCAACGGCTTCGATGGGTTTTTGCGTGGCCGACAGGCCGATGCGCATCAATGGTTCAGCGCACAATGACTGCAAGCGCTCCAGGCTTAATGCCAGGTGACTGCCGCGTTTGCTGGCGGCGATGGCGTGAATTTCGTCGACGATGACCGTGCGCGTGCTGCTGAGCATTTTGCGCCCGGAGTCGGAGCCGAGCAGCACGTAAAGCGATTCCGGGGTCGTCACCAGAATATGCGGTGCGGTTTTGCGCATGGCCACGCGGTCTTTCTGTGGTGTATCGCCAGTGCGCACGGCGGTATTGATCTGCAACTGCGCCAAGCCCATCACGCGCAATTGTTCGGTGATGCCGGCCAGCGGATTTTGCAGGTTGATCTGAATGTCGTTGGACAGGGCTTTCAACGGCGAGACGTAGACCACCAGCGTTTCATCGGGCAATCCGCCTGCAGTTTCCAGGCCTCGGTGGACCAGGTCGTCGATGACTGCGAGAAACGCGGTGAGGGTTTTGCCGGAACCGGTGGGCGCGGCGATCAATGTCGAACGGCGCTGGCGGATCAACGGCCAAGCCTGGGCCTGGGCGGCAGTGACCGTCGGGAATGTGGTGTTGAACCAGGCGCTGACAGCGGGGTGAAAGCCCGCCAGTGCGGCGTCCTTGGGGATGGGCAGATTCATGGGGTAATTTATGCGGGCGGGGCGGGGAAGTTGCAAGTACCGCTCAAGAGCTTCGTTGACTGATAGGGCCTCTTCGCGGGCAAGCCCGCTCCCACAGGGAGTTCGAGGCGCACACCCGTTCATTGTGGGCGTGTGCCAGCCCGCGAAGAGGCCTGCGACAGCACCACAAATCCCGACGATCTACACTTTACGGGTGACGGTTGCGCACTAAACCCGCAAAATGCAACGATTCTGGCAATTATCAACGGCATCACCCACGGGCGGTGTCGATACAGCCATCGTTCCAATCAGACTGGGCCTGCTGACTCTATGCGAATGCGCCTTATGTTACTGGGCGGCGGAAATGCCCTTGGGCAGGCGCTGATTCGCCTCGGTGCGGAGGAAGACATCGGCTTCCTCGCCCCCCGCCCACCGCAAGACGGCTGGGATGCCGCGAGCTTGACGCAACTGCTCGACGACACCCGTCCAGACGCGTTGATCAACCTCGCCTACTATTTCGACTGGTTTCAGGCAGAGACGGTCAGCGAACAGCGTCTGGCTGGGCAAGAACGCGCCGTCGAGCGTCTGGCCGAACTGTGCCAGCATCACAATATCGTTCTGCTGCAACCTTCGAGCTATCGCGTTTTCGATGGCTCCCGGGCGACTGCCTACAGCGAAAAAGACGAACCAGTGCCTTTGGGCCTGCGCGGCCAAGCGTTGTGGCGCATCGAACAAAGCGTTCGTGCCACTTGCCCGCAGCACGTCTTACTGCGTTTCGGCTGGCTGCTCGATGACAGCCCCGACGGTGCGTTGGGACGCTTTCTTGGTCAGGCCGAACAGCCCGATGAGCTGCTGATGGCCGATGATCGTCGTGGCAATCCGACGCCGGTGGATGACGCGGCACGAGTGATTATTTCGGTGCTCAAGCAACTCGACTGCGCGGCACCGTTGTGGGGCACGTATCATTACGCCGGACATGAGGCGACGACGCCGCTGGCACTTGGGCAAGCGATTCTCACCGAAGCGCGCAACCTGCACACGCTGGCTATCGAAGCGCCGACCGCCCAGGCTCACGCCGCACGGCCGGACGCTGCCGAGGAACCGCAACACGCGGTGCTGGCCTGCAAGAAAATTTTGCACACGTTCGGGATCAAGCCTCGCGCCTGGCGCGCGGCCCTCCCGGGCTTATTGGATAGGTTTTATCGCCATGGCTGACGGCCCAGTTTTAATCACCGGCGGTGCCGGTTTCATCGGCTCGCACTTGACCGATGCCTTGCTCGCCAAGGGACATTCGGTGCGTATTCTCGACGACCTCTCGACTGGCAAGCGCAGTAACCTGCCGCTGGAAAACCCCAAGGTCGAGCTGGTACTGGGCGATGTCGCCGATGCGGCACTCGTGGCCCGGGCTATGATCGGTTGCAGCGCCGTGGCGCACCTCGCTGCGGTGGCTTCTGTACAAGCCTCGGTGGATGATCCGGTGAAGACTCATCAGAGTAATTTCATCGGCTCGCTGAACGTCTGCGAGGCCATGCGCCAGACGGGCGTCAAACGCGTGTTGTTTGCTTCCAGTGCTGCGGTGTACGGCAACAACGGTGAAGGTGAGTCGATCGATGAAGACACCCCCAAAGCACCGCTCACACCGTATGCATCGGACAAGCTCGCCAGCGAACACTATTTCGATTTCTACCGCCGCGAGCATGGGTTGGAACCGGTGATTTTCCGCTTCTTCAACATCTTCGGCCCGCGTCAGGATCCTTCCTCGCCGTACTCCGGCGTTATCAGTATTTTCAGCGAGCGCGCGCAAAAAGGCCTGCCCATCACCGTGTTTGGTGACGGCGAGCAAACGCGAGATTTTGTGTACGTTGAGGACTTGGTCGAGTTGCTGGTGCAAGCCATCGACAAACCACAGGTTGAAGTCGGCGCGGTAAATGTCGGCTGGAACCAGGCGACCACGCTCAAGCAAATGCTCGAAGCCCTTGGCGCTGTAGTGGGAGAGTTGCCGCCTGTCAGTTATGGCCCGGCACGTTCCGGTGACATTCGTCACTCCCGGGCGAACAACCGTCGGTTGCTGGAGCGCTTTACCTACCCAGAGCAGACGCCGATGAGCGTGGGGCTGGCGCGGTTATTGGGGCGCTGAGTTTTTGCGGACCTGAAAAAGGCGCCTATTGAGGCGCCTTTTTCATGGCTGGCTTAGAACTTGTAGCCGAGCCCGACCATGTACACAAACGGATCCACGTCCACATTCACCCGAGCCCGGGTACCCGGTGCAACGGCGTCGTTCTCCACGGTCGCGCGGGTATCGATGTCGATGTAGCGCATTTGTGCGTTGAGCATGATGTTGTCGGTGATCATGTAGTCAGCACCCACCTGGAACGCCATGCCCCACGAGTTCTTGGCCTTGAAGTTACTGAAGCCGTTGGCGCTGGCTTCGCTGCCGACGTGCTCGTCGTAGATCCAGGTGTAGTTGATGCCCGCGCCGACATACGGCTGGAACGCGGACTTATGGTCCAGCGGGTAGTACACAACGCTCAAGGTGGGCGGCAGGTGTTTCAGGGTGCCGAGTTTACCGTTGGCGGCGCCCAGCGAGGTGCCTTTGATCTTCACGTCATGCTCGAACGGCGAGGCTGCGAGCAGTTCGATGCCCCAGTTGTTGGTCAGCATGTAAGCGAAGTTCAAACCCAACTGCGTGTCGCTGCTCATGGTGGCCTTGCCACCCAGGTCGGCACCGGACAGCGGGCCTTGGTCAACCTTGACACTGGAGCTGTCAGCTTTCGGGTTGACGGTGATTGCACCGGCACGAACGATGATGTCGCCGGCTTCATGGGCGTAGGCGAGCGGGGCTGCGAGCGCGAGGGCAAACAGCGAAGCGCTAAGCAAGGACTTGTGCATGGGGGCTCCAAAGGACGTCAAAAATGTTCGATGTCCAATGGTAAGGCGCCTAACGATCAGGTCTTTTGATGCAGCTCAATGAAACGGTGATGGTCCTGATTTTTGTGGAACCTTTGCCTACCTCATCGCGAGCAGGCTCACTCCCACATTGAATTTGCGCATCAACACAAATCCCCTGTGGGAGCGAGCCTGCTCGCGATAGCTATCGAACCTCAGTCCACAAACACCTGACTCACTCCGGCAGCTCATACACATAAATCTTGTCTGCGTTCATCTCCCACATTGAATTTGCGCATCAACACAAATCCCCTGTGGGAGCGAGCCTGCTAGCGATAGCTATCGAACCTCAGTCCGAAAACACCTGACTCACTCCGGCAGCTCATACACATAAATCTTGTCTGCGTTCATCTGATACCCAGCATCCGCCAACTCGCTGGTAGACGCCTTGACCTGCAATGCGCCCTCGATCCAGTACGGTTGATACAGCTCATCGAGTTTCACCCCGACTTCGCTTTTCACGTGGACGATCTGGTTCGACGGCGGCGGCGGGACATGGATGCAAGCGCCGAAGTAGGGCACCAGCAGAAACTCGGTGGTGCGACCTTCTTCACTCACTTCCAGCGGCACGATGTAGCCCGGCAAGCGAATGTTCTGACCGTCGAGGCTTTTGACCACCGGCGCATTTGGCAAGTCTTGCTTGGCCGCTGGCGCCGATTCGGCCGACAACGCGCTGCTCATCTGCGACAGATCGTGCAGCGGCGTCATGTTCGGCACTTCCGGCGCGGCGTCTGGCGGGATCATTTCCGACCAGGTCAGGTCTTTTGGCGCGGCGGCCCAAACGGGCACGGCGACCAGCAACAACAGCGCAAGCAGAGCGCGGGACATATTCAGCCTCTTCATAAGACGTTTATAAGCGGATCGACAAGCCGTCAGCCAGGGATTGCCGGTAGGCACGCCATGCCGGCACGCTGCCCATCAGCAATGCGGCGATCAGGATGCCACCGAGCAGCGTCCATTCATATTCACTTGGCCAGGCCAGCGGCAAGAACAAGCCGTAATTGGCCTGCACATAACCTTGGGCAGCAGCGATGCATACGTAAAGCAGCGCCACGCCCGCGATCACACCAGACAGCGCCAGGGCAAACGCCTCCAGCACCAGCAAGGACGCAATGTGCCATGGCCGAGCACCGACCGAACGCAAGATAGCCATCTCGCGGCGGCGCTCGTTAAGGCTGGTGAGAATGGCCGTGAGCATGCCGATCAAACCGGTCAACACCACAAACAACGAAACCACGAACAAGGCTTTTTCCGCGGTGCTCATCAAACTCCACAGCTCTTGCAGCGCCACGCCCGGGAGGATGGCCAGCATCGGTTCGCCACGGAATTCGTTGATTTCACGCTGCACCGCGAAGGTCGAGATCTTGCTGTTGAGGCCGAGCATGAACGCGGTGATCGCTTGCGGCGTCAGGTCCATGTCGCGTGCCTGATCGGCGCTGATCCGGCCTTTACCTTGGGCCGGCACGCCGTTGTGCCAGTCGATGTGAATCGCTTCCATACCACCGAGGCTGATGTGCAGCGTGCGGTCTACCGGTGTGCCGGTGCGTTTCAGAATGCCGACTACGGTGAATGGTTTGTCATCGTGCTTGACCAGGCTGATCACCGCCACACCGTGAGCCAGCACCAGTTTGTCGCCGAGTTTGTAGTGCAGCGCATCGGCGACTTCAGCGCCGAGCACCACTTCAAACGGATCGGTGGCGAAGGCGCGACCGTCAGCCAGTTCCAGGTGCTGTTGACGGCCGTACTGGTAATGCTCGAAGTAGGCTTCGGTGGTGCCCATCACGCGATAGCCGCGATGCGAGTCACCCAGCGACATCGGGATCGCCCACTTCACCTTCGGGTTGTTGGCGAAGTGCTCGAAACTGTCCCAGCGAATGTTGTTGGTGGCATTGCCGATGCGAAACACCGAGTACAGCAGCAGGTTGACCGAACCCGAGCGCGCACCGACGATCAGGTCGGTACCGCTGATGGTGCTGGCGAAACTGGCCTTGGCTTCAGTGCGCACCCGCTCGACTGCCAGTAGCAGGCAAACCGACAGGGCGATGGCGAACGCGGTAAGGATCGCGGTGAAACGGCGGTTAGCCAGACTGGCCATGGCTAGACGAAACAAATACATCTCAGACCTCGGACGGGGTGGCGGCGCGATTGAGTTCGGCCAGCGACAGATGGCGATCAAACAGTGGCGCCAGGCTTTGGTCATGGCTGACGAACAACAGGCTCGACCCCGCCTCGCGGCATTCGGCGAACAGCAGGCGAATAAAGTTTTCCCGTGCGTCGTAGTCCAGCGCAGACGTCGGTTCGTCGGCAATCACCAGTTCTGGCTGGCCGATCAGCGCACGCGCGGCGGCCACCCGTTGCTGTTGACCGATAGACAGCGAATCCGCGCGACGGGCAAGCAGGTTTTGATCCTTGAGGCCCAAGTGCGCGAGTAGCGTGGCCGCAGCCTGGTCGACGCTGCCGTGACGCTGAATCGCCCGTGCGGCGCGCAGTTTGGAAAAGTGGCAAGGCAACTCCACGTTCTCGCGAACTGACAGGAACGGCAGCAAGTTGAATTGCTGAAAGATATAGCCGGTGTGATCGACCCGGAACCGGTCGCGGGCACCGGCGCCGAGCTCAGTCAGTTCCTGCCCAAGCAGCCGAATACTGCCGCGATCAGGCGTTTGCACACCCCCCAGCAGGCCGAGAAGGGTGGTTTTGCCGCTGCCGCTTGGCCCTTTGAGGAACAGGGTTTCACCCGGTTCCAGACAAAACGCCGGGATGTCCAGTAACGTCGGGTGGCCAGGCCAGCCGAAGCCCAGGTCGGACAGTTCAATGAGTGCTTGGGTCATGTGCAACCGGTTAGATAAGTGGTGAACCCCTGTGGGAGCGGGCTTGCTCGCGAATGCGGACTGACATTCAACCTATGAGTTGCCTGACACACTGCGTTCGCGATGTAGAAGCGGTCACATTCTTTAAGATGCGTCAGAATTTCAGGGCGGCAGCCTTGGCGGTCACTTCAACACCTTGCTGCCCGCTCGGGCTGATCAGTTGTACCTGAATTTTCTGAGTTGCCGGGAACGTGTTGAAAATATTCGCCAGGTCCAGGTTCTTCAATGCGCCGGGCGCCGAGCAGCTGAATTGATAGTGGGCGTGAATTTCGCTGTGGTCATGGTGATGTTCATGGCCGTCTTCGTCTTTGGCATCTTCGTCGTGATCATCGTCGGCATCCGCCTTGTCACCGAACAGCGGGCTTGCAAGTTCCTGCGTCGACACCACGCAACCGGCCGCTTTGGGCAGATTGAACAGCGTCAGCGGTTTTTCCAGTTGCGCGCGAGCAGCGGCCACTCGGGCTTTGTCGGCATCGGTGGTGGCGGCATGTTCGAAACCCACCAGGTTCATTGCCGGGCTGTCCAGCTCCAGCTCCAACGTCTGGCCGTCGAGCGCTGCGTTGAGGCGGCCTACGCCATGTTCGTGAGCGCCGAGACTGGCGTGCTCGTGGTCATGATCGTGTTCGTCCGCGGCATGGGCAATCGCTAACGGCAGCAAAGCAAACGGCAGAGCAAGAAGCAGACGACGCATGGCGGTTCTCCGAACAGAAAAATGAATAATTTGTTATGTGATCTTATAACGAAAGTGCGAAGAGTTTGACCGTCCGCTTGGCGTTACACAAGTCCCATGGGAGCATGTCAGTCAGAAAAATGCGGGAGCAAACTTATGTTGCGGATACGCGGAAACATCGGTGACTGGCCGGTGGATTTGACCCTGGAGCTGGATGACGGCGATTGGGCGCGCCTGGGGGCGCAGTTGCAGGTGGTCAAACCTGAGGCTGCTGCGGTGCCGGCGAAACCGGTTAATCAAGACGAGGCGCTGTGGCAAATCACCAAGGATTTGTTGCGAAAGGCGGGGCAGTTGAGCGGGCCGGATTTGCTTGAGCAACTGGAAGGTCTCACCGGCAGTGCTGCGTCGGGCAAGCGCCTGCTGGTGCGCTTGCGTCATAGCCCTGAAGTGAAAGTGTCGAGCGGCGGAGATACGCCGCTCTACAGCTGGATCGAATAGCCCGACTTTGATCGATTAATACAGCGCAGCAAACAGTTTGCGGCGGTAAGTGGTCACCAGCGGGTGATCGTTGCCCAGCAGTTCGAACACTTGCAGCAAGGTCTTGTGCGGCAAACCTTCGCTGTAGCTGCGGTTACGGATGAACAGTTTGAGCAGGGCATCCAGCGCGGCGTCGTACTGCTGGCGGGCCAATTGCTGAATCGCCAGTTGATACACCGCTTCATCGTCCTGCGGATTTTTCGCCAGCCGCGCCTTCAGATCGGCTGCATCGGGCAAATCCTTGGCCTGGCCCAGGAACTGGATCTGCGCCTTGGCACCCGCGAGAGCCGCTTTGTGCTCATCACTTTTTACTGCATCGAGCACGGTTTGCGCTTCACTGAGTTCGCCACGCTCGGTCAGGCAGCGCGCGTACAGGATCAGTGCCTTGGCATTGGTGTTGTCTTCACCCAACAGCACTTGAAGAATGGCTTCGGCGTCGGCAAAACGGCTCTCGTCGAACAACGCTTGTGCTTGCTCAAAAGGGTCCGCTGCTGCCGGAGGCGGCATTTGCACGTGCGGTTCAAGCATTGCCCGTACCGCGGATTCCGGTTGAGCACCGGCAAAACCATCGACCGGCTGACCGTCCTTGAACAGTACAACCGTCGGCAAGCTGCGAATGCCGAAGCGGGCAACGATGTCTTGCTCAAGATCGCAATTGACTTTGGCCAGCAGCAACTCGCCCTGATAGCTCTCGGCGATGGTCTGCAGCAGCGGCATCAGCACTTTGCACGGCGCACACCATTCGGCCCAGAAATCCACCAGCACCGGTTTGTGGAAAGAATTCTCGATCACCGACTGGTCGAAATCGGCAGTCGTAGCGTCGAAGATGTACGGCGTTTCCTGACTCATGGGGGATCTCTTGGAAGCGTGAATGAGGCAACTATACGGCTTGGTGGGGGCATCCGGAAGCGGGGTGGCCGTTGATGATGTGTTGTCTGGCGGTGCGACGATTCGACTTGTTCGCGAAGCTTTTTTAGCCGCGTCGTGCGTGGTAGAGGCTCACGTGCCGAAACTCTTCAGGTTCGGCCAGATCCGGCAGCGTCATCGCCTCCAGCATTTCAATGCGCCGGTACAACGGGTGACGAAAATCCCGAACCCGTGAATCGGCCACCAACGCCTCTTTGCCTCGGCTCAAAAACGCATCGAGCAGGGGAAGATTTGCCCGATCGTAGAGCACATCGGCCACCAGAATCAGATCAAAGCGATCAGCCTCGGCGAAAAAATCAGTTGAATAGCCGAGGTGCACATCGTTGAGCTGCGCATTTGCCTCGCAGGCCGCAATCGCCAGCGGGTCCAGATCACAGGCCACCACTTCCAGCGCTCCGGCTTTCACGGCAGCGATCCCCGCGACACCCGAGCCGGCGCCGAAGTCCAGCACACGCTTGCCTTTGACCCACTCCGGAAATGCGGCCAGGTAACGCGCCACTGCCAGACCGCTGGCCCAGCAGAAACTCCAGTACGGCGGCTCATGCAGAATTCGCCGGGTTTCTTCGGGGCTGAACGCGCGGTCCATGTTATCGCCGTCAATCAGCCACAACTTGAGCTCGGTGTCCGGCAGCTCGCAGGCAATCAGCTGCGCATCACCCAGCAACTCACCCAACGCCTGTTGCAGGTCAAGCGGTGCAATCATGGTGCTTTGACAAACTGCAGCTGACCCAGCGCCTGGGTGGTGGGCTGCGTGATGGTCTGGGACGGCAGGTGCAAAATCAGCTGGCCGGACTGGCTGGCGCGACCACGCAGTTCGACGCGGGCGCCGACCGGGAACGAATCCGGGTTGAAACGCAGGTGGAACGGCAGAATCTGATTGGTGCCGATCAGGCTGGAACTGGCCAATAACTGCTGCGGACGACTTTTGTCATCGATCACCAACAGCGCGAGTTCGACCTCGGCGCCGGCCGGCACACCCTGCAAGGTGCCACTCAATTCGCGTTGATACGCGGGCAGCGGACCGAGGTCAGCCGATTCCTTGGCTTTTTTCTGCGCCGCTTGTGGGGCAGGCCCGGGCGTCGGCGGCTGAGGCTTGGGCGCATCGCTGCCACAGGCCACCAGCAGGCTGAAAAGACTGAGCAATACGAGCGGTTTCAGGGACATTTTCGGCTCCAGCAAGGTGACATCCATGGATCAATCTATATAGCCCGTCTGTATACCGTAAAGCCTATGGCTTGTCTTGCCACGGGGATGCGCTACCATGGCCCTCCCTTTTTTTGTTGCCTGCCACCATGCACTGTCCCTTCTGCGGTGCCAACGACACCAAGGTCATCGACTCGCGTCTGGTCGCCGAGGGCGAACAGGTGCGCCGCCGGCGTGAATGCCTGGCCTGCGGCGAGCGTTTCACAACGTTCGAGACTGCTGAACTGGTGTTACCGCGCCTGATCAAAACCGACGGCAGCCGTCAGCCGTTCGACGAAGAAAAACTCCGCGCCGGCATGCAGCGTGCCCTCGAGAAACGTCCCGTCAGTGTGGAACGCCTCGAATCGTCGCTGGTGCACATCAAACACAAACTGCGAGCTACCGGTGAGCGCGAGGTCAAATCCCTCGTGGTCGGTGAGCTGGTGATGGCCGAGCTGCAGAAGCTCGACGAAGTCGCCTACATTCGTTTCGCCTCCGTGTATCGGCGCTTCCAGGACCTCAACGAGTTCCGTGAAGAGATCGATCGTCTGGCCCGTGAGCCGGTGAAAGAATGATCACCACCCCGGAACAAGCCATCCTTGACGCCCATTACATGGCCCGCGCGCTGGAACTGGCGCGCAAAGGTCATTACACGACCCACCCCAACCCGCGAGTCGGTTGTGTGGTCGTGCGTGACGGGCAGATTGTCGGCGAAGGCTGGCACGTCCGCACGGGTGAGCCTCACGCTGAAGTGCATGCTTTGCGCGCCGCTGGCGACAAGGCCCGTGGCGCCACTGCCTACGTCACCCTCGAACCTTGCAGTCACCATGGCCGCACACCGCCCTGCGCCGATGCGTTGGTGAATGCTGGTGTTGCGCGCGTGGTCGCGGCGATGCAGGACCCGAATCCGGAAGTCGCCGGTCGCGGCTTGCAGCGCTTGGCCCAGGCCGGGATCGCCACCGAAAGTGGGGTGCTGGAACGCGAGGCCCGTCTACTCAACCAGGGCTTTCTCAAACGCATGGAACATGGCTTACCGTTTGTGCGGGTCAAATTGGCGATGAGCCTTGATGGGCGCACCGCGATGCAGAACGATGAAAGTCAGTGGATCACTGGCCCTGCAGCACGTTCGGCGGTGCAACGACTCCGCGCCCAGGCCAGCGTGGTGCTGACTGGCGCCGACACGGTGCTCGCCGATAACGCCCGTTTGACCGTTCGTGCCGATGAATTGGGCCTGGACGCCGAACAAACGGCGCTGGCCATGAGCCGGCCGCCACTGCGTGTGCTGATCGACGGTCGACTGCGGGTACCGCTCGATGCGCCGTTTTTCAAGGCTGGCCCGGCGTTGGTCGCCACGTGCATGGCCATTGAAGAGCAACACGCCAACGGCCCTGAATGCCTGATTGTTGCCGGCGAAGATGGCAGGGTCGACTTGCACAAATTGCTGATTGAGCTGGCCCATCGCGGCGTCAACGAAGTGCTGGTCGAGGCTGGCCCGAGCCTGGCTGGCGCTTTTGCCCGGCAAGGTCTGGTGGATGAGTTCCAGATTTTCATCGCCGGCAAGTTCATGGGGTCCTCGGCGCGGCCGTTGCTGGACTGGCCACTCGCACACATGAAGGATGCGCCTGAGCTCACAATCACTGAAATTCGCGCGGTTGGCGATGACTGGCGGGTCACTGCCATCCCTTCGCCAGCAGCGAGCGTATAATTCCCGGCCATCGCTATAGCGCTGGCTTTGTTCTCGAGGAGGACTCCATGTTTACCGGCATCATCGAATCCATCGGCAGTATTCGTGCATTGACCCCAAAAGGCGGAGATGTGCGGGTCTACGTAGAAACCGGCAAGCTCGATTTGAGCGACGTCAAACTGGGCGACAGCATTGCGGTAAACGGCGTATGCCTGACCGCGGTCGAGCTGCCAGGCAACGGCTTTGCAGCGGACGTCAGCCGCGAAACACTTGACTGCACCGCCATGAATGACCTGAAAAGTGGCAGCCCGGTCAACCTGGAAAAAGCCCTGACCCCCACCACGCGCCTCGGCGGGCACCTGGTGAGCGGTCACGTCGATGGCGTGGGCGAAGTGGTTACCCGCACCGAGAATGCCCGTGCCGTTGAGTTCCGCATTCGTGCACCGAAGGACCTGGCCAAGTACATCGCTCATAAAGGCTCGATCACCGTCGATGGCACCAGCCTGACCGTGAACGCGGTCGATGGCGCCGAATTTTTGCTGACGATCATTCCGCACACCCTGAGCGAAACCATCATGGCTGCCTATCAGCCAGGTCGCCGGGTGAATCTGGAAGTGGATCTGCTGGCACGTTATCTGGAACGCCTTCTGTTGGGCGATAAGGCCGCAGAGCCAACTTCCAGCAACATCACTGAAAGCTTTTTGGCCCAAAACGGCTACCTCAAATCCTGACTCAAGGGGGTGCCTTGTGGCGCTCAATAGCATCGAAGAACTGGTTGAAGACATCCGCCAAGGCAAGATGGTCATCCTTATGGATGACGAAGACCGCGAGAATGAAGGCGACCTGATCATGGCCGCCGAGTGCTGCCAGGCTGAACACATCAACTTCATGGCCAAGCACGCCCGTGGCCTGATCTGCATGCCGATGAGCCGTGAGCGCTGCGAACTGCTGAAGCTGCCCTTGATGGCACCGCGCAACGGTTCCGGTTTTGGTACCAAGTTCACTGTTTCCATCGAAGCGGCCACCGGCGTCACCACCGGCATCTCCGCCGCCGACCGCGCACGCACGGTGCAGGCTGCTGCCGCGAAAGACGCCAAGGCTGATGACATCGTCAGCCCGGGCCATATTTTCCCGCTGATGGCTCAGGCCGGCGGCACCCTGGCTCGCGCGGGTCACACTGAAGCTGCCTGCGACCTGGCGCGCATGGCCGGTTTCGAGCCAAGCGGTGTGATCTGCGAAGTGATGAACGACGACGGCACCATGTCCCGTCGCGCCGAACTCGAAGCGTTTGCGGCCGAGCACAACATCAAGATCGGCACCATCGCCGACCTGATTCACTACCGCATGATCCACGAACGTACCGTTCAGCGGATTGCCGAACAGCCACTGGACAGCGAACTGGGCCAATTCAACCTGGTGACTTATCGTGATTCCGTGGAAGGCGACGTGCACATGGCGCTGACGCTGGGCACCGTTTGTGCTGATGAACCGACGCTGGTTCGGGTGCACAACATGGACCCGCTACGCGATTTGCTGATG
The DNA here is from genome assembly GCF_050321825.1 of Gordonia sp. IEGM753. Lineage (NCBI taxonomy): Bacteria > Bacillati > Actinomycetota > Actinomycetes > Mycobacteriales > Gordoniaceae > Gordonia > Gordonia sp. IEGM753. Next base: position 78,813 of record NZ_JBNQGB010000007.1, read on the forward strand.
GTCAAACAACCGGGCCGCTGGAGCCTGCGCGCCGCCATGGCCGCAGTCGCCGAGGCTGGCAGTGGTGTGGTGTTGCTGCTCGGTCACCCGCTAGATGGCGACGTGTTGCTGGCGCACATCCGTGAAACGGCGGACAACACTGCGGTTAAAAAACCGACCACGTACAGCATCGTTGGTGCCGGTTCGCAGATCCTCCGCGACCTCGGTGTGCGCAAAATGCGCCTGATGAGTGCGCCGATGAAATTTAATGCGATATCCGGTTTCGATCTGGAAGTTGTAGAATACGTGCCCTCCGAATAACGGCTGGTTGTTTTCTGCATTGTTGACCTAGATCCATTGTGGTGAGGGGATTTATCCCCGTTGGGCTGCGTAGCGGCCCCCGTTTTGGGACTGCTACGCAGTCCAACGGGGATAAATCCCCTCACCACAGGGTGTAAGTGAACGGCAATGCGGTATATCCGGCCTGGTATTCGTGGCTAATATCACTAACGGATGCGTAGAAAACGCGTCCCGGCTCTTTAAGAGATCTAACGAATGACCCTGAAGACCATCGAAGGTACCTTCATTGCCCCTAAAGGCCGCTACGCTTTAGTAGTAGGCCGTTTCAACAGCTTCGTTGTTGAAAGTCTGGTCAGCGGTGCAGTTGATGCCCTGGTTCGCCATGGCGTGAGCGAAAGCGACATCACCATCATCCGTGCGCCTGGCGCCTTCGAAATCCCGCTGGTTGCGCAGAAAGTTGCTCAAAAAGGCGAATATGCAGCAATTATCGCCTTGGGCGCGGTCATTCGTGGCGGTACCCCGCACTTCGAATACGTGGCTGGCGAATGCACCAAGGGCCTGGCCCAAGTGTCCATGGAATTCGGCGTGCCGGTCGCTTTCGGCGTGCTGACCGTTGATTCCATCGAGCAAGCCATCGAACGCTCCGGCACCAAGGCCGGTAACAAAGGTGCTGAAGCAGCCCTTTCCGCTCTGGAAATGGTCAGCCTGCTGGCGCAGTTGGAGGCCAAGTGATTAGCGACGATAGCGATCGTTTCAACCCGCGCGATCCAAAGCCTGCGGATGCTGGCAAGCCATCGAAAAGCGTCAAGCGTCGCGAAGCCCGTCAGCTCGCGACTCAAGCGCTGTACCAATGGCACATGGCCAAGCAGTCGCTGAACGAGATCGAAGCGCAATTCCGGGTCGACAACGATTTCAGTGATGTCGATGCTGCCTACTTCCACGACATCCTGCACGGCGTTCCGGCTCATAAACCGGAAATCGACGCTGCCCTGGCGCCATGCCTGGACATCACCATTGATGAGCTCGACCCGGTTGAACTGGCCGTTCTGCGCTTGTCGACCTGGGAGCTGATGAAGCGTGTCGATGTGCCTTACCGCGTTGTGATCAACGAAGGTATCGAATTGGCGAAGGTTTTCGGTTCCACCGACGGCCACAAATTCGTCAACGGCGTACTCGACAAGCTGGCCCCGCGTCTGCGTGAAGCTGAAGTGAAGGCGTACAAGCGCTAATCGGCGCTTGTACTGTCGGCACGCAGCCATGGGCGAGTTTGAGCTGATCCGCAATTTCTTCGCCGCCGCGCCTTGTGCGCAGGGTGGCGAAGGCGTTGCACTGGGCATCGGTGACGATTGCGCCTTGCTCGCTGTTCCCGCCGGGGAGCAGTTGGCGATCTCTACCGACACACTGGTTGCCGGTGTGCATTTCGCAGACCCGTGCGACCCGTTTCTGCTCGGCCAGCGCTCGCTGGCCGTAGCGGTCAGTGATTTGGCGGCCATGGGCGCCACTCCCATTGCCTTTACCCTTGCCCTGACCTTGCCGACGGTGACCGCCGATTGGCTGGATGCCTACGCCCGTGGTTTGAACGTCATGGCCCAAAGCTGCAGTGTGGCGTTGGTGGGCGGTGACACCACGCGCGGGCCGTTGAGCCTGACGGTGACCGTTTTTGGTCGTGTGCCGGCAGGTCAGGCACTGACACGTAGCGGGGCGCAACCCGGTGATTTGCTGTGTGTTGGTGGTGAACTGGGCAATGCTGCTGGCGCGTTGGGCCTTGTTCTCGGTCAGCGGACTGCTGAAGCGAGCATCGCCGATCCGCTGGTCGCTCATTACTGGTCACCGCAGCCGCAATTGGCGTTGGGTCAGGCGCTTCGTGGCAAAGCGACGTCAGCGCTGGATATCTCCGATGGCCTGCTCGCCGATTGCGGGCACATTGCGCTCGCCTCGAAGGTCGGTATTCAGATTGAGCGGAGTAAGCTGCCTTTATCGGCGGCATTAGTGGCGTTCCTCGGCCAGTCGGGCGCCGAAGAGGCCGCCCTGAGCGGTGGCGACGACTATGTGTTGGCCTTCACCTTGCCGTCCGTCGAGTTAGCGCCGATGCTGGCCGACGGCTGGCCGATCCATGTGGTCGGTCAGGTCGTGAAGGGCCAAGGTGTAGTGCTGCTGGATGCCGACGGGCAAGATATCACCCCGCAAACACGGGGCTACCAACATTTTCGGGAGACACCGTGACAGATCATCCCAAGCAGGTTCCGGCGGAATTCGTACCGCCATCGGTCTGGCGCAATCCGTGGCATTTTCTGGCATTCGGCTTCGGTTCGGGCACCTTGCCAAAGGCTCCGGGCACTTGGGGTTCGCTGGTTGCGCTACCCTTCATCCCGTTGTGGCAGATGCTGCCCGATTGGGGCTACTGGCTGATGCTGGGCATCACCATGCTGTTCGGCTTCTGGCTGTGCGGCAAGGTAGCCGATGATTTGCGAGTGCACGACCACGAAGGTATCGTCTGGGACGAAATGGTCGGCATGTGGATCACGCTGTGGCTGGTGCCGGAAGGTTGGTACTGGCTGCTGGTCGGGTTTTTGATGTTTCGTTTCTTCGACATCCTCAAACCGTGGCCGATTCGCTGGATCGATCGGCATGTTCACGGTGGTGTAGGCATCATGCTTGATGACGTTTTGGCCGGGGTGTTCGCCTGGCTGGCGATGCAAGGGCTGGTTTGGCTGTTCGCCTGATTGATTTGGTGGAGGACTATGGATGGCTCGACGCTGGTTGATTTTATTGGCTCTGACGGTGTTCTGTTCAGTTGTTCGCGCGCAAGACGCGCCGCCGCCGTCGGTTATCTACCTGGCCAGCGAAGACTGGGAAGACTACACCGCAGCTGATGGCCATGGTCTCGCGTGGGATGTACTGCGCGAGGTTTTTGAGCCGGTCGGCGTCAAACTCAACATTCGTACCGAGCCCTACATGCGTTCCGTCGGCTTGGCGCAACGTGGCGAAGTTGACGCGTGTGTCGGCAGTTATCGTGATGAAGTCAGCGATCTGCTGTACCCGCGCTGGAATTTCGACACCGATCACATCTATGCCTTGGGCCTGGCCAGCACTCCGGCGCCCACCACGCAAACCATCGGTAACTACAGGTTGGCCTGGGTGCGCGGCTACAAGTATCAGTCTTACCTGCCCAATGTCACTCGCTACAACGAAGTCATCCGGCGCACCGGGATTTTGTCGATGCTGCTTCACAACCGGGCCGACTTCTACATTGATGCGCTGACTGAAGTCGAATACGTCGCCAGCCATGCCAAAGACCCGTCCCTGTTCCGTCGTACGCACATTGCCGAGTTGCCGTTATACCTGTGCTTTGCCAATAACCCGGAGTCCCGCAGGTTAATGGCATTGTTTGATCAGCGCATGGAATTGCTGGTGAAAAGCGGCCAGTTGAAACCGGTCTTCGAGCGCTGGAAGCAACCTTATCCATTTGGCGACAGCGGCGAACCTGCCGGTCAGTGATCAAACTTTTTGATCGTTATGGCCGATAATTCAGCCTAAGCGTCTTCGGGAAGCTGCTGTTACAATGCCGCGTCTGCGAATCTCCAGTACTTATTGATCAGGAGCACACCGGTGCCTGTCGTTTTTGTCGCCGCTTCCAAGCTGCCCACACCTTTTGCGCAATTCACCATGCACGGCTTTCTCGATGAAGAAAACGGGCGCGAGCACGTTGTGCTGAGCCTGGGTGAGTTTGACGATGGTGCCCCGGTACTCGGCCGGTTGCACTCTGAATGCCTGACCGGCGACGCTCTGTTCAGTCAGCGCTGCGACTGCGGTTCGCAACTCGAAGCGGCGTTGCAAGCCATCGCACGCGAGGGCCGTGGGGTTCTGCTTTACCTGCGTCAGGAAGGTCGTGGCATTGGTTTGCTGAACAAGATCCGCGCTTATGAACTGCAGGACGGCGGCGCCGATACCGTGGAAGCCAACGAACGTCTGGGTTTCGCTGCTGACCAGCGCGATTACGCAATGTGCTTGCCGATGCTCGAACATCTGGGCGTTAAATCGCTGCGGTTGATGACCAACAACCCACGCAAGGTCAAAGCTTTGACCGACATGGGCATCGTGGTTGCCGAGCGCGTGCCGCTGCACACCGGCCACAATCCGCACAACAAACTCTACCTGGCCACCAAGGCCAGCAAGCTCGACCACATGATGGGTAACGAGCATCAGGGCGAGGCAGACCGCGCGTGACTCGCGGGCAAGTGCGGCGGCGACTGTCCGTCAGTTGGTGGCAATACCTGGCGCTGGCCTTGTTGCCACTGCTGGTGATCAATGGTGTTTTTGGCCAGAGCGAGCCGATCGTGCCGGTGCTGGCGATGCCGTTGTTCATCGCAGGTGTGGCGTCGATGTTTGTCAGCCTGAAGTTTTTTGGTGGCTACAAGCACGCCCTGATTGCCACGCAAAAAGCCCTCGATACGCCTGAAGAACCTGCCGCCTGGATTAACCTGGCCGCCAAGCGTCGCACGGCGTTTCTGGCTGCAGGTTTGCCTGCCTGGATCGGTGCGCTGGCGGTGTTCGTCGGCCTCGAAGCTGTGCCACTGGTGCTGTTGGCGCTGTCGACCACGGTGCTGTTCTACCTCTACCGTATCCCGCGTCAACTCGGTTGATGCTTCGTCTGTGGCTGGCGGGTTTGCTGTTGGCCGTCACGGGTTCGGCTTTCTCGGTCGAGCGAGTCGTCAGCCTTGCGCCGTCGTTGTCCGAAATCGTAGTTGAACTGGGTTCGGCCGATTTGTTGGTTGGCGTGCTCGATGCGGGTGAGCGTCCGCCTGAAATCAAGGACCTTCCTTCCGTCGGGCGCTATGGCCAGTTGGACATGGAGCGGCTCCTTAGCCTCAAACCTGATTTGTTACTGCTTTGGCCCGGCAGCGTTGCGCCGGCTCAGCGCGAGCAACTCAAACGATTGAACATTCCCACCTACGTCGCCGAGCCGCACAACCTGCAACAGCTGATGGCGCAAATCGAAGAGATTGCCGCGCAATTGGGGCGGGCGGAGCGGGGTGCCTCATTGGCTGCAGACTTGCGTCAGCGTCTGGATGCATTGCGCCAGCGCTACCGACGAGCAGAGCCGTTGCGGGTGTTTTACCAAGTCTGGGATCGGCCGTTGTACACCGTGGGTGGCGGACAAATCATCAGTGATGCGCTGCAAGTGTGCGGTGCCCGCAATGTGTTTGCCGACCTGACATTACCGGCGCCGCAGATTAGCGTGGAGGCAGTGTTGCAGCGCAATCCGCAAGTGATTCTGGCCAGCGATCAATCGCAGCTCGATGCCTGGAAAGCCTGGCCGCAGGTGGCAGCGGTGGCGCAGGACCGATTGCTGCTTGTGGCGGACAAAGGCCTGGAGCGGCCCAGCGGGCAGATGATCGAGGCGACTGCCAAGCTGTGCCAGTTGATCGCCCCCGAACGTTGACCCGTGGCGAGGGGATGAATCCCCTCGCCACGGGTGACTGCGCCAGTTTTTATATTTCCGGCGTCCAGGTTACCCCGAACATCCAGGCCCGACCTTCCTCGCGATACCCGTACTGGCTGCCGTCGTAGCTGTACAGCGCCCGGCTGTAACCTTTATCCAGCAGGTTATCGACCTTCAGCTCAAGCTTGATCTCACGGTTCAGCTCCCAACTGCTGCGCAGCCCCAACAGTGCGTAACCACCTAGCGGTTGCTGATTAGCCTCGTCGTCATAACTGCTGCTGACTGCCTGCCAGCTAGCACCGACGCCCAGCCGATCAAACTGTCGGTCCAGGTCCATGCTCAACGTTCGTCGTGCTCGTCGGGCCAATGTATGGCCGCTGTTGCGATCTTGCGGGTCGATGATCGCCAGCCCCAGATTACTCTGCCAGCCGAACAGTTCTTGTTTCAGCGCCGCTTCAACTCCATTGATTCGTGCTGACGCCACGTTCTGCGGCCGTGAGTTGCTGCCGAAGATAATCGCGTCTTTCAGGTCTGTACGGTACAGCGAGGTTTCCAGTCGACTGCTGGCAGTCAACTGGCTGCGCCATTGCAGTTCGTAGCTTTTCGACGTCTCTGGCTTCAAGTCCGGGTTGCTGAAGTCCGGGTAGTACAAGTCGTTGAAGGTTGGCGCCCGAAAGCCTTCGCTGTACGTCAGCAAGACATCGTTGTCCGGGTTCAGCGGCAGGGTAAAGGTGCCGCTCCAGCTGTTTTGCCCGCCAAATTGCTGATTCTGGTCGCGACGCAGGCCGAGTTCGGTGGAGAAACTGTCGGCTCGATAACGGTGTTGGATAAACGCTGCGCGGTTCCAGCGGCTGTCTTCGTCAAAAGGCGTGCTGCTGTTGACACGATCTTCGTACCAGTCGCCACCCATGATCAGGCTGTTGCGCTCGCTGAGAGTCAGGTCGTTCTGCCAGTTCACCGAATCGCGGTAGGTGTTGAACACGCTGCGTTCGTCACTCAGTTTGTCGACAGTCTTCTCGCGGTTTTCGCTGTGGCCGAATTCGATTCGGGTGTTCCAGGCATCGTTAACCCGGGCGTCAACGTAACTGCTGATGCTGCTGACGTCGAAGTCACTGTAAGGCTGCTGTTGGACCGATTCGAAGGTGTCCATGTCGAAGCGGCCGAACGGGTTGTCGAATTCACTCTTGCCTCGGTTATCCAGCAGGTTGGCGCCGATTTCGATGTCATCGCTCAACGCGTGGCTCAGGCTCAGGCTGATCGACTTGTTGCGGTATTCGTCATGATCGCCGTCGCTGGGATACGACTCATGGGTGCGATTGATGCCCGCCGTTTCATCGAGGCTGGCACCGAGGTTAAAACGGGTTTGCTCGTCACCGCCCGACAGCCCGAGACTGCGCTCCCATGTCTGGTTGCTGCCAAAACCCACATGCAGGCGAGGTTGCAAGCCTCCTGCATCGCCTCGACGGGTGAAAATCTGAATCACGCCGCCAATCGCATCGCTGCCGTAAATGACCGAACGCGAACCGCGTAACACTTCTACGCGCTCCACCTGTTCGATGTTGATGTGTTGCAGGTTGCTGTCGCCGGAAGTGGAGTTGCCGATGCGTTGACCATCCACCAGCACCAGGCTCTGCGCCGATTTGGTCCCTCGGATGTAAATCCCCGGCAGACTGCCGCGCCCGCCGGTTTGCCCAACTTGCACGCCCGGCACCCGGCGCAGAAGGTCAGTGACGCTGCCAGGTTGCAGTCGATCAATGTCATCGCGGGTGAATACGGTGTTGGCGGCGCTGCTGTCATTGCGTGCCTCAACCTGGCGATTGGCGCTGATCAGCACGTCGGGCAGCTTTAGCGCTTGATCGCGTTCGAAGGTGTCGGCCAATAGCGGGCTGGCTGGCAGCAGAAGGAAAGGCAAGGCGAGGCGGGACAGGTTCATCGACAGTCCATTGGTATTTCACGGGTATACACATCAAATGTGGGAGCAAAGCTGCTCGCGATAGCAGACTGTCAGTCAACATTTGAGTCGACTGACAGTCCGTTATCGCGAGCAGGCTCGCTCCCACAGGGGGCGCGTTTAGATATTCAGGAGTTGCAGACGCTGGCGTACCGATGACTCGATCCCGGCTTCATCCAGCCCGCATTCGGCCAGCATCTGTGCCGGTTTTGCGTGTTCGACGTAAACGTCGGGCAAGCCGAGGTGCAGTATCGATTTGAGAATGTTTTCACGCGCGAGGAACTCGCTGACTGCGCCACCGGCGCCGCCCATGACCGCGTTTTCTTCGACGGTCACCAGCAGCTCATGGCTGCTGGCGATTTCACGCACCAGCGCTTCATCCAGTGGTTTGACGAAACGCATGTCAACCACGGTCGCATCCAGCGTTTCGGCAACCTTCATCGCTTCGGCTAATTGCACGCCGAATACCAGCAAGGCCACTTTTTTGCCCTGGCGGCGTACAACGCCTTTGCCGATTTCGATCGGCTCCAGGTCTTTTTCGATGGTTGCATTCGGGCCGTTACCACGCGGGTAACGCACTGCCGCCGGGCCGCTGTACAGGTAACCGGTGGTCAGCATCTTGCGCAGTTCGTTTTCGTCGCTAGGCGTCATCACCAGCATGCCGGGGATGCAACGCAAAAACGACAGGTCGAAACTTCCCGCGTGCGTCGGGCCGTCTTCGCCGACCAGGCCTGCACGGTCGATGGCGAACAGCACGTCGAGGTTTTGCACCGCCACGTCATGCACAAGCTGATCGTAACCGCGCTGCAGGAACGTCGAATAAATCGCCACCACAGGTTTGGCGCCTTCGCAGGCCATGCCGGCAGCGAGGGTGACCGCGTGTTGCTCGGCAATCGCCACGTCGAAATAGCGCAGCGGGAAACGCTCGCTGAAGGCCACCAGGTCGGAGCCTTCCTTCATCGCCGGGGTAATGCCGACCAAACGTGGATCTGCCGCTGCCATGTCGCACAGCCACTCACCGAACACGCCGGAATATTTCGGCCCACTGGCCTTCTTGGGCGCAGCGGCGGGAGCGTCCACTGGTTCCAGTTTGGTGATGGCGTGGTAACCAATCGGGTCAACTTCGGCCGGGGCGAAGCCTTTGCCTTTTTTGGTGACGATGTGCAGGAACTGCGGGCCTTTCAGATCACGCATGTTGCGCAAGGTAGCGATCAGTGTTGGCAGGTCGTGGCCATCGATCGGGCCGATGTAGTTCCAGCCAAGCTCTTCGAAGAGTGTGCCGGGCACCAGCATGCCTTTTGCGTATTCTTCGGTGCGACGAGCGATTTCCCAGGCGCCAGGCAGGCGTGAAAGCACCTTTTTGCTGCCCTCGCGCATGCTCGCGTAAGTGCGGCTGGAAAGGATTTTCGCCAGGTAGTTCGATAGCCCACCGACGTTGCGCGAAATCGACATGTCGTTGTCGTTGAGAATGACCAGCATGTCGGCGTTCACTTCCGGCGCATGGTTCAGCGCCTCGAAAGCCATGCCTGCGGTCAATGCACCGTCGCCGATCACGGCGATCGCCTTGCGATCACTGTTTTGCAGGCGGGCGGCAATGGCCATGCCCAGCGCAGCGCTGATCGAGGTGCTGGAGTGGCCTACACCAAAGGTGTCGTACTCGCTTTCGGAGCGGCGCGGGAAGGCAGCAATGCCGTCCTTCTGGCGCAGTGTGCCCATGCGCTCGCGACGGCCGGTAAGGATTTTATGCGGATAGGCTTGATGACCCACGTCCCAGACGACGCGGTCGTCCGGGGTGTCGAAGACGTAATGCAACGCAATCGTCAGCTCGATGACGCCCAGGCCGGCACCGAAATGCCCACCGGTCTGACCGACCGTGTAGAGCAATTCCAGGCGCAACTCATCAGCCAGGGTTTCCAGCTCGGCTTCGCCTAACCGGCGCAGGCCGTCCGGCGTGTTGGCGCGGTCGAGCAGGGGCGTGGTCGGGCGCTTGCGGGGAATCTCATGAAACGTCGTGGGCATCAGGCGAATCGTTATAGGTATAGAAGAGGCGGCAGTTTACCTGATGCTTCGCCCCCTGCCCACGCGTTGCTATTTTTTGGCGAATACGCTGTCAGCTGCGGCGTTCGACGATATAGCGGGCCAGATCGCGCAAAGGCTCTGCCGCCGCGTCAAACGGTCGCAGCGCGTGCAGGGCCTGATCGCGCAATTCCAAAGCGTAAGCCTTGGCCGCCTCCAGGCCGAGCAGGGCCGGGTAAGTCGGCTTGTCGCGGGCAATGTCGGCGCCTTGGCGTTTGCCGAGGGTTTGGGTATCACTTTCGACGTCTAGAATGTCGTCCTGCACCTGAAACGCCAGGCCGATGGCTTGGGCGTAGGTCTGCAGGGACTTCAACTCATCTTTCTCGGCGCGGCCGCTGGCCAGGGCGCCGAGCTTGACGCTGGCCTCGATCAGCGCGCCGGTCTTGTGCCGGTGCATGGTTTCGAGGGCTTTTTGATCGAGTTTCAGACCGACCGAACCCAAATCAATGGCTTGACCGCCGACCATACCTGCCGGGCCCGCTGCCGCTGCCAATGCACTGACCATCAGCAGGCGGATGTCAGCGTCTGTGCCGCTCAGGCGTGGGTCGAGCAGCGCACTGAATGCCAGGCTCTGCAAGCCGTCGCCGGCCAGAATGGCGCAGGCTTCATCGAATTTTTTATGGGTGGTTGGCTGGCCGCGACGCAAGTCGTCATCGTCCATTGCCGGCAAATCGTCGTGCACCAGCGAATACGCGTGAATCAACTCCACCGCGCAGGCTGCGCCGTTGGCTTGTTCAGGCTTGCCGCCCAGCGCTTCGCAGGCCGCATAGGCCAGCAGTGGACGCACGCGTTTGCCGCCGTTCATCACGCTGTAGCGCATGGCTTCGTAAAGCCTTGCCAGTTCCGGGCGTGGCGCATTGAACAGGGTTTCCAGTGCAGCATTGACGCGGGCCTGGCTGGTCGCCGAATACGCTGCAATCATTCTGGCTGGTCCGCGTCGAAGGGTTCCTCGGCCAACTCTCCATCGCGCTCAAGCAGCACTTGCACTTTCTGCTCGGCCTGAGCCAGCGCTGCCTGGCAATCGCGGGTCAGACCAATGCCTTGCTCGAAAGCGGTCAGCGAGTCTTCCAGCGACAATTCGCCGTTCTCCAGTCGCTCTACCAGCGTTTGCAGGTCAGCGAGGGATTGTTCGAAATCCAGTGCAGCTTTTTTGCGGGCCATGGCGGCTATTTCCGGTTGACGTTAAACCGGCGCGACACTAGCAGACATGGGGGTTATGGGCAAATGAGCGAACACTTTCAGACCTGTTCCAGTGGCATTGCCACAATCCCAAAGGTAAGTGTGTTGCAGAAGGTCAGTGCGTTAATTGATCCGGATAACTGATCTGGTAGCGCGTACTGCGGCCGCCACCGGGAAGGCGCCTCAGACAGCCCTTTTCCATTAGCTCAGCCAGATGACGAGTAGCCGTCGCCTTGGATACCTTCGCCACAGCCTGATACTGCGCCGCGCTGATTCCTTGTTCGAAACCCCGCTCACCGCCATCCAGCAAGCGGTTCAGCACTTTGGTCTGCTCTGCCTTCAACGCCGACCCCCGGTGGGCCTGCCAGAAGCGTGCCTTGCCCAGCACGGATTCAATCCGGATCATGGCCTGCTGCAAGCTGCGCAACAGGGTTTTAAGGAACCACTCCAGCCATTCAGTGATATCGGTCGTCGATTTCTGGCTGCTTTCCAACACTCGATAATAGCCCGCGCGATCCTCAAGAATGCTCGCCGACATCGCATGGAAACGAACGGCCTGCGCCTCACCCTGCGCCAGCGCCAAGTCGGTGAGCGTGCGCGTCAGACGACCATTGCCGTCGTCGAAGGGATGCAGGGTAACGAACCAGAAATGCGCGATGCCGGCCCGCAGCAATGGATCGAGCCCGTCCTGATATTGGCTGGCTTCAAACCACGCAAGGAAGGTGTCGAGTTGTTGCTGCAGGCCAAGGCGAGGCGGTGCTTCGAAGTGAACAGTCGGCCTGTCGAGACGCCCTGAAACCACTTGCATCGCCTCATCATCGCGCAATGCGCCGACATGAATGGGCCGGGCAGCAAGGTCCGATTCAGGGGCCGGAAACAGCCATTCATGCCATCTCAGCAAGCGCTCCAGCGTCAGGGGCTGCGCAGCGTGCTGAGTGGCATCGAGAATCAACTGCGCCAGCCCTTCGCTAATTTGGCTGACGTGATCGCCATCGAGCTGTTCCAGCCCCAAACGCCGCGCCAGCGAGGAGCGAACCGAGCCGACATTCAGCGTTTCACCCTCGATTGCCGAAGAGGTCACGATATTCTGTAATAGCGCGTCCAGTTCGCTCTGCGCATTGAGTGAGCTGCCGACAGAACTGGTCATGCCCATCAGCCGGCCGTGTGCCTGCACACACTCGCGCAATAACGGCGCCAAGCGTTCGGCTTGCCAGTTGAAGTTCGGCCAGTCTGGCTGTAGCCAGATCCAGTGAGGTGCCATGAATTCGGGTGCTCCAGGGGCGGTGAGCCGAATAATAGTCCTATTCGGCTCATTTCGTGAGCCGAATAACCCCGCTAATCGGCTCACACCCAACAATCCTCGTGATTCTCACCACAAATCAGGACGTATTTGATTGTTTAAAAACCGTCAAATCGCTAACCTTCGCGCCTTCTACGGCCCATTAGTCACGGGTCTTTCTGACGAAACACAGGTGTTTGCACTGTGATGCGCCGAGGATCGGGCGCAAGGTTTCGTCATGCATGGCAGGAGGCGTCACATGCGTTGGTTTCTTTCACTGCTGATAATGCTGGTCTGGGCCTGCGCTGCCTGGGCCGGGCCTTCGGCCGAGTTGTCGGAGCCGGTTGGCGGCTGGCGCTACAACGGCCTGCTGGACCGCAGTGAAAACCCTCGGGTCGCCTACCCGACGCCGCCCATCGACCGTGGCGTACAGCGCAATCGCACGATGATCGAAGGCCAGCTCAAAGCCATTGGCACGCAGCGCGGGCCGCACACGTTGGCGGTCAACGGCAATCCGCTGAACCTGTATACCGACGACCAGGGGCGTTTCGCCCGGCCGTACGCGTTTGGGGCCGGTTCCAACAGCGTTGAAGTGCGCAGTGCCGAAGGCAAGTCCCTCAAGCGAGTCCAGTTCTATGAAGCCAACAATCTGCGCACGCCGGCGCGAATTCGTGTGGTGCTGGGTTGGGACGATCCGAAAGCCGAGCTCGACCTGCACATTATTACTCCCGACGGCCAGCATGCTTTTTTCGCGCATACGGCGTTGACCAATGGTGGCGGCCTCGACCCGGACGGCGTTGATGGCCCTGGCCCGGAAATGTTCACCATGACCGCGCCGCTGCATGGCACCTATCTGGTTTACGTCAACTATTGGGGCAATTTCGGCAGCGAAGGCTATAACTTCGATGAGACCAGCAACCAGAACGAGGTCATCACCTCGCAAATCAATCTGGTGCTCAATGAAAACACCGTCGACGAAAAACGCGAGACCTTCATCGTGCCCCTACGGGCCATCGGTGACCTGTTGCTGGTCAAGACTTTCAACTATTAAGCATCCCGCACCACGGATGAATTGGGCGTTGTGAACATGAGCGATAAAACAGTTTCCCCGGCCGCCGACACACCTGCTGCCAAAACACCACGACGTTGGCCGGCGGTGCTGATCGGGTTGTGCCTGGTGGCGGGTGTGGCGGGCGGCTTGGGTTGGTTCATGCACAAACCCAAGGCGCCCGCAGTGCAATTGGCCAGTGACAAACTGGGCATGAGCCGGCCGGATGGTTTGCTGGAAACCCATTCCTTGAGCCAATTGCCCAAAGATTTGTTGGCAGTGCCGTTCCTCAAGGAAACCCTGACCGAAGATTTCGTCTTCTATTACCAGGCGCAAGCTGATCGCCTCGGTTTGATCGGCAGTTTGCGGCGGATTATCTACGAGCATGACCTCAAGTTGCAGGACAGCCTGATCGAGCAATTGTTTGATCAGCCGGCAGACGTGGCGCTATGGCGCGGAGCCGATGGCCGTCTCAAGGATTTTCTGTTGGTGATGGACCGCGGTGGCCTGGCCAAGGTGTTGGAGCCGTTGGCCAAAGTAGCGCTGGATGACACGCAACTGAGCAAGGTCGGCGAGGTTAAAGTCGGCGCCGACGACGTAGCGCTGTATCAGTTGACCTACAACGCCAGCAAGGCGCTGCTGTTTGCCTCCCATGGCGACAAATTGGTGGTGCTGTCTAACCCGGCCAAGCTCTACGATCCGCAAAACGGTGCATTGGAAGCGCCGGGCAGCGTCTCGACCCTGGCCATCGCCGCGTTGCTCAACGGCGACAAACTGTTCCCTGAAGCGTTCGGCCTGCCACCGCGCGCGCCCGAAGTGAAGCAGCGTCTATCGGTCAATTCCAGCGTGTTGGCCATGGGGTATCAGCGTTTTATCCCGAACTTCGCCGGGCTGCGCTTCGACATGGATGACAAGGGCTGGCACAGCTTCCTCGCCATGGATGAGCTGGAGAATCAGCCAGATTTTGATTTCAAGCCGATCTGGCAAGCCATGCCGATGGGCGCCAGTGCCTGCGTGGCCTTGCCGCTGGCAGCCGCGCAACAAAAACCGTTGCTGGTAAAACTGGGTGCCGAAGAAAAAGTGGCCCAAGCCCTGACCGAACACATGGCTGGCGCGGCGGGCCTGTGCTGGTACGCGGATTCGCGGCTGTACACGCCGCTGCTGGTGGCCAGCCTGAATGAAAAGGACAGCGCCAAACTTGACGGCGACCTGGGCAGTTTGTTTGGCTCGATGGTCGGTGCCTTTGAGGCCAACGTTGAAGAGGGTGCGTTCCCGGTAGTCGAAAAACAGGAAGGCGAAAATCATCAATGGCAGCGTCAGGTCAGCTCCAACTTTGGCCCTTACAAAGCCAAGGATGCCGAGGACCCTGACGCGATCACCGGCAAGGCGTTCATGAAAGTGAGCCTGGCCCGCCACGGTTCGACGTTGCTGTTTTCGCTTGACGATAAACTGGTGGACAAGGCGTTGGGGACTCTCGACAAACGCTTCCCGCCGATGGCTGACGTTGTCCCTAAAGACCTGCTGATGCCGGTCTACTTTGGCCCGGACTCCATGGCGCAACTGATGCAGCAGGAAACCCTCGACAGCCTGCCGCAAGACATGGAACCGGTGTTTTACAACGCCGCGCAAACTTACCTGATCCCCAAATTGCGCACGCTCGGCGGTTATGGCAAATACGCGCTGACGTTGCCGGAAGGCAGTGAGCCCGACGGCCACTGGCAATGGCTGCCGCTGGAATGGAAAGCCCTGTGACCGCACTTATTCGAGGTCTGGGCTTGCTGGCGATGTTGCTCGGCAGTCGTGTATTCGCCACTGACGTTGCGCCACTCGATGTGCAGCAATCGCAGGTATTTCGTGCCTGGTTCGTGCGCATTGCTCAAGAGCAACTGACCCAAGGCCCGAGCCCGCGCTGGTATCAGCAGGACTGCGCGGGGCTGGTACGGTTTGCCGCTAACGAAGCACTGAAAGTACATGACGACAAATGGCTGCGCAGCAATGGCCTGTCCAACCGCTACCTGCCGCCGGAGTTGCAATTAAGCGAGGCGCAACGCGGTTTCGCCCAGCAGTGGCAGCAGGGCGGCGGCAAGGTTGGACCGTACGTCAACGCGATCAAACTGATTCAGTTCAACAGTCATCTGGTAGGCCGCGATCTGGCTCAGGCCCGGCCCGGCGACCTGATGTTTTTC
Organism: Gordonia sp. IEGM753; assembly: GCF_050321825.1. Classification (NCBI taxonomy): domain Bacteria; kingdom Bacillati; phylum Actinomycetota; class Actinomycetes; order Mycobacteriales; family Gordoniaceae; genus Gordonia; species Gordonia sp. IEGM753. The sequence continues at coordinate 94,254 of NZ_JBNQGB010000007.1, forward strand.
GATCAGGGCGACGATCAACACCTGATGATCTGGATGGGCCGTTACATCGCCTATCACACCGGTACTACAACCCCGACTGACAACGGCATGCGTTCCGCAAGCCTGCAGCAACTCATGACATGGAAGGACACCCGATGGATACCCGACGCAGCCAACCCCAACTTCATCGGCGTCTATCGATTGAACTTTCTCTCCCAATGATCGGTGCCCGCATGCTGCGTTTTCTGCCTCTGCTGTTGGTTTTTCTATTGCCCGTGTCGCAGGTAAATGCCGAAGACAGCGTCGAGCCCAGCGGCTACACGCCGGTGGCCGGTGAAAGTTTTTTCCTGCTGGCCGACAGCAGTTTTGCCAGCGACGAACAGGCGATGGTACGCCTCGAAGCGCCGGGTCGTGACTATCGAAGGTTTCGCATGGAGCCTTACGGCGGCGCCGATATTCGGGTGTACCGCATCGACAAACCATTGGATTTTCTCAAGCGCCAGAAGAACCTGCATCGCGTGGTCAGCGACGGCCAGTTCAAGGGTGAAGGCCTGTCGAACACCCTCGCGTACCTGTGGGACAACTGGTACCGGAAATCCCGCCGCGTGATGCAGCGGGCGTTTTCCTACGAGTCGCGTAAACAAGTCACCGAAGAAGTGCCTGAGCTGAAGATGGGCACCGCGATTGCCGCGCCAACACCGTATGACGCGCAGCCGCAATTCGCGTTGATTCCAGGCCTGCCGGTTGTCAGTCAATTCCGCTATCCGCTGTGGGAAGCCAAACCGATCCAGCCGCCCGCAGGCGTGAATCTGGCCGGTTCTTCCAGCGAGTTTGTCAGCGTCGCGCCGGGCAACGTTTACATTCCATTGGGTAACCTCAAACCGGGCCTGTATCTGGTGGAAGCGCTGATCGGCAAATACCGGGCTACCACCATGGTCTTCGTCTCGAACACCGTGGCGGTGAGCAAGATTGCCGGCGATGAACTGGTGGTCTGGGCCGCGCGCAAACACGAAGGCAGTTCGGTGCCGAAGGTTAATGTGCTGTGGACCGACGGTCTTGGCGTGATGAACAGCGGCGCCACTGACGCCGACGGTTTGCTGCGTTTGAAACACGTCAGCCCCGAGCGGTCGTTCGTGATTGGCGAGGACGAAGAGGGCGGGGTATTTGTCTCCGAAAACTTCTATTACGACAGCGAAATCTACGACACCAAACTGTATGCATTCACCGACCGGCCGCTGTATCGGCCGGGCGATTGGGTGTCGCTGAAAATCGTCGGTCGCGAGTTCAAGAACGCCCGTGATTCAGTGTTGCCAACCGCCGCCGACGTCAACGTGACGGTGCTGGATGCCACCGGCACCGCGCTGCAATCGCTGGCGCTGAAGCTCGATTCCAAGGCTGGCACTTCGGGGCGTTTCCAGTTGCCGGACAATGCGGTGGCGGGCGGTTACGAGCTGCGTTTCAGCTACAAAGACCAGGCCTACAGCAGTGCCTTTCGCGTTGCTGAATACATCAAGCCACATTTTGAAATTTCACTGAACCTGGCCAAACAGGATTACCGCACCGGCGAACCGGTGAAGGGCAACCTGGTGCTGCTGTACCCGGACGGCAAACCGGTGGCCGACGCTAAACTGACTCTCAGCCTTCGGGCTCAACAATTGTCGATGGTCGACAATGAGCTGCAATACCTCGGGCAATTCCCGGTCGAGCTGACCAGTACCGAACTGACCACCGATGCCAAGGGCAACGCGACCCTCGACTTGCCGGCCGCCGACAAACCGAGCCGCTACATGCTCACTGTATTCGCCAGCGACGGCGCGGCTTATCGAGTCAAGACCACCAAGGAAATCCTGATCGATCGTGGCGCCGCGAACTTCAGCCTGCGTGCCCCGCAACGCTTCAGTGCCGTGGCAGACAAAGTCGTGTTCAGCTTCGCCAATGAAGGTGGCAGCGAACACAGTAAAGCCGTCACGCCCAGCAGCTACAGTTGGGTGCGGCTGGAAGACCAGTCCACCGGTGACGGCAAACTAGCACCCGGCGATAAAGGCTTCACGCTGGCCTTTGAGCGTCCGGGTACTTACAACCTGACACTGAAAGACGAGCATGGCCGAGTGGTCGGTGCCACCGGGCATTCGGTCACGGGGGAGGGCGTCAAAGCCGTGCCGGGCACTGTCGAAATCGTCCTCGATAAGCCGGAGTACAAGGCCGGCGATGAAGCCATGGCGCTGATCACATTCCCGGAGCCGGTCAGCGATGCATTGCTGTCTCTGGAGCGCGATAAAGTCGAAGCTACCGCGCTGCTTTCAAAGGGCGGTGATTGGCTGAAGATGGAAAAACTCAGCGACACCCAATACCGCGCACGCATCCCCGTGAAGGATAATTTTGCCCCGAACCTGACCTTCTCGGTGCTCTACACCAAGGGCGGTCAGTACAGCTTCCAGAACGCCGGTATCAAGGTGATTGCACCGCAAATAGACGTCGCGATTGCCACTGATAAAGAGGCCTATGAGCCGGGCGATACAGTGTCGGTGGACCTGACCACTCAGTTCGCCGGCAAGCCGATTCCGGCGCACCTGACGGTCAGCGTGGTCGACGAAATGATTTACGCGTTACAACCGGAAGTCGCGCCCACCATCGACCAGTTCTTCTACCCCCCGCGCCGTAACAACGTGCGTACCAGCGCCAGTTTGTCGTTCATCAGTTATGACGTGGCATTGCCGGGTAGCCCGGGTGCGCCAGGCAAAGCCAACCGCAGCGAGCGGGGCGTGAAAGTGCTCGAGCGACCGCGTCGTGAAGACGTCGACACCGCAGCATGGCAGCCAGAACTGGTGACCGATGCCAACGGCAAAACCCGTTTCACCTTCAAGATGCCAGACTCGCTGACACGCTGGCGCATCACTGCCCGTGCGATTGCCGATGACGGTCAGGTCGGACAGAAGAAACAGTTCGTACGCTCGGAAAAACCGCTGTACCTGAAGTGGAGCGGGCCGACCAAATTCCGCTCAGGCGACAAACCTGCCCTCGGTGTGTTCGCCTTCAGCCAGGCCGAGAAACCGGTCAAGGCCGAGCTGGTGATTCATTACGGTGGCAGTGATCAGCGGCTGCCGGTGACGCTGAACAATGGCATCAACTACATCGCACTGCCGACGTTTGAACTGGCTAATGGCGACTGGACGGCGGAACTGGTTCAGGACGGCAAAGCCGCCGATGCGCTGGCCGTGCGCCTGACCGCGACCGGTGACGGCTGGCAGGTGACGCAGGGCCAAAACCTGGATGTCGCCAGCGGCGATACACCGCTGGCCTTACCGGCCGACGCGAGTGATATCCGCCTGCGTCTGGATGACAGCCCACAAGCGTTGTTCCGTTCGGCACTGGATGATTTGTTGAGCTATCCGTACGGCGGCGTCGAGCAGACTGCCAGTCGGCTATTGCCACTAAGCATTGCGTATCCGGCACTGTCGTCGAATCCACAGGTTCGCGATCGTTTGCGCCTGATCATGCAAAACAGCCGTCTGCGCCTGGTGCAAATGGCCGGGCCTTCGGCGAGTTTCACCTGGTGGGGCCAGGACGGTGAGCCGGATGCGTTCCTCACCGCGTACGCCTACTACGCGGATTGGTACGCCAGCAAAGCGCTGGAACTGAGCTTGCCGCCGGAGCATTGGCAGCGGGTGCTGGAGGTTTATTCGAAGCAGGCGAAAAACACACCGCTGTTGCAGCGAGCGCTGATTTTGTCGTTCGCCAAGCAGATGCAGTTGCCGGTCAACACATTGCTCAGCGGGTTGATGGATGACCTGGCGAAAGCAGGCGATGGTAATGCTGCCAACCTGATGGACGATGGCGAAGACAGCATCGTCATGAGCGATCCGGATTCGGCGCTGGGCCTGGCCGCCGCACGGGTGTTGACGGCGTCCCTGGCCAAGCAGTCGAAGGTCAATCTGCCGGACGCGTTCAATCGGCATGTGGCGGATGCCCAGCAACGTCTGGCGGTCAGTTCGCAGCCGTTTGCCGAAGCGCTGAACCTGTCGCTGCAAGCGTTTGATCAAGCGCATGCGACGGCGTTGCTGCAACGCTTGTTGCCACAGCAATCGACGCTCGAACGTGCGTTGGCGCTGAGCTGGTTGCAACGCAGCATCGAGCAGGCCTCGCCCACCATTGCACTGGCGCCGGGTGACGGCTGGAAGAAAAAATACGGTGATACCGGTGAGGTGTATTGGACGTGGCAAGGCGCAACGGCCGTGCCCGCGGTATTGTCGCTGAGCGGAACGCAGGAACGCCCATTACGTGCCGCGCTGAGTTACCAGACTCAGCAGCCGCCGGTTGAGCCGATGGCCGTGACCATCACGCGTCGGTTGTCGCGTTTGGTGCCGGGTGACGAAGCGTTCGAATTCAAGCTCGAACCCGTGGGCACCAAGCCGTTGTCCAGCGACAGCCTGTATCTGGATGAAGTGATCGTTACCAGCAAAGCCGCGAAACCGGTGCGTTACGCGATGATTGAAGTGCCATTGCCACCGGGAGCCGATGTCGAGCGCACCACGTGGGGCATCAAGTTGTCGGGCAAGGCAGGCACGGAGCCGACGGCATTGGAAAAGGCACGTTTTGAACCAGGGCAAATGGCTTATGCGATTCCGGTGGATGCTTTGAGCGGCGAATTGCGTGTGCGTCATCTGGTGCGCTTCTCGCAAAAGGGCCAATTCAACTTGCCGCCGGTGCGTTTCACGCAGGTCTATGCGCCACAGCATCAGGCACAGGAACAAACACCAGCGCTCGGCCAGGTCACGGTCAACTGACATGAAATGGCCTTGGGTCTGGTGGCTACTGTGTTTGCTTCCTGCGCTGGCGACAGCGCAGGACGAGCCGCTGCGGCTGGGCCTCAAGGGCGAATTGTTGTCGCTGAATCGCACGCAATTGATTTCCCGGGAGCCGTTGCCGGACGCTTTGCAAACCCCGCTGGGCAGTCTGTGGAAATTATTTGTTTATGGCTGGCTGGTGGACACCGATGCACGCGAGCCCGCTTATGAGTGTCGCGGGCAGTCCAAGGAAGAAGTTTATTGCTGCACGGCCGGGGCGCAGATCGGTCGTGATCAGGCATTGGTGAAGTCTTGCGGATTGTATTTCGAGCCTTCAAGGCTGGGCATCGACGAGGCCGATTGGCGCCAGTATTGGCAAGCACGACAAGCGCCGCAGTGGTTGCTGAACTTGCCATCGTTGCAGCCTTCCACGCGGGTTCCCGTGGCTGAATTGTTGAAAGTGCTGGCCACAATGCCCGCGCAGGATCAGGCGCGGCGCGTGTTATTGGACGTGGTGTTGAACGCCGCTGATGGCAATGTCGCAGGTGAACTCGGAGGCCGGCTGCGGGTTAAAACCTGGAGCTGGTTGGGCGATCACGACGCGTCATCGCGCCAAGGTGGATTTGCTGGTTGGTTGGCGGATGGCACCCCGATCTGGGCTGGCGGGCGCGGAACCAGCCAAATGGTGTTGCGTCATTACGGCCAGGTGTTGGCGTCGGTGTTACCGGTTGAGTGGCCAGCCGATGCCGGACGCTGTGTCGAAGTGAATTTGTTCTCACGCTACCCGATCACGCGTGTGCTGGCAGGTAATCAGGTTGTTTCTGCCGGGCCATTGCAGGGAGATTTGCGCGTCGAATTTACCAATGGCAACCAACTCGATATTCACAGCGATGGCGAGTTGTTTTTGCTCAATGACAAACTCGTGGCCCGCCTCGACCGCGAAGAATACGTCGCTCGTGTTCTGCAGCGAGAAGCCAGCCCCGAACCTGTAGAAGCGGCCAAAGCCTTGGCCATTGCGATCAGAACCTACCTGCTGCAAAACGCCGCCCGCAACGGCGATTGCCTGAGCATCGACGACAGCAGCAATCGGCAACGTGTTGCCCCACGCCCGGCCACCGCCGAGTCTCGTAACATCGCAGCCTGGACCAGCGACCTGGTGCTCGCCGGCAGCAGCGTCACTTACCACTCCGATCAACCGGGCCCGGACAAACTCTCTTGGCAACACGCCGTCGAACAAGCCAACGCCGGCCAACGCTACGACGCCATCCTGTTGCACGCATACCCTCGCGCCAGTCTCAGCCGCTGGGACAACCCGGTTGCTTCCTGTGAAGCGTTGCCCGCCGCACAAGACTGGCTGCAAAAACAGCGACGCGGCTGGCGTCAACGCCTCGAAAGCGAGGTCGGCTACAACGAAGTCAACACCTTCGCCGTTTGCCGGCTCACCTTCGGCCGGCCCTATGTCGACCGTGAGCGCCAGCGCATTTATGTGCGCGGCGTGCAGTCACTGCAAGACCGTCTCGACCTGACCCACGAATACCTGCACCTGGCCTTTGAAGCACACCCCAACGGCCAGGATGAAACCTACATCGAAGGGCTTGCCCGTCAACTTTTGCTGGAATAGGCCATGAAACTCCGTTATCCACAGGTCTTGCTGTTCCTCAGCTGCATGTGTGCACTGCCCACGGTGTTCGCCGCCGACAGCAGTACCGTCAAACTCGACACGCCTGTTGGTGGCTGGCGCACGGGCGCGATTGAGGGTGAAGGCGAGAACTTTCGCCAGACCGTCGACTACCCGGCCTCATCGGTTAACACGCCGGCGGGCCAAGCCAACACCGCGCGCATTACCGGCCAGATCAAAGCCACCCCCAAATCCACCGAGCCTGGCCGATTGATCGTCAACGGCGTCAGCATGCCGCTGAAAATCGACCCCGCGGGCCGCTTTGATCGCCCGTTCTCATTCCCCAACGGCAGCAACAGTGTCGAAGTCCGCAGCCCCGATGGCCAGCAGCGCCATCGCACGCAATTCCTTAACGCCAGTGGCGGCGCAACGCCGGCCAAACTGCGGGTTTTGCTGTCGTGGGACAGCGACAACACCGACCTCGACTTGCACCTGATTACACCCGACGGCGCACACATCTGGTACGGCAACCGAGTCGCCCCCAATGGCGCTGCGCTGGATGTCGATGTGACCACTGGCTACGGCCCGGAAATCTTCGCCATGCCGGCACCGCTCAAAGGGCAGTACCTGGTGTATGTGAATTACTTCGGCGGTGGCTATCGCAGTGATGAAGAGGGTCAGGAGGATGCCGTTCAAGCACTGACCACCGCGCAGGTGACGGTGATCACGGAGGAAGGAACGCCCAACGAAAAAATGGAAACGTTCCTGGTGCCGATGCGGGCGGTGGGCGAGTTGACGTTGGTCAAGGCGTTTAGTTACCCGTGACGCAGCCATTGTTCCTGCAACACCTTTGCCAGAGCCTGTGAACCCAACAGGCATGGTGTAACCCCTTTTTGCATTCCCCTGTTGATGCCGAGCACTCGGCTTCAGTGCCGCGGTGTGCCTGATGATCGCCAGCTATAACAGTCCAGAATACTTGGCGCAGGCTTTTCTATTTTCGGGTAATGGCATGGGAGGGTAGCATCAAGCCACTTCGCAGCGGCCTATGCGCCAGTTTGCAGTGCAAGGAGGATCGGTCGCAGTCGCGGGCTCGATCTGCAGGCGGCCTGCCAGCCCCACTAGAAGAAGAAAAATCAGAAGGAGCGTTTATGTCCACGTCCACCCCCGCCATCCGAGCGGATTTTGAATACCTTGATCAGATTGATGAGCTGCGCCATTCTCGGGATCGTTTCGACTTGCCCGAAGGCGAGATTTATCTGGATGGCAACTCACTGGGCGCGATGCCGGCACATATTCCGGCGCGGATCGAGAAGGTTCTCAAGCAGGAATGGGCGCAAGGCCTGATCCGTTCCTGGAACGATGCCGACTGGTACCCGGCGCCGCAGCGCACCGGGGCAAAAATTGCAGCGTTGATTGGTGCTCAGGGGCACGAAGTAATCGTGGCCGATTCGACGTCGATCAACCTGTTCAAAGTGCTGGTCGCCGCCACCCGTTTGCGCTCCGGGCGCAGCGTGATTCTGGCCGAGCGTGGCAACTTTCCGACTGACGTATACATCGCCGATGGCGTCGCCGAATTGACTGGCAACCAATTGCGATGTGTCGAGCCGGACGACATTCTCGATGCGCTGGATGAAGACGTGGCGATTGTTTCGCTGACGCACGTCAACTTCAAATCCGGCAAGCGGTATGACATGGCACGCATCACCGAGCGGGCTCATGCAGTGGGCGCATTGGTGGTCTGGGACTTGTGCCATTCGGCCGGTGCCATGCCGATCGAACTGAACGAGGTCAACGCCGACTTCGCAGTAGGTTGCGGCTACAAGTACCTCAATGGCGGCCCGGGTGCACCGGCGTTCGTGTTCGTGGCCGAGCGTCATATCCCTCATATTCGCCAACCGCTCACTGGCTGGCATGGCCACGCCAAACCATTCGATTTCGATCATCACTTCCGACCTCACCCCACCATTGACCGCATGCTCACAGGCACGGCTCCGCAATTGGGTGTGCTGGCTCTGGAAGCGGCACTGGACGTATTCGACGGCGTTGACCTCAAGCAGCTTCGGCAAAAAAGCGTGGCCTTGGGCGACCTGTTCATTTCACTTTGCGATCAACAATTGGCAGGTTTAGGTATCGAATTGCGCTCCCCGCGTGATGGTGAGCAGCGCGGCAGTCAGGTGTCGCTGGCCCATGAGCAAGCCTATGCCGTGATGCAGGCGCTAATCGCTCGCGGCATCGTCGGTGACTTCCGGGCGCCGGACATTCTGCGATTCGGTTTTGCCCCGCTGTACATCCGCTATGTGGATATCTGGGACAGCGTGGTCGCACTGCGTGAAATCCTTGAACAAAAAGAATGGGATCGGCCGGAGTTCCTGGCCCGCAAGTCAGTGACCTGAGCCCCTCCCACCGATTCGGAGCAGATGTGCAATGACAAAAATAACCAGCACCTTCGAACACTTGATAGACCGTGAAAAAGGCTTGAAGCAAAGCCTCACCAGCGGCCAGTTATCGATGATCGCCATTGGTGGCGCCATCGGTACCGGGCTATTTCTGGGCAGCGGATTCGCCATTGGTTTTGCCGGCCCCAGTGTTCTGGTGAGCTACGGCATTGGTGCCTTGATTGCCCTGTTGTTGATGGGCTGTCTGGCAGAGATGACCGTGCGCCACCCGACCTCGGGATCGTTCGGTTCTTTCGCCGAGTTTTACGTGGCGCCGTGGTTTGGCTTCGCAATTCGCTATGCCTATTGGTCGTCGATTGTGTTCGCGGTCGGCACCGAGATAACGGCTGCGGCCATGTACATGAAGTACTGGTATCCGGACGTGCCGGGTGGTTACTGGATGGTTGCGTTTTCCGTGGCACTGATCGTCGCCAACGCGTTTAGCGTCAAGGTGTTTGGTGCCATCGAGTACGTGTTCTCGCTGATCAAGCTTTGCGCGATTGTGGTGTTCATTCTGTTGGGTGCCTACGTGGTGTATGGCGCGCCGGCGGACACCAGCATCGGTTTTGCCAACTACACCAATGATCGGGGATTTTTCCCGAACGGCTGGTGGGGTACTTGGGTGGCGGTGATTGTCGCTTTCTTCAGTTACCTGAGCATCGAGATGATCGCGGTGGCGGCCGGTGAGGCCAAGGACCCGCAACGTGCAGTGACCCGAGCGTTCCGTATCACCGTGGTGCGCCTGGTGGTGTTCTATATCCTGACCATCGCGCTGGTACTGGCGATTGTGCCTTGGGGCCAGAACAGCGGTGGCCAGAGCCCCTTCGTTACCGTGATGGCGGCGACCGGTGTGCCTTACGCGGGGGCGGTGTTTAACGCGGTGATATTGATCGCGGCGCTATCGGCGATGAACAGCCAGTTGTACATCACCACCCGACTGATGTTCAGCCTGTCGCGGGCAGGGCAGGCACCGAGCGTGTTTGGTCGTCTCAACAGCAAAGGTGTGCCGCTGCCGGCGCTGTTGCTGTCGTCGGTTGGGATTGGCCTGGCCACGCTGTTGTACCTGGCGTATCCGGAAAAAGCCTTCACCCTGATGATGTCCATCGCGATGTTCGGTGCGATGTTCACTTGGGCCGGGATCTTCCTGACGCACCTGTTCTTCCGCCGTCAGCAGGCGGGTCAACCGTTGGCTTTTAAACTGTGGGGTTATCCGTGGACCAGTTTGGGCGGGCTGCTGCTGATGCTGGCGGTGATGATCACTACGCTGTTCACCGAAGAGTTTGCCCCGACGTTGCTCTGCGGTGTTCCGTTTCTGGTGGTGATTTTGCTGATCTATTTCCTGCGCTTTCGGCAAAAAGCCCCCGTGCTGACGGATGCGCCCAAGCCTTTGCCACTGCAGCGCTGAGTGGCACCGCCTGATCAGGGAAGATCAGGCACTTTCTTTCTGCTGATGCATTGACCAGGCACCGATGTGCCTTGGTCGACTGCGCGTGTCGATAACACGTTTTTTCGGCTCGCCTTCTACATTGGGGTTGTCATGAATCACACCAGAACCACCGTTCTGTTGTTGGCCGGCGCGTGCACGCAGCCTTTGTTCGCTGCCCAGCCAGCGCAGGCCACGCTTGGCTTTATCGCGGACAGCAATGCCGAGGTATTGCTGCGTAATTCCTATTTCAATCGCAGTAAGGAGGACGGTCGTCGCGATGCCCGCGACTGGACCCAAGGCGTGCTCGGCCAATTCACCTCTGGTTTCACCGAAGGCACCTTCGGCATTGGTGTGGATGCGTTTGCGTACCTGGGCCTGAAGCTGGATGCGCCCGCTGATAAGTCCGGTACAGGTAACTTGCCAGTGCACGATGACGGTCAACCGGCGAACAACTATTCCAAGGCTGGCGCGGCGCTGAAGCTGCGTCTGTCCAACAGCATTCTGAAGTACGGCGAGCAACGGCCAGAGACACCGGTGTTCGGCGTCAGCCATTTTCGCATCGTGCCGCAGACCGCCACGGGCTTGTCGCTGATCAGTCGCGAAGTCGAAGGACTTGAAGTGCAGGCCGGACATTTCACTTCGGCCACCAGCCCCGTCACCACCAACGCTGATGGTGACCTATGGGCGGTGATGGCCGGGGTCTCCACGCCGACGGCGGATTATCTGGGAGGCAGCTATCAACTCGCACCGGGCCTGACTGTGAGCCTGTACGGCTCGCGTTTCGAGGACATCTGGAACCAGTACTACGCCAACCTCGAAAGCCGTACCGACGTTGATGCACTGAACCAATTCGGCCTGGGCCTGACGGTGTATCGCACCGTGGATGAAGGACGCGCCAAGGCTGGTGAGATCAACAACACCAGTCTCGGCCTGTCGACCTTCTGGCGCAGCGGCGCACACCGCTGGCTGCTGGGGTTACAGAAGATTGATGGCGACACCCCGTTCGATTACCTGGGTGTCGGCGACAAAGATCGTCACGGCCGTAACGGTAACGATCAGGGCGCCTCGATTCTGTTGCCGAACGCAGCGCAATTTTCTGATTTCAACGGCCCGCAAGAACGCTCCTGGCAAGTGCGATACGACTTGTCACTGGCGCCTTACGGCGTGCCCGGCCTGACATTCATGAGTCGCTATGTGCGCGGTTGGGGCATCGACGCAAGCCACATCGCCGCCACCGGTCCTTATTCGGGGCGCTATGGCGACGACGGCAAACATCACGAAACCAACCTGGAAATTCGCTACGTGGTCCAGTCCGGGCCCGCCAAAGGCTTGAGTGTGCGGGCGCGACAAGCCTGGCATCGGGCAAACGGCGATCAGGGCTCGGGCAACCTGGACGACTTCCGGCTGATCACCGATTACCCCATCGACATTTTGTAAGGCCAGCGCGTGGCCTCGCCTGAAATTTTTCAACGATTGGCAATGACCTGCATAGCCCAACCGGGCACAACTAATGGAGTGAATAATGAAAACAATGCGACTCCCCAACAAACCTCGTGTGCCATTCCTCAAAGGCGCGCTAACCACCTGTGTGATGTTGGGCTTGTGGACCAGCGTCCAGGCGGACAGCTCGGCACCGGTCAACATCACTGACCCGTTCGTCAAACAGCAAACCGCGTTGTCTGTGGATAAAATTCCGCCGATGCCGACCCCGGGCAGCTACGGCATGGACAAAGCTACCGGCAAGTTTACTCACCCGGTCGCAACGCCGTTCAGCCACGAAGGTGAGCCGTTTGCCGGCGAACTGGATTACTGGGACACCAAAAGCTACATCAAGAACATGACTGTCGAGGCGTATTACCCGATCACGGTTGAGCCGTTCCACACCTGGCAGAACATCGTCGACTTCGACGGCAAGCGTTATCTCTATCAGTACGTGCGGCGCAATCTGAAGGTGTTCGACATCACCCATCCCAAAGACGTGAAGCTGGTGTTCACCAAGGGCTCGACATGGGGCGCGGACGGTCCGGGCGCGGAAGAAAATCCATATGCTGCGGACGATATGTTCGGTGCGGCATCGGTGCAATGGAACAAGAAACTGGGCAAATACATCATGGTCCAGTCCTTCGAAGTTCGTCGCTTTGGCGTGTTGAGTGACAAGTACCGCGAGCCGGAAAAAGTCGAAGCCATCCGCAAGTCCAAGCACCTCAAAGGCTTCAAGGTCTACGAGATGAACGGACCGCTGCCGGCCGACTGGAAACTGATCGCGACCCGCACCACCGACATCGAGCATCCCGATGCGCCAATCGGTGAGCAAGAGGGCTCCGGCGTGCGCGACATTCCGGCCTACTTCGGTGGCGACGTGATGTACGTGGCCGCCGCACCCAGCGACAAATACGCACTGACTGAATACCCCAACGACCTGTACAACGCCGGCTACCAATCCTGGGATATGTCGGACCCGAGCAACCCGAAACTGTTACAGATGCTGACCGTGCCGGGGCAAATCGTCGGCGACCCGAAACACGAAGCGGTGTTCAAAGCTAACCCGCGTGCGGGTAACCGGGCTTCATGGATGGGGGCGCGTATGTCGCTGTTCATTCCTAAAACCGTCGAGCAGGGCGGTAAGTACGGTTACGCCGCGATGGGCGGGATGGGCCTTTACGTGGTCGATATCACCCAGGCCGACAATATGAAAGTGGTCGGCCATCTGGAGTTTCCGGTCAGCGTGGCCGGTACTGAGGGTGACAACATCGACGTCTCGCAAGTCGAGAAAACCGGGATCATCTACTTCAGTGGTTACCCACTGTCGGAAGACTGCTTTGAGGCGAAAAAAGACATTTTTGCGGTGAACGTGAGTAACCCGCAAAAACCGGCCATCGAGTATGTGCTGCCGCGCCCGACACCACCGAAGGACGCCGCGTTCACCGATTACTGCCAGCGCAAGGGTAGCTTTGGACCAAAACGTTCGGGTTACTACACCCAACCGGGAATCTCGCGTGAAGGCATCCTGCCGTATGCGTTCTACAACGCCGGGGTGCAAGTGTTCGACGTGCGCGAACCCGGTAAACCGACCATTGGTGCGTACTTCGTGCCGCCGTTCGACACCAAGAACGTGGCGAGTTACGCCATGGGCAATCTGACCCACGGCACTTACACCGAGTACGACCGCAACCTGATCTGGGTCTTCACCAATCATGGTTTCTATGCGCTGTCGACGCCGCTGCTGGGCAAACCGAATTTCGATGCCCCAAGCAAACCGTGGCCGGCCCGAGACTGATCAAGCAGTAACTGACGACCCACAATAAAAATAAATAAGAAAAGTCTGGCGGTGGTTTGGCAACGAGCCACCGATCAGCACTTTGCAGTGTCCGGAGTTTTTCATGCGCAAACTATTGTTCGCCCTTCCATTGATGAGCGGCGCTTGCTACGCGGAGTTCAAGGTGTCCGGTGTGGTTGACCTGACGTACGAAGTGGCGCACTCGGGAGGCGATACCGTGGATCGGCTGACGGGCGCGGGCCTCAGCGCCAACCGCATTCAGTTCAAGTGGACGCAGGAGGTGACCGACGACATCAAACTCAATGCTGTCTACGAAGCCATGTACAACCCTCACTCCGACGACTCGACCGGTAAACGCGAAGCCTATTACCAGGTGATATCCGAACGCTGGGGCACTCTCAGCGCCGGCCGCCAAGACACGCCTTCAGCTAACAGCTACGGCTACGCCGACCCGCTCTACGGCAATGACTACAGCCTGATCAACAACGTGCAGGTGTTTTACGCGCCGTGGCGAGAGAACGACTCATTGATGTACATCAGCCCGCGTTACGAGGGTTATCAGTTTCGCGGCATGGCCACCCTGGGAGAAAAGGATGGCAGCCGCGACGGCGTGGTCTACAGCACCAGCATCGATTACTGGGCCGACAGCCCGTGGTACTTCGCCGCCGCCGTTGACCGCAAATACCAGCGCAACCTGTGGGATAAACACACCATGGAGCAGGCAACAGATGCCTACTTCACCGTGGTTTACACCATGGGCACCACCGATCTGACCGCGGTTTATCACCGTTACACCGGTTACTACGCCTACGCGCCTTGGGTCGATTTCGACTCCAATGGCAGCGATTTGCAACTGGGCATTCGTCACAACTTCTGGGACACCCAGAACGTCGCATTCAGCGTGGTGTACAAGGATGACCGAAAAAACGAAGCCTTAAGTGATGCCAGCGGTATCAACCTGGCGTACATCTATAACTTCAACAAACAGACCGACCTCTACGCCGTGTATGGATATGTTCACCACAACCGTGATTCGGAGGTGCGTTACCCGGTTAGCTGGAACCTCGAAAGCCCATTACGCAACGAAAATCCTGAAGGCTTGCAGATGGGCGTGCGCTACAAGTTTTAACGGTTTGATGATTTCAGTGGGCCGCGAGGCTAATGCGGATCAGTCAGTAGATAGGGTAAGCGCTGAGTAACTGTGGCGAGGGAGCTTGCTCCCGCTGGACTGCACAGCAGTCCCATTTTTTGGGCCGCTCCGCAGCCCGGCGGGAGCAAGCTCCCTCGCCACAGGTGCAGTGTTTTGTATTGGCTGATTGGTGTGGCTGAAAGGTGTTAGTGGGTGTGCAAATGGCTGGCAAAAGGCAGCAATGAAATGACCTGTGGTGAGGGGATTTATCCCCGATGGGCAGCGAAGCTGCCCCAGAAATAGGCCTGCTGTGCAGTCCATCGGGGATAAATCCCCTCGCCACGGATCAGTGTTTTGTATTGGCTGATTGGTTTGGCTGAAAGGTGTTAGTGGGTGTGCAGATGGCTGGCAAAAGGCAGCAATGAAATGACTTGTGGTGAGGGGATTTATCCCCGATGGGCAGCGAAGCTGCCCCAGAAATAGGCCTGCTGCGCAGTCCATCGGGGATAAATCCCCTCGCCACAGGTGCAGTGTTTTGTATTGGTTGGTTTGGCGTGAAGAAACGCATTGGCGTGCGGCAAAAAAAAGCCCTGCGGCGATCACTCGCAGCAGGGCTTGATATCACTTGAATACTCAGAGTCCGAAGAACGCCTGGGCATTACTTCCAAGAATGCGCGCCTTGGCCTGTGCGTCCAGTTCCGGGTGTTCGATCACACCAGATCCGATACGTTGCTCGCCCAGCGGGAAGGGTGAGTCTGAACCAAGCATCACTCGGTCGCTGCCCATCACCTCTACCAGCAACTTCAACGAGCGCGGGTCGAACACGGCGGAGTCGACGAAGAAGCGTTTTACATAAGTTGATGGCAGGTCAGGGCAGTCTTCACGCACGATGTCGCGGTGCTGCCAAGCGTTGTCCACGCGTCCCAACAGGAATGCAAAACCTCCTCCGCCGTGGGCAAAGCACAGCCGCAACGATTGCGGAATGCGTTCGAAGGCGCCGGATAAAATCAGCGACAAAATGCCCAATTGGGTTTCCGCGGGCATCGCTACCAGCCATGGCAACATCCATTTGCGCATACGCTCGCCGCCCATCATGTCCCACGGGTGCACCAGCACCGGGATGCCGTCTTGCGCGCAGTGGGTAAAGAACGTCACCAGGCCTTCATGGTCAAGGTCCTGATTGCCGACGTGGTTGCCGATTTGCACACCGACATGTCCAGCAGCCTTGGCACGACTGGCTTCGCGACAAGCGGCGTCGATGTCCTGCAAGGGAACCTGAGCCAACACCTTGAGCCGGCTCGGTGCCACGGCAGTCATTTCCAGTGCGCGGTCGTTCATCAATTGTGCCCAAGGCAGGGCGCGTTCGATGGGTGCATCGTAGGCAAACATCACCGGCGTGGCACACATGATCTGTGCATCCAGACCTTGTTCATCGAGGTGCTCTATCCGACGGTTCATGTCCCACAGCACATCGTGCACCGGACGGAACGGTTTATCGCCGACCATGATGTGGCCGGTACGTCCACTGCTGTGTAACCACGGCCCGCGATCGCTGCTCAGGCGAGCGGCCTCGGCTTGGCTGATGGTGGGGAAAAAGTGTGAATGCATGTCAATTTTCATGGGCGTTTTACTGCCTCGAGCGTGCGGTGCCAGGTCTGCCAGTCGCGACCGGGATGGATTTCGCCGCAGCCGTTGCAGCGCCGCTCGGCGTCGCTGGTGGCATAGAACTGTTCATAGACGGGCGGCAGATCGTTGACGATGCTTTGCAGCTGTAACTCATAACGTTTGACCAGCGTGCCGCAGTGAGCGCAAGACCATTGCAGGGCGTCAAACTGACCTTCAGGCCGCGCTTTTTCGATCACTAGGCACAGACTGCCGGGCTCCGGGCGCTGCGGTGAATGAATCACATGCGGGGCCATCAGGTACATGTCGCCTTCGCGCAGATCAATACGCTCGTATTGGCCACGGTCCCAAATGTTCAGGTAGGCATTGCCCTTGAACTGATAGAAGAATTCTTCCACCGGGTCGTCATGAAAGTCGGTGCGCTGGTTAGGCCCACCCACCACCGTGACCATGGTGTCGCTGTCTTTCCACAACTGACGATTGCCTACCGGCGGCTTGAGCAGGTGTGCGTATTCTTCGATCCAGCGATTGAAGTTCAGGGGTGGACTGAAGTGATGCTTGTCCATCTTGTTGTCCTTAAGCGTTGAGAGGGGCGTAAGCCACGGCTTTGATTTCGATGCGTAAATGCGGGTGTGGCAATTGGTGCACGGCCACGGTGGTGCGGGTGGGTCCGGTTTCGTCGAAGTACTGCGCGTAGACCTGGTTGTAACCGTCGAAATCGTTCATGTCGACGAGAAAGCTGCTGATCTCCACCAGGTCGGCGAGCGCTGCACCTTCGCTGTTCAGAATGTCGCGGATGTTTTCGATCACCGCACGTGTCTGCGCTCGAATGTCGAGGCGCGTGGTGCCCATGGCGTCGACTTCTGCGCCTTCGAAACTGTTATCGGGACGGCGTGAGCTGGTGCCCGAAACGTAGAGAAAATCACCGGCTCGCTTGATGTGTGGAAAGCGTCCGCGAGGCGTGGCTTTGCCGGGTACGACAGTGGATCGGTTAGTACTCATGACGATTCTCCTGGCTTGGCCGCAACGCTGAAACCACACTCGCCGAAGCCGGCAATTTCGACGCTGACGTAGGCTCCGGGGCTCAAGGCTTCTGCAGCCGTAGCGGCGCCGGCCATGATCAAGCTTCCGGCGGGCAAGGCGATTTCCGCCCGGGTCAGCAACTGGGACGCTTGCACCAGACTGCGTAGCGGATGCCCGAGGATCGCGGCGGTTGAGCCGGCCTGAACCACTCGGCCGTTGATGCGCATCAGCACGCCGGCGTTGCTCAGGCTGGCGAAGTCCCTGGACCAAGCGCCCACCACCAGACCGGATGAGGAACAGTTGTCGGCGACCACGTCTTCGAGACTGAACTTGAATGCCTGATAACGTGAGTCGATGATCTCGATTGCAGGCGCCACCGCTTCCAGGTAGTCGACTGCTTCAAGCGCGGTCAGCGGTCGGTCGATGGTGCGTCGAGTGACGAAGCACACTTCCGGTTCAACCCGTGGATGGATGAAGCGTTGCAGGTCGACGACACCGCCATCTTCTTCGAGCATGGCGTCGGTCAGCCAACCCCAGATCAGGCTGTCGACGCCCATCTGAATCATTTTTGCGCGGCTGGTGAACCCCAGTTTGAGGCCGATCATGTGCTCGCCGGCATCGTAGCGGTGTTGCATGGATGCTCGCTGGATCCGGTAGGCGTCGTCCAGGCTGAAAGGGCTGTGGCTGCTGAACTGGGTCACGGGCTCGGCTTTTCGAGCGGCCTGATCCAGCGCATTGGCGATGTAGGCAATATCGGTGCTCATGGGCGTTGTTCCTTGCGCGAATTCAATAGGTCCAGTGCAACATCGACGATCATGTCTTCCTGTCCGCCGACCATGCGGCGCTTGCCTAGCTCGACGAGAATATCCACAGCTTTGATGCCGTATTTTTGCGCGGCAATTTCGGCATGACGCAGGAAGCTCGAGTACACGCCGGCGTAGCCGAGGGCCAGGGTCTCGCGGTCGACGCGCACCGGGCGGTCCTGCAGCGGGCGCACGATATCGTCGGCTGCGTCCATCAAGGTGTAGAGGTCGGTGCCGTGGTTCCAGCCCATACGCTGCGCAGCCGCGATGAACACTTCAAGCGGCGCATTGCCGGCACCGGCGCCCATACCGGCAAGGCTGGCATCAATGCGGTCACAGCCTTCTTCGACCGCAACGATAGAGTTGGCCACGCCGAGGCTCAGGTTGTGATGAGCATGGATGCCGGTCTGGGTCTCGGGTTTGAGTACGGCTTTGAGTGCCTGGAAGCGCTCGCGAATATCCTGCATGCCCATTGCACCACCGGAGTCGACGACGTAGATGCACGTGGCGCCATAACTCTCCATCAACAGCGCTTGGGCGGCCAACTGCTGCGGGCTGATCATGTGGCTCATCATCAGGAAACCGACGGTGTCCATGCCCAGTGTGCGGGCGTATTCGATGTGCTGGCGCGACACGTCGGCTTCGGTGCAATGGGTGGCCACACGCACAATGCGCGCGCCGGCCTGATAGGCGTTTTTGAGGTCGTGCAGGGTGCCGATTCCGGGCAGTAACAGCGTTGCGACTTTGGCGTGAGTCAACACTTCACTCACCGCTTCGATCCATTGCAGATCGGTGTGGGCGCCGAAACCGTAGTTAAAACTGGAGCCTTGCAGGCCGTCACCATGGGCAACTTCGATTGAATCGACGCGCGCCTGATCCAGTGCACGGGCGATCGCCTGCACCTGGTTCAGTGAGTACTGGTGGCGGATCGCATGCATGCCGTCGCGCAGAGTGACGTCAGAGATGTAGAGCTTTTTGCCGGGGTTGAACGTCATCGCAAATCTCCTCAGGCGTTAAGCATCGACTGCGCCATACGCTCGGCGGTGGCCAAGGCAGCGGAGGTCATGATGTCGAGGTTGCCGGCATATGCAGGCAAATAATGTGCAGCGCCTTCAACTTCGAGGAACACCGAAGTCTTCAGTCCGCTGAAACGCCCGTGACCGGGAATCAGCAATGGAGCATCGGCGTCGATAACGTCGAATTGCACTTTTTGCTTAAGGCGATAACCCGGCACGTAAGCCTGCACCGCCTGCACCATTTCTTCGATTGAGGCCTCGACCCTGGCCTGATCGACAGCCTCGGACAGCACATAAACCGTGTCGCGCATGATGAGCGGCGGCTCGGCCGGGTTCATCACAATGATCGCCTTGCCCTTGGCTGCGCCGCCGATTACTTCAATGGCGCGGGACGTGGTTTCGGTAAATTCATCAATGTTGGCGCGGGTACCGGGGCCCGCTGATTTGCTGGCAATCGAGGCGATGATCTCGGCGTAATGCACCTGGGCAACGCGAGACACGGCGGCCACCATCGGTATGGTTGCCTGTCCGCCGCAGGTGACCATGTTGACGTTGAGTTGATGCAGATTTTGCTCCAGGTTCACCACTGGCACACAGTACGGACCAATGGCCGCCGGGGTCAGGTCGATCAGGCGAATGCCGGGTTTGGCTTCGCGCAACAGAGCCGCGTTGTGTACGTGTGCGCTGGCCGAGGTGGCGTCGAACACGAAATCGATGTCGCTGAATTGATCCATTTCGATCAACCCTCGGACTCCAGTGTGAGTGGTCGCCACACCCATGCGTTGGGCGCGCGCCAAGCCATCGGAGTGCTCGTCGATGCCGACCATCACCGACATCTGAAGATGCCGGGCGTTGCGTAACACCTTGATCATCAGGTCGGTGCCGATGTTGCCCGAGCCAATAATGGCGATGTTCAGTTTTTGGCTCATGTTCGATTCTCCGCTCACGGTTGCAGGTCGAAGGCGGCGGTGACGCTGCCCAAGCCCTGAATGTGGGCGGTAAACACGTTACCTGGTTGCGCCGCGACCATCGGCCCGAGGGCTCCGGTCAACAGAATGTCGCCGGCACGCAATGGCGTACCGAGGCGCGCCAGGGTATCGGCCAGCCACACTGCCGCGTTCAACGGGTTGCCCAAGCACGCGGCTCCTGCGCCCACGGACACGGGTTCACCACCAAGGGTCATGCTCATGCCACAGCGCACCAGGTCCAATTGCGACAATTGCACCGGGCGGCTACCCAATACGAACAAGCCCGACGACGCATTGTCGGCGATGGTGTCCACCAGTTTGATGTCCCACTGGGCGATACGGCTGCCGACCACTTCGATAGCCGGCAGCGCGAATGCCGTGGCGCGTATAAGGTCCGCGACCGTGTGGCGTTCGTGGCACAGGTCGCGCTCAAGCACCAAGGCAATCTCTGCCTCGACTTTAGGTTGTTGGGTGTCGCGCCAGGCAATCGGCTGGTCGTCGCCGCGGCTCATGTTGGCAAACAGTTGGCCGAAGTCCGGCTGATCGACGCCGAGCTGCTGTTGGACGGCTCGCGAGGTCAGGCCTATTTTGTGCCCGACAGGACGCTGGCCAGCTTCGATATGGGCTCGATTGTTGTACTGCTGTACCGCGTAGGCGAGGGCAACCGGGTCTGCAGAAGGATCGGCTGCGAGAGCGCTGGCGATCAGTTCACGGACGGGTAGGCACGGTTGCCCGCTGCGTTCGGCTTGACGCAACCGACTGGCGGCTTCAATGAGAGCTGCATGCATGGACGAGACTCCGAGGCTCAAGGGTTGACGCAGATGGTGGTGATTTGCGAGTAGAAATCCAGGGAATGACGGCCGCCTTCACGACCCAGTCCTGACAGGCGAGTGCCGCCAAATGGGGTGCGCAGGTCGCGCAGAAACCAGGTGTTGACCCAGACCATGCCGACCTCGAAACGCCGCGAAACCTTGTGTGCGCGTTTCAAGTCGCGCGTCCACAGGGCAGTGGCCAGGCCGTAAGCCGAGTCATTGACGCGCTGGACGACCTCGTCTTCGCTGTCGAATGGAGCGATGTGGCACACGGGGCCAAATACTTCTTCGCGCACGCAACGCGCATCGTCGCCAAGGCCGGTCCAGATGGTCGGTTGCACGTAGGCGCCGTTATCGCGTTCGTCACCAAAGTGCGGCACGCCACCGCCAGTGACTAAGGTCGCACCTTCACTGCGAGCCAGTTCGAAGTAACTCAAGACTTTGTCGCGGTGCTTGTGGGAAATCAGCGAGCCCATGTTCACTCCGTCTTCATCCGGGTAGCCGATTTTCAGCGCTTCGGCGCCGGCCTTCATCGCCAAGACAAAACGCTCAAAGATCGGTCGCTCGACATACACGCGCTCCGAGCACAGGCAGACTTGGCCCGAGTTGGTGAAACTGGAGCGCAGGACGCCGGCCACGGCGGCGTCGAAATCACAGTCGGCAAATACCACGGCCGCGTTCTTGCCGCCCAACTCGAACGACACATCACGTATGCCTTCAGCGGCCACTTTCATGATGGTTTCACCTGTGCGCGACTCGCCGGTGAAGGTGATGGCATCGACATCTTTATTTCGGGTCAGAAACTCACCGGCCGACCCAGGCCCGAAACCGTGCACCAGGTTGAACACGCCAGCGGGCAAGCCGACTTCGTGCATGACTTCGGCGAGCAGGGTGGCGGTGGACGGTGAGTCCTCTGACGGTTTGATCACCACCGAGTTGCCACAGGCGAGCGCCGGAGCGACTTTCCAGGTCATCAGCAGCATTGGCAGGTTCCACGGCGAGATGATCGCGACCACGCCGTGAGGCTTGCGCACCGAGTAACTGAAGACGTCGTTGCCATTGGCGGCGCGCATTTCGAAGCACTCGCTGCCGGCCTGATTGATCAGCTCAGCAAAGGTGCGGAAATTATGAATCCCACGAGCGATATCCAGAGTGCGCGCTTGCTGCACCGGGCGCCCGGTGTCAGCGACTTCGGCGGCAACAAAGTCTTCGAAGCGGCGTTCGATAGCGTCGGCGATACGCTGCAAAACCGTGGCCCGCTGGCTGGCGCTGTACTCGCCCCAAGGCCCGTGTTGCGCGGCTTTTGCCGCAGCCACTGCGCGATCGACCAACGCTTGGTCGGCTTCGCAGACCCAGCTGACCGTACGGCCGTCGATGGGCGAAATATTGGGGAAGGTCTGTTCGCCGGCGACGAATTCGCCCGAGATGTAATTACGCAGCAACTGCAAGGGTGCAGACACATCAACCTCCGGAAAACATGGGTAGTCGGAGGAAGTGTAGGGAGAGTGGATATTAGTGAATAATAAAAAGGTCGCGCCTTTGTATGCTGATCTGGAATACCAGGATCAAGCCGTCAAAGGACGATTTGCTTGCGCTCGTCAGACTCGCAACGGGCCTGATTCAAGCACTCGCGAAACAGCCGTGCCGCCGGCCCCAAGGCTCGCGTGTTTGAGAAGAAACAACCGATATCGCCAAACTGCAATGGCGCGCCCAAGTCGAAAGCCTTCAGTAAACCGGCACTGACAAACTGCTGAGAAGCTTCGTAGGGCATTAGCGCCACGGTCTGCTGATCCTGCATCAGAGTGATGTTGGTGAGTATCGACAGCGACTCGACCACGTTGCCCGGTGTGGCCAGGTCCGCGTCTGCAAACAGCTTGTCGGCGGTTCGGCGCAGCAAAGAGTCGCGGGTCGGGAGCACCCACGGATACTTATGCAAATCGGCAAGACTGACCGGCGACTGTTCGTGCAATGGATGGTTGGCCCCGGCCACCACACTCAACTCTTCGGCGTACAGCACCTCGACGTCGAGCATCGGTGACTCGTTGCGCCAGCGCCAATCGTCAGGCACGCGACCCACCACCAGATCGACTTCACCCACTGCCAGCGCCGGGAACAATTGGTCCATCTGCCCAACCCGCAACGACACCAATACGCCAGGCGCCTGTTGCTTGAGTAACTGCATGGCTCGGGGCAGCAAAGACGTCGATGCAGAGATCAGTGTGCCCACCATCACATGCCCGGAGGTCCCCTCCTGAAAGGCGTTGACCTCGTCGGTCAGCGAGCGCAGTTCGGCCAGCAACGACTTGGCGCGCCGCACCACTAACTCACCCAATTCGGTGGCGGTAACGCCCCGATTCCCACGGATCAGCAACGGCGCATCGAAGTATGACTCCAGCTCATGAATGATCTTGGTCACTGCTGGCTGAGTAAGGTTGAGCGCTTGTGCCGCTCGCACCAGCGAACCACTTTGCAGCACCTGATCGAAGACCACCAACTGGTAAAACTTGAGCTTGCGGGCAACTGAGATCGTGGTGAACTTCATGCAAAACCTCAAGTTACGCCTCGGTGCAGCGGGCAGCCTGAACCGTGGTCGATGGTGTGCGGGAGGGCGCTATAGTAATCACAAACGAGCGGAGACGGGGAAGGGGGCGCAATGTCGAGAGCCGCCAGGATTTGCCTTGGCGACTTGCAAAATAGTGTCAGGCTGTCTTCTCTTGCGTTAAATGATTCGATGTCACAGGAGGGTTGAGCACGCGGCAATCATTTTTCAATCAAGGGCCACATCGTGATGAGTGTGCTTATTCCAGACATTAAAAAGCCGGCTTGTGGCCGGCTTCTCGGGGACTGGCTTGGTTCATTTTTGGTAAACCGCGCCAGCCTTCAAAACTTACACCCGGATCTTGCGTCCGGCTGTGGGACTTGGCGAGAAAGTCATCTGCCTTGTCAGTGCGATCTGAGCCGCGAAGGGGGTCGATGCGCAAATGTGGGGCGCAGCATACTGATTTTTTTGAAGAATTCCCAGCCTTGGTGTGCGGTGTTGAGTGATGACAAGGTGTGCCGCAACTGTCGAACTTAACCGTCGGCAGCGGTCACAATGTCCTGTTTTTTAGAGAAAAGGCACAGACGGCCTGCGTTTGTTGAGCGTTGACCACCAGAACACCCAGCCCAGCACTCTGATGTTCTGGAGGTCGATTTGTTCGGCATTGAAAAATTCGTCCGGGTGCTCGTCCCTGTTGAAGCTGCGCAGCCGTAGAGCGTTTCCTGGCATTCGGTGCAGGTATTTGATTCGCAGCATTCCGTCATGCTCGATCGCGTAGATTTCGCCATCGATTATTTGCGTTAGCCCGCGATCAATCGCGAGGATTGAACCGTCTTCAATTTTTTCGCCCATGCTGTTGCCAATCATGTGCAAGCAGACGGCGTCCGCATGGGCGATTTCCAGGGACTCGAGGTGGCTTTTGGGTAAGCGCACGACGTGTCCTGGTTCTTCGATGACATGAGTTTTATAAGAGCCGGGCGCGATGGCGGTTTCTTTGTAGACGGGCAGTTCGATGTCGACGGGTTCGATGACCGTATATATGCCGCGCAAAGCCTGAGCATCAAACGTGTTGCCTTCGTGATCAAGCAAGTGCAGATGCTTGGCGTCCTGTGGTCCTTCACAGGTTTTGAGCCATTGGCTGTTGACCGAGAACTTTCTGGCTACTTCTTCCATGTAGTGGGCCGGCACACCACGGGTGTACCAGTTGTGGACGTTTTGCGGCACGGTGCCCAGATATTCGGCAAATCCCGTGGTCGTAATGTTCGCCGCTTTAAGGAGTAATTTGAACCGTGGACCGCTAGTGTTCTTTTTCATAAACACGAGTCTACGGGCGTGGAGCGGGGGTTTGAATAAACAAACCGTTCAAATTGCGAGGGAAATTTACGTCCGGATGTAAGACGTCTGACGCGCAAATTAAACAAGAAAAAACCGAACTCGGTCGTTATTAAACGCGCTGTTTAAGATCGCTACGACCACAAACGAAAAACCCCGGAGTACCGGGGTTTTGATGACGATGGCAACTGGACGCTGCCGTCGCTGCTTAGCCTTTGTAGGCAGCAACCGACTTAGTGATCGCGTCGCGAGCGGCGTCTGCACCGGCCCAGCCTTCGATCTTCACCCATTTGCCTTTTTCGAGGTCTTTGTAGTTAGCGAAGAAGTGCTCGATCTGCTGAATCAGCAGGGGTGGCAGATCGGTGTATTCCTTCACGTCCACGTACAGCTGGGACAGCTTGTCGTGTGGAACTGCGATGACTTTGGCATCGCCGCCGCCGTCGTCTGTCATGTTCAGGATGCCGACCGGACGGGCGCGGATGACCGAGCCTGGCGCAACCGGGTAAGGCGTCACAACCAGCACGTCGAGGGGGTCGCCATCGTCAGCCAGGGTGTTCGGGATGTAACCGTAGTTGGCCGGGTAGAACATCGGGGTGGCCATGAAACGGTCAACGAACAGGCAATCGCTGTCTTTGTCGATTTCGTATTTGATCGGCGCGTGGTTGGCCGGAATCTCGATAGCGACGTAGATGTCGTTCGGCAGGTCTTTGCCAGCCGGAATCTTGCTGTAGCTCATTGGGCGGTGCCCCCGTTAGTTGACCAAAAACACTTGGCCGGATTGACCAAAAAGTGGCCGCGATTATAGGCATATTCCGCCATCGATGCCACGTACCCGACCTTAGTCGGGTGTCTGATAGACCGGGTCTTCGGCCTGAAGTTGCTTGAGCCTTTGCCACGGATCCTGACGGTAAAACAGCTTCAACTGTTCATAGACCTGCGGATAAGCCTGGTGCAGCAAATCCGGGGCGCTGAAAAAATACTCGCTGGTGACCGCGAAAAATTCCGCAGGGTTTTCAGCCGCGTAGGGATCTATGGCGGTTTGTGCGTCTGGATCACGCTCAAGTTGCTGATCGAGATCATCGTAGGCCTGCTGCATAACCGTGGCCCAGTCGCTGACGCGCATGTCGGGATGTAACGGTGGCAGGCCGTTCGCGTCGCCGTTGAGCATGTCGAGTTTGTGCGCGAGTTCGTGGATTACCAGGTTGTAACCTTCCCAGCCGCCACTGGCCATAACGCCCGGCCAGGCGAGAATGACCGGCCCCTGTTGCCAGGCTTCGCCACTGTGCTCACCGTTCCACTCATGTTCGACGCCGCTGGCATCGCGGTGGCGCTGCGGGCTGAGAAAGTCATCGGGGTAGAGAATGATTTCGTGAAAACCCTGATACCAATTCAAGTCGCCCAAGTGCATCAGCGGCAACTGCGCTTGAGCGGCAAGCAGCAGGCGTTGCTCCTGATGGAGTTCAATGCCCGGTAACGGAGTCAGGTGTTTTTCTTGCAGGAACAGCACGCAGGCTTCGCGCAGCCACTTATCTTCAGCGGCGTTGATGCCGTCCAGAAAACTAAGGTGTTTGCGCACCCGTTGCCACACGTCATCGGCAATCGGGTGCTTGGCCAAGGTACGCCGGCGACGCCAGGCGCTGAGCGACCACATGCCGGATCAGCGCGATTCGGCTTTGGAGTTCGAACCGCCGAAACGGCTGCGCACGACGCCGATGATCATCGGCACCAGTGACAGCAGAATGATGCCGACCACCAGCAACGACAGGTTCTTCTTGATGAACGGCACATTGCCGAAGAAATAACCGAGTGTCACCAGGCCACCGACCCACAGGATCGTGCCAAACACGCTGAAACCGAAGAATCGTGGGTAAGGCATCTTGGCAATGCCGGCGACGAACGGTGCAAACGTGCGGATGATGGGCAGGAAACGCGCCAAGGTCACGGTTTTGCCGCCGTGCTTATCGTAGAAGTCGTGAGTTTGCTGCAGGTAGTCGCGACGGAAGATTTTCGAGTTCGGGTTGCTGAACAATCGTTCTCCGGCCGTGCGGCCGATGACGTAATTGGTGCTGTCGCCGAGGATGGCAGCCAGCATCAGCAGGCCTCCGAGCAACACCGGGTCCATGCCGCCGCCCGCGGCTACAGCGCCTGCGATAAACAGCAGCGAATCGCCAGGCAGGAACGGCATCACTACCAGGCCGGTTTCGCAGAAGATCACTAGAAACAGAATGGCGTAGATCCATGGCCCGTAGTTATTTACCAGCAAGTCGAGGTAAACATCGAGATGCAGGATAAGGTCGAGCGGGTTGAAATCCATGGAGAGCACCTATGGTGATGGCCCGACTCTGCAGGCCTGTGCGGATGACTTCACGAAAGCCTACAGACGAGTGTAGTTTTTCTTACAAGCCGGAAAGGTCGGCATTATACGGATTGAAAGGTGAAAAGCGTGTCGAGTTTGTAGCGGGGGATGTCTCAAGAGACGGGCGGTGCGCGCGGGTTTTTTGTAGGTGCGAGCGAGCTCGCTCCTACTTTTATTCGCTGTGGATCAGAGTTCGTCGCTGATCGGCAACACGTAGTTCTTGAACTCGGTGTCTTCCTTGAACCCGATGGATTCATACGTTTTCTGCGCGACTTCATTGTTGCTGCTGGTGGAAACCCGCATGCGAACCGCATTGGTTTCCTTGGCCATTTTCTTTGCAGTACGAATCAGATTGTCTGCCACCAATTGGCGGCGCGCGTCTTCGGCAACGTAGATATCGTTGAGGATCCACACACGTTTGAGCGAAAGCGAAGAAAAACTGGGGTAGAGCTGACAGAAACCCATCAATTTGTGGCTGTCATCATCAGCCAGCGCCAGATAGATAACCGATTCCTTGCGGCGCAGACGTTTTTCGAGAAATGCTCTGGATGAGTCCGGATACGGCAAGGAGCCATAAAACTCGCGATATTTGACGAACAAAGGCGTCAGCAAATCCAGATGTTCGAGGGTCGCTTGGATAATCCGCATGGTAGGTCTCGTCTTCAAGTGGCTGTCTTCACGTGCTCTGACGGCAAACGGTTCTCACCCGGGCAGCCGTGCGTCGATCCTGCCTGAAACGGGGGCGCAAACGCAATGCAGAAACGGTTCAGGCATCGGGCGGGCCGAGCAGGAAGTTACCTTTCATGTTCGCGCCAGTGTCCGACTCCAGCGTCTGAAGCTGCGCTTCGTCCTTCAGGTTGACGCCCGACAACTGCCGCCGACAGGCTTCGCGCATCAGGTACAGCAAACGGTGTGCCGCCATGCCGTAGCTCAAGCCCTCAAGCCGTACATTGGAAATGCAGTTGCGATAGGCATCTGTCAGGCCGACTTTGGGCTGGTAGGTAAAATACAGGCCCAAGCTGTCTGGCGAGCTGAGGCCCGGACGCTCGCCGATCAGAATCACCACCATTTTTGCGCCCAGCAGTTCACCGATCTCGTCGGCCACGGCGACTCGGCCTTGTTCCACCAGGACAATGGGTGAGACAGACCAGCCTTCAGCTGCAATCTGCTCCTCCATTCTCGACAGAAACGGCAGCGTATGGCGATGAACCGCCAGCGCCGACAAACCATCGGCAACCACAATCGCCAAGTCGACACCGCCCGGATGCGCCACGGCGTAATCGCGCAATGTTTTCGCCGACTCATCACTTAACTTTCGCCCCAGATCGGGACGTTGCAGGTAACTGTTGCGGTCTATTGCGGCGCTGTGCAGTACCAGGCTTTCACTGCCGCGCTCGGTCAGTTGCGAGGTGAGCCCGACATGGTCGAACGGTAAATGCACGGCATCTCGTGCCTGGGCGTGGGCGAACTGGAACTCCAGCTGCGCGCCAGTGGGCAGGCTGGTGCCGGTGCGGCCCAGTGCAATACGGGCCGGCGTCAGGCGACGCAGTTCCAGCCATGGGTTCTGCGGATCGGCAGGTGGTTTATCCATATCAACACTCATCCCAATTGTGCCAAAGCTTGGCGGAAGGCTGGCGGCAGGCTGTTGCCGAAGTGAACCTTGCCGTCGGCCTGGGTGAATATGCCCATTTTGGCCAGCCACTGTTCAAACTCCGGCGCGGGTTTCAGGCCCAGCGTCTGCCGCGCGTAGAGCGCGTCGTGAAACGATGTGGTCTGGTAGTTGAGCATGATGTCGTCGGAGCCGGGAATGCCCATGATGAAGTTGATCCCGGCCACGCCCAGCAGCGTCAGCAGGGTGTCCATGTCGTCCTGATCAGCTTCGGCGTGGTTGGTGTAACAGATGTCGCAACCCATCGGCACGCCCAGCAGCTTGCCGCAGAAATGGTCTTCGAGGCCTGCACGAATAATCTGTTTGCCGTTGTAGAGGTATTCCGGGCCGATGAATCCGACGACGGTGTTCACTAAAAACGGTTTGAAGTGGCGGGCCACCGCGTAGGCCCGGGTTTCGCAGGTTTGTTGATCGATACCGTGATGAGCATTGGCTGACAGCGCACTGCCCTGGCCAGTTTCGAAGTACATCAGGTTCTGGCCCAAGGTGCCGCGATTCAGGCTTAAACCCGCGTCATAGCCTTCCTGCAACAGGTTCAGGTTGATGCCGAAACTGGCGTTGGCCGCTTCAGTACCGGCAATTGATTGAAACACCAGGTCCAGCGGGACACCTCGATTTACAGCTTCTATAGAGGTGGTCACATGGGTCAGCACGCAGGCTTGTGTAGGAATCTCGTAGCGTTGAATGATGGCATCGAGCATTTCCAGCATGGCGCAGATTGAGGCAATGCTGTCAGTGGCCGGGTTGATGCCAATCATCGCGTCGCCATTACCGTACAGCAGCCCGTCGAGAATACTCGCGGCGATGCCGGCCGGTTCGTCGGTGGGATGGTTCGGTTGCAGGCGTGTGGACAGCCTGCCGCGCAAACCCATCGTGCCGCGGAACTGAGTGACTACGCGGATTTTCTGCGCGACCAGCACCAGATCCTGCACACGCATGATCTTCGACACTGCCGCAACCATTTCTGGCGTCAGGCCAGGGGCGAGGGCGCGCAGGCTCTGTTCATCGGCGGCGTCACTGAGCAGCCAGTCGCGAAATCCTCCGACCGTGAGGTGGCTGACCACTGCGAAGGCCTGTTTGTCATGGGTGTCGATGATCAATCGGGTGACTTCATCCGCTTCGTAGGGAATCAGTACTTCCTGCAGGAAGTGTGTCAGCGGGATGTCTGCCAATGCCATTTGCGCGGCCACACGTTCGCCGTCGTTGAGGGCGGCAACACCGGCCAGAAAGTCCCCGGAGCGGGCTGGACTGGCCTTCGCCATGACATCCTTCAGGCTATCGAAACGATAGGTCTGGGCGCCGACGGAATGGGCAAATGTGGCCATGGGACGCTGTCCTCCTGAATCTGTGGATACTCAAAAAACACCACTTACCCCTTGTGGAGGCAGGCTTGCTCGCGAAGGCGGTGGCTCAGTCGACCTCATTGAGGCATGTCAGACCGCTTTCGCGAGTAAGCCCGTTCCCACAGGGCGATCTACGTGCACTTCAATAGGGCAGGCGCCGGGCAATCAGCCCGGCGCCAGTGCACTTAGACACCTGTGAGCATAGCGTCCACTGGTGCGTCAGAGCGTTGTTTGGCGGTCAGTTGGAAGTAAATGAAGCCTGCCGCCATGAAGCCCAGGAAAACCAGGCCAATCAGGGTGTTGAACCACGCCATCGCCACCAGGCACACCACGGCCAGGAACAGCGCAATGCCCGGCACGATCGGATAACCGGGTGCGCGGAAGGTGCGTTCCAGGTTTGGCTCGGTTTTGCGCAACTTGAACAGGCTTAACATGCTGATGATGTACATCACGATGGCGCCGAATACCGACATGGTGATCATCGCGGCGGTCAGGGTCATGCCTTGCAGGTTAACCAGGCCGTCGCTGTAAATCGCCGCAATGCCGATCACGCCACCTGCCAGAATCGCCCGGTGCGGGGTCTGAAAACGCGACAGTTTGGCCAGCGAGCGCGGTAGATAACCGGCACGCGCCAGCGCAAAGAACTGTCGCGAGTAACCCAGGATGATCCCGTGAAAGCTTGCCACCAGGCCGAACAGGCCAATCCAGACCAGCATGTGCATCCAGCTGGAATTGTTGCCAACCACGGCTTTCATTGCCTGTGGCAATGGATCGTTGATGTTCGACAATTGACGCCAGTCCCCGACACCGCCGGCCATTACCATCACGCCAATAGCCAGGAACACCAAGGTCAGGATGCCGCTGACATAGGCTTTAGGGATGGTCCGTTTCGGGTCTTTGGCTTCTTCGGCAGCCATCGCCGCGCCCTCGATAGCCAGGAAAAACCAGATGGCAAATGGGATCGCCGCAAAAATCCCGGGAATCGACGCCATGCTGAATTCGTTGGCGCCAGACCACCCGTTGAGTACGAAATTACTGAAGCTGAAGCCCGGCGCAACCACGCCCATGAACACCAGCAATTCGGCGACTGCCAGCACGGTGACGACCAGTTCAAAAGTGGCCGCGATACTGACGCCTAGAATGTTCAGGGTCATGAACACGAAGTAGGCACCGACTGCCGCAAGCTTTGGGTCCAGTTCGGGGTATTGCACGTTTAGATAGGCGCCGATGGCCATGGCAATCGCCGGGGGCGCGAACACAAATTCGATCAGGGTGGCGATGCCGGCGATCAGGCCGCCCTTTTCGCCGAACGCCCGACGGCTGTAGGCAAACGGCCCGCCAGCGTGGGGAATTGCGGTAGTCAATTCGGTAAAACTGAAGATAAAACAGGTGTACATCGTCGCCACCATCAACGCAGTGACGAGAAAACCCAGCGTACCTGCAGTGCCCCAGCCGTAACTCCAGCCGAAATACTCGCCGGAAATCACCAGGCCGACGGCAATGCCCCATAAATGCAGGGTGCCGAGTGTGGGTTTGAGCTGTGTAGTAGAAGTCATAAGTCCTCGCTGTCTTTTTTATTGTTTGATCTGTTGGACTTGCGGATACGACGTTTTACAGGTGAAGCAGGCATGCAAAGCCCGTGCCAGAGCGGCAGGGCGGTTTTTTGGGGTGTTACTGAGTACGCTTTCGCGGGCAGGCCCACTTCCACATTGGACTTGTGTTGGCCCGCCTATGTGAATTCGTCACAAATCCAATGTGGGAGCGGGCTTGCTCGCGAAAGCGGTGGAAGGGACGACACAGAAACACCTGCATCGCCCCGGTTTCTTAGAAGAAGCCCAGTGGATTGATGTCGTAGCTCACCAGCAGGTTTTTGGTCTGCTGGTAGTGATCGAGCATCATCTTGTGGGTTTCACGGCCGACGCCGGACTTTTTGTAACCACCGAACGCGGCGTGCGCCGGGTACAGGTGATAGCAGTTGGTCCAGACACGACCGGCCTTGATGGCGCGGCCCATGCGATAGGCGCGGTTGATGTCGCGGGTCCAGAGGCCGGCGCCGAGGCCGAACTCGGTATCGTTGGCGATGGCCAGGGCTTCGGCTTCGTCCTTGAAGGTGGTGATGCTCACCACTGGGCCAAAGATTTCTTCCTGGAACACGCGCATTTTATTGGTGCCCTTGAGCAAGGTCGGCTGGATGTAATACCCGGTCGCCAGGTTGCCCTCGAGTTTTTCCACCTTGCCGCCAGTCAGCAATTCGGCGCCTTCGCCCTTGGCAATTTCCAGGTACGAAAGAATTTTGTCGAATTGCTGCTCGGAGGCCTGGGCGCCGACCATGGTGTCGGTGTCCAGCGGGTCGCCACGTTTGATCGACAGGACTTTTTTCATCACTACTTTCATGAAGTCGTCGTAGATCGATTCCTGCACCAGTGCCCGGGACGGGCAAGTGCACACTTCGCCTTGGTTGAAGAACGCCAGCACCAGGCCTTCGGCGGCTTTTTCGATGAAGGTTTCTTCGGCTTGCATGATGTCGGCGAAGAAGATGTTTGGCGACTTGCCACCCAGCTCCACGGTGGACGGAATAATGTTTTCAGCGGCGGCGTGCATGATGTGCGAGCCGACCGGAGTCGAACCGGTGAAGGCGATTTTGGCAATGCGTTTGCTGGTGGCCAACGCTTCGCCGGCCTCTTTGCCGAAACCTTGCACGACGTTGAGCACGCCGGGCGGCAGCAGGTCGCCGATCAGTTCCATCAGCACCGTGATGCCGAGCGGCGTTTGCTCGGCAGGCTTGAGCACCACGCAGTTACCCGCCGCCAGCGCCGGGGCAAGCTTCCACGCGGCCATCAGGATCGGGAAGTTCCACGGGATGATCTGTCCGACCACGCCCAGTGGTTCATGGATGTGATAAGCGACGGTATTGCCATCGATTTCGGCGGCGCTGCCTTCTTGCGCGCGGATGCAACCGGCGAAGTAGCGGAAGTGGTCAGCGGCCAGCGGAATATCAGCGTTGAGGGTTTCGCGAACGGCTTTGCCGTTGTCCCAGGATTCGGTGATCGCCAGCAGTTCCAGATTCTGCTCGATGCGGTCGGCAATTTTCAGCAGCACCAGCGAGCGGGCCTGAGCAGAAGTAGCGCCCCAAGCGTCGGCAGCCGCGTGGGCGGCGTCCAGCGCTTTGTCGATGTCTTCGGCTGTAGAGCGCGGGAATTCGGCAATCGGTTGGCCATTGACTGGCGAAGTATTGGTGAAGTACTGACCTTTGACAGGCGCGACGAACTCGCCGCCGATGTAGTTACCGTATTGGCTCTTGAACGAAACGATAGCGCCTTCAGTACCGGGGTGAGCGTAACGCATGGTGAAGTTCTCCTTGGCTTTTGTACTTATAAGGAAGTCGCGCGTGTGCGCTTGCTATAAGCGTAGAGCAAAGGTTGGGCCAGTGCCTTGCGGGCCCGGTAATACGGGGTGTTGCGCCGTTTTTGTCGGACAAGCGGGCACGGGTTGTGGTGGTTTCGGTACACCCTGGAGGACACTTTGTACCGTTTATGGCACAACCCGTGACCGGCCAGTCTCGCCAGCATTGCAATGCATCGAGTGCTGGAGGATGCTGAGCGTCACCTCAATCCGGGACGCAGGCTCAGGGGAGAATAATAAGAAATGCACGACAACCATCTCAGTCGCCATGCCCGGCAAGTGCTCACCGTCACCCAGGGCAAATCTCACCTGCAGGGGCCTGGCAGCGACCCGTCGATTGCTCGTTCCTGGCTGCGTTGTCTTGAGGATTATCATCTCGATCCGGCCCTGACGATGGCGCCGACCGTACTTGAGCATGGCCGTGTCCTGGAAAGCCGCGAACGGTTGCAGCAAGTGCTGCACATCGCTGGTAATGAAATGACCAGCCTTCACCAGCAACTGTCCGGCGCTGGCCATGCAGTGCTGCTGACGGATGCCCGTGGTGTCATCCTCAACTGCGTTACCGCACCGGCCGAACGAAAGATTTTTGAGCGCGCAGGCTTGTGGCTAGGGGCTGACTGGAGCGAAGCCTGTGAGGGTACCAACGGCATTGGCACGTGCCTGGTGGAGCGACAGGCGCTGACCATTCATCAGGGCGAACATTTTCGTGGGCGTCACACTGGCCTGACCTGCTCGGCGAGCCCAGTGTTCGACCCTCACGGCGAATTGCTTGCCGTACTGGATGTGTCGTCCGCGCGACACGATGTTTCGCGCCAGAGCCAGTTTCACACCATGGCGCTGGTCAACCTGTGTGCCAAGACCATCGAAAGCTGCTATTTCCTGCGTTATTTCGACAATCAATGGTTGCTGCGTTTTCACGTGCAGGCCGATTCTGTAGGGCTGTTCAGTGAAGGTTTGCTGGCGTTCGATGGGGAAGGGCGAGTCAGTGCGGTCAATCAGAGCGCGCTGAATTTGCTGGGGCACGTGCGCGGCGGATTATTGGGCAAGCCTGTGGAGGCATTTTTCGACTGCACGCTGGATGAGCTGCTCGGCCGTGCCAGCGTTCATGCGAGCGCCAGTTGGCCATTGCGCACCCGTGACGGGCGGAGTCTGTTTGCGATGCTGCGAGGCCAGCCGCGCAGCATTCCGGTGCCGGTGGCGCCAACCCTGGCGATTGCCGAGCGTTCGCGTTTGCCGGGTATCTGCCTCGGTGACGTGGCGTTGCAGGAGCATTTTCGTAAATCGTTGCGAGTCTTCGAGCGTGACGTGCCGCTGCTGATCAACGGCGAGACCGGTTCGGGCAAAGAAGCTTTCGCCAAAGCCGTGCACCATGCCAGCCTGCGGTCAGAAAAAGCCTTCGTCGCCCTGAACTGCGCAGCCATTCCTGAAAGCCTGATTGAAAGTGAGTTGTTCGGTTATCGCGGCGGCAGTTTCACCGGTGCGCGTAAGGAAGGCATGCGCGGTAAGTTGCAGCAGGCCGACGGCGGCACGTTGTTTCTGGATGAAATTGGCGACATGCCATTGGCGCTGCAAACCCGCTTGTTGAGGGTGCTGGAAGATCGCCAGGTGGTACCGATTGGCGGCGAGCCCGAGTCGGTCAACGTGCGGGTCATCAGCGCCACACACCGTGATTTGCTGGCGCGGGTTCAGGACGGTAGTTTCCGCGAGGATTTGTATTACCGGCTCAATGGGCTGGAAATTGCTTTGCCGGCATTGCGCGATCGCAGCGATAAATCCTCATTGCTGGATTTTTTGCTGGCCGAAGAGGCTGTCGGCGAAACGGTGGTGATCGATGGGCCTGCGCGACAGGCGTTGCTGAGTTTCGATTGGCCCGGGAATGTGCGGCAATTGCGCAATGTGTTGCGCACACTGGTGGCATTGTGTGACGGCGGGCGGATCGTGCTGGAGGATTTGCCGGCGATGATTCGCCTGGCCAGACCTGAATGGGTAGCGGCGGTAGAGGAGCCTTCAGATCGTCCGCTGGATGATGCCGAGCGCCTGGCGCTGCTGAATGCGCTTGAGCAAACACGCTGGCACATGACTCATACCGCCGAGCAGTTGGGGGTAAGTCGCAATACTCTGTATAGAAAGCTGCGCAAACACGGCATCTCCCGATAAACCGGGTTGCCCCCATCGCGAGCAGGCTCGCTCCCACACGGTCTACTCAGTCATTGTGGGGAAGAGCCTGCTCGCGAAGGGGCCATCAGCACAGAAACACAAGGTGCGAATTTCCCCACCCTAAGCTAACCTGCGGCCATGTTTTACGAGGTCGACTATGCACATTCATATTCTTGGTATCTGCGGCACTTTCATGGGTTCGATGGCTGTTCTGGCCAAGGAGCTGGGCCATCACGTGACAGGCTCCGATGCCAACGTCTATCCGCCGATGAGCACTCAGCTGGAGGCTCAAGGCATTCAGTTGACCCAGGGTTACGACCCCGCGCAACTTGATCCGGCGCCAGATCTGGTGGTGATCGGTAACGCCATGTCGCGTGGCAATCCCGCGGTTGAATACGTGCTGAACAAGGGCCTGCCTTACGTTTCGGGCCCGCAATGGCTGGCGGATCACGTGCTGCAAGGTCGTTGGGTGCTGGCGGTTGCCGGCACTCACGGCAAAACAACTACCAGCAGCATGCTTGCCTGGGTTCTGGAGCACGCGGGCATGAGCCCGGGGTTCCTGATTGGTGGCGTGCCGCAGAATTTCTCGGTGTCGGCCCGGTTGGGCGACACGCCGTTCTTCGTGATCGAAGCCGACGAATACGACAGCGCCTTTTTCGACAAGCGTTCGAAGTTCGTTCATTACCGCCCGCGTACGGCAATTTTGAACAATCTTGAGTTCGATCATGCTGATATCTTCCCCGATCTACCGGCGATCGAGCGACAGTTTCATCATTTGGTGCGAACCATTCCGAGTGAGGGTTTGGTGATCCATCCGACCACCGAGCCGGCCTTGTCGCGGGTTATCGAAATGGGGTGCTGGACGCCCGTGCAAACCACTGGAGCTGGTGGCCAGTGGCAGGTCAAACTGCTGAGCGAGGACGGCTCGAAATTCGAAGTGGTGTTCGAAGGCGTGGCCCAAGGTGTGGTCGAGTGGGACATGACCGGTCAGCATAACGTCGCCAATGCCTTGGCAACGTTGGCGGCGGCGCGTCATGTGGGTGTTGTTCCGGCCATGGGCATCGCCGCGCTGAGCGCCTTCAAAAGCGTGAAGCGCCGAATGGAGAAAGTCGCAGAAGTGCGCGGTATCACCATTTACGACGACTTTGCGCACCACCCAACCGCCATCGCCACCACACTCGACGGTCTGCGCAAGAAGATTGGCGAAGCGCCGTTGATTGCCATCATCGAGCCGCGCTCCAACTCTATGAAACTCGGTGCGCACCGTGACGGTTTGCCGGAAAGCGTGGCCGATGCCGACCAGGTAATTTGGTACGCGCCAGCCAATCTTGGCTGGGATTTGGCCGCCACGGCGGCGCAGTGCACAGTGCCGTCGGTTGTCAGCGATTCGCTAGAAGGCATCATCGCGCGCGTCAAAAGTCAGGCTCAGCCGGGCACACATGTGGTGATCATGAGTAACGGCGGCTTCGGCGGTCTGCACGGCAAACTCGCCGAGGCGCTGCAATGAATAACGGCCCGGAACGCGTCACGCTGGCAATGACGGGCGCTTCCGGCGCCCAATACGGTTTGCGCCTGCTCGATTGCCTGGTGCGCGAAGACCGTGAGGTGCATTTCCTGATATCCAAAGCTGCGCAATTGGTGATGGCCACCGAAACCGACGTTTCGCTGCCGCCCAAACCGCAGATGATGCAGGCCTTCCTGACTGAATACACCGGGGCTGCCGCCGGGCAGATTCGGGTGTATGGCAAGGAAGACTGGATGTCGCCGGTGGCCTCGGGCTCCGGAGCGCCGGCAGCCATGGTGGTGGTGCCATGTTCCACCGGCACGTTATCGGCGATTGCGACTGGCGCGTGCAACAACCTGATCGAGCGTGCCGCAGACGTCACGTTGAAGGAGCGTCGCCAGCTGATTTTGGTGCCACGTGAGGCGCCATACTCCAGCATCCACCTGGAACACATGCTCAAGTTGTCGAACATGGGCGTGACGATCTTGCCGGCGTCGCCGGGTTTTTATCATCAGCCACAGACCATCGATGACCTGATCGACTTCGTGGTGGCGAGGATTCTCAATCTGCTTAACATCCCGCAAGACATGCTGCCGCGCTGGGGCGAACATCACCTGACCAGCGATGAATAAGCTGTTGGTGATCGCGCTGGCGCTGCAACTGGCTGGCTGCGCAACTGCGCGTACGCTGGATGCCGCCAAACCTGGGGCGCCCGTGGTGTACTCGGGGACGCGCCTGGATCTGTACGCGATGAATGGCGGTTGCTGCGCCAAGGATCGCTTTGGTGCCGAAGCGCCGAGTTATCCCGGTGTTGATCTGCCCGCGAGTGCCTTGCTCGATACGCTGCTGTTGCCACTGTCGGTATTGACCGTAATCGGCGTGAGTTTTCAGGCGACGGGTGGCTTGTAAAGAGCAGGCTCGTGCACTGGATGTGCGACCGACACTCATCAAATGTGGGAGCGAGCCTGCTCGCGAAAGCGCCTGAAAGCGCAGCAGGACTATTTGCCGAGTTTGCGCAACTCATCCGACTCAATCACCCGCACGCCATCTTGTTCTTCCAGCGCTAGTCGCCACATGGCGCGGGCCAACTGACAGGCTTCGATGCCGCGATATTTGCCGGGGATCAGGCGCGAAAATGGCGCCGCAAGTTGTTCTGCCAAGCGCGGTTCGATGCGGTCACCCAACAGCAGTGAAGGCCGGCAAATGGTCAGTTGCGGCCAGTCTTGCGCGCGCAGTGCCTGTTCCATTTCTCCTTTGACCCGGCTATAGAAAATCGAAGATTTCGGATCGGCGCCCAATGCGCTGATCACGATCAAGTGCCTGGCGCCCATTTCCCGTGCACGTTTGGCGAATGCCACCACCATGTCGAAGTCTACGGCGCGGAATGCTTCTTCCGAGCCTGCCTGTTTGATCGTGGTGCCCAGGCAGCAATAGGCAATGTCGACTCGACCATTCAATTGCGGCAGGAACACGGCCGGGTCACCGACCGGGTTTTCCAGGTGAGGATGCTCCGCGAGCGGCCGGCGGGATGGCGCCAATACCCGAGTAATCGTTGGTTCGTTGAGCAGGCGATCCAGCAAGTGTTCACCTGTCAAACCGGTAGCTCCGGCAAGCAATACGTGCTGAGGCGTCAAGTACATAGTGTTTCCCCCTTGATACTGTTCAGCTTAGTTGCTCTTTGCATCCTTGCTGCTGATAGAGACACTTTGCAGTGCCTTTCGTGCTTGCTGTTTGCGTAACAATTGCCAGTGAGAGAGTACGGTTTTCGGTGCCCATATTTGCGGTTCGGACGCTTCAAAGTTGTCTGCCAGCTCTCGTTCGGCCACGGTGGCTTTGGCCAGTTTGAAGGCTTGTTCCAGGTCGTCGGTCTGATTCAGCGCCTGGGCGAACAGTGCGTCGCCAAAATAGGTGAAGTTGGCTTCTTCAGAGCAACCGAAGGACACCCGATCTGCGCGTGAGGCCGTCATGACCAGGGTTCGTTCATCCTTGAGGGCGGGAATAAAACCGCCGGAGTAGCAGGATGAAATCACGATGATCTTGTCACGGTTTTTCAGCGGGGCGAGGACGGCGGCCAGCTCGTCGGCCGGCAGGTCAGACAGTTCCATGCGCGGCTGATCGAGTACCAGTTCATGCTCGCTGGTGCCGTGGCTTGTCAGGTAGATGAAGATCAAGTCTTCCGGGCCGCTGCGTTCGGCGAGGGTCAAGGCTGCGCGACGCAAGTTTTCCCGGGTGGCCATCGGGCGATCGACCAGGTGATCGCGGTGGTTCACCAAACGGATCTGGCCGAACGCGCCGAAGCGGCTGAGCAGCATGTTGCTGACGTAATCGGATTCGCGCAGGAATACGCTTTGTTTCCCGTCACCGCCGACAGTCAAGGTGTACAGCTCAATCGCTGGCGTCGAGGCAGGCACAGCGGCCAATGTGTCTTCAAGCAGCCGTCCTTGAGCCAACAAGCCTAATTCGAGGCTGTCGGGAAGCAATTTGCCGTCGGCATCACGTACTCGCTGGCCATTGACCCATGTCCCGCTCTGCACCGTACCGTCGGTCATTACCAGCGTTCCGTGGCCTTGGTAGTTGTCGCTGTCGAACTGGCCGATGTAGAAGCTGCCATCGGCCAGGTTCAATCGGCCTTGGCCGGTGAAGCGCCAATCGCTGAACTGACCAATGTAATGGCTGCCGTCAACGCCGATCAGCTCACCCTTGCCGTTCAGCGAGCCTTCCTTGAACTGGCCTAGCCAGACATCGCCGTCGGCGTTCTCGTAGCGGCCCTTGCCGTGCAGTTGGCTGTTTTTGAAGCCGCCGACGTAGATGTCGCCATCGGCACTGTTGAAGGTTCCGTTGCCTTCCAGCTGACCATCGACGAAATGCCCGGTGAACTGGTTGCCGCTGGCATCGCCACGCTGGCCTTCACCATTGGGTTTGCCGTGGGCAAACTGACCTTGGTACGAGCTGCCATCGTCGAGCTCAAGACGTCCAAGCCCAGAGTACTGGTCGGCTTTGAACTCGCCGCGGTAGGTCATGCCGTTTTCTTTGAGGGTGCCTTCGCCGTCCCGTCGGCCCGCTTTGAACCCGCCGGTGTAGCTACTGCCGTTGGTGGTCAGCGTGCCTTGGCCATCGAACAGGCCTTGACTGAATTGCCCCCGGTAAACCTCGCCATTACTGCCGTGCCATTCGCCCTGGCCATGCCATTGGCCCTTGTCGAAGTCGCCGGCGTACCAGCTGCCATTCGGGTAGTCGATTCGGCCCTGGCCCTGCAACAGTCCGTTGACCAGTTCGCCGCGATAGCGTCCGCCGTCCGGCAAGCGGGCGTCAGGAGGCAACAGCGATTCGCCATCACCGCAAGCGGTGAGCAATAGGGTCAAAGCGAGGAGTGCAAGTGAGCGCATAGCGGGATCCGGGCAATTAGGCGACCGAGTATGCCGCAGCTCTATGGCTTATATATAGAGAGAGGGCGCGAAACAGCATGAGCTGCTTCGCATCCGGGATGATTTACACGAAGCACAAGGACAGAGGCTCGGCGATATATGCCGGTTTTTCCGAACCTTCGATCTCAAGCGTAGCCGTGGCCTTGAGCAGCCACTGGCCGGGTTTTTTCTCGGTAACTTCGGTCAGATCGACCTTGAGCCGCACATTGGAGTCGACCTTGACCGGCTGAATGAAGCGAACGCTGTCGAGGCCGTAGTTGACCACCATCTTCAAGCCTTCCGGCAGGATGAGGATGTCTTCCATCAGTTTCGGGATGAGCGACAACGACAGAAAGCCGTGGGCAATGGTGCTGCCAAAAGGCGTTTGTGCCGCTTTGACCGGGTCAACATGGATGAACTGATAGTCTCCTGTGGCTTCGGCGAACAGGTTGATACGCTCCTGATCGATGGTGAGCCATTCGGAACGTCCAAGTTCCTTGCCGACATAATCTTTGAGCTCTGCAACAGGAACATAGGGCATTGAGACTCTCCTTGGGTTCATCGATTTTTATAGTTTGAGTGCTGGGATTTGGCCTGCCGAATTACCACTTTAGATCAACATGGCAAATTGCTCCGGTCAACTGACCATGCTTATGGCGAATGCCGGTCTATAGGCTTGGCGTGCTTATAATGGTCGGCCCGCCAGTGCGAGTGCGGGTGACGAGTTTTGCGAGGGATGAAGGATGTTGTTACGTGGCCTGACCTGGCTGGTGCTGTTCCAATTGCTTGGCACGGCCCTCAACCATTTGATATTGCCTGTGCTGCCGGGCCCGATCATCGGCCTGCTGTTATTGCTGGTGTTCCTGATTTATCGCGGTCAGGTCGGTGAACCGCTGAGTCTCGCGGCCAGCAGTTTATTGCGTTACCTGCCGTTGCTGCTGGTGCCGCCGGCTGTCGGTGTCATGGTGTATGCCAAAGACATTGCCGCCGATTTTTGGGCCATTGTCGGTGCGCTGGTGTTGTCGCTGCTGTTGTCCATGGCGTTCGCCGGCGTGCTGATGCAGCGCATGGTCAAGCGTCACGCACACCGCGAGGACCGGAGATGATTGTCGATTGGCAAGGCGCGTGGGCCTCGGTTATTCATCATCCACTGTTCGGGATAGGCATCACCCTCGGCGCGTATCAGTTGGTGTTGGCGGCCTTCGAGAAAACCCGCTGGGTTTTTCTGCAGCCGGTTCTGGTGTCCATGTTGCTGGTCATCGGTATTTTGGTGGGGTGTGGATTGACCTATGCCGAATACCGCAAGAGCACTGAAATTCTCAGTATTTTGCTGGGCCCGGCGACGGTGGCGCTGGCGGTGCCGCTTTACCTCAATCTACGGCGCATCCGGCAGTTGTTCTGGCCGATTTTTACTACGCTGGTGATAGGTGGCGTGGTCGCCACGGGCATGGGCGTGTTGCTCGGCTGGTCGTTCGGCGCAGAACACATGATTCTGATGACCATGGCGCCGAAGTCGGTCACTTCACCGATCGCCATGCTGGTCGCCGAGCAAATTGGCGGCGTGGCGGCATTGGCAGCGGTGTTTGTGTTGATCACCGGCGTGATTGGCGCGATTTTTGGGCCGAGTCTTTTGACCAGGCTTGGTGTCCACAGTCCAGAGGCCCGCGGAATGGCGCTGGGCATGACGGCCCACGCGGTCGGCACCTCGGTGGCGTTACACGAAAGTGAAGAATGTGGCGCGTTTGCGGCGCTGGCGATGAGTTTGATGGGGGTAGCCACGGCCGTTTTCCTGCCGTTGGCAGTGTCGATGGTGGTGTAAGGAAATGTCTATGAGCTTGCCGCTTTTTCCGCTGAACACGGTGTTGTTTCCTGGTTGCATCCTCGACTTGCAGATTTTCGAGGCGCGCTACCTCGACATGATCGGTCGCTGCATGAAGCAGGGCGGCGGGTTCGGCGTGGTGTGCATTCTTGACGGTGAAGAAGTGGGTATCGCCCCCGAAGGCTATGCGCTGGTTGGTTGCGAAGCGCTGATCACCGATTTCAAGCAGCAGGACAACGGCCTGCTGGGGATTCGGGTGCAGGGTGGTCGACGCTTCAACGTGCTGCGCACCGACATTCAGCGCGATCAGTTGACCGTCGCCGACGTGGATTGGCTCGAAGACGAACCCGAACAGCCATTACAGGATGAAGATGCCGATCTGGTCGCGCTGTTGAAGGCGTTGGCCGAGCATCCCATGGTCGAGGCGCTGAACATGGGCACCGAAGCGACCGGCCAGCAGTCGCTGGCCAATCAGTTGGCGTATCTGTTGCCGTTCGCCGAGGTCGACAAGGTTGATCTGCTGCAGCTCGACGACCCGCAGCAGCGACTGGATGCGATCCAGGCGCTGCTGGATGAGTTGCAGGGCGAGCTGTTCGCCTGATCAGTAGGCGTATCGCAGCATGGCGTGCGGCAAATGCCGCAGCAGGAAGAATGCGAACATCGCCACCAGCGCCGGCAGTACCAGCCACCAGACTTTAGGTGGCATGGCGTTAAGCGGTGTCTGGCGCTGGCTCAGCCATAAACTCGCAGCACACACGCACGCCGCCAGCATCGCACCTGCCAGCACATCCGTCGGCCAATGCGCGCCCAGATAAACTCGCGATATGGCAATCGCCAATGCCGGCAAGCATCCCAGCAGCAGCCAGGTCAGGCGCATCCGTGGCGGTTGTCCGCGACCGGCAAGCACGGCGAGCGTCAGGAATAACGCAAAGGAACCCGAAGCATGGCCGCTTGGCATGCTGTAGCTGACCAGTGGGTCGCTCAGCACTTCCGGGCGCATGCGAGCAAAAAAATGCTTGGTCACGGTATTCGCCAGCGCCGTGCAAAGCAGTGTGCTGCACGTGAACACTGCCTGGCGCCACTGACGTGTGATCAGCAACAGGCCGGTGAGCACGGCGCTGAACATCAGCATGTTGCGGAACTCACCGATCAGCGTGAACGTCACCGCAACGTCATCGAGCATCGGGCTGCGGTGTTCCTGGACTAAGGTCATTACCCCTTGATCGAGGGCGGTCAGGTACGGGTAACCGATGAACAGTCCGGCCAGAATCAGCAAACTCATGCCGGCAATCAGCAGCGTTGCCTTGCGATGGCGACGCAGGCTGCTGGTGACGCTCAAACCGACCATCAACGCGATACTGCCGGCGACGATTCCGGCTTCAGGCCAGAAACCTTCAGGCAATGGCAAGCGAATGGCCGCGCCCGTGGCCCAACCAGGCAGCAAGTACGCAATGCTCCAGCCAGCGGCGGCCAGCAGGCTGACCGCTGCGAAACGCGGGAAGGGCATGTCGAACATCCCGGCGACCATCGGCAGCATCGGGCGCAGCGGGCCAATGAAACGACCCACCAGCAGACTGGCGATGCCGTAACGCTGGAAATACGACTCGGCGCCAGCAATCCATTCCGGATGGTGGCGCAGCCCCGGCAAACGCCGGATATTCTGATGAAAATGACGTCCTAGAAAATACGACACCGCATCGCCGAGCAAGCCGCCCAGAAACCCCAGCAACAGTGTTTCGCTCAGCGACAGGGCGCCACTGCCGGCTAAAACTGCCACGGCAAACAGCAGCACGGTGCCGGGCACTATCAACCCGGCGATCGCCAGGCATTCCACAAAAGCCACTATGAACACTGCTGCGGCCAGCCACTGAGGGTTCACCGTCAACCATCCCGTCACGCTATCGAGCCATGGGCCCATAAAAACAACTCCATCTTATTGATTGTGTTCACAGCAAAACGTAATCGCGACCTTCGACCTGCCCGCGTCTTAGCGGGTTTCGCGTGCAATACGGGGCGTAGGCGGCATCCACGAAGCGGTACATCAAGTGTTCGTCGCGCCCATGCGGTATGCCGAGGCGAGTGGTCTGGATGATGTGGGCCGGCGCCGGGCCGACATCTTCTACCAGCAGTACCTCATGATCAAAGCGCTTGGCGTCCCACACGGGCACTTTCAATCCCAGCGCCTTGCACAGCAACGTCTGGCCCGCGCAGAGTTTTTGCGAGGGGCGAGGCCGACCTTGAGCGTCAGGGTTGTTGACCAGCATCTGCGCCAGGCTCGCAGGCCCGCTAAAGTCATCGACCCACGGATAGGCGGATTTGATCAGTACGGCATTGCCTGGGCCGTGAGCACTGAAGTTCAACGAATCGCCACCACGGGCGTAATACATGTAGATGTGTCCGCCATCCAGAAACAAAGCCTTACGCTTTTCTGTGTAGCCGAGGGATGCGTGGCTGCC
The DNA here is from genome assembly GCF_050321825.1 of Gordonia sp. IEGM753. Classification (NCBI taxonomy): domain Bacteria; kingdom Bacillati; phylum Actinomycetota; class Actinomycetes; order Mycobacteriales; family Gordoniaceae; genus Gordonia; species Gordonia sp. IEGM753. The sequence continues at coordinate 139,128 of NZ_JBNQGB010000007.1, forward strand.
TTTTTCTTCGAAATAATAGGCTTCGGTCTCGATAATCCGGGCGCTGAGCCACAGATCGCCCACGCGATGGCGGATGACTTTACCGAGTAACTCCCGGGCCAGAATTTGCGCGTCACGGTCGAAAAATGTGTCCGGAAGTGGCGTGGGCAGGCTCGAAACGGACGCGCGAACAGTGAGGTTGGACATGATGGACGGCGTTAATCAGGGCTGATTGAGGCGTGATGATAACAATTTGCAGCTTAATCCCTGCTGAACGTCGGCAAATCGCCCTCCATTTCGACCATCCGCCTGTCACCGCTGTTAGTCAGTGGGCGCGACAGCTATAATCTGCCGCTTTACTCTTTACCACGACCTTAGCAAAGACCACTCCAGACCATGACTGAGTCCGTTCTTGACTACATGACCCGCTTGGGTCGCGCAGCCCGCGAAGCTTCTCGCGTAATTGGCCGTGCCAGCACCGCGCAAAAGAATCGCGCATTGCAGGCTGCTGCCAATGCGCTGGACGCTGCACGCGCCGAGCTGACCGCTGCCAATGAGCTGGATCTGGCGGCGGGTCGCGCAAATGGTCTTGAACCTGCGCTGCTTGAGCGTCTGGCGCTCACCCCCGAGCGTATCGACGGCATGATCGTAGGTCTGCGCCAGGTGGCGGCCCTGCCGGACCCGGTTGGCGCGATCCGTGACATGAGTTTTCGCCCGTCCGGCATTCAGGTCGGCAAGATGCGCGTGCCGCTGGGCGTGATCGGCATCATCTATGAGTCACGACCTAACGTGACCATCGACGCCGCCAGCCTGTGCCTGAAGTCCGGTAACGCGACCATTTTGCGTGGCGGTTCTGAAGCCATTCATTCCAATCGCGCCATCGCCGCGTGTATCCAGCGTGGCCTAGCTGAAGCTGAGCTGCCCGCAGCCGTGGTTCAGGTGGTCGAAACCACTGACCGTGCTGCCGTTGGGGCGTTGATCACCATGCCCGAATACGTCGATGTCATCGTCCCGCGTGGCGGCCGTGGCCTGATCGAGCGCGTCAGCCGCGATGCGCGCGTACCGGTGATCAAACACTTGGACGGCATTTGCCACGTTTACGTGAGTGCCAACGCCGATCTGCAAAAAGCCCAGCGTATTGCCTTTAATGCCAAGACCTACCGTTACGGTATTTGCGGCGCGATGGAAACGTTGCTGGTGGATCAAGCCGTCGCCAAAGACTTCCTGCCATCGATGGCCGCCCAGTTCCGCGAAAAAGGCGTCGAGCTCCGCGGTTGCGAGCGCACGCGGGCGATCATCGATGCGCTGGCGGCTACCGAGGAAGACTGGAACACCGAGTACCTCGCTCCGATCCTGTCGATTCGTGTCGTCGATGGCCTGGATCAGGCGATCGAGCACATTAATCAGCATGGCTCCCATCACACTGATTCGATTGTCAGCGAAAACCTGGGCGATACCCGACGCTTCGTTGCAGAAGTCGATTCGTCGTCGGTGATGATCAACACGCCGACGTGCTTCGCTGACGGCTTCGAATACGGATTGGGTGCCGAGATAGGTATTTCTACTGATAAGCTGCACGCCCGCGGCCCGGTAGGTCTGGAAGGCCTGACCTGCGAGAAGTACATCGTGGTCGGTGATGGCCAGTTGCGCGGCCAGGCGTCGGTCTGACTTGAGCGACTTCGAGCCATCAGGCCCGGTAGCCACCAGCGAGCCAGTGCCACGACGCATCGGCATGCTGGGCGGGACTTTCGATCCGGTACACATCGGCCATTTGCGCGGTGCACTGGAAGTTGCCGAAGCGCTGGGTCTTGATGAGTTGCGACTGACACCCAGTGCCAGGCCGCCTCACCGGGGCACGCCGCAAGTGTCGGCGAAAGACCGGTTGGCGATGGTTGAATGCGCGGTAGCCGGTGTGGCGCCGTTGGTGGTGGACGCCCGCGAATTGCAGCGGGACAAACCGTCCTACACCATTGATACCCTGGAACTGATGCGTGCCGAATTGGCCGCTGAAGACCAGGTTTTTCTACTTTTGGGCTGGGACGCTTTTTGCGGCCTGCCCACTTGGCACCGCTGGGAAGAGTTGCTCCAGCATTGCCACATCCTGGTGCTGCAACGCCCGGATGCCGACAGCGAACCGCCGGATGCCTTGCGCAACCTGCTGGCAGCGCGCTCGGTGAGTGACCCGCTGGCCCTCAAAGGGCCGAGCGGACAGATTGCATTCGTCTGGCAGACACCGCTCGCGGTTTCCGCCACCCAGATCCGTCAACTGCTGGCCAGCGGTAAGTCGGTACGTTTCCTGGTGCCCGACGCGGTCCTGGCCTACATCGATGCGCACGGACTTTACCGTGCGTCGAACTGAAAGAGGCGCGCTTCAAGGCACGTAATCACGTGTATTGAAGCGCCCTAACATACGAGCAAAACGAGTTTTATATGACTGACAAAGACGTAAGCAAAGTTAAGCGCAAAGGCACGTTCAAGAGCGCTCCGCTGCCAGTAGAGGCTCCAACTGGCGCACCACTGACCGGCGAAGAGCTGGTCAAGGTGGCCGTTGCGGCCCTGGAAGACGTCAAGGCCCAGGACATCCAGGTGATCGACGTTCGTGAAAAGCAGAGCATTACTGACTTCATGATCATCGCCACCGGTACCTCCAACCGCCAGATCGGCGCGATGCTGGACAAGGTTCGCGAAGCCGTCAAAGCCCTGGGCGTCAAGCCGCTGGGTGAAGAAGGCAAGGGCGACAGCGACTGGGTGCTGCTGGATATGGACGATGTGATCGTGCACATGATGACCGCCTCGGCTCGTCAGTTTTACGACCTGGAGCGTCTGTGGTCCGGTGCAGAACAGAGCCGTGCTCTGAACGCGGCTCACCACAGCCCGGAAAACACCCATGAGCATTTCATCAAGCTCAACAAAGACCAGCAGTAAGGGTTCGCTGTGCGACTGCGACTGATCGCCGTCGGTTCACGCATGCCCAAATGGGTGGAAGAAGGCTGGCATGAATATGCCAAGCGTCTTCCTTCCGAGCTGGCGCTGGAACTGGTGGAAATACCGCTCAATACCCGGGGCAAGAATGCCGACGTGGCTCGTTTCATCCGTCAGGAAGGCGAGGCCATGCTGGCCAAGGTCGGGCCGAATGAGCGCGTGGTTACTCTCGAAGTCCATGGCAAGCCCTGGAGCACCGAGCAACTGGCGGTAGAGCTAGATCGCTGGCGGCTGGACTCGCGCACAGTGAATTTCATGGTCGGCGGCCCCGAAGGGCTGGCGCCGGAAGTCTGTGCACGGGCCGATCAGCGTTGGTCGTTATCGCCGTTGACGTTGCCGCACCCGCTGGTGCGGATCCTGATCGGCGAACAGCTGTATCGTGCCTGGACAGTGTTGTCCGGTCACCCTTACCACAAGTAGTTCTGCCCTCATGTCCCAGCCGATCCGCATCAAGGACCACGAAAAAGACGCCCGTCTGGTGCGTGGCCGCGTCGTGTTCGGGGCAATTGCGGTGGTGGTGCTGATTTGTGTGTTGATCGCGCGTCTGTATTTCCTGCAGGTGATCCAGTACGAGTATCACTCGACCCTGTCGGAAAATAACCGCGTTCATGTGCAGCCGATCCCGCCGACTCGAGGCCTGATCTTCGACCGCAATGGCGTGGTGGTGGCCGATAACCGGCCAAGCTTCAGCCTGAGCATGACCCGTGAGCGCTCCGGCGACTGGCAGCAAGTGCTCGACGTGATCATTGAAGTGCTTGAGCTGACGCCAGAAGACCGGGCGATTTTCGAGAAACGCATGAAGCAGGGGCGACGGCCGTTCGAGCCTGTGCCGATCCTGTTCGAGCTTAGCGAAGAGCAAATCGCCCGGATCGCGGTAAACCAGTTCCGCTTGCCGGGTGTGGAAGTGGTCGCGCAATTGGTGCGTCATTACCCTCAGGGCGCGCATTTTGCGCACTCGGTGGGTTACATGGGCCGCATCAACGAGAAAGAGCTGAAGTCGCTTGATCCGGTCAATTACAGCGGCACCCACCACATCGGCAAGACCGGCATCGAGCGTTTTTACGAGCCGGAGCTGCACGGGCAGGTGGGTTACGAGGAAGTCGAAACCAACGCTCGAGGCCGCGTATTGCGGGTGCTCAAGCGTACCGATCCGATTCCCGGCAAGGACATCGTCCTGAGCCTGGACATCAAATTGCAGGAAGCCGCCGAAGCGGCACTCGGCGGACGTCGTGGTGCGGTGGTGGCGCTGGACCCAAACACCGGTGAAGTACTGGCTATGGTCAGTCAGCCAAGTTTCGATCCCAACCTGTTCGTTACCGGCATCAGCTTCAAGGCTTACGCCGAACTGCGTGATTCCATCGACCGGCCGTTGTTTAACCGCGTGTTGCGCGGTTTGTACCCGCCAGGTTCGACCATCAAGCCTGCAGTCGCCATTGCCGGACTGGACTCGGGCGTGGTCACCGCATCCACCCGGGTTTTCGATCCGGGTTACTACATGCTGCCCAATTACGATCACAAATATCGTAACTGGAACCGCACTGGCGATGGTTACGTAGACCTGGACACCGCGATAATGCGATCCAACGACACCTACTTTTATGACCTGGCTCACAAGCTGGGGATTGATCGGTTGTCGACGTATCTGGGCAAGTTCGGCATTGGCCAGAAGGTCTCGCTGGACATGTTCGAAGAGTCTCCCGGGTTGATGCCGTCCCGTGAATGGAAGCGTGCTACCCGTCGCCAGGCCTGGTTCCCGGGCGAAACACTGATTCTTGGGATTGGTCAGGGCTACATGCAATCCACGCCGCTGCAATTGGCCCAAGCCACGGCGCTGGTGGCCAACAAAGGCGTTTGGAATCGTCCGCACCTGGCCAAGACTGTCGAAGGCGAGCGGCCGAAGGATGAAAATCCGATGCCGGACATCATCCTGCGTGACCCGTCCGACTGGACCAAGGTTAACCATGGCATGCAGCAAGTGATGCACGGCGCTCGCGGTACGGCGCGCAAGGCAGCTATCGGTGCGCAATTTCGCATTGCCGGTAAAAGCGGCACGGCGCAGGTGGTTGCGATCAAGCAAGGTGAGAAGTACGACCGCTCCAAGGTTCAGGAGCGTCACCGCGACCACGCGTTGTTCGTAGGATTTGCGCCAGCCGATAACCCGAAAATCGTGGTGTCGGTGATGGTCGAGAACGGCGAATCCGGTTCTGGCGTTGCGGCGCCTGTAGTACGTCAAATCATGGACGCCTGGCTCCTGGATCAGGACGGTCGTCTGAAAGCCGAGTACGCCAGCCCTATCAGTGCGGAGGCTACGGCCCGTGAAGAGTAATTTCGATCGCATCCTTTCCAGCGAGGATGTGATGCGTCGCCGCGCGACGCTGTTGCAACGCATGCACATCGACGGCCCGCTGTTGATTTTGCTGCTGACCCTCGCTGCCGGCAGTTTGTTTGTGCTGTATTCGGCCAGTGGCAAGAGTTGGGACCTGCTGGCCAAACAAGCCACCTCGTTTGGCATCGGCCTGGTGTCGATGGTCGTCATCGCCCAGTTCGAACCGCGCTTCATGGCGCGTTGGGTGCCGGTGGGTTACGTGCTGGGTGTGCTGTTGCTGGTGGTGGTTGACGTCATGGGCCACAACGCCATGGGCGCGACACGCTGGATCAACATTCCCGGGGTCATCCGTTTCCAGCCTTCGGAATTCATGAAGATCCTGATGCCAGCCACCATCGCCTGGTATTTGTCCAAACGCACGTTGCCGCCGCAACTCAAGCATGTGGGCGTCAGCCTGTTCCTGATTGGGTTGCCCTTCATCCTTATTGTGCGTCAGCCTGACCTCGGCACTTCGTTGCTGATTCTCGCGGGCGGCGCGTTTGTATTGTTCATGGGTGGGCTGCGCTGGCGCTGGATCCTCAGCGTGCTGGCTGCTGCGGTGCCAGTGGCCATAGCGATGTGGTTTTTCATCATGCACGACTACCAGAAGCAGCGAATCCTGACGTTCCTTGACCCAGAGAGCGATCCGCTCGGCACTGGCTGGAACATCATTCAGTCCAAAGCAGCCATTGGTTCTGGTGGCGTATTCGGCAAGGGCTGGCTGCTGGGTACCCAGTCGCACCTGGACTTCCTGCCGGAAAGCCACACCGACTTCATTATTGCGGTACTGGGCGAAGAATTCGGCCTGGTGGGTATTTGTGCGCTGCTGTTGATTTACCTGTTATTGATCGGTCGTGGGTTGGTGATTACCGCTCAGGCCCAGACATTGTTCGGTAAATTGCTCGCGGGCAGCCTGACCATGACGTTTTTTGTTTACGTTTTCGTCAACATCGGTATGGTCAGTGGCCTGTTACCGGTTGTAGGGGTGCCATTGCCGTTCATTAGCTATGGAGGAACTTCGCTGGTGACGCTGCTGTCAGCGTTTGGGGTTTTGATGTCGATCCATACCCATCGTAAGTGGATCGCACAGGTTTGAATAAGGTGAAGATTTCAATGCAAGTAATGCGTGGCTGGGCGACTCGATACGCGCCGTGGGTCGGCCTGGTAAGCATCCTTGGCACAATGCAGGAAGCATTGGCCGGCGATTACGAAGGCTCACCGCAAGTGGCCGAATTCGTCGGTGAAATGACCCGCGACTACGGTTTCGCCGGTGAGCAACTGATGGCTGTGTTCCGCGAGGCCGAGCGCAAGCAGTCGATTCTGGACGCTATCTCGAAACCCGCAGAACGGGTCAAGCAATGGAGCGAATACCGCCCGATGTTCATCAGCGATGCGCGCATCGCTCGCGGTGTGGACTTCTGGCGCCAGCATGAAGCCGTACTGGCCCGTGCCGAGCAGGAATATGGTGTGCCGGCCCAAGTGATCGTATCGATCATCGGCGTTGAGACCTTTTTCGGGCGCAATACAGGTAATTATCGGGTGATCGACGCACTGTCGACGCTCGGTTTCGACTATCCTCCGCGAGCTGAATTCTTCCGCAAGGAATTGCGAGAGTTTTTGCTGCTGGCACGTGAGGAGCAGGTCGACCCGTTGACCCTTAAAGGGTCATATGCGGGTGCCATGGGCTTGCCGCAGTTCATGCCCAGCAGTTTTCGGGCATATGCCGTGGATTTTGACGGTGATGGCCACATCAATATCTGGACCAACCCGGACGATGCCATCGGCAGCGTTGCCAGTTATTTCAAGCGTCATGGTTGGGTTGCCGGTGAACCCGTGGTTAGCCGGGCAGACGTTCGTGGCGATCAGGTCGACGAAGGTTTGACCACCGGCATCGAGCCGACGAAAACCGTCGGGGAGTTGCGGGCGTTGGGCTGGTCGAGTCATGATGCGCTGCGCGATGATATGCCGGTCACCGCTTTCCGCCTGGAAGGTGACAATGGCCCCGAATACTGGATGGGCTTGAAGAATTTTTACGCAATCACGCGTTATAACCGCAGCGTGATGTACGCCATGGCGGTACATCAACTGTCTGAACAGCTGGTACAAGCACGGGGCGTCAAGTAATGCGGGCATTGCCTATTAGTAAACCCCTGAAGCTCATGGCTTTCGCCGCGTTGGCGGTGTTGGTCGCCAGTTGTTCGACCAGCCGCGCGCCGTCGCAAAAGTCGTCGACTGCCGTTCGGTCCACGCCGGGGCTGGACATCAACCGTGCGCATAAAGATGGCGCGCCGTGGTGGGACGTCGATGTATCGCGTATTCCTGATGCCACGCCGACCTTGCACACAGGTCCTTATAAAGCCAACCCGTACACTGTGCTCGGCAAGACTTACTTCCCGTTGCAGGACTCCAAGACCTACGTCGCCTCCGGCACGGCGTCGTGGTATGGGACCAAGTTTCACGGTCAGAACACAGCCAATGGCGAGGTCTACGACCTGTATGGCATGAGCGCCGCCCACAAGACATTGCCACTGCCAAGTTACGTTCGGGTGACTAACCTGGACAATAACAAGAGCGTGATATTGCGAGTTAACGATCGCGGACCGTTCTACTCGGATCGTATTATCGATTTGTCTTACGCCGCAGCCAAAAAGCTCGGTTACGCCGAAATCGGTACGGCCCGGGTCAAGGTGGAAGGTATCGATCCGCAAACGTGGTGGGCTGCCAAGGGCCGTCCGGCGCCTCTGATGCTCAATGAGCCTCAAGTAGCGCAAAATACCGCGCCGACCATTACCGCGTCGGCGGGGACGGTCGAGCAATGGACGCCACCGCCACAGCAGCACGCCTCTGACACGGTACCAGTGCCGATCAGTGCAAAAAAAAACGCTTCTGTACCAGCCTCTGGCCAGTATCTGCAGGTGGGCGCGTTCGCCAACCCGGACGCTGCAGAGCTCCTGAGATCGAAGCTCAGCGGGATGGTGAGCGCTCCGGTGTTCATCAGCTCGATCGTGCGCAACCAACAGACACTGCATCGGGTTCGCCTGGGGCCAATCGGTTCGCAGGGTGAAATCCAGCAAGTGCAAAATAGTGTGCGAATGGCCAATCTCGGTTCGCCGAGCCTGGTCACTGCCGAGTAATACGTAGTACTTGATTGACGGTTCGCTTGCGATTTGGGGGGTGGACCTTGTTGTTGGCTCGTGAAGAACAAAAGCCCGGAAAGGGTGACAGAGTGAGCAACTGAACACGCGATGGCCCGTTAGAAGGCTGTCTGAATAGTTTTGCCCTCAGGGGTAAGTTTCCATTAGCGATTTCGAGAGACGGATGAACATCACCACCTTTGCCAAACGCCTGTGCCTGCTAGTCCCGCTGCTCATCTCGCCAGCCGCTTTCGCGGTCGAGATGATGCCGTCGCCACCACAACTGGCCGCTAAATCCTATGTGCTCATGGACGCCAGCAGCGGCAACGTGCTGGTAGAGAACAACGGTGATCAGCGTCTGCCTCCCGCCAGTCTGACCAAGCTGATGACCGCGTACATCGCGACCCTGGAAATTCGTCGTGGCCAGATCGGCGAGAACGATCCGGTAACCGTCAGCGAGAACGCCTGGCGCACCGGCGGTTCACGGATGTTCATCAAGGTCGGCTCGCAGGTAACGGTCAGCGATCTGCTGCACGGCATCATCATTCAGTCGGGTAACGACGCCAGCGTTGCGCTTTCCGAGCACATCGCCGGTAGCGAAGACGCGTTCGCCGACATGATGAACAAGACTGCCGGCGACCTGGGCATGACCAACAGCCACTTCATGAACCCGACCGGGTTGCCAAACCCTGAGCACTATTCGACCGCTCATGACATGGCAATCCTGGCTCGCGCTATCATCCACGAAGACCCGGCTCACTACGCGATCTATTCGCAGAAAGAGTTCTTCTGGAATGGCATCAAGCAACCTAACCGCAACTTGCTGCTGTGGCGCGACAAGACAGTTGATGGTCTGAAAACCGGTCATACCGAAGAAGCAGGCTACTGCATGGTGTCTTCGGCAGTACGTGACGGCATGCGCCTGATTGCCGTGGTGTTCGGTACTAACAGTGAAGTAGCCCGTGCGTCGGAAACCCAGAAGCTGCTGACATATGGCTTCCGCTTCTTCGAAACACAGACCTTCTATCAGAAAGGCGCCGAGTTGGCTCAGGCTCCTGTCTGGAAAGGCACCACCAATCAAGTCAAGGCCGGCCTGGCTGACGACCTGACCATGACCCTGCCGAAGGGCCAGCTGAAAAAGCTCGCCGCCAGCATGACCATGAACCCACAATTGGTTGCGCCAATCGCCAAGGGCGATGTGATCGGTAAAGTTGAAGTGAAGCTGGACGACAAAGTCGTTCACAGTGCTGATCTGATCGCTCTGGACGCGGTTGACGAGGGTGGTATCTTCCGTCGCATGTGGGATAGCATCCGTCTATTCTTCTACGGCTTGTTCAACTGATTTAGTGTGGACCTGCATGGCCCTGTTTCCATTCGGAGCGGGGCTATGTTCGTTGCCACGGCTTACGCATACGAGGCCGTTACGCCATGACAGACACAGAAGTAAAGGCGCCAAAGATCGAATTCCCCAACGTTGATTACCCGGTTAAGGTGATCAGCGATACCGGTGTAGGCAACAAAGACAAGATCATCGAAATCGTCAAGAAACACGCGACCATCAATCATGATCGCGTGGACGAGCGCCAAAGCACCAACGGCAAATACACCACGATTCAGTTGCACATTGTCGCCACCGATCAGGATCAGCTGTACAACATCAACAGCGAACTGCGGGCCACCGGCTTCGTGCACATGGTGCTGTGATGCCTGGCACGCTCGGCTTTCGCGAGCTCGGCCAGATGGCTTATGAGCCTGTCTGGCATGCCATGCAGCGCTTCACCAACGAACGCGGCAGTGATGCCGCAGACGAGATCTGGCTGGTCGAGCACCTTCCGGTGTTCACCCAGGGCCAGGCCGGCAAAGCCGAGCACTTGCTGCTGCCGGGGGACATCCCTGTGGTGCAGGTTGATCGCGGTGGTCAGGTGACTTATCACGGCCCCGGCCAGTTGGTGGCCTACCTGATGCTCGACGTACGCAAGCTTGGGTTCGGCGTGCGTGACCTGGTCACTCGCATGGAGCATTGCCTGATCGAGTTGATGGCAAGCTACGGTGTGACAGCTGCCGCCAAACCGGATGCCCCAGGCGTTTACGTAGACGGGGCGAAAATCGCTTCTTTGGGTCTGCGGATCCGCCACGGTTGTTCCTTTCATGGCCTGGCCTTGAACGTGGACATGAACCTGGAACCGTTTCGACGGATTAATCCCTGCGGCTATGCCGGGCTGGCGATGACCCAGCTAAGCGATCATGCAGGATCGATTGAATTTGCCGAGGTAAGTGCCCGGCTGCGCGCGCAGCTCGTCAAACACCTCGACTATGCTGAGCAGACGACCCTAACGGGCGGAATCGACTGATATGACTACTGATGCAGTGCAAACCATGATCCCGACGCTGGATGTCACCGAGCGCCCGGCCCCGCGTGCGAAGGTTGAAGCCGGCGTCAAGCTGCGCGGCGCCGAGAAGGTTGCACGCATCCCGGTAAAGATCATTCCGACCACCGAACTGCCAAAGAAACCCGACTGGATTCGCGTGCGTATCCCGGTTTCCCCGGAAGTCGACCGTATCAAGGCCCTGCTGCGCAAACACAAGTTGCACAGCGTCTGCGAAGAAGCGTCCTGCCCGAACCTGGGCGAGTGCTTCTCCGGCGGCACCGCGACCTTCATGATCATGGGTGACATTTGCACCCGTCGTTGCCCGTTCTGTGATGTTGGCCACGGTCGTCCGAAACCACTCGACGTCAACGAACCAGAAAGCCTGGCCATTGCCATTGCCGATCTGAAACTGAAGTACGTCGTGATCACTTCTGTTGACCGCGACGACTTGCGTGACGGCGGTGCCCAGCACTTTGCCGACTGCATCCGAGAGATCCGCAAGCTGTCGCCAAATGTGCAACTCGAAACACTGGTCCCCGACTACCGTGGACGTATGGACGTTGCATTGGAAATTACGGCAGCCGAGCCGCCGGATGTGTTCAACCACAACCTTGAGACCGTACCGCGCCTGTACAAAGCCGCGCGTCCGGGTTCGGATTACCAGTGGTCGTTGACACTGCTGCAACGCTTCAAGCAGATGATGCCGCACATTCCTACCAAGTCCGGCCTGATGCTCGGTTTGGGCGAAACCGACGAAGAAGTCATCGAAGTCATGAAGCGCATGCGCGAGCACGACATCGACATGCTGACACTCGGCCAGTACCTGCAGCCTTCGCGCAGCCACTTGCCGGTACAACGTTTCGTGCACCCGGACACCTTCGCCTGGTTCGCTGAGGAAGGCTACAAGATGGGCTTCAAGAACGTTGCTTCCGGCCCGCTGGTACGGTCCTCGTATCACGCCGATGAGCAGGCGAAGCTGGTAAAAGCCGAATTGATGTCGTCCTGATCCAAAAAGCCCGCAGGTACCTCACCCTGCGGGTTTTTTACGCCCCCGTTCCTGACTACTGTGTGCTTGACGTTTTCGCGCAGGGAGATTCATGGATGACCGTTAGACCCACCCATACCCTTATGCCTCACGCTGCGGTGCCGGCCCTGCCATCTGAAGGGCTGATCGGCGTGATCGCACCTGCCGGCCCGGCAGCACTGGATACCGAAAAGGCGCGTACCTGGATGCGTGCTCGCGGTTATTCGCTGAAAATTTTCCCCGGCGTGTTCAAGAAAGATGGCTACCTGGCGGGTAGCGACGACGTACGACTGGATGACTTGCACGCGGCGTTTGCCGATACCGAGGTCGATGCGATCATTTGTTTGCGTGGCGGCTACGGCACACCGCGGTTGCTTGATCGAATCGATTTCGAACTGCTGCGAAACAACGCCAAGCCGTTCATTGGCTACAGCGACATCACGGCCCTGCACGTGGCTATCAGCCGCTATGCCGGTTTCGTAACCTTTCATGGGCCACTGCTTAACGCCGATTTGCTGGGTGTTCGGCAGGCACCGACTGAGTCTTCGTTCTTCAATATGCTCAGAGGCCAGTTACAAGCTGGTAGCGTGCTGGCTCATCCGGCGGCTCACCCGTTGACCACCGTTGAGTCTGGTGTGGCTCACGGGCGTTTGCTGGGTGGCAATCTTTCAATGATCGCCGCCACCATGGGTACGCCTTACGAACTCGATGCCGAGGGCGTCATCCTGTTTATCGAGGACGTTAACGAGCCGCTGTATCGTATAGACCGATTGCTGACGCATCTGCGATTGGCTGGAACGCTGGGCAAGTTGCGCGGGGTTCTGGTGGGCGATGTGGCTGGCGTCGATACGGCAGCCTTGGAGCGCTTGCTCAAGCAGACCTTTGAATCGTTGCATATTCCGGTGCTGACGGGGTGGCGCAGTGGACACTGTGACCCCAACCTGACGTTGCCGATGGGCGCGCTGGTGCGTCTGGACGCGGGGAACAAGCAGCTGGTGCTGGAGCAGGACGTAGTGCTCAGAGGCTAATAGCCTCGCTCCCGCAGGAACGAGGCGTGCTCGCGAGCTTCAGCGGTTACGCAGGCCTTCCAGCAGTTTGTGCGTCGGATACCCATCCGCTGGCCAGCCAAAAGACTGTTGCGCGGTGCGAATCGCCTTGCGCGTATTGGCGCCGATGATTCCATCGGGCGTGCCGGCATCGTAGTTCTGGGCGCTTAACAAACTTTGCAGTTCGATCCTTTCGGTACGGGTCAAAGGCAAGTCATCTTTGGGCCACGTGCCGCTGATCAAGCCGCCGCCACTGAAGCGCTCGGACAGCAAACCCACGGCCAGAGCGTAGGACGACGAGTTGTTGTACTTGAGAATCGCGCGGAAGTTATCGAGGACCAGGAACGCCGGGCCACGGTAACCCGCCGGCAGCAAGAGAGCGGCTGACAGGTGTTCAGAGCCGGCGGGGACCGATACGCCGACAGGCAGGGATACGCCCAACTGCAACCATTCGGCAACACTCTTGCGAAGGGTACCGTCGGCCAACACATAGTTGAAGCTGCCGGGTAATTGCACTTCGAAGCCCCAAGGCTGGCCTTTTTGCCAGCCCGAGCTTTGCAGGTAGTGCGCGGTCGAGGCCAATGCATCGGCAGGACTGCCCCAGATGTCGCGGCGACCGTCGCCATCGAAGTCCACTGCATGGGTGTTGTAGGTGGTCGGGATGAACTGGGTCTGGCCCATTGCGCCAGCCCAGGAACCGAGCATTTTTTCGGGTTCGATATCACCCTGTTGCAGAATCTGCAGCGCAGCGATCAATTGCGCATGAGCAAAGCCCGGGCGCCGCCCTTCATAAGCCAAGGTGGCCAGAGAGTTGATAACCGACTTGCTGCCCTGGAACTGGCCGAAATTGCTCTCCATGCCCCACACCGATACCAGCGCCTGACGGTCGACGCCATAACGCTGTTCGATGCTTTGCAGAATGTCGGCGTACTGGCTCAGCAACGCCTGACCCTTGCGCACCCGCAGGGGCGACAGCGCACCGTCAAGGTATTCCCACACCGGGCGCGAGAACTCCGGTTGGCTGCGGTCGGCGCGGATCACGCTGGGATCTAGGCTGACATTGGCGAATGCGCGATCAAATACATCGGCGCGAATGCCCGCGGCCAATGCATCTTTGCGAAAACCCGCCTGCCATTCAGCAAAGGTCTGTGTCGGCTGGATGTCGAGGTTCTCACCAGTGGGCACCACGGGCGCAATCACGGCAGGAGCGGTAGATACGGGAGCGGTCTGAAGCGGTTGAGCGTCCGCAGCGGTTGGTTTTTCCGCGCAGGCGACAAGCAGAATAAGGCTGGAGGCAGCAATCACTTGGCGCAGGTGCCAACGACGGGAAATACAAAGGGGCATGCACGGGTCCAGGGAATACGAATCAGATGCAGACCTTAACATGTCGAAGGGGTGTTCTGCTTTAAGCAGCCAGAAAGTAAGAAGCCTCCCAGCTATTAGACTGGAAGGCTTCGCGGCGGTAGCTGCCTTTGCCCTTGCCGGCGGGTTCTTGGCGGCTGCGGAACAGTGGCTGGGCGATGATGGATTTGGCTTTGTTCGGGCCATTTTTTGATGGCTTTTTGCTCATGATCAAGTCTCTCAGTCGAGTGGGTTTTGCGCGGGGAATAATCTGCCGAAGTTGGGGTTCTGTCTAGACCCGGCATTGTGTAGGAAGTTTCGCTGTTACTCGGCAGGCAACGACAACCTTTGCCCCGCCATCAACAACGACAACCGACTCAAACTCATCCACGGTGAACCCGCTGCCTGACCTTTGATTTGTGCGTCGATACGTTGTGCTTCCAGCAATAACTGCGCCCAACGTTGTGCGGAATAACGTTGCAGGGCTTTGCTCATCAAGGGTTTGCGTTTGTCCCAGACCGGTGGCCGGGCAGAACTGAACGCTTTATCCAATGGCACGCCCTGGCTGTATTGCAACGAGAGGTTGGCCAACAGACGCAGTTCCCGGGCCAGGGCCCAGAGGATGACCGGCGGCTCGACACCTTCACCGCGCAATCCCTCGAGCATGCGTAAAGCATGGGCTGCTTCACCGTTGAGGATCGCATCGGTCAGGCCAAAAACATCGAAACGTGCGCTGTCAGCAACTGCCGCCTGCACGGTTTCAACGGTGATCTGGCCGCTGTCGGCCATCAGTTTGAGCTTTTCTATTTCCTGGGCGGCAGCCAGCAGGTTGCCCTCGACCCGCGCAGCAATCAGTTCGACAGCGTCCTGGCTGGCAGAAAGCCCAGCCTGGGACAGGCGTTGGCGAATCCAGCTTGGTAACTGGTTGGCATCCACTGGCCAGATTTGTACGAACTGGGTCTGTGCGCCCTCGACCAGCGCCTTGCCCCACTTGGTTTTTTGCGCGCTGCCATCGAGCTTGGGCAAGCTGATCAGCAGCACCGTGTCTTCGGCGGGCCGCGAGCAGTACTCGATGAATGCGGCGGCGCCTTTGTCGCCGGGCTTGCCCGAAGGCAGGCGCAGTTCCAGAAGACGCTTTTCAGCAAACAACGACATGCTCGCACCGGCCTGCAGCAGCGTTCCCCAGTCGAAACTGGCGTCGGCGGCGAAGACCTGGCGCTCATCGAAACCCTGTTGACGGGCGGCGGCACGAATCGCATCAGCGGCTTCCTGACACAGCAACGGATCATCGCCACTGATGATATAGACAGGGGCGAGGGCACCTTGCAGGTGTTTGGCGAGTTGCGCGGGGGCGAGTTTCATAAGTGAGGGCGAGCGGGGCGCTTTGGCGCCCCGCAAGTCTTATTGCTGCGGAATTTCAATGGGCGACTGGCGCGGAGTTTCGGCTTCAGCCTTCTGCGCTGCTTTCAATGCGTCGGCTTCGGCCTTGGCACGATCATTCGCTTGCTGCTGCAACTCTTCCAGTTGAGCCGGGGTGAGTTGTTGCAGGCGCAGCATCATGCGTTGAATCAGCTCACGACGGGTTTCTGCGCGGGCAGTTGAAGCTTCCTGATCGGAGCCCACGAGGTTGTTGCCGTCGTGGATGAAGATTTTCTGCACTTCGAGCTTATCGGTAATCAGGGACGAATCACGTTCGCCGCGAATGTCGTAGCTCAGCACCGTGGTCACCTGGTACTCACCTGTACGGCCAGCACCTGCGTAACTGAGGATGCGCTGGCTTTCCTGCTCATCGGTCAGCACCAGTTTGTACGGCGCACCCGAGTAAACCTTGACGCCGCTGCCTTCCAGCACCTGACGCAATTGCGTCACGGTTTCGCCGTAGGCGTTGCGCGCGCTCAGGTCGAGCTCCTTGATCGCCAGTTCGTTGGTGCCGGTGCCGCGTAGCTGGAAACCGCAGGCGCTCAACAGAACTGCGAGGCCCATCACCAGCAAATTGCGTTTGATCATCTTGTTGCTCCCCTTGAAACCATGTGGGCCGATCGTGCGGCCCGAAAGGTTTTACTCGGCGCCAGGCTCACCCGGCGCCTGATCCAATTAGCTGGCGACGATATTGACCAGTTTCCCGGGCACTACAATCACTTTTCGAATAGTCAGGCCGTCGACAAAGCGCAGCACGTTTTCATTGGCCCGAGCGGCGGCTTCAACGTCTTCGCGGGTGGCGCTGGCCGGCATTTCGATGTGCCCGCGCAGCTTGCCGTTAACCTGAATAACCAGTTGCAGGTTGTCTTGCACCAGAGCGCTCTCGTCCAGCACCGGCCAGCCAGCGTCGATCACCGGGTCGGCGTGACCCAGGCGATTCCACAGGTCGTGGCTGATGTGCGGCGTGATCGGAGCCAGCAGCAAGGTGACCGTTTCCAGGCCTTCGTGAATCAATGCGCGATCCTGTTCGGTGCCTTGCGGGGCTTTTTCCAGCACGTTCATCAGTGTCATCACCTGGGCGATGGCCGTGTTGAATTTGTGGTGCTGGCCGACATCCTGGCTGGCTTGTCTGATGGCCAGGTGGGTGCTGCGGCGAATAGTCTTCTGCTCATCGCTCAGGCTTGCTACGTCAAGTTTGCCTGGCAAACCCTGGCTTACATGGGCGTGCGCCAGGCGCCAGACGCGCTTGAGGAAGCGATGCGAACCTTCAACGCCGGAGTCGGACCATTCCGCGCTCATGTCAGGCGGTGATGCAAACATCATGAACAGGCGGCAGGTGTCTGCGCCGAACTGGTCGATCATCGACTGTGGGTCGACACCATTGTTCTTGGACTTGGCCATCTTCTCGGTGCCGCCGATTTCAACCGGCAGGCCGTCTGCGATGAGCTTGGCGCTGATGACCTTGGCCTTGCTGTCACGCACGAGCTCGACGTCCGCCGGATTGAACCAGGTGTAAGCACCGTTGGCTTCGCGACGATAGTACGTCTCGGCGATCACCATGCCTTGGGTCAGCAGGTTCTTGAACGGCTCGTTGGAGCTCACCAAGCCTTCGTCACGCATCAGCTTGTGGAAGAAGCGCGCGTAGAGCAGGTGAAGAATCGCGTGTTCGATGCCGCCGATGTATTGATCCACCGGCAACCAATGATCGGCCGCCGATTTTTCCACCAGGCCGCCTTCGTAGTGCGGTGAGGCGTAACGGGCGTAATACCACGACGACTCGACGAAAGTGTCCATGGTGTCGGTTTCGCGTTTGGCCGGTGCGCCGCATTTAGGGCAACTGCACTCGTAGAACTCGGGCATGCGCGCCAGCGGTGAACCTGCGCCATCGGGCACGACGTCTTCCGGCAACACCACGGGCAGTTGATCTTCCGGTACCGGCACATCGCCGCAGGCATCGCAGTGAATGATCGGGATCGGGCAACCCCAGTAGCGCTGACGACTGATGCCCCAGTCACGCAGGCGGAACTGGGTGCGCGAAGCACCGAGGTTCTTCTTGATCAGGGCAACTTCCATGGCATCGAAAGCGCCTTCGAAGTCGAGGCCGTCGAACTCGCCGGAGTTGATCAGCGTGCCGTGCTCGTTGTAAGCGTCCTGCCATGGCGTGGGATTGGTGTCGCCTGCGCTGGTGCGCACCACGGATTTGATTGGCAGGTTGTACTTGGTGGCGAACTCGAAATCGCGCTCGTCGTGCGCCGGGACAGCCATTACCGCGCCGTCGCCGTAATGCATCAGTACGTAGTTGGCGACCCACACCGGGAGCTTTTCACCGGTCAGCGGGTGCTCGACGAACAACGGCGTTGGCAGGCCTTTTTTCTCTTGAGTGGCGACGTCGGCTTCAGCGACGCTGCCGCCCTTGCATTCAGCGATGAACGCCTGCAGCTCAGGATTGTTTTGTGCAGCCAAGGCAGCCAGTGGATGTTCCGCAGCTACGGCGACGTAGGTCGCACCCATCAGGGTGTCCGGGCGTGTGGTGAAGACTTTCAGTACGCCGGCTTCGCCGATGGAGTCCACGTTGTACGGGAACTGCACTTCCATGCCGCGTGACTTGCCGATCCAGTTGCGCTGCATGGTCTTGACCTGTTCAGGCCAGCCCGGCAGGTCGTCGAGGCTCGACAGCAGCTCATCCGCGTACGCGGTGATCTTGAAGTAGTACATCGGGATTTCGCGCTTTTCGATCAGCGCGCCGGAGCGCCAGCCGCGGCCGTCGATCACTTGCTCGTTGGCCAGTACGGTCTGGTCGACCGGGTCCCAGTTCACGGTGCCGTTTTTACGGTAGATCACGCCTTTTTCGAACAGGCGAGTGAACAGCCATTGTTCCCAGCGGTAGTAATCGGGTTTGCAGGTGGTGATTTCGCGGGACCAATCCACTGCAAGACCCAAACTGCGCAGCTGGGTTTTCATGTAGGCAATGTTTTCGTAGGTCCATTTGGCGGGCGCTACGTTGTTCTTCATCGCGGCGTTTTCTGCCGGCATGCCGAAGGCGTCCCAACCCATGGGTTGCAGGACGTTCTTGCCCAGCATGCGCTGGTAGCGGGAGATCACGTCGCCGATGGTGTAGTTGCGCACATGCCCCATGTGTAGCTTGCCGCTGGGGTAAGGGAACATCGATAGGCAATAGAAAGTCTCCTTGCCTGGCTGTTCACTTACTTCAAAGGACTTTTGCTCATCCCAGAACGACTGGGCGGCGGCTTCGATTTCACGGGGCTGATATTGTTCGTGCATGGCTACTTTTGAACTGAATAGGGGTGGCCTAATCCTCTTCGGTGCGACGCTGGACGGTGATCACGCCAAATCGGCGTTTCGCTGTCCAGACGAGCTGGAAGTGGAGTTACAGGAAGCGCCGTAGCATACATGACGGCACTCTACCGAGGGAAACCCTGATTGCGCGCCGAGGGCCGTTGGTCGCAGCGCTCAGCCGGTTTGTTGATGGAAGCTAAGCTCTAAATGGGGAGTGAGTCTTATCTTCAATGAGGTGAGGGATGGTCGAGTCACGGCAAAAAGTCACAAAACCGGAGCTGTACGAAAGACTGATAGATCGTCTGGGCATGGCCCTGGACGCTGCAAAAACCGCTGACCGGCTGCGCGATGAGCGCCCCATGGAACTGGAACTGCGTGGCTTGAGCCCCGCAGAGTTCGCGCTGGTAAAAGCCTATCTGGACCGCAGTGAACGTGAAACACAGGGATGTTTGTCGCAAGCAGTGATGCAACTCGACACGCCACGTTCGGCCAAGATTATCTGGCTCAAGGACAAGGAACCCGGCAGGGATACGGTCAAGGTTCGTTCTTTGCAATTCAAGTAAGGGCACCTGGGCAATTGTCAGGTTTTTCGAAACAATAGTTCCAGGCAAGCATAGCCTTCTCACATTAGTTGTCGCATTGCATCAAGCCACTTAGGCTTCGAGCATCTTCTGGAGATGCTCGATGCCTTTTCGATATTTCGTGAAACAACTTCTTTTGCCTCCCGGCATTCTTCTGCTGTTGCTGGCGCTTGCCTGGTGGCTGCGCCGCACACGGCCGCGTCTTGCGGGGTTGTGCTTCGCCATAGGGCTGGGTGGGTTTTGGCTGATGAGCCTGCCTGTCGTCGTGCAATGGAGCGCCCATATGCTTGAGCGTGAACCACCCTTGGCCCTCGACGAATGGGCAACATTGAGTCAGCGCGCAGATGCGATCGTGGTATTAGGCTCGGGCCGCGAACGCGGCGATCTCGCCTGGGGTGCTGATCAGCCGACCGGCGTGGGGCTGGAGCGTGAGCGCTATGCGGCACGGTTGGCCAAGGCGTCAGGTTTGCCAATCTTGACCAGCGGCGGTTTGCATTACGGCACGCCGCCCAGCGAAGCGCAGTTGATGGCCGATTCAATGCGTGATGATTTTGGCGTCACCGTGCGGTGGCAGGAAGGCCGTAGCCGCACAACCTGGGAGAACGCCCAGTTCAGCGCGCAAGCGTTATTGCCGGAAGGCGTCAAACGTGTGGTGGTAGTCACTCAAGCCTGGCATATGCCGAGAGCGGTCTGGAGTTTCCGGCAGGCAGGATTTGAAGTGGTGCCGGCGCCCGTCGGGTTTCTGGGCGTAGACAATGCGCGACCGCTGGGCGGCTGGATGCCGGAATTCAAATCAATCTGGCAGAGCGGGCAGTTGTTGAATGAAGCGGTGGGGCAGATCGGGTACTTGATGTTTTACCGATAACCTGTGGCGAGGGGGTTTATCCCCGTTGGACTGTGCGGCAGGCCCATTTTCGGTCTGCTGCTTAGCCCAACGGAGATAAATCCACGAAAGCCCGCCAGTATCAGACAGTCTTGGCCATCCGGCTGGCGATCAATGCCCAGCCAAACAACAGCAAGCAAACAATGGTCAGCGGCCATGAGCGCCATTCAAGATAAGGCGTGAGGTTGTGCATTGGCACCACTTCGCCATAAAGAATGCCCCGCTCAAATTGCGGAATCTGGGCGGTGATCTGACCGAAGGGATTGATCAAGCCGCTGACACCATTGTTGGTCGCACGGATCATCCAGCGGCCGGCTTCAAGTGCGCGCATCTGGGCCATCTGCAGGTGCTGCAACGGGCCGATCGAGGTGCCGAACCAGGTGTCGTTGCTGATGGTCAACAGCAAATCGCTGCGCGCCGAGAGGCTGGCGGCGAAATCCGGGTACACCACTTCATAGCAAATGAACGGTGCAATCTGATAGCCCTTGGCTTGCAGCAGCGGTTGATCGGCAGGGCCGCGCGCAAAGTCAGACATCGGCAGGTCGAAGAACGCAATCAGTCCGCGCAGTAAATCCTGCAACGGCACGTATTCGCCAAACGGCACCAGTTTTTGTTTCAGGTAAGTACCATCGCCTTCGCCGACGACAGTTATGCCGTTGAAAAAGCGTTTTTCATGGCGCACTTCCTGGCGAATCGGTACGCCGGTAATCAGCGCAGATTTACGTTCTGCGGCGAAGTTGCCCATCATGGTCAGGTAGCCCTCGGCGGACTCCTTGAGCACTGGCACTGCGGTTTCTGGCCAGATCAACAGGTCGGCCCGCTTGGAGCTGAAGCTCATGTCTCGGTACAGCGCCAGTTGTGCGTTCAACTGCGCCGGGTCCCACTTCATGCTCTGTTCGACATTGCCCTGAATGGCTGCGACAGTCAGCGGTGCGCCCGATGGGCTGGTCCATGCATGCTCCTTGAGCGCCATGCCGGCGATCCAGGGGCCGGCCAGCAATACAGCACCCGCAGCGACAAAGCCTTTACGCCTCGTACGTACCAGTCGCAAAGCGTTGTAGATAAGCGCTGCCGTCAAAGCGAGGGTGAAGGAGATCAGCCACATGCCGCCGACGGGAGCGAGTCCGGCCAGTGGCCCATTGAGCTGGCTGTAACCGGAATAAAGCCAGGGAAAACCGGTGAGGAACCAGCCGCGAAATGCTTCTTGTCCGACCCATAACGCGGCAAATGCCAAGGCGTCGGCCAATGGCGCTTCATTGCGGCGCAACCAGCGTGCCCAGAGCCAGGCGGGCAGCGCGAAAAACCAGGCAATGGCCGCAGTGAAGGCCAGCATCAATAAGCCGGCCAACAGTACAGAAGCGCCGCCAAAGTGGTGAATGCTGTAGTAGATCCAACTGGTGCCTGCGCCGAACAGGCCGAACCCGAAACACCAGCCACGTCCCATCGCCTGGCGAGGACTTAACTCACGCAAACCGGCGTAGAAGAAACCAACCGCCAGCAGTGCCAGCGGCCAGATATCAAACGGCGCCAATGCAAGGGTGGTGAGTGCACCGGCCGCCACGGCCAGCAGGTTACCGGGCCAGCCGGGGGCGGTCAGACGAAGCATTTCAATCCTTAGCGGGCAATTGGAGTCAGGCGCAGCAAATGAATCCGACGGCTGTCGGCGTTCAGGATGCGGAAGCGATAAGGGCCGATTTCAGTGATTTCATTGCGTTTTGGCAGGTGCCCGAACGCGCTCATCACCAAGCCGCCGACAGTGTCGAACTCGTCGTCGGAAAATTCGCTGTCGAAAAACTCATTGAAGTTTTCGATCGGCGTCAGCGCCTTGATCAGAAAGTCACCGCTAGGCAGCGGCTTGATGTAGCTGTCTTCTTCGACGTCATGCTCGTCTTCGATGTCGCCGACGATTTGTTCAAGCACGTCCTCAATCGTGACCAGCCCCGCAACACCACCGTATTCATCGATGACGATGGCCATGTGGTTGTGATTGGCGCGAAATTCACGCAACAACACATTCAGGCGCTTGGACTCCGGCACGAAAGTGGCCGGGCGCAGCAGGTCCTTGATGTTGAAGCTGTCGCCGTTCTCCTTGAGGATCAACGGCAGCAAGTCCTTGGCCAGCAACACGCCCATCACGTCATCGTGGCTTTCGCCGACAACCGGGTAGCGCGAGTGGGCCGAGTCGACCACGGCCGGCAAAAACTCACGAGGTGTCTGGGTCGCCTTGATGCTGATCATCTGCGAGCGCGGAACCATGATGTCCCGTACTTGCAGGTCTGCAACCTGAATAGCGCCTTCGACGATGGCCAGCGCTTCGCTGTCCAGTAACTTGTTTTGGTGTGCATCGCGCAGCAGCTCAAGCAGCTCCTGGCGGTTCTTCGGCTCGTGGGCAAAAGCCTGGGTGAGCTTACCCAGCCATGACTTCTGCCCGTTGCTCGATCGATCTTCGCTCATAGCGATTACTCTGAATCCTTTGTTGTAACGATAGGGGATGTTTCTAATTCGTCGTCCGCGTACGGATCGGGATAGCCCAGCTCTGCAAGCAACGTTCGTTCCAGTGCTTCCATTTCTTCAGCTTCGTCGTCATCTATATGGTCGTAACCAAGCAGATGCAAGCAGCCGTGAATAACCAGATGCGCCCAATGCGCCTTGAGTTCCTTGCCTTGCTCTGCTGCTTCGCGCTCGACCACCGCCACACAAATCACCAGATCGCCCAGCAACGGGATATCCAGGAACTCGTCAGGCACGTCGGCAGGAAACGACAGCACGTTGGTTGCGTAGTCTTTTTGTCGCCAAGTGCGGTTCAGCTCGCGGCCTTCTGCCTCGTCGACCAAGCGAATGGTCATCTCGGAGTCGGCGGTTCGCTGGCGCAGGGCCAGTTCGCACCATTGGCGGAACTCGGCTTCGTCTGGGCTGGACGCTTCGGTTGCCCGTTGCAGATCAAGCTCAAGCATCGCGGCGGCTATCCTTTGGCGCTTCGTCTGCCACGCGATTTTCGAAACGCTCGTAGGCTTCGACGATGCGTTGCACCAGCGGATGGCGCACAACGTCTTTGGGCTTGAAGTGGGTGAAGCTGATGCCCGGGACGTCTTTGAGCACTTCGATCACATGATGCAGGCCCGACTTGGTGCCTTTTGGCAGGTCGACCTGGGTTATGTCACCGGTGATGACCGCCGTAGAGCCGAAACCGATTCGGGTCAGGAACATCTTCATCTGCTCGACGGTAGTGTTCTGGCTTTCATCGAGAATAATGAAGCTGTTATTGAGCGTACGCCCGCGCATGTAGGCCAGTGGCGCCACTTCGATAACCTGGCGTTCGATCAGCTTGGCGACATACTCGAAACCGAGCATTTCGTAGAGCGCGTCATAAAGCGGACGCAAGTACGGATCGATTTTCTGTGACAGGTCACCGGGCAGGAAGCCGAGTTTTTCACCCGCTTCAACTGCCGGGCGCACCAGCAGGATGCGGCGAATCTGTTCGCGCTCCAGCGCGTCTACCGCGCAGGCAACGGCCAGATAGGTCTTGCCGGTACCGGCCGGGCCGATGCCGAAATTGATGTCGTTGCCGAGAATTTCCTTCACGTAGCGCAGTTGATTCAAGCCGCGAGGGCGAATCATGCCTTTCTTGGTGCGCAACGCTACGGAGGGTTCGCCTGGCGAAATGTTGTCCATCTCTTCGACGGCCGACTCCTGCAGGAACAGGTGAACCGTATCCGGCGACAGCTCTGAACCTTTGGTTTCCCGGTACAGGCGGCGGATCAGGTTTTCCGCGGAAGTGGTGTGCTTGGGTTCGCCGATCAGTTCGAACTGGTTTCCGCGATTGCGGATCTCGATGGTCAGGCGCTGTTCGATCAAGCGTAAATGCTCGTCGAATTGCCCGCACAGATTGGCGAAGCGGCGAGCCTCAAAGGGCTCGAGGATAAAACGATGTGGTTCGATGGGTGCGTTCAAGGTCGTATTTAGCCGCCCTGGGGCAATTAAGATGAAATCAAGGATAACGCCAGTGACGCGGGTGCGAAAGCTCTTAAATGGAAGCCAAAATTTGACGCTTTAACTGTGGCGAGGGGATTCATACCCGCTGGGCTGCGTAGCAGTCCTGTTTTTTGGGGCTGCTACGCAGCCCAGCGGGGATGAATCCCCTCACCACAAAAAGGTGTTACTGGATCAACGAGCCCCGCAGCGAGTGCGGCTGTGCGGCGTCGATGTGCACGTCGGCAAACTGACCGATCAATGTTGGATTGTCGCAGCGGAAGTTGACGATACGATTATTCTCGGTGCGGCCCTGCAGCTCGCCGGGGTCTTTTTTCGAGTAATCGGTCACCAGGATCCGTTGCGTCGAACCGACCATTTGTCGGCTGATCTCAAACCCTTGCTGGTTCAAACGGTGTTGCAGCGCGTTCAGGCGTTCTTTTTTCAGTGCTTCCGGTGTCTCGTCCGCAAGGTCGGCGGCCGGAGTGCCCGGGCGCTGGCTATAAACGAACGAATACGAGAAGTCGAAGCCCACGTCCTCGATCAGCTTCATGGTCTGTTCGAAGTCTTTTTCGGTTTCGCCGGGGAAGCCCACGATGAAGTCTGAACTGATGCAAATGCCTGGCACGGCGGCGCGCAATTTGCGCAGCTTGGATTTGTACTCCAGCGCCGTGTGGTTGCGTTTCATCGCCGAAAGGATGCGGTCTGATCCGGACTGCACCGGCAAATGCAGGTGTTTCACCAGTTCAGGAACATCCGCGTGAGCCTGGATCAGGCTGTCGGAGAATTCCAGCGGGTGTGACGTGGTGTAGCGAATTCGATCGATGCCATCCACCGCAGCAACCACACGAATCAATTCGGCGAGGTCCGCCAGGCGACCATCGTGAGTGGTGCCGCGGTAACCATTGACGTTCTGGCCCAGCAGGGTCACTTCACGAACGCCATTTTCGGCAAGGTGCATGATTTCGGCTATCACGTCATCAAACGGACGGCTGACTTCCTCGCCGCGTGTATAAGGCACCACGCAGAAAGTGCAGTACTTGCTGCAGCCTTCCATGACCGAAACATACGCGCTAGGGCCGTCGATACGCGGCTCGGGCAAGTGGTCGAATTTTTCGATTTCCGGGAACGAGACGTCGACCTGCGGCAGCTTGGTGGCGCGTGCGGCGTCAATCATTTCAGGCAAGCGATGCAAGGTCTGGGGCCCGAATACTACGTCGACGTAAGGGGCGCGATCACGAATGGCCGCGCCTTCCTGGCTGGCTACGCAACCACCGACGGCAATCACCATGTCCGGGTTGGCGAGTTTCAGTTCACGCCAGCGGCCTAGCTGGGAATACACCCGGTCTTGGGCGCGCTCGCGGATGGAGCAAGTGTTGAGCAGGATCACGTCGGCGTCTTCAGCGCGGGCGGTGACTTCCAGGGCCTGATGTTCACCCAGCAGATCGACCATGCGCGAGCTGTCGTACTCGTTCATCTGGCAACCGTGGGTTTCGATGTAAAGCTTCTTGGCCATGGATAGATTCATCACGTGATTCAAAGAACCGCGCATTATAGGGAACATGTGCCAAGGTTCCTACCGCTGTGCGTCCGGTGGCTATGCTATAGTTCGCGCCCTCATTTTTATCCCCAATGTGTTGCCCGCCCACCATGACCAAACGTGAAGCCCCAATCTACAAGGTGATTTTCCTCAACCAGGGCCAGGTGTACGAAATGTATGCCAAGCAGATCTATCAAAGTGATCTGTGGGGCTTCCTGGAAGTTGAAGAGTTCGTCTTTGGCGAGCGCACGCAAGTGGTCGTCGATCCGAGCGAAGAGAAGCTCAAGGCTCAGTTCGAAGGTGTAGTGCGCAGTTTTGTGCCGATGCATTCGATTGTGCGCATCGACGAGGTGGAGCGCCTCGGCACACCGAAAATCAGCGAAGCCCGTGGCGCGGTCGGCAATGTCATGCCGTTCCCGATGCCAATGCCCGAGAAGTAGAAAGGCGCCTTTATTGTGGCGAGGGGATTTATCCCCGTTCGGCTGCCCAGCAGTGTCGTGAAGCCGGCGAACGCGACTTGCCTGAAAGAACGTTACAGGGGCTGCTCTGCAGCCCAACGGGGATAAATCCCCTCGCCACAAATCTTTTCAATGCGCAGGGATTGGATCAGGGAAGTGGCGCAAATGGCGTACGCCCATCGGCGCTTTGCAGCTCCATCAGGTATTTGCGGAAAATTTGCCCGAGTACCTGGGTCGCTACCTCGAGTTCTTCACGGGGCATTTTTTCGGCGACTTCATCCGCCGTGTCCAGCGCATCTTCAGCGCCATTGACCGCCGCCATTTTCAGCACGATATACGCCTGAACGTTATTGGCCGGCACGCCTTCGCCGTGGAAGAACATGGTGCCGAGTTTGAATTGCGCCTGGGCATGGCCTTGTAACGATGCTTTTTCAAAATAGGCCAGTGCCTGATTGAGGTCACGCGGCGTATTTTTGCCGTCGTAATAGAACTCACCCAACTCGTATTGCGCTTGCGCATCTCCCTCATCCGACGCTTTCTGGCAGGCGGCAAGTGCCTGCGCCGAATCTTGCGGCTGAGTATTGAGGGTGCAGCGACCCATCGCTGGGATTAACAACGAGTTGCCGCCTGCTTGTGCGAGCAAGGGCTGAAGGAGCAACAGGCAGCCCAATGCAAGGGCGCGGCCGGTGCGGTTCATGGGAATCGACTTACCTCTGAAGGGCGCGCGGACCCATAGAGGGATCCAATAAGCGCGCATTATGAAATAAGCAGGGCCAACCTTACAAAGTCTTTACTCGTTTTTCTGCTGCGCGGGGAATATATCGCCCACTTTGGGGCGATTTTTGGCAGACACGCAGGAAAAACAATGCACATGTAGGTAAAAGCTGACACTGGCAATCGCCAACGTCAGCGGCCCGGCGTTATTTCAATGCGGCGAAGGCGCGCTCGGCAGCGTCCAATGTCAGTTTCAACTCTGCATCGCCGTGGGCGATAGAGGTGAAACCTGCTTCGAATGCGCTTGGCGCCAGGTACACGCCACCTTCAAGCATCAGGTGGAAGAAGCGACCGAACAGCTTCGCGTCGCTGGCCATGACGTCATCGAATGTAACGATGTCGTCGGCACCGCTGAAGTACAGGCCGAACATGCCGCCCGCTTGAGTCGTCACGAAGGGAATGCCGGCGGCATCGGCGCGCTGTTGCAGGCCGTCGAGCAGGCGAGTGGTGTAGTCGCTCAGCTCTTTATGGAAGCCCGGACGGCTGATCAGGCGCAGGGTTGTGAGGCCGGCAGCCATCGCCAACGGGTTACCCGACAAGGTCCCAGCCTGATAAACCGGGCCCAGTGGCGCAATGTGCGACATGATTTCGCGCTTGCCGCCGAAGCAGCCGACCGGCATCCCGCCGCCGATGATTTTGCCGAAAGTGGTCAGGTCGGGTGTCACGCCGTAATGCGCTTGCGCGCCGCCGAGTGCCACGCGGAAACCGGTCATCACTTCGTCGAAAATCAGCACCACGCCGTGCTTGTCACACAAGGTCCGCAGGCCTTCGAGGAAACCCGGTGCAGGCGGTACGCAATTCATGTTGCCGGCCACGGGTTCAACGATGATGCACGCTACTTCCTGGCCGACTTCGGCGAGCATGGCGTCTACGGCGGCGATGTCGTTGAAGGGCAACGTCAGGGTGTGCTTGGCGAACGCCGCCGGTACGCCAGCCGAACTTGGCACGCCTTGAGTCAGCGCGCCGGAGCCTGCTTTAACCAGCAAGCTGTCGGAGTGGCCGTGGTAGCAGCCTTCGAATTTGATGATGCTGTCGCGACCGGTGAAACCACGTGCCAGGCGAATTGCGCTCATGGTCGCCTCGGTGCCGGAGCTGACCATACGCACCATTTCCATCGACGGTACGAGCGAGCACACCAGATCGGCCATCTGGGTTTCCATTTCGGTCGGCGCACCATAAGACAGCCCGTGCTCGAGCTGTTTGCGTACCGCGTCCAGTACATCCGGATGGCTGTGGCCGAGGATCATCGGCCCCCACGAACCGACGTAATCCACGTAGCGCTTGTTGTCTTCGTCAGTGACGTAGGCGCCTTGCGCATGCTTGAAGAACAACGGCGTGCCGCCAACGCTTTTGAACGCGCGAACAGGCGAATTCACGCCACCGGGGATGTGTTTCTGGGCATTGGCAAACAGCGTTTCGGAACGAGACATGATCGGGCTCTCAACAATCAGGATTTGAATAATTCATTAAAGGCGCGGGCGCGGCGCGTCACTTCAGTCGTGCTGTCGGCACCAAACAGGCCATGTACCACCGCCAGCAAGTCGACCCCGTGGGCCACCAGCGGCACAGCGTTTTCGAGGGTGATACCGCCGATTGCGCAGATCGGCAGGTGCAATTTACTGCGTGCCTGGTCGAGCAATTCGAGGCTGCAGCTCGGTGCGCCGGGTTTGGTGCTGGAATTGAAGAAACGGCCAAAGGCAACATAACTCGCGCCTTCTTTAGCGGCTTGTTCAGCGAGTTCAAGTTGCGCATGGCAAGTCGAACCAATGATTGCCTGGCGACCGAGCAGTGCGCGGGCGGGTGTCAGCGGGCCATCGGTTTGACCCAAGTGCACGCCGACGTTAAGGCGTGCAGCCAGTTCGGCATCGTCGTTGATGATCAACTGCGTCTTGTAGCGATCACACAAGTCACGCAGCGCTTGGGCCTCGCGCAAGCGCCGAGCCTCGTCACTGCTCTTGTCGCGGTACTGCAACAAGGTGACGCCACCCTCAAGCGCCGCCTCCACGTACGCTAAAAATTTACCCGCCAGTAACTGGCTGTCGGTAATGGCATACAGGCCACGTAGTTTCATCGGGCAAGCCTCAGCGCTTTACGAAAAGATAATTACGAGCAGAAGTCCAGCGGCAGACGGCGCGGCACAAACTGGCCTTTGCCCAGTTGCTCGGCATCACGCAGGGTACGCCACGTATAGTTAAGCGCGGTCTGTACGGCGCTGAACAGGTTTTCACCCTGGGCCAGACGACCGGCTAAAGCGCTGGCCAGTGTGCAGCCGGAACCGTGATAGCTGCCGGGCAAGCGCTGGCACATAAAGGTTTCGCGGCGACCGTCGCGGCTGTACAGGCGATTGTGTATTTCGTGTTCATCGCCATGACCGCCGGTGATCAGCAGGTGTTTGACGTAAGGCAACAGTTTTTCAGCGCATTCGTCCGCGGTGCCTTCTGGCAGTTCGGCGAGAATACGGGCTTCGGGAAGGTTGGGGGTGGCAATGATGGACAGGGGCAGCAGGCGTTCGCGCATCGCGTAGCCGACTTCATCCTTGCCCAATCTTCCGCCGCCGCCCGCGCGCAGTACCGGGTCGCACACCACGGGTAAATGCGGGTGCGCCGCGAGCAGCTCGACAACCGTGTCGACCATCGCAAGCGAACCGAGCATGCCCAGTTTGACGGCGGCGACTTCGGAGTCGTTGAGTACGGCGTTGGCCTGAGCCAGCACCCACTCGCGGTCTAGCACGCGAAAGTCAGTGACGTTGACTGTGTCTTGCACGGTCAGGGCGGTGACGGCCGGAGCCGCATGACAACCCTGAGCGAGCAGGGCTTCGATATCTGCCTGCAGGCCGGCGCCACCACTTGGGTCGTGGCCGGAGAGACAGAGGACAACGGGGCGAGAGCTGTAGATATTCATGGTGCGCGAGCTTACCACCAAACATCTTTTTTCGGGTGTTGCCCCATCAATCCCCAGGCAGCAAAACGAAGGTCAGCAGGGCCTGTTTTCATAATCTGACCGAGCAAACAGCTCTATCTCAATGCATAGCGCTGGAACGCCCGTGCTAGAGCCTTTGTAGGAAATTTTTCTATAGTGTTCATTGGCCATCAACGGCTATGCTAGAGTGGATCCAAACCAATAACAGTTAGTACCGGTTTTTATGTCTACTCAAAGGGAATGAGGGGCTTCCTGAGGTAACCGGACAGGGCACGCTGGGGCTTAAATGCGCTATTTGCTGATGTTGCTGTTTTATTTGCCTTTCATGGCGAGCGCAGTCGAGTTCGACGAGTTCACTCAGAGCCTTCCCTTGGGCCGAGCCCTGCAGGTATATGAAGACGTGGATGGCCAGGCGACCATCGCCGACGTTCGTGCGCAAGCGGCTGCCGGAAATTTCATATCCCACGATAAAGAGACGCTCAACGCCGGGTATTCGCGTTCGGCTTTCTGGCTGAAAATCGATCTGCATTACCGGCCGACGAACCCTGCGGCTCAGCGCACCTGGCTGCTGGAACTGGCGTATCCGCCGCTTGATCACCTTGATCTGTATTTGCCCAATGCTGCCGGTGACTATCAATTAATCCGCCGCACCGGCGATGCCTTGCCATTCGACAGCCGCGAGATACGCCAGAACAACTATTTGTTCGCGCTTGATTTCAAACCTGACCAATCGCAAACCGTGTACATGCGTTTGCAAAGTGAAGGGTCGATTCAGGCGCCGGTGACGTTGTGGTCGGCTACCGCATACCTCGAAGAACAGCCCGTGCGGCTTTACGTGTTGGGGCTGATCTACGGCGTATTGCTGGGGATGCTGGTCTACAACCTGTTCATTTACCTGAGCGTGCGCGACACCAGTTACCTCTATTACATCTTCTACATCGCCTCGTTCGGCATGTATCAGCTGTCGGTGAACGGCGCCGCCGTGCAGTATTTCTGGCCCGACAACCCTTGGTGGACCAACGCCTCGACGCCATTTTTCATTGGCTGTGCAGGCTTGTTCGGCAGTCAGTTTGCCCGCAGTTTCTTGCAAACGGCCACTCACAATCGGTGGATGGACCGCTTGCTGCTGGCGCTGGTTGCGTTTGGCGCACTCGTTGTCGGCTTGTCGTTGATGACCAGTTACGCACTGGCCTTGCGTTTGGCGACAGCCCTGGCCTTGTCTTTTACCGTGGTGATTTTCGCCGCCGGCATGTTTGCCTGGCTGCGCGGCCTGCGGGTGGCGCGTTATTTCATTATTGCCTGGTCGGCGTTCCTGCTGGGCGGCGTTATCAACACATTGATGGTGCTGGGTTACCTGCCCAATGTGTTCCTCACCATGTATTCCAGCCAGATTGGCTCGGCGATCGAAGTAGCCCTGTTATCTCTGGCACTCGCTGATCGCATCAACTCAATGCGCGAGCAGCAGGCGCAGACGCTGTTCGATGCCGGTCAAAAACTTGAAATCCTCAACCAGCAACTGGCTCACAGCAATAAGCTCAAGGATGAATTTCTCGCCACCCTGACCCACGAACTGCGCACGCCCATGAACGGTGTCATTGGTTCGCTTGAGCTGATGCAGACCATGGACATGGACCAGGAACTGGCGCAATACCAGCAAACGGCTGCCGGGTCGGCGCGGGACATGATGCGTATGGTCAACGGCATTCTCACGCTGACCGAGTTGCAGGCCGGCAAGCTGAAAGCTAATCCGGCAGCCTTCAGTTTGCGCGGTGTGGTCGAGGCCTTGCGTGTGCAGTTCGAGGGCAATGCGTCGTTCAAGTCTCTGGATTTCAAAGTCGAAGTTACGCCCGGTTTGCCGGATCGCTTGCAGGGCGACAGCGCGAAACTGGCGCAATGCCTGGAATGCCTGTTGGATAACGCCATCAAATTCACCAAGGTTGGCGGGCTGGCGCTGCGGGTGACAGGGAAAGCGGCGGAGCCTGGCCGAGTGGCGCTGTCGTTTGCTGTCATCGACACGGGCATCGGTTTCACCGACCTTGGCGAGGCGACGCTGTATCAGCGATTCTTCCAGCTCGACGGCTCGATGACCCGTGAATACGGGGGGCTGGGCGTAGGCCTGGCCATATGCCGGCAGCTTGTGGAGTTGTTGGGCGGCAGCCTCACACACCGTTCCGAGCCCGGTCGAGGCAGTCGTTTTCAGCTCGATGTGGCGTTCGAACTGGACGTGGTGGAGCGGTCGCCGGCACCGATGATGCAGCGTGATTTGCGACGCTTGCGATTGCCACAAGATTGCACCGTGCTGTTGGTGGATGACAGCGGCATCCATCAACTGGTGATGCGCGGCATGTTGCTGAAGCTCGGCTTCAAGGTGCGCACCGCCGACAGTGGGCCCGCGGCGCTTGAGCAGTTGCAGCGAGAAAAAGTGGATGCGGTCCTGCTTGATTGCCAGTTACCGCCGTTGAATGGCGTGTCGCTGTGCTGCGAAATTCGCGAACTGCCAGGCTGCGCCGGGTTGCCGGTATTTATCCTCGCCCTGAATGCCAATCGGGAGCGCTGTCCCACTGGCGACCTGATCGATTACCTGAATAAACCGGTGAAATTCGAAGATCTCCAAGCGGCGCTCTACCGTCAGGTTCTCTGTCGGGAGTAGGGTGAAAGCGCCGGCAATTAGGCGTGTATGACACTTTGAACAGGGTGGAGGCGGTGCTTAACTGGTGCTCTGGCTGACCCGAGGAGCCCTGTCAT
This sequence comes from Gordonia sp. IEGM753, assembly GCF_050321825.1. Lineage (NCBI taxonomy): Bacteria > Bacillati > Actinomycetota > Actinomycetes > Mycobacteriales > Gordoniaceae > Gordonia > Gordonia sp. IEGM753. Next base: position 171,953 of record NZ_JBNQGB010000007.1, read on the forward strand.
GAACCTGCACCAGTTCGCCGAAACCCACGAAGTTACCAACCAGCCACCTTCGCTGGACGGCACCAACCTGTATCGCATTGACGTGCCGTTGCAGGAATGGTCGCGGCATTTTGGTGCTGGTTGGGCCGAATCGCGGATAGACGCCTATGGCGCGCTGGCCGGCGGGCCGTTGATGGAAGCAGGCTTTCTTGCCAATCAAAATAAACCGGTGTTCGTTAGCCATGATCGTTATGGTCATCGCATCGACCTGGTGGAATTTCACCCGGCTTATCATGAGCTGATGCGCACCGCCATTGAACACGGTTTGACGTCCCTGCCTTGGACCCATCCGCAGCCCGGCGCCCATGTTGCACGCGCCTCCATGACTTACCTGCACAGCCAGGCTGAAGCCGGCAGTGGTTGCCCTTTGACCATGACGTTCGCCAGTGTTCCGGCGATGCGCCTGCAGCCAGACCTGGCCGAAAAGTGGCTGCCCAAAATCATCGCCACCGAATACGACCCGCGCAATGTCGGCATGGCCCACAAGGCTGGCGTCACGATTGGCATGGCCATGACCGAAAAACAGGGCGGCACCGATGTCCGCGCCAATACCACCAAGGCCTATCCGGTGGGGGCAAGCGGCCCAGGTCAGGCTTATGAACTGGTGGGCCACAAGTGGTTCTGTTCGGCACCGATGTGCGATGCCTTCCTGACCCTGGCGCAGACCGACAAAGGGCTGACCTGTTTTTTGCTGCCGCGTCATCGCCCGGACGACACGCGCAACCAGTTCTACATCCAGCGTCTGAAAAACAAACTGGGCAATTGCTCGAATGCCTCCAGCGAAGTTGAATTTCGTGGCGCGCTGGCCTGGATGGTCGGTGAAGAAGGTCGCGGAGTGCCGACCATTATTGAAATGGTGGCCATGACGCGTTTCGATTGCATGGTGGGTTCAAGTGCGCTGATGCGTCAGGCGTTGACTCAGGCCAGTCATCACTGCGCTCATCGCAGCGTGGGTGGCAAGGTGCTCAGCGAGCAGCCCTTGATGCAGAACGTGCTGGCCGACCTGGCACTGGAAAGTGAAGCTGCATTGGCCTTGAGCCTGCGCATGGGCCGCGCGCTGGACCATTTGCAGGACGACGATGAAGCAAAATTCGCCCGGTTGGTTACTGCGGTGGGCAAGTACTGGATCTGCAAGCGTGCGCCGGCAATGATCAATGAAGCCGCCGAATGCATGGGCGGCGCGGGTTATGTAGAAGAAAGCATCCTGCCGCGCCTGTACCGCGAGGCGCCGGTCAACTCGACGTGGGAAGGTTCTGGCAATGTGCAGTGCCTGGACGTGCTGCGCGCCTTGTCCAAGGAGCCGGGTGTGCTTGATGTGTTGTTCAGCGAGTTGGGTGATGGCCACGGCGACAAACGTCTGGCCGCACACATCGGCCAACTGCAAACAGCCTTCAAGGACACTCATGACATTCAGTATCGCGCTCGCCAACTCACCGAAGACATCGCGTTGGGGCTGCAGGCCAAGCTACTGTTGGAGGCGGGTAATGCCGCCGTCAGCGACGCGTTCATCGCCAGTCGCCTGGGCTCCGCCGGTCGCGTGTATGGCGCTTTGCCACGCGGGCTGGACGTGGAAGCCATCGTCGCCCGGTCGACTCCGGTATTAATGTAGGAGGCTGGCTTGCCTGCGCTGGCGATATCGAAAACGTCATCGCCGGCAAGTCCGACGCCTACAGCATTTGTCAGGCGCTTGGAATATTGCTGGCGTGCCGGGCAACATCGAACCTCCTGCATCGGATGTGTGAAATACCCCGGCATTTGTGTCATCGCCACGGTTCCCGTCGGACCACGATGCAGGCAAGATAAAGACCTGCAAGTCAGAACACAGGATGCTGATCGTGACCGAAGCTTTTATTGTCGTTCAAACCGCCGAGCAAGCCGTGGATCGGCTTGCGATTTTGCACGAGCGTGCAACCACCGCGCTGAATAAGGCGCTCAAAAGTTACCTCAAGGATCGTATCGAGCCAGACGCCGAACAGCGTGCGATGTTTCGTTATCCGGAACTGCGCCTGACCTACCTGTGCCAGGGCGAAGTCCCACAGACCACTCGCGCTTATGCCAAGGTTCAACTGCCGGGCACCTACAGCGTCACCGTGACTCACCCAGGTGCCTTTCGCAAATACCTGCTGGAACAACTCGTGCCGTTGATGCACGACTTCACCGTGACCGTGGAAGTCGGCGTCAGTCAGCAGAACATCCCTTATCCGTACGTGGTCGAGCAGGGTGATGAACTCGCCGGCTCCGGCGTTACCGCTGCCGTGCTGGCGCGCGTATTCCCCAGTACCGACCTGTCGGCGGCGACCGATGCCATTGCCGATGGTTTGTACGATTGGGAAAACACCGATCCGCTGCCGCTGGCGTTGTTCGATGCGGCGCGGGTAGATTTTTCGCTGCGCCGTCTGGTGCATTACACCGGCAGTGACTGGCGTCATGTGCAGCCGTGGATTCTGCTGACCAACTACCACCGCTACGTTGACCAGTTCATCGTGCATGGCCTTGAGCAGTTGCGCAGCGACCCGCGTTTTGTACGCATGGTGTTGCCGGGCAACGTCATCATCGAAAAGAGCATGGATCACGGCGAAGCGTCGGCGATTGCGGCGGGTGTGGTCTGGCATCGCTACCAAATGCCGGCGTATCACCTGATCGCCAGCGATGGCCACGGCGTCACCCTGGTCAACATCGGCGTCGGGCCTTCCAACGCCAAGAACATCACCGACCACTTGGCGGTGCTGCGTCCACATTGCTGGTTGATGATCGGCCACTGTGGCGGTTTGCGTCAGTCGCAAACCATCGGCGATTACGTACTGGCCCACGCCTATATGCGCCGCGACGGGATTCTCGATCGGGTCGTGCCACCGAACATTCCGATCCCGGCCCTGGCTGAGGTGCAGATGGCATTGCAGCAAGCCGCCGCCAACATCACTGGCGAAAAAGGCGATGAGCTGAAAAAACGCCTGCGCACCGGCACCGTGTTGACGTATGACGACCGTAACTGGGAATTGCGTTGGGCTCAGGAGCGTCCGTTGATCAACCTGTCTCGCGCCGTGGCGGTGGACATGGAAAGCGGCACGATTGCCGCTCAGGGTTATCGCCTACGGGTGCCGTATGGCACGTTGCTGTGTGTGTCGGACAAGCCGCTGCACAGCGAAATCAAGCTGCCGGGATCGGCCAACGCGTTCTACGAGCGTGCGGTCAGCCAGCACTTGAAGATCGGCATCGAGGCGGTGGATTTGTTGCGCACCGAACTCAACTCGCTGCACTCGCGCAAATTGCGTAGTTTCGACGAGCCGCCGTTCCGCTAACAATCATGGTCATTTGACGGTCAGGGCACTAGCATTGTCAGCCCCGACCGTTAGATGTTCCTGTGCCCATGTCTCGTCCTCAACGTCCCGTTTCTCGCCGCCCTGGTGTGAAACCTGCGCCAACCTCCCAAGCCCCACGCCGTGTTGCCAAAGCACCACCGGCCGAGCCGAAACTGATTTTGTTCAACAAACCGTTCGATGTGCTGACGCAGTTCAGCGACGGCGAAGGGCGGGCGACGCTCAAAGACTATATCGATGTGCCCGGGATTTATCCGGCGGGGCGCCTGGACCGTGACAGCGAAGGTTTGCTGCTGCTGACCAACGATGGTCAGCTTCAGGCGCGCATTGCCGACCCCAAACATAAATTGGCCAAGACGTATTGGGTGCAGGTTGAAGGCGAGCCCACTGCCGAGCAGTTGCAACGCTTGCGCGAGGGCGTGGAGCTTAACGATGGCATGACCTTGCCGGCTGAAGCGCGGTCGCTGGAAGAGCCGCAACTGTGGCCACGCAACCCGCCAGTACGCTTTCGTAAAAGCGTGCCCACAACTTGGTTGGAGCTGGTGATCCGCGAGGGGCGTAATCGCCAGGTGCGACGCATGACCGCGGCAGTGGGCTTGCCGACGCTGCGGCTGGTGCGGGTCAAAATCGGTGACTGGTCAATCGAAGGACTCGACCAAGGCCAGTGGAAAGAAGTGCCTGCGCGGCTATGAATTGTTTTCGATGTAAGCGATGACCACGCTTTTGATGATGAACGCGAGAATTCCCAGGCCCAATACAAAAAACAGGATGAAGGTGCCGAAGCGTCCGGCCTTGGACTTCTTCGCCAGGTCCCAGACGATGAAACCCATGAAAATGATCAGGATGGTGACCAGGCCAGTCATCATCCACTCTTCAAATACTGCAGGATCCATCGAACATCTCCAGCGGGGGCGCGGCTAAAAGGGCGGGGCGAGTATACGCCAAGCGGATTTTCGCGGCATTGACCTGCGTCGGTGGGTCGCAGCAAGGTGTCTTGTCACCCAGTGTAGTGAGGGGATTTATCCCCGTTCCAATGCGTAGCTCTGGCCGAGACTCTTAGGGTCGCTGCGCAACCCAAGGGAATAAATCCCCTCGCCACACAACGATCTCACCTCATTCCCCCTCACCACCTACAGAGCGATCAGCTGCGCAAATGGGTCAGCGGCAGTTCAGTGCTGTTCAGAACCTGGTTCAATACAAAACTCGACCGTACGCTGGTCACGCCTTCAATTCGCGTCAAATGCCCCAGCAGCAGTTTCTGGTAGTGATCCATGTCTGGCACCACAACCTTCAATTGATAGTCTGCATCCACGCCAGTCACCAGGCTGCACTCCAGCACTTGTGGCAGCGTTCGAATGGCCGCTTCGAAGTTTTCAAAACGCTCGGGTGTGTGCCGGTCCATGCCGATCAACACGTACGCTGTCAGGCTCAAACCGAGTTTTTTGCGGTCGAGCAGCGCTACCTGGCGGGAAATGTAACCGTCATCTTCCAGTTGCTTGACCCGGCGCGAGCACGGCGAAGGTGACAGGCCGATGCGTTCGGCCAGCTCTTGGTTTGAGATGCGCGCGTCGCGCTGCAATTCCGCCAAAATGCTCAGGTCGTATCGGTCGAGTTTGCTCATCAATCAGGCCTTTGTCATAACTATTGCGGCAGATTATCTATCCAGGGTTAAAAATTGCGCAAGTGATGTTTAATTGAGCAATCTTCGCAATCCCCTGTCGAGGCCCCAGGCCTATTCTTATTAACAGAATCACTGCTCGGACAAACAGTCCACAGCGGCTCGCCCAATCAGGCCAGCCGCGGCCGCCACCCCATCAGGGATGTGCTGGCCGCCGAGCTACACACTGTCCAGAAGACGGCGTGAGGTGAGCCAACGTCAAAAGCGTTGAGCACGGACGAAGTTTTAGAAGGGAGGCCGACGGGTCTCCCTTTTTTCTTGCGTGTAATTTGCAGCATCACTCAATAAATAAGTTGCGTGACTGATAACCTGTTGCAGAACCGGCCTGTGCTTTTCAAGTCTTACGTACAAGCCCTAACCCGCAGTGAGGAAAAGCATGAAGTCGCGCATCTGGCGTTTGGCCGGTGTTGGTTTGCTGTGTGTCAGTGTGAGTGCGCAAACACTTGCCGATGACCCGGAGAGTCGCAGCAATAGTAATGGGCAGCACGAGCCGCAGCATCAGGGAAACAATCAGGGCCATGGCGGCGGTAATAATCAGCAGCACCCGCAAAATAATCCTCAGCCAAATAATCAGCCACGGCCGCCGCAGAATCAGCCACGTCCTCAGAACAACGAAATCATTCGTGGTGAAAACAGCCGCCAGTTCGAGCACAACGGTCAGTATCCGAACGGCGGGCAAGGGCAAAATCGCCCGCCGCAGAACATCAACAACCAGGCTCGCCCGGCGCCTCAGCCTGCCAATAACCTGCCGATCCAGAGTCACCCGGACGCGGTGCGCCAGACCCAGCAACCGCAGCGTGGTTACTATCAGGACGTCCCTGGGCGTAACAACAATAACAACCCGAACTGGCAGGCCGGGAATCAAGGCTCACACCCCAATGATCATCGCTGGGAAGGTCGCCCGGACGGGCATGGCAATGGCTGGGGCCCAGGCCCGCAATACCGTCCAGGCCAGGTGATCGACCGTTTCCCGGACCGTAATTTCCGCGTGCCGTATCGTGGCCAGGATTACTTTTATTCCGGCGGTTACTGGTATCGCCCACAAGGGCCGCGATACATCGTGGTGCAACCGCCACGTGGGATTCGTGTGCATTACATGCCCGATTACGCCCGTGAAGTGTGGATTGGCGGTGCGCTGCTGTTCCTGGCGGCTGGCTCTTATTACGCCTACGAAGAAAGCACTCAGGATTATGTTGTGGTCGAACCGCCGGTCGGTGCTCCGCCGCCGCAACCGCAACCGGCCAGTAACGGCATTGACGTGACGGCGTATCCGGCTAACGGCCAGTCGCCGCAACAAGTCAGCCAGGACGGTTACCAGTGCGCCCAGTACGCGGTGCAGCAGAGTGGTTTCAATCCACAAACCGCGACCTACCAACCAGACCCTTCGGTGGTGCAGGCTTACCGCCAGGCCGAAGGCAACTGTCTGAGCAGTCGCGGTTATCAGGTCAGCTACTGAGCCCTGGCAGCCTTGACCACTTCCTGCGGGTCGGCGTGCACCAGCACTTCGGCTCGCGGGTACTCGGCATGAATCGCATCGGCGGCTTGATCGCTGATGCCGTGTGCGACGGATAACGTCAAATCCCCAGGCAGCTCAAGGTGCAACTGCACGAACCAATGGTTGCCGGAGATTCGTGTGCGCAAATCGTGAGCGCCCAACACACCCGGCACGCTGCAGGCTAATTCCAGCATGCGTTGGCTGACATCCGTCGGCAGCTCTTCGTCCATCAGGACCGCAAAACTTTCGCGGGCGATCTGCACCGCACTCCAAAGAATGTAGGCCGCAATTCCAAGGCCGAACCACGCATCCAACTGATGCCAGCCGAAACCCGCCAGAATCAGGGCCACCAGAATACTGCCGTTGAGCATCATGTCCGAGCGGTAGTGCAGCGAGTCTGCGCGCACGGCGTTGGAGCCAGTTTCCTTGATCACCCGGTGTTGCAATATCAACAAGGCCAGGGTCAGTGCGAGCGAGAAAATGATCACGCCGATGCTGATCCACGGCGCGCCGACAGGCTCCGGATGTTTCAACCGGTCAATCGCCTGCAAGGCTATCAACACCGCACTGCCACCAATGAACAGCGCTTGAGCCATGCCCGACAGGGATTCGGCCTTGCCGTGGCCGTAACGGTGGTCCTCGTCTGCCGGGCGCAGCGCGTAATGCACGGCCAACAGATTGAGCAACGAGGTGACGCCGTCGAGTGCCGAGTCGGTCAACCCGGCAAGCATGCTGACAGAGCCGCTCAGCCACCAGGCGATGGCTTTGGCGACAATCAACGTACACGCAACGGCCACCGAGGCGCGGGTGGCCAGGCGTAACAGCCGTGCGTGTTCGGAACTGGTTTTCATGGGCGCGGCTTTTCCTTTGAGTGTCCCTGCAAACGCACGAATTACGCGGCGGGTTGCAAGCCGAACATGGCCAGTTGCTGGGAGCTGCCCTTGTGCTGGATCAGGCGTGGATCGTCCAGCGGGAAGCTGCGACCCAGTTCGCTTTTGAGAATAGTCTGCAATTTGTGGTTATCGACCCGGCCATCAGCGCCGATCGCTTCCTTGAGTTTTTCCGGGGCGATCTGAGCGGTCTTGCCCGGTTCAAAGTAAATGGCGCCGGTGGCGAAGTCGACGGCGAACGCGATCAGGCCGGGGATGATATAGAACAGCAGGCCAACGGCATCCAGCGCAGCAATGGCCGGGTCGATCTTGCCGTCGATCTGGCCGCGACGATCCGGGTAGAAAATCGATCCGCAAGCCGTTACCTGGGTCAGTAACGTTGCGACCAGCACACCGCCAATCAGGCGAAAGGGAACACGCATATGAAATCTCCTGAGTAATTTCAAAACGAAGGGGCATCAGTATGAATTAGGACCATGATTAACGCCGGGCAGTTCGCCGTTATACTTGCTGGCTTGCCTGGGAGCCAGCATGATTTCTTTGCCGATTGATGAAGTTTTACCCGCCCTGCGTGAAGCCTTGGCTACACGCCATGAAGCCGTGCTCGAAGCACCGCCCGGCGCGGGTAAGACCACCCGCGTGCCGCTGGCCTTGCTCAATGAGGCCTGGCTGGCCGGGCAGACCATTGTGATGCTCGAACCACGTCGCCTGGCAGCGCGCGCTGCTGCGGAACGTCTGGCCAGCGAACTGGGCGAAAAGGTCGGCGACACCGTGGGCTATCGGATTCGCCTCGACAGCAAGGTCGGACCCAAAACCCGTATAGAAGTGGTCACCGAAGGCATTCTCACCCGTCGCTTGCAAGACGACCCGGCGCTTGAAGGCGTGGGGTTGCTGATTTTTGACGAATTCCACGAGCGCAGCCTCGACGCTGACCTGGCGTTGGCCCTGAGCCTGAATGGCCGGGAGCTGTTGCGCGAAGATCAGCCGCTGAAAATCCTGTTGATGTCGGCCACCCTGGAAGGCGAACGCCTGGCAGGGTTACTCGATGATGCGCCGATCTTGCGCAGCGAGGGCCGCATGTACCCGGTGGCACTGCGCTGGGGGCGACCGTTCCAGCCCGGCGAGTTCATCGAGCCGCGTGTGGTGCAAACCATTCTTGAAGCCTTGAATGACGAGACGGGCAGCGTGCTGGTGTTTCTGCCGGGGCAGGCTGAAATCCGGCGCGTACATCAACAACTCGCCGAGGCGTTGGGCGACAACCCGCAGGTGTTGCTCTGTCCGTTACACGGTGAACTGGACCTCGCCGCGCAACGCGCCGCGATTGATCCAGCGCCGGCAGGCTTTCGCAAAGTGGTGCTGGCCACCAACATCGCCGAAACCAGCCTGACCATCGACGGCGTGCGTGTGGTAATTGATGCCGGGCTGGCGCGAGTGCCGCGTTTTGACCCCGGCAGCGGCATGACGCGGCTCGACACCCAGCGTATTTCCAAGGCCAGCGCCACGCAGCGTGCGGGCAGGGCAGGGCGACTGGAACCTGGCGTGTGTTATCGCTTGTGGTCGCAGGATCAGCACGAGCAACTGGCGGCTTACGCCAGCGCGGAAATCCTCTCGGCCGATCTCACCGGTCTGGCCTTGCAGTTGGGGCGCTGGGGCGTGACGCCGGGGCAATTGGTGTGGCTGGACGTGCCTCCCGCCGCCGCGTATGCCCAAGCACAGGATTTGCTTGATCGCCTGGGCGCATTGCATGGCGAGGCGCTGACCCGTCACGGTCAGGCCATGGCCGAGTTGCCGGCGCATCCGCGCATCGCTCATTTGTTGTTGCGGGGCCAAGCGTTGGGTTTGGCCGACATGGCGTGCGACGTTGCGGCGTTGCTTGGCGAGCGCGACATTTTGCGCGGGGCGGGCGCCGACCTGCACAGCCGACTGGTGCTGCTATCGGGTGAGGCGCGTGCGGCTCGTGGCGGTCAGGGCGGTGTGCAGCGCGCCCGGCAACTGGCGCGGCAGTACCGAGGTTACTTGCGGGGCAACGCGTCGGAGCAGGTCAGCGACCCGGATCATCCGCGTTGGCTCGGTGCCTTGCTGGCGCTGGCCTATCCGGATCGGGTCGCCCAACAACGGCGGCCGGGTGGCGCGGAGTATCGTTTGGCCAATGGTCGAGCCGCGCTGTTCGCCGAGGCCGATAGCCTGATGAAACAGGCGTGGCTGGTCATTGCTGATCTCGGCAGTCGCCAGGGGCAGCGTGAAGAACGGATTTATCTGGCGGCCGATTTTGACCCGGCACTGTTTGACTCGGTGCTGGCGGAGCAAGTGCGCGTGGTCGATCAACTGGATTGGGACGAGCGTGAAGGCGTATTGCGTGCCGAGCGTCAGCGCAAGGTTGGCGAGTTGATCCTCAGTCGCGAACCGTTGACCGGCCTCGATGAAACCGCGCGCAGTCAGGCGCTGGTGAATCTGGTGCGGCGCAAAGGCCTGGAACTGTTGCCCTGGACCCCAGAGCTGCGCCAATGGCAGGCGCGGGTAGCGTTGTTACGGCAATTGGACCTGGCAGGCAAGAGCGAGAGCGAATGGCCGGATGTCAGCGACACCGCGCTGCTTGAAAATCTTGAGCATTGGCTGATGCCGTACCTGGGTAAAGTCTCGAGGCTGAGTCATTTCGGCAATCTGGACCTGTCGAGCATCGTTCATAACTTGCTGCCATGGCCATTGCCGCAACGGCTGGACGAACTGGCGCCGCATCACTTGAGCGTGCCGTCGGGTTCCTCTATTCGTCTGGATTACAGCGAGCAGCCGCCGATTCTCGCTGTGCGGCTGCAAGAGTTATTCGGCCTGGCCGAAACTCCGCGCATTGCCGGTGGCCGGCAAGTGGTGAAACTGCATTTGCTGTCGCCAGCACGGCGGCCGGTACAAGTAACGCAGGACTTGGCGAACTTCTGGCGCAGCACGTATGCCGAGGTGAAGAAGGATTTGAAGGGGCGCTATCCCAAGCACTATTGGCCGGATGATCCGCTGGTGGCCGAAGCCACCGCACGGATCAAACCCCGGAAGTAATGGTCGGGGGATTAACGTTATCCTTCCTTTGAATTGGCGCGTTGGTGTGCCAATTCAAAGGCCGCAACATAGCCGTTGTACATTTTCGATACATCAGTTTCCTTGGCACGTTCAACATGGCGTTCCCTTGCCTCCTGGTGTTTGCTTAGTGTCAGTGCAATGTTCAGTTTTCTGACAAATACACCGATGGATTCATCGGACAGTGATTGGGTGTGTGGGAACAGAGGGTCGATCACTTCCGTTTCCTTGCGCTTTACACTTAGATTGTAGATATCAGTCAGTTCGCCCATGGCATTACACGTTCCAGGAAGTTCAGTGTATACCGCGATGCATCCTGCAGCCGCCGCTTCTAGAAGTGTAAGTCCCCACGATTCGGTTCTTGAGGTCGACAGGATGACGTCCGTGGCGGACATAACAGAAGGCATGTCTTGAAAGCCCAGGAAGTGAATACGACTTTTGAGTGTTTCATATTCATTGCCCAATGAAGTTTTTATAAGCGCCTGAAGGCGAACATTGTCGTTGCTCATCATCGACCCGCACCCGATAAAATGCAGGTGCTCGTGGGTGGGTTGCTTGAGCATTTCACCCATAATTTTTATAAAGGCGGTGACGTCCTTTTCTGGAGAATAGCGTCCTGCCAACGTTACGACACTGGCGGTTTGCGGAATGTTGTTTTCTTCTCGAAACCGCTGGCGATCAGCAGCGTTATGAGAGAATTTTACACAGTCTGTTCCATTCTCAACTTCCATCATGACGTTAGCGTTTCCGCCGACATCCAGGTAGTTCTGACCGGCTGATTGTGAACAGACGACGGCAACCTGAATGGCATCGTGTGTCGCCAACATGTTTTGAGTCACGCAGTAAGCTTTTTCGTTGATGTCGCTACCGTTAACGGCCAGATCTTCACGATGGATACCATAGGCCACCCCTATTTTTTCACCCGCCGGTCGTGTTGCATTTACTTGTTTAACGGCTTCCGATACCAGTGTTACAGCATGGTCCTGAGCCACATAGACGACTTGCGGGTCTGCATCTTCGATGGCTGTTTTCATATTCGCCAATGCAGCCGGGTTCAACTCAAATCCATGCGTGGTCTTTATCAGGATACCGTCAAGCCTGTTTGTATTACCCTGGTCATTGGTTTTTGTATCTGTCGCGATTGTTTTATGTCCAAGGTTCAGGAAGTAGTTTTTCAAACAGAGTTTTTCTATTGCCAGTCCAAACGGTCCCCTGCCTATGTGGGTGGTCGTATTATTTAGAATATCGCTGAAGTTAGTGTTTCTGTCCCAGTTTATGGCCTCGGTGGTAGTTCTTCGTTGGCCGCTGTTACTGATTTCTGTGACGTGGTTGATGATTTGAAATTTATGGCATGTTCCTTTTATTGAGCAATCCATGAGCGTGGCATTAGAGCAGGCCAAGTGAGCGCCGTTAAGGCTGGTGTTTTGCTCGAATAGCATTTTGCTGATGTTTTCAGTGCCTCCAGTTCCCTGGTAGTTTTGGATGAATAATACTGAACTCAGCCTGTTGTGGTTGTGAGCGATTTTTGATGGCGTTGTTGGCGTGCAGTATGCAGCGATGCCAATGGATATCGTCATGATTGATTACGGGTTGTGAAGGGAGCATGAAGCTAGTTTTTTTGTCGAAGTACAGCAATGCAATTAGTTGATTTCGGTTGTAACGTGTTTTTTCCAATGTTTAATGTTGTCGCGTATTTACTCCACCGTTCCTCGTGAAGTAAATACACGTTTTTGCTCCCCACTCGGCTTCGGCGTAATAGTGACGGGCAGTCAAGCCTTGGCACCGGCCTTCGCGGTAAGTTGCTCCCGGCAGTAATCGGCAAACAATTGCGCCGGTTTGGTCAGTTGCCCACGCTTGAGCCATGCCGCCACCAGCCCTGAGCCGGTAACGTCTTCGATGATGTTCACGCACACCACTTTCTGGCCGTCATAGGTGCATTCCGAATGCGGCCGGGTGACCAGAATCGAGAAGCCAAACCCTTGCCCGACCATGCCGCGCACCATTTCAATCGACGGTGAGCTGAAGGCAATCTGCGGCGTCAGGCCCAACTCTTCGAACAGGCTGACGAAGTAAGTGCGGCTCGGTTGCACGTCCAGCAGAATCATCGGTTCCAGGCACAGGTCGCGCAGGGACACTTGCTTGAGCTGCGCAAAGCGATGGTCCGCGGGCAGCAACGCATAAGGTCGCTGCGCCGGCATCAAGGGTTCGGTCTGGATGGTGGCGTCGAGTTCGTGTTCGTACAGGATCGCCAGATCGAACGTGCCGGAAGTCAGGCCTTGCACCAGTTCCTGTTGCTCTCCGTCACGGATACGAATCTTCACGCCTGGGTACAGCGCCGAGAACCCGGCAATCAACTGTGGCAAGTACAGCGGTGCGACTGTTTCAAAGCAGCCGATGTCTATTTGCCCGGACACCACGTCATTGTCGGCCAGCGCGTTCTGCTCGAACTCCTTGGCCATGCGCAGTAATTCCTGGGCTTTGCGATAAAACCGCGCGCCGCTGGGCGTCAGGGAAACTCCCTGTGCGTGATGACGTATCAACAGTTGCACGCCGAAGCTGTCTTCCAGGCCTTTGATGGCGGTGGAGATGGCAGGTTGGGCGATGTACAGCTTGCGCGACGCCTCGGCCACGCTGCCGCATTCGACGGTGGTGATGAAGTACTTCAGTTGACGCAGGTTGTAGGCAGCCACGGCAAACCTCTAGGTGGATGGACTCGACATCCAAGCAATTCGCGCGCCGCTCGCATCCGTTCCGACGACGGTGTTGTTGTGGTTGAACAATAACCACATGCCGTGCAACTGGGGAGATTGGCTGCCCAGTTTTTTCATGGTCTGCGAAGACATTTTTACTATTTTTCCTGGACACCTGCCTGCGCCACCATCCAATTCACAAGAAAGCCAACGGAGCATCTGAACGTGTTTGAGCTTGCATATTGGCAGCGTCAGGCTGCTGCGCTGAGGTTTCCCGACCAGGCCTTGATTGACGGCAAACACTGTTCTGCCGATTCAGGGCAGACGTTTGCTGCGATCAACCCCGCCACTGGGCGGACGCTGGCCAACGTGGCCGCCTGCGGTGAGCACGAGGTTGACGCCGCCGTCAGCAATGCCAGGCGCGTGTTCGAGGCCGGGACGTGGTCGGCGCGCTCGCCCATTGAACGCAAACAGCTGCTGTTGCGCCTGGCGGACCTGATCATGGTCCATCGCGAAGAGCTGGCGTTACTCGATTCGTTGAACATGGGCAAACCCGTGATGGACGCATACAACGTCGACGTGCCGGGCGCTGCGGGTGTGTTTCGTTGGTATGCCGAAAGCCTCGACAAGCTTTACGACCAGGTCGCGCCCAGTGCCCAAAACGTGTTGGCAACCATCACCCGCGAAGCCTTGGGTGTGGTGGCGGCGGTGGTGCCGTGGAATTTCCCACTGGACATGGCTGCCTGGAAACTCGCCCCGGCGTTGGCCGCTGGCAATTCGGTCATTCTTAAACCCGCCGAGCAATCACCGTTCTCTGCGTTGCGCCTGGCCGAATTGGCGCTGGAGGCCGGGTTGCCTGCCGGTGTGTTGAACGTGCTGCCGGGGCTCGGCGAGCAAACCGGTAAAGCCCTCGGCTTGCACCCGGATGTCGATTGCCTGGTGTTCACCGGGTCCACCGAAGTTGGCAAGTATTTCATGCAGTATTCCGCGCAATCGAACCTGAAACAGGTGTGGCTGGAGTGCGGCGGCAAGAGTGCCAACCTGGTGTTTGCCGATTGCCAGGACCTGGACCTGGCCGCCGAGAAAGCGGCGTTCGGGATCTTCTTCAATCAGGGCGAAGTGTGCTCGGCCAATTCACGGTTGCTGGTGGAGCGGTCGATTCATGATGAATTTGTAGAGCGCCTCAAGGCGCACGCCGAACGGTGGTTGCCGGGAGATCCGCTGGACCCTTCGAGCAACGCCGGGGCGATTGTCGACAGCCGTCAAACCGCTCGTATCATGGGTTTTATCGAGCAAGCCGAGCGCCAAGGCGCGACCCGGGTATGCGGTGGCCGGCAATCAACTTTCAACGGGTCTGATAACTTCATTCAACCCACCATTTTCAGCAACGTGCACCCGCACATGCCGCTGTTTCGTGAAGAAGTGTTCGGCCCGGTGCTGGCCGTTACCGCGTTCGACGACGAGGCCCACGCCTTGCAACTGGCCAATGACAGCGTCTACGGTCTGGCCGCCTCACTGTGGACCGACGACCTCAATCGCGCGCACCGTGTGGCGCGGCAATTGCGAGCGGGCACGGTGTCGGTCAACAGCGTCGACGCGCTGGACGTGACGGTGCCTTTTGGCGGCGGTAAACAATCGGGTTTCGGCCGCGACTTATCCCTGCACTCATTCGACAAATACACCCAGTTGAAGACCACCTGGTTTCAACTGCGCTAACAACAAAATGGAGACCCGGCGATGACTACACCCCGTGAAACACGCGATTATCAGGCCGCCGATGCTGCGCACCACATCCACGCATTCGTCGATCAGAAGGCACTCAATGACGAAGGCCCGCGGGTGATGGTGCGCGGTGATCGCCTGCACCTGTGGGACAACGACGGTCGGCGTTACCTCGATGGCATGTCGGGTCTTTGGTGCACCAACCTCGGTTACGGCCGCAAAGACCTGGCCGCTGCGGCGAGCCGACAGTTGGAGCAATTGCCTTACTACAACATGTTTTTCCACACGACCCACCCGCAGGTCATCGAACTGTCCGAGCTGCTGTTCAGCCTGCTGCCGGGGCATTACAGCCACGCGATTTATACCAACTCCGGCTCCGAGGCCAATGAGGTGCTGATCCGCACGGTGCGCCGTTACTGGACGATCCTCGGCAAGCCCGAAAAGAAAATCATGATCGGTCGCTGGAACGGTTACCACGGCTCGACGCTGGCGGCGACGGCGCTGGGTGGCATGAAGTTCATGCATGAAATGGGCGGCATGATTCCGGACATCGAGCACATCGACGAACCGTACTTTTTTGCCCATGAAGGCAACCTGACACCGGCCGAGTTTGGCCTGCGGGCGGCGCAGCAACTGGAAGAAAAAATTCTGCAACTGGGCGCCGACAAGGTGGCCGGGTTTATCGCAGAACCGTTCCAGGGCGCGGGCGGGATGATCTTCCCACCCGAAAGCTACTGGCCGGAGATTCAGCGTATCTGCCGCAAGTACGACGTGCTGCTGTGCGCCGACGAAGTGATCGGCGGCTTCGGTCGCACCGGCGAATGGTTTGCTCACGAGTACTTCGGCTTCGAGCCCGACACACTGTCGATTGCCAAGGGTTTGACCTCGGGCTACATCCCCATGGGCGGCCTGATCCTGTCGAAAAAAATGGCCTCGGTGTTGGTTGAGCAGGGGGGCGTCTTCGCCCATGGCCTGACCTATTCCGGGCACCCGGTGGCGGCTGCGGTGGCGATCGCCAACCTCAAGGCACTGCGCGATGAGGGCGTGGTGACGCGGGTCAAGGATGACATCGGCCCGTACCTGCAGCAGTGCTTGCGCGAGGTGTTCGGCAGTCACCCGTTGGTGGGCGATATCCAGGGCGTCGGCATGGTTGCGGCGCTGCAACTGGCCGAGGACAAAACCAGCCGCAAACGCTTCGCCAATGAGAACGACATCGCCTGGCGCTGCCGCACGATCGGCTTCGAGGAAGGCGTGATCATTCGCTCCACGCTGGGGCGAATGATCATGGCGCCAGCGCTGATTGCCAGCCGTGAAGAGATTGACGAGCTGGTCGGCAAGACGCTGGAAGCGGTTGATCGTACGGCTCAGGAATACGGCCGGCTCTGATTTTGTAGCGTTCTTTAGGGCCCCATCGCGAGCAGGCTCGCTCCCACAGGGGGTTTGTGATCGACACAGATTCAATGTCCCACAGGGGATTTGTGATCGACACAGATTCAATGTGGGAGGAATACGGCCGGCTCTGATTTTGTAGCGTTCTTTAGGGTCTCATCGCGAGCAGGCTCGCTCCCACAGGGGATTTGTGATCGACCCAGATTCAATGTGGGAGCGAGCCTGCTCGCGATTGCTTTTGTCCATTCAATACACTCCTCCAGTTTTGCACCCACCCAGTGCACCCCCGCCAGCCCCGCCCTTTTACCGCGCACGCTACCCAGTTTTTTCATCGCTCCCAACGACATATTTCCTGATTTTCCTAAGCCCCACCATGGGCCAACATCGACCTCGCCAGCCAACCGAATGCTGCTCATCGAAAGGTCCACCAGAGACTGCAGGTGACAGCTGCTGATTCATCGCTACTGGCCGTACTGCCCATGACAACAACTAAATCAACAGTGTTGGGAGTGCTTCATGATCAAGTCCTTGTTTACCCGTTTTGCTCATCCGCTGGCGATTACCGCCATTGCTGCGACGGTCGCCACCAGCGCCCAGGCCGGCACCTTGTCCATTGGTCACACCACATGGGTTGGCTACGGCACCCTTTACCTCGCGCAGGATCTTGGCTACTTCAAAGAGAACGGCTTGACCGTCGAATTGCCGGTAGTCGAAGAAGCCTCGATGTACATGGCCGCCCAAGCCTCAGGTGAGTTATCGGGCTCGGCGTCGACCATCGATGAGGTTCTCAAATACCGTCCGCAATTTTGCTTCAAGGCAGTGGCTGCGCTGGATGACAGCCATGGTGGCGACGGTGTGCTGGTGGGCAAGGACGTCAACAGCCTGCAGGAGCTGAAGGGCAAAGCGGTGGCGGTGAACGAAGGTTCGACCTCGCAGTTCTGGTTGTCGTATTTGCTGAAAAAGAACGGCATGAAAATGAGCGACATCACGGTACAGAACATGACCGCCGATGATGCCGCCACCGCGTTTATCGCAGGTCGTGTACCCGCCGCCGTGACGTGGGAGCCGCACCTGTCGATGGTCCGTGACAAAAAGCAGGGCAAGGTGTTGATCGACAGCAGCAGCACACCGGGCGTGATTGTCGATGTGGTCGCGCTGAACTGCTCGGTCATCGATAAGCAGCCTGAAGACGTCAAAGCCTTGGTCGCCGGTTTGTACAAAGCGGTCCAGTACACCCGGGACCATCCGGAAGAAGCCTACAAAATCATGGCCAAGGGTGTCGGCGGCTACTTGGCCGATCCAAAGGAACTGGCTGCGGCAGCGCAAGGCGTGCGCTTCTACGACCAGGCCATGAGCGAAAAACTGTTCGGCTCGCCGGGCAAACCGGGCGACAGCGCACCGCTGATCAAACTGGCCAACGAAACCGCCAGCGAGCTGCAGGGCAAGCCTTACAACGTCAGCAATGACGACCTGATCGATAACCGCTTTGTCAGCCCGCAGTAGGAGGTTTGCATGTTCAAGCGCAATTCATGGCTGAGCCGCTGCGTCACGCCCAAAACCGGTCTGCCGGTGCAGATTGTATGGAGCGCGAGCGGACTGGCCTGGGTGTTGTTGATCGGCTTGTGGGCCGGTTTGTCGTATGGCGGTGTGGTGCCGGGAATGTTTCTGCCGACGCCGGGCGCGGTGGTCGAGGCTGCCATACGCCTTGGCCGCGACGGCACGCTGGGCTTGCACGTATGGGCCAGCCTGGAAGTGGTGATGGTCGGATTTATTATTTCCTCGCTGGTGGCCGTGCCGCTGGGATTGCTGATGGGCAGCTTCCGCATCGTCCAGGCGTTCCTTGAGCCGATGGTCAATTTCATCCGCTACTTGCCGGTGACCTCGTTCGTACCGCTGTTCATTCTGTGGATCGGCATTGGTCTGGAGCAGCGGGTTTCGGTGATTATTTTCGGCGTGTTCTTCCAGCAACTGGTGATGATCGCGGACGTGTCCAAAGGCATTTCCAAAGACCTGGTCAATGCCTCGTACACCTTGGGTTCCAGCCGCCGCGATGCGGTACTGCATGTCATTGCCCCGGCGTCGTTGCCAGGTGTGCTCGATACGTTGCGCGTGACCATGGGCTGGGCGTGGACGTACCTGGTGGTTGCCGAACTGGTCGCCGCTTCCAGTGGCCTGGGTTATTTGAGCCTTAAAGCCATGCGCGGTTTTCAAGTGGATGTGATTTTTCTGGCAATCGCGATCATTGGCCTGCTGGGCCTGATCACCGATCAACTGTTCCGTTTTTTACGTCTGAGGATCGCCGCATGGGCTCAGTAAGCGCTGCCAATCATCGTTTCGTCACGCCACAAGCGAGCGCTGTGCACGCAGCGCCACGTTTGCAAGTGGACAAGGTCAGCCTGCGTTATAAAAAACCTGACGGCGGCGTGTTTACCGCGCTGGAGCAAGTCTCGTTCGAGGTGCCGGACCAGCAGTTCGCGGTGCTGGTGGGGCCATCGGGATGCGGCAAGTCGAGTTTGTTGTACCTCACCGCAGGCCTAGCAGAGCCTACCGAAGGTGAGATTTACGTCGGCGGCCAGCAGGTCCAAGGCCCGGGCGCGGATCGCGGGATGGTGTTTCAGAGCTATACCTTGTTCCCGTGGCTGACGGTGCGGCAGAACGTCGAGTTTGGCCTCAAGCGTCGCGGCATGCCGGCGGCACGGCGCAAGGAAATCGTCGATTACTACGTCAATGAAGTCGGACTCGCCGGGTTTGCCGACAACTACGCCAAGCAGCTGTCAGGCGGCATGATGCAACGCGTGGCCATTGCCCGGGCGTTGGCCAATGATCCGCAAATCCTGCTGATGGATGAGCCCTTCGGCGCGCTCGATAGCCAGACCCGTCTGCAGATGCAGCAGTTGTTGCTTCGGGTGTGGGGCAACAGCAAAAAAACCGTGCTGTTCGTCACGCACGATATCGACGAGGCCATTTTGTTGGGCGACCGCGTGTATGTGATGGGTGCCAGGCCTGGACGGATCAAGCAGATTCTGGACGTGCCGATCGAGCGTCCACGCAACCTGGACATGGTCATGGAACGCTCGTTCATCGACATGAAACGCGAGATTTTCGGGTTACTGCACGATGAGCTGGAAGAGGCGCATTGATCAGCCGCAAGTGTTGCACTGTGCTTGGGCTAAGGCGCGGGGGGTAACAGGAAACGCGCGATCACCGGCAAGTGATCGGAGATTCGCAACGTATCGTCCTGTCGCACCATCGCCTCGACCCGTTTGATCCGTGGGCTGTAAAACAGGTAGTCAACCGTGCGGTCCGGCCCGTTCAGGCCCGGGTCATTCGGGTAATGGGTCAGCCAACGTTCCCGATCAATGCCGGTGGCCTCGTTGTTGGTCGGGATCATCGGATATTTGTCCCACAGCACATGCAACGCGCTGTCGGCAGAGTAGGGCGTGCGCTGTTCGGCGGGCAGGCGTTGGTATTGGCCCAAAGGCAGTAGATTGAAATCACCGCCGATCAACCATGGCGTGCCGCGGCTTTCGTACTTGTCGAGCACCTTGGCCACGGCAGTCACCTGAGCCAGCAATGTATCGTCGGCTTGAGTGGCGCGATCCAGATGGGTATTGAGCACCGCTATCTGGCCGCCGTCACTCAACGGCAGATAGGTGATCAGCAATGCATTTTTGGGCTTGAACTGGCGGCTGATGATGTTGGCCTGCGCGACCGGCAATTGCAGGCGCTCGGCGTGTTCGATCTCGTAGCGGCTAAGCGTGGCGATTTGCCGCCCGACGCTGCCGAAGATGTGCGGTTCCGGCACGAAGTCAGCTTTCCAGTCGAAGGCATGAGCGCTGCACGGGTAAATGTCGGCGACCCGCTCTTGAAGCAGTTTGAGCTGGTTCTGGTAATCGCTGGCCTTGGCGCCATCGTCCAGCTCTTGCAACAACACGATGTCGGGCTGTTCGTCACGGATGACCCGCGCTACTTCGTCGAGGCTGAAGGCCATGTCTTCGGGCGTCGGGCTTTCGTCATCACCGTTCGCCAGATCGTTCCAGAACACATAGCGCTTGCCCGCCAGGTACTGCACGTTCCAGGTCATGACCTTCATTGCCTGGCCGGGCGCCAGTGCAGGTGCTGGCGCTGTGCAACTGACTGGCAGCACTTCCTTGGCGCCGGGGCGCCACGTCAGGTTGTAGATCAGCAATGCAAACAGGCCGAGAACCAACAGCACTATCAGCAGGGTGTAGCGCAGTAGACGGGTCATGGTTCGGCTTATGGCGTTACAAAGTTGATCGCGAGCATAACCGACCGCCGGGCGGATTCCCAAGCGCTGTCAGCGAGGCTCATCCGCTTTCGTGGGTGCTTCACCGATCAACATGAACAGGCGGAACAGCACCACGCTGGTAAACAGTTGCAAAAAGCTGTGCGCACTGTCGATCAACAGCGAAATAAGCGGGTTCTGCGGGTCGGGATAAATCGCCAGCGTCGCGCCTTTAAGCACCCATAACGGACCCATCACACACAGAATGCACACCAGAATGCGCAGGAAATGGCCGCGCGTAAGGCGCAGGCTTTCTTTCATGGCCGCCAGTGGAGCCATGCCTCTGAGCACCAGCAGGTACTCGGAAAACGCCAGTGTCACCATCAGCCAGATGCCCGGCAGAAAGTACAGCGACAGACCGAGCAGAATCAGCAAGGTGTTAAGCGCGGTGAGCAAGGCAAAACGCGGCCACAACGTCGCCGACATCGCCAACAGGTCGCGGATACGCGGCGATTCACCACGGCTGCGGGCGTCCAGGAACAGAATCAGGGCCGCTGTGTAGAGTGGATAAACCAGCAGGCCGACGATCACACTGTAACCGGGGAAACCTTCCGGCCCCGCGGTTCGGTCGACCACTTGTTGCAACAAGGCTTCAAGGATTACCAGCGGCAGGCACAGCTGCACGATCTGGCCCAGATTGCGTTTGAAGAAGTAAAAAGAGTCACGCAGTACATCGAACGGATTCATACGGTCGGTATCGCTGGTAAAAAGCTGTCACACACTTTAACCGATGAAGTGCCGCCACAAGCAAACGTAAACGTTAGGTAAAGATCATTGAAACATCCTGTTGCAGGCTCCATTACCAGTAAGCACCTCATTCACAGTGAATGTGGGCGACGAAATTCCCGGCAATCTACGAGGTCGCCATGAACAGCGAAGAACAAACCCTGATCGATGGACTGTTTTCCCGGCTGCAACAGGCCGAAACGGATTCAGCCCCGCGCGACGCCCAGGCTGAGGCGCGGATCAAGGAACACCTGACTCGCCAACCCGCGGCGGGCTATTTCATGACCCAGGCGATTCTGGTTCAAGAGGCCGCCATCAAGAGCCTCGACGAACAGAACAAACAACTCACTCAGCACGTGCAGCAATTGCAGGCCGAACTGCAATCGGCCAAGGCTCAAGCGCCTGCTGCGGCGCCTGCCAGCGGTGGGTTTCTGTCGAGCATTTTCGGAGGCGGTTCTCGTGATCCGCAGCCCGCACCGACGCAAAGTGCACCGCCGTCGAGTGGCGGCTGGCGCGAACCGGCACGGCCTGCGTTCAATTCGCAGCCGCCACAGCAAAACTTCGGCGCAGCCCCGGCGCAGCAGAATTACGCGCCACAACAGCAAGCCCCGGCAGCGGCGGGCAGCAGTTTCCTCGGCGGCGCACTGAAGACGGCGGCGGGCGTCGCGGGTGGCGTAATGCTGGCTCAAGGCATCAGCAGCTTGTTCCACAGCAATCAGCAGCCGCAGGAAATCGTCGAAGTCATCAAGGAAGAGCCGGCTCAGGTCAATGACCAGAGCAATGGCAACGGCTGGGGCGACGACCAGCGCATGGCCGACAACGCAAGCGATCAGGGCGGTTACGCCGACGCTGATTACGGCAATGACGACAGTTCATCGTTTTTCGGCGGCGATGACGACGACTCCTTCGTCTGACACACCTGTGGCGAGGGAGCTTGCTGCCTCGCCACATGGCCGATTATTCGCGGAACAATCCTCTTGGCTGGCATACTGGGCAACTTTTCGGGCCTTGTGCCTGATCCTGCCTGCGCGCCAGCGCTCTATCGAGGATGCACGGTGAAAAAAATCGCAGTGTTCGCCGATGTTCAAAACCTCTATTACACCGTGCGTCAGGCTTATGGTTGCCACTTCAACTACGCCGCACTGTGGGCCGATATCAGCAAGCAGGGCGAGATTGTCGAGGCCTACGCCTACGCAATCGACCGCGGCGACAGCAAACAGCAGCAGTTCCAGCAGATCCTGCGCAACCTGGGTTTCGTGGTGAAGCTCAAGCCTTACATCCAGCGCAGCGATGGCTCGGCCAAGGGTGACTGGGACGTGGGCATCACCATCGACATCATGGACGCCGCCGCGCATGTCGACGAAGTGGTGCTGGCTTCCGGTGACGGTGATTTCGACATGCTGCTGGAGCGAATCATCAGCAAGCACGGCGTACAAGCAGTGGCATATGGCGTGCCTGGCTTGACCGCCAACTCGCTGATTCGCGCCGCCAGCCGCTATGTGCCGATCGAAGGCGCATTGCTGCTCAAGAATTGATTTTTACGGAGTTGAAACAGGTTTGGAACGCATAGCAGTCATCGACTTTGAAACCACCGGGATCTCCCCGAGCAGCAGCTGCCGGGCCACGGAAATTGCCGTGGTGATTCTTGAACAGGGGCGCATCGTTGATCGTTACCAAAGCCTGATGAACGCCGGCGTTCGCGTGCCGGCCTTCATTGAACAACTCACCGGCATCAGCAACGCCATGCTGCGCACCGCGCCATCGGCCGAGCAGGTGATGAACGAGGTCAACGAGTTTGTCGGCATCACGCCGCTGTTGGCCCATAACGCTGCCTTCGACCAGAAGTTCTGGGATTTTGAGCTGGGGCGTATCAAACGCACGCGTTTGCAAAACTTTGCCTGTTCGCTATTACTCGCCCGCCGCCTGATGCCGGCCGCGCCGAACCATAAACTCGGCACGCTCACCACGTTCGCCAGGTTGCCGCATACCGGCCAGGCTCACCGGGCCATGGCCGATGCGGAAATGGCCGCCAACCTGACCGCGCACCTGGCGCAAGAGCTGCGGCAAAAACACGGGTTGCGCGAGTTGTCGCATGATTTGCTGGTGAGCCTGCAAAAAGTGCCGGCCGCCAAGATCAACGAGCATCTGAAGCGCCATCGCGGCTTCTAAAAAAGTGTACCGGCGCTAAAAACAGATTTTGTAACTTAATTTTCGGCGTGGGGCTTTCTAGAATAACCGGTCTCTTTGTTCTGCCTTCGAGCTGCCCATGCCTGGCTTACGTCGCTTTCCCTTGCCGTTGATCGCTGCCTTTTTCGCGTTGTATGTGATTTGGGGGTCGACTTACCTGGTCATTCGCATCGGTATCGAATACTGGCCGCCGTTACTGCTGGCGGGTATCCGCTTTGTCATTGCCGGTTCCTTGATGTATGCGTTCCTGCGGTGGCGCGGTGCGCCGGCACCGACCTGGGCGCAATGGAAGGCTGGGGGCATCATCGGCATCTTGCTGCTGACCTGCGGTAATGGCGCGGTCAGCGTGGCGGAACACACTGGCGTGGCGTCGGGTGTTGCTGCGCTTGCAGTGGCGACGGTGCCGTTGTTTACCTTGCTTTGCGGCTACTTCTGGGGCGCGCGTAATACCCGCCTCGAATGGGCCGGTATTGTGCTTGGGCTGATCGGCATCGCCATGCTGAATCTTGGCTCAAACCTGCAATCGAGCCCGATGGGCGCCATGTTGCTAGTGTTTGCAGCGGCCACCTGGGCTTTCGGCTCGGTGTGGAGCAAGCATTTGCCGTTGCCGCAAGGTGCCATGGCCAGTGCCGTGGAAATGCTGGTGGGCGGCGTGGCGCTGCTGATTGGCAGCGCGCTTAGCGGTGAGCAATTGCAGGGCATGCCGCCTATAGAAGGCTGGATGGCGCTGGCTTACCTGATTTTCTTCGGCTCGATCATTGCCTTCAACGCCTACATGTATCTGTTGAAAAACGTGCGTCCGGCGGCGGCCACCAGTTACGCCTACGTCAACCCGGCCGTTGCGGTGTTGTTGGGCATTGTGTTCGTTGGCGAAACGATTGGCATCGAAGAAGCACTGGCCATGGCCGTGATCATCAGCGCTGTGGTGCTGATCGGTTTGCCACAGTGGCGCCGGCGCCCCGTTCAGCCGGCCGCAGCAGTGCCGACAGAATCGCGTGTGAATTAGGGTAAACTGCGCGCCATTGCACACTCGTTTTGCACAACCGCGCTGAATTTTCCTACGGTAATCCCATGACTTTCGCCACCCTTGGCCTGATCGAACCCTTGCTGCGCTCTCTCGAGACGCTCGGCTACCAGACCCCGACGCCGGTTCAGGCGCAAGCGATTCCGGCGGTGCTGGCTGGCCGCGACTTGATGGCTGCGGCCCAGACCGGGACCGGCAAAACGGCCGGTTTCGCTGTGCCGCTTCTGCAATTGCTGGCGATGGAAGGGCCGAAAGTCGCCTCCAACTCGGTGCGTGCACTGATTCTGGTGCCGACCCGCGAGCTGGCTGAACAGGTTCACGAAGCCGTGCGTCAGTACGCCGAGAACCTGCCGCTGAGCACTTATGCGGTATACGGCGGCGTCAGCATCAACCCGCAAATGATGAAGTTGCGCAAAGGTGTCGACGTGTTGGTGGCAACGCCAGGTCGCTTGCTCGACCTGTTCCGCCAGAAGGCCTTGAAGTTCAATCAGCTGCAAACGCTGGTGCTGGACGAAGCGGATCGCATGCTTGACCTGGGCTTCTCCGAAGAGTTGGGGAATATTTACCGGGTTTTACCGAAACAGCGTCAAACACTGTTGTTCTCGGCCACGTTCTCCGATGCGATTCGCACCTTGGCCGGGCAAATGCTCAACGATCCGCTGAGCATTGAAGTCAGCCCGCGCAACGTGGCGGCGAGTACGGTCAAGCAGTGGGTGGTAACGGTCGACAAGAAGCGCAAACCGGAGTTGTTCATTCATTTGCTGCGTAAAGGCAAATGGAAACAGGTGCTGGTGTTTGCCAAGACTCGCAATGGCGTGGACGCACTGGTGGAAAAACTCCAGGGCCTGGGCATCAACGCCGACGGCATTCATGGCGACAAACCTCAAGCGACTCGCCAACGTGCACTGGACCGTTTCAAGGCCAGTGAAGTGCAGATTCTGGTGGCCACCGACGTTGCGGCCCGAGGACTGGATATCGAAGATCTGCCATTGGTGGTCAACTTCGACTTGCCAATCGTGGCTGAAGATTACATTCACCGTATCGGTCGTACCGGCCGTGCGGGTGCAACTGGCCAGGCTATTTCGCTGGTGTGCGCCGATGAAGTGAATTTGCTGTCAGCCATCGAGACGTTGACGCGTCAGACGTTGCCGCGCCAGGTCGAACACGATTTCGAGCCAGAGCACCGCGTACCGGACACCGACGCCAGCGGTCAGGTGGTGAAGAAACCGAAAAAGCCGAAGAAGCCAAAAACTTCCGGCGGTGGTAAGCGCAACCTGGGCAAGTGGGTTGAGAGCGGGGATGCTTCAGCGCCGGAACCTTCGATCAAACCTGTGCGAAAAGTACCGGTGTTCAACACCGGGCCGCGCAAGAAGAAGCCTTGATGTACGGCGGCGTTTAGAAAGACGCCATCGCGAGCAGCCTCGCGCCCTGAGGGGTCACATTTTTTCTGGATAAATGCGATTCCTGTGGGGGCGAGCCTGCTCGCGACGGGCGCAACTCTGTCTCAGGACTTGTTGCGCAACCACGTCACCATCCCCATTCCCGCTGTTCGCCCGCTGGCAAAACATGCGGTCAGCAGATAGCCGCCGGTCGGCGCTTCCCAATCGAGCATTTCCCCCGCGCAAAACACGCCTGGCAGTTGCTTGAGCATCAAGCGCTCATCCATGGCCTCGAACATCACACCGCCAGCGCTGCTGATGGCTTCGTCCAACGGGCGGGTTTTGATCAGTTGCAGCGGCAATGCCTTGATCGCTTTTGCCAACAGCGCCGGGTCTGCGAAGCAGTCGGCAGGCGTCAGTTCCCGCAACAATGCCGCTTTGACGCCATCGATCCCAAGTTGACTGTGCAAGTGCTTGGACATCGAGCGCGAACCACGTGGCTTGCTCAGTGCAGCCTGAACGTTATCCACAGGCTTGCCAGGTAACAGGTCGAGGTGAACGGTTGCCGAACCCTGCTGGTTGATGGCTTCGCGAATCGGTGCAGACAGGGCGTAGATCAAACTGCCTTCAATTCCGGTGGCGGTAATCACGCATTCGCCGAGGCGTGGGACGTCGTCATTGAGGCCGATGGCGATGTTTTTCAGCGGCGCGCCAGCGAATTTACTGACCATCAGTTCGCTCCAGGCTTGCACCTCGAAGCCGCAATTGCTCGGTTGCAGCGGCGCCAGTTCTACGCCGCGTTGTTCAAGTGGCAACATCCATGCGCCGTCCGAGCCAAGGCGCGACCAACTACCACCGCCGAGGGCCAGTAACGTGGCGTCTGGGGTTAAAGCCTTTTCACCCTCCGGGCTCGACACCTTAAGGCTGCCGTCGTTATTCCAGCCCAGCCAACGGTGTCGGGTGTGGATGACGACACCGCAATCGCGCAGGCGCTTAAGCCAGGCGCGTAGGAGCGGGGCGGCTTTCATGTCAGTCGGAAACACTCGGCCGGAACTGCCGACAAAGGTTTCGATGCCCAGCTGATGAATCCATTCGCACAGCGCATCGGCGCCAAACGAGCGCAGCAGCGGTGCAATGTGCGGCGCGCGTTCGGCGTAGCGTGAGAGAAACGCGGGGTAGGCTTCGGAGTGGGTAATGTTCATGCCGCCAACACCGGCCAGCAGGAATTTTCGCCCCACCGAAGGCATGCCATCGTACACATCGACTTTGATTCCGGCCTGGCTCAAGACTTCAGCCGCCATCAAACCGGCGGGGCCGCCACCGATGATGACGACGTGAGAGGAGGAGGGCGATGGCTGGGTCATGGCGAAAGCTGCGGCGTGGCGGAATAAGCCGCGCATTCTACCGCTTCGATGCGTTGAAAGGCTGATCAAAAAACAACCACCGCTTTGCAGGCTATGTGCAGTCTGGTCTGTAGGACCTTTCACTCAGGTTATCCACAGGCAGTTCCACAGGCATTGTGGGTAAAGCATCCACAGGTCAATGACAACCTGATGACTCCCAGACACGTTGCGCACTGTGATGGAGGATGCCGTGACGCCGCGCCAGGGCTTTACGGTCTTTGCTGTAGCCGCCGCCGATAACCCCAACCACGGGAATATCGCGCCCCAGGCAATGGCGCATCACGCTTTCGTCACGAGCAGCAACGCCGGCGTCCGTCAGCTTCAGATAACCGAGCGCGTCGTCCTTGTGCACATCGACGCCTGCGTCATACAGCACCAGGTCTGGCTGATAAAGCGGCAGTAGGTAGTTGAGTGCATCGTCGACCACTTTCAAATAATCGGCATCGCCCATGCCCATCGGCAGCGGGATGTCCCAGTCACTTTCGGCTTTGCGCGCGGGAAAGTTCTTCTCGCAGTGCAGGGAAACCGTCACCGCTTGCGGCGTGTTGTGCAGGATGCGTGCGGTTCCGTCGCCTTGATGCACATCGCAGTCAAAAATCAGTACCCGGTCCACTCGGCCACTTTGCAGCAGGAAATGGCTGATCACCGCCAAGTCATTGAAGATGCAAAATCCTGCCGGGTGGTCGTAATGCGCGTGATGGGTGCCACCTGCCAAATGGCAGGCCAAACCATGCTCCAACGCTTGTTCGGCCGCCAGCAACGAGCCGCCGACCGCGCGTACCGTGCGCCGGGCCAGGGCTTCACTCCACGGCAAACCCAGGCGCCGCTGGTCTTCACGTGACAACTCGCCGCCCATGTAGCGTTCGATATACGCAGGGTCATGTGCGAGTGCGAGAATCTCTGGCGGGCAGAGTTGCGGGCGCAGCAGGTCGGCGTCCCGGGTCAGGCCGCTGTCCACCAGGTGATCGCGCAGCAGGCGAAACTTGTCCATGGGAAAGCGGTGATCCGCGGGGAATTCCGGGCTGTAGTCTTCGTGGTAGATCAGAGGCAGCTTCATGGCGAATTCATGTAGGAACAAGTGAACGATCCTACCAGCGATGTAGACTGGCGGGATGGAAATGGAGGAGCACGATGGAGCCGATACTGGAACTCGAAAGCGCACGCCTGCTGTTGCGGCAGTGGCGCGATGAGGATTTGCCGGAATTTGCGGCGATGTGTGCCGATCCTCAGGTGATGCGTTATTTCCCGGCGCCCCTCAGCCGCTTGGACAGTGCTTCATTGATCGGTCGCATTCGTGGACATTTTGCCGAGCACGGCTTCGGATTTTGGGCGTTGGAGCGCAAGGATACCGGTGCTTTTATCGGATTCACCGGGCTCGCCGTCACAGGCTTTGAGGCAGCGTTTACCCCGGCGGTGGAAATTGGCTGGCGTTTGGCTCGTGAGCATTGGGGGCTCGGTTATGCCAGTGAGGCGGCCTGGACCGCTCTGCGCTGCGGGTTTGATCGGCTGGCCTTGAAAGAAATAGTGTCCTTCACCACCCAAACCAATATGCCCTCGCAGAAAGTCATGCAGGCCATCGGAATGCAGCATGATTCAGCTGATGATTTCGAGCACCCAAGGCTCGCAGTCGGTCATCCGTTGCGTCAGCATGTTCTGTACCGCATCAGCCGCGAACAATGGCTGCAAACCTTACATGGATAAGCCGGCGCGGACGTTTACAATGGTCCCCATAGTGGCGTTGGCCAGAACCTGAATCGACCGTCGCAGCCAAGACTGCGCGGTATTGTGTTGTGTGAGGAGAGTCTGAATGAGCCAAGTGTTGGAGGATCTGGTCGACTTGCTGACCCTGGAACCGATCGAAGAAAACCTGTTTCGTGGTCGTAGTCAGGACCTGGGGTTTCGTCAGTTGTTCGGCGGCCAGGTCATTGGCCAGTCGCTGTCGGCGGCCAGTCAGACCGTTGAAGAAGCGCGCCATGTGCACTCCATGCACGGTTATTTCCTGCGTCCGGGCGACTCCGCGCTGCCCGTGGTTTACCAGGTCGATCGAGTGCGCGACGGCGGCAGTTTCAGTACGCGCCGCGTTACCGCAATCCAGAAGGGCAACCCGATTTTCACTTGCAGCGCATCGTTCCAGTACGACGAAGAGGGGTTCGAGCATCAGGCCGAGATGCCGATTGTAGTGGGCCCGGAAAACCTGCCATCGGAACTCGAACTCGCGCAGCAGCGTGCACACCTCATCCCCGAGCACATGCGCGAAAAACTGCTGTGCCCGAAACCGATCGAGTTTCGCCCGGTTACTGAAGATGACCCGTACAACCCGAAACCTTCCGATCCGATCAAGTACGTGTGGTTTCGCGCCGACGGTTCGCTGGCCGACTCCCCGGCGCTGCACAAATACCTGCTGGCCTATGCCTCGGATTTTGGTCTGCTGACCACCTCGATGCAGCCGCACGGCAAATCGGTCTGGCACAAAGACATGCAGGTCGCCAGCCTTGATCACGCCTTGTGGTTCCACGCGGATCTGCGCGCCGATGACTGGTTGCTGTATGCGATGGACAGCCCATGGGCCGGCAATTCCCGGGGTTTCACCCGTGGAAGCGTATTCAATCGCGCCGGGCAATTGGTGGCTTCGGTGACTCAGGAAGGCCTGATCCGCTACCGCAAGGATTGGGCATGAGCCTGGCCGAAGTCAGGCATTGGGTGTTCGACATGGACGGCACCCTGACGGTGGCCGTGCATGATTTTGCAGCCATCCGCGTGGCATTGGCGATACCGGCCGAAGACGACATTCTCACTCACCTTGCTGCATTGCCGGCTGATGAAGCGGCGGCTAAACATGCGTGGCTGCTGGAGCACGAGCGTGATCTGGCGCTGGGTTCGAAACCGGCAACAGGTGCCGTGGAACTAGTGCGCGAGTTGGCCGGGCGCGGGTATCGGCTGGGCATTCTGACGCGCAATGCGCGCGAATTGGCGCACATCACGCTTGAGGCCATCGGGCTGGCCGACTGTTTTGCGGTCGAGGATGTACTGGGCCGTGATGAAGCGCCGCCCAAACCACATCCCGGGGGTTTGCTGAAGTTGGCCGAAGCGTGGAACGTACCCACCACTGAAATGGTGATGGTCGGCGACTACCGGTTTGATCTTGATTGCGGGCGAGCGGCTGGCGCACGGACGGTGTTGGTGAACCTGCCGGATAATCCGTGGCCTGAGCTGACGGATTGGCATGCGGCAGATTGCGTGGCATTGCGGGAAATGCTCTCGGTTTGAAAGCACTTCCGCCGACAAGCCACGCGCTTAAGGGAACAACACCTTCTGCCCCTCGGGCGACGTAAACATGCCATCGCCATTGTGCCCGACACCGGGCACTTCGATCAGTTGCTGGCTCAAACCCTGCGGATGGCGGCGCGTCAGGTAATCAAAATAGTTGTGCCCGCGAATCAGACGGTAAGCGCCTTGCGCTTCGGCTTCACAGCGTTTGTCCAGGGCCGGATGATTCGGGTCGGTGTCTTGCTGCCCCAAAAGATAAACGATATCGCGCTTGATGTACTTTTCCTCAAGTTGCGCAGGCGTTTGTCCGTCGGCGTACGCGGGTAAATCCGCCAACCCGTACTTCCAGCGATTGAAACCGGGGCACGCGGCATGATTAAACGCCACCGGCCGTTGCTCGTTGAAGTAGGCATATGAGGAAGGGTTGGCGATGACATAGCGCAGGCGCACGCCCGCAGATTCCAGCGCTGGCTGATCGTGACCGAGCATGGCATAGCGTTGCACGACTTGAGCGCCACCAGAGTGTCCGGCGATGACCACTTCCTTAACGTCTGGAAACTGTCGACGGTCGCCGAGCCGGCCGATGATTTCGTCGAGCGCACCGTAGGAACTTAAAGGGAACGGTCCTGTGGACAAGCCGCCCGCCATCCAGTCATTGCCTTGCCAGCGCAACACCGTGTCGGCCACGGGATGTTGCTGGACGTCGGTTTCATTGAGGAATTGTGGAGCAATCACCAGCGTCGTGGCGCTTTGTCCGGCCTGAGCCGCTGCGCTTTCGCCACTTCTAAGATAAGTCTCAGCATTGCGCAGTCGACCGTGGATGATGATCAACACGCGTTCGATTTTTGCGGGCGCCGGGCCGATGCCCACCGCCATTTCACCTTCTTTAAGCAACAAACGGCCGGGGCTGAGCTGCTTCACCGCATGTTCCGCAGCCCCGGCGCTTGCGCAGGTCATCAGGAGAACCAGCAACCAGATTTTCATTTAGAGATTTTTCGCCGCGAAGGTGTCGCATTGGTTGATCTGACCTTGGGCAAACCCGGCCTTGAACCAACGCACACGCTGCGCTGAGGTGCCGTGGGTAAAGGAGTCCGGCACGACACGGCCCTGTCCTTGTTGCTGTAAACGGTCGTCACCAATGGCATTCGCCGCGTTGAGCGCCTCTTCAATGTCACCTGGCTCCAGCCAGTTCAGGCGTTTCTGCGCATTGTTGGCCCACACGCCCGCCAGGCAATCGGCCTGCAGTTCCTGACGAACCAGCAAACCGCCGTCGCCCTCCATGCGTTGACCTTGTTGGCGAGCGGTCTGGATTTTTGCCGAAACGCCCAGCAGCGTCTGAACATGGTGCCCGACTTCATGCGCGATCACGTAGGCCTGAGCAAAGTCACCGGCGGCGGAGAATCGTTGGGACATCTCCTGGAAAAAACTCATGTCCAGGTAGACCTTCTGGTCTGCCGGGCAATAAAACGGACCCGTCGCCGAGGTCGCGAGGCCGCAGGCTGAATTCACCCGATTGCTGAACAGCACCAGCGTCGGGTTTTTATACTGACGGCCGGCCTGCTGGAAAATCTGCCCCCAGGTGTCTTCGGTATCGCCGAGGATCGAGCGCACGAACTCAGCCTGTTGATCGTTGGCCGGTGGCGCCTTGCGGGCCTGATTGGTGGCCGGTGCCGATTGATCGCTCATTTGCCCGGTGAGTTGTCCGAGTATTTGCAGCGGGTCCTGACCGGTCATCCAGCCGATCCCGACAATCAGAATGATCGCCGTCAGGCTCAGGCCCTTGCCGCCACCGAAGCGCATTCCGCCGCCACCGCCGCCGACATCATCACCACGGGCGTCGACCACGTTGTCGCTGCGTCGGCCTTTTTTCCATAGCATGTGGGATTCCTCTGATTGTCCGTGGGATGAGTGTTGCTGGTGAGCGAGTGCGGCGCCAGTCCGGTCGTCCGGCATTTATCGTGCACCGTAACATTCCCAGGCGCGCATCGCGGGCTCTGCGGAACATTACTGACGTGTAAGAACGTCGCTCCCTTATCAAATTCCGTCAGGCAGCGGATTTAGTTTGGATTGCATTGTCAGTTCCAGATTTTGCGTTCGACCGGTTGTCTTCTAGAATCGTGAAAATCTTGTTTGGAAGGTCCCATGGCCGGCAGTCAGATCGAACGTGTTTTCAGCGTGCTGGAAAGCCTTACCAGCGAGCCTCGTGGCCTGCCGATGCAGGCGTTGGCAGAACAGCTCGATATTCCTAAGAGCGCCACGCACCGATTGCTCGCTGAGCTGATCCGCTTGGGTTACGTGCGGCAGAATCCAGAGAATTTGCGCTATCAACTGTCGACCAAACTGGTCGCCATGGGCTTTCGTTACTTGTCGAGCAGTGGTGCCGATATTGTGCAACCGGTGCTTGATCGTCTGGCTCACGAAACCGGTGAACTGGTGCGTCTCGGCGTTATCGAGGGCGAGCGACAAACCTGGATCGCCAAGTCTCAAGGCGCTCGTTCCGGGCTGCGCTACGACCCGGACATGGGGCGTGATGCGCCGCTGTTCTATACCGCCTCGGGGCATGCGTGGCTGGCGTGCATGAGCGACGCCGAGGCATTGTCGCTGGTGGAGCGTCAAGCGGCAGAGCAGCCCGAAAACGTTGGCCCTAACGCGCCGCGCTCTAACATCGAACTGCTTGAGCGCTTACGTTTGGCGCGAGAACAGGGCTATGCCTGGGTCGAAGAAAGTTCGGCTGTTGGCACCTCGGCAATTGCGGCCGTCGTTCGCCATCCCGATAACGGGCAGGTGATTGGCGTGCTAAGTATCGCCGGGCCCAGCGCACGCATGCCGGGCGCGCGGTTGCATGAGTTGGCGCCATTGTTGTTGAAATTTACGGCGGAGCTGTCGGCGGCCAGCCTGGCGTCTGAACTGTTCGTTTAGTTGATGCCGCGCACTTTTCGCACACGTTTGCGGTTTGTTTGTGTGAGAATCTGGAACAAGGTTCTAAAATGTCTTCATCAATGTGCCAACGATAATCACAAGTGAACCGGGATGAGTACGAGGGAAGGGGTGTTTTGCATCGCTTCTTTTCCGACTTCAACAGGGACTTTTCATGACCATCAGCACTCCGCTTTCCGGCGTAAACCAACCCTTTCGCGGGATTTTGCTGATTGTCGTCGCGACTTTTCTGTTCTCCAGCCACGATGCGCTGTCGAAATACCTATCGGGCTTTTACCCGATCATCATGGTGGTATGGGCCCGGTATCTGGTGCACACGCTGCTGATGGCCGGGATATTTTTGCCGCAATCCGGTTTGCGTGTCTTGCGCACCAAACGACCATTGCTGCAATTGATGCGGGCGTTGTGCCTGCTGGGCACCAGTTTGTTTTTTACCACCGGCCTGCAGTTCATTCCGCTGGCCGAGGCCACGGCGGTCAACTTTCTTGCGCCGGTGTTGGTCACTGCACTGTCAGTGCCGTTGTTGAAAGAACATGTCACACGCGGACAATGGATTGCGGTGATTTGCGGGTTTATCGGGGTGCTGATCATCGTTCACCCTGGCGGCGAACTGTTTACCCCTGCGGTATTGCTGCCGCTGTGTTCGGCACTGTTTTTTTGCTTCTATCAATTGCTCACCCGCAAGCTCAGTGAAATCGATAGTCCGACCACCAGCAACTTTTTTGCAGGCTTGTGCAACACGCTGATCATGAGCGCGTTGGTGCCGTTCTTCTGGCAAGTGCCAACCTTCGGCCATGGATTGATGATGGTGGCATTGGGCACTTGCGGGATGACCGCTCACCTGTTCCTGACCCAGGCGTTTCGCTACGCGGCTCCCGCACTGCTGGCGCCATTCGGTTACTGCCAGATTGTGTTCGCCGGTTTGCTCGGCTGGTTGCTGTTTTCGCATACACCGAGCTTGACCACGGTGATCGGCATCGCGGTAATTTGTTGCAGCGGCCTGGCGGCAGCGTGGCAGCAGCGTCGACGTTAAAAGGCAAAGCCCCGTAGGAAACCGGCTTGCCGGTGATGGCGATTTCGAAGGCGCCATCGCTGGCAAGCCAGTCTCCTACAGGTCGGTGGTGAATCACGGATTTATGTCGTTAACACAGATCCCGTAGGAAACCGGCTTGCCGGTGATGGCAATTTCGAGGGCGCCATCGCTGGCAAGCCAGTCTCCTACGGTTCGGTGGTGAATCACGGATTTATGTCGTTAACGCAGATCCCGTAGGAAACCGGCTTGCCGGTGATGGCAATTTCGAGGGCGCCATCGCTGGCAAGCCAGTCTCCTACGGATCGGTGGTGATTCCCGGATTTATGTCGTTAACACAAATCCCGTAGGAAACCGGCTTGCCGGTGATGGCGATTTCGAAATCGCCATCGCTGGCAAGCCAGGCTCCTACAGGTCGGTGGTGATTCCCGGATTTATGTCGTTTACGCAGATCCTGTAGGAAACCGGCTTGCCGGTGATGGCGATTTCGAGGGCGCCATCGTTGGCAAGCCAGTCTCCTACAGGTCGGTGGTGATTCCCGGATTTATGTCGTTAACGCAGATCCCGTAGGAAACCGGCTTGCCGGTGATGGCGATTTCGAAATCGCCATCGCTGGCAAGCCAGACGCTTACACGTCGGTGACGGCAGTAATCTTGCGCGGGGCCATGAAGTACATCCAGATAAGGGCGATGAAGTACATCGCCGGAATCAGGGTAAATAGCACGGTGTAGTTATTGTGGGTGATGGTCAGGATGTGGCCCACCAGTTGGGTCATGAACATCCCGCCTATCGCGGCGCACATGCCGCCGAATCCAAACACGGTGCTCATCATGTGTTTAGGTGTGTAGTCCATCACCAGGCTCCAGATGTTGGCTGTCCAGGCCTGGTGCGCGCCGATGGCCAGGGAAATCGCGAACACCGCTACCCAGAGGTTGCTTGATCCCGCCGCCATGATTACGCCGATGATGCAGCAGGCGAACAGGAGCATCGACACCAACCGCGCCTTGATCGGGTTGACGCCGCGACCGATAAGGAACGAGGACAGGATGCCGCCACCGATGCTGCCGAAGTCTGCGGTCAGGTAGATGATGATCAACGGGATGCCCATTTGGGTCACGTTGATGCCCAGGCTGTATTGCTGGTTAAGGAACGGCGGCAGCCAATACAGGTAAAACCAGAACACCGGAGCCGTCAGCGCGTAGGCAATGGCAAACGCCCAGGTGCCGCGCATACGCAGGATTCTGGAGAACGGTACCCGCGCGGGCGCCGGTTCGACTTCCTGCTGGATATAGTCCAGTTCCGACTGTTTAACGCTTGGGTGGTCTTCAGGGTTGAAGTACTTCAAGCCCCAGAACAGCAACCAGATGCCCCCCAGTGCCGACATGCACAAGAAGGCAGCCTGCCAACCCCACACGTGAAGGATCAGCGGCAGCAGCATTGGGGTGAACATGGCTCCGACGTTAGTCCCGGCGTTGAAAATGCCAGTGGCCACGGCACGTTCACCGGCAGGAAACCATAGCCGGGTGGTTTTCACGCACGCCGGGTAATTGGCCGCTTCGGTGAGGCCGAGGATAAAGCGACACACCATGAAACCCAGTGCCGATGTGGCCAGGCCATGGGCGCCGGTCGCCAGGCTCCAGAGCAACACGGCGCAGAAGAACACGCGTTTAACGCCGACCCGATCGATCAGTCGTCCCTGCAGCACAAACCCGATGGCATAGCCGACCTGGAACCAGAAGTTGATGTTGGCGTAATCCATCGCAGTCCAGCTCATCTCCTTGGCCAGAATGGGTTGCATCACGCCCAGTGCGGCGCGGTCGATGTAGTTCAGCGTGGTGGCAAAAAACACCAGTGCAAGCATGCCCCACCGGGTTTTGCCCACGGCCATTGCGCCACGGATCTTGTCGCCGATGCCAGCGTTGGCAGGGGCTATGGAGGAATGCTCCATGGCAGAGCTTTGAGACGGAGTCATGTAGGCCACCCGATTATTTTTATGTGGGGTTCCAGATCGTTGGTCGCAGCGCACGATGAGTGTGACCGGACCGAATGTGCTGCGATGTTGCGCAGTGAGCAAAAAATCGTCAATTCATCAAAAGCCATTCTGTTCGATAATCGCACGCAAAACTAACTGGGTAGTACACTTTGAATTGCTCAATCGAGGGGGCTCACTCAATAATTCGATCATCACATTAAAAGCGGCGCAAATTCCCTGTAGCCGAAGCCTTCACCGGGAGTCGACCTATGCAGCGTTCCATTGCCACCGTTTCCTTGAGCGGTACCCTGCCGGAAAAACTCGAAGCCATCGCCGCCGCTGGTTTTGACGGGGTCGAAATTTTCGAGAATGACCTGCTGTACTACGACGGTAGCCCACGAGCAATAAAGCAAATGTGCGCCGACCTGGGGATTGCGATCACATTGTTTCAGCCTTTTCGGGATTTTGAAGGCTGCCGCCGCGACCGCTTGCCGCGCAATCTGGAACGGGCAGAGCGCAAATTCGACTTGATGCAGGAACTGGGCACAGACCTGGTGCTGGTGTGCAGCAATACCTCGGCAGACTCGATCGGTGATGAGCAAATCCTGGTCGACGATTTGCGTCAGCTAGCAGAACGAGCCGGTGCACGGGGCTTGCGCATCGGCTATGAGGCACTGGCGTGGGGAAGGCATGTAAACACTTATCAACAGGTGTGGAATATGGTTCGTCAGGCTGATCATGCCGCGTTGGGTGTTCTGCTGGACAGTTTTCACACGCTGTCGCTGAAGGGCGATCCAAGTGCCATTGCCGAGATTCCAGGCGACAAGATTTTCTTTGTGCAGATGGCCGATGCGCCCATTTTGGCCATGGACGTGCTGGAGTGGAGCCGGCATTTTCGCTGTTTCCCTGGCCAGGGCGAATTCGATCTGCCGGGTTTTCTCGCCCCTATCATCAAGAGCGGCTACACCGGCCCGTTGTCGCTGGAGATATTCAACGACGGTTTCCGCGCTGCGCCACCTCGCGCCAACGCTGCTGACGGCTTGCGCTCGCTGTTGTACCTCGAAGAGAAGACGCGTCAGCGCCTGGAGCAAGAATCCCAACCTGCGGCGTACCACGATATGTTGTTCGAGACGCCGAAGGCTTGCGAATACAACGGTATCGAATTTCTCGAATTTGCGGTTGATGAAAGTCTTGGCGCCAAACTCTCACATTGGCTACAGCGGTTGGGATTCGCCAAGGCCGGACAGCATCGCTCCAAGAGCGTGAGCCTGTTGCGCCAAGGTGACATCAACCTGATCCTCAATTGCGAACCGTATTCCTTCGCCCACAGTTTTTTCGAAGCGCACGGCCCCTCGCTGTGCGCAACAGCACTGAGGGTCAAGGACAGCGCCAGCGCACTGGCCAGGGCGGTGGCTTACAAAGGGCAGCCTTATCGAGGTTTGGTGGGTCCCAATGAACTTGAATTGGCTGCGATGCGCGCACCTGATGGCAGCCTGATCTACCTGGTAGACCCGCAAACCGACGTCTATGGCACTGACTTCAATCTGATGCCTGCAGACGCAACCGGCGGTGGTCTTAAACGGATTGACCACATGGCCATGGCGTTGCCCGCTGACAGCCTCGACAGTTGGGTGCTGTTCTATAAAAGCCTGCTGGATTTCGAGGCTGACGATGAAGTGGTGCTGCCCGACCCGTATGGCCTGGTAAAAAGCCGTGCGCTGCGTAGCCGTGACAGTTCGATTCGCTTGCCGTTGAACATTTCCGAGAACCGCAACACCGCCATCTCACACGCGTTGTCGAGTTATCGCGGCTCTGGTGTGCATCACATCGCGTTTGATTGTGACGATATCTTCGCCGAAGTCAGCCGTGCGAAAGAGGCCGGCGTGCCACTGCTGGATATCGCGCTCAACTATTACGATGACCTGGCGGCTCGCTACGACTTTGATGATGAGTTCCTCAGCGAACTGGCCTATTTCAATGTGCTGTATGACCGCGACGCTCAGGGTGGCGAGCTGTTTCATGCGTACACCGAGCCATTTGAGGGGCGCTTTTTCTTCGAGATCATTCAGCGCAAACAAGGTTATGCCGGTTACGGCGCGGCTAATGTCGCGGTGCGGCTGGCGGCGATGGCCAAAACACGTAGCGCAGGTATCAGGAAGGCGAAGTTGTAGGGAATTCGTAACCGCAACATGAAACCGCTGCCGCACGACTTCCTTCGCTGTGCGGTGCGGCTCATAATCGCCCGCTTGTGCAGTGATGGCCGTGAGCCCGCAATGACAATAAATTCAGAACTCTCCGTAACGCCCGACGAACCTGTTGCCGAGCCGCGCAAGAGTCGCAAGAACAACCCGGAGAAGACCCGGGAGAACATTCTTCAAGAAGCTATTGTGGAGTTCGTTCAGCAAGGGCTTTCCGGTGCTCGCGTCGATGCTATCGCCGAGCGCATTCACACCTCCAAGCGCATGATCTATTACTACTTCGGCAGTAAGGAACAGCTTTACGTCGAGGTGTTGGAGAAGCTCTACGGCGATATACGCCACACCGAAAACCGCCTGCAACTGGCCGAACTCGCGCCCAGGGAGGCGATTCGGCGACTGGTGGAATTTACCTTCGATCACCATGATCGCAATGTCGATTTCGTGCGCATTGTCAGCATCGAGAACATTCACAACGCCGAATATGTGAAGCGCTCCGATGCAATCAAGGCAATGAACAACACCATCCTCGATGCCTTGGGCGTGATACTGCAGCGCGGTGTCGAAGACGGTGTCTTCCGTTCGGGGCTTGATGCCTTGGACGTGCATTTGCTGATCAGTTCGTTCTGCTTCTATCGCGTGTCGAACAGACACACTTTTGGTGAGATTTTTCAGATCGACTTGCCAGACGAAGGCATCAAGCAACGCCATCGGGAAATGATTTGCGAGTCCGTGCTGCGGTACTTGCAAGCCTGATCACGCTTGAAAGATCGCGGCCTGCAACAGGCCGCGATCGTATGTCGTTCAACCGTTCATGCTTTGAAAGTGCGCGAGCATCCGTTGCGCGTCCGGGACCACGCCGCTAAACAACTCGAAAGCCTTGACTGCCTGAAACACTGCCATTGTGCCGCCATCCAGCGTTCGGCAACCCAAGGCGCGGGCGTTGCGCAGCAGCTCGGTTTCCAGTGGGAAATACACGATTTCCGCCACCCACAGTTCTGCACGAAGCAGTTCTAGCGGCACCGGTGTGCCCGGCAGTTTTTTCATGCCCACCGGGGTGGTGTTTACCAAACCATTCGCCTGCGCAAGCGTGCTCGGTAAATCATGCCCGGCCTCGGCGCGGCCTGCGCCGAAATGCTGATTGAGATTGTCTGCCAGGCTTTGGGCTCGACTGATCTCGACATCAAAAATACTCAGGCGCTGTACGCCTTCGCTCAACAGTGCGTGGGCAACTGCCGCGCCAGCACCACCGGCGCCCATCTGTACTACACGTTCTATGGCAACGCCCTGCAAGCCACGGCGAAAGCCTTCGGCAAATCCAAGGCAATCGGTGTTGTGGCCGAGGCGTTTGCCATCCTTCAGCACCACCGTATTCACCGCGCCGATGCCGCGTGCTTCCGCTGACAATTCGTCCAGCAGTGGGATGATCGCTTGTTTGCATGGAAACGTAATGTTCAAACCGGTGTAGTTCATGCGCTCGGCAGCCATCAGCAAATCGGGCAGCGCTGTGATATCGAGTTTCAACGGGTCGAGGTCGATCAAGCGGTAGAGGTAACGCAAACCCTGAGCGTCACCTTCGTGCTCGTGCAGCGCCGGTGTGCGGGAAGCCTGAATGCCCGCGCCGATCAGGCCGGCCAATATCACGTTGTCATGGCTCACCGTGTTCAACCCCTCAACTGCAAATGGCTTTGCGCAAGTCGATAGCCGTGGCTGACCAAACCGCACGGTGCTGTGATATCGACGTTAGCCCGTTCACGCGTACCCAACCCATTCAGGTTTGGGCCGATAAGCAGCAAAAAGATAGGCGACATTGAGGTTTCTCCACTTTTTATTGTTGGCATCGGCTGAGCATCCAGCCAGTGGAGATAAATTGTACCAGTTGGTTAATTAGGTCAATTGCAGCGAGTTTGTTTCGATGGTTTGTGTGCGGTGATCGGACGATCTCACGCACCTTATGATTAACGTCCACAGCGCAATGCATTGGGCCCACACGCGCAGCAGCGATCGGTTTGTTCAAGGAAAGGAAGATCCTTGTTCTCTTTAACCTAACGGATGGGTTAGTGTGAATGTGTGCCGCTACAAAGGGCTATCGCTAGTGGTGATGCTGCGCGACGAACATTGCCCGCCCCACGTGCATGTCGATGCCGGAGCCTGGAGTGCGCGTTTCAAGTTCTGCTTTTGGCACAACAATGTCGAACTGTGGGACGTGGTGCCTCAATCACGTCGCCCGCCTACGGCAGTGTTAGAAGGATTGCGACACGCCCTTGGACAACCCGCCCATTTACGTCGAGCTCGAGGCATCTGGTGGAGCAAATTGCAAACGGTTTGCCTCGATCATCAATTGTGGGATGAACAGATCAACCAAGTAGTGGTGCTGAAAAGTATCGTCACCACCACCTACATCATTAGCTCGGCATGGTATGTACCCGAGAAAAACAAGACCTTGCTGGCCTTGATGGGAGCACTGGAGGGCGTGGAGATCACTCTATGAAAACGATAAGGGCAAGCATATTGGTGGATAGGCCCGTCACCGAAGAAGTAGTGGATGAAGCGATCGAACGTGGGCTACTTAGTCAAAAAAAACTTTGCAGGCGACGGCGGTTGCCTATGCAGAACCTTGTCTGATCATCAGCTTCAAGGACGGCAGCGGTGTATTGCTGCCAGTAAAGCGCCACCCTGAATTCGATGATTTCGAGGCGGAGGATTTTGCTCAACTGAAAATCGGTTTTGCCGCAAGCGCGCTGTGTCACGAAGGAAAGGATCTGCACGTTTCCATCGCGGGATTGATTTCGGCGAGTGAGCCGCTGATGAATATGGCGGCGTATGTCATTGCGTCGCGTAATGGTCGTCAAAGCAGCGCGGCTAAATCTGCCGCTGCACGCGCCAATGGCAAGAAGGGCGGGCGCCCGCGAAAGGTTGATAAGGCTCTTTGATTGACCCACAAAAAAGCCGTCGCGAAGACGGCTGATTCGTAACGGCGGCGACTGATCAGCGTCGGGTCAGCAACACGCCGGATTCCATGTGATGGGTCCACGGGAACTGGTCGAACATCGCGCATTGAGTGATGCGGTGAGTGTCGTGCAGTTGGGCGATGTTGGCTGCCAACGTTTCCGGGTTACAGGAGATGTACAGAATGTTGTCGAAGCGCCGGGTCAACTCGCAGGTGTCCGGGTCCATGCCGGCGCGAGGCGGGTCGACGAAGACGCTGCCGAACTCATAGCTCTTCAGGTCGATGCCCTGCAGGCGACGGAACGGGCGCACTTCGTTCAGCGCTTCGGTGAGTTCCTCGGCGGACAAACGCACCAGCGTGACGTTATCCACCGCGTTTTCGCTGAGGTTGCTCAGCGCCGCGTTGACCGAGGTTTTACTGATTTCGGTGGCCAACACTTTGCGCACGCGGGTGGCGAGCGGCAAGGTGAAGTTGCCATTGCCGCAATACAGTTCCAGCAAATCGTCGGGACGATCACCCAGGGCGTCGTAGGCCCAGTTGAGCATCTTCTGGTTTACCGTGCCGTTCGGCTGAGTGAACGCGCCTTCAGGCTGGCGATAGCTGAAGGTGCGGCCGCCGACTTCAAGTTGCTCAACCACGTAATCATGGCCGATCACTTCGCGCTTGCCCTTCGAGCGGCCGATCACGCTGACATTCAGCTCAGTCGCCAGTTTGGCTGCAGCCGTGTGCCAGTGCTCGTCCAGTGGGCGGTGATAACACAGCGTGATCATCGCATCGCCGGACAGCGTGGTCAGGAACTCCACCTGAAACAACTTGTGGCTCAGTGCCGCGCTGGCTTTCCACGCCGCTTTGAGTTGCGGCATCAATTGGTTGATACGCAGGCTGGCGATCGGGAACTCTTCGATCAGGATCGGCGTGCGTTTATCTTCCAGGGAAAACATCGCGTAATGACGCTCGCCGGCCTCGCGCCACAAACGAAATTCGGCGCGCAAGCGAAAGTTTTGCAGCGGTGAATCGAAAACGGCCGGCTCTGGCGCATCGAACGGGGCCAGCAGGTCACGCAATCGCGTGACCTTTTCTGCGAGTTGAACGGCGTAGGCTTGAGAATCAAAAGTCATGCGTTAAACCAACCCAACTTGATCACGAACAGAATCGACAGAATCACCAGTGCCGGGTTCAGCTCACGGGCGCGTCCGGACAGAAACTTGATCGCGGTCCACGAAATGAAGCCGAAGGCGATGCCGTTGGCGATGGAGTAAGTGAACGGCATGGCCAGCGCAGTGACTACGACCGGTGCGGCAACGGTGATGTCGTCCCAGTCTATTTCGGCCAGGCCTGAGGTCATCAGCACGGCGACGAACAGCAGTGCGGGGGCGGTAGCAAATGGCGGAACGCTGGAAGCCAATGGCGAGAAGAACAGCGCCAGCAGGAACAGAATCGCCACCACAATGGCCGTCAGGCCAGTGCGGCCGCCAGCACTGACGCCGGCTGCAGATTCGATGTAGCTGGTGGTGGTCGAGGTGCCCAACAACGAACCGGCCATGGCGGCGGTGCTGTCTGCGATCAGCGCGCGACCCATTTTCGGCATGTGGCCGTCCTTGCCCATCAGGCCCGCGCGCTTGGCAACCCCGATCAGCGTGCCGGAGTTGTCGAACAGGTCAACGAACAGGAAGGCAAAAATCACGCTGACCAGACCGATGTCCAGCGCGCCCTTAATGTCCAGTTGCAAAAAGGTTGGCGCCAGCGATGGAGGCATCGACATCACGCCGCCGAACGGGGTGAAGCCCATGACAATCGAAACGATGGTCACCGCTAGAATACCGATCAACACCGCGCCGCGAATCTTCAAGGCTTCTAGGGCCACGATCAGGGCAAAACCCAAGGTCGCGAGGATAGGCGCCGGTTGCTTGAGATCGCCCAAGCCAACCATGGTTGCCGGGTTGCTGACGACGATGCCGGCGTTATGCAGGGCAATCAGCGCCAGGAACAGGCCGATGCCGGCTGCAATCGCCGAGCGCAGCGGCAACGGGATGCTGTTGATGATCCATTCGCGGATACGGAAGATCGACAGCAGGAAGAACAGCACCGCCGAAATGAACACCGCACCCAACGCTACTTGCCAGGTATGGCCCATGTGCAAAACCACGGTGTAGGTAAAGAAGGCGTTCAGGCCCATGCCCGGCGCCAGCGCGATCGGGTAGTTGGCAATCAGGCCCATCACCGTGGAGCCGATGGCGGCTGCCAGGCAGGTCGCGACAAACACCGCGCCTTTGTCCATGCCGGTCTCGCCGAGAATGCTCGGGTTGACGAACAAAATGTAGGCCATGGCCAGGAAAGTTGTGACGCCCGCCAGAATCTCGGTCCGCACGTTGGTGTTGTGTGCCTTGAGTTGAAACAGCCTTTCCAGCATGTCTGCTCCCCGTGGCGCGCCCGGCGCCGTGAATGTATCGACCTCAACAGCAAAGCACAGACCACTGAAGGCGCCCGGGAATTTTGTGTCGGTCCCAAAAAGCCGCGCATCATACCAGCAGCGTGGGGCGATGGCTGCCTATGGCTGTGATCGTCGTCGATGTTTTGCGTTAAAGCCTAATCAGCCATACTGCGCGCCTGTTTCGGGGGCACGGTTTTGCATGGAAAAGGGTATTGCATGAAAAAGTCACGGTTAGCGCTGTTGGGGACGATGATCGCCTTGATGCTGGGGGCCAACACGGCGTTGGCTGCGTCGGCACCAGCACTGAGCCAAGTGAAGGTGCTGAAGGTTGAATCCCCTTCCTGCGGTTTTGAAGACATCGTCGAGGGTCAGGCGCAGACGACCTGCAACCATACCGGTGCGAACATCAAGGTGTACGTATTGGAGGTGGGCTACGGTCGCGGCGCGCAAGTAGGGCTGGACGGTTTTGTGCTGAATGGCACGCGAACGCCGGTGTGTGCTTTTGATAATGGCAACCTCACCGAATGCACCGTGGGCAGAAAAACGGTCGGCTATTTGTACGTATTCGATCTGGCCGGCAAACAGGAAGGCACCTTCACGTTCAGCAATACCTCGCTCAACTCACCGGGCAACACCCTGTCAACGCAGCTTTACATCAAATAAAGGC
This sequence comes from Gordonia sp. IEGM753, assembly GCF_050321825.1. Taxonomy (NCBI): domain Bacteria; kingdom Bacillati; phylum Actinomycetota; class Actinomycetes; order Mycobacteriales; family Gordoniaceae; genus Gordonia; species Gordonia sp. IEGM753. Next base: position 216,713 of record NZ_JBNQGB010000007.1, read on the forward strand.
AGGTTCGAACACGGGCGGCAAAGCTGACTACGCTTTAAAGACCTTCCCGTGGACCGTGCCCATGACCTTTAGAGCCCTGATTGCCCTTGCCGAGGGCATCGACGATTTGCAAGCAGTAACCCTGGTCGATGTACTGCGCCGCGCCCAGGTTGAAGTGGTGGTGGCCAGCGTCGAAGGACGGCGCATGCTGACCTGTGCTCGCGGCACGCGCCTGACCGCCGATGCAATGCTGGTCGATTTGCTTGCCCAACCCTTCGACCTGATCGCGCTGCCCGGAGGCCAGGTCGGCGCGCGGCACTTGGCCGCCCATCAACCACTGCAACAGTTGCTCAAGGATCAAGCCGCCGCTGGTCGCTTGTTTGCCGCTATCGCCGAAACCCCGGCCGTGGCGCTGCAAGCCTTTGGCGTGCTGCGTCAGCGGCGCATGACCTGTCTGCCATCGGCCAGCCATCAACTGTCGGGCTGCACGTTCGTCGACCAGCCAGTGGTGGTCGACGGTAACTGCATCACGGCTCAGGGCTCGGGTGCAGCCTTGCAGTTTGCCCTGACGCTAGTGGAGCAGCTCTGCGGTAAATCCACGCGAGCGATGGTGGCGAAAGAGCTGTTGGTTTAGCACGCCGCTGTTACCACGGATCAATTCCCTTGAACGCCCATACCACCCCGAAGTCGTACCCCTTATGACGGCGGTTTGCCAAAACGCCGCGAACGTATGACCAACCGTGAGGTGTTTATGAGCGCGACCCCACTCGACGCGGCGCAGCCGTCGTTTACCCGTCATCCGCTGCGCCTGACCCTGAACGGTGAGTGGCGTCAGCTTGAGGTTTTGCCCTGGACTACGTTGCTCGACCTGTTGCGTGAGCACTTGGACCTGATCGGCACCAAGAAGGGCTGTGACCACGGCCAGTGCGGCGCGTGCACCGTGTTGCTGAACGGTAAACGGGTGAATGCCTGCCTGACGCTGGCGGTGATGTGCGACGGTGCCGAGTTGACCACTGTTGAAGGCCTGGCCGTCGGGGATGAGTTGCACCCGATGCAGCAGGCTTTTATCAAACACGATGCCTTTCAGTGCGGCTATTGCACGCCCGGGCAGCTCTGTTCAGCAGTGGGTCTGGCCAATGAAGGTCGGGCACACACCACTGCGCACATTCAGGAACTGATGAGCGGTAATCTGTGCCGCTGCGGCGCGTACAACAACATCCGCGATGCCATTGAAGAAGCGCTTCCGGCCTGTCGCCAGCCAGTGCAAGGAGATGGCCAATGAATCCTTTTCACTACAGCAAACCGGACTCGGTGCAGGACGCTGTCCATCTGGCCGGTCCGGCCTCTCGTTTTATTGCCGGCGGCACCAACCTGCTGGATTTGATGAAGGAAAACCTGACCCGCCCTGAGCATCTGATCGACATCACCGGGCTGCCGCTGCGCGAAGTCAGCCCGACCGCTAAAGGAGGCGTAATGATCGGGGCGCTGGTCAGCAACGCCGATCTGGCATGGCATCCGTTGATCGAAACCCGTTATCCATTGTTGTCCCAAGCCATTTTGGCGGGGGCTTCGCCGCAACTGCGCAACATGGCGAGCACTGGCGGCAATCTGCTGCAACGCACGCGTTGCTATTATTTTTACGACGCCAGCGTGCCCTGTAACAAGCGTAACCCCGGCAGCGGTTGCCCGGCGCGTGATGGTTTGAACCGCATTCACGCGATTTTCGGCGCAAGTGCACAGTGCGTCGCCACGCACCCCTCCGACATGTGCGTGGCACTGGCTGCGCTGGAAGCCTTGGTTCATGTGCAAGGCCGTGGTGGGGCGAGAACCATCGAATTCGCCGACTTCCATCGCTTGCCGGGCGACGCGCCGGAGCGTGATAACCAATTGGCCGACGATGAGCTGATCACCGCCATTGAACTGCCTGCCGCCGGTTTTGCCGACTACAGCCATTATCTGAAAATTCGTGATCGGGCCTCTTATGCGTTTGCATTGGTGTCGGTCGCCGCAGCGCTCGAGATGACCGGGCCGATCATTCGTGAGGCGCGCCTGGTGTTGGGCGGCGTTGCGCACAAGCCTTGGCGCGATAAAGCAGTGGAAGCCTGGCTGGTCGGCAAAGCGGTCAGTCGTGAAACCTTCAGCACCGCCGCCGATGCTCTGCTGCAAAACGCCGAACCGCTTGAGCACAACGCTTTCAAGGTCAAATTGGCGCGTCGGGCGATTGTCCGCGCATTAAGCGATGCCGCGTTGGGAGGCCAAGCCTGATGAACACTTTTACCAAGCCGATGGGCCAGCCACTGGACCGGGTTGACGGTCATCTGAAAGTCACCGGTCAGGCACGTTACGCGGGCGAGTTTGGGGCGCCCGGCCTGCTGCATGGCAGCGTGGTTTCCAGCACCATCGCCAGTGGGCGCGTGGTCGGCATTGATGTAACGCAAGCGCTGGCGCTGCCCGGCGTCATCGCCGTTATCGATCACACCAATCGGCCAAGAATCGCCAGTTACGACGAAGACTATGAAGACGCCGACTCGGCCAAAGGTTCACCGTTTCGCCCGTTGTACAACGACCGGGTCCTGTACAGCGGCCAGCCGTTGGCCCTGGTCGTTGCAGATAATCTTGAGTTGGCGCGGTATGCCGGTTCGCTGGTGACGATCGAATACGAGGCCGAGGCGCATCAAACCGACCTCATCAGCCAGCAGGGTGATGCCCACTCAGCGCCCGCCGAAGTGCCCAAGCCTCGCGGGAATTTTCAGGCCGAGTTTGCCGGCGCAGCCATGCGCCTGGATTTGAACTACAGCACGCCAATCGAGCACCACAACCCTATGGAACCGCACGCCAGCACGGTGCTGTTTCAGGCCGACGGCAGTCTGCACATCCACGACAAGACTCAAGGTCCGCAGAACTGCCAGTCTTATGTGCAAAAAGTGTTCGGCCTGGCAAAAGAACATGTGAGGGTATTTGCGGCCTACGTCGGCGGGGCATTCGGCTCCGGCTTGCGCCCGCAATATCAATTGCCACTGGCGGTGATGGCCGCGTTGCACCTCAAGCGTTCGGTGCGCGTTACCTTGACGCGTCAGCAGATGTTCACCTTTGGTTATCGTCCTCGCACCTTGCAACGCCTGCAATTGGGCGCCGCCGCGAATGGACGGTTGCTGGCCATCGGTCACACTGCTATCGGCCAGACTTCACGGTTCGAGGATTTCACCGAACACGTGGTGGAGTGGAGCGGCATGCTTTACCACTGCGACAACGTGCAGCTGACGTACAAATTGGTGCCGCTGGATGTGTTCACGCCGCTGGACATGCGTGCGCCCGGCGCCGCGCTGGGATTGGTCGGCCTCGAATGTGCGATGGACGAATTGGCCTGTGCGCTGGCGATCGACCCGGTACAACTGCGCCTGATCAACTACAGCGAGCGTAACCAGAACGAAGACAAGCCCTATTCCAGCAAAGCGTTGCGCGAATGCTACGCCCAGGGCGCCGAACGCTTTGGCTGGGAGAAGCGCAACGCCGAACCGCGCAGCATGCGTCATGGCCGGCAATTAGTGGGCTGGGGCATGGCGGGCGGCGTCTGGGAGGCGTTGCAGATGAAAGCGAGTGCCAAAGCACAACTCGATCACAACGGCAAACTCACAGTCAGCAGCGCAACAACGGATATCGGCACCGGGACCTACACGGTGATGACCCAAATCGCTGCACAGGCCTCAGGTGTTTCGTTGCCGGACGTGACGTTTGTGCTCGGGGACTCCTCGCTGCCCACAGCACCATTGCAGGGCGGATCGTTCACCGTTTCCTCGGTGGGCACGGCGGTGCAGCAAGCCTGTGAAGCCTTGAAGGAAAAACTGTTGGCGATAGCGCGGCAAACGTCTCCGGCCTTCAGTGGCGTGACCACGGAGCAAGCGGTTTTCGAAGACGGATTTCTGTCATTCGGTGAGGCGCGAATCACGTTGGCTGAACTGGTTGAGGGCAGCGGGGAGGCGGTGATTGAAGTCCAGGTGGACGCCGAACCCGACAAACAGCGTGACGCCTACGCGACTGCGACTCACTCGGCGGTATTTGTCGAAGTATGGGTGGATGAGGATTTGGGCTCGGTCAAAGTCAATCGGGTGGTGAGCGCGATTGCCGCCGGTCGAGTGGTGAATCCGAAAATGGCTCGCAGCCAGATTCTCGGCGGTGTGGTGTGGGGCATTGGTATGGCGCTGCACGAAGAGACCCAGACGGACCATGCGCTGGGTCGGCATATGAACCACAGCCTGGCCGAATATCACATTCCGGTTAACGCCGATATTGGCGACATTGACGTACTTTTTGTTGAAGAACACGACGAGATCGTCAACGCCCTCGGGTCGAAGGGTGTCGGTGAAATCGGCATCGTCGGCGTTGCGGCGGCGGTGGCCAATGCCATTTATCACGCCACCGGCAAACGGGTGCGGGATTTCCCCATCACCCTCGACAAGCTGCTTTAAACCTTGGCTTCTTCGACCGGCACGTGCATGCGGTCGCGGTTGGCCAAGGTCGGGAACAGTTTGATCCAGACCCCGGTCACCACCAGCGTGCCGATACCGCCCATGACCACTGCCGGCACGGTGCCGAACCAATGGGCGGTGACGCCGGATTCAAACTCGCCGAGCTGATTCGAGGCGCCGATAAACAACCCGTTCACGGCGCTGACCCGGCCGCGCATTTCGTCCGGGGTTTCGAGTTGTACGAAGGACGCGCGAATCACCATGCTGATCATGTCCGCGGCGCCCAGTACCACCAGCACTGCCAGCGAAAACCAGAACGAGGTCGACAGCCCGAACGCGATGGTGGCAACGCCGAAAACCCCGACGGCGGTAAACATCACCCGGCCGACCTTGCGATCCACGGAAAACCGCGCCAGCCACAGCGACATCAGCAATGCGCCGACTGCCGGCGCCGAGCGCAACAGGCCGAGGCCCCACGGGCCGGTCAGCAGAATGTCTTTGGCGAACACCGGCAGCAGCGCCGTTGCGCCGCCCAGCAACACGGCAAACAAATCCAGGGAAATCGCCCCGAGGATGTCGGGGCGGCTGCGAATGAAGCGGATACCCGCCAGCAGAGAATCAAGCGTCGCCTTGCCCTTGTTCAGCGGCGTTTGCCGGGCGGGCAAGTTGAGCATCAAACCGCACGCAATGATGTACAGGACCACGGTCGGGCCGTAGACCCAGACACTGCCGAAGGCGTACAGCAAACCGCCGAGCGCCGGGGCCACGATGGTGGCCGACTGTTGCGCCGATTGTGCGGCAGCGACGGCGCGGGGGAACAAGGCTGACGGCACGATGCTGGGCAGCAACGCCTGGGTGGTGGGCATTTCGAAGGAGCGGGCAGCGCCGAGCAGGAACGCGAGGATAAAGATCATTTCGCGGGTGACATGATCGGTTGCACTGCCTATGGCCAGTGACAGGGCAATCAGCGCTTGAACCGACTGGCAGATGGCCGCGACTTTGCGCCGGTCGTAGCGGTCGGCGACATGCCCGGTGTGCAACATGAACAGCACACGCGGGGCGAACTCCACCAGACCGACCAAACCCAGGTCCAGCACGTTGCCGGTTAGTTGATACAGGTTCCAGCCGATGGCGACGGTGAGCATTTGAAAGCCGCTGGCGGTAAATATCCGAGCCAGCCAGAACGCGAGAAAAGGGCGGTGATGACGTAACAGCAACGGTTCTTGGCTGGGCATCTGGAGGAAAATCTGAGCGGGGAGAGGGGCGAGATTATCACCAACCTGTAACCAAAAGTTGCGGTTCGCGGCAATTTAGTTAGCTAGACACCGATTCAACGGGCCCCGGCGCGATGAGGCAACCTGTCACGCGGCAAAAGACCACACCGGTCACCCTCGAAAATGGGACTACTCTTTCAATCATGCTTGATCCAGATCAAAACCCTTGGTGGAAATGATCCGGCGGCCATAAGGCCAGACTCCCTACGTTGTGATGTTTGTAAAAAAAGAACGAATTCGAATTCGCCACACTCCATATCCGTGGGGGCAGTGGGTGCAGGGCCACAAGCCTCGCAGCCGGTTTTACCTGACAGAGGAAGACTTATGTTCGGTTTAGAGGCACTTGATCTCGCCCGGATGCAGTTCGCGTTCACCATCTCATTCCACATCCTGTTCCCGGCCATCACCATTGGCCTGGCGAGTTACTTGGCGGTACTCGAAGGTTTGTGGCTGAAAACCCACAACGATACCTACCGCGATCTGTACCACTTCTGGTCAAAGATCTTTGCCGTCAACTTCGGCATGGGCGTGGTCTCCGGACTGGTGATGGCCTATCAGTTCGGTACCAACTGGAGCCGCTTCTCGGACTTCGCAGGTGCTGTTACCGGGCCACTACTGACGTATGAAGTACTCACAGCCTTCTTCCTCGAAGCCGGTTTCCTTGGCGTCATGCTGTTCGGCTGGAACAAGGTCGGGCGCAAGCTGCACTTCTTCTCCACCGTCATGGTGGCCGTCGGCACATTGATTTCAACGTTCTGGATCCTGGCCTCCAACAGCTGGATGCAAACGCCTCAGGGCTTTGAAATCATCGACGGCCGGATCATCCCGGTGGACTGGCTGGCGGTGATCTTCAATCCATCCTTCCCGTACCGTTTGGCGCACATGGCCACTGCGGCATTTGTAGCGACCGCGTTCTTCGTCGGTTCGTCAGCGGCCTGGCATTTGCTGCGCGGCAAGGACAACCCGGCGATCCGCACCATGCTGTCGATGGCGATGTGGATGGCGTTGATCGTGGCGCCGATTCAAGCGGTCATCGGTGACTTCCATGGCCTCAATACGCTTGAGCACCAACCGGCAAAAATCGCGGCCATCGAAGGGCATTGGGAAAATATCGGTGATGAACCGACGCCGCTGATCCTGTTCGGCTGGCCGGACATGAAAGCCGAGAAGACTAAGTATGCGGTCGAAATCCCCTACATGGGCAGTTTGATCCTCACCCACTCGCTGACCAAGCAAGTGCCAGCGCTCAAGGACTTCCCGCCTGAGGACCGGCCGAATTCGACCATTGTGTTCTGGTCGTTCCGGGTCATGGTCGGCTTGGGTTTCCTGATGATTTTTACCGGTTTGTGGAGTTTGTGGCTGCGCAAGAGCGACAAGATGTACACCTCGCGGCCGTTCTTGTACCTGGCGTTATGGATGGGCCCGTCCGGCCTGATTGCGATTCTCGCCGGTTGGTTCACCACCGAGATCGGCCGTCAGCCGTGGGTGGTGTATGGCCTGATGCGCACGGCGGATGCGTCCTCCAATCACAGCTTCATGCAAATGAGCATCACCCTGGTCCTGTTTGTCGTGGTGTATTTCGCGCTGTTCGGTGCGGGCCTCGGCTACATGATGCGCCTGGTGCGCAAAGGGCCGAAGATCGACGAAGGCAAGGAAACCAACGATGGCGGTCCAGGGCAGAAACGCACACCGGCCCGTCCGCTGTCCGCAGCTGACGATGATGGCAGCGATGCCGACCACCGCCCCAGCCTGACCAAGGAGACTTAAGTCATGGGTATTGATCTTCCGCTGATCTGGGCCGTGATCATCATCTTCGGCATCATGATGTACGTGGTCATGGACGGTTTTGATCTGGGCATCGGGATTCTTTTCCCGTTCATCCCGGGCAAGACTGACCGTGATGTAATGATGAACACCGTCGCCCCGGTGTGGGACGGCAACGAAACCTGGCTGGTGCTCGGTGGCGCGGCGTTGTTTGGCGCCTTTCCACTGGCCTATTCAGTGGTGCTCTCGGCGTTGTACCTGCCGCTGATCTTTATGCTGATCGGGCTGATCTTCCGCGGTGTGGCGTTTGAGTTCCGCTTCAAGGCCAAGGACGACAAGCGCCATCTCTGGGACAAGGCCTTCATCGGCGGTTCTGTGGCGGCAACGTTCTTCCAGGGCGTGGCGCTGGGGGCGTTCATCGATGGGCTGCCGGTGGTCAATCGTCAATTTGCCGGGGGCTCACTGGACTGGCTCACGCCGTTTACCTTGTTCTGCGGCTTGGCGCTCGTCGTGGCTTATGCGCTGCTCGGTTGCACCTGGCTGATCATGAAAACCGAGGGCAAGTTACAAGAGCAGATGCATAACCTGGCGCGGCCGTTAGCCTTTGTGGTGCTGGCCGTGATCGGTATTGTCAGCCTCTGGACGCCGTTGGCGCATGCCGAGATCGCGGCTCGCTGGTTCACATTGCCAAACCTGTTCTGGTTCTTGCCGGTGCCGATTCTGGTATTGGTGACCATGTACGGCTTGATTCGCGCCGTGGCGCGTAATGCGCATTACACGCCGTTCCTGTTGACGCTGGTGCTGATTTTCCTCGGCTACAGCGGTTTGGGTATCAGCCTGTGGCCGAACATCGTGCCCCCTTCGATCTCGATCTGGGACGCTGCCGCACCGCCGCAAAGTCAGGGTTTCATGTTGGTGGGCACGTTATTCATCATCCCGTTCATCCTGGGTTACACCTTCTGGAGCTACTACGTGTTCCGCGGCAAGGTCACCCATGAAGATGGCTACCACTAGAGGAGATTCCGATGATGGCCGGCAAACCTTCTTTGCAGGAAATCGAAGCAGCCGAGAAAAAGCCGCTGTGGCAGCGGCTCGGTTGGTTGGCGATGATCTGGACCGGCAGTGTCGTGGCGTTGTTCATCGTTGCGAGCCTGATGCGCATGTTCATGAACGCTGCAGGTTTAACCACCCACTGATCCCGTGATTCCCGTCCCGGTGATGGGTGCCGGGAATCAAACCCTCCTCGCTGGAGGGTTTTTTTTTGCGTTATTTGCGTGCTTTGAGAATGACGAACTTGGGCGTTGCCGCCACTTGCTCGACGCCACGGAACAGGCGCGCAAGCTTGCTGTGATAGCCCAGGTGACGATTGCCGACGATGTACAGTGCACCACCAATAACCAGTGCTTCGCGAGCCTGCTGGAACATGCGCCATGCCAGGAAATCGCCGACGACTTGCTGCTGATGGAACGGTGGATTGCACAGTACTACGTCTAGCGATTGCGCTTCCTGACCGGCCAGGCCATCGCCGGCCCGCAGGATCACTTCCCTGTCACCGAGCGCGGCTTGCCAGTTTTCGGCGGCCGATTGCACCGCCATGAACGACTCGTCCACGAGCGTGTAGTGCGCCTCGGGATTTTGCAGGGCGCTGGCGATGGCCAGCACGCCGTTGCCGCAACCCAGATCCGCTATTCGCGCGGCGCCAAGATTTCTCGGCAAGTGCGGCAAAAACGCTCGGGTACCGATATCCAATCCTTCGCGGCAGAACACATTGGCATGGTTAAGCAGTTCGATGGCCGGCTCGTCGAGCGTGTAGCGGGTCGGGTAAGGCGATGTGGCGGGCGTTTTGGGCTGCGCGGTAGCGATCAACAGCCGCGCCTTTTTCACGGCCAGGGAGGCCTGTACGGGACCGATATAGCGCTCCAGCAAATCACCGGCAGCACGCGGTAGATGCTTGACCATGGCGCCCGCGATCACTTGGGCGCCCGGTGCCAAATGACCTTGCAGACGAATCAGTTGCTCTTCGAGCAATGCCAGCGTCTTCGGCACGCGCACCAGAACCCGGTCGAAGAGACCGGCGAAGGTGTGATTGGCGGGCACGCCGGGCACGGCATCGAATGCCATGCCATTACGAATCAAATTCTTCTCCAACCCCTGAAATGCCAGGAACGAGTCGCCGCTGCTCGTCACTTGAACCTTGCCAGCCACGCTTGCAGCCAATGCGCCAAAGCTATCGTTGAGTACCAGCACTCGGCAGTCAGCGGCCGGTTGTTGTTCGGCCAGATAAGCGAGCAGGTACTCATCGGCCGCATCGAACGCCTGCAGCGGTTCGTTGGGCTGTTCGGGCTGGCGAATCAGGTCGAGGTGGGCGAAGGGCGTTTCGAGCAAAGGCATGGGGTGGGGCTCTGGGGTTATCAACAGGTATCCCGCAGCCATGAAGGCGTGCTAACGGGCGGGACCGACCGAGTGGATTGCATCGCGCGTGAGAGTTCACACATCCACACTCGGGAGGGACCGCAAATGTTACGTTTTTTTCTTTTGGATTACTCGCAGGTTTTCACATCAGGGAAAGATCAAGCCTGCTTTCATGGCAGCCATGACCGCAGAAGTCTTGTTATTGACCCCGAATTTCAAGATTGAGCTTTGCATATGAAAGCTGACCGTACGCGGGGTGACGTTGAGGATTATCGCTGTCTGCCCAGCAGTTTTACCGTCGGCTGCCAGCGTCAATACGTCGATTTCTCGTTGTGAAAGATGCGGAGGCCCCCTGCCGGCGGCGAGTTTGGGCTGTTGCTGTACATTCAACAGGTGCAGATGTCGCCCAATAAGTCCTGAAAATCCGAGGGTTTCATACAGCTCTATGGCCGTGATTGGACAATGGCTTCTCGCGAGGCTGAGGATGCTGCAAAAACCAGTGACCTCATCATGGATCGACTGTGACCACCCGTGCTGTAAACCTTGATTTTCCAGCGACTCCCATAACCATGGGGTCTTGGAAAAAAGCTCTCGATGCCACAGAACAGGCATCATGCTTTGATTGCATTGTGCTACTACTGGGTCGATTGAAATTGACTGCTTCTCTTCATATTCCTTGCTGAAAATCGCCGGGTAATTATTGAATTGCATTTTATTTAGCGGCGGTGAAATATTGATGAAACTTGTTGAGAAGGCGAAAAACTTGAAACCGATATTTTTCGCGAAACCTAATGATATTCGGTAGGCATTATTTATTTCCGTTGCGCACAGCAGTTGTTGAAGCTGGGTTTCTTTCCACCTTTCCATGGGGAACTCCAAATAAATGCTTGGGTGAAAAAATGACGACGGAATATGACGCAGTTTTATTGTAGGATTATTCTTACAGTCGCGTCAGACTTTTTAGCTTTGCACTCATAGTAAAAACACGATTAATATTTTAAAGAGATTGAAATTAAGGTCTCGGTTTTAAATGATGTATTAAATGTAATAAGTGATGTTTATTAACTGCATGGTTAGTTTTTGTTTGAGCTCTACAAACTGTTTTTCTTTCTTTGCTAATGGCATTACAAAACGTCGGTTTTTTATCCGCCAGCTTTGCGGGACACTGGGGCTCTGTTGAAGGGAGTGCCAAATGACCGCCAGTGCAGAAAAATTCACTCGCCAGACCTTGCTCGACGTCCAGCCGTTGACGCCCAATCTCTTTACCCTGCGCACAACCAGAGACCCCGGGTTCCGCTTTCGTGCAGGGCAATTCGCCCGTTTGGGCGTGGCTAAACAAGATGGCAACATCGTTTGGCGGGCTTATTCGATGGTTTCGTCGCCTTTTGACGAACATCTCGAGTTTTTCTCGATTGTGGTGCCGGGAGGCGAATTCACCAGTGAGCTAAGTCGCTTAGCCGTAGGCGATACGCTTTTCGTGGACCGCCAGGCGTTTGGTTACTTGACTCTTGATCGCTTCGTCGATGGCCGGGACCTATGGTTATTGTCCACCGGCACCGGTGTTGCGCCGTTTTTGTCGATCCTGCAGGACTTCGAGGTCTGGGAGAAATTCGAACGCATCATCCTGGTTTACAGCGTGCGTGAAGCGCGGGAGCTGGCGTATCAAGCGCTGATAGAGGGGCTAAAGCAGCGCGACTATTTAAGGGAGTACGCACACAAGCTGCAGTTTATTCCCACAGTCACTCGTGAGCAGCATCCGGGGGCCCTGAATGGTCGCATCACCACACTGATTGAGAGTGGAGAGCTGGAGGCGGCGGCGGGCGTGCCGCTCACAGCTGAACATTCGCGGGTGATGCTTTGCGGCAATCCAGAAATGATCGATGAAACGCGCAAACTGCTAAAAAATCGTGACATGAATCTAAGCCTCAGTCGCCGTCCAGGGCAGGTGGCAGTTGAGACCTACTGGTAAAAATAATGGCGCTCAAGGCGCCATTATTTATGATGCTACGTTTTCAGGGGCGAGTGTTCTGCGCCTTCAGAAGGTCGCGGATTTCGCCCAGTAATTCTTCTTCTTTGGTCGGAACCGGCGGCAGCGTAGGCGCCACGGCCTCTTCGCGCTTCAGGCGGTTGATGGCTTTGACGCCCATGAAGATCGCGAAAGCGACAATCAAAAAGTCGATTACGGTCTGGATGAATTTACCGTACGCCAGCACCACTGCTGGCACCGCGCCGTCGGCACTTTTGAGCGTTACGGCCAAATCGCTGAAGTCGACTCCGCCAATCAGCATGCCCAACGGCGGCATGACGATGTCGCCGACAAAGGACGAAACGATCTTGCCGAAAGCGGCCCCGATGATGATACCGACAGCCATGTCGACCACATTCCCTTTGACCGCGAAGGCCTTGAACTCACTTAGCACGCCCATAGGTTATTTCCTTGTTACAGATGAGGTTGGTGAAGGCAGTGTAAATCAGCAAAACGGATCTTGCTCGAAACACCTGCTTACAGCTCTTGCCTGCTGTCGACCTGATCAGCGAGGAAAAGTTTTCTGAAATGTCTAACCTCATCGCCGCACATTTGGCTGGAGATAGGGGAGGCAACCTCTGATGTGAAAGTATTTAGTTGCCGCTATTTTTGTTTGTTTTCTTGAGTTCTGAGGCGGTTGCATTGATTAAGTGGCGCGATTCGACATAGCTGCATTGGTAAAGTTTCATTTAGTTTTGAATATTTTTTAATATGAATGGAGTGTGGTGTTCCGAGGTGTCATTTAAAGTTTGATCGGGGTCGTTTTTTATTTTATAAAAAATTGTACAGTGTGTTGTCTCTGTACATTTATATTGAGTTAAATTGGTTTTTGTATAGCTTTTAGTGGTTTTCATTAACTCATAATCAATAAGTGCAGTTGAAAGTTATACGGGTTTCTTTATTGGTAATTCCGTATAGCCATTAGTTCTCGACATTAATATCGAAGGGCCATCAATCGACGACAAGGCTCTGATTCTTTCCAGCTGAGTTATCATGCGATCTTTTGCCGGGAGTACAAATGGCCAAGGCTAAACGCATGTATGGCTGCACCGAGTGCGGCTCGACGTTCCCGAAGTGGGCCGGCCAATGTGGTGAGTGCGGCGCCTGGAATACCCTGACCGAAACCATGGTCGAGAGCGGCGGTGCTGCGCCTCCCAGCGGCCGCACCGGCTGGACGGGGCAGCAAGCGCAAATCAGAACCCTGGCCGAAGTCAGTGTTGAAGAAATCCCGCGTTTTTCCACCGCCTCCAGCGAGCTCGACCGTGTGTTGGGCGGTGGTCTGGTCGACGGCTCGGTCGTGCTGATCGGCGGTGATCCTGGCATCGGTAAGTCGACCATTCTCCTGCAAACCCTGTGCAACCTCGCCAAGAGCATGCCGGCGCTCTATGTCACCGGTGAGGAATCTCAACAGCAAGTGGCCATGCGCGCCCGACGTCTGGGTTTGCCCCAGGACAAGCTGCGGGTAATGACCGAAACCTGTATCGAAACCATCATTGCCACGGCCCGGGTGGAAAAACCCAAGGTCATGGTGATCGACTCCATTCAAACGATTTTCACTGAGCAGCTGCAATCGGCGCCGGGCGGGGTATCCCAGGTCCGCGAGAGTGCAGCGTTGTTGGTGCGTTACGCCAAGCAAAGCGGCACAGCGATCTTCCTCGTAGGCCATGTCACTAAAGAAGGCGCGCTGGCCGGCCCACGCGTGCTGGAGCATATGGTCGACACCGTTTTGTACTTCGAAGGTGAGTCCGATGGGCGTTTGCGCTTGTTGCGCGCGGTGAAAAACCGTTTTGGCGCGGTCAATGAGCTGGGCGTATTCGGCATGACAGACAAGGGTTTGAAAGAAGTCTCCAACCCGTCGGCGATTTTTCTGACCCGTGCACAGGAAGAAGTGCCGGGCAGTGTGGTAATGGCTACCTGGGAAGGCACCCGGCCGATGCTGGTGGAGGTTCAAGCCCTGGTGGACGATAGCCACCTTGCCAACCCGCGTCGCGTAACCCTGGGCCTGGACCAAAACCGACTGGCGATGTTGTTGGCGGTGTTGCACCGTCACGGCGGCATTCCAACCCACGATCAAGACGTGTTTCTCAACGTGGTGGGCGGCGTCAAGGTGCTTGAAACCGCTTCCGACCTGGCATTGATGGCGGCGGTCATGTCCAGTTTGCGCAACCGGCCATTGCCTCACGATCTGTTGGTGTTTGGCGAAGTCGGGCTGTCTGGCGAGGTGCGTCCGGTGCCCAGCGGTCAGGAGCGCTTGAAGGAAGCGGCCAAGCATGGCTTCAAACGCGCAATCGTGCCCAAAGGCAATGCGCCTAAGGAGTCTCCGCCAGGGTTGCAGATTATTGCGGTGACGCGCCTGGAACAGGCCCTCGACGCGTTGTTTGAATAAGCCTGTGGAGCGCCTCGGTGGTCAAACTTCGATCAGCGCTCCCAGCTCTCTTTCGAGCGCCTGCGGGTCGCCGAGGTTGAGTTCGATCAACCGCCGCAGGCGCTCGATGGATTCAAGGCTTATGTGGCGGCACACGAATCCGAGCTGACCATGGTCTTCGTGAGCCAGTTGCACGTCCATCTTGATCTCGACCTCATCGCTTAAATGAATGTCGACGGAAAAATCCTTTCCCGCTTCTCCCAGCCACGGCTCGGGCCGTTCGATCAGTAAACCCTTCAGTGACAGGTCTATCAGTTTCACCGGCCAAATGAATTCGCCCTGGCTGAGCTCGGTTCGGGCATCGAACTCAATACGTTTAAAGCGACGTCTTTCGGCGGGGTGCTCGCTCATGGCGCAATCCTCGTTAGATTCGCTGACTATAGACCCGCATTGTCGCAGCCTGCCAGCACGGCCCAAGCCTCTAGACCAATGTCGGGGTATGGTCTTTGCCGTCAGGAGAGCTAAACTCGAGGTGGCTGTCTTTCTTGTCCACCCTGGCTGGAATAATAAAATGAAAAATAATAATAGCCTGCTACGCCACTTACCCTGGCTGTTGCTGGCAATCGTAGGAGCGTGCGCCCTTGGCGTAGTGGCATTGCGTCGAGGCGAGGCGATCAACGCCTTATGGATTGTGGTTGCCGCGGTGGCCATTTATCTGGTTGCTTACCGTTACTACAGTCTGTTCATCGCTAACCATGTGATGCAGCTCGACCCGCGACGGGCCACCCCCGCCGTCGTCAACAATGACGGTCTGGACTACGTTCCGACCAATAAACATATCCTTTTCGGACACCACTTCGCGGCCATCGCTGGCGCGGGGCCTTTGGTCGGTCCGGTATTGGCGGCGCAGATGGGCTACCTGCCGGGTACGCTCTGGCTGATTGCCGGCGTGGTACTGGCCGGTGCCGTTCAGGACTTCATGGTCCTGTTCATGTCCACCCGCCGCAATGGCCGTTCACTGGGCGACATGGTCCGTGAAGAAATGGGCCGCATTCCCGGCACCATCGCCTTGTTTGGCTGCTTCCTGATCATGATCATCATCCTCGCCGTGTTGGCGCTGATCGTGGTTAAAGCCCTGGCCGAAAGTCCGTGGGGTATTTTCACGGTGATGGCGACCATCCCGATCGCGATGTTCATGGGCATTTACATGCGCTACATCCGTCCGGGCCGCATCGGCGAGATTTCCGTCGTCGGCGTTTTACTGTTGCTGGGGTCGATCTGGCTCGGCGGGCAAATTGCTGCTGATCCGGTCTGGGCCAAAGCCTTCAGTTTTACCGGGATTCAAATTACCTGGATGCTGGTCGGTTACGGTTTTGTTGCCGCAGTATTGCCGGTATGGCTGATTCTGGCACCGCGTGATTACCTGTCGACCTTCCTCAAAATCGGCACCATCATCGCGCTGGCCATCGGCATTCTGTTCACCATGCCCGAGCTGAAAATGCCAGCGCTGACCCAGTTCATCGATGGCACAGGTCCGGTGTGGAAGGGCGGTCTGTTCCCGTTCCTGTTCATTACTATCGCCTGTGGCGCGGTATCGGGTTTCCACGCACTGATTGCTTCCGGCACCACGCCGAAATTGCTCGCCAGTGAGGGCCATGCCCGTTACATCGGTTACGGCGGCATGCTGATGGAATCTTTCGTGGCCATCATGGCAATGGTTGCCGCATCGGTGATCGAGCCAGGCGTGTACTTTGCCATGAACAGCCCGGCAGCTATCGTTGGCGGTGATGTCGTGCAAGTTGCGCAAACCGTCAGCAGCTGGGGTTTCGCAATTACCCCGGAAGCACTGCAAGCCGTCGCCCGGGATATCGGTGAAACCACCGTCCTGGCACGTGCCGGTGGTGCTCCAACGCTCGCGGTGGGTATCGCACAGATCCTGCACAGTGTTCTGCCGGGTGAAAACACCATGGCATTCTGGTACCACTTTGCGATCCTGTTCGAAGCGCTGTTTATCCTGACCGCTGTCGACGCCGGCACTCGAGCTGGACGTTTCATGCTGCAGGACCTGCTCGGGACGTTCGTGCCCGCGCTTAAACGGACCGAGTCCTGGACGGCCAACCTGATTGCGACGGCAGGGTGCGTGGCGATGTGGGGTTACTTGCTGTACCAGGGCGTGATCGATCCGCTGGGTGGCATCAACACCTTGTGGCCGCTGTTCGGCATCTCCAACCAGATGCTGGCCGGTATCGCGCTGATGCTCGCTACCGTTGTGCTGATCAAAATGAAGCGCCAACGCTACATCTGGGTCACCATGTTGCCGGCAGTCTGGCTGCTGATCTGCACCGTCACCGCAGGCTTCATCAAGCTGTTCGACGCTAATCCGGCGATCGGTTTCCTGTCGCTGGCCAAGAAATACAGCGATGCGCTGGCCAACGGCCAGATCCTCGCCCCGGCGAAGGACATCACGCAGATGCAGCACGTGATATTCAACGCCTACACCAACGCAACGCTGACAGCGCTGTTCCTGTTCGTGGTCTTCAGTATTCTGTTCTACGCGCTCAAAGTCGGCATTGCCGCTTGGGGCACTAAAGAACGTACGGATAAAGAAGCGCCATTCCAGGCCTTGCCAGACGCGTAAACGAGGATTGCAACCATGTTCAATGACCTGAGTCGCCTCGGTAAATACCTCGGTCAGGCTGCGCGCCTGATGGTCGGCATGCCCGACTACGACAACTACGTCGAGCATATGCAAACCAAACACCCGGACAAACCGATGATGTCCTACGAAATGTTCTTCCGGGAACGCCAAGAGGCTCGTTACGGTGGCAAGGGTGGGCCGAAGTGCTGTTGAACCGGTTGTCGGATTAGCCGGAATCCAGTGGGAGCTAGCCTGCTAGCGATGGCGGACTGTCAATCAACAGTGATGTTGAATGTTCAGCCGCCATCGCTGGCAGGCCAGCTCCCATATTTATTTTGGGTTGATACTTTAATTTTGTGAGTCAGGAGATCCAGTTTGTCCTCTCCCATCCCCGTCACGATCCTCAGCGGCTTCCTCGGTGCGGGCAAAACCACGCTCTTGCGCCATCTGCTTAAAGCCGAGCATGGCCTTAAAATCGCCGTGATCGAGAACGAATTCAGTGACGCCGGCATCGACACCCAACTATTGGGCGACGAGCCGGTGCAAGTCATGACGCTGTCCAATGGTTGCGTCTGCTGCACCATCCATACCGACCTGACCAAGGCCTTGTACCTGCTGCTGGAACGCCTGGACAGTGGTGAAATCGCCTTCGATAGACTGGTAATCGAGTGCACCGGTCTGGCCGATCCTGCTCCGGTGGCGCAAACCTTTTTCATTGATGAGGAACTGCGCGAGCGCTACATCCTCGACGGCATCATCACCTTGGTGGACGCCGCACACGCCGACATTCACCTGAGCCAGACCATTGCCCAGGCGCAGGTCGGTTTCGCCGACCGTTTGCTGGTGAGCAAGCGTGATCTGGTGGATGAGCCGACGTTCGCCGCGCTCAGTGAACGCCTTGCGCGCATCAACCGTCGTGCGCCCATTCGTGTGGTTGAACACGGCAAAATCGACCTGGCCGAATTGCTCGACGTACGCGGGTTCAACCTCAACGCCGACCTCGGCGGTGGTGTGAGTTTGCGTCCGGTCAGCAAAGCGCCTTCCATCGACCGCATTTCCAGTCTGGTGCTGCGCACCGACAAGCCGCTGGATATCGACAAGCTCAGCGAGTTCATGAATGAACTGCTGGAAGAGCATGGCAAGCAACTGCTGCGTTACAAAGGCGTGCTGAGCATTGCCGGCGAGCCACGGCGGATGGTGTTTCAGGGCGTTCTGAAGCTGTACGGCTTCGACTGGGACACGGAATGGGCCGAAGACGAAGCACGGGAAAGCGTGATCGTATTTATTGCCGATGATTTGCCGGAAGAGAAAATTCGCGAAGGGTTTGCGCGGGTGGCGGCGGAATAAGGGCACAAACCTTCAGCGTTTTCGAGGGCGCTGTCGCGAGTTCACGCCTGCTCCCACAGGGCGATGCATTGCCAAGTGTGGGAGTGGGCTTGCTCGTGAAAGCGACCTAACCGGCAACACTGTTTTTGCTGAATAGCGGCGCTGAGCTTATCAACACCGCTTGCACGTGATCCAAGTGAGCGCTTAACAAAGCTTCAGCCATGGTGGCATCTTGCCGGGCTACCGCGTCCAGAATCCTCTGGTGTGCCTGCCACACGCAATCCCCTTCCAACTGCGCTTCAAATTGCGCAATCGCCAACGAAGTTATTGTCACCAAGCTGCCGAGAAAATGCGCCAACGGGGAATTCCCAGCCATCTCGGCCAATCCTGAGTGGAATTCACCCGACAAGCGGATCGACGTGCCTCGCGCGCCGCAGTGGCGCTCGCTATCGATCAATTCACCCAGACGTTGTAATGCGCGCGGTCGAAGCTGCTGGCAGGCGAGTCGCACCAGTGTGATCTCGGTCAGGCGTCGCGCATGCAGCGTCTGCCGAACCTGCTCGGCATCAAGCAAAGCCACGCGCGGTCGATGATTGGAGCGCAGCACAATGACCTGCTGATGGGACAGTTGCGTCAGCACACCACGAATATCACTGCGTCGAGCGCCGAACATCTGCGCCAGGCTTTCTTCCGTAAAGCGACTCGTCGTGTCGATGCGCTGGTCGAGAATGGCGTCGAAAACCCGCGCGTACAAATCTTCCGTGGACGGAGAAAAGGGCAAGGCAACACGAGTCTGCAGTGAGGCGAAGCTGTTCATGGCCTGTCTCCGGTTTAAAAAATGTTCAACTGCCGAGGTTGTCGTCCGGGATGTTCAATTCAATGCCCATCCGCTGGCCTTCGCGAAGAATGTGCCGGCGCATTTCGGCGCTGGCCTGGGCGCTGTTCTTGCTGCGGATCGCGCGCACCACGGCTTCGTTTTCTTCAAGGCGCTCGGCCAAATGCTCGGGAGAGTTGCGCAGTACCTCGGCACTTTGCTTGAGTGCATTGCTGGTCTGTTGCACCACGCTTTGGAAGATCGGATTCGAGGTCAGCGTGAACAACTCTTCGTGGAACGCGATGTAGGCGTTGACCCCGGCCTCGGCGTCGTTGGCTTCCAGTGCCTCGCGCATGTCCATCAGGGTCAGGCGCAGTTGCCCGACTTCCTTGCTGCTGATCGACTGCGCCACCAGACCGACGATGAACGGCTCAAGCGTGTAGCGCAGTTGCAGCACGTCTTCCAGGCTGGCGCCGGCGACCGCACTGTCGTGGTGTTGGCTGTCGCTGAGGTTGGCATCCAGCACCACCACGCCTTTGCCCGGCATCGAGCGCACCAGGCCGAGGGTTTCCAGCACGATCACCGCTTCACGCAAGCTCGGGCGGCTGATGCCCAGTTGTTCGGCCAGATCACGCTGGCCCGGCAGCATTTCGCCGGAACGCCACTGACCACGGGCCAGTGCGGCCCGAAGGTTTTCTACGACTGAATTGACGACCGTTGAGGTGGTAATCACTGTTCGCTCCATGGATTGGGCGGGCCTGCCGTCTGGCAGGCTCGCGCACGATTCAAAATTCTTGCTGATGCGCCGGCGCGACCGGTTTTCTCGGCTGAAAGGTATAACCCTGCTGCCCGGAAAGCACCTTGTTTGCGCGCTGGATATCTATGTCCTTCTCCCAACGCGCAATGGCCACGGTGGCGACGCAGTTGCCGATCAGATTGGTCAGCGCCCGGCCGATGCCCATAAACCAGTCCACCGCCAACACCAGTACCAGACCGACCACCGGAATCGCCGGAATCGCGGTCAGCGTTGCCGCCAGAATCACCAGTGCCGAACCGGGAATCCCGTGGGCACCTTTGGAGGTGATCAGCGACACCAGCAGAATGGTCAGCAGGTCAGTCATGGCCAGCGGCGTGCCGGTGGCATTGGCGATAAACACGATGGCCAGGGTCAGGTAGATCGAGAAACCGTCGAGGTTGAACGAGTAGCCGGTAGGAATCACCAGGCCGACCGTCGAGCTGCCGATGCCCAGGTGTTCGAGTTTTCGCATGATTTGCGGCAGTACGGCGTCGGACGAAGCAGTGCCCATCACGATCAGCAGTTCTTCGCGCAGGTACTTGAGCAGCGGCCACATCCGCAGTCCGGACAAACGCATCACCAGGCCGAGAATCAACGACACGAACGCCGCACAGGTCAGGTAAAACAGGCCGACAAGGCTGCCCAGGTGCTGCAGCGAGTCCAGGCCATATTTACTGGTGGTAAAGGCGATGGCACCGAACACGCCAATCGGCGCCAGACGCACGATCATGCCCATGATGCGGAAGATGACGTGACTCAGTTCGTTGATCAGCCGCGAAATACCCGAGGCGGCTTCTCCGACGAGGTTCAACGCACTGCCGAACAGTACCGAAAACAGCAGCACTTGCAGGATGTTGTTCTCGGCGAAGGCGCCAATCACTGACGTCGGAATCAGGTCCATCAGGAACTGCGTGGTGGTGTGCATCTGCTGACCGCGCTGTGCCAGATCGCCCATGTCGGCTTTGGCCAGTTGATCCAGATGAATGTTCGCGCCGCTGCCGATGCCGGTGCTGAAGGCGAACACAAGGCCAATCACCAAGGCAATGGTGGTCAGCACTTCGAAATAGATCACCGATTTCAGGCCGATGCGTCCGACTTTCTTCAAGTCGCCGGCGCCGCTGATGCCGCTGACCACCACGCAGAACACGATAAGGCCGATGAGCATCTTGATCAGTTTGATGAAGCCGTCGCCGAGGGGTTTGAGCTGGGCAGAGTATTCGGGAAGGGTCAGCCCGCAGACGATGCCGAGCACCAGTCCGAGAACCACTTGAAGGAAGATTGAACGCGAGCACCATCTGAGCATGGGAGGAATCCTGGTCGGTGTCCTGGCTGCCGATGCTTCGAGGCATCAGATTCAGGACTTAATTATTGTGGTCTTACCGGTATGTCCAGTGCAGGCGCAGTCTAGGCGCTGTTTTTGGATGATCGCAAGTAAAAAATCATCCATTGGCATGACCGGTCTTACCAGTAGTGCCAACCCTGTAGAAACATGGCTGCCAGCGAAGGCGGCCTGATGATCAACAAAAAGCTCAAGGTCGCAGTCCCCAGCCCATCGGCTGTGGGGAAATCCGATCAATCAGTCAACTATTGTGCAGGCGAAAAAAAACCGGCCATGACTGGCCGGTTTTTCATGCTGCAGGTTTAGCGGTGCAATTAAGCGCCGTATACCGGCAGTTTTTTGCAGATGGCTTTGACCTTTTCACGAACGGCGTCGATCACCGCTTCGTTGTTCAAGTCTGCCAGGATGTCGCAGATCCAGCCGGCCAGTTCTTTGCACTCTGCTTCCTTGAAGCCACGAGTGGTGACTGCCGGAGTGCCGAAGCGCAGGCCGGAAGTCACGAACGGGGAGCGTGGGTCATTCGGTACGGAGTTCTTGTTCACGGTAATGAATGCTTTGCCCAGTGCGGCATCGGCGTCTTTACCGGAAATGTCCTGCTTGATCAGCGACAGCAGGAACAGGTGGTTTTCGGTACCACCGGAGACCACGTCAAAACCGCGCTCGATGAACACGCCGGCCATGGCCTTGGCGTTTTTCACCACTTGTTGCTGGTAGGTCTTGAACTCAGGCTGCAGCGCTTCCTTGAAGCAGATGGCTTTAGCGGCGATCACGTGTTCCAGCGGGCCACCTTGGGAGCCTGGGAATACGGCGGAGTTCAGCTTCTTCTCGATGTCGGCGTTGGCGCGAGCCAGGATCAAGCCGCCACGAGGACCGCGCAGGGTTTTGTGCGTGGTGGTGGTCACGACGTCAGCGAAAGGTACCGGGTTCGGGTAAACACCTGCGGCAACCAGACCGGCCACGTGGGCCATGTCGACGAACAGGTAAGCACCGACCTTGTCAGCGATTTCGCGAAAGCGCGGGAAGTCGAGGATCTGCGAGTAGGCAGAGAAACCTGCCACGATCATTTTTGGCTTGTGTTCAACGGCCAGGCGCTCGACTTCGTCGTAGTCGATCAGGCCATTGGTGTCGATGCCGTACTGAACGGCGTTGTACAACTTGCCGGACGAAGAAACGCTGGCACCGTGAGTCAGGTGACCGCCGTGCGCCAGGCTCATGCCCAGGATGGTGTCGCCAGCCGACAGCAAAGCCAGGTAAACGGCGCTGTTGGCTTGGGAACCAGCGTGTGGCTGAACGTTGGCGTAATCGGCGCCAAACAGTTCTTTTGCACGATCAATGGCCAGTTGTTCAACAACGTCGACGAACTCGCAACCGCCGTAGTAACGCTTGCCCGGGTAGCCTTCGGCGTACTTGTTGGTCAGTACCGAGCCTTGGGCTTCCATCACCGCAGGGCTGGTGTAGTTTTCCGAAGCGATCAGCTCAATGTGCTCTTCCTGGCGCTGAGCTTCTTGCTCCATGGCGGCAAAGAGATCGGCGTCGTACTTGGCAATAGTCAAATCACGGCTGAACATGGCGGTCCTCAAGGATCGGGGGCAGAAAAGGGGAGCATTCTAACCCAACGGGTTTTAGATGGCATATGAAAGGACATCATGTCGCGGACAAGTGGGCTTCATGACGGGATCAGCGGTGACTGTGGCGAGGGAGCAAGCTCCCTCGCCACAATGATTGCGCGTCAATCGAACATGAACAGCGCATCGTTGCTGAACTGCGCTTCAAATCGGCTCGCCGGCATCGGTCGACCGAACAGATAACCCTGAACCTCATCGCACCCGTGCTCGCGCAGGAAGTCGAGTTGTTCGTGGGTTTCCACGCCCTCGGCGATGACCGCCAGGTTGAGGCTGTGCGCCATGGCGATGATCGCGCGGGCGATTTGCGCATCCTGCTCACCCGAAGGCAGGCCGTCGACAAAGGTGCGGTCGATTTTCAGCACGTCGATCGGGAACTGCTTCAGGTAATTGAGCGATGAATAGCCGGTACCGAAATCGTCGACCGCAATGCTCAAGCCGAGGTTTTTCAGCCCGGCAAGAATCTGCATCGCTTCGCTGACTTCGCGCATCAGGATACTTTCAGTCAGCTCCAGTTCCAGGCAGGCCGGCGGCAGGCCGGTTTCCTTGAGAATGGTGGCGATCCGGGTTCCGAGTTGGCCATCGGAAAACTGTCGCGCTGAAATGTTCACCGAGACCTTAGGCACCCGAACCTTGGCCTGATGCCAGGTCTTGAGTTGACGACAGGCCTCGCTGATCACCCAATCGCCCACATCCACCACCAGGCCGAGTTCTTCGAGCACCGGAATGAAATCCCCGGGCGGCACCAGTCCACGTCGTGGATGACGCCAGCGCAACAAGGCTTCAGCGCCGGTCAAACGCTTGCCGTCGCCGCTGAATTGCGGTTGGTAATACAGCACGAATTCGTCTTGTTCCAAGGCATGACGCAAGTCACTTTCGAGTTCCAGGCGCTCCAGGGCGCTGGCGTTCATGTCGGCCTGATAGAACTGGAAGTTGTTCTTGCCACGCTCCTTGGCGTGGTACATCGCGGTATCAGCGTTTTTCATCAATTGGCTGAGTTCGTTGCCGTCCTGCGGGCTCAGGGCGATGCCGATACTGGCGGTCACGAAAAATTCCCGGCCTTCCAGCACGAACGGTTTCACCAGACTGGCGAGAATTTGCTCGGCCACGTGAATGGCCCGGTTCAGGGCTATTTCACGGTTCACCCGAGGCTGCAGCAACAAGGTGAATTCATCGCCGCCCATGCGTGCCACGGTGTCGTCGTCGTCCACACAGCCGAGCAGGCGCGTGGCCATTTCCTTGAGCATGCGGTCGCCAGCGGCGTGGCCCAGGGAGTCGTTGATCGGTTTGAAACGGTCCAGGTCGAGGAACATCAGCACCACCCACGACTTCTGCCGCTCGGCCGATTGCAACGCAGTGTGCAGTCGATCCTGGAACAACGTGCGGTTGGGCAGGTGCGTCAGTGCGTCGTAGTACGCGAGGCGGTGGATGCGCTGTTCACTCGCTTTGCGCTCGCTGATATCACTGAAGAAACACACATAACTGGCCAGATCGCCTTCGTCGTCAAGCACCGCGGTAATGCCGACCCATGCCGGGTAATGCTCGCCGTTGCGCCGTTTGAGCCACACTTCGCCTTCCCAGGTGTTGTTCTGGTTGAGCTGTTTGAGCACGTAACGCAGATGGGCTTCCTGCTGCGCATCGACGGTCAGCATGTTCGGTAATTGGTCGAGTACCTGCTCCACGGCGTAGCCGCTCACACGACTGAACGCTTCGTTGGCCTGAACAATGTAACCGGCCGGATCGGTGATCAGAATCGCTGAAGTCGAGTGTTCGAATACCGTGGCAGCCATGCGCAGGTCTTTCTCTGCACGGCGCTGCTGGCTGATGTCGCGACCGACGCCGAGCACGCCTTCGAATTCGCCGTGTTCGTCCCACACCAACACCAGGCGCAGCTCGATGGGGATCTTACGCCCGTCGGCGCGCAGGCAATCGAACAAAAACAATTGGGTTTGTACCTGGCTGCGCAGAAGCGCCATCTGCTCGGGTTTGCCCAAGGCTTTGCTGATGCGGTCCATCAAGCCGTAGACGCCCGACAATTGCTGCGGGTTGGCGATGATCGATTGCCAGCCATTCTCGAATACCCAACTGGCTTCGTAACCGAGTACGGCTTGCACCGATGGGCTGACGTAGTTGAGCGACATCTTTCTGTCGGTAGAGAAAATCACGTCACTGATGCTTTCAGCGAGCATCCGGTAACGCTGTTCGCTGTCGCGCAGCGATTCACTGGCCTCTATCTGCTCGGTAACGTCCTTGGCGACCCCAATGATACGGGTGACCTGATCATGTTTGTCCCGGGCCAAAGCTTGTTCGCGAATGTCGAAACGCCGCCATTTACCGTCCCGGTGACGAAAGCGCAGCTGACATTGCAGCAATTGGCTGTAACCACCTGCGCGCTGGGTTTGCCGCGAGCGGTGGTAATAGTCGGCGTCTTCGGGGTGCAGCAGGATTTCCCAGAAATACTCGCCCATCTGGTGCAGCTCGGTACGGTCGTAGCCGAGAGTCTGGCCCAAGTGGTGGTTACTGAAGATCATGCGTTGGCTGATGACATCCTGCACATACAGGTGATCGGGCACCGTGCGCACCACGTCCGACCAGAACCCTTCGCGCTCCAGCAGCGACAGCTCGACAAGCTTGCGGCTGGTGATGTCGGTGATGCTCAGGATGACCGCTTTGTAGTCGTCCTGGTCTTCCGGCAGGCGCAGCACGAGCCATACGTGCTGATCGCGGCCTTTAGCGTCCTGCAGCTTTATTTCCAGCTCCAGCTGCCTTTGTCCATTGAGCACCGCATCCAGCACCTGATCGCCTATGGCGGTGTTGTCCAGTGAATGGCCGTCGATCAACAGTTTCCAGGCCTGTTCGCAGGTGTCGACGTTAAGCAGTTGCAAGGCAACTTTATTGACCTCGGTGATGCGCAGTTCCTGGAGCAATTGCTGGCGCAGTTCCGGGTTCGCAAGCCAGGTGCCCAACTGCTCGCTGGTGTGCAATTGGGCCTTGTCGAAAGCGCTCTTGAGACCGGACATGTCGAGCACGCAAAGCGCAACGCCGGTGCCTTCGAAAATGTCCTGATAGCGCCGGCGACCCTCGTTCAACTGACGCTGACGACGGCGCATGTTCAGCAGGGCGATAAACGGCAGCAATGAGAGCGCCAGTCCCAGCAGGCATTTACCAATGAATGCCGGCAGCAGTTGTTCGATCACACGTTGCCGGTCGAACAGGCCGCGCATTTGCCAGTCGCTGTTGCTCAATGGAACGGTCAATACGCTGTTGGCCAGATCGTCCTGGGTCAAGGTTCCTTGCAGGGATAAAGGCGTTGCTTCATCGCGGCTGATGATCTGGTGATTGACCCGGTTCTCCACCAGCCACAGCGGACGAGCACCGGCCTCGTCCTGTTTGGTCAGGGCAGAGAAGAACGTCGGTGTCAGACGCAAGGCCCAATAGCCGCGGGTGCTTCCACTGGCCTGATGCAACAGCAAATGCACCACGGAGCCGTCATTGGCGTTGCTGAAATAATGAGCCTGGGCGCGGCTGCGGCGCACCAGCTCGCTTAGATAGTCGGCGTCGTCGCTATTGTCGGCGCTGTCGCTGAGGATTTTCCCCGATGGGCTGAGCAACGCCAGGCTGCGAAGCTCGGGCAGCGACTGTTGCAACGTGCGCAACAGCGCCTGCTGTTCGTCGGCGCTTTGCGGCTGTTCGACGATCGGTAGCAAATTAAGGGCGATCTGGGCGTTGAGCGCCATGTTCAGGCTCACCTGAGACGCGAGATCGGCGGTGTAGTCGATGGTGTATTGGCGCTGGTTTTTCTGGGTTTCGCCAAGCTGATCCAGCAACTGCCAGAACAGCAGTGCGAGCAGCAACAGGACCAATGTCGCCAGCGCACCCTTCAATGTTCCACGCATAGGCGAGCCGGACGCGGTGGTAGAGGCGCTCACGGGGGCGGGTGAAGTGGGATTGGGCAAACTGTAATCCTGCGGTTTGGCTGGACTGGCGCGACGTGCACTATAAGCCGGACGCCCGGAGGGCGGCTAGCATGCCTTGAGTTGTGGCAAAGTGCCAGCCCCGCTCGGCTGGACTGCCATCTGTCAATAAGGTAGCTTTGCCGGTTACGCGGGAGCGTTCCAGCTCCTAGACTCAGGCTTTTTCAGCGCGCACGCTTTGATACCCTCAAGCGGACGACGCGCACGGCCTGGCCGGGCATCGCCTGCGCTCCAACCATTCATCTGTCACTGACCCTAGGTTCTCCATGGCTCAATACGTCTTCACCATGCATCGGCTGGGCAAAGTTGTACCGCCGAAGCGGGAAATCCTGAAAAACATTTCGCTGTCGTTCTTCCCGGGCGCCAAGATCGGCGTACTCGGCCTCAACGGTTCGGGTAAGTCCACGCTGCTGAAAATCATGGCCGGCGTCGACACCGAGTTCGAGGGCGAAGCCCGTCCGATGCCAGACCTGAACATCGGTTACCTGCCGCAGGAACCGATCCTGGACCCCACCAAGACCGTGCGTGAAGTGGTCGAGGAAGCGGTCAGCGTGATCAAGAACGCCCAGGCTCGCCTGGACGAGGTCTACGCGGCTTACGCTGAAGAAGATGCCGACTTCGACAAACTGGCCGCCGAACAAGCCAAACTCGAAGCCATCCTGCAAGCCAGCGACGGTCACAACCTGGATCGCCAACTGGAAGTCGCCGCCGATGCGCTGCGTCTTCCGGCCTGGGATGCCAAGGTTGAATTCCTGTCCGGCGGTGAGAAGCGTCGCGTGGCCCTGTGCCGCCTGCTGCTGTCCGCCCCCGACATGCTGCTGCTCGACGAACCAACCAACCACCTGGACGCCGATTCCGTCGCCTGGCTGGAGCACTTCCTGCACGACTTCCCGGGCACCGTGGTCGCGATTACGCACGACCGTTACTTCCTGGACAACGTCGCAGGCTGGATCCTGGAACTCGACCGTGGCGCCGGCATCCCTTACGAGGGCAACTATTCGGGTTGGCTCGAAGCCAAATCCAATCGTCTGGCGGCTGAATCCAAGCAGCAGTCGGCCCACGAAAAAGCCATGAAGGAAGAACTGGAGTGGGTGCGCAAAGGCGCCAAGGCCCGCCAGTCCAAATCCAAGGCACGTTTGCAACGCTTCGAAGAAATGCAATCGCAGGAATTCCAGAAGCGCAGCGAAACCAACGAGATCTACATCCCGGCCGGTCCGCGCCTGGGTGACAAGGTCATCGAGTTCAAGAACGTTTCCAAAGGTTATGGCGACCGTGTACTGATCGACAACCTGTCGTTCTCCATGCCTAAAGGCGCCATCGTTGGCGTGATCGGTGGTAACGGTGCCGGTAAGTCGACCCTGTTCCGCATGTTGATGGGCAAGGAAACCCCGGATTCCGGCACCATCGAAGTGGGCGAAACCGTGCAATTGGCCTGCGTCGACCAGAGCCGCGAAGACCTGGATGGCAGCAAAACGGTGTTCCAGCAAATCTCCGACGGTTCGGATCAGATCCGCATCGGTAATTACGAGATTCCGTCGCGTACTTACGTGGGGCGCTTCAACTTCAAGGGTGGCGACCAGCAGAAGTTCGTCAAGGATCTGTCCGGTGGTGAGCGCGGTCGCTTGCACTTGGCTCTGACCCTTAAAGAGGGCGGCAACGTATTGCTGCTCGACGAACCGTCCAACGACCTCGACGTTGAAACATTGCGTTCGCTGGAAGAAGCGCTGCTGGACTTCCCGGGCGCAGCCATTGTGATCTCTCACGATCGGTGGTTCCTGGACCGCGTCGCCACGCACATCCTGGCGTACGAAGACGATTCGCAAGCGGTGTTCTTCGAAGGCAACTACACCGAATACGAAGCCGATCGCAAAAAGCGTCTTGGCGAAGCGGCTGCACAGCCACATCGCGTACGGCACAAAAAACTGGCCTGATATATCGGGTTGGTTGCATAAAAAAACGGAGCCTTCGGGGCTCCGTTTTTTTTTGCTCTTTCAGGGGAAGCGAGGTGCGACATTCGCGAGCAAGCCCGCTCCCACATTGGATCTTCACTGAACCTCGGATTTGTGTTCACCCTAGATTAAATGTGGGAGCGGGCTTGCTCGCGAAGGCGATCTCCAGGGCGGTGCAATCATCTCTATTTAAATCCCCATTCAGGTGCAAAAAGAGCCAAAAAGAAGGATAAATTTATATCCAGTGCACCATTTAATTTCACAAACGCGACATTTTGCTCTGTTCCTGTGCGCGATTCGTTTGTTAAAGTCTGGCTCAATCTCTTCCAACGACAATAAATTTGCCGAGACTTTTCCATGATTGAATCCGTCGAATCCTTCCTCGCCCGCCTGAAAAAACGTGACCCTGACCAGCCTGAATTCCACCAAGCCGTGGAGGAAGTATTGCGCAGTCTGTGGCCATTTCTTGAAGCCAATCCGCATTACCTGAACGCTGGCATCCTGGAGCGTATGTGCGAGCCGGAGCGAGCGGTGGTGTTCCGGGTTTCCTGGGTAGACGATCAGGGCAAAGTGCAGGTCAATCGCGGTTTTCGAGTGCAGATGAACAGCGCTATCGGTCCTTACAAGGGCGGCTTGCGTTTCCATCGTTCGGTGAACCTGGGCGTGTTGAAGTTTCTGGCGTTTGAACAGACCTTCAAAAACTCGCTGACCTCGTTGCCCATGGGCGGCGGCAAGGGCGGCTCGGACTTCGATCCCAAAGGCAAAAGCGATGCGGAAGTCATGCGTTTTTGCCAGGCCTTCATGAGCGAGTTGTACCGCCACATCGGTGCGGATGTTGATGTGCCGGCTGGCGATATCGGCGTCGGTGCCCGTGAAATCGGTTTCCTGTTCGGCCAATACAAGCGGCTCAGCAATCAGTTCACCAGCGTGCTGACCGGCAAAGGCCCGAGTTATGGCGGCAGTCTGATTCGTCCTGAAGCCACAGGCTTTGGTTGCGTGTACTTCGCTGAAGAAATGCTCAAGCGCAGCGCTGAAACCGTCGAAGGCAAACGCGTGGCCATCTCCGGTTCCGGCAACGTGGCGCAATACGCCGCGCGCAAAGTCATGGACCTGGGCGGCAAGGTGATCTCGCTGTCGGACTCCGAAGGCACGCTGTACTGCGAGGCCGGCCTGAGTGAAGAGCAATGGCTGGCGGTGCTGGAGCTGAAAAACGTCAAGCGCGGGCGAATCAGCGAATTGGCTGCACGGTTTGGGCTGGAATTTCGCGCCGGCCAATCGCCTTGGGATCTGGTGTGCGACATCGCGCTGCCCTGCGCGACGCAAAATGAACTCGACATCGAGGGCGCCCGCACGTTGTTGAGCAATGGCTGTATCTGTGTGGCTGAAGGCGCGAACATGCCAACCACGCTGGAAGCCGTTGACCTGTTTATCGAGGCCGGCATTTTGTTCGCCCCGGGCAAGGCGTCCAACGCCGGTGGCGTCGCGGTGAGTGGGCTGGAGATGTCGCAGAACGCCATGCGCCTGCTATGGAGCGGTGGTGAAGTGGACAGCAAGCTGCACACGATCATGCAGTCTATCCATCACGCTTGCGTGCATTACGGCGAAGAGAATGGAAAGGTCAACTACGTCAAAGGTGCAAACATCGCAGGCTTCGTCAAAGTCGCCGATGCAATGCTCGCCCAGGGCGTGGTTTAAGCCGGCTCGATACGGATGATCTCAATCTGCTGATCACCGGCCGGACGTTGCCACAGCACCTCATCACCGAGTTGCGCCCCCAGCAATGCCCGGCCCAGTGGTGAACCCCAGTTGATCAGGCCTGCCGCAGCGTTCGCCTGATCTTCACCCACCAGTTGTACGGTTTGTTCGGTACTGTGTTCATCGGCGAACGTCACGCGACTACCGATCTGCACCTTTTTCGTCGAGCTGGCGGCGGTGACCACTTGGGCACTTTGCAGGCGCAGGTTGAAATAGCGCAAGTCGCGTTCAAGGTCCGCCAGACGCTGCTTGTCTGCCTGCTCGCCGTTGGCCGACTGTTCGCTGTGCAGGTGTTGCAGCTCGGCGACCTTGGCCTGCAATTGCGCCAGGCCTGTGGGTGTCACGTAATTGGGCTGCGCACTGACCTGCCGTTCAACTGGCTGATCGGCTTGCGCAGCGGCGTTATCTTCGTTGACGAAGGCGCGACTCATGATTTTCTCCCGTCATAGGGTTTAGGCCATGGTCGCAGGCTTTTGGTTTCGGCGGATGTCCGCGAGCGACTCATTGCGAGCGATAAGCTCGCGCGGTGTCTTGGTCCTTTTGCTGTTGCCAGGCTTTCTCGCGGTCGTCCCAATGCTGGCTGTGATAATTCTCGCGATCCTGGTTTTCACGCATGGCCTGACATTGGTGCAAGCCATCGTCCCAGCCTTCTGCGTACTGTTTATCTTGCAAATAACGCGGAACGTTTTTACGAAACTCCCCGGTAATTGCCCCCGCCGCCTGCCGGCCACTGCTACAACCGTCATCGAAACCGTCGGCGAACGCCGGTGGATAACCCTTGGCAAGCAGGTCCTCGTGAGTCGTCTGGCACCCCGCGATCATCACCACCAACCCCATCAACGCCATACAACGCAACATCTCGGACTCCCGGGCCGTTCGATGGCCTACAGGGCAAGTCTAGAAGTGAATAGGTGAGTCGTGCGTAGAAGGCCTGTGAAAAATCCATTCAATTGCGCAAACCGCTCTGTGGGTATGGGCTTGCTCGCTCTATCAGAGGGTTCCTGAATCAATAGTGGTACCACTTCACCTCAAGCATCACTTCGTTCTCGGGCGTTGCAAGGTGACTGAATTCACGTTGTGCGCTCAGGCGTAGGCCAAGGTTGCGCGACAATTCCCATTGCTGATTCAGGCTCACGCTGCGTCGCACTTCGCCGTTGGTGAAGAAGTCGCCCTTGGTCTCCAGGCTGAAATTGCCCAACGGGTTTCTCCATAGCACACCGCTGTTGAAACCTGCCGCCGGAGCCACGAAACCGGCGAAATCGTTGTTGTGCTCGATGCGCACAGTACCCAAGGCAAAACCAAGCACGTCCTCGCCCAGTTGCCAGGTTCCGCCGGCGCCGCCGTTGACGTGGCTGACCAGCGTTTCGTCGTCGTGTTTGCCCGGCACTCGCTCCAGGCCGCCAGTAACCTGCCAGGAGAGCGGCTGCAGCAGCTCATTGCGTGGGGTGAGGGAACGGATAGTCGCGAGATCCAGTTGCTGCAATTGCCAATGATTGCCTTCGTACTGGCGCAGCTTCATTTGCAGGATTTCGATCTGCGCGCCCAGCGGGAAGCTCTCGGCGTTGTCGTTGAGATCGTGATAAGCCATGCGTAAGCCGTACTCGCCAAAGGCTTTGTCGCCTCGCGTACCTATCCCGGCTTGCCAGGTGCGGGACTCATGGCCATCTTCGGGCAGGCCGGGGCGAGGAATATCCAGGTCCGGCGCGGGGTTCTGGTTGATCGCGCGCAGCAGTTCGAAACTTCGCTGCGAGCGTTCAGGGTCACGTTCCTGGCCGTTAGCGCGATAGCGTTCCAAACGGTAAGCCGCATCGATAATCAGGGCTTGGCGGTCACGCGGCTGTGATTTGAAGGCAGGGGCCTGCAGTTGCTTTTGATCGGCGCTGACTTTCAGCACCCATTGCTGTTCTTCAGGATCCAGTGGCTGGGCCCGGCTCAGTAATTCACGCTCACGAGAGGGGCGATATTGTATGGATTCCACCAGCCCGGCTTCTTTCACGGCTTTGACGGTATCGGTCGGAATGGCGGTAAGCGGGAATTGTTCGGTCAGGCGCAGGCTCGGGCGAGCCACTTGCAACAGTTCAAGCAAGCGATAGGAGCAGTTTTCGTCGAAAAAGAAATAGTCGAACTGGATCTGTTTCAGCTCCCAGACGTGCTCGACCATACGCTCGGTCTCGGCTTGCGTCAGGTTCAGCCGGTATTCCCACAAATCACGGTTCTCGAGACTGCGGTATTCCGAGAGTTTTTCCTGGTAGGGCACCAGCGCAAACAAGCCTGGATAGCCGCCCATCAAACCTTTCCACGCGTAAAGAATGCTGTTGTCCGAGCCTTCGATATACGCGCCAAAGTTGATCGCATAGCTGAGCAGAGAGGTCTTGTCGCTTTGCACGTCTGCCTGATCGATGCGCAGCAGCGTGTGGCCAAACATCGACGACGGGCTATTAAGGTACGCCGCCGGGAAAATCATCACCGCACTGTGCGGCGAGACGTCCTTGAACCACTGTTTGAACTCTGCGCAGTCAAGCGTTGGCAGATCAGTCAGGTTGAGCTGGGCCTTCAGCCACCGCGTTCGTGCCGGATAAACGCATTGCGCGTGCTTTTCGCCGGCACTGGCAGGGGCGTATAGCGCTTGCACCGTCGCGGCCAGCTCATGGTCGGGATGTTCATTGCCATCCGGGGCGAGGAAAAACTTTTTATCGCTGACATAACTGCGCCATCCACCCAATTTGGCGGTTTCGTAGTGTCCCAGGGAAATCCAGAAAGGGTCGTTGGCCAGTTGCTGTAAACGTTGATTGTCGACGTGTGGCGCGGCGGACAGCGGGGCGCAGACACAGAGCGCCAGCCAGGCAAGGCGTTTGAGCATAGTGGGCAACTTAAGTCGAAAGAAACAAAGACCCAAGGAAGGGCAGGTCCAAAAAATAAAACCCGCTCCCCGAAAGGAACGGGCGGGTCGAGCTTAAGCTTGAGTAGCGTACTTGGCCAGACGAGGATCGCTTTTCAGTACAGCCAGGGTGTTGGTATGCACGTCATCAGCAGTCACGTCAGCCTTGCTGAAGATTTGCTGGAAGTGCTCGTGAGTCACAGCTGCAAAGTGCTCACGGTCTTCCGGCGCAACGCCCAGTACGACAGCGTAGGTAGTCAGCGCTTCGCCGTTACCTTTAGCCATGTCTTCGGACAGCTCGTTCATCATGCCATTCATGGCGAACCAGGATTTGCCGCCATACGTCAGCGACGCGTTGGTCGAGCAACCGTTGGTACCGGAGGTCATACCGAAGGTTGCGTTGCCGGAAGTGCCGTTGGTGGTGGAAGCCAGGAAGTGAGCCGGGGTGCCACGCTGACCTTCGAACAGCATGTTGCCCCAACCGCAATCCGGCCCGCCTGGCGCTTGTGCCATGGCGTTGAGGGATACAACGGTGAAGAGAGTACCGAGAAGAATCCGTTTCATAGCTATGTTCTCTTTATGTGCATACCAATGGACAGGGTCTGGCCCGATCTGGCGCCAGTGGGCCGGTTATTGTTCCAGCCGCGCAGTTTGGAGTTTAGGCACGATCCAAGGGTTCCGTAGATTTTTGCGAAATATTCGTGAAAAACATCGATTTGCCCCCGGCCGGGCTGGGGATTACGGTTTGGCTATGCTTTGGCGAAAGGCGCGCCTTGCAAGTGAGGTATGGGCAGCGCCAGAATGCCGTTATCTGCCCCGCCTGATGTAAGGAAGCCCGATGCCTGATCCTGTTGCTGCCAGCTTGCGTCTAGCGCCTGAAGCGCTGACCCGTCCGTTTTCCGCTGAACAGTTCAGCTTCTCTACCACCAATGATCTGGAGCCCTTTCGC
Source organism: Gordonia sp. IEGM753 (assembly GCF_050321825.1). Taxonomy (NCBI): domain Bacteria; kingdom Bacillati; phylum Actinomycetota; class Actinomycetes; order Mycobacteriales; family Gordoniaceae; genus Gordonia; species Gordonia sp. IEGM753. The sequence continues at coordinate 251,039 of NZ_JBNQGB010000007.1, forward strand.
GGTGTACTCGGCCAGGAACGCGCGGTCGAAGCCTTGCAGTTCGGTGTGGCCATGCCACGTCCCGGTTACAACGTATTTGTCATGGGTGAGCCCGGCACAGGCCGGTTTTCGTTCGTAAAACGCTACCTGAAGGCCGAAGGCAAACGCCTGCAGACTCCGGCCGACTGGGTCTACGTCAACAACTTTGATGAACCTCGCGAGCCTCGTGCACTGGAATTGCCGTCCGGCACCGCCGGCGCTTTTATTGGCGACATCAATGGCTTGATCGACAACTTGCTGGCGACGTTCCCGGCGGTCTTCGAACACCCGTCCTATCAGCAGAAGAAAAGCGCGATCGATCGCGCCTTCAACCAGCGTTATGACAAGGCGCTGGACGTCATCGAGCGTCTGGCCCTGGAAAAAGAAGTCGCGCTTTACCGCGACGCCAGCAACATTGCCTTCACCCCGATGAGCGAAGGCAAGGCGTTGGACGAGGCGGAGTTCGCCCAATTACCTGAGGCTGAGCGCGAACGTTTCCACGACGATATTTCGTGGCTAGAAGAGCGGCTGAACGAAGAGCTTGCCAGCCTGCCGCAATGGAAGCGTGAGTCGAGCAACCAACTGCGTCAGCTCAACGAAGAAACCATCACCCTCGCTTTGCAGCCCTTGCTTTCGCCGCTGTCTGAGAAATACGCAGAAAACGCCGCTGTGTGTGGCTATTTGCAAGCGGTGCAGGTTTACCTGTTGAAGACCGTGGTCGAGCAACTGGTGGATGACAGCAAGGTCGACGCCATCGCTCGCAAGATGCTGGAAGAGCAATACGCACCGAGCCTGGTTGTAGGTCATTCGGCCAGCGGCGGTGCGCCGGTGGTATTCGAGCCACATCCGACCTATGAAAACCTATTCGGGCGCATCGAGTACAGCACGGACCAAGGCGCGCTCTACACCACGTATCGTCAGTTGCGACCGGGTGCGCTGCACCGTGCCAACGGCGGTTTCCTGATTCTTGAAGCAGAAAAAATGCTCAGTGAACCGTTTGTTTGGGACGCGCTGAAACGTGCTCTGCAATCGCGCAAACTGAAAATGGAATCGCCGCTCGGTGAAATGGGTCGCTTGGCCACGGTTACCCTGACGCCGCAGCACATTCCGCTGCAGGTCAAGGTCATCATCATCGGTGCCCGTCAGTTGTATTACACGCTGCAAGACCTCGATCCGGACTTCCAGGAGATGTTCCGTGTCCTCGTGGATTTCGATGAAGACATCCCGATGGTCGACGAGAGCCTGGAGCAGTTCGCCCAGTTGCTGAAAACCCGAACGTCGGAAGAAGGCATGGCGCCGTTGACCGCTGATGCGGTGGCGCGTCTGGCGACCTATAGCGCGCGTCTGGCTGAGCACCAAGGTCGCTTGTCGGCACGTATCGGCGACCTGTTTCAACTGGTCAGCGAGGCAGATTTCATTCGTCACTTGGCCGGCGACGAGATGACCGATGCCGGACACATCGAACGCGCACTCAAGGCGAAAGCCACGCGTACCGGGCGTGTTTCGGCACGGATTCTCGATGACATGCTGGCCGGGATCATCCTGATCGACACCGATGGCGCTGCTGTCGGCAAGTGCAACGGACTGACCGTGCTGGAAGTCGGTGACTCGGCGTTTGGTGTGCCAGCGCGGATTTCCGCCACGGTGTATCCGGGTGGCAGCGGTATCGTCGACATCGAGCGAGAAGTGAATCTCGGGCAGCCGATTCACTCCAAGGGCGTGATGATCCTCACCGGTTATCTGGGCAGCCGTTACGCCCAGGAATTCCCGTTGGCGATCTCTGCAAGTATTGCCCTGGAGCAATCCTACGGATATGTGGATGGCGACAGCGCATCGTTGGGCGAGGCGTGCACCCTGATTTCGGCATTGTCGAAAACACCGCTCAAGCAGTGCTTTGCGATCACCGGCTCAATCAACCAGTTTGGTGAAGTGCAGGCAGTGGGCGGGGTCAACGAGAAAATTGAAGGCTTCTTCCGGCTCTGTGAGGCGCGTGGGCTGACAGGTGAACAGGGGGCGATCATTCCCCAGGCTAACGTAGCCACACTGATGCTGGACGAGAAGGTATTGGCGGCGGTCCGCGCCGGGCAATTCCATGTGTACGCCGTGCGCCAGGCTGACGAAGCCCTGAGCCTGCTGGTGGGCGAGCCGGCGGGTGCGCCGGATGAGAATGGCGAGTTCCCTGAGGGCAGCGTCAATGCGCGCGTCGTTGAGCGTCTGCGGGTGATCGCCGAAATGATCAGCGAAGACGATCTCAAAGAAGCCGAAAAAGAGCTGGCACAAGAAGCATTGCTGGAGGCCAAACCGGCCTGATTTGAAGGCTACACGTAACATTGTGGGAGCGAGCCTGCTCGCGATTGCGGACTTACAGCCTACAGAGATGTTGAATGTAAGCGCCTCAGCGCGAGCAGGCTTGCTCCCACATTTGTATTGGGTGAGTGATGAAAAAGTGCCATCACTCTGGCGTCAATATTCACACAATGACCGCTCGGCGCCTTCTGGTCTCAGTTGGCGTGCTAGGCAAACTTTTCTTCTATTCTCAGCTCAAGGATATCGACAGTAATCACTGGATCGAGACAGCCTTCCTGTGTGGGGGTTGAACACCGGATCTACCGAGGGTCGCCGCCATGTCGCGCAACCTCTGCCTCACCCGTCAGTGCTTGGGTCTTGTGACCCGTATCGAATGTGCCATCCGCCCATTGGCGGGAGATACCGGCATGTGGACCCTGCTTTTCGCCGCTGGAATGGCTGGCGAACAACCTTCTGCCATCAAGGCTCAAGGGCCGTTTCACGGGCCTTTCGTGGCTGAATCAATTCTCGACACCATCGTGGAAAGCCTGACGCTGCACGGCTATGAACTGGCCGACGATCCGCAAATCTGGTGCCTGCATCTGCAAGCCCAACTGCGGGAAATCAACGGTGGGCGCGGCCGCAACCCAGGTTTCGAGTTCCGGCCCGATCGCTGAGATTTATTGATCGAGTTGGGCCGGATCAGCCTTGTCCAGTTTCACCTCGAACCCATACTCGACGGTGTCGAGGTCGGTGCGCTGGTAAGTTTCCAGCTGAGTGGGTTGCCCGTAAAAATAATGCACGCCAAACAATGCGGGGCCTTGTGCACTGGCATCGTGGCTGACCGAGAGAATCTCTTTCAGATAGTTGCCGCTATCGTCCTTGGCAAAAAACCGCCAGTCCTGCGCGGGGAAGTCCTTCAGGTCGACTACTAACGCATTGCCTTTGAGCTCCAGGCCTTTGGGCAATTGTTTGGTGCTGAGGGTTTGCTTGGCGATCGTTGCAAGAAACATCGGCATCGAGCCAACGGCGTATGCCGGCATTTCCGGAAACAGGTTCAAATCGTAAGTAATGGTGCCGCGTAGTGGGTCGACCTGATAGGCCTCGGGCGGCAGTTCAATTGGTTCGCCGCGTTTGCCGCTGTCGTCTTGAGTGAAGAACGTCACCGGGCTGTCGCCGGGGCTGAACGAGGAGCCCAGCAGCTCATCATTGAACGAGCGGGTGTGATCGAACTCGATGCGTGCAGCGCTCGCGTCATCAACCGACTGGACAACACTCACACCGCTTTTCAGTTGATCCTCGCTCAAGGTCGCGCCTTTAAGCCAGTTGGCAGCCTGATCGTCGTACACCACTACTGGTGAGGGCAGCGCCTGGATGGTTTTCTCCGTGGTGCTCGGGTCAAACCTGAGAACCGGCAGTTGCAGTTCTTTGCGGGTGACGGTGGCTGCCGAGAAATCAAGGACGCTGACCTCAAGCACGTTTATGGGGCCGTTGAAGAAAACACGGGTGTAATGGCGATTCTGTTGCTGTTCAAACGTCTGCTGCTCATCTTTGAGCTGTTTCTCGAACGCATCGCTCCAGGCCTTTTGTGCCTGCATTTCGCCCAGCTGCTTTTCGTAGAACGCAATCTGCGCGGCGCTCTCGTTGATCGATCCCGAACGGGACAAGAAGCCTCCGGTGGTGTCCTTGGCCTGGACGATCAGCGGGTTGAGCTGTGTCTCGGTGACCTCCGGTATCAACGGCGCCGTGTTATTGAGTTCGAGCTCGGCCACGTTATTGTTCAGGCTCAGCAAGGTCACGCTGATGTTGTCATCAGTACGTGGCTTGCCCACATCCTTGTCGGTCAGCGTCAGCGTGAAGACCCGGCGCGGCGCGATAATTTCAGCCTTGCCTTTGAGCATTAACGGTTGCGGCTGTTTCTTGTTGTCGACCTCTATGCCCTCGATAAACGGGTAAGTCACCGTCAAGTCGTCCGGGTTGTCGACGTTGGAGCTGGAAGGGCTGAGCTGAATGCCGGGGTCGGTTTCGGACCACTCCGGTTGAAAAGGGATCACTTTTTTGTTGCTCAGCGTTACCGACTCCCATTCCAGCCCATGAGGGAACGGAAACTGCGCCGGCGGGTTGAAGCTGAAAGGGAAGATTGGCGATAGGTCGGTCAGGTAGTCGGAGCTGGAGGTCTTACGCAGCACAAACAGGCCATTGAGGTAAGTGTCGACCAACGCTTGTGGCGTTGGATAGTGCTTGAGCAAGACCATGGCATCGTCGCCGTACTCGGTTTCCACCGGTTTTGCCTTGAGCTTCTCTTCCGCCCGCTCCAGCAGCAGCAGGGAGCCACCGAGATCGGCAATTGCGCTTTTGAGCTGTGGATCGGTAACGGCGTCCAGGGATTTTTCAAACTGGGCGGTCCGTTCGTCGAGACTGACCGGTTTTTGTTCGTCGGCGGGAGAGCAGCCGATGGTCATCAGCATCGCGCCGATGACGGCACTCGTTAAGGGCAATCGCACATCCATTTTCCAGTTTTCCTGTCCGCTATCGCTGAGCATTCAATAGTCTGGACACTAGCAGAAAAACCTTGTCACACATGCGCAGGTGGCGGATTTTCGGACTGTTTCTGGGTGTGACGGGCGGCTGGTATACTCGCCGGCATTTCCAGCCCCTGTGTGAGATTCAATGGAACGCTTTATCGAAAATGCTATGTACGCTTCCCGCTGGCTGCTGGCGCCGATTTACTTCGGCCTGTCGCTGGGGCTGTTGGCCTTGGCGCTGAAATTCTTCCAGGAAGTTTTCCACGTCATCCCCAACGTCTTCTCGATGGCTGAGTCAGACTTGATCCTGGTGCTGCTGTCGCTGATCGACATGGCGCTGGTGGGCGGCTTGCTGGTGATGGTGATGATTTCCGGCTACGAGAACTTTGTTTCCCAGCTAGACATCGACGACAGCAAAGAGAAGCTCAACTGGCTGGGCACCATGGATTCCTCTTCACTGAAAATGAAGGTGGCGGCTTCCATCGTGGCCATTTCGTCGATTCACCTGCTGCGGATTTTCATGGACGCCAAGAACGTCGATCCTGAGCATTTGAAATGGTACGTGATCATTCATATGACCTTCGTGGTGTCGGCATTTGCCATGGGTTATCTGGATAAACTGACCAAACACTGACACCGTGCGGTTCAACCAGACGGGCGGTGCGGCGGGTGGCTTGTACTTTGGTGCTTCAAGGCATATGCCTGTAAGGGTCTTGGCTTGCCACTGTTCGAGGTGCGTTCATGAACCTGCAAGAGTTGAATGCTTACGCCATTGCCGGAAAAGTTGATGAGCTCAATCTGATTTCGCTGGAAGGCGGAATCTATGTGCTTGAAGCACGGATGCATGGCGCTGCTTTTCCGCTGCATGACGGGCATGGCAAAACTTTACATTTGCGCTCGGTGGAGCACGCGCGTGAAATGCTTCAAACCACGCCGAAACTGCCTTTCCATTTGATCCACACCTCGGTTCATGACGAGATGTGTGGGCTGGGGGCCAGTGCTGAAGAAAGTCTGAAGGTGCCGATCACCTTTCATTCGAGTTGGCAGGGCTGAGCTCCCTCTCATCAACCCAATGGCATCTGTGCTAGTCTGCTCGCCCTTTTAGTTCCGGGCGCTCCGGGACGCGCTGTGCACGCACGGCATGTTCCCCGGCCGCCCGCACAGCGGAGCAGTGTCATGTCCGAAGTAAATCTGTCCACCGACGAAACACGCGTCAGCTACGGTATCGGCCGTCAGTTGGGCGACCAACTGCGCGACAACCCGCCACCGGGCGTTAGCCTGGATGCAATCCTGGCTGGCCTGACTGATGCCTTCGCTGGCAAGGAAAGCCGTGTAGGCCAGGAAGAAATGTCCGCGAGCTTCAAGGTTATCCGCGAAATCATGCAAGCCGAAGCGGCTGCCAAGGCTGAAGCGGCTGCTGGCGAAGGCTTGGCATTCCTGGCTGAAAACGCCAAGCGTGACGGCATCACCACGTTGGCTTCCGGCCTGCAATTCGAAGTGCTGACTCAAGGTGAAGGCGCCAAGCCAACCCGTGAAGATCAAGTGCGTACCCACTACCACGGCACGCTGATCGACGGCACTGTGTTCGACAGCTCCTACGATCGTGGCCAGCCTGCAGAATTCCCGGTCGGCGGCGTGATTGCTGGCTGGACCGAAGCCCTGCAACTGATGAACGCCGGTAGCAAATGGCGTCTGTACGTGCCGAGCGAACTGGCTTACGGCGCTCAAGGCGTTGGCAGCATTCCGCCACACAGCGTACTGGTATTCGACGTCGAGCTGCTCGACGTTCTGTAAGACCTGAGTGTCGGAACGGGCTCGGTCATGTGGGCGCGGGTTTGCTCGCGAAGACGGTTTGTCATTCAACGATGATGTTGGATGTTATGGCCTCTTCGCGAGCACGCTCGCTTCCACAGGGCTCGCTCCTGCAGTCTCTTGCGGCGTTTCTCATAATTCGAGCTTATGGTGCAGTTCATTGGTCGGGCGCAACGCCCGGGCATAGCAGAACAGAAACAGATTGCGCACCAACTCCTTGAGCACCACAGGCTCACTGGAACTCAAGCCGTTGACGTCCAGATCACCTTGGTCCTGTAGCTCGTTCAGGGCTTCTTCCTCCAGCACCGCGCACACTTCGCCGGTTTCCCGATGCAGGATCCTGAGGTAGGGGTGCGGCCGGTCCAGCCAGGCATCGATCAAATAAGTCATGAGTCTCATCTCCATTGATTGGGATCAATGAGAATAATTCTTATTCATCAAATAGCAAGGACCTATTGGCGGTTTGTGATTTTTTCTGGGTAAAGATTGCGTAAGGTCAAAACGGCTGGCGTTTTGCTATTGCGAAAGGGTGTGTGGTGAAGTGGGGGAAGGGGCTGGCACCACCCCACGGCGAGCGCGGGATGGTGTAACGCAGATTCAGACTTTTCTGACGAACTCGGATTTGAGCTTCATCGGGCCGATGCCATCGATCTTGCAGTCGATGTCATGATCACCATCGCATAGGCGAATATTTTTGACCTTGGTGCCGACCTTGACCACCAGCGACGTGCCTTTGACCTTGAGGTCTTTGATCACGGTAATGGTGTCGCCATCCTGCAGAACATTGCCGACCGAATCCTTTTTGACCGTGTCATCGGACGCCACTTCAGCTTCGCCGCCGGCAGACCACTCGTGCGCACACTCGGGGCAAATCAGCTGTGCGCCGTCTTCATAGGTGTATTCGGAATTGCATTTTGGGCAGGGTGGCAACGTGCTCACTAAAGCTCCTTGAAATAGGGGGGGGCTAAAAGTCGCACATTATATAGGGTTTTAAGCGGGGTAGGCGAGGCGCCGCTCCCGCAAGGGATTGCTTTAGTGGGTGCGGGCTACCGCAAACTCGCTGAGTTCAGCCAGTGCATCCCGGTATTCACTGGCGGGCAGCGCATCGAGGCATTTGATTGCACGAGCGACGTAATCACGAGCCAGTTGCGCGGTGTATTCCAGCGAGCCGGAAGCTTCAACGGCTTCGCGGATGCTTTCCAGGTCTTCGATACCACCTTTCTGGATCGCCTGGCGCACCAATGCGGCTTGCTCAGGCGTGCCTTCACGCATGGTGTAGATCAACGGCAGCGTGGGCTTGCCTTCGGCCAGGTCGTCACCAACGTTCTTGCCCAAGGTTTCAGCGTCGCCTTTGTAGTCCAGCAAGTCATCGACCAATTGGAAAGCAACACCCAGGTGATCACCGAAGTTACGCAGGGCTTCACTCTGTTCCACTGTTGCACCGCACAGGGCTGCGGCGCTGTGGGTCGAAGCCTCGAAAAGCATCGCGGTTTTGCCGCGGATGACTTCCATGTAGGTTTCTTCGGTAGTGCTGGCGTCGCGCACCTTGGACAATTGCAACACTTCGCCTTCAGCGATGATGCGAGTCGCTTGCGAAAGGATTTTCATTACCGGCATGGAGCCCAGCTCGACCATCATTTCGAAAGAGCGCGAGTACAGGAAGTCGCCCACCAATACGCTGGGTGCGTTGCCCCACATGGCATTGGCAGTCGAGCGGCCACGGCGCATGCCGGACATGTCGACCACGTCGTCGTGCAGCAGGGTGGCGGTGTGCAGGAACTCGATGGTGGCGGCGAGCAGGCGCAGGTCGTCGCCCTCGCGGCCCAAGGCCTTGCCACACAGCAGCACTAATAAAGGACGCAGGCGTTTACCGCCGGCCGAGGTAATGTAGTCGCCGATTTTCGATACCAACGGCACTCGGGAAGTCAGCTGCTTCTTGATGATGCCGTCGACGGCAGTAAAATCGTCCGCCACCGCGCGGTAGAAAGCTTGGGGTTGCATCAGCGACAGTTGCTCCAGAAGGGTTGCGCGGCATGCTAGGACCCACGTCGGCGGGTGTCAAGGCGCGATGGACGGCCACTTGCATCGCTCAAGCAGCTTGCGTACAATCGCGCACCCTGAACTTCCTGGGCAGCACCTGCCTTACGCAATTGCAATCGGGCCTTCCAGCCTTATGCAGCCATGCCAGCCAATACCTCTTCTTATAAAGAGCTGGGTGAGCAGGATTATCGGAGAAATACCATGTCGTACGCAGTAATCGTTACTGGTGGCAAGCAGTACAAAGTCGCCCCAGGTGAATACCTGAAGATTGAAAAACTGGAAATCGCTACTGGCGAATCCGTTACTTTTGATCGCGTTCTGTTGGTCGCCAATGGCGACGACGTGAATATCGGCGCTCCAGTTGTTGCTGGCGCTACCGTTGTGGCTGAAGTGATCTCCCAAGGTCGTCACGATAAAGTCCGCATCATCAAGTTCCGTCGTCGTAAGCACCACATGAAGCGTATGGGCCACCGCCAGTGGTACACCGAGATCAAAATCACCGGTATTCAGGCTTAATTTCAGCCTAATTCCTCACTAGGAGAATTGAACTCATGGCACACAAAAAAGCTGGTGGTAGTACCCGTAACGGTCGCGACTCAGAAGCCAAACGCCTTGGCGTGAAGATGTATGGCGGCCAGGTTATCATTCCGGGCAACATCATCGTGCGTCAGCGCGGCACCCAATTCCACGCCGGTTACGGTGTTGGCATGGGCAAGGATCACACTCTGTTCGCTAAAATCGACGGCGTGATCAAGTTTGAAGTAAAAGGCGCTTTCAACCGCCGTTACGTGAGCATTGTCCCGAAGACTGACGTCGTCGCGGCATAATTACGTAGTTGCTGGAAAAGCCCTGTCTCGCGACGGGGCTTTTTCGTTTGTGGGGTGAGTCTCTTGCAAAGCTGTTTGTGATGGGCAAAAGCAGCTGGGTTTGAGGTAGTTGCTTGAGGTCGCTGCGCTCATTTTTGCAAGAGTCTTATGTCTAGGTTTTTTCGGCTCGTCCGTACGACGAGAGGCGTTTTGTTATGAAGTTTGTTGATGAAGTATCGATTCGAGTAAAGGCCGGTGACGGCGGCAACGGTTGCATGAGCTTCCGTCGCGAAAAATTCATTGAAAACGGCGGCCCTAACGGCGGTGATGGTGGTGATGGCGGGTCGGTCTACATGATCGCCGATGAAAACCTCAACACCCTGGTGGACTACCGTTACACCCGTCACTTCGATGCCGAGCGCGGTTCGAACGGCGGCAGCACTGACTGCACTGGCAAGAAGGGTGAGGAATTGGTGCTGCGTGTGCCGGTTGGCACCACAGTTATCGACTCTGCTACTCAGGAAGTCATCGGTGACCTGACCAAGGCTGGCCAGCGTCTGCTGGTGGCGCATGGCGGCTGGCACGGCCTGGGCAACACCCGTTTCAAATCCAGTACCAACCGTGCTCCGCGCCAGACCACGCCGGGTAAACCGGGTGAGGCGCGTGATCTCAAGCTGGAAATGAAAGTGTTGGCTGACGTGGGTCTGCTGGGCTTGCCGAACGCTGGTAAAAGTACCTTTATCCGCTCTGTGTCGGCCGCCAAGCCGAAAGTCGCCGACTACCCGTTCACCACGCTGGTGCCTAACCTGGGAGTGGTCAGCGTCGATCGCTGGAAAAGCTTCGTGGTTGCGGACATTCCGGGCCTGATCGAAGGCGCATCTGATGGTGCGGGCCTGGGGATTCGCTTCCTCAAGCACTTGTCGCGTACCCGTTTGCTGTTGCACCTCGTCGATATGGCGCCGCTGGATGACGCCAGTGCTCCGGATGCGGCTGAAGTGATTGTCAGCGAGCTGACCAAATTCAGCCCGTCCCTGGCTGAGCGCGATCGTTGGTTGGTGCTGAACAAGTGCGACCAGATCCTTGAAGAAGAGCACGAAGATCGCGTCAAGGAGATCGTTGATCGCCTTGAGTGGACCGGTCCGGTCTACGTGATCTCGGCCATCTCCAAGCTCGGTACCGAGCGTCTGTGCCACGACATCATGCGTTACATGGAAGATCGTGCCGATCGCCTGGCTAACGACCCGGCTTACAAGGAAGAGCTGGCTGATCTCGATCAGCGCATCGAAGATGAAGCCCGTGCGCAGTTGCAGGCGCTGGACGATCAGCGTGCCTTGCGTCGCAGTGGCGTCAAGTCGGTCCATGACATCGGCGACGATGATTGGGACGAAGAAGATGTGGATGACGAAGACGGTCCGGAAATCATTTACGTGCGTGACTGATTCGTTGCGATAAACTTAAACGCCGCTCTCTGGAGCGGCGTTTTAGTATCTGGAAATCGATCGTTGGTCACGAATAACCACGATTAACGTCACGGGCAGTGCCAGGTCGCGCTGTCCTCAAGCTAAGGTTGAAGATGATGCGGAGCAAGGTGACAGGTGCGCAGCGTTGGGTCGTGAAGATCGGCAGCGCTTTGCTGACGGCGGACGGCAAGGGCCTGGATCGCGCGGCAATGAGTGTCTGGGTTGAACAGATGGTGGCGCTGCATGAGGCGGGCGTCGAGCTGGTGCTGGTGTCCTCTGGGGCGGTAGCTGCGGGCATGAGTCGTCTGGGCTGGACGGTGCGACCCAGTGCGATGCACGAGTTGCAGGCGGCCGCCGCTATCGGTCAGATGGGTCTGGTGCAGGCCTGGGAGTCGAGCTTTGGTGTGCATGGCCGGCATACTGCGCAGATCCTGCTGACTCACGATGACTTGTCCGACCGCAAGCGCTATCTGAACGCTCGTAGCACCTTGCGCGCTCTGGTTGAGTTGAAGGTTATCCCGGTGATCAACGAAAACGACACTGTGGTCACCGACGAAATCCGTTTCGGCGACAACGACACGCTCGCGGCGCTGGTGGCCAATCTGGTCGAGGCTGATTTGCTGGTGATCCTTACCGATCGCGATGGCATGTTTGACGCTGACCCGCGCAATAACCCAGATGCCAACCTGATTTACGAAGCGCGCGCCGATGATCCGGCGCTGGATGCGGTGGCTGGTGGTACTGGCGGCGCATTGGGGCGTGGTGGCATGCAAACCAAGTTGCGTGCGGCGAGGCTGGCGGCGCGTTCCGGGGCGCACACCATCATTGTGGGTGGGCGTCTGGAGCGAGTGCTGGATCGGCTGAAGGCTGGTGAGCGCATTGGCACCTTGCTCTCGCCTGAGCGCGGCATGCTGGCCGCGCGCAAGCAGTGGCTGGCCGGGCATCTGCAAACCCGAGGCACGCTGGTGTTGGATGCGGGAGCTGTGGCTGCGTTATCCCAGGGCAATAAAAGCCTGCTGCCGGTCGGTGTCAAACTGGTTCAGGGCAGCTTTCGTCGCGGTGAAATGGTGGTATGCGTAGCACCGGACGGTCGTGAAATTGCTCGCGGCCTGGCCAACTACAGTGCGCTGGAAGCACAAAAAATCATTGGGCAGTCGTCTGAGGCGATTGTTGGTTTGTTGGGTTATATGGCGGAACCAGAACTGGTTCACCGCGATAACCTGATTCTGGTCTGAGGAATTACCTGAATGCGCGTGGCAAAGGGGTTGTTGGGTCTGCTATTGGCGATGCCGCTACTGGCTTCGGCTGAAGAGATTGGTCAGGTGTCGACGGTGTTCAAGTTTGTGGGGCCGAACGATCGTATTGTCGTCGAGGCATTTGATGATCCGAAAGTCGACGGTGTGACCTGCTATTTGTCGCGCGCCAAAACCGGTGGTGTGAAGGGTGGCTTGGGTTTGGCTGAAGATCGTGCGGAAGCGTCGATAGCATGTCGTCAGGTCGGGCCGATCAACTTCAAGGGTGAGTTGAAGGATGGCGACGAGGTGTTCAAGGAGCGCACGTCGCTGGTATTCAAGACCATGCAAGTGGTGCGGTTCCTCGACAAGAAGCGCAATACGCTGGTGTACCTGGTCTACAGCGACCGTTTGATTGAGGGCAGTCCGCAGAACGCGGTTACCGCGATCCCGATTTTGCCGTGGCCTCACGCCCAGTAAGCTAGCAAAGATCCAAATTGTGGGAGCGAGCCTGCTCGCGATAGCGGACTTTCAGTCAACAGAGGTGTTGAATGTTGGTCACTCATCGCGAGCAGGCTCGCTCCCACATTTTTTTGTGTGGTGTTTGTTAAATCGCAGGCAATAAAAAACCGACCCTGAGGTCGGTTTTTTAACAAGCTTATCGCTTATGCGGCAACAGCAAGGTTCAGAGCCTTGACGTGACCGTTCAGGCGGCTCTTATGACGAGCAGCCTTGTTCTTGTGGATGATGCCTTTATCGGCCATACGGTCGATAACTGGCACGGCCAGAACGTAAGCAGCTTGAGCTTTTTCAGCGTCTTTTGCGTCGATGGCCTTAACTACATTCTTGATGTAGGTACGAACCATGGAACGCAGGCTGGCGTTGTGGCTGCGACGCTTCTCAGCCTGTTTTGCACGTTTTTTGGCGGAAGGTGTGTTGGCCACCGTCGAGCTCCTCGAAAGACTTTTTAGGAAATAGCAAACAAAATAGGCCGCGAATCATGCCGATGAGTTGATGTCTTGTCAAGGGCGGTTGAGACGTTCCGCTAAGTGGTAGGTATAAAGAGGCGGGATATTTATTTCCGGCGCTTGACCTGTAAACTCGCGAGCTTTGGCTCTGTGCTGCTGCGGCGCGGAGTATCGCATAAGTAGGCGCTTTGTTCGCCTGCTGTTTATCGACAGGCACAAACTCTTTAAATGAATCTGCTCAAATCGTTGGCCGCCGTCAGCTCTATCACGATGCTCTCCCGGGTTCTGGGGTTTGTTCGTGACACCCTTATTGCGCGTACATTTGGCGCGGGGATGGCCACGGATGCCTTCTTTATCGCCTTCAAACTACCGAATCTGCTGCGACGGATCTTTGCCGAGGGTGCTTTTTCTCAAGCCTTTGTGCCGATTCTTGCCGAATATAAAAGCCAGAAGGGTGAGGAGGCGACGCGAACATTCATTGCCTATGTTTCTGGCCTGCTGACCCTCGTGCTGGCGCTGGTCACTGTATTGGGCATGATTGCCGCGCCTTGGGTGATCTGGGCAACGGCGCCAGGTTTTACCGACACGCCAGAAAAATTCGAGCTCACCTCCAGTCTCTTGAGGGTCACCTTTCCTTATATATTGCTGATCTCTCTTTCCTCGCTGGCCGGGGCGATCCTCAATACCTATAACCGCTTTTCGGTGCCGGCCTTCGTGCCAACCCTGCTGAACGTCAGCATGATTGTCTTTGCATTGTTCCTGACGCCGTATTTCAACCCGCCGGTCATGGCTTTGGGGTGGGCGGTTTTGGTGGGTGGACTGGCGCAATTGCTCTATCAGCTGCCACACCTGAAGAAGATCGGCATGCTGGTGCTGCCACGCCTGAATCTTCGCGATAGCGGTGTCTGGCGGGTGATGAGGCAGATGCTGCCGGCGATTCTCGGCGTTTCCGTCAGCCAGATTTCGCTGATCATCAACACTATTTTCGCCTCCTTCCTGGTCGCAGGCTCTGTGTCCTGGATGTATTACGCGGACCGCCTGATGGAGTTGCCCTCGGGTGTGCTGGGCGTGGCGCTGGGCACTATCTTGCTGCCAACGTTGGCCAAGACCTACGCCAGTAAAGATCGCCATGAGTATTCGCGCATCCTCGACTGGGGCCTGCGGCTGTGCTTCGTGCTGGTGTTGCCGTGTTCGCTGGCGTTGGGGATTCTGGCTGAGCCACTGACCGTTTCGCTGTTTCAGTACGGCCAGTTCAGTGCGTTTGATGCGTCCATGACCCAGCGTGCGCTGGTGGCGTATTCGGTTGGTTTGCTGGGGATAATCGTGATTAAAGTGCTGGCGCCGGGGTTTTATGCGCAACAGAACATCCGCACTCCGGTAAAAATCGCGATTTTCACATTGATCGTCACTCAACTGTTCAACCTGGTATTGATTGGCCCGCTGGCCCACGCCGGCCTGGCGCTGGCCATTAGCGCCGGTGCTTGTATCAATGCCGGGCTGTTGTTCTATCAACTGCGCAAGCAGCAGATGTATCAACCGCAGCCCGGCTGGGCCAAGTTCGGCTTGAAGCTGGTGATCGCGGTGTTGGTGATGTCCGCTGTACTGCTCGCGGGGATGCACTTCATGCCGCCGTGGGATCAGGGGCATATGCTTGAGCGCTTCATGCGATTGGGCGCTTTGGTGGTCGCTGGAGTGGTGTCTTATTTCGGCATGTTGGTGCTGATGGGCTTTCGCTTGAGAGACTTCAATAGAAAGGCCTTGAGCTAAGGCTCAGGCCTCGATAAATACGGGCGAGCCGGTGGTTTTGTCGGCTCGATCACTTTGGGTTACGGTGTTGCCTGTCGTCGGGCGCCGGGTGTGGTTATAATCGACCACTTTATGAGCAAGAAGCGCGTTATGCAGCTGGTTCGAGGCCTCCACAATCTGCGCCCCCAGCATCGGGGCTGCGTCGCCACTATTGGCAACTTTGACGGTGTTCACCGTGGCCACCAGGCTATCCTGGCGAGGCTGCGTGAGCGTGCGCTCGAGTTGGGCGTGCCCAGCTGCGTGGTGATTTTCGAGCCGCAGCCGCGCGAATTTTTCGCCCCTGAGACGGCACCAGCACGTCTTGCCCGGCTGCGGGACAAACTGCAGCTGTTGGCTGAAGAAGGTGTCGACCGGGTCTTGTGCCTGGCGTTCAACCAGCGCTTGAGCAAGCTTGGCGCCAGTGAATTTGTCGACACCATCCTCGTTGATGGCCTCGGTGTGCAACACCTGGAAGTCGGCGACGACTTCCGTTTTGGTTGCGATCGGGTAGGCGATTTCGATTTCCTGCAGCAGGCAGGTGTCGTTCAAGGATTTACCGTTGAAGCGGCGCAGACCGTCGAGATGGAAGGCATTCGTGTCAGCAGCACTCAGGTCCGTAACGCCCTGGCTGCCGCTGATTTTGCGTTGGCCGAGCGACTGCTCGGGCGCCCGTTCCGGATTGCCGGGCGGGTACTGCATGGTCAGAAACTGGCGCGCCAACTGGGTACGCCCACCGCCAACGTACAACTCAAGCGCCGTCGTGTGCCGCTGACCGGGGTTTACCTGGTCAATGTCGATATCGACGGCAAGACTTGGCCGGGCGTTGCCAATATCGGCGTGCGGCCTACGGTTCAAGGGGATGGCAAGGCCCACCTCGAAGTCCATCTTTTAGATTTTGCCGGCGATCTGTATGACCGGCGTTTGACGGTGGTTTTCCACCATAAGCTGCGTGAAGAGCAGCGTTTCGCCTCTCTGGAGGCGCTTAAGACGGCGATCAATGCGGATGTCGCCGCCGCCCGTGCCCTGTCGCACCTAGCGCCAATCGCTAATGAAGAGCCATAAATGACCGACTATAAAGCCACGCTAAACCTTCCGGACACCGCCTTCCCAATGAAGGCCGGCCTGCCTCAGCGCGAACCGCAGATTCTGCAGCGCTGGGACAGCATTGGCCTGTACGGTAAGTTGCGTGAAATTGGCAAGGATCGTCCGAAGTTCGTCCTTCACGATGGCCCTCCTTATGCCAACGGCACAATTCACATCGGTCATGCGCTGAACAAAATTCTGAAGGACATGATTATCCGTTCGAAAACCCTTTCGGGTTTCGACGCGCCTTACGTTCCAGGTTGGGATTGTCATGGCTTGCCGATCGAGCACAAGGTTGAAGTGACCCACGGTAAAAACCTGGGCGCGGATAAAACCCGCGAACTGTGCCGTGCCTACGCCGCCGAGCAGATCGAAGGGCAGAAATCGGAATTCATCCGTCTGGGCGTGTTAGGCGATTGGGCCAACCCGTACAAGACTATGAGCTTCAAGAACGAGGCCGGCGAAATCCGTGCCTTGGCCGAAATCGTCAAGGGCGGTTTTGTGTTCAAGGGCCTTAAGCCTGTGAACTGGTGTTTCGATTGCGGTTCGGCACTGGCTGAAGCCGAAGTCGAATACGAGAACAAAAAATCCTCGACCATCGACGTCGCGTTCCCGATTGCCGACGAAGCCAAACTGGCTGCCGCTTTCGGTCTCTCGTCGCTGGGCAAACCTGCCTTGATCGTGATCTGGACCACCACCCCGTGGACCATTCCGGCCAACCAGGCACTGAACGTTCACCCGGAATTCAACTACGCCCTGGTCGACGTCGGCGACAAATTGCTGGTGCTGGCCGAGGAGCTGGTTGAGTCGTGCCTGGCGCGCTACAAACTGGAAGGATCGGTCATCGCGACCACCACCGGTAAAGCGCTGGAGCTGATCAACTTCCGTCATCCGTTCTACGATCGCTTGTCGCCGGTTTACCTGGCCGAGTACGTCGAACTGGGCGCTGGCACCGGCGTGGTTCACTCCGCCCCGGCCTACGGCGTGGACGACTTCGTGACCTGCAAAGCGTATGGCATGGTCAACGACGACATCCTAAATCCGGTCCAGAGCAACGGCGTGTATGTACCGTCGCTTGAGTTCTTCGGTGGCCAGTTCATCTGGAAGGCCAATCCGGCCATCGTCGAAAAGTTGACTGAAGTCGGTGCGCTACTCGACACCACTGTTATCGAACACAGCTACATGCACTGCTGGCGCCACAAGACTCCGCTGATCTACCGCGCCACCGCGCAGTGGTTCATCGGCATGGACAAGGAACCAACCAGCGGTGAAACCCTGCGCAAGCGGGCGATCAAAGCCATTGAAGAAACAAAATTCGTTCCGGCCTGGGGCCAGGCACGTTTGCATTCGATGATCGCCAACCGTCCGGACTGGTGCATCTCCCGCCAGCGTAACTGGGGCGTGCCGATCCCGTTTTTCCTGAACAAGGAAAGCGGCGAACTGCACCCGCGCACCGCTGAACTGATGGAAGAAGTTGCCAAGCGCGTCGAAGTCGAAGGCATCGAAGCCTGGTTCAAAATGGACGCGGCCGAGTTGCTGGGTGATGAAGCGCCGCAGTACGACAAGATCAGCGACACGCTGGATGTGTGGTTCGATTCCGGCACTACGCATTGGCACGTGCTGCGTGGTTCGCACCCGATGGGTCATGAAACCGGCCCGCGTGCCGACCTGTACCTGGAAGGCTCGGACCAACACCGTGGCTGGTTCCACTCGTCGCTGCTGACCGGTTGCGCCATCGACAACCACGCGCCTTATCGCGAGTTGCTGACTCACGGCTTCACCGTTGATGAGGCCGGTCGCAAGATGTCCAAGTCGCTGGGCAACGTCATCGCTCCGCAAAAGGTCAATGACACCTTGGGCGCCGACATCATGCGTTTGTGGGTCGCGTCTACCGATTACTCGGGCGAAATGGCCGTTTCCGATCAGATCCTGCAGCGCAGTGCCGACGCTTACCGTCGTATTCGTAACACGGCGCGCTTCCTGCTCTCCAACCTGACCGGTTTCAACCCGGCCACCGACATCCTGCCGGCCGAAGAAATGCTGGCGCTGGACCGTTGGGCCGTGGATCGCACCCTGTTGCTGCAACGCGAGTTGCAGGAGCATTACGGTGAATACCGTTTCTGGAACGTGTACTCGAAGATCCACAACTTCTGCGTGCAGGAACTGGGCGGTTTCTACCTCGATATCATCAAGGACCGTCAGTACACCACTGGCGCCAACAGCAAGGCGCGGCGTTCGGCGCAGACTGCGCTGTACCACATCTCTGAAGCGCTGGTGCGCTGGATCGCGCCGATCCTGGCCTTCACCGCCGACGAGCTGTGGGAATACCTGCCGGGCGAGCGTAACGAGTCGGTGATGCTCAACACCTGGTACGAAGGCCTGACCGAACTGCCAGACAACGTCGAACTGGGCCGCGCCTATTGGGAGCGGATCATGGCGGTGAAGGTGGCAGTCAACAAGGAAATGGAAATCCAGCGCGCAGCCAAAGCCGTCGGTGGCAACCTGCAAGCCGAAGTGACGCTGTTTGCCGAAGAAGCGCTGAGCGCCGATCTGGCCAAGCTGAGCAACGAGTTGCGTTTTGTGCTGATCACCTCGACCGCCACCGTTGCACCTTTCGTGCAAGCGCCGGCCGATGCCGTGGTTACCGAAGTCAGCGGGCTGAAGCTGAAAATCGTCAAGTCGGCCTTCGCCAAGTGCGCCCGTTGCTGGCACTGCCGTGAAGATGTTGGCGTGAACCCGGAACATCCGGAAATTTGCGGTCGTTGCGTCGACAACATCAGCGGCGCTGGAGAGGTTCGTCACTATGCCTAATGGCGTTGGTCGTTTCGGACGGCTGAGTTGGCTTTGGTTGAGTTTGCTGGTCCTGGTCATTGACCAGGTCAGCAAAGCCTACTTCGAAGGCTCGCTGAACATGTACCAGCAAATCGTGGTGATCCCCGATTATTTCAGCTGGACCCTGGCGTACAACACCGGCGCAGCGTTCAGCTTCCTGGCCGACAGCTCCGGCTGGCAGCGCTGGTTGTTCGCCCTGATTGCGGTCGTGGTCAGCGCCGTGCTGGTGGTTTGGCTGAAGCGTCTGGGGCGCGATGAAACCTGGCTGGCAGTGGCGTTGGCCCTGGTGCTCGGTGGCGCGCTAGGCAATTTGTATGACCGCATTGCCTTGGGACATGTGATCGATTTCATTCTGGTGCATTGGCAACATCGCTGGTATTTCCCGGCGTTCAACTTCGCTGACAGTGCAATCACTGTCGGCGCCGTGATGCTTGCACTGGATATGTTCAAAAGTAAGAAGACCGGAGAAACCGTTCATGACTGAACAGGTATTGGCTGAGCAACGCATCCGCCAGAACACGGAAGTCACCTTGCACTTTGCTTTGCGCCTGGAGAACGGCGACACCGTCGACAGCACCTTCGACAAAGCCCCGGCGACCTTTCAGGTCGGCGACGGTAACCTGTTGCCAGGTTTTGAAGCTGCATTGTTCGGCTTCAAGGCTGGCGACAAGCGTACGCTGACCATCGCGCCGGAAAACGCGTTTGGTCAGCCGAATCCGCAGAACGTACAGATCATCCCGCGTTCGCAGTTCAAGGACATGGAGCTGTCAGCGGGTTTGCTGGTTATCTTCAACGACGCGGCGAATACTGAACTGCCTGGCGTGGTGAAAGAATTCGATGATGAGCAAGTCACCATCGACTTCAACCATCCGCTAGCGGGCAAGATACTGACCTTTGACGTCGAGATTATCAGCGTCAAATCGCTGTAACTGACCCAATGCGGGCAAATGTGGGAGCCTGCTCCCACATTAGGTTTTTCACTGTTTTCGCTATTTCTTGCGCGCAAGACACGAGGCACAGCATGCAAATCAAACTCGCCAATCCCCGTGGCTTCTGCGCCGGTGTGGACCGGGCGATCGAAATCGTCAACCGCGCCCTGGAAGTCTTCGGGCCGCCTATCTATGTGCGCCATGAAGTGGTGCACAACAAATTCGTCGTTGAAGACCTGCGTGCTCGCGGGGCAATCTTCGTCGAGGAGCTGGATCAGGTGCCGGACGACGTTATCGTGATCTTCAGTGCCCATGGTGTATCCCAAGCGGTGCGTACCGAAGCGGCAGGCCGTGGCCTGAAAGTGTTCGATGCCACGTGCCCGCTGGTGACCAAGGTGCATATCGAAGTGGCGCGCTACAGTCGCGACGGTCGTGAATGCATCCTCATCGGTCACGCCGGTCACCCGGAAGTCGAAGGCACCATGGGGCAGTACGATGCCAGTAATGGTGGCGCGATCTACCTGGTGGAAGATGAGAAAGACGTCGCCGCATTGCAGGTAAACAATCCTGAGAAATTGGCGTTCGTGACTCAGACAACGTTGTCGATGGACGATACCAGCCGTGTCATCGACGCGCTGCGGGCGCGTTTCCCGGCAATCGGTGGTCCGCGCAAGGACGACATCTGCTACGCCACGCAAAACCGCCAGGACGCGGTTAAGCAACTGGCGGATGAATGCGATGTGGTGTTGGTGGTGGGCAGCCCCAACAGCTCCAACTCCAATCGCTTGCGTGAGCTCGCCGAACGCATGGCCACGCCAGCCTATTTGATCGACGGTGCCGAAGACCTGCAAAAAAGCTGGTTTGATGGTGTCGAGCGCATTGGCATTACGGCGGGTGCCTCCGCCCCAGAAGTTCTGGTGCGTGGCGTGATCCAGCAGTTACAGGCGTGGGGTGCGACCGGTGCCGACGAACTGGCAGGTCGTGAAGAGAACATCACGTTCTCCATGCCTAAAGAGCTGCGTGTGCGCTCGCTGCTTTAAGTTTTTTCCCTCTCTCGCATAACGCCTGTGCAGTTTTTTTGCTGCGCAGGCTGACGCGACCGCTAGCCGCCAGTACTACCTGCAATTCACTCACCGGCCCGCGTGTTGCACAAACGTGCAGCGTCCCCGCTCGAAAGCCTCCTTCGTCTAATAGCGGTTTGCCCAGATGGTTGAACCGTATAGCGGTTTTTACCGGGCCGTTGCCGAAAATCGGTACTTGAGTATTGCTTTGGCGTTCGAGCAGCAGTGGGTTGTCACTGTCTTCATGTCCCTTGCCACTGACGTCCGCAATCATCCGCCAACCCTGACTCCAATCGTCATTGGTCGCGTGAATCACAATGGTCTGGTTGCGCGTAATCGCCTCGCTTCTGGCGCTGCGTATTCCACTGACGATTGACCATGCTGCTTCCTCGCGATGGTTGGATTCAGTCAACGCGGCGAACGCCGGGGTGGCCAGGTGTAGAACAATCGCGGCAATCGCCAGTCCCATAAGCAGTTCGATCAGGCTGAAACCTTGCTGACGCATGATATCTCCCTCCCTGGAGTGGTGCGGAACGCGCAATCCTTGCGCAACTAATGGCAAAACAACTCACATCTACCGCTCGAATGTTCTAGCGTGTAGAGGCAGGTATAGCCGACGGCATCGGAGGGCACTGATGGATCATCGTACAAAAGGTTTCACGCTGATCGAGGTATTGATCACGCTCGCTGTCTTTTTGATTTTGATCACCTTGGCCGTTCCGATGTTTACCCGTTCGGTGCAGGGAACCCGCGCCGACACCGAGATTGGCGACTTGCAGCGTGGCCTTAATTTCGCTCGGCTTGAAGCCATCGACCGTGGCATTACTACCCGGGTTCGCCCTACGGTGGCGGGCGGGGCCTGGACCGGAGAAATCTCGGTGTATGACGGTACTGGCAATCTGGCCAATGTATTGCGGGTTGTTCCCGCGATGAGCAGCGGTGCGACTCTGGCGCTAACCTCAGGAGTGGCCCCCATTGATTTCAATAACCTGGGCGGCTTGTTGGCTCCGTCGACGGCGGTGGTTATCAGCTACGTGCTGGGGTCGCAAAGCAGGACGCTGAATGTGTGTTTGAACGGTCGAATTTTACTGGGCGGTAGTTGCGGATGAGGCAA
Source organism: Gordonia sp. IEGM753 (assembly GCF_050321825.1). NCBI lineage: Bacteria > Bacillati > Actinomycetota > Actinomycetes > Mycobacteriales > Gordoniaceae > Gordonia > Gordonia sp. IEGM753. Next base: position 272,990 of record NZ_JBNQGB010000007.1, read on the forward strand.
GGAAGCAAGCGGGTACAGAAGGGCATGACTCTGATCGAGGTGCTGGTTGCGTTGTTGATTCTGACTGTGGGGCTGTTGGGGGCAGCGGCGATTCAACTTAATGCGCTGAAATATACCGACAGTTCACGGATGACCAGTCAGGCCAGTTTTATCGCTTACGACATGATGGACCGTATCCGTGCGAACTCCGGAGCCGATTACACCGTCACGCCGCCCACCGCCGGTAACCTGAACGTTGCGCGCGATCAGGACCTCTACGACTTCACGACCAACATCGTCGCCTTCGGCGGAGCTACCGCGACAGGCAGCATTACCCTCAATCAGCGGGTGTACACCATCACCATCAATTGGGATGACTCGCGAGCCGCCAACGCCGCGAATACTCGTCGCAGCTTTGTGCTGAGCAGTCGCGCCACAGTCGATCCGGTGACCACACCATGAGCCGGTCCAACAAAGGGTTTGGCCTGATCGAGTTATTGATCGCACTGGCGCTGAGTCTGGTGGTGGTGCTGGGTGTGGCGCAGATTTTCATCGCGGCCAAAAATACCTACGTCAGTCAAAACACAGCCGCCGGCATGCAGGAAGATGCGCGGTTTGTACTGAGCAAGTTGATTCAGGAAATTCGCATGGTGGGCATGTTCGGATGTCTTGGGACCATCACCGATGCCAGTGCGGGGTCAAGTTTTGGTGCGATTCAGGCAACGCCTATCAGTTGGGACAATTCCAACCTGCAATTGACGCTGGTCACCGCTGATGTGGGCGCCAATGGGGGAGTGCCGACCTGGACTGTCATCTCCGATTGCCGAAACACAGCGACCGCTTATTCAAACCTGGCCGCTCCCGCGGCCGGGCAACTGGCGTTTCCGATCCGGCGGCTGGTCTACGTCTTGAAGAACGGTCAACTGACCATGGGCACCGGTATTGGTACGCCCCCCCAGTACGTGCTGGTGGACAACGTGAAGTACTTTAACGTGAGTTTTGGGCTCGCCACCTCGGCCACTGATGTCGCGGCGTCCACCTACAGCACGAATCCGGCTGACCCATCCCGAATTCGCAGCGTGCGGTTGAGCCTGACGCTCACCGATCCGAACCTGCGTGTCAGTGATCAAACCTTCAACGTAGTTGCCGCTTTGCGCAACCGATTGCAATGAGAGGAGAGCCGATGAACCGTTCTCCCGTGACCTCTCGTTCCCAGCGCGGAATGGCGCTATTGGTCAGCCTGGTATTTCTTCTTTTGCTAACGCTGATCGGCATTTCATCCATGCAAAATGCGACCCTGCAGGAAAAAATGGCCGGCAGTGTGAGCCTGCGTAATCAGTCTTTTCAACTCGCCGAGGCGACCTTGCGCATGGGCGAGAGTGCGGTGCAGTTGTCTGGCTACACGCTGACTATTTGCGGGTCCACGGCTCAATGTGCGCCGCCGGCCGAGTCGTCTACGGTCACCAGTGCCGGGTTGAACGCTACGTCCGGTGTCAACTGGATCGCGGCCGGTGGCGGGTTTTACGGTGTGCAGAACATCGGCACCACGCTAACGGCGGTCAACGTGCCGAGCAATACCTCGGCGACGCTTTACAGGGTCACGGCCGTGGGTGTGGTGGGTAACAATGTTCGCAGTGTGGTGGAGAGCATCTATGCCAAATATTGATGCTCGCAGTGGCTGGCGCCGCCGTTTGGCGCAGGCCGTGATGGGCGCATTGCTGATGTTGTATCTGTCGGCACCGGCCTATGCCTTTACGCCCTCGGATTCACCGTTGCTGAGCGCCGCTGCCGTGCCGCCGAACGTGATGTTGCTGATCGACGACTCCGGCAGCATGAACACCATCATCTTTGCATCCGGGTTCGATCCGACCGTTAACGGGCGCACACCGGCCCGGCAATGCAACGCGCTGTTGGGGTTGTGCCTGAGTTATTCGAATATCGTCGGCGACTCGATCTTCCTTTCCAGCCTGCCCACGTCCGGGTGCTCAAGTGGCAGCTATGCGTTTTACAACAACAGTATTGTCCCGCAATGCTTGAAACTCCCCGATCCCGTCGGCAACGGCAACACGCGCTACACGGACGACTATCTGTCGTACCTCGTTGGGCTCGCCAATGGCAGTAACCGCGACTTCACGACCGGCTCAATCCCCACCGATTACCGCATTAACGTGGCGCGCAACGTGTCCACCGCATTGGTGACCAGCAACCGAAGTTTGCGCATCGGTCTTTCGACCTTCAATCCGCCGACCAACAATAACTCTGGTAATGGCGGATACATCGCGCGCTCCATCAGCGATTTGGCCGTGGTCTCGGGCAGCGTGACCCAGGCTCAGGCCGATACCAACTACAACGCATTGATCAACGCAATCAACGGTTTGAGTGCTGTTGCCAACACACCGCTGGCCGAAACCTACTACGAGATCACCCGTTATTTGCGCGGCATGGCGCCGTACTACAACTCGACGCCGACCACTTACACTAGCCCGATCCAATACCGCTGCCAGAAAAACTATGGCGTGGTGATTACCGATGGCTTGCCGACCTTCGACCGCACGTTTCCCACTAACGATCCGTTGGGCGGCACCCGGTTGCCCAACTGGGACGGGGTCAACAACGACGGTAACAATCTGAACGGTGATAACGAGGGCGATACGCTGTACCTGGATGACATCGCAAAATTCGCCTTCGACATCGACATGCGTTCAACCGGCACCGACGCTGCCGGTAAAAGTTGGGACGCCGCAGATTTTCCCAAACAGAACATGAACACCTACACGGTGGGTTTCACCGCCACCAACCAGATGCTGTCGGATGCCGCCGCTTATGGCCAAGGTTTGTACTATCAGGCCAACGACGCTGCCGGGCTTAATACGGCCTTGTCCTCGGCACTGAGCAACATCACCTCCAAAGCAGGGTCCGGTGGTGCTGGTGCGGTCAGTGGCACTGCGTTGAACAGTAGTTCCAGTTTCTTTCAGACCAGCTACGACCCCAAGGATTGGCGAGGGACCATCAAAGCTTTCGGCTTCACCTCGACTGGAAATGTGAACACCGCTGCCACGCTATGGACCACCGACACGGCTATTGTGCCCAGTGCCACCGCGCCAACTTATCAATCGTGGAACACCCTGACCAACGCTGCTATCACGCTGGCCTACACCAATTTCTCTCCCGCTCAGCAAACGTCCCTGAGCCAGAGCCTGCCCACTGGCATCGTCGGTAACGATCTGGTGGAGTGGAGCAAGGGCACCAATAAAACCGGGTTGAAAGTACGCAGCGTGTTGTTGGGCGATATCATCAATTCGCCGCTCGCACTGGCCTCACCTACTGATCAGACTGCTTCGGATCTGGTGGGTGACAGCACTTACACCGCCTACCTGGCGACCAAGTCAGCGAACATGAGCGCCAGCCTTGTGGTGAATGCCAATGACGGATTTCTCAACGTCATCAATGCGGCTAACGGTGCGCGACGTTATGCGTACATGCCTTCTAGCGTGTTGCCATCGTTGCGCTACATAGCCGACCCCACTTACATCAACGGCGTCAGCCACAAGTTTCTTGTCGACGGTCAGGTTGGAGTCTTTGACGCGCAACTCAACAGTGCCTGGAAAACCGTGGCCCTTGGTGGCGTCGGCGCGGGCGGCAAGACGTTTTACGCCGTGCAGTTGTTCGACGCATCGGCGGGGAACGTGTTCAAGGCGTTATGGGAAATCAGCGCACCGACCACGGCGAGTACAGCAAACGTTTTCAATGATCTGGGTTATGCCTATGCCCGGCCAGAGGTGGCACGCTTGTCTGACGGCCGATGGGCAGCCTTTATCTCAAACGGCTACGGAAGCAATTCCGGGGTGGCGGCGTTGTACGTGGTCGATATCCGTGATGGCTCGTTGATCAAGAAAATCGTCATCGACAGCACTGAAACCACCAACGGCCTGTCTTCGGTGAAGCTCAAGGTCAATTCGCAGAATGTGGTGCAAGCGGCCTATGGCGGCGACTTGAAAGGGCGAATGTGGAAGTTTGACTTGAGTGGTACCACTACCGACACGTGGGGCGTAGCGTTTTCCGGCAAACCTTTGTTCACAACGCCTGGCGGTGCCACTCAGCCGATTACCGCGCAGCCACTGCTGGCCGATAATTCACTGGGTGGCAAAGAGGTATTTTTCGGGACCGGTAAGTTCAACGAGACCGCCGACAAAACCAACAAGGACCTGCAGGGGTTTTATGCGGTGTGGGATGCCGATGGTGGTTCCGGCCAGATCACGGTGTCGAGTTTGCAGGCCCAGGCGGTTACGGGGGTGTTCACCGGTGGTGCCGGCGGCCAGTTCATTACCACGACTCAAAATGAAACCACCTATCCGGCAGAAAAGGGTTGGTACTTACCTTTGGTTTACAACAATGCGCTCACTGGCGAGCGTGTGATCAACCAGGCCAGCCTGGTGCTGGGCCGAATCGTGTTCACTACGGCCAGCGTAGACACCACGGACCCATGCTCGAGTTTCGGCACCGGCAAATTGGTCGAACTGGATGCGTTCAGCGGTAAGATGCTCAACTATGCGGTGCTCGATACCAATGGCGATGGCGTGGTCGATAGCAATGACAGTATTTCCAGTGGGGTCATTTTTACGGGGGGTATTCCGACCCTGAACGCCATCGCCAATGGTGGAACCGACAAGTACGTGACCGACAGCAGTTCGGCCACTACCAGGTTGAAAGAAAAAGGTGGCGGCGGCGGTCGTCGCATCATGTGGCGACAAATACAGTAAAGCGAGAGTTGAGGCATGCGCAGATCCAACCGAGGTTTTACCCTGATCGAAATGTTGATCGTGATTGCGATCATCGGGATCATCATCACCATTGGCTATCCTAGCCTCACCGAATACTTGAACAAGGGGCGCCGCACTGAAGTGGTGGGTACGTTGTCCGAGCAGGCGCAAATTCTCGAACGGTTCTACTCGAAGAATAATGTCTACACCGGTATCACCGGCCTGAGTGCCGGCACCAGCTATTACACCATCACGCCAACCATCACGGACCAGACCTTCCTGCTGACGGCGGTGCGCAAACCCGGCGCAATGGCAACGGACAAGTGCGGGGATTTCACCCTCACTAACACGGGTGTCAGAAGCATGGTCAATGCCACGGCCGGGTTGGCCACCAAGGACTGTTGGGGCCGCTGAGTTTATTTTTCGGACGCCTTTTGCGTTCGCTGTCTATTTATTGGTTGGGTCAGAGCATGAGCACGCAACAGCAAGTGGTGATCGTCGGCGGTGGTGTTATTGGCCTGATGACGGCATTCAATCTCGCGTCAGAAGTACAAAGCGTTGTACTGCTGGATCGTTCCTGTGTCGGTCAGGAATCTTCCTGGGCTGGCGGCGGTATCGTTTCGCCGCTCTACCCTTGGCGTTATAGCCCAGCTGTCACCGCGCTGGCGCATTGGTCGCAAGATTTTTATCCACAATTGGGCGAGCGGTTGTTTGCGGCGACCGGGGTCGATCCTGAAGTGCACACTACCGGTTTGTATTGGCTCGACCTGGACGATGAGGCCGAGGCTCTTGAATGGGCAAAGCGCGAAAACCGTCCGTTGCGGGCCGTAGATATTTATGCGGCGCACGACGCGGTACCGGTATTGGGCGCAGGTTTTTCGCGGGCGATCTACATGGCCGATGTTGCCAACGTGCGTAATCCGCGCTTGGTGAAATCTCTGAAAGCCGCATTGTTGGCGCTGCCCAACGTAACCATTCATGAGCAATGCGAAGTCAGCGGGTTTGTTCGTGACGGCGATCAAGTGGTCGGCGTGCACACTTCTGCGGGCGATATTCGTGGTGATCAGGTTGTGCTGACGGCGGGTGCCTGGAGTGGTGACCTGCTCAAAACCCTGGGGCTCGAACTGCCAGTGGAGCCTGTGAAAGGGCAAATGATTCTTTACAAGTGTGCGGCAGACTTCCTGCCGAGTATGGTCCTGGCCAAGGGCCGATACGCGATTCCTCGACGCGACGGGCACATTCTGATTGGCAGCACGCTGGAACACGAAGGGTTCGATAAAACACCCACCGAGCCTGCACTGGATAGCCTCAAGGCTTCGGCAGTCGAGTTGATTCCAGCGTTGGCGGAGGCGGAAGTGGTAGGGCATTGGGCCGGATTGCGCCCTGGCTCGCCTGAAGGCATTCCCTACATTGGTCAGGTGCCGGGTTTCGAAGGGCTGTGGCTCAATTGCGGGCACTACCGTAACGGCCTGGTATTGGCACCAGCGTCCTGTCAGTTGTTTGCCGATGTGATGCTCGGGCGGGCGCCGATTATTGACCCGGCACCGTATGCGCCGACCGGGCGACTTTAATCCAGCCCCAGTTTCTTGAGTCTGTAGCGCATTGATCGAAACGAAAGATTCAACCGCTGAGCCGCCGCCGTGCGGTTCCAGCGGGTTTCTTCCAATGCTTGAAGAATGAGTTTGCGTTCGACGTTTTCCAGATAGTCTTCCAAGTTGTCGATCTGCGTCAGATCAGGAAGGCCACCGTCAGCGGCGCAGTTTCCCTCAGCCAATCGCAAGTCACTGGCTTCGATCTGTTTGTTTTCACACAGCGTATGAGCCCGTTCCAGCATGTTCTCCAGTTCTCGTACGTTGCCAGGAAAGCGATAGCTTTTCAGCGCCTCCAGAGCGTGCGGATGGAGTTTGGTGGCAGGTTGGCCGCTGCCCGCCGCCAGGCGTTTCAGCACATGACTGACCAACGACTCGATGTCGTCACGGCGCTCGCGTAATGGCGGCACCCGCAGTTCGATCACATTCAGCCGATAGTACAAATCCTGACGGAAGCGTTCGGCGGCGACCTCGGCATCCAGGTCTTTGTGCGTGGCACACAGAATGCGCACATCCACCACGGTTTCCTGTTGGCCGCCAACACTGCGCACGGCTTTTTCCTGGATGGCTCGCAGTAGTTTTACCTGCATCGCCAGCGGTAGATCTGCCACTTCGTCGAGAAACAGGGTGCCGCCATTGGCAGCCTGGAACAAACCGGGTTTGTCTTCGATGGCACCGCTGAAACTCCCTTTACGGTGGCCGAAAAATTCGCTTTCCATCAACTCGGATGGAATCGCGCCGCAGTTCACCGGGATAAACGGCTGGCGCGTGCGGGGGCCTTGTTCGTGAATCAGTCGCGCGACCAGTTCCTTGCCGCTGCCGGACTCACCGCTGATGTACACCGGCGCCTGACTGCGCGCGAGCTTGTCGATTTGCTTGCGTAGATTACGCATCGGCAACGAATCACCCAGCAGGCGTCGATCGATGGCGGTGGTGGCGTCAACGTGTGCGGGCAGGAGCAGGGCAGTGGTGACCAACTCCCGGAGTCGGGTGAGGTCGACCGGTTTGGTCAGGAAGTCAAAGGCGCCAGCCTTGAGGGCGTTGATCGCTGTCTCCAGGCTGCCGTAAGCCGTGATCATGGCCACGGGTATTTGTGGGTAGCGTTGCTGGATGTGTTGCACCAGATCAAGGCCCGTACCATCGGGCAAACGCATGTCTGTCAGGCACAGGTCGAACGTTTCTCGAGACAGCAACGCCTGGGCTTCGCCGAGGTTGCGGGCGCTGAAGGTGTCGAGTTTCATTCGGCCCAGAGTGATCTCCAGGAGTTCGCGGATATCAGGTTCGTCGTCAACTATCAGAATTTTTTGCCGTGGGCTCATGTTCAACTTTGTTTCCGTCCGTGAGCAAAAGTGATGCGAAAGCAAGCGCCGCCTTGGCGTGGCTTGAAGTCTAGGCGCGCCTGGTTGCTTTCGCACAGTTCACGGGACAGATAAAGTCCAAGACCTGTGCCTTGAGTGCTGGTTGTGTAGAACGGCTCGAATAAATGCACCCGCGACTCCGGCGCAACGCCTGGGCCATCGTCCTGCACTTCAAGGGTGGGTAGTTGGCTGTCGGGGTCTATCCGTAACTCAAGCCAGACCTGTGCCTGTGCATGGAGTTGGGCGCTGTGGCGCCAAGCGTTGCGCAGCAAATTATCGAGGATTTGTGTCAGCTGGTTCGGGTCCATCAACGTTTTGAAGTCGCCGGGGGCGATACGCAAATGAACCTTCTTGTCCGGCGAGCCTTCGCGCGATTCATCGACGAACTGTTCCAGCCACGGCTTCAAATCAAGCCGTTGCGGCGCGCTTTGCTGACGGCGGGACAATTGCAGAACGTTTTCGATGACCCGGTTCATACGCTGGGAATGATCTTGAATAATCTGCGTCAGACGTCGATCCGCGCCGTTCAGTTCCTCTGACTCCTGCAGCAGCTGCGCGGCGTGACTGATGGCACCCAATGGGTTGCGGATTTCGTGCGAGATGCTGGCGGTCAGTCGGCCCAGTGCCACCAGTTTCAGTTGCTGCGCCTGCTGGGCGATTTGCGCGAGGTCTTCCAGGAACACCAGCGTCTGCTGATGCGGGATCTGCTCCAGCGCAATGAAACTGGGCTGCAGTTCCAGACTATTGCTGCCGACATTGATGCTCTGAGGGCGCAGCGTCGGGTTGTTCAGCCATAGTTGCAGGCGTTCGACCAATGCGGGCGAATGGTTGTCGATCAATTGACCTTCGAGGCCTTCATGGCCCAGTAAAACCTGCGCGCTGTGATTGGCCAGTTGCACGCGACGCTGGTCGTCGAGCACCAGGATACCGGTGCGCATGCGCTGTAGGATCAGTGCATTGAGTGCCTCGAGGCCAACGACTTCACTGGCCCTTTGTTCCGCCAGGGTTTCACTGTCATCCAGGCGTTGAATGAGCCCTTGTACCAGCAACGCCGCAGCAAAACACAGGGCGCCGAGGGTGCCGACTTGCAGGTAATCATTAGCGTTGGTCGAGTGACTGAAACCGAGCACAAAACTCGACCCGACAATACCGAGAGCTGCAACTGCAGCGATCAACAGCCCTATACGGCCTCGCAACAAGGTATTGCTGATAGCGACTGAAACAATCAGCAAGTTGCCGATGGCGCTGGCCACGCCGCCCGCCGCGTAGAACAAACCGCACAAGAGCAATACATCGACCAGTGCCAGGCTGAACAATTGTGTCTGGCGCCGGGTGTTTTCGAGAAATACCACCAGGAAAATATTTAGCACCAGGTACAACCAACTGCCGCTGCGCAGCAGATCATCCTTGGCGGCCGTCAGCAAATGGTTGTCCATGTTGCTGGAAATCAACAGCACCAGCGTGATGCCGATGCTCAAACGGTAGAGGTGGTAAAGGCGCAGCAACCGCTGGGCCTGTTTGCTGCCGGGACTGGACGTCTCAGCGATCACTGGAACCCGGGCCTTGCTCTAGGTGAGCCTGGCTGCAATACCACTGCTGTTGAACGGCCAGCGCGCGGTCGCGAGGCAGATGAACGCCGCAATGAGCGCAGCGGACCATGGGCGCCGCTTCCAGCTCGGCGGAAGATTTGGGTGCAGAAGCCGATCCCTTGAACTTGCGCCAGAACCATACTGCAGCGGCAATCAAGGCGATCCAGAACAATAAACGAAGCATGGTGAGCTGCTTTTTGACTAATGATTCGGCAGTTTAGCCAAGGTCGGGTCACGCGCACAGCGCAATAGCACGACAATAAAAAACGCCCAATAAAAAGGAGCCCCGAAAGGCTCCTTTATTCACAACCGCAGGTGTCAGTCGAACACACCGAAGGTCATGTAGCTGAACCACGAGCGGTCGCTGTTGTTGCCGGCTGCTTCGTGTTGTTCTTCTTCGATCACGTCGCCATTCGAATCTTTAGGCTTGAGATCCTTCGGAATAGCGTCTTTGGCGTCCTGGAATTGCTTCTGCACGTCCTGGTTGGCGCGGGTTTCACCCGGCGGCAGCGGTGGACGGGATTCGATCAGGCCCAATGTTGCCTTGCTCAGCCACGAGCGGTTGTCTGCTTCGGCAACCGACGGCTTGAACTGACCGTCCACCAGGCTTGGGTGGTTCGGGTAGTTGAGCTTCAGGGTTTCGAGGCTGGTATTGGCCAGTTCGTCCAGATGCAGGCGCTGGTAGGACTCGACCATCACCGCCAGACCGTCACCGACCGAAGGGGTTTCCTGGAAGTTTTCTACCACGTAACGGCCACGGTTCGCGGCGGCGACGTAGGCCTGACGGGTCAGGTAGTAGTCGGCAACGTGAATTTCGTAGGAAGCCAACAGGTTGCGCAGGTAAATCATGCGCTGCTTGGCGTCCGGCGAATAACGGCTGTTCGGGAAGCGGCTGGTCAGCTGGGCGAACTCGTTATAGGAGTCGCGAGCGGCGCCCGGGTCACGCTTGGTCATGTCCAGCGGCAGGAAGCGCGCCAGCAGGCCAACGTCCTGGTCGAAAGAGGTCAGACCCTTGAGGTAGTAAGCGTAATCCACGTTCGGGTGCTGCGGATGCAAACGAATAAAACGCTCGGCGGCGGACTTTGCAGCCTCAGGCTCGGCGTTTTTATAGTTGGCGTAGATGAGCTCGAGTTGAGCCTGATCGGCGTAACGACCGAACGGATACCGCGATTCCAGAGCCTTCAGCTTGGCCGTGGCGCTGGTATAGCTGTTGTTGTCCAGGTCGGCCTGAGCCTGCTGGTACAGCTCGACTTCACTCAGGTTTTCGTCTACGACTTCCTTCGATGAGCAAGCAGCGGTCAATGCGAGGATGGCGATCAGCAGCAGGTGTTTCACTTGCATGGCGGCTTGCGTCCCTATGACGGCCGCTGTCTTGGGCGGGGCCGTCCTGTTATGATGAGCGCCCCGTTGAATAGCCTCGGGGCAAAAGACGCCTTATTTAACCACAAGCGCGCAGCCGAAACCAAAGGCTGTGCCGACGCCTAGTCTGAGCATGTCCGATAAAATTGAACTTCGCGCAGAGGTGCCGTCCGAATTGGGCGGCCAACGCCTCGATCAAGTCGCCGCACAATTATTCGCTGAGCACTCGCGCTCGCGCCTTTCCGCCTGGATCAAAGACGGCCGCCTGACTGTGGATGGGGCGGTTATCCGCCCGCGAGACATCGTTCATGGTGGCGCCATACTTGAGTTGACTGCCGAGCAGGAAGCTCAGGGTGAATGGATCGCCCAAGACATCGAACTCGACATCGTCTACGAAGACGACGACATCCTGGTCATCAACAAGCCTGCGGGCCTGGTGGTGCATCCGGCTGCCGGCCATGCCGATGGCACCTTGCTGAACGCCTTGCTGCACCACGTGCCGGACATTATCAATGTGCCTCGCGCCGGTATCGTGCATCGCCTGGACAAGGACACCACCGGCCTCATGGTGGTGGCCAAGACCATTCAGGCGCAAACGCAGCTTGTCACTCAATTGCAGAGCCGTAGCGTCAGCCGGATCTACGAATGCATCGTGATCGGTGTGGTGACTGCCGGTGGCAAGATCAACGCGCCGATTGGTCGTCACGGCCAGCAGCGCCAGCGCATGGCGGTAATGGAAGGTGGCAAGCAGGCCGTTAGCCATTACCGTGTGCTCGAACGTTTCCGCTCCCACACTCACGTGCGGGTGAAGCTGGAAACCGGTCGGACGCACCAGATTCGCGTGCACATGGCTCACATCAACTATCCGTTGGTCGGAGATCCCGCTTATGGCGGCCGTTTCCGCATTCCGCCAGCTGCCAGTGTGACCATGGTTGAATCGTTGAAGGCGTTTCCGCGCCAGGCACTGCACGCGCGGTTCCTGGAACTGGATCACCCGACGACCGGTAAGCGCATGAGCTGGGAATCGCCACTGCCCGACGATTTTGTCTGGTTGCTGACGCTGCTCAAGCAAGACCGTGAGGCGTTCATCGGATGAGCGACTGGCTGATTCCCGACTGGCCTGCGCCTGCCGGGGTCAAAGCCTGCGTTACCACCCGTGCGGGCGGCGTCAGTCTGGCGCCGTTCGACAGCCTCAATCTCGGCGATCACGTCGACGACAGCCCTGAAGCCGTCGCCGAAAACCGCCGTCGTCTCACCGATCATTTTTCTATTCAACCGGCCTGGCTACAGCAGGTTCACGGCATCGTCGTGGCGCATGCAAACCCAGGCCAGGTAGACGCAGCCGACGCCAGTTGGACTGCAACCCCCGGTATTGCCTGTACGGCGATGACTGCCGATTGCCTGCCCGCGCTGTTCTGTGACCGCGCCGGAACACGTGTGGCGGCGGCGCACGCGGGTTGGCGCGGATTGGCGGCGGGCGTGCTTGAAGCCACGCTCGACAGACTGGCCGTACCGCCGGCCGAGGTTCTGGTGTGGCTTGGCCCGGCCATTGGCCCGCACGCCTTTGAAGTTGGCCCCGAAGTGCGCGAAACCTTCGTCCAGCAATTGCCCGAAGCCGCCGATGCCTTTGTGCCGAGTCAAAACGCCGGTAAATTCATGGCTGACATCTATATGCTGGCGCGCCTGCGCCTTGCCGCTCGCGGAGTAAACGCTGTTTATGGTGGCGGTTTCTGCACCGTGACCGATCCGCGTTTCTTTTCTTACCGCCGTCACCCGGTCACTGGTCGATTTGCCTCCCTTATCTGGCTCGAGCGCTAAACTTCGCTGACCTGCATCAATTGTTTGATGCTTGAAACTCCCAGAATTGACCGCATCTATAAGGGTATCTGGCAGGTTTCTTCATTCAGGATGGTTTCTTAGGTCCGGCCTGCTCAAAAGGAAGGTGACTTATGCGTATAGACCGTTTAACAAGCAAATTACAATTAGCGTTGTCCGACGCCCAATCCTTGGCCGTCGGCCTTGATCATCCCGGCATTGAACCGGCGCACTTGATGCAAGCCATGCTTGAACAGCAGGGTGGTTCGATCAAGCCTCTGCTGATGCAGGTAGGGTTTGACGTCAACAGCCTGCGTAAAGAGCTGACTAAAGAGCTCGATCAACTGCCGAAAATCCAGAACCCGACCGGCGACGTCAACATGTCGCAGGACTTGGCGCGCCTGCTCAACCAGGCCGATCGTCTGGCACAGCAGAAGGGCGACCAGTTCATCTCCAGTGAGCTGGTATTGCTCGCCGCCATGGATGACAACAGCAAACTCGGTAAGTTATTGCTGGGCCAGGGCGTGAGCAAAAAAGCCCTGGAAAACGCTATCAACAACCTGCGTGGTGGCGAGGCAGTCAATGACGCCAATCATGAAGAGTCGCGCCAGGCGCTGGATAAATACACCGTCGACCTGACCAAGCGTGCCGAAGACGGCAAGCTCGATCCGGTGATTGGCCGTGACGACGAAATTCGCCGGACGATTCAGGTGCTGCAACGCCGTACCAAGAATAACCCGGTACTGATCGGTGAGCCGGGGGTTGGTAAAACAGCCATCGCCGAAGGTCTGGCGCAGCGAATCATCAATGGTGAAGTGCCGGATGGCCTGAAAGGCAAACGTCTGCTGTCCCTCGACATGGGGGCGCTGATTGCGGGTGCCAAGTATCGCGGCGAGTTCGAAGAGCGCCTGAAATCGCTGCTCAATGAGCTGTCGAAGCAGGAAGGGCAGATCATTCTGTTCATCGACGAACTGCACACCATGGTCGGCGCCGGTAAAGGCGAAGGATCGATGGATGCGGGCAACATGCTCAAGCCTGCGTTGGCTCGTGGTGAGTTGCACTGTGTCGGCGCAACCACGCTCAATGAGTATCGCCAATATATAGAGAAGGATGCCGCCCTCGAACGGCGCTTCCAGAAAGTGCTCGTGGATGAGCCGAGCGAAGAAGACACCATCGCTATTTTGCGTGGCCTGAAAGAGCGCTACGAGGTTCACCACAAGGTGGCGATCACCGACGGCGCGATCATCGCTGCGGCCAAGCTCAGTCATCGCTACATTACCGATCGTCAGTTGCCTGACAAGGCCATCGACCTGATCGACGAAGCGGCCAGCCGTATCCGCATGGAAATCGACTCCAAGCCGGAAGTGCTTGATCGCCTGGAGCGTCGCCTGATTCAGCTGAAGGTGGAATCCCAGGCGCTGAAGAAAGAAAGTGACGACGCGGCGAAGAAACGCCTGGAAAAACTCCAGGAAGAAATCGTTCGGCTCGAGCGTGAGTATTCTGATCTGGAAGAAATCTGGAACGCAGAGAAAGCAGAGGTTCAAGGATCTGCTCAGATTCAGCAGAAAATCGAGCAGTCCCGTCAGGAGCTTGAAGCTGCGCGCCGTAAAGGCGACCTGAACCGTATGGCCGAGCTGCAATACGGGGTCATCCCGGACCTGGAGCGCAGCCTGCAAATGGTCGACCAGCACGGCAAAACCGAAAACCAGTTGCTGCGTAGCAAGGTGACTGAAGAGGAAATTGCCGAAGTCGTCTCCAAGTGGACCGGTATTCCAGTGTCGAAAATGCTCGAAGGCGAGCGCGACAAACTGATGAAGATGGAAAGCCTGTTGCACCAACGCGTGATCGGTCAGGACGAAGCGGTGATTGCCGTTTCCAACGCTGTGCGACGTTCGCGAGCCGGATTGTCGGACCCGAACCGTCCGAGCGGGTCGTTCATGTTCCTCGGCCCGACCGGTGTCGGTAAAACCGAGTTGTGCAAAGCGTTGGCCGAGTTCCTCTTTGATACTGAAGAGGCGATGGTGCGAATCGACATGTCCGAGTTCATGGAGAAACATTCCGTGGCTCGATTGATCGGTGCGCCACCAGGATACGTGGGCTACGAAGAAGGTGGTTACCTGACCGAGGCTGTGCGTCGCAAGCCTTATTCGGTGATCCTGCTGGATGAGGTCGAAAAGGCCCACCCGGACGTGTTCAATATCTTGCTGCAAGTGCTTGAAGATGGCCGATTGACTGACAGCCATGGCCGTACGGTGGATTTCAAGAACACCGTGATTGTCATGACTTCCAACCTGGGGTCGGTTCAGATCCAGGAGTTGGTCGGTGATCGTGAGGCGCAGCGTGCAGCGGTGATGGATGCGATTTCCACGCACTTCCGGCCGGAGTTCATCAACCGGGTCGATGAGGTGGTGATCTTCGAGCCGTTGGCTCGTGATCAGATCGCCGGTATCACCGAGATCCAGTTGAGCCGTCTGCGCAGTCGCCTGACCGAACGTGAGCTGAAGCTTGATCTCAGCCCTGAGGCCATGGATAAGCTGATTGCCGTAGGTTACGACCCTGTGTATGGCGCCCGTCCTCTGAAACGAGCGATTCAACGCTGGATCGAAAACCCGTTGGCACAGCTGATTCTGTCGGGTCGGTTCATGCCGGGCGACACTGCCAAAGGCGTCGTGAAAAACGACGAAATTGTCTTCGACTGATCCACGTCGGCGGCAAAATGAAAGAGGCCTCGCATTGCGAGGCCTTTTTTTCGTTAGGCTGTTGAACTGAAAGGAAAAGGCTTGTAAAGTGCGCCCCGCAGTAAGTCACCCGGAAGGGTTTCTGCTCCCCAAGCAGGAATCTGAAATAAGTTGCAAATCATTAACTTGAATGCGATTTAGGGGGTTGACAGAGGTGCTTAAGATTGTAGAATAGCGCGCCTCAGCACACGAACGCAGCGATGCGAACGGGTCGAGATGCAGCAAGCTTCACCGTTGTAAATTGAAATATGTAGTTCCGTGATAGCTCAGTCGGTAGAGCAAATGACTGTTAATCATTGGGTCCCAGGTTCGAGTCCTGGTCACGGAGCCAATTTCAAACCGGGGTATAGCGCAGTCCGGTAGCGCGCCTGCTTTGGGAGCAGGATGTCAGGAGTTCGAATCCCCTTACCCCGACCATTTTTGGGTCGTTAGCTCAGTTGGTAGAGCAGTTGGCTTTTAACCAATTGGTCGTAGGTTCGAATCCCACACGACCCACCATTTTTGAAACCAGTTAACGCTGGAATCGAATCTTAAGATCAGCGGCCAAAAGCCATGATCGAAGAAGGCGACTGTAAAGGTCGCCTTTTTTTTACCGGGGTATAGCGCAGTCCGGTAGCGCGCCTGCTTTGGGAGCAGGATGTCAGGAGTTCGAATCCCCTTACCCCGACCATATTAAAAATCCTCGTATCGAAAGATACGGGGATTTTTTTTGCCTGCGAAAATATAAAAGGCACTGCTAAAACAACGGTGGGAGCCAGCAGGCCGGCCCCCACAGGTTTTATATCAATGCAGCTTCAGGCGGGGCTCGGTACCACGGCCGATCTTGCTGCCCAGCATCAACATCGCGGTGCGAAACGCGCCATACAGCGCCACTTGGTGCATGCGATACAGCGACACATAAAACATCCGCGCCAGCCAGCCTTCCAGCATCACGCTACCGGTGAGGTTGCCCATCAAGTTACCCACAGCCGAAAAACGCGACAGCGAGATCAGCGAGCCGTAATCGGTGTACTTGTACTCCGGCAGCGCCTTGCCTTCGATCCGCAGTTTCAGCGATTTGGCCAGCAACGAAGCCTGCTGATGTGCGGCCTGGGCGCGTGGCGGCACATTACGATCAGTGCCCGGTTGTGGGCACGCTGCGCAATCGCCGAAGGCAAAGATGTTTTCGTCACGGGTGGTTTGCAGCGTCGGCAGCACGTGCAGCTGGTTGATGCGATTGGTTTCCAGGCCATCGATGTCCTTTAGGAAACCCGGTGCCCGAATACCTGCAGCCCAGACTTTCAGGCTGGCATTGATCACTTTGCCATCAGCCGTAATCAGGCTGTCGGCGGTGACTTCACTGACCGCTGCATTGGTCATGACGTTAACCCCGAGTTTCTCCAGGGTTTTATGCACCGGTCCGCCAATTCGCTCTGGCAGCGCAGGCAGTACACGCGGGCCTGCTTCGATCAAGGTGATGTGCATGTTTTCCGGTTTGATCCGGTCCAGCCCGTAAGCGGCCAGTTCATGCGCGGCATTGTGCAGCTCGGCGGCCAGTTCCACACCCGTTGCGCCGGCGCCGACGATGGCCACGCTGATTTGTTGCACATCATCGGTTTGGCCCGCGTGAGCGCGCAGGTAATGGTTGAGCAGTTGCTGGTGAAAGCGCTCAGCCTGCTTGCGGGTGTCTAGGAACAGGCAATGCTGCGCCGCACCTTGTGTGCCGAAGTCGTTGGTGGTGCTGCCCACCGCAATCACCAATGAGTCGTAACCCACTTCACGCGCCGGCACCAGTTCCAGACCGGCCTCGTCATACGTTGCGGCCAGCTGAATTTTTTTCTGGGTGCGGTCCAGCCCACTCATGCGCCCCAACTGGAACTCGAAGTGGTTCCATTTCGCTTGGGCAACATAGTTGAGTTCATCTTCGGAGGAGTTCAGCGAACCGGCAGCCACTTCATGCAACAGCGGTTTCCAGATATGGGTCAGGTTCGCGTCGACCAGCATCACACTGGCCGTGCCGCGCTTGCCCAGAGTCTTACCCAGACGGGTAGCCAACTCCAGACCGCCGGCGCCGCCGCCAACGATAACAATACGGTGAGTCATGGGGATATCTCGCAAGGCTAAAAGAAATCGGTGCAATTACCCGAGCGAGCGCAAGGCAGCTCATAGCGTCAGGTAACTGATAAATCGGCTCAACAGGCCTAAACCAATGGTCACTGCCAACACCACAACAAGGAGCATCCACGGCCGGAAAGGTCGGCGCTCAACCTGGTGCTGGGACAGGTGCAGGTATTCTTCGACATGCTTCTGGTCATCGGGGTTCAGGCGGCTGGTCATTTCGGGCCTCGTCAGGGGTAGACGTTGCTTAATGTGAAGAAGCTACAGGGAATTATTCCCTCTGTGAACGGAGCATAGTCGCTGGCAGGGAAGGGCGATGCTCACAGGCTTATTCCGACATCAAAGACAATGCTGCGCCCCAGGTTGCTGCGCAAAAAATCCGGTGCATCGGGATGCGCAAACAGTACGCGGGCGAACGTCGGGCCAACCAAAGACAATGAACGCCAGCCCTGGCGCAAGTATTCAGTGGGCGGCGGAAAATGACTGTTGAGGTCCAACACTTCGCGCTTGAGGCTGGCGAACGCGATGATGTCCAGTTCTCCCAAATCCATGCCGCGTTCTTTGTAGTTGTGGGCTTTTTTACGCAGCGTGGGCGCCAGCCTCAGCAGGAATTCATTGGCCGGGATGCGTTTTGGCTTGGCTTCGCGGCGCACCAGCGAGCTGAGGGAAAACGCGCTGCGCCGACGCTGCAGTTCGTCACGCCATTCATCGTTGAGGCGTCGACCTTCATCCAGCACAAAGAACACCTCGAAACTGGCATCGCGAAACAGCACATCGGGCGGCTCGCCGGCAGGGGCAAACTCGTCGGTGCGGTAGGGAATGTTCAAGCCTTGCAGCAGGCGTTGGCAGACCCAACGCTCACGCTCCCATTTGCGGGCATTGGAGAGAAACGCGTTGGCTTGCTCGGCCGCAACGGTCAGCAGGCGTAAGTAATCTGAGTCATCCATAGGCCCAAGCTTAGCGTTCAAATGCGCTCGCAAAGAAGACAGTTTGTCGGAGAACAGCAAAAGCCTGCCTCAGCACCCTGCGCAAACTCGTGATCAAAGCCTGACAGGGCACTGCACAAAACGGATAGCGATCTGCGCTAAGCGGATATTGCTGCGTGCAGCTCAACCCTACCCTCGGCGTCAGGGACGTTAGCCGCTTTACCGACGCTCTTATAAAAAAACAACAACAAGAGATAAATGCCATGCGCAAGATCGACGTACATGAGGTTATCGACAACGCACGTTTCAACCGTTTTCACTGGATGGTGCTGTTCTGGTGTGCCCTGATCATCATCTTCGATGGTTACGATTTGGTGATTTACGGCGTTGTGCTGCCGATGCTGATGAAAGAGTGGGGGCTGAGCCCGCTGCAAGCCGGAGCCCTTGGCAGTTACGCGTTGTTCGGCATGATGTTCGGTGCGCTGTTTTTCGGCCCGCTGTCGGACAAGATCGGACGCAAGAAAGCCATCACGCTCTGCGTCATGCTTTTCAGCGGTTTTACCGTGCTCAATGGATTTGCCCGTAATCCGACCGAGTTTGGAGTTTGCCGCTTTATTGCCGGGCTGGGGATTGGCGGTGTCATGCCAAACGTCGTGGCGTTGATGAACGAATACGCGCCGAAGAAAATCCGCAGCACACTCGTGGCGATCATGTTCAGCGGTTATTCGGTGGGCGGCATGCTGTCGGCGGGCCTGGGTATCGTACTGATCCCGAGTTTTGGCTGGCAGTCGGTATTCTACGTAGCGGTGCTGCCGCTGTTGCTGCTGCCATTGATCATGTACTTCCTGCCCGAGTCGGTGGGTTTCATGCTGCGCCAAGGGCGTAATGACGAAGCGCGCGCCATCCTTCAACGAGTGGAGCCGGCTTACGTTGCGCAATCCGGCGATCTGTTGGAAATGAATGAAGTGAAAGGCACCGGCACGCCAGTGTTGCAGCTGTTTCGTGAGGGCCGGGCGCTGCGTACGCTGATGCTGTGGCTGGCGTTTTTCTGCTGCTTGCTGATGGTTTATGCCCTGAGTTCCTGGTTGCCGAAACTGATGGCTAACGCGGGTTATAGCCTGGGATCGAGCCTCTCATTTTTGTTGGTGCTTAACTTCGGGGCGATCTTTGGCGCGGTGGGGGGCGGTGTACTGGGTGACAAGCTCAACCTGCCGCGGGTGCTGGCGGTGTTTTTCGCGTTGGCTGCGGTGTCGATTACCTTGCTGGGCTTCAACAGCCCGATGCCGGTGTTGTACTTGCTGATCGCGATTGCCGGCGCCACCACTATTGGCTCGCAGATCCTGTTGTACGCCTGCGCCGCACAGTTTTACTCCATGACGATTCGCTCCACCGGTTTGGGTTGGGCTTCGGGCATCGGGCGCAATGGCGCAATTGTTGGTCCGTTGTTGGGCGGGGCGTTGCTTGGAATCAGCCTGCCACTGCAACTGAACTTCATGGCGTTTGCGTTACCGGGTGCGGTGGCTGCCATTGCCATGACTGTGTTCGCCATCAGCAGTCAACGCAGCGCGAAAAACGTGCCGGCGGACCAACGCAACGCATCGTCCAACGAGGCGGTAGGCGACGTTTCATGAAAACGTTACTCCGGGACTTTTCCCTGTCGGCTGCGGTGGCCGGATTTATCGCCACGGTGATTTCCTACGCGGGCCCCTTGGTGATTATTTTTCAGGCGGCCAACAGCGCGCATCTGTCGCACGACGTGTTGTCGTCCTGGGTGTGGGCGATCTCCATTGGCAGCGCGGTGTTGGGCATTGGCTTGAGCCTGCGCTACCGCGTGCCGGTGATCATTGCGTGGTCGGCGCCAGGCTCGGCATTGTTGGTGGCGCTGTTACCGGGCATCTCGATGCCGGAAGCGGTAGGCGCTTATCTGGTCAGTAGCCTGATTATCTTTGTGGTCGGGGTGTCGGGTGCCTTTGACCGAATCATCAGCAAACTGCCCGCCGCCATTGCTGCGGCAATGCTGGCAGGGATTCTGTTCAGTTTTGGCACCGGATTGTTCGTGTCACTGCAGGGCAAACCTCTATTGGTGCTGGCGATGTTTGCCACGTACCTGATCTGTAAGCGGGTGATGCCGCGTTACGCGGTGTTGATGGTGCTGCTGGTGGGCGTGTCGATAGCCTTGCTTGCCGGTGATCTGCACCGCGAAGCGTTGGTGATCGGCTTCGCTACGCCGGTATGGATTACGCCTGAGTTCACCGTGGGCGCAACCCTCAATATCGCGCTGCCGTTGGTGATGGTGGCGCTGACCGGACAGTTCGTTCCCGGCATGGCGGTGCTGCGTGCCAGCGGCTATGACACTCCCGCGAGTCCGATCATTGCCAGCAGTGCGTTGGGCTCTGCGCTGTTGGCGCCGTTCGGCTGTCACGGACTCAACCTGGCGGCGATCACTGCCGCTATCTGTACCGGTCGCGAGGCTCATGAAGACCCGGGTAAACGCTACGTGGCTGGCGTGGTCGGCGGCCTCTGTTACCTGGTGCTGGGGATCTTTGGTGCGACGCTGGTTTCGCTGTTTTCGGCATTCCCCAAGGAGTTGATCGCGGCATTGGCGGGGCTGGCGTTGTTCGCAGCGATTGCGGGCGCGTTGGCCGGCGCAATGGCGGTTCCCCGTGACCGTGAAGCCGCGCTGGTGACCTTTTTGGCCACCGCATCGGGTATGTCGTTGTTTGGTTTGTCTGCGGCTTTTTGGGGGCTGATTTTCGGCATGGCCACGCACCTGCTGTTAAGCGTCCGACGCCCCGTCCCTCGCAGCGAAAGGGCTGCCAGTGAAAATCTTCAACCTGTCGATCAATAACAATAAGAGAAAAACGATGAAACAGATTCTTCCAACAACCGGTTCAGTGTTGTCCATTTCTGTCGTCTGCAGTTTGTCCGCCGGGGCGATAGCCGCCGAGCGTGGTTTCATCGAAGACACCACGGCTACCTTGCAGGCACGTAACTATTATTTCAGTCGCGACTTCTCTGACATCGTCGGGGCCAATCAGCAATCCAAGGCTGAAGAGTGGGCACAGGGCTTCATCCTCAACGTTAAATCCGGTTACACCCAAGGCACAGTCGGTTTTGGCGTGGACGTCATCGGTTTGCTCGGCCTCAAACTTGATAGCAGCCCGGACCGTGTCAACACCGGCCTGTTACCCGTGCAGGATGATGGGCGAGCAGCCAATGATTACAGCCGTCTCGAGGCAGCGTTGAAAATGCGTTACTCGAAAACCGAGTTGAAGGTGGGCGAGTTGCAACCCAACCTGCCGGTGCTGGCCTTCAGCGATATTCGCCTGCTGCCGCCCAGTTATCAGGGGGCGAGCATCAGTTCGAACGAGATCAATGGCTTGACCTTGCAGGGCGGTCACTTGAGTTCGACCAGCCTGCGCAACGAGGCCGGTGACGAAAAAATGCAAGCCATGCTCGGACACGTTCCGCAGCGCCAGGTCAGCAGCGATGGTTTCAACTTTGCGGGCGCCGATTACGCCTTCAACGATAAACGCAGTTCGGTCAGTGCCTGGTTTGGGCAACTGGAAGATATCTACAACCAGCGTTTCCTGGGCTTCAAGCACAGCGAGCCGTTGGGTAACTGGACGTTGGGCGCCAACCTCGGGTACTACGATTCACGCGAGGACGGTAAAAAGCTGCTGGGTAATATCGACAACCGGGCGTTCTTTTCCTTGCTGTCGGCCAAGCGTGGTGGCCACACGTTTTATGTCGGTTACCAAGGCATGTATGGCGACAGCGCCTTCCCACGGGTTTTTGCCAACATCACGCCGCTGGGCAACGAAGTACCGACTTACGAGTTCGCCTACACCGATGAGCGTTCCTGGCAGGTGCGGTACGACTACGATTTTGCCGCACTCGGTATGCCTGGCCTGACCAGCACCGTGCGTTACATCACAGGCAACAATGTCGACACGGGCAAAGGATTCGAAGGCCGGGACCGTGAGCGCGACCTGGACCTCGGTTATGTGCTGCAAAGCGGCACTTTCAAAGGCCTTGGCATTCGTGTGCGCAATGCAATGGCACGGTCCAACTACCGCAGCGATATCGACGAAAATCGCTTGATTCTCAGCTACACATGGACGTTGCTCTGAGCGTCATAGGGTGCGGTTGAGCGGTGCTACGCATCAGTATCAGCCGGCGCTGCAGTTGCCCATGACTTTATAGGTCACGCTGTGGGTCTGGCCCTGGTGATCGACATAAACCATGGTCGCCGGCACAACGTCGCACGAGTTTGCAGTGTCGGTAATGGAAACCACTTCGGCGACGTCTAGAGGCTGTGCAGGATCGTACGCGGTCGTCGCCGGAATGCTATTGGCGGCCATGGCCGAGGTGGCTGCGACGGTTAAAAACAGGACCATTAAGGTTTTCATTTTGGTGTGCTCTGTGTTGATTCTGATGCTGGAAGTTTAGTCGTTGCCTGTGAGGGATAAAGTAGGGTTGGGCTGATTCAGTGTTGCGCAGAATGTAACAATCATCTGTTTTGTGCCTCGGTGGCCGCTAAATCCAGCCCGGGCAAACCCGGGTGTAAACTAAGACCCTGTCAAAGTCGGCCACATAAAGGAGTGCGCCCAGCGATGATCGGCGCCGATTTACTTTCATCTGAAACCCTCTCGGTGGGATGGCTGATCTACGTCTGCGCGCTGATCTGGGCGATTGTGCGGGCACCTTGGGTCGAACTTTTCAGTGACAACCGACGCCAACACCTGTTGTTTGGCACGGTGTTCGCGCTGTTCATGCTGTGGCTGGTACGAAGGGATTTTGATACCGGCGTGTCTTATCACTTCATCGGCCTGACAGCGGTGACGTTGCTGCTGGATTGGCCGTTGGCGATTGTGGGTGGCTTGATCGCGCAGGTGGGTTTGGTGTTGCTCGGGCGTCAGGACTTCGCTGCGATGGGGGTCAACGGCGCGCTGCTGATTCTGCTGCCGGTATTGGTGACCGAGTGCTGCGCAATCCTTGTGGAGCGTGCGCAGCCACGCAATCCCTTCGTGTATATCTTTTGTTCCGGATTCTTTGCGGCGGCGCTGGCGGCGTTGCTGTGCCTGCTGTTGACGCTGTGGTTATTGTGGTTCGACGGACAATTTGAAATGCCGTACTGGCTGGAAGATTTTGTCGGTTATATATGGCTGTTGATTTTTCCGGAGGCGTTTATCAATGGCGTAGTAATCACCGCGCTCGTGGTGTTTTGCCCCGATTGGCTGGAGACCTTCAATCGCACACGCTACCTTTCGGCGCCATGGAAAGACGACGATCCGAACTCTTGACCCACATCAAACCGCCACGGTGCTGACGCTCGCATGCTCCGCAAAACCTTCAGGAGCATCGTCATGAGTGTCTACGAGTGGGCAAGGCAGGAACTGCGCCAGAGTCTGGATACAGCGCAAGAAGTAGGATTTGATCCGGGGCTGAGCCTGCGCGCCTTGCTCAGCGCGGTGGTGCAGCAGAGCAAGGCTGTGCGCAGTGTCGAGGACCTGGCCGATGAGTTGCGTTTTCTGGCGGAAAACCTCGATGACGGTCAGGACTACGGTTTCATGCGGCCATAACGGTCAGTGACGTGGTTCGAAGTCTTCGCTGAACAGGTCGTCTTCGGCATCCGGGCTTACCGGAATCTTGTGTTCTTCAGAGGCCCAGGCCCCGAGGTCGATCAGTTTGCATCGGTCCGAACAAAACGGGCGGAAGGTACTGGCGGCGTTCCATTCAACAGGGGCGCCGCAGGTTGGGCATAGAACGATAGGGGGTTGGCTCATGACTGGCCTCCACGCAAAGTAAGGTAAAAGTTATGCAGGCGTTCGACCTCGCTGTGCAGCCAGGCGAGGTCGCGGTCGTTGACCACTACATCGTCGGCATGGCTCAAGCGGTCCTGGCGGCTGGATTGCACCTTGAGAATCGCCTGGACCTGTTGCTCGCTGGTCTGGTCACGTTGCAGCGTGCGTTCGATCTGTAGTCGCTCGGGAGCGTCGATCACCAACACCCGTTGGGTCATGGCGTACTGCCCGGACTCTATCAGCAATGGCGACACCAGAATCGCGTAAGGCGATTGTGCCTTGGCCAGGCTCTGCTCGATTTCCTGGTTGATCAGCGGGTGCAGCAGCCCCTCGAGCCAGCGGCGTTCATCCGGCACTTCAAAAATCAGCTTGCGCAGCGCCGCGCGATCCAGTTGCCCATCAGCCTGCAACACGCCAGGGCCGAAGTGCCCGGCGATCTCTGCCAGGGCTGGACGCCCCGGTTCCACGACCCAGCGCGCCGCGTGATCGGCGTCCACCACGTGCACACCAAGATCGATGAAGTGCTGGGCGGCCGCACTTTTGCCGCTGCCAATGCCGCCGGTCAATCCGAGAATCCAGGGTTTTTCCACAGGGGTATTCATTTCAAACCGACAAACTGCCAATAGAAGTCGGTTATTTGACCACCCCAGAGCAACGCAATCCAGCCGGCAATCGCCAGATAGGGACCGAAGGGGATAGGCGTTGAGGTATTTGCGTCACGCATACGCAACAAAATCACCCCGACCACCGCGCCCACCAAGGATGACAACAACACAGTCAGCGGCAAAATATGCCAGCCGCCCCATGCCCCGAGCATGGCCAGCAGCTTGAAGTCGCCTTGGCCGATGCCGTCCTTGCCGGTGATCAGCTTGAACACCCAGAACACCGACCACAACGCCACGTACCCGGCTACTGCACCCCACAGCGCGTCATGCAGCGGCACGAACAGCTCGAAACTGTTGACGATCAGCCCCAGCCACAGCAGCGGTAGCACCAGCACATCCGGCAGCAGTTGATGCTCGGCATCGATCAGGCTCATGGCTAACAGGCCCCATGTCAGCACCAGCGCCATCAAGGCCGGCCAGCCGAAGCCAAAATGCCAGGCAATGAATGCCGACAGCAAGCCACAGGCCAGCTCGGTCAACGGATAACGTGCGCTGATCGGCGCCGCGCAGCGTGAGCAACGGCCGCGCAGGAAGACAAAACTCAGCAATGGAATGTTTTCCCACGCCCGAATCCGATGCGCGCAGTGTGGGCACTGAGAGTGCGGCAGCATCAAGTTGTAGGTGGGTAGCGATGCTTCGGCGGGCAGGCCCAGAATCTCGTTTGCCTGGCCCCGCCACTCACGCTCGAGCATTCTTGGCAGGCGCCAGATCACCACGTTCAGGAAGCTGCCAATCAGCAGGCCAACCACCAGGGCGATGGCGACAAAGGCCAGTGGGTAAATCGTCAGTACTTCATTCAGTGGCATGTCAGATCGCAGAGCCCAATTGGAAGATGGGCAGGTACATCGCGACCACCAGGCCGCCGACGATAACACCCAGCACCACCATGATGAACGGCTCCATCAGGCTGGTGAGGTTATCGACCATGTTGTCGACCTCGGCCTCATAGAAGTTCGCGACTTTGTCGAGCATGTCATCCAGTGCGCCGGACTCTTCGCCAATCGCAGTCATCTGGATGGCCATGTTCGGGAAAATCCCCGAGGTGCGCATGGCGAAATTAAGCTGCATGCCCGTCGAGACTTCCTGCCTGATGCGCAACACCGCGCGTTTGAAAACGATGTTGCCGGTGGCGCCGGCCACTGATTCCAGTGCCTCCACCAGCGGTACGCCAGCGGCGAATGTGGTGGACAGCGTACGGGCGTAACGAGCCACCGCCGACTTGTACATCAGCGTGCCAACCAGCGGTAGTTTCAGCAGCCAGGTGTCTGTCCAGTCCCGGAAGGCTTGCGAAGTCCTGAACGCGCGGCGTACACCAAAGATTCCCGCAATCAGTGCGCCGAGGAGTATCCACCACCATTGCTGCATGAATTCCGAAAGGCGAATCACCATCACCGTGAAGGCCGGTAATTCGGCGCCAAACCCTTTGAAAACCGATTCGAACTGAGGCACGACCTTGACCAGCAGGATCCCGGTCACAATGATCGCCACGAAGACCACGGCCAGTGGATAGGTCATGGCTTTCTTGATTTTGGCCTTGAGGCTTTCGCTCTTTTCCTTGTACGTAGCCACCCGCTCCAGCAGCGTGTCCAATGCCCCCGCCTGCTCGCCTGCATCTACCAGGTTGCAGTACAACTCGTCGAAGTATTGCGGCTTTTTGCGCAGCGCCGCAGCGAAACTGTTGCCCGCCGCGACTTCCTGTTTGACCTCGTCCACCAATTTGCGCATGGCCGGGTTATCGAAGCCTTCGCCGATGATGTCGAAGGACTGCAGCAGCGGCACGCCGGCCTTCATCATGGTTGCCATTTGCCGGGTGAACAGTGCGATGTCCTGGGCTTTGATACGTTTGCCCAAACTGAAAATCGAAATCGACTTCTTGCGCACCTTGCCGGGATTGATCCCCTGTTTGCGCAGTTGAGCCTTGATCAATGCCGGGTTTTGACCGCTCAGCTCACCGGTCATTTTAGTGCCCTTACGGTCCGTGCCTTCCCAGGCATACACACTTATTTTTGCTGCTTTGACCGCCATGTTCAGTCCTTGGTGACCCGGTTGATTTCTTCGAGACTGGTGATGCCTTGCATGGCCTTGATCAGGCCTGAGGTGCGCAGGTCATCGAAGCCGTCCTTGCGCATCTGGGTATCGATTTCCAGTGAGTTGCCTTCGGCCATGATCAGCCGTTGCAGGTCCGGGGTGTTTTTCACCACTTCATAAATCCCGACGCGTCCTTTGTAGCCGCCGTTGCATAGATCGCAACCGACCGGTTCGTAGAGGGTGAACGAGCCGATGCGTTCCGCGGGGAAGCCTTCCTTGATCAGCGCCTCACGCGGGACGTCGATGGGTTTACGGCAATGGGTGCACAGTTTGCGTGCCAGGCGTTGAGCGATGATCAGGCTGACGGAGGTAGCGATGTTGAACCCTTGAATGCCCATGTTGTGCAAACGGGTGAGGGTTTCTGCGGCGCTGTTGGTGTGCAATGTGGACAACACAAGGTGACCGGTCTGGGCGGCTTTGATCGCGATTTCGGCGGTTTCCAGGTCGCGGATCTCACCGACCATGATCACGTCCGGGTCCTGGCGCAAGAACGAGCGCAGCGCTTGGGCGAAATCCATGCCTTGACGCGCGTTGACGCTGACCTGGTTGACGCCCTCCATGTTGATTTCCACGGGGTCTTCGGCGGTCGAGATGTTGATGTCCACGGTGTTGAGAATGTTCAGCCCGGTATAGAGCGACACGGTTTTACCCGAACCGGTGGGACCGGTGACCAGAATCATGCCCTGTGGCTGCTTTAGCGCTGCCATGTACAGGTCTTTCTGTGCTGGCTCGTAGCCGAGTGCATCGATACCCATTTGCGCGCTGGACGGGTCGAGAATACGGATCACCACTTTCTCGCCCCACAACGTGGGCAAGGTATTGACCCGGAAGTCGATGGACTTGCTCTTAGACAAGCGCATTTTGATCCGCCCGTCCTGGGGACGGCGACGTTCGGAAATATCCAGGCTGGCCATGACTTTCAAGCGAGCGGCGATGCGGCCGGCCAATTGAATCGGCGGTTTGGCAACTTCACGCAACATACCGTCAGTGCGCATTCGCACACGGTAGGTTTTTTCATACGGTTCGAAGTGCAGGTCGGAAGAACCACTCCTGATCGCATCCAGCAACATCTTGTGGACGAAACGCACCACCGGCGCGTCATCGGCGTCTTGCCCGGGAATGGTGTCCTGGTTTTTGTCGTCCATCGAGTCGATATCAACGCCATCGAGGTCAACGTCCGCCATGTCCTCGAGGCCGGTGGTGTGGGTGTCGAAAAACTTTTCGATGGCATCGCTGAGTTTGTCGTCCTCCACCAGAATGGCTTCGGTAGTGAGCCCGGTGCTGAACTGGATGTCATTGATGGCTTGATGATTGGTCGGGTCGGAAACCCCGACAAACAGTTTGTTACCGCGACGCCACAAGGGCAGGGCGTGGTGCTGGCGCACCAGTTTTTCGCTGACCAGGCCGCGGGGTTGCGTTTCTTTATCGAGGCAGCTCAGGTCAAACAGCGCCATGCCGAAGTGTTCCGAGGCGATCTCGGCAACTTGCCGGCTCCTCACCTGTTTGTTTTGCACCAGGTAGCTGACCAGCGAGGTGCGGTTGCGTTGGGCTTGCTGATACGCCTGTTGCGCGCTTTTTTCAGTGAGCAGCTCGGCCAGGACCAATTGCTTGGCCAGACCGCTAAGGGCGATGTCATTCATTGGGATACCGGACGCAGACAGTTCATGACTTATAGCCTAGTCAACGGATTGAGCCAAACCAGCGGTGCTCAAGTGACAAAAAATGTCAGATAGTGCGTTTTTCGAGGGCTGGCGGATCCTGTGTTCGGTGTTCATCCCCTGTCAGCAGGGCTTTGGACGGTTGGCATGCACTGTGCTGTGGCTAATTCAGATCATGAGATTTCGACTCATGCATGGAGCCTGTCTATGAATACACAAAAAGGTTTTACCCTGATCGAGCTGCTGATCGTGGTGGCGATTATCGGGATTCTGGCGACGTTCGCGTTGCCGGCGTACTCGAAATACCAGGCGCGGGCGAAGGTGACAGCTGGGGTGGCTGAAGTTTCGGCGCTTAAAGTGAATTATGAAGACAAGATCAACTCGGGAACCGCTGCCCCAGCTGTTACTGACATTACTTCGAATGCCACCACGCAAAACTGCACAATTACCGTCTCGGCAAGCCCTAACAATGGCATCATCTGTACGCTTGTCGGTGCGCCCGCGCAGGTGTCCGCCGCGACTATTACCTTGACTCGTGATGCCACTGCGGGTTGGTCCTGCAAAACCAGCGCCGCCGCTGATTTCGCCCCGGCGGGTTGCCCTCATGGCTAATGCCGGCTAACTAATCAGTAGCAGAAGACCAAGCCCCGCTCTCAAGAAGCGGGGCTTTTTTTGGTGGATTGCTTGAGAGTTGGTGTGCTGGTTACGTAAAAGTAAAACTTTCGTGAATTCATGGCCTTAGGCCTGCGATAAAACCCGCAACTTGCATGTAGATAATTTCCAAGTCATGCAATTTGCATGAATCCGAAAATTAACATTTTTCATAACTTTATGATTTATAAGGATTTATTGCGCTCTCAAAAGTTGGCACAGCGTTCGCAATATATCTGGCAACCCTGCTGACAAGACACGCAGCAGACTTTCCAGAAAAACAGGAGTTACTCGTATGAAGAAGTTTGCCATTACCGCCGCTGCTGCTACCGCGCTGACCCTGACCATGGCCGGTGCTGCATTTGCACAGACTACCCAAACCACCCAAGCGCCAATGACTCTGGCTGCCGGTGAAATGACCAAGGCTAAAGAAACCACTTCCGATACCTGGATCACCACCAAAGTTAAAAGCGACCTGGTAACCGAAAAAGGCATTCCAGGTACCGACATCAAAGTTGAAACCAACAAAGGTGTTGTATCGCTGTCGTCGACTGTAGCGATCACCGAAGCTCAGAAAACCACCGCAGTCGCTATCACCAAGAAAATCAAAGGCGTTAAAGCGGTCTCCGCTGACGGCCTGAAAGCCGAGTAAGGCAAGACTTCTCGCCTGGACTGGGAGAAGGCGTGGCAGACGGGCTGAGCAATACGTCTGCCGCCTCTTAGGAGTTCATGCGAAGGCCACAAGGACGTGGCCATTACAGGCCCCGGACATTCGTGTCAGGGGCCTGTTCTATTGTGGGTGGCGAAAAAGCACTGAGGAATTTTGATTCGTTCAGTTACCGCGTTTGCTGGTGATTTGCACCAGCCGGTTGCCTTCGAAACGCAGGTACTGGTACATCCCTCCGTTGGGCCCGTAGGTCCATTCCTCGACCTGAAACTCCTCACGTCGGTTGGCGCTGCGTTTGTAACCCAACGGATCCCGAGCGGCAGGTTGCCCGCACTTCTGCAGGACCTCGCTTGAGCGGTCACCCACGCTGATCAGTTGACTGCCACAGCGTAAGGTGTCGGCAGCCGACGCATAACTGGCAGCCATCGCGACGGCCAGGCCTATCAGCAAGCGCTTGATCATCACTCGGCGTCCAAGTGCATTGGCGTGATCACTCGACCGTCACTTTCAGCTTCGCCGAGGTTGGCGTCGATGAAGTACACGCGGTCATCAGCCAACTGGCCCTTGTCGACCAGATAATCCTTGATGCTGCTGGCCCGATCCTGTCCGAGCTGACGTAGCAACACCTCGCTGCCGCTCCAGAACTTGATCACGTCGGCGCGCATTTTGGCGGTGCGCTCTTCCTTGCCCAGGTCCTTCCATTCGGCGGGTGGCTGGATTTTCAGGCGCGTGCGGTAAATCCCTTCCAGCAACGGGCCTTTTTCACCGTCCGGCACCTGCAGCAAGGACGCTTGAGCAGGCACTTTGTCACCGCGCCGCTGGAGCATTTTGAAGTAGTTGTATTGGTATTCCCGCTCCAGGCGTTGCTCGGCAATCAAGGGGCCGTCGCTGCTCGCCGCTGCAGTGCCTTCAATTTCCAGGCGCAATGCCGGACGTGCCTTGAGCGCCTGCGACAGTTTGATCAGCGAACCTTCGGCGTCTTTGTTCAAATCGCTTGAACCCGGTGCGAACGAAACAGTGCCCAAGTCTTCAGAGCCACCGCCGCTGATCAGCCCGCCAATCAATTTGAACGGCGCGGCGGCGGCTTTGACGATCAGGTTGCGCAGGGTTTGCCAGACAATCGGCATCACGCTGAACTGTGGGTTGTTCAGATCGCCGGTAACCGGCAGTTCGATGGAAATCTTGCCGTCGACGTCTTTCAACAAGGCGATAGCGAGTTTCAACGGCAGGCTTACCGCGTCGGGGCTGTCGACTTTTTCACCCAGTTGCAGCTGCTCGATCACCACTTTGTTTTCGGCTTTGAGCTGGCCTTTGGTGATCAGGTAATGCACGTCCAGGTTGAGTCGGCCCTTGCGGATACGGTATCCGGCGAATTTGCCGGAGTAGGGCGTCAGTGTCGTCAGCTCTACCCGTTTGAAACTGGTCGCAATGTCGAGGCTGGCCATTGGGTCGAAGGGGTTGACCGCACCTTTGATGGTGACAGGCGCATAGCGGTCGACCTTGCCTTTGATATCGACACTGGCCGGTTTCGCCTGACGGCTGTCGATGGTGCCGATTTGACCGTTGAGTTGTTGAATGGCCGTCGCGAAGTTCGGTGTCAGGCTGAAGTCAGCGAAGTTGGCCGAACCGTCATTGATGGCGACGCCGCCAATGTGGATGCCCATCGGTTTCTCTTTGCTGGCCGGTTTGCTCACAGCGGTCTTGGCGCCGTTGTCGGCGGGTTGCGCAATCAACAAGTCATCGATGTTGGTGGTGCGGTCATCGTTGATCATGAATCGGGCATACGGCTGGTAGAGGTTGACCTTGTCGATCGACAGGCTGTCGCCGTGCTGATAGTTGAGGCCTTCGAGCACCAGTTGTTGCCACTTGAGGAAGTCGCGGGTTTTAAGGGTGTCGAGGGTGTGCAACTGATCGATCTGCGCTTTGCCTGTCACGCTGAATGCCAGCGGTTCAGTGCTTTTGAGGTCGACTGCCAGGTCACTGCCGAGCATACCGCTGCGCAGTTCAAGGCGAATGAACGGGTTGATATACGACTGGGCGACACGCAGGTCGATGTCTTTGGTCTGCACCTTCAGCTTGGCGCTGACCGGCGCCAGATTGACCACGCCGTCTGCTGAAATCTTGCCTTGCTTGCCCACGCCGGTGTCGAGCTTGAGGTTGAAAGGCGAGCCATTGAGGCTGTCGAAGTTCTTTAAATCCAGGTTCAGCGGGCCGACGTCCAACGCTACCGGCGGTTGTGCCTTGCGATCGGCCAGGTGCACCTGGTAATCGCGCAGTTGCACGTCTTTGAGCAGCACTTGCCAAGGTTTGCCCGGTGCGGCCGGCGCTGCTTTGGGGGAGTCGGCTGCTGCCGGAGTGCTGGCAGGTTCGGCATCTGCCTTGGCTTTGGCTGCAGGTTTTGGCGGCTGGCTGGCGAACAGTTTTTGCCAGTCAAGTTGCCCATCCGCCTCCAGAGCGGCCCAGGTTTCCAGTTTGTTGCTACGAATTTTGCCGACCACCACTTGCTGCTTGGCCAGGTCTATCGTGGTTTCACTGACGTCCAGGCGTTCGAGTTTCGCCAAGGGCCGACCATCGGGCGCCTTGATCGCGAACGGCGCCACACTGACCGCAACGTTACTCAGCAACAACTCGGTTTCTTTGGCCAGGTTCAGCTTGTAGTCGGTGCTGAGGTTAAGCACGCCGTTTTCCAAGACCAGCGGCAGCGCATCCCGTACGTAAGGCCACCAGACTTTCATCTGGCCATCGGTGATTTTCAACTTACCTTCGGAGGCAATCGGGATCAGGCTGAAGTTGCCGGTCCAGTCGATTTGGCCGCCCGCGGGGCCGGCCGCAACCAGCGTCATGTCAGCGTTATCATCGGGTAGTGTGCTGAGGTTCTTCAGCTCGAAATCGAGTTTGTCGTAGAGGAACTCAATCGGCTCGCTCGGCCGTGCGTCCTGAAAGTGCACGTAACCGCCCGCCAGTTTGATGCGCTCAATGCGCAGCGGAAACGGTTTGGCGTTTGGATCGGCGGGCGTTGGTTCACTGGCGGGCAGTTTGAACAGGGCAAGCAGGTTGAGTTTTCCGTCCTTGGCGAAGAGGATCTCGGTCTTGGGTTTGTCCAGTTCGATATCGGACAGATGCAGTGCTTTTGTCCACAGGCTATCGATTTGCAGGTTGGCGTAAAGACGTTCGAACCCGACCTGTTCCTTGCCGGGATCGCCGACGATCAAGCCCCACAGCGTGACTTCAAGGCTGAACGGGTTGAGTTCGATCCTTTGAATGTGCGCGGGTACCGTCGCGTAATTGGCCAGTTGCTGGTTGGCAATTCGCAGTGCGATACCCGGTAAAACCAGAAACCCCAGCAGGCTGTAGAGCGCCAGAGCAGTCAACAAGGCGCCGATAGCGCGAATCAATCCTTTGGGCATGTGCGGCTTCATCTGTCTGTTCGGAGTGTCTTGGAGTATGGCACGCGAATTAGGTTGCGAAGTGTTCATGGTTTTCAGGATGACGCTGATGGTGCGGTTGTGCCGTTAAAGTTGCAGGATCAGTGTCTTCAACGGCGGCTGTTGATCCATCGATGGAAAGTCGCCGCCCGGCTTCATCACCGTCCATTCACGGACCGGCCGGCCGGCCTTTTCAGCGCAACGCAACACCTGCTCGCGCCAGTCGTCCATGCTGACTTTTGCCAGGTTGTTGCAGCAAATCAGCACGCCATTTTCGGCGGTGGCGAGCAATGCCGGTTTCAACAGGCTCTGATAATCGCGCAGCAAGTCGACGGTACCGAACGCGCTCTTGGCCCAGGCTGGCGGGTCCAGCAGCACGAGGTCGTACTGACGCTGATCCAGACGCGGATAGCTCGGCAGTTTTTGTCCACGACGCTGGCTGATAGGCAAACCGGCCAACTGACGGATCGCCGGGAAATAATCGGACTGGATGAACTGCATGGTCGGCAACTGCGGGTTGAGCAGACCATTCTCGCGGCCGACAGCCAGATTGCCTTCTGCGAAGTCCAGGTTGCACACCTCGCTCGCGCCACCGGCAGCGGCACTGAGGCCGACGCCACAGGTGTAGGCAAACAGGTTGAGCACGGTTTTGTTATGGCTGTGTTCCTTGACCCAGCCACGTGTGTTGCGCAAGTCGAGGAACAACAGCGGATCTTGCCCGGCGTGACGCCCGCGAACGCGGTAGTTGAGGCCCCATTCGTGGCCGACCAGATCTTGCAGCGCGGCCTCGTCGGCACGGTAAACCGTATCTTCGCGGTCAATGCGCGAGTTGCCACGGGCGCGGTCGTTATAAACCAGCAGGGTTTCAAGGCCCAAGTGTTGGTTAATGATGTCGTGCAGTTGCAGCAACACCTCGCGTTCCAGTGACTGGTGAAAGCTCTGTACCAGCAATTGCGGGCCATAGCGGTCGATGGTCAGGCCGCCGGCACCTTCCTGGCTGCCGTGGAACAGACGATAGCAATCGGTACCTTGCTGATGCAGTTCACCAAGAAGATCCTGGCGATGTTCAAGGGCGGCGCGCAGCGCCTGATTCAAGGAAGACATGCGAGGCGCCTTGCAGAAGGGAATTTTGCGCGGCAGTTTAACACTGTGTCGAGGCCTCAGGTCAGCAAGCCCATCCGCCGTTTGGCCCGCTGCACCGACCCATTGCGCACTGCCCAGCGCAGCATGGGCGCGCTGCGGTTGACGCTGGCGCGGATCATTTTGCGCTGCAGTACATTCTGGCGAACACCGAGCATGTCACTCGCCCAGTCTGGCAGCAGGTCGATACCGGCCTGCATCATCAAGCTCCCGAAAGGTTTGGCTAAACGACTGGGCGAGGGTGCGGCCAACAACAGTCGAAGCACTTCGCGGCTGCGCTGATCGCACAACAATTGTGGGCGAACCCGCTGCAGGTAATCAGCGATCTCCTGGCGCGAACGCGGAACGTCGCGGGCGCCCAAACGTTCGGCGACCACGGCGATTTCAGCGTAATAACGGTCCTGATCAGCCGGCGACAGGTCCGGATTGCGGTAGCGCAAGTGTGCGCCGAGGAAGTTACTGACCTCGGCCACATGCACCCAGGTCAGCAGATCGGGATCACTGGCGGCGTACGGACGGCCATCCGGCGCCGTGCCGGTGACTTGCAGGTGGATGGTGCGCACTTTTTCGATCAGCCACTCAGCGTCCTTGCGTGAGCCGAACGTAGTACCGGAAATGAATTGTCCGGTACGTCTTAACCGGCCGAGCATGTCTTCCCTGAAATTGGAGTGGTCCCACACGCCCGCCAGTGCCAGCGGATGCAGTGCTTGCAGCATCAAGGCGCTGATGCCGCCGATCAGCATGCTGCTGAAATCGCCATGAACTTGCCAGCTCACCGAGTCCGGGCCGAACAGGCCGGGGTCACCCTTGGGATTTTCCAGGTCGAGTTGGCCGAGCGACAAACCGGTCAGGCTCATGATTTGGGTTTCGATGCGGGTGCGGATGAATTCCATGGCAACTCGGTTGGAAAGGAAGGGCGCGGCCAGTGCTGGCCGCGCAAAAGTTACGGGTTCAGGCGCGTATCGATCAAGCCCTGAACCACACTCGGATCAGCCAGCGTCGAAGTGTCGCCCAAACTGTCCAGTTCGTTGCAGGCAATTTTGCGCAGGATGCGACGCATGATCTTGCCCGAACGGGTTTTCGGCAAGGCTGGCGCCCACTGAATCAAATCAGGTTTGGCGAAACTGCCGATTTCCTTGCTGACATGATCCAGCAGTTCTTTCTTCAATTGGTCGTTGGGCTCAGCGCCGTTCATGGGGGTGACGAAGGCATAAATACCCTGGCCTTTGACGTCGTGCGGATAACCGACCACCGCCGCTTCGGCAATGCTGTCGTGCAACACCAGGGCGCTTTCCACTTCGGCGGTGCCGATGCGATGCCCGGAAACGTTGATCACGTCGTCGATGCGCCCGGTGATCCAGTAGTCGCCATCTTCGTCGCGGCGAGCACCGTCGCCCGTGAAGTAGTAGCCGGGGTAAGGTTTGAAATAGGTGTCGACCATGCGCTGCGGGTCGCCGTAGACGCTGCGAATCTGTGCCGGCCAACTGGATTTGATCGCCAGCACGCCGCTGCCGGGCCCGGTGATTTCCTTGCCGGTTTCATCGAGCAGCACCGGTTGCACGCCGAACATCGGCTGCGTGGCGCAGCCGGGTTTGATCCGTTGGGCGCTGACCAGAGGGCTGAGCATGATGCCGCCGGTTTCGGTCTGCCACCACGTATCGACAATTGGGCAGCGCTGCTCGCCGACCGCGTTGAAGTACCAATCCCATGCTTCGGGGTTGATCGGCTCGCCGACACTGCCTAGCAGCCTCAGGCTGGCGCGGGACGTTTCTTTCAAAGGCTCGGGGCCTTCGCGCATCAAGGAGCGCAGGGCGGTCGGCGCGGTATAAAAGATGTTGACGTGGTGCTTGTCGATCACTTGCCAGAAGCGTGAGCTGTCGGGATAGCTCGGCACACCTTCGAAAATCAACGTGGTCGCCCCATTGGCCAGCGGGCCATAGACGATGTAACTGTGCCCGGTCACCCAGCCGACATCGGCGGTGCACCAAAACACTTCGCCATCGCGGTAATCGAGCACGTATTTGAAGGTCATCGCCGCTTGCAGCAGGTAACCGCCGGTGGTGTGCAATACGCCTTTGGGTTTACCGGTGCTGCCGGAAGTGTAGAGGATGAACAGCGGGTCTTCGGCGTCCATAGGCTCTGGTGGGCAATCGTCGCTCACATCACGCAGGGCCTGGTGATACCAGATGTCGCGGCCTTCAACCCAAGCCACTTCGCCTTGGGTACGCTGCACCACGATGACGGTGCTGACGTCCGGGCAACTGTGCAGTGCTTGGTCGACCTTTTGCTTGAGTGCCACGCACTTGCCGCCGCGTACGCCTTCATCGGCAGTGATCACGGTGCGACAGTCGGCGTCGAGAATTCGGTCGCGCACAGAGTCCGGCGAAAAACCGCCGAACACCACCGAGTGCACTGCGCCGATCCGCGTGCAGGCGAGCATTGCGTAAGCCGCTTCGGGAATCATCGGCATGTAAATACACACGCGGTCGCCTTTTTTTACACCACGGCTTTTGAGCACGTTGGCCAGGCGGCAGACATTGTCATGCAGTTTTTTGTAGGTGATCTGGGTGGAATCGGCGGGGTCGTCGCCTTCCCAAATAATCGCGACCTGATCGCCACGCGTTTCCAGATGACGGTCGATGCAGTTGTAGCTGACATTCAACTGGCTACCTGCGAACCAGGTGGCTTCACCGGTTTTCAGGTTATAGCGCTGGACGGTGTCCCACGGCTTGCTCCAGTCGAGAAAGCGCTGAGCCTGCTCGCCCCAGAATTCAGTGGGATGTTCGATGGACTGGCGATACAGGC
The DNA here is from genome assembly GCF_050321825.1 of Gordonia sp. IEGM753. Taxonomy (NCBI): domain Bacteria; kingdom Bacillati; phylum Actinomycetota; class Actinomycetes; order Mycobacteriales; family Gordoniaceae; genus Gordonia; species Gordonia sp. IEGM753. The sequence goes on from NZ_JBNQGB010000007.1 coordinate 310,106, forward strand.
GCTTGTAGTCGTCTTGACTCAAATTCGCAGCCCGGCGTACGGCATCGGCTTTGGGGAACGTGCTGATATCGAACATGACGGTTCCTTATTCTTGTTTTGGTAAACAAGTAATAAAGATGCGCCGAGTGCCCAATGGGTTCAAGTCATACACAAAGCAAAGTGGGAGCGGGCGTGCTCGCGAAAGCGGTGTGCCAGCCAACATCATAGTTGAATGAGCAACTGCATTCGCGAGCACGCCCGCTCCCACAATGGGTAGCGGGGTGACTAACAGTCAGCCGCGGTGACGGCCGCGGAAGTAGTTGATCAACCCTTGAGTCGACGCGTCGTCGGCCGGGGTTTCTTCGCTGCCGACCAAGCGGTTATAGACGCCTTTGCCAAGCTCTTTGCCCAACTCCACGCCCCATTGGTCGAAGGCATTGATGCCCCAGATAACGCTTTGCACGAAGACTTTGTGTTCGTACATCGCCACCAAGGCGCCCAGTCGACGCGGGCTGATGCGCTCGACCACCAAGGTATTGCTCGGACGGTTACCCGGGATCACCTTGTGCGGCGCAAGCTTGTGTACTTCTTCTTCGCTCATGCCCTTGTCGCGCAATTCGGCTTCGGCTTCAGCCAGGGTCTTGCCGAGCATCAACGCCTGACTTTGCGACAGGCAGTTGGCGTAAAGCCATTGATGGTGATCGGAAACCGGGTTGAAGCTGACAATCGGCACGATAAAGTCAGCCGGAATCAGCTGCGTGCCTTGGTGCAGCAACTGGTGATAGGCATGCTGACCGTTGCAACCCACGCCACCCCAAATCACGGGGCCAGTGTCGGTCGACACCGGAGTACCGTCCTGGCGCACGCTCTTGCCGTTGGATTCCATGTCCAACTGCTGCAAATGCTTGGTGATGTTGCGCAGGTAGTGGTCGTACGGCAGGATCGCGTGGCTCTGCGCACCCCAGAAGTTACCGTACCAGACGCCAAGCAATGCCAGCAGAACCGGCATGTTCTGTTCGAATGGCGCGCTCTGGAAGTGCTGGTCCATGGTGTAGGCGCCAGACAGCAGCTCCTTGAAGTTCGACATGCCAATGGCCAGTGCAATCGGCAAACCAATCGCCGACCACAGCGAGTAACGGCCGCCAACCCAATCCCACATCGGGAAGATGTTTTCTTCGCGGATACCGAACGCCACGGCCGCCGCATTGTTGCTGGAGACGGCAATGAAGTGGCGATACAGCTCGGCCTCGGAACCGCCCTGAGCCAGGTACCAGGCGCGTGCAGCCTGAGCATTTTTCAGCGTTTCGAGGGTGTTGAAGGATTTCGACGAAACAATAAACAGCGTGGTTTCGGCACGCAGCTTCATGGTCAGTTCGTGGAATTCACTGCCATCAATGTTCGCCAGGTAGTGGCAACGCACACCTTTCTGGGCGTAGGACAGCAGCGCTTCGGACACCAATTCTGGCCCGAGGAACGAGCCGCCGATGCCGATGTTCACCACGTCAGTGATCGGCTTCTCGGTGTAACCGCGCCACAAACCGTCGTGGATGCGGCCCACGAGGTCGGTGATCTGGTTCAGTACCTTGTGCACTTCCGGCATCACGTTGACGCCATTCACCGACAGTTTGTCACCTACCGGGCGGCGTAATGCGGTGTGCAGTGCTGGACGACCTTCGGAGGAGTTGACGATTTCGCCTTCGAACAACGCCTTGATTGCGCCTTGCAGGTCAACTTCGTTGGCCAGGCCCACCAGCAGGTCACGGGTCTGGGCGTTGATCAGGTTCTTCGAGTAGTCCAGAAACAGGCCGCAGCTGCTGAGGGTAAATTGGGTAAAGCGCTGCGGATCAGCATTAAAGGCTTCGCGCATGCTGAAATCCTGCATGGCTTGGCGGTGATCATTCAACGCTTGCCAAGCGGGCAGAGCGGTCACGTCTTGAGGAGTGCGGTAGTACGCCATCGCTGCGGGTTTCCTTTTACTGAGCGGCCTTTTGAACACTATAAATCCCGGAGCGCTGCGGGTGGGCGATCCGGTCAACTGCGTCGATGCGATTTCATGGCGCAGGGCGAATACAGTAAACCTCGCGCTGCGATCTGTCTTGACTTTGTCTGACCCGTTCCCGGTACTTTTTTATACATCAAAGCAGGGAACGGTCCGACAAACGGAAGGGATAATGCCTACAAGCGTGATCAGGCGACCTGGACGGGGATGGCGTTGCTGGTGTGACTCAATTCGTTGCCCGGCGCCATGTACAGCATGCGCGGCTTGAAATTGAGCAATTCGGCCTCGCTGTAGTGGGCGTAGGCACAAATGATGACGCGGTCGCCGACCTTGGCTTTGTGAGCTGCTGCGCCATTGACCGAAATCATGCGCGAGCCTTCCTCGCCGCGAATGGCGTAGGTCGTGAAGCGCTCACCGTTGTCGACGTTATAGATCTGGATTTGCTCGTATTCACGGATACCGGACAAATCCAGCCATTCGCCGTCGATGGCGCAAGAGCCTTCGTAATCGAGGACAGCGTGGGTGACTTCGGCGCGGTGCAGCTTGGCCTTCAGCATGATGGCGTGCATATTTTTATTTTTCCGGGTGTTTTGTATTTAAGGCTCAGGCAGGAGCGTCGAGGTTCAGGTGCAGGTTGTCGATCAACCGCGTAGTGCCCAGGAAAGCAGCCACCAGAATCACCAGGTCACGATCCTGCGCCGTCGCCAGGCGTAACGTCTGAGCGTGGCGGATTTCCAGATAATCGGGACGCAAACCGGCAGCCTCAAGTTGCTTGCTTTGCGCCTCGATCAACGCCGGGTACTCGCGCTCGCCTCGCTTGATCGCGTCGGCAATCTGGCTCAGCGTGCGATACACAACCGGCGCCACGGCGCGTTGTGCTTCGCTGAGAAAACCGTTGCGTGATGACAACGCCAAGCCGTCGGCGGCCCGCACGGTTGGCTCGCCAATGATCTGCACCGGCATGTTCAGGTCATGCACCAGGGATTTGATCACGGCCAATTGCTGGAAGTCTTTCTGGCCGAAAACCGCGAGGTCCGGCTGAACCATGTTGAACAGCTTGCTGACCACGGTGGCCACACCTTCGAAATGGCCCGGGCGACTGGCGCCGCACAGACCTTCGGAAAGATGAGGAACACTGACCAGCGTCTGATCAGCCATGCCGTCCGGGTACATTTCTTCGACAGAAGGCGCGAACAGCAGGTGGCAACCGGCCTGCAGCAGTTTTTCCTGGTCGGCGGCGAGGGTTCGCGGGTACTTGTCGAGGTCTTCACCGGCGCCAAACTGCAGCGGATTGACGAAAATACTCGCGACCACGAAGTCGGCCCGCTGCGAGGCTTTGGCGATCAGCGCGATATGGCCGCTGTGCAGGTTGCCCATGGTCGGCACGAAGCCGACACGTTTGCCTTCACTGCGGGCACGGGCTACGGCGGCCCGCAGCTCGCGTACGGTTTTTACGGTGTTCATGCAGAGAATCCGTGTTCGGTACCTGGGAAAGTCACCGCTTTGACTTCTGTGACATAGGCGCTCAGCGCTGCTTGAATGCTGGTTTGGCCATTCATGAAGTTCTTCACAAACTTGGGCACCCGGCCGGTAATCGACAGGCCTAGCATGTCGTGAACCACCAGTACCTGACCGTCGGTAGCACTGCCTGCGCCGATGCCAATGACTGGAATTCTCACGGCCTGGGTGATTTCTGCCGCAAGTTCGCTCGGCACGCACTCCAGCAACAACATCGAGGCGCCGGCCTGCTCGAGGGCAATTGCGTCTGCGCGCATCTGCCGTGCCTGGTTTTCATTGCGACCCTGAACTTTGTAACCGCCCAGAATGTTAACTGCCTGTGGGGTCAGGCCCATGTGTGCGCACACCGGAACGCCGCGTTCGGCCAGGAGCCGGATCGAGTCCGCCAGCCACAGTGCGCCTTCGACCTTGATCATGTGCGCGCCCGCTTGCATCAGGGTTGCGCTGTTGACCATGGTTTGATCGAGGGTGGCGTTTGCCATAAAGGGCAGGTCGGCGAGGATCAGCGCATCGCTGTTGCCGCGTTTGACGGCCGCCACGTGGTAAGCCATCTCGGCAGTGGTCACCGGCAGGGTGCTGTCGTGACCTTGCAACACCATGCCGAGGGAGTCGCCCACCAGCAGCACTTCGACGCCAGCCTCATTAGAGGCGTGGGCGAATGTTGCGTCATAGCAGGTCAGCATGGTGATTTTTTCACCTTTTTGCTTCAGACCTTGCAGGGTGGTCAGGGTGATGGCTGGCATGAAAAGTTCCTCATTCAGGCGCTATGGAAACTACTGCGAGTAACGCGCGTGATTCTTCGTTTAAATACAGGCGCACGGTCTTTTGTCGTGCTTTTAAGGCCTGGATTGCGCACTTCAACGCCGTGTTGGCGGCAACGGGACGCCTATAGTCGTGAGGAGAACTCGGGAAGTCAATTGTGTGTGTTACCGCATTGTTACGGCAGAGGTGTTACCGGGGTAACTGATGCGTTTCAGCAGGTTTTTGCTGATGCACCGTTTACGACGAGATTGGCGAGAGGCGTTCCAGCCCGACGAACGGGCAGGCTGCCAGCAGTTCGCTCAGGGTGCGGCCATCCGCCAGTCGCAAATCAGCGGGCGCCACTTCAGCGAGCGGATACAGGACAAAGGCGCGTTCCTGCAGATGGTAATGCGGGACTTTGAGGCGGGGTTCGTCGATCAGGCGATCACCGAACAGCACGATGTCCAGATCAAGCGTGCGAGGCCCCCAGCGTTCAAGGCGTTCGCGGCCCTGATCGTTCTCGATGGCTTGCAAGGCATCAAGCAAATCCAGCGGTTTCAGGGTGCTGGACAGCGCGGCTATCGCGTTGGTGTAGCGCGGTTGGCCGGGCAGCAGCGAGTCACTTTGATAGAAGGCCGAGACCGCCACCAGTTCTGTCTGCGGTAGCTGTGCCAGCGCCTGGACTGCGCTGCGCAATTGCTCGGCGGGGTCAGCCAGATTGCTGCCCATGCCGATGTAGATGCGTTCCATCAACTACTCGCCTGTAGCGCTCGGTGCCCCGGCAACGCGTTTGCGCTTGGCACCGCCACTGCGACGGCGTTTGCGGGGGGCGCCAGTGCCGTCGTCTTTGCCGCTGAGGTCACGAATCATGTCGCGGCGCTCGCTGTCGTTGGCGTCCTGATAATCCGTCCACCATTCGCCCAGGCCGTCGGTCTGCTCGCCCGCGCTTTCACGCAGCAGCAGGAAGTCGTAACCGGCGCGGAATCGTGGGTTGTCCAGCAACAGGTCGGCGCGCTTGCCGCTGCGACGTGGCAGGCGCTCCTGCATGTCCCAGATTTCGCGGATCGGCAGGGTGAAACGCTTTGGAATCGCGATGCGCTGGCACTGTTCGGCAATCAACTCATGCGCCGCTTCCTGCATCGCCGGAATCGGCGGCATGCCACGTTCTTGCAGGCGTAATACGCGGGCCGGCAGGGCAGGCCACAGCAGGGCAGCGAACAGGAACGCCGGCGTCACCGGTTTATTCTGCTTGATCCGCAGATCCGTATTGATCAGGGCTTCACTGATGAGCGTGTGGGTGTAAGTCGGGTTGTGTTCCAGTGCTTCGGCGCTGGCCGGGAACAGTGGATCGAACAACTGCAGGTCGACCAGCATCTCAAAGGTGTCGGCGGCGTGACCGGACAGGAACAGTTTGAGCACTTCTTCGAACAGGCGTGCCGATGGTATCTCGCGCAGCATTGGCGCCAGTTCGCGAATGGGCGCCGCGCTGTGTTTTTCGATGCCGAAATTGAGTTTTGCGGCGAAGCGCACGGCACGCAGCATGCGCACCGGGTCTTCCTGGTAGCGCTGCTTTGGATCGCCGATCAGGCGGATCAGATGATTACGGATGTCGTGGACGCCATTGGCGTAATCGAGAATGCGTTCGCTGACCGGGTCGTAATACAGGGCATTAATGGTGAAGTCGCGACGTTGCGCGTCTTCTTCCAAAGTGCCGTAAACGTTGTCACGCAAGATCCGGCCGCTTTCGTTACGGGAAGACTGGTTGCTGTCTTCTTCCTCGTCGTTTTGCGGATGATTGGCGCGAAAGGTCGCGACTTCGATGATTTCGCGACCAAAGTGGATATGCACCAGTTTGAAGCGACGACCGATGATGCGTGCGTTGCGAAATTCTGCACGGACCTGTTCAGGCGTGGCACTGGTAGCGACGTCGAAATCTTTGGGCGTGATGCCCAGCAGCATGTCACGCACGCAACCGCCGACCAGGTAAGCCTGATAGCCGGCGTTCTGCAGGCGTTCGACGATATTCACCGCGTAACGGCTGAATTGGCCCTTTTGCAGCGAGTGTTGGCCGCTGTTCAGGACTTCAGGCGTGCTGCGTATGTGTTGCGTATGACGCTTGGGAGAACGGAATGACTGGAACAACTTCTTCAGCATGGGATGCACTGTTTGAAGGAATATTCGGCCATAAATAAGAATGACCGCATGATGGGCGGGGATTCTAGCATTTAGTCGAGGGATGGTGTAGGAAGCTGCGCAAGCGCTTGAAGGGGATGTCCGTGGCCGGCTTAAACGCCGGAAACTACAAGGGGAGCCGAAGCTCCCCCAGAAGTAGTTGCATGCTCTATTTTTATTATTGGTTTCGGGCTTTTTGTTTTTGTTAAGTGCCCTCGCCATGAAGCTTTTCCTTCATGACCCTCCCAATCGGGAGCCAAGAGCAAACGGATTGCTTTGGTCGCTGTGCTGCAGTGATCTATCGATCCAACCAGTTCAGGCTCTGTCTTAGGACAGTTTTTGTTGTTCTCGGCCTGGTTGCGGGGCAAGCCCCAAATACAACGCCTCTCCAAAAGAATCAGTTAGCTGCGCCTCTCGCCGTCTTGTTTTTATTGTGCGTGAGTCGATACGTCTTATTTTTATTGTCTTATGCATTGCTTGTTATTGTTCTTGTACCAAACATATAGCAGGGCCCGTGCCAACTTTTGCAAAGCCCAGCAAAACAAGGGGTTTGGCTGGTTGGGAGAGATTTCCGAGGCCCCAAAAAACCGGGGCTTCGTTACCGTAAGCCCCGGCTTCTGTTACGTGAAAAATCTGAGGTAACAGTTTTTTCACATCTTCATCTGTTACCCGCACATTGTGGGGTGACGCTTAGCTCTCGCTTGCGACACCGGTCTTGCGCCGCGGGATACCCAAGCGCTGGCGGCGCTCCCACAGGCATTTGCGGCTGACGCCGAGTTTGCGTGCAAGCTCCGTCTCGGTCATGTGGTCCTGATGCTCAAGCACGAAGTGCTGGAAGTAGTCTTCCAGTGACAGATCTTCGGTCGGCTCGTGGCTGTTGTTACCGGTGCTGTTGCCCTGTTGAGGGGGCAGGCCGATGAAATCATCGTCGTCCAGGTCACTCAGCTCGATATCGATGCCCAGCAGCTCGGCGGAAATCTCCGGGCTCTCGCACAGAATGACCGCGCGCTCTACGGCATTCTCCAGCTCACGAACGTTACCGGGCCAGGCGTAATGACGAATGGCCTGCTCAGCGTCCGGAGCGAACTTAAGATCGGTGCGGTTAACCCGCGCACTTTGCCGAGCCAGGAACGCATTGGCGATTTCGTTGACATCTGCACCGCGCTCGCGCAGCGCCGGCAGTTTCAGGGCGATGACGTGCAGGCGGTAATACAAGTCTTCACGGAACTGGCCGATCTTGGCCAGGCTCTTGAGGTCCCGGTGAGTCGCAGCGATCAAGCGTACGTCGACTTTCTGCGACTGTACCGAGCCGACCCGGCGAATTTCGCCTTCCTGCAAAACGCGCAGCAAGCGCGCTTGGGCCTCGAGCGGTAACTCGCCGATTTCATCAAGAAACAGAGTGCCGCCGTCTGCCGCTTCCACCAAACCGGCACGCCCGGCGCTGGCGCCAGTGAACGCGCCTTTTTCGTGGCCGAACAATTCGGATTCGATCAGGCTTTCCGGAATGGCCGCGCAGTTCACCGAAATCATCGGCGCTTTGGCACGCCGGGAAAGGTTGTGCAGCGCACGCGCCACGAGTTCTTTACCGGTGCCGGACTCGCCCTGGATCAGGACATTGGAGTCAGTCGGCGCAACCTTGCGAATCTTGCTGTAGAGGTCTTGCATCGGCGGGCAAGAGCCGATGATGCCGATCTCGCCATTGCTGTTGTCGACGCTTGGTTTTACCGCACCATTGGCGGCTTTGCCGATGGCAGGTTCGCCGCTGGCTTGCACCGATTGGCGATCACGCAAGATCCGCGCGACGGCTTGCAGCATCTCGTCATGATCGAAAGGCTTGGCGATGTAATCCACCGCGCCCATCTTCATGGAGTCGACTGCCGAACGCAGGCTGGCGTAGCTGGTCATGATCAGCACCGGAGTGCCCTGGCCAAGCTTTATCAGCTCGGTGCCGGGGGCGCCAGGCAGGCGCAGATCGCTGACGATCAGGTCGAACGTGGGAATGGTGAAACGTTCTTGTGCTTCCTGCACGGAACCGGCTTCGCTGACCTGGTACTGATTACGTTCCAACAGTCGGCGCAAGGCGGAGCGGATAATTGTTTCGTCTTCGACGATCAAAATGTGCGGCATTGATTCGATACTCTCGACGGTCTCAGTTCACAGCGGACGTCGCTTCGACATGGCGCGGCAAGGTCACCCGGATTCGGGTGCCGCGCTGGCTTTGAACATCAGCCGGGCTGTCGATGGTGATTTGTCCATAATGCTCTTCAACGATGGAATAGACCAGTGCAAGGCCCAGACCGGTGCCTTCGCCAGGGTCCTTGGTGGTGAAGAAAGGTTCGAACAATCGGTCCATGATGTTCTTCGGAATTCCGGTGCCTTCATCTTCGACGATCAAATCGACCGTGTGTTCAGAGGCTTCGCTCTTGACGCGTACTGCGCTACCCGGAGGCGAGGCGTCGCGGGCGTTCGAGAGCAGATTGATCAACACTTGGGCGAGGCGTTGTGGATCACCTTCAACCCAGTGATCCGGATCGCAGAGGTTATAGAACTGCACCTCGAAATTGCGTCGGTTAAGGGCCAGCAAACCGATTGCGTCCTGGGCCACTTCTGCCAGACAGACGGGCTCGTCGCTGTGCTGATGACTGCCAGCGTGGGCGAAACTCATCAGTGATTGAACAATGCGCGACACACGTTTTGTCTGTTCGAGGATCTGGCCGCTGATTTCTTTCAGTTCGATATCTTCTTCGCGCTCTTCACGCAGGTTTTGCGCAAGGCAGGCGATACCGGTAATCGGGTTGCCGATTTCGTGAGCCACACCGGCGGCGAGTCGGCCGATGCTGGCCAGGCGCTCGGAGTGCACCAGTTTATCTTCGAGCATCTGCGTTTCGGTCAGGTCTTCCACTAGCAACACCAAGCCACTGTTGCCGGGTGCCAGCGGCTCATCGATCGCGGCTTTGTGCAGGTTAAGCCAACGCGTCTGGCCATCCAGCGCCAAATGTTGTTTGTGCAAGTGTTCGTCTGGGAGGTTGATGAAACCCTGCAGCAGCTCTTTCCACGGGTCGGCGATGGTGCTCAGGCGCGAACCGACCACACGCTGCGCCGCGATACCGGTCAGTTCCTCCATGGCTTTATTCCACATGAGGATTTCCTGGTCCTTGGCCAGAGAGCACACGCCCATCGGCAGTTCCTGCAACGTCTGGCGGTGATAACGGCGCAGGGCATCGAGCTCGGCGGCCAGGCCGGTCAGGCGCGAGTGGTAATCCTCAAGGCGACTTTCGATGAAGTGGATGTCTTCAGTAACGTAGTTTTCGCCGCTGGCCTTATAAGGCAGGAACGTCTCGACCATGTCCTGCGCCACACTCGGCCCCATCAGGCCGGAAAGGTTAGCTTCGATGCGGTCACGCAAGCGGCGCAAGGCGTAAGGCCGGCGTTCATCGAAAGGCAGATAAAGGTCGCGCAACGCCTGTTCGACCTCTTTCTGGGCCGCCTTGGCGCCCAACGGCTTGGCCAGTTGCGTGGCGAATTCCTGGGGTGAGGCTGCATGCAGCTCGCGGCGTTGCGGCCGGCGTACGTTGTCTACGGCGCAGGCTTCGGCAGCACTGGCCTCTTCCGAGCTTGCATTGGTGAACAGCGAGATGAGTGTGAACATCAGGACGTTGGCGGCCAGAGACGCAATCGCAGCCATGTGCCAACTGGTGTCGTCCAGCACATAAATCATGTTCAGCAACGGTATATAGAAGCCTTGCAGGTTGCCGACCAGCGGCAGCAGCATGGTGACCAGCCACACCAGGATCCCCGCGAGCAACCCGGCGATAAAGCCACGACGGTTGGCGGTCGGCCAATAAAGAACCGACAGCACGCCCGGCAGGAATTGCAGGGTTGCCACAAATGCGACGATGCCGAGGTTGGCCAGATCCTGCTCTGCACCCAGCAACAGGTAGAAACCGTAACCGGCCATGATGATCGCTACGATCAGTGCCCGGCGCGTCCATTTCAGCCAGCGGTAGATATTGCCTTCGGCCGGTGGCTGGTAAAGCGGCAGCACCAAGTGGTTCAGCGCCATGCCGGACAGGGCCAGCGTGGTGACGATGATCAAGCCACTGGCTGCGGACAATCCGCCAACGTAAGCCAACAGTGCCAGCGCCCTGTTATTGGCGGCGATACCGATGCCCAGTGTGAAATATTCCGGGTTGGTGGTTGCGCCAAGTTTCAACCCTGCCCAGAGAATCAGCGGCACGGCCAGGCTCATCAGCAGCAAAAACAGTGGCAAGCCCCAACTCGCGCTCACCAGCGAGCGCGGGTTAAGGTTTTCGGTAAAGGTCATGTGGTACATGTGCGGCATCACAATCGCCGAGGCGAAGAACACCAGCAGCAGCGTGCGCCACGGACCTTCCTGCAACGGGGTGTGCAAAGCGGCGAGGGCGGTCTGGTTTTGCAGCAGCCAAAGTTCAAGCTGCTGCGGGCCATCGAACACGCCATAGAGCGCGTATAAACCAACGCCGCCAATGGCGATCAGCTTGATCACCGACTCAAAAGCAATCGCGAACACCAGGCCTTCATGCTTTTCGCGGGTGGCAATGTGGCGCGAGCCAAAGAAAATCGTGAACAGCGTAATCAGCGCACAGAAGCTCAAGGCGACACGATGCTGTACCGGTTCGCGCGTGAGGATGCCGATAGAGTCGGCCACCGCTTGAATTTGCAGCGCCAGCAGAGGCAGCACACCGATCAGCATGAAAATGGTGGTCAGCGCACCGGCCCACGTACTGCGAAAGCGAAAGGCGAACAGGTCCGCCAGCGATGACAGTTGATAGGTGCGGGTAATTTTCAGAATCGGGTACAGCAACACCGGTGCCAACAGAAACGCACCTGAGACGCCCAGGTAACTGGATAAAAAGCCGTAGCCGTACTGATAGGCCAGCCCGACGGTGCCATAGAACGCCCAGGCGCTCGCGTAAACGCCCAGCGATAGCGTGTAGGTCAGCGGATGGCGAATGATCGCCCGGGGGATCATGCCCCGTTCACTGATCCAGGCCACACCGAACAGCACCGCCAGGTAGGCGGCGCTGATCAGGATCATCTGGGTCAGGCTAAAGCTCATCGGCATCTTTTTGGCTCTGCAGGATGAAGGTCACGACGATCAGAATCAGCCAGAGCAAATAAGGGCGATACCAGGCGCCTGTGGCGTCGATCCACCAATCCATGATGGCCGGGGAGAACAGATAAATCCCCACTACCAGGAGCAGGACCAAGCGATAGATGTACATCCCGGCCTCTCTTTTTTATGCGCGTGCCCGAAAACGTGCGGCGATGGTAACGGATGGGCGCGCCACTGCAAGCACGATCACTGCAGTTGCGCTTCAGGCAGGCACAGTGTGCGCGGGATCTGAGACGCATCCCAGTGGACGATGCCCCAATCGAGCACTTCGCGCGCACTGGCATAAGAAAGTTCTGCGCCTGGATTTTGCCCGAGTGCTCGCAGGGCGCGCAGCAACAGCGGTGTCGCCTGGTCTTCGGTTAACGGTGGTGAACGGTAGGATTTGCCGAGCTTGTTGCCATCGGGCTGGGTAATCAGCGGGATGTGCAGGTAGCGTGGTTGCGCCAGGCCAAGCAGTTCCTGCAAATACAGCTGACGCGGTGTGGAGTCCAGCAAGTCGGCGCCACGCACGATATCGGTGACACCTTGCCAGGCATCGTCCAGCACCACCGCCAGTTGATACGCGTACAGCCCGTCGCGACGACGGATCACGAAATCCCCGACATCCCGGCCCAGATGCTGTCGGAACTCGCCCTGCACACGGTCTATAAAATGGTATTCGAGTTCGGGGACACGCAAGCGAATAGCGGCGTTGTCCGTGCCATGGCCAGCGTTGCGGCAGAGGCCCGGGTAAATCCCGTGATAAGGCTCAAGTTCCTTGCGCGAACAGGTGCAGGCATAAGCAAGGCCATGACTGAACAAGCGATTGAGGACCTCGGCATAGGCATCGTGGCGATCGCTCTGGCGGACCATCTCGCCATCCCACTCGAAACCATAGCTTTCCAGCGCCTTGAGAATGGCCCGTTGAGCACCAGGTTCTTCACGTGGCGGGTCGAGGTCTTCCATGCGCATCAACCAGCGGCCACCCACCGAGCGGGCGTCGAGGTAGGAGGCCAGCGCGGCGACAAGCGAGCCAAAGTGCAGATGACCACTTGGCGTGGGAGCAAAGCGCCCGATGTAGGAGGTGGCAGTCATGAGTGCGATGTTACTTTTCCAGGCTTGGGCCAGCCCCCTGTGGGAGCGAGCATTCGCGCGAAGGGGCCGTCAGCCCCAACATTAATATTGCCTGATACACCGCTTTCGCGAGCAGGCTTGCTCCCACAGGTTGTCTCGTCTGACAAATTGCAGAAACAAAAACGGAGCGTTCGCACGCTCCGTTCTGGTTCAAGTCGCTATTACTTGCCGACTTGCTTTTCCTTGATTTCCGCCAAGGTCTTGCAATCAACACACATATCGGCGGTAGGACGGGCTTCCAGTCGCTTGACGCCGATTTCGACGCCGCAAGACTCGCACCAGCCATATTCTTCGTCTTCGATCAGTTGCAGCGTCTTGTCGATCTTCTTGATCAGCTTGCGCTCGCGGTCGCGGGCGCGCAGCTCGAGGCTGAATTCTTCTTCCTGGCTGGCACGATCTGCCGGGTCAGGGAAGTTGGCCGCTTCGTCTTTCATGTGATCAACAGTACGGTCGACTTCCTGCATCAAGTCCTGTTTCCACTTGTTCAGGATCTTGGTGAAGTGAGCGCGCATAGGCTTGCCCATGTACTCCTCGCCCTTCACTTCTTTGTAGGGTTCGAAGCCGCTGATCGACTGGTTTTGCTGTTGCTTTGCTTGGGTGGGCATGAAATGGACCGCCTCTACTCTTGTAATCCATTGCGCAGGATTGCTCCATCACCGGCACCTGCCGGCCCTGCGGCTGCAAGCGGGCGAACTTACCAGATCAAATCGGAGCGCGCTACTCCCGGATGTCGAGGCGGCGCTGCGAGGCGCTTGCAAATCATTGCAAACCCTTGTCTGGTGGCGATGGAGACCTGATCAAATATTGATTTTAGTCAAACCTGGGACACACGCTTCAGTCGTTTGAGACCAGAGTTATAAGGCTGTGACCGCTTTAGGCTCTCGCTCGTTCCGGCGCTTGGGTAGAATCGTTTTTTTTATTCTGTTGAAGGAAGGCTAATGGCTCAGCCCTACAGTGCCCGCAGTCGCGCTATCGAACCTTTTCATGTCATGGCGTTGCTGGCGCGGGCAAATGAACTGCAAGCGGCCGGCCACGATGTGATTCATCTGGAAATCGGCGAGCCGGATTTCACCACTGCCGAGCCGATCATTCAGGCCGGGCATGCAGCGCTGACTGCCGGTAAAACCCGTTACACCGCTGCCCGTGGTATTCCCGAACTGCGCGAGGCCATCTCCGGTTTCTATCAGCAGCGCTACGGTTTGAACATCGATGCGCAGCGAATCCTCATCACCCCAGGTGGTTCAGGCGCGCTGCTGCTGGCCAGTGCATTGCTGGTGGATCCGGGCAAGCATTGGTTGCTGGCCGATCCGGGTTATCCGTGCAACCGGCATTTTCTGCGCTTGGTTGAAGGTGCGGCGCAGCTGGTTCCGGTAGGGCCGGAGGTACGTTACCAACTGACGCCAGACCTGGTGGCCAGGCATTGGGACCATGACAGCGTCGGCGCTTTGGTGGCGTCGCCTGCCAACCCGACCGGGACCCTTCTGACGCGTGACGAACTGGCCGGTTTGTCTGCGGCAATCAAGGCGCGCCACGGTCATCTGGTGGTGGATGAGATCTACCATGGCCTGACCTACGGCACGGATGCGGCCAGCGTGCTGGAAGTGGACGACAGTGCTTTTGTCCTCAACAGTTTTTCAAAATATTTTGGAATGACCGGGTGGCGGCTGGGCTGGTTAGTGGCGCCGCAAGCAGCGGTGGGTGAGTTGGAAAAACTCGCGCAAAACCTCTACATCAGCGCACCGAGCATGGCGCAGTATGCAGCGCTGGCCTGCTTTGAACCCGCCACCATCAATATTCTTGAGGAGCGTCGCGCAGAATTTGGTCGGCGTCGCGACTTCCTGCTGCCAGCCCTTCGAGCGCTGGGGTTCGCCATTGCGGTCGAGCCTGAAGGTGCCTTCTATTTGTACGCCGATATCAGCCAATTCGGCGGAGATGCCTTCGCGTTCTGCCGGCATTTTCTTGAAACAGAACATGTAGCCATCACGCCGGGACTGGATTTCGGGCGGTATCAGGCAGGTCATCACGTGCGATTTGCGTACACCCAAAGCCTTCCACGCCTGCAAGAGGCGGTCGAGCGAATTGCTCGTGGGTTAAAGAGCTGGCAAGGCTGATGCGTTTTAATCCTCCCCTCGAAGAAGGACGTCTGATTCGCCGTTACAAGCGTTTTCTTGCGGATATCGAAACCGTTAGCGGCGAGTTGCTGACCATTCACTGCCCTAACACGGGTTCGATGCTCAATTGCCAGGTAGAGGGCGGACAGGTTTGGTTCAGCCGTTCCAATGACCCCAAACGCAAGCTTGTGGGCACATGGGAAATCGGCGAAACCCCGCAAGGACGTTTGTTTTGTGTGAATACAAATCGGGCGAACGGGTTGATCGAAGAGGCGCTACGCGCTGGCGTCATAACCGAACTGAGTGGATTCACCGAGCTCAAGCGGGAAGTGGCCTACGGTCAGGAGAACAGCCGCATCGATTTTCGCCTCGATTACCCGAATGGGTCGGCGTATGTGGAAGTAAAGAGTGTCACTTTAGGTTTTGACGGTACGTCGGTGGCTGCGTTTCCTGATGCCGTTACCCAGCGTGGGGCCAAGCATTTGCGAGAATTGGCGCATTTGGCGCGGGACGGGATTCGCGCAGTCCAGTTGTATTGCGTCAACTTAAGCGGGATTGACGCTGTGCGTCCGGCAGAAGAAATCGATTCAGCCTACGCGGCGGCGCTGCGCGAGGCGGTGGCGTGCGGAGTTGAAGTGCTGGCCTATGGCGTGCAGTTGAACCATGAGCAAATGGTGGTCGATCGGCGTCTGGAGGTTTTGCTCAACGGCTAGAGGCCAATCCAGATCCCTTTTGCGTCTTCGCGGCAGGCCACTGCGCTGAGGGATTTGCCGGCGCACGGGCCGGCGACGCATTCGCCGTCTTCAATCAGAAACAATGCGCCGTGAGTCGCGCATTGTATCAGGCTGTTGCTGGGGTCCAGAAACTGGTCGGGCTGCCATTCCAGTGCAACGCCACGGTGCGGACAGCGGTTGATGTAGACATAAACCCGGCCGCCACGGCGCACGGCAAAGAGTTTTTGCCCTTCGATGTCGAACCCACGACTGCTGCCATCGGACAGTTCAGCGCCGTCACACAGAAACTTCATGTCTATCCTCAGATGCCGGTTCGTGTCGTAGGAGATGTCCGTACTTGACGTGCAAATGCAAACAATTATCAAATGCCCGCTTCGTCCGTGGACTGCGTATTCCAGGCGCCAAGGATACTTGGCCTGTCTGCTCGATGTCCGGGAAATACCTTAAAGGAAGCTGTTTATGCGCTTGAGTACCCGATTCGTTGCGCTGTGTATCGGTTTTCTCGTCAGCCTTCATGCCGTCGCTGCCGAACTGCCGCAACGCTGGGTCAGCGCCGGCGGCGCCCTGTCGGAGTGGGTCAGTGCGTTGGGCGGGGAGCCAAAACTGGTCGGTGTGGATACCACCAGCCAGCACCCGGACACGCTCAAGTCGCTGCCAAGCATCGGTTACCAGCGTCAACTGTCGGCGGAGGGCATTTTAAGCCTGCGTCCGCAAATACTGGTCGGCACCGAAGAGATGGGGCCGCCGCCAGTGCTGTCGCAAATCCGCAATGCGGGTGTGCAGGTCGAGTTGTTCTCGGCTCGGCCTGATTTGCCAACACTGCAGGCTAATTTGCAGCATCTGGGTAAGCTGCTCGGTGCTGAAAATCAGGCTGCACAGCTGTTCCAGTCTTATCAAGAGCAATTGGACCAACAAAAAATTCGCCTTGAAAAGTCTCAGTCGACGGGCAAGTCACCGGGCGTTTTAGTACTCATTGGGCATGCGGGCGGCAAACCTCTGATCGCCGGTAAAGACACGGCGGCCGACTGGCTGTTGCAGCAGGCAGGTGGACACAATCTGGCGACACACACTGGTTACAAGCCGTTTTCCGTTGAGTCGATGGTCGGCCTGGATCCACAGGTGCTGGTGTTTGCCGACCGCGCGTTGACCGGTGATGCGGCGAGGGCCGCGTTGTTCAAGGAGAATCCGATGCTGTCCTCGACCCGCGCAGCTAAGGAAGGACGAGTCCTGGAGATTGATCCAACCTTGCTGGTGGGAGGGTTAGGCCCACGGTTGCCCGAGGCGGTGAAAAAACTTGCGGATGGTTTGTACCCAGGCATTGCCGGCCAATGACTGTTCTGGTTAAGCCGCGAACCTTGTTCATTGGCTTGAGTGCACTGTGTTTGCTGGCGACCTGGTTATCGTTGGCGTTGGGGCCGGTGAGCCTGCCATTGCTCGACACCTTGCGCGCATCGCTGCGCATGATCGGCCTGCCAATTGCCCCTGATGGATTGGAACAGGCTGAGTTGATCCTCGGCCAGATTCGTTTGCCGCGGACCTTGTTGGGGTTGGCGGTGGGCGGCGTGTTGGCGCTGTCGGGCGTCGCGATGCAGGGTTTGTTCCGCAACCCATTGGCGGATCCCGGGTTGGTAGGCGTTTCCGGTGGTGCGGCACTGGGCGCTGCGATTGCGATTGTCGGCGGCTCGGTGTTTGGAGGGCTGCCCGAATCCGTTGGGCCTTATTTATTGTCGTTGTGTGCGTTTCTCGGCGGGCTCGGCGTAACAGCGATTGTCTATCGGTTGGGTCGGCGTAACGGGCGAACCGATGTGGCGACCATGCTGTTGGCCGGGCTGGCCTTGACGGCGCTGGCGGGCGCGGTCGTGGGACTGTTCACCTACCTGGCCGACGATACGACCCTGCGCACGCTGACCTTCTGGAACCTGGGCAGCCTGAACGGTGCCAGTTATTCGCGACTCTGGCCGTTACTCCTGATAAGTGCCGGCGTGGCGCTGTGGTTGCCACGGCGGGCGAACGCGCTGAATGCGTTGTTGCTGGGAGAATCGGAGGCCGGTCACTTGGGCATTGACGTCGAAGCGCTGAAGCGGGAGTTGGTATTTTGCACCGCGCTGGGTGTGGGTGCAGCTGTGGCCGCGGCGGGGATGATCGGTTTTGTCGGCTTGGTAGTGCCGCATCTGGTGCGCCAGCTATCCGGTCCGGATCATCGAGTGCTGCTGCCGGCCTCGGTGCTGGCCGGTGCCAGTTTGTTACTGTTCGCCGATTTGGTGGCACGATTGGCCTTGGCGCCAGCCGAGCTGCCGATCGGAATCGTCACGGCCATGATCGGTGCGCCAGTCTTCCTGTATTTGCTGCTTCGAGGGCGCGCCTGATGTTGCGAACGCAAAATCTGCAAATCACTCGCGGTCGCAAAATCGTGCTATCGGACATTACGCTTGAACTCAAACCGGGCGAGGTGTTGGGAGTACTCGGCCCTAACGGTGCAGGTAAAAGCACGTTGCTCGGTGCGTTGTGTGGTGAGTTGCAGCCTGATCAGGGAAGCGTCTGGTTAGGTGAGCGCCATTTAGCACAGTGGGCCGGGGCATTGCGGGCGCAGCGTCTGGCGGTGCTGCCTCAGGTTTCGACGCTGGATTTTGGCTTTCGTGTCGAGGAAGTCGTCGGCATGGGGCGGTTGCCCTATCAAAGTGGCCGGGTTCGGGATGGCGAAATCATCGCGTCCGCTTTGCAGGCCGCCGACGCCGGGCATTTAAGCGGACGCAGTTATCTGGCGTTGTCCGGTGGTGAACGGCAGCGGG
Organism: Gordonia sp. IEGM753; assembly: GCF_050321825.1. NCBI lineage: Bacteria > Bacillati > Actinomycetota > Actinomycetes > Mycobacteriales > Gordoniaceae > Gordonia > Gordonia sp. IEGM753. The sequence continues at coordinate 328,417 of NZ_JBNQGB010000007.1, forward strand.
TGCATCTGGCACGAGTGTTGGCGCAGCTATGGCCGGGTGAGGCAGGGCAGACTTTGTTGCTGGATGAGCCGACGTCGATGCTCGACCCACTGCATCAGCACACCACGTTGCAAGCGGTACGAGAATTCGCCAATCGCGGTGCAGCGGTATTGGTGATCCTGCATGATCTGAATCTGGCAGCGCGCTATTGTGATCGTATCTTGCTGCTTGAAGGCGGGCGGCCGATTGCGCTCGATACACCAGAGCAGGTATTGCGTCCGGAGCCGTTAAAAGCAGTGTTCGGGCTGGAAGTGCTGGTGCAGTCGCATCCGGAGCGTGGGCATCCGCTGATCATCGCCCGTTGAGCTATTGATAGAGGTGAGGCATGCGCGCGATTTTCGTTCTGGCTCTATTGCTGCTGAGCGCCTGCCAGCATGTTGCCACGCCGCCGCCGATCACCGGTCAGATTCGCGACTTGCACAACGGTCAGACGCTGACACCGCAGGAACTGCTTGTGCGGCTGGCCAAACCATCGCGGCTGATCGTCGGTGAGCAGCATGACAATGGCGATCATCATCAGCTGCAATTGTGGTTGTTGAAGTCACTGGGCGAGCAGCGACCTCAAGGCAGCCTGTTACTGGAAATGTTGACGCCCGATCAACAAGTGCGCGTCGATGACGTGCGCCGTGCATCGACGCCGCCGATTGATGTGTCCTCCGCCCTGGCCTGGCAGTCCGGTTGGGACTGGAATCTTTACGGGCCGATCGTCCGTTTCGCCCTTGCTCAACCATATCCATTACTGGCCGCCAACCTGGACTCGCAGGAAGTGCGCTCTTTCTATGCCAGGCCTCCAGCGTTGAGTGGTTCGCGCTCGAATGCGCGGTCGGTCAAGGAGGAGCTTTTGGCACAGATAAGCGGCGCTCATTGCGGCTTGTTACCCCTTTCGCAAATGCCAGCAATGCTTGCCGTGCAGCAGCAACGAGATCGGCGCATGGCCGAAAGACTGTTGTCGGCACCCACTCCTTCACTGTTGTTTGCCGGCGCATACCACGCACGCAAGGATGTGGGTGTGCCGCTGCATGTGCTTGATCTGGGTGAACCCGAGGCACCCACAGTATTGATGCTGGCGCAGGAGGGTGGGGAAGTCACGCCCGCCATGGCGGACTATGTCTGGTACACCCCTGCAACCCTGGCCCCGGATTATTGTGCGCAAATGCGTAAGCAGTTCGGCAAATAAAGGAAGTATTTTTCTACGGGCAAAAAAAGACCCGGCAAGAGCCGGGTCAAATAACCGTGATTAGCCTGATGAGGAGATATCTGAGAGTCCGAACCAAGGGCTTTTCAAATATCGACCAGTCTCGCGACCAGTTGTGATAATCATAGCGATTCTCATTACCATGTCAACCGCTGTTTTTTCATTTATTTCAGAATCGCCCTTGGGTCGCCTGGAAGCCCCGTGAACGCCGGGTTTTAAGCTGATTTGCCGAGGGTGCTCAGCTGTATGATCTGCTGGTTCAGCAAGCCAATACGTCTGGCCATGCTCTCGATCAGGCTGTGTGCGATCTTCGGGTTGCTTTGGGTCAGGCTGAGAAACTGGTCTTTGGGGATCAACATGAGGGTGCTGGGTTCGCTGGCGACGACCGTGGCGTTGCGTTTCTCGCCGGTGAACACTGCCAGGGCGCCGAAAATCTCGTCCTTCGCAACATCCCCCACTTTAAGCCCGTCGACAAAAGCTTCGGCATGGCCTTCGACAATAACGAACACGTGATCGGCATCGTCGCCCTGTTGGATCAATACCTCGCCACCGGCCACCCGTTTGAATCCGTTTGTGCTGCGAAACTCGGGTTGTTTCAGGCGTGCTACCGCGTCGGCCAGCAAGCTGTTTTGACCCATCAGATACTGCAGCAATAACTCTGAGCGCTCCGGGTCTGCATAAATGTGCTGGAAAACCTCGGACCGCAGATAGGGCGTTAACGTCAGCGGGCTGGTGCTGCGCAAGTCATGGCGTGGCAACTGCGCGCCCTGATGCAGGCCGACCAGATCGCCTTCGTGTAAATAGAACAAGGCGCGCTGATTGACGTACCCCTGCAGCAATCCGTTTTCCAGCATAAATAACTGATCGTCGGGCAATGAGGCGGCCAGGTCATCGACGGCAGAAAACTCCAACGCTGCACTGCAAGGGGCCAAACCCGCCAACAGTCGCGCGGGGATGTTCTGCAATCGGTTGATCAATGCATCGGCGTAGGCCGGTTGTTCCCCTAATAAATACATGGCGGATGCGCCCGTTCAGTTCTTGTGGCGGGACGAAATAGCCTCAAGCTGTTTATTCAAGGCTTCCTTGCGCTCGGCGGGAATGTCATTCCAGTGCACATCCATCAGGGCGCCTTCGATCGCATACAACAACACCTTGGATGCACGAAACCCGCGCGTGCGCACGGCCCGATAAGCATCCACCGCCCCCAGTCGCCGCAAGTCCGAGGCACTGTGGATGCCCACGGCATGCAACCACTGTGCTGACGTCTTGCCAAGATTCTTCAGGTGCTGCAGTTCATCATTCATCAAGCCTCCTTGCGACGGCCGAATGGTGCGTGGGCGAGCTTCTGAGGAGTGTAGCCATCAGTAGGAAAAGCGTGATTGTTTGGTCGGTTTTGACGCGAATGCTTCTAAGCGAAGCGTTCGTAGAAGCTGCGAATGCAGTAAGGGAGGGCAGCGCAATCCCCGTTTTCACAGGGCTTGCGTCATGACTGGCAAGTGAAGCGGGGGAGATCAGCGAGTGCGGTAACGCAGCCGGGTACCGAAGTTCATCGACATCAATATCTCGTCGGCACTCAGTTCTGGGGGAAAGTAGGCACCTGAGATTTGCGCGTGAGCCAGGCTTGCGCCTTCAAGGTTTGAATTGCGAAAGTCGATACCGCGCAAGTCTGCAGAACGAAAATATGCGTCGGTAAAGTCGACGCCGTCGGCATTCAACTCGCGCAGATCCAGGCCCCGGAAATCTCCGCCGACCATGTCGACAGACCCTTCTTTTGCGCGTTCTTCGTTGAAACCCTTGATGTCGTCTTTGTGCAGCAAGGCATAAAGCGGCGTGTCGAGAAGTTTGGGCTGGCTCATGTTACATCACCTGTTGGTTTTATGACGCCAGTATAGTGCCACTATTTGACAGCCGTGAAGCCGATGAGGGCGTCACGGCTGAAATACTTGCTTACAGGCCGGGCAGGCGCTGACGGATTTGCGCAACAACCGTGTCGAGCGTGCCGCTTTCATTGGTCTGAACGCGCTTGCTGCAGAGGATTTCTGCTGGCGTCAGCGGCTCGCGATTTTCCTGTTGAGCTGCGATAACGGCCAGGTTGGCGTCGGAAGGATCCGTTTTGTCCGCTTGGCGCAGTGCCAGCCAGCTCTCGATCACTGCTTGTGGCGCATTGCAGTCAAGAATCAGGAACGGTGCCCCCGTAGCTTCGGCGACTTTCGCCGCGCCATCACGTTGATCGCGCTTGAGGTACGTCGCATCGACCACGACCGGGAAACCCGCACGCAGAATCACGGCGGCAATTTCATGCAGGCGGGTGTACGTGGCGGCGCTGGCGTCGGCGCTATAAATACCGGCCTGTGGGTCGTTCTCCACGGTTTGCTCGCCGAACAGGCGCTTGCGCTCTACATCGGAACGCAGGCGGATGGCGCCCAACGCTTCAACCAGGCGCATGGCGACACGGCTTTTGCCGACGGCTGAAACACCGTGGGTAATCGCCATGAAGCGCGAAGGAATGGTGCTATAGCTTTCTGCCAGGTTGGCGTAGTTGCGGTATTGACGCAGGGTGGTGGCGCGCTGCACCGGGTCGGCTTCAGCAGGCATGCTGAAGAGGCTGACCTTGGCGCGAACCAGGGCGCGATAGGCTTTATAGAAGTTGAGCAATTCCAGGCCCTGGTAATCGCCGGTCAACTCCAGGTATTGACTGATGAAACGACGCGCCAGGCTTTTCAAGCCGCGGTCTTCGAGGTCCATCGCCAGGAAACCGGTGTCGGCATACACATCGGTGAAGCGGAACGGTTCGTTGAATTCGATGCAGTCGAAAATCACCACCTTGCCGTCGATCAACGTGGCGTTGCCGAGGTGAATGTCGCCGTGGCATTCGCGAATGAAACCGTCGCTCTTGCGTTGGGCGAACAGTGGCTTGAGGCGTTCGAAGCTGCTTTCAGCCCAGGCTTGCAGCGCATCGAGTTGCAGCAGGTCGGCCTTATCGCTGAGAAACGGGCGGATCTGTTCGAAGTTTTGACGCACAGGCGCCATCACACTGTCCGGAGTGCCCGCTTCGTGTTCGGCAGGTACTTTAGGGGCCGTGAGGTGGAACTGGGCGATTTGCGCGGCCATCTCGTCGATGTGCGCAGTGGTCAATTCGCCATTGGCCTGCAGTGTGCTGAGCAACTGGCTTTGCGGGAACTGGCGCATTTTCAGCGCGTAGTCGATGACGGCACCTTCGCCGCCCAACTGAGGTGCTTCAGCGCTGCCGGTGATGGGCAACACTTCCAGATACAAATCATTGGTCAGACGCTGGTTCAGACGCAGCTCTTCACCACAGAAGTGCTCGCGAGCATCGAGGCTGGTGAAATCGAGAAAACCGAAGTTCACCGGTTTCTTCACTTTATAGGCAAAGGGACCGGTAAGAATCACCCAGGAAATATGGGTCTCGATGACCTGGAACCCGTCTACAGGATGCGGATAAAGGGCAGGGTTTTGCAGGGCAGCGATCAGTGACTGGCTCACAGGCGATCCTTCAGAGTCTGGAAAAATTCAAGGCCGCCATTATGGCTACAAGTCCGCCTGACGCAAACCTCGGAGCGCTCCTGTTGAGTATGAATAAAGTGCGTATAATCCGCCGCCATGACTCGTACTCGATCCCCTCGCACTAAAAAAAAGCCACCTTCCAAGGGCCTGCGCCCTTGGCTGGGCTGGGCCCTTAAACTCAGTCTGGTCGGCCTCGTGGTGCTGGCCGGGTTTGCGGTTTACCTCGACGCAATCGTCCAGGAAAAGTTCTCCGGCAAGCGCTGGACCATTCCTGCCAAGGTGTATGCGCGCCCGCTTGAGCTGTTCACCGGCCAAAAGCTGAGCAAGGATGACTTCCTCACCGAGCTCGACGCCCTGGGCTATCGACGCGAAGCCGTGAGTAACGGCCCCGGCGCAGCGGCGGTCAACGGCAATACCGTCGATTTGAATACCCGTGGCTTCCAGTTCTACGAAGGCCTCGAGAAGGCGCAGCCTGTGCGCGTGCGATTCTCGGGCGACTATGTGGCTGAGCTCTCGGCGACCAACGGTTCGAAGCTTTCGGTGGTGCGGCTGGAGCCGCTGTTGATCGGCGGCATCTACCCGAAAAACCTCGAAGACCGAATCCTGATCAAAATCGATCAGGTACCGCCCTATTTGCTGGAAACCCTGGTCGCGGTCGAAGACCGGGATTTTTATAGCCACTGGGGCGTGTCGCCCAAATCGATTGCCCGCGCCATCTACGTCAACACGTCTGGCGGCAAGATGACCCAGGGCGGCAGTACGCTGACCCAGCAGTTGGTCAAGAACTTCTATTTGACCAGCGAGCGCAGTCTGACCCGCAAGCTCACCGAAGCCATGATGGCGATGTTGCTTGAGCTGCATTACGACAAAAAAGAGATTCTTGAGGCTTACCTCAATGAAGTGTTCGTCGGTCAGGATGGCCAGCGAGCTGTGCACGGTTTCGGTTTGGCGAGCCAGTTTTTCTTTGGGCAACCTCTGTCCGAATTGAAACTGCACCAGGTTGCCTTGCTGGTCGGCATGGTCAAGGGACCTTCCTATTACAATCCTCGACGTAACCCGGAACGGGCGATGGAGCGGCGCAACCTGGTGCTCGATGTGCTTGAGCAGCAAGGCGTCGCAACCGCCGAGCAGGTCGCAGCGGCGAAAAAAATGCCACTGGGTGTAACCACTCGCGGCAAGCTGGCTGACAGTTCATTCCCGGGTTTCCTTGATCTGGTTAAACGTCAGCTTCGCGAAGACTATCGCGACGAAGACTTGACCGAAGAAGGCCTGCGGATTTTCACCAGTTTCGATCCTATCCTGCAGATGAAAGCCGAAGCGTCGGTCAACGACACGTTCAAACGTCTGTCTGGGCGCAAGGGTTCCGAGGATGTTGAAGCGGCTATGGTCGTCACCAACCCGGAAACCGGCGAAGTCCAGGCCATGATCGGCAGTCGGCAAGCAAGCTATGCCGGGTTCAACCGGGCACTGGATGCGGTGCGTCCTATCGGCTCGTTGATCAAGCCTGCGGTTTACCTGACGGCCCTTGAGAAACCAAGCCAGTACACATTGACCAGTTGGCTGTCGGACGACGCGTTCTCGGTCAAAGGCGCGGACGGTCAGGTGTGGAAGCCACAGAATTATGACCGTCGCTCTCACGGTACGGTGTTCTTGTATCAAGGCCTGGCGCATTCCTACAACCTGTCGACTGCACGTCTTGGTTTGGCGGTAGGCGTGCCCAATGTCCTTAAAACGCTGGCTCGTCTGGGCGTAAGCCGTGAGTTTCCGGCGTTCCCTTCGATGTTGCTGGGCGCTGGTGGTTTGACCCCGATCGAAGTCGCGACCATGTATCAGACCCTGGCCAACGGTGGTTTCAACACGCCGATGCGCGGGATTCGTAGCGTGCTGACCGCGGAAGGAGAGCCGCTCAAGCGTTATCCGTTCCAGATCGAGCAGCGTTTTGATCCTGCGTCCATATACCTGATCCAGAGCGCCATGCAGCGGGTAATGCGTGAAGGCACCGGCAGTTCTGTTTACAACGTGCTGCCGAAAACCCTGACGCTGGCGGGTAAAACCGGTACCAGCAACGATTCGCGTGATAGCTGGTTCGCCGGTTTCAGTCAGGATTTGCTGGCAGTGGTGTGGCTGGGGCGCGATGACAATGGCAAGACGCCATTTACCGGCGCCACTGGTGCGTTGCAGGTCTGGACCAGTTTCATGCGCAAGGCTGATCCGTTGCCGCTGGACATGCCGCAGCCAGACAACATTGTTCAGGCCTGGGTTGATTCGCGCACCGGGCAAGGCTCTGATGCCAATTGCCCGGGTGCGGTACAGATGCCGTATATTCGCGGCAGCGAGCCGCCTCCCGGCGCTGCGTGTGGTGGCGAAAGCCCTGCTTCCGGCGAAACGGTGATGGATTGGGTCAAAGGCTGGATGAATTAAGCAAAGAGGGTTTCAAGTGAACAAGTGGTTGATTCCAGCGGTTACCGCCGTGGCTTTGCTCAGCGGTTGCTCCACCGTTCAACGTGGTTCGATCCCGGTTGTGGATTCGGGCAGTGCCGTTTCCAACAGTGAGCGCGTGTCGGCGAATGGCGGTTTCCGTCAAACAACGGTCAAGCGTCCTGCGCAAGGCCAGGCTCAAGCCATTCCCCAAGGTGATTCCGGCGTCGTCGTCATGGTCCCGGGTGGCGGCGCAGTGACGTCGGCACCGATCAGTACTTCGCCGATTACCCCTGGCCCGATTACGCCGGGGCCGATTGATACGTCCCCGGTTCAGTCTGCGCCGATCAATCAAGGCAGCTACAGCATGCCGGCGACGCCAAGCGGTATTCCTTCGGCGAGCACCGGCGGCGGTCTGTCTGCCGATGAACAGCTGGACGGTCCGGTGTTGGCGTTGTTGACCACAGCCCAGCAACAACAGGCCGGCGGCGACCTGAACGGTGCGTCCTCCAGCCTCGAGCGCGCTCAACGTGTCGCTCCGCGTGAGCCGCAGGTGCTTTATCGCCTGGCTCAAGTGCGCATGGCCCAAGGCGATGCGCCGCAAGCCGAGCAGTTCGCGCGTCGTGGCCTGACTTTCGCCAATGGTCGTCCGGATCTTCAGGCCAGCCTGTGGGGGTTGATCGCCCAGGCTCGGGAGAAGCAAGGTGATTCCGCAGGTGCTGCGTTGGCCCGTCAAAAGGCCAAGGTTGCGCTGTGATGGACGCACGCTTTCCAAAGATTGCCGAGCAGTTGTTGTTGATCGAGCGCGAGCTGCGCGTTCAGGGATGGTGGGATGAAGTCTCGCCATCGCTTGAAGCGCTCTCCAGTGTCGAGCCATTTTCGGTCGATACGCTTGATTTCGAGCAGTGGCTGCAATGGATCTTCTTGCCCCGCATGAAGGCGATCCTGGAGCAGGACCTTCCGTTACCCAGCGCGTCGGGCATTCAGGAGATGGCCGAAATGGTCTTCGCCGCCCGTAATGTTCAGGGCAAGGACCGCCAACTTCAGGTGTTGCTCAAAGAGTTCGACCTGCTGATTACGTCTTCCCGCTGACGCGGAAGTCGCCTGAATCTACTGGCAGTTATCCGCAATTTGTTTCTGCGCCTCGGTGGTGCGCTCCTGACGTTGTTGGTCGGTCAGGCGGCGCATCTCACCGTCAACTTCCTCTCTTAATCGCGGATTGTTTTGCAATTGGGCAAGGTTGGTTCGTGCCTGCTCGCAGAACCCCTTGAGTTGGGCCTCTTGCTCGGCGACCTGTTTTTTCACTGTCTTGTCTATCGCCTGTTGGTCGCCAAGCGTTGTGTTGTCCACCGGCGTAGCGGTTTTGCCGACAGGCGGGGCGGGCGTTACGACAGTGGTAGCCTGCTGGCCTTGTGGCGGTTGTGCGTCAAAATGAGTAACGCCCTGCGCATCGACCCATTTATAGATCTGAGCGGCCATGCATAAAGGGCTCAGGCTAATCAGCACGCTGGCGGTGAAGAAGATGATTCGCATGGCGTTTCCTTGTCTTTAGTTGCGCAATTGAAGCTAACACAGTCGCCGTTTACAGGTTTTTTCTTGCGTTCTCATGTGCTTACTAGAATAAAGCACATAGACGACTTGACTTGCAGGGGACGAAACAGAAGAATCCAAAGTCCGCTGTAGAGGGACTGCCAGAAGCAGACCCACTCAGCAGATCATGAGGCGCATATCCGCGCCGACCTGCTACACCCGCAACGCGTTACCTCGCGCTGGGTGGGAAAGCCCCGCAACACTTGGGACGATCCCAATACTTGCTCAGTCAGTGCTGACGTAGTCGGCGACCACCGTCGCTCATGCTCTGCTGGGAAGTAAACCTATTAAGACCCGTCCTCTTTGAAGTGGGCGGTATTCTGGCGTTTTAGAGGTGAACAACGTGGAGCTTTTATCTGGCGGTGAGATGCTCGTCCGCTTTTTGCGTGACGAAGGCGTCAAGTACATCTACGGGTACCCGGGTGGTGCTCTTCTTCATGTCTACGATGCCTTGTTCAAAGAACCGGAAGTGACCCATATTCTGGTTCGTCACGAGCAGGCTGCGACCCATATGGCTGACGGTTATGCCCGTGCCACCGGTAAAGCCGGCGTGGTACTGGTTACCTCCGGCCCGGGCGCAACCAATGCTATTACCGGTATTGCCACGGCCTACATGGACTCCATTCCGATGGTGGTCATTTCCGGCCAGGTGCCTAGCACCATGGTAGGCACCGATGCATTCCAGGAAACCGACATGATCGGTATTTCCCGGCCGATCGTGAAACACAGCTTCATGATCAAGCATGCATCTGAAATTCCGGAAGTCATGAAGAAGGCGTTCTACCTGGCGCAATCCGGTCGTCCTGGTCCAGTCGTTGTCGATATCCCGAAAGACATGACCAACCCGGCCGAGAAGTTTGAATACGTCTTCCCGAAAAAAGCCAAGCTGCGCTCCTACAGCCCGGCGGTCCGTGGTCACTCCGGGCAAATCCGCAAAGCAGCAGAAATGCTCCTGGCGGCCAAGCGTCCTGTGATGTACGCAGGCGGCGGCGTGATTCTGGGGGGTGGCTCGGCGCCGCTGACCGAGTTGGCGAAGATGCTCAACCTGCCAGTGACCAATACCCTGATGGGTCTGGGTGCCTACCCTGGTACCGACCGTCAGTTTATCGGCATGCTGGGTATGCACGGCAGCTACACCGCTAACCTGGCGATGCACCATGCCGATGTCATCCTGGCGGTTGGCGCTCGTTTCGACGACCGCGTAATCAATGGCCCGGCCAAGTTCTGCCCAAATGCCAAAATCATTCACATCGACATCGACCCGGCGTCGATTTCCAAGACCATCAAGGCTGACGTTCCAATCGTTGGCCCGGTTGAAAGTGTCCTGACCGAAATGGTCGCGATCCTCAAGGAGATCGGCGAGACCCCCAACAAGGAGTCCGTTGCCAGTTGGTGGAAGCAAGTGGATGAGTGGCGCGGTGACCGTGGCCTGTTCCCTTACGATAAGGGCGACGGTAGCGTCATCAAGCCGCAAACCGTGGTCGAAACCCTTTGCGAAGTCACCAAGGGTGATGCCTTTGTTGCCTCCGACGTGGGTCAGCACCAAATGTTCGCGGCGCAGTACTACACGTTCAACAAGCCGAACCGCTGGATCAACTCCGGTGGCTTGGGCACCATGGGCTTCGGTTTTCCGGCGGCCATGGGCATCAAGTTGAGCTTCCCGGATGCCGACGTCGTCTGCGTGACGGGCGAGGGCAGCATCCAGATGAACATTCAGGAGCTGTCGACCTGCCTGCAGTACGGTTTGCCGGTAAAAATCGTCATCCTGAACAACGGCGTTCTGGGCATGGTTCGCCAATGGCAAGACATGAGTTATGGCAGCCGTCACTCGCACTCCTACATGGAGTCGTTACCTGACTTCGTCAAGCTGGCCGAGGCTTATGGTCACGTTGGCATGCGCATCACCGACTCCAAGGAATTGAAGTCGAAGATGGAAGAAGCGTTCGCCATGAAGGATCGCCTGGTGGTGCTCGACATTTCGGTCGATACCAGCGAGCACGTCTATCCGATGCAGATCAAAGACGGCTCCATGCGCGATATGTGGCTGAGCAAGACGGAGCGTACCTAATCATGCGGCACATTATTTCCTTGCTTCTGGAAAACGAACCTGGCGCTCTGTCTCGTGTTGTCGGCCTGTTCTCGCAGCGCAACTACAACATCGAAAGCCTGACCGTGGCCCCAACCGAAGACCCGACGCTGTCGCGCCTGACGTTGACCACCGTGGGTCACGATGAAGTCATCGAGCAGATCACCAAGAACCTGAATAAATTGATCGAAGTGGTCAAGCTGGTCGACCTGTCGGAGAGTGCTCACATCGAGCGCGAGCTGATGTTGGTCAAGGTCAAGGCTACCGGTGCCCAGCGCGCCGAGATCAAGCGCACTACCGATATTTACCGTGGACAGATCGTCGATGTCAGCGCCAGCGTGTATACCGTTCAACTGACCGGTACCAGCGACAAGCTCGACAGCTTCATTCAGTCCATCGGCACCGCATCGATTCTGGAGACCGTCCGCAGTGGCGTCACCGGTATCGCTCGCGGCGATAAAGTACTCAGCATCTAAACCAAATTAGCGAATGGCCTGAATGGCCAGGATATAGAGGGGAAATTCATGAAAGTTTTCTACGATAAAGACTGCGACCTGTCGATCATCCAAGGCAAGAAAGTTGCCATCATCGGTTACGGTTCCCAAGGCCACGCTCAAGCGTGCAACCTGAAAGATTCCGGCGTTGACGTCACTGTTGGCCTGCGTAAAGGCTCGGCAACTGTTGCTAAAGCCGAAGCTCACGGCCTGAAAGTGACCGACGTTGCTTCCGCTGTTGCCGCTGCCGACCTGGTCATGATCCTGACCCCGGACGAGTTCCAGTCTGCTCTGTACAACAACGAAATCGAGCCGAACATCAAGAAAGGCGCCACTTTGGCGTTCTCCCACGGCTTCGCGATTCACTACAACCAGGTTGTTCCGCGTGCCGACCTCGACGTGATCATGATCGCGCCGAAAGCACCGGGCCACACCGTACGTTCCGAGTTCGTCAAGGGTGGCGGTATCCCTGACCTGATCGCTATCTACCAGGATGCTTCCGGCAACGCCAAAAACGTTGCGTTGTCCTACGCAGCTGGCGTTGGTGGCGGTCGTACCGGCATCATCGAAACCACCTTCAAGGACGAGACCGAAACCGACCTGTTCGGCGAACAAGCCGTATTGTGCGGCGGTACCGTTGAGCTGGTTAAAGCCGGTTTCGAAACCTTGGTTGAAGCCGGTTATGCGCCGGAAATGGCCTACTTTGAATGCCTGCACGAACTGAAGCTGATCGTTGACCTCATGTACGAAGGCGGTATCGCCAACATGAACTACTCGATCTCCAACAACGCCGAATACGGCGAGTACGTGACCGGTCCGGAAGTGATCAACGCCGAGTCCCGTCAGGCTATGCGCAACGCCCTGAAACGTATTCAGGACGGCGAATACGCCAAGATGTTCATCAGCGAAGGCGCTACCGGCTATCCTTCGATGACCGCCAAGCGTCGTAACAACGCCGCTCACGGTATCGAAATCATCGGCGAGCAACTGCGCTCCATGATGCCGTGGATCGGTGCCAACAAGATCGTCGACAAAGCCAAAAACTAAGTCGCGCACTTGTACGAAAAACGCGGCTTAGGCCGCGTTTTTTCGTTTGGGGTGGCCGGTTCTGGTATAAAGCTGCATCGTTTGCGGCCGAACCGTCGTCCCAAGCACCTGTCGAAACTTTCCACCCCGTTGCAAGGTAATGTCCATGAGCGAACGTCCCGAAGAGCCAAACCAGGCCTCTGACGCCGAAAGCCTACTGCCTATCGATGAGCACATCGAAGAAGGGCACGATGCTGAAGGTCGTAAAGTCCGGCATCGTGGTATCTATCTTCTGCCGAATCTCTTCACCACTGCGAACCTGTTTGCAGGGTTTTATTCCATCATCAACTCGATGAGTGCCCAAGCCGCATTGAGTGCCGGTGATTCGGTGAATGCGAGCAAATACTTCGCTTTTGCCGCCATCGCGATCTTTGTCGCCATGGTGCTCGACGGTCTTGATGGCCGCGTTGCCCGCATGACCAATACCCAAAGTGCCTTCGGTGCCGAGTACGACTCGCTATCGGACATGGTCGCGTTTGGCGTGGCACCAGCGCTGCTGGCGTTTGGCTGGGCCTTGGGTGACATGGGCAAGGTGGGCTGGATGGTCGCCTTCATCTATGTGGCGGGTGCCGCATTGCGTCTGGCGCGTTTCAATACGCAAGTCGGTACTGCGGACAAACGCTACTTTATTGGCCTGGCTAGCCCTGCGGCGGCGGGTGTGGTTGCGGGGATTGTCTGGGCGTTCAGTGATTATGGAATCCAGGGCTCCAAGATGTCTTTCCTGGTTGCGCTGATGGTGGCGGCGGCCGGCATGCTGATGGTCAGCAACATCAAGTACAACAGCTTCAAGGAGCTGGATCTGAAAGGGCGCGTACCCTTTGTGGCAATCCTCGCTGTGGTATTGGTGTTTGCCGTAGTGTTCAGTGACCCTCCACGTATCTTGCTGCTGGTTTTTCTCGCCTATGCGGCATCCGGGCCTGTTCAATACCTATTACGTCTTCGTCGGCACAAAAACGCCGAGTGATGTAATTTCCCCCATACTCCGCAGTCTATTGGTGCATCTGTCCTCCAATGCTGCGGAGTTGCCATGCTGATCAAAATCCCCAAAGCGTCTGACTGTCACGGGTCGGATGTCACGCCTGAATCTGTCTATCTGTCTCGACGCAATGTGCTGGGTGCCACCCTTGCGGGTTTGGCTGTGAGCAGTTTGCCACGTTGGGCCAGCGCTGAAGACGCCGCGCGCTATGCGGATGTCGAGGCAGGCAACGCACCGTCCTGGTTTACCGAGAAGCTGCCTTCCACCAAATGGGGGGCGGTAAACGTAAAGGATGAGGCGATCACTCCATTTAAAGACGCGACCCATTACAACAACTTCTATGAGTTCGGTACCGATAAAGGTGATCCTGCTGCGAACGCCGGCGCCTTGAAAACCGAACCCTGGAGCGTGGTGATTGACGGGGAGGTGAGTAAGCCAGGGCGTTATGCGCTCGAAGACTTCATGAAACCTTATCAGTTAGAGGAACGGATCTATCGGCTGCGCTGTGTCGAGGCTTGGTCGATGGTGATTCCGTGGATTGGTTTTCCCATCTCGGCATTACTGAGTGCTGTCGAGCCGACCTCCAAGGCAAAGTTTATTCGCTTTGAGACCCTGCAAGACCCAAAGACCATGCCAGGGCAACGCTCTGGTTTCGCCTTGATCGACTGGCCTTATGTCGAGGGCTTGCGTCTGGATGAGGCAATGAACCCGCTGGCGATTCTCGCTGTGGGTATGTATGGACGTGAGTTGCCCAATCAAAATGGGGCGCCGTTACGTCTGGTTGTGCCTTGGAAGTATGGCTTCAAGAGCGTCAAATCCATTGTGCGTATAAGTCTGGTCAGCGAGCAGCCGAAAACTACTTGGCAGAGCATCGCCGCCGATGAATATGGTTTTTACGCAAATGTGAACCCGACTGTTGATCACCCTCGCTGGACTCAAGCGCGAGAGCGGCGTTTGCCAAGCGGTCTGTTCAAGCCCAATGTACGGGACACGCAGATGTTCAACGGGTACTCGGACGAAGTTGCTTCTTTATATACAGGGCTCGATCTGCGGAAGAATTACTGATGCGTTACCCGTTTTGGCGTATCGGGGTGTTTATGGCTGCGGCGATCTGGCCAATTCTTTGGCTGTATCAAGCCTGGGCGGATGCGCTTGGGCCTGATCCGGGTAAGGTGCTGGTTGACCGCTTGGGGCTGGGGACGTTGGTTCTATTGCTGATCACGCTAAGTATGACGCCACTACAAAAGCTCACTGGGTGGGCGGGCTGGATTTCAGTCCGGCGGCAACTGGGTCTCTGGTGTTTTGCCTATGTCGTATTGCATCTGAGTGGGTACACGGCATTTATCCTTGGGTTCGATTGGTCGCAACTGGGTGTCGAGTTGCGCAAGCGGCCATACATTATTGTTGGCGCGCTCGGGTTTCTCTGTTTGCTGGCGTTGGCGGTGACGTCCAATCGCTACAGTCAGCGGCGTTTGGGTTCTCGCTGGAAGAAGCTGCATCGGTTGGTCTATGTGGTTTTGGGGCTCGGCCTGCTGCATATGTTGTGGATTGTTCGAGCTGATCTGAAGGAGTGGGCTGTCTATGCCTCTATAGGTGCGCTGCTATTAGTGCTGCGCCTGCCGCCTGTAGCCCGCCGAATCCCGCGTTTAACGGCTAAAAAGGCGCCTTCTGCAAGAAAGGTGTAATTAGGTGTTGACGGGAAATCCTGGACGTCTATAATTCGCCCCACTTCCGGCGCAGTCGAAACGGAAAACTCCTTGGTAAACAATGAGTTACGCAG
>NZ_JBNQGB010000008.1:0-265664 GCF_050321825.1 Gordonia sp. IEGM753
AAAACTGCGTAACTCATTGTTTACCAAGGAGTTTTCCGTTTCGACTGCGCCGGAAGTGGGGCGAATTATAGACGTCCAGGATTTCCCGTCAACACCTAAATTCACAAATCTGTCATATCGGTCAAAAAACCCCAGAAACACGAAGGCCGGCGCCCCTTACCGATAAGGAGTGCCGGCCTCTTACCCTTCTACTTACAAGCTAGGGAACGCGAATTGCGAAGCCTCGTGGCTGGCGCGTTGCGGCCAGCGCTGGGTAATGGCCTTGCGGCGCGTGTAAAACCGCACGCCGTCCGGACCGTAGGCGTGCAGATCGCCAAACAGCGAACGCTTCCAGCCACCAAAGCTGTGATAAGCCACTGGCACTGGCAGTGGCACGTTGACGCCAACCATACCGACTTCGATTTCATCGCAGAACAAACGTGCCGCTTCGCCGTCACGGGTGAAGATGCAGGTACCGTTGCCATACTCGTGATCGTTGATCAGTTGCATCGCCTCTTCCAGGCTGCTCACCCGGACGACACACAGTACTGGCCCAAAAATCTCTTCTTTATAGATGCGCATTTCCGGCGTGACGTTATCGAACAAGCAGCCACCCAGGAAGAAGCCCTCTTCGTGACCCGCAACACTCAGGCCACGACCATCGACCACCAGTGTGGCACCTGCAGCAACGCCATCATCGACATAGCCGCTGACCTTGTCGCGCGCCTGCCCGGTAACCAGTGGCCCCATGTCCAGGCCGCAAGAGGTGCCCGCACCGATTTTCAGCGCCTTGATCTGCGGCACCAACTTGGCCACCAACGCATCAGCGACCTGATCACCCACGCACACAGCAACCGAGATCGCCATGCAACGCTCACCGCAAGAACCATAAGCGGCGCCCATCAATGCACTGACAGCGTTGTCCAGATCGGCATCCGGCATCAGCACCGCATGGTTCTTCGCGCCGCCCAGCGCCTGAACACGTTTGCCACGCTTGGTGCCTTCGGCGTAGATGTACTCGGCGATCGGCGTCGAACCGACAAAGCTCAGTGCCTTGACTTCCGGCGCTTCGATCAGCGCATCCACCGCAGTCTTGTCGCCGTGCACAACGCTCATCACGCCTTTAGGCAAACCTGCTTCGATCAACAACTGGGCAATCAGCAGCGTGGAACTTGGATCACGTTCGGACGGTTTGAGGATGAAGCAGTTGCCGCAGACGATTGCCAGTGGATACATCCACAACGGCACCATCGCCGGGAAGTTGAATGGCGTGATACCGGCCACTACGCCCAACGGCTGGAAGTCCGACCAGGCATCAATGTTCGGCCCAACGTTACGGCTGTATTCGCCTTTGAGGATTTCCGGGGCAGCGCAAGCGAACTCGACGTTCTCGATCCCGCGCTTCAGCTCACCCGCGGCATCTTCCAGTGTCTTGCCATGCTCTTCGCTGATCAATTGCGAGATGCGCGCTTCGTTTTGCTCCAGCAGTTGCTTGAAGCGGAACATCACCTGCGCACGTTTGGCCGGTGGCGTGTTGCGCCAGGCCGGGAATGCAGCCTTGGCCGCGTCGATCGCCTGTTGAATGGTTTCGCGGCTGGCCAATGGCACTTTATGGATCGGCTGACCCGTCGACGGGTTAAACACGTCAACAGTACGGCCGTTGTCGGTCACCAGTTCGCCATTGATCAAATGCGGGATAAGGCTCATGCAAAACTCCAAAAAGTTTACTCACGGGCGCCCTTTAAAGAGCGCCCTTCTATATAGAGGGACTCGATGAGAAATCAGTCGATCTTGTTCAGCACTTCGCCGACCGCATCAAACAGGCGATCCAGGTCTTGCGGCTTGCTGTTGAACGTTGGGCCGAACTGCAGAGTGTCGCCACCAAAGCGTACATAGAACCCTGCTTTCCACAGCGCCATGCCTGCTTCGAACGGACGCACAATCGCGTCGCCGTCACGCGGGGCAATCTGAATCGCGCCGGCCAGACCGTAGTTACGGATGTCGATGATGTTTTTCGAACCCTTCAGGCCATGCAGTGCATTTTCGAAATGCGGGGCGACCTCGGCCACGCTCTGTACCAGGTTTTCCTTTTGCAGCAGGTCAAGTGCTGCCAGCCCAGCGGCGCAAGCCACCGGGTGCGCGGAGTAGGTATAACCGTGCGGGAACTCGACCGCGTACTCAGGCGTCGCCTGATTCATGAACGTCTGATAGATCTCGGAACTGGCTATCACCGCGCCCATCGGGATTGCACCGTTGGTGATTTGCTTGGCGACGCACATCAGGTCCGGCGTCACGCCGAAGCTGTCCGCACCGAACATCGAGCCAGTACGGCCAAAACCGGTGATCACTTCGTCGAACACCAGCAGAATATTGTGTTGGTCGCAGATTTCACGCAGGCGTTTCAGGTAACCCTGAGGCGGAACCAGCACACCCGCAGAACCCGCCATAGGCTCGACAAACACGGCGGCGATATTGGAAGCGTCATGCAGCTCGATCAGCTTGAGCAATTCATCGGCGAGCGCGATACCGCCCTCCGTTGGCATGCCACGCGAGTAAGCATTGCTGGCCAGCAAGGTGTGCGGCAGGTGATCGACGTCCATCATCGCCTGGCCGAACATTTTGCGGTTGCCGTTCACACCGCCAAGGCTGGTGCCGGCAATGTTTACGCCGTGATAACCACGCGCACGACCGATCATCTTGGTTTTAGTCGCCTGGCCTTTCAGGCGCCAGTAAGCGCGGACCATTTTGACCGCGGTATCCGCGCACTCGGAACCCGAATCGGTAAAGAACACGTGGTTCAGGTTGCCCGGGGTCAGGTCAGTGATTTTTTCCGCCAGTTGAAACGACAGCGGATGGCCGTACTGGAAGCCAGGCGAGTAATCGAGCGTGCCCAATTGCTTGGCCACCGCTTCCTGGATTTCCTTACGAGTGTGCCCGGCGCCGCAAGTCCACAGACCGGACAGCGAGTCATACACCTTGCGCCCCTTGTCGTCGGTCAGCCAACTGCCTTCAGCGGCGACGATCAAGCGTGGGTCGCGCTGAAAATTGCGGTTGGCGGTGTAAGGCATCCAGTGAGCATCAAGCTTGAGCTGGCTGGCCAAAGGAGAGCGGGCGTTTTCGGGCATGTTCATCAGCAAAACCTCGCAGGGCAATAAGCGGCGTAGAGATCAAAAGCGTTCTTGCAGCTAAATTGCCACGGAGATAAAGTCTGTGAAATTCAATTTTTCAAACCTTCAGTCAGGCCTTTACTAAACTATGAGCACTCGCCGCCCCGATCCGCTGGCACAGGTCAGCGACTTTGATATTCGCCTGCTACGGATATTCCGCAGCGTGGTGGAATGCGGTGGTTTTTCTGCCGCCGAGTCGGTGCTCGGCATAGGTCGATCCGCCATCAGCCAACAGATGAGCGACCTTGAACAACGCCTGGGTTTGCGGCTCTGCCAACGTGGGCGGGCGGGATTTTCGCTGACCGAAGAAGGTCGCGAGGTTTACCAGTCAGCCTTGCAGCTATTAAGTGCGCTGGAAAGTTTCCGCACCGAGGTCAATGGCCTGCACCAGCACCTGCGCGGCGAACTGACCATCGGCCTGACCGATAACCTGGTCACGCTCCCCCACATGCGCATCACTCACGCCTTGGCACAATTGAAGGAGCGCGGACCCGACGTTCAGATTCAAATCCGCATGATCGCGCCCAATGAGGTCGAACAAGGTGTGCTCGACGGCCGCTTGCATGTCGGCGTGGTGCCGCAAGCCAGCGCATTGTCCGGTCTGGAATATCAACCGCTCTACAGCGAGCGCTCGCTGCTGTATTGCGCGGTCGGTCACCCGTTGTTTTATGTCGATGACAAGCAACTCGATGATGATCGCCTGAACTGTCAGGACGCCATCGCGCCGACGTTCCGCTTACCCGCCGACATCCAGGCCCATTATCAAGCGCTCAATTGCACCGCCAGTGCTTCCGACCGTGAAGGCATGGCGTTTCTTATCCTTACCGGGCGTTACATCGGCTACCTGCCGGATCACTACGCCAGTCTCTGGGTGCAACAAGGTCGATTGCGTGCACTGAAACCAAAAGCACGCTTCTATGACCTGAGCCTCGCATCGGTCACGCGTAAGGGCCGGCGCCCTCATTTGGTGCTGGAAAGCTTTCTCGAGAGCCTGGCAGCAACCCGCTGAGAATCTTCTTCAACCCCGTAAACAAAGGTCTGCAGTCCGGCCGCAGGACAATAACCTGAGCAGTTGGACAGCTTTTTGCAAAGCAGGATGAACGCGCCCCGTCAGCCCTGCTTACAAAAAAGAAGACCTACGCCCATGCAACCAGAATCGTCATCTCCCAGCGAACTGATCTACGGCCTCAACGACCGCCCCAAACCGCTCGCCGCGATCCTCGCCGCGTTGCAGCATGTGCTCGCCAGTTTCGTTGGCATCATCACCCCGCCACTGGTGATCGGTTCGGCGCTCGGGCTGACCGCCCACCTGCCCTATTTGATCAGCATGGCGTTGATGGTGTCCGGTGTCGGCACGTTCATCCAGGCACGCCGGCCGTTCGGGATCGGGGCCGGGATGATCTGCCTGCAAGGCACCAGTTTTGCGTTTTTAGGTGCCGTGTTGTCCGCCGGATTTCTGGTCAAACAACGAGGCGGTAGCCCTGAAGACATACTGGCGATGATTTTCGGTGTGTGCTTTTTCGGTGCCGTGGTGCAGATCGTTCTGAGCCGCTTCGTTGGCCAACTGAGCCGGGTAATAACACCGTTGGTCACCGGGATTGTGATCACGCTGATCGGCATCAGCTTGATCAAGGTAGGCGTGACTGATCTGGGCGGTGGCTTCAACGCCCCCGACTTCGGCGCGCCGGGCAATCTGGCACTGGGTCTGTTCGTGTTGTTGACAATCATCCTGCTCAATCGCTCGAACACGCCCTGGGTAAGGCTTTCGGCCATTATTATCGGGCTGGTGCTGGGCAGCATCGCCGCCTACTTCAGCGGCAAACTGGTGCTGCAACCATTGCCTGACCTGCCATTGATCAGCGTCCCTGTGCCATTCAAGTTTGGATTCAACTTCGACTGGAGCGCATTCCTGCCAGTCGCGCTGATTTACCTGATAAGCACTATCGAAACCGTCGGCGACCTTACCGCCAACTGCATGCTCGCGCGGCAACCTATCACGGGGCCGACCTATATCAACCGGCTGAAGGGCGGTGTGCTCGGTGACGGTGTCAGTTGCCTGATCGCTGCCACGTTCAGTGCGTTCCCCAACACCACGTTTGCGCAAAATAACGGAGTGATCCAGTTAACCGGCGTCGCCAGTCGTTACGTCGGCCTCTATATTGGCGCCGTACTGTTTTGTCTCGGGCTGTTTCCACTGATCGGCTCGATGCTGCAACAGATTCCGAAACCGGTTCTGGGCGGCGCAACGCTGGTCATGTTCGGCAGCGTCGCGGCGGCTGGTGTCCGCATCCTGGCCCAAGCGCCGCTGGATCGGCGCAGCATGCTGATTATCGCCACCTCGTTCGGCGTCGGTTTGGGCATTGCTGCACAACCCGGTCTTTTGCATTTGCTGCCGAAACTGGCGCAAAACCTGTTCGACTCGGCAATCACCAGCGGTGGCCTCACAGCAATCCTGATGTGCCTGTTGTTGCCTGAATCGAAAACGACTGCGCTTGAGGCAAATTCCGTACCCAAAAGCGACCCGATCGAGCACGTGTAGAGCTTTTATAGCAACAGGACTTGTCTGAACTCGGTGGGTGCGCTATCAACGCATTGGCTGCATCCACCCACTTGCTCGGAAGTGTCTATGACCTTTGAAGTCCCAGCTCATGGCGGCAAACCCGCCAGCCGCATTCGTCAGAAGAACGAAGAGACCATCATCAAAGCCGCCGAAGACGAGTTCGCCCGTCATGGGTTCAAAGGCACGAGCATGAACACCATTGCCTTGAATGCCGGGCTGCCCAAGGCGAACCTGCATTACTACTTCACCAACAAACTGGGTTTGTACGTGGCGGTGCTGAGCAACATCATCGAGTTGTGGGACAGCACCTTCAACACACTCACAGCGCAAGACGATCCTGGCGAGGCGCTAACGCGCTATATCCGCGCCAAAATGGAGTTTTCGCGTCGCCAGCCACAGGCGTCGCGCATATTTGCGATGGAAGTCATCAGCGGCGGCGAATGCCTGACCGAGTATTTCAACCAGGATTATCGCGCCTGGTTCCAGGGCCGCGCAGCGGTATTCCAGGCCTGGATCGACGCCGGTAAAATGGACCCGGTTGACCCGGTGAACCTGATCTTTCTGTTATGGGGCAGCACTCAACATTACGCCGACTTCGCCACGCAAATTTGCCGTGTCAGCGGACGCACCAAATTGACCAAGCAAGACATGGAAGACGCTGGCAACAACCTGATCCGTATTATTCTCAAAGGCTGCGGCCTCACCCCAGTTATCTAAGACTCTTATGCCTTTTACCCTCAGCGACTTTTGCGAATACCGAGAAGAGATCCGCAAAAGCCGCTTCATCACCCTCGCCGCGCCGATATCCAGCGCCGCTGAAGCCCAAGCGTTCATCGAGCAACACAGCGACTCGAACGCCACGCACAATTGCTGGGCCTGGAAACTGGGCGATCAATACCGCAGTACCGATGACGGCGAGCCCGGCGGCACTGCTGGCCGTCCGATTCTGGCGGCCATCGATGCCCAGGATTGCGACCAGGTCGCGGTGCTGGTAATTCGTTGGTATGGCGGCATCCAGCTCGGCACCGGCGGCCTCGCCCGAGCCTATGGCGGTGGGGCAAACAAATGCCTGCAAGCCGCACCAAAAGTTGAGCTGATCAGCCGGGTGCCCGTGAGCTGTGCGTGTGCTTTCGGCGAGTTGGCTCTGGTGAAGTTACGCGTGGCGGAGCTTGCGGGTTTGGTTGTAACGGAAGACTTCACCGCCAACGGTGTCGAGTTAAAATTGGCGATCGGCGAAGCGCAGATCGATCTGTTGCAAACACTGCTCGCTGATTTGAGTCGCGGGCGCATTTTGCTGCAACGCTGACTGCACCAACAACGCCCACCACCCGTTTGCCTTGACGACCCAGTTGCCCACATCTGCTGTGCACCCGGCTGTGGATAACCTGAGCACACTCGGCTGTAACCCTTCTGTCATGCGGCTTCGCGGGCTTTGCTCATTTTTCAGCCAATTTGCCCACGACCAGGTTAATTTCACTAAAAAACAATAAGTTAGCGCGGTTTAGCACCTTTAGAAGAAAGCGCTGCAGTGCTTATGCCCGAGCGTCGGGCTTGCACACAAATACTGTGGAACAATCTGTGGATAACCCGTTCATGGCTGTCGCCGTCGCATGCCCGGCATGGCTTGCGAAAGATTGCTCGTTTTTTGATCAATTTACAGCGAGCAAAATAGGCGCCTGATCAACGACTTCGCACCCAAGTGGTGCCGGTTTGCAAAACCGAACAGCCAACGACACCGTCGTTAAAGCCCGCAAGAGCAAGTGCCAGAGGTTTTCCTGACTCAATGGCCAGGAAATTGCTTTATCCACAGGCATACCTCTCATCGACCCGAGCCTGTCATGCCCAACCCCGTGCCGATCCCCGACCCAACACCGCGCCTGCAATTGCGCGCAATCAGCAAACGCTACCCAGGTTGCCTGGCCAACGACGCGATCGACCTGAGCATTGCCCCCGGTGAAATACATGCCCTGCTCGGTGAAAACGGTGCCGGCAAAAGTACCTTGATGAAGATCATCTACGGCGTTACCCACGCCGACTCCGGTGAAATGATCTGGCAAGGACGACGAGTCAACATGCGCAACCCGGCTCAGGCGCGCAGCCTGGGGATCGGCATGGTATTCCAGCACTTTTCGCTGTTTGAAACCCTGAGCGTGGCGCAAAACATTGCACTGGCAATGGGCGCTGCGGCCGGCACCCCGAAACAGCTGGAGCCAAAAATTCGTGAAGTGTCCCAGCGGTACGGCATGGCGCTGGAACCGGAGCGACTTGTTCACAGCTTGTCGATTGGCGAACGGCAACGGGTGGAGATCATTCGATGCCTGATGCAGGACATACGCCTGCTGATTCTCGACGAACCGACCTCGGTGCTCACGCCGCAGGAGGCCGACGAATTGTTTGTCACGCTGCGCCGGCTCGCGGCCGAGGGCTGCAGCATCCTGTTCATCAGCCACAAACTTGGTGAAGTACGCGCCTTGTGCCACAGCGCCACCGTGTTGCGCAGCGGTCGGGTGGCAGGGCATTGCGTACCCGCCGAGTGCACCGATCAACAACTGGCGCGGCTGATGGTGGGCGAAGCAGCCGAGTTAATCACCCCATATCCAAAGGTCACTGGCGGCGACGTTTTTCTTAACGTGAAGAACTTGTCGTGGCACAACCCGGACCCGTTCGGCTGCTCATTGGCGCACATCAATCTTGAGGTGCGCAGCGGCGAAATAGTCGGCATCGCCGGCGTCGCGGGCAATGGCCAAGATGAATTACTGGCGTTGCTCAGTGGCGAAATTCGACTGGATCGCAACAGCGGCCTGACCATCAATTTTGCCGGCCAGGCAGTCGCCGATTTGCGGCCCGATGCGCGCCGAAAACTGGGGCTGGCCTTCGTTCCCGCTGAACGCCTGGGGCACGGCGCAGTGCCGGAACTGAGCCTGGCTGACAACGCGTTACTGACCGCTTTTCAACAGGGCCTGGTCAGCAACGGGTTGATCCAGCGCAGCAAAGTGCACGCGTTGGCCGACGACATCATCCGCCGCTTCGGGGTCAAGACACCTAATGCCCAAGCGCCGGCCCGCAGCCTGTCCGGCGGCAATTTGCAAAAATTCATTCTCGGCCGCGAGATTCTTCAACAACCGCGATTACTGGTCGCCGCGCACCCGACCTGGGGCGTGGACGTCGGAGCGGCCGCCACCATTCACCGCGCGTTGATTGCCTTGCGCGACGCCGGTGCAGCAATTCTGGTGATCTCTGAAGACCTCGACGAACTGTTCCAGATTTGCGACCGACTCGGCGCGTTGTGCAGCGGGAAATTGTCGCCACTGAAGGCCACGGGCGACACCCGGCTGATCGATGTCGGCGGCTGGATGGCCGGTCAGTTCGATGCCCCTCAATCACCTGTTCCTGCCACGGCTTAACGGAGTTTCACATGCTGCTTTCTCTCGAACCCCGTGGCCAGCAATCACGCCTGATGCTGTGGTGCTCGCCATTGCTGGCGGCAGTCCTGACACTTGGCTGCGGCTCGCTGCTGTTTATCGCGTTGGGTCATGACCCGTTGCTGACCTTGCACACGCTGCTGATCGCACCGATCAGCGACCTGTATGGCGTTTCCGAATTACTGGTCAAAGCATTGCCGATCCTGCTGTGTGCATTGGGTTTGGCAGTGGCGTATCAAGCACGAATCTGGAACATCGGCGCTGAAGGGCAACTGCTGCTCGGGGCGCTGGCCGGGAGTGCGCTGGCGGTCAACATTATCGACATGCAAAGCCGATGGTCATTGGTGATGATCCTGCTCGTCGGCACGTTGGCCGGCGCCGCATGGGCCGGGCTCACGGCGTGGTTGCGCACACGCTTCAACGCCAATGAAATCCTTACCAGCATCATGCTCAATTACATCGCCCTGAACCTGTTGCTGTTTTGTGTGCATGGGCCACTGAAAGATCCTGCCGGGTTCAACTTTCCGGAGTCGGCAATGTTCGGCGATGCCAGTCGCCTGCCGCTGTTGATAGAGGACGGTCGCGTGCACGCCGGCGTGTATTTCGCCTTGCTTGCGCTGGTAGCGGTGTGGGTGTTGCTGCAGAAAAGCTTTATCGGGTTTCAGATCAAAGTGCTGGGCCTGGACAAGCGCGCGGCCGGTTTCGTCGGCTTCCGCGAAAAGCGGCTCATCTGGCTGGCATTGCTGATCAGCGGTGGTCTGGCGGGGTTGGCCGGCGTGTGTGAAGTCACCGGGCCTATCGGTCAACTGGTGCCGCAAGTTTCGCCGGGGTACGGCTACGCAGCGATCACCGTGGCGTTTCTCGGACGGCTGAACCCGATCGGTATTTTGTTTTCCAGTCTGTTGATGGCGCTGCTGTACATCGGTGGCGAGAGCGCGCAAATGAGCATGAACCTGCCGCAAGCAATCACCCAGTTGTTCCAGGGAATGATGCTTTTTTTCCTGTTGGCCAGTGACGTGCTGATTCTCTACCGACCGCGTTTGAACCTGCGCTGGGCTCGACGTGCGCAAGCCACCGCTGTACCCGCAGGAGCACTGTGATGGACATCGATCTGCTGAGTAATATTTTCTACGCCATGGTTCGCTGCGGCACACCGTTGTTGTTGGTAGCGCTGGGCGAATTGATCTGCGAAAAAAGTGGCGTTCTGAACCTGGGCCAGGAAGGCATGATGCTGTTTGGCGCGGTGATCGGTTTTATCGTCGCCCTGAACAGCGGCAACCTGTGGCTAGGTGTGTTGCTGGCGATGCTCGCCGGAATGTTGTTGTCTTCGCTGTTTGCACTGGTCGCGCTGGTGTTCAACGCCAATCAGGTGGCAACCGGTTTGGCGCTGACGATCTTCGGCGTCGGCCTATCGACTTTTGTCGGGGCGGCGTGGGTCGGTAAACCGCTGGCTGGTTTTGAGCCCGTGGCGATTCCTTATTTGAGTGACATCCCGTTGATCGGGCGAATGCTGTTTGCGCAAGATTTGCTGGTGTATTTGTCGTTTGCGCTGTTTGCGTTGGTGGCCTGGGTGATTCTGAAAAGTCGTGTTGGCCTGATCATTCAGGCTGTCGGCGAAAACCCGGATGCGGCCAGTGCCATGGGGTTGCCGGTGTTGGGTGTGCGCACCCTGGCGGTAGTGTTTGGCGGGGCCATGGCCGGTTTGGCCGGGGCTTATTTGTCGCTGGCTTACACGCCGATGTGGGCGGAAAACATGAGCGCTGGCCGTGGCTGGATTGCCCTGGCCTTGGTGGTGTTCGCCAGTTGGCGTGTGTGGCGCTTGCTGCTGGGCGCCTATTTGTTCGGGCTCGCCAGCATCCTGCACCTGGTGGCACAGGGTTTGGGGCTGGCGATTCCGTCGAGCCTGCTGGCGATGCTGCCTTACGTCGCGACTATTGTGGTGTTGGTATTGCTGTCGCGCGATGCGGTGCGCACGCGGTTGTATGCACCGATGTCGCTGGGGCAACCGTGGCAGGCCGGGCATTAACGGTCAGCAGATCCGGCCTCTTCCCGAGCAGGCCCGGTCCCACAATGGATCGGGCTCACAACGCCCCCTGTGGGAGCGCGCCTGCTCGCGAAGGCGTCCGCACAGGCAACACCTGAGCCACGCCCCACGCCACTTCAAAAAACAGGAAAACCACCAACAGCGAACTGGCGCCATGGAGCAAGGCATAGAGTTGCCAAGTGGCGAACAGGAAACGCCCAGCGGCGTCATACCGGCCAAACACCTGCTGCGGATCACGAATGCGCAGCACCGCCCACACGCACACGATCGAACCCAACAGGTTCGCCATCAGCAGGTGCATTGGTGCAAACGGCGGCAGCGCTCCCGGCAGATCGAAGGCCTGGCTTACGCTCGACATCAGGCCATGCAACGCGGCAAAACTCCACGGCGTTGCAAATGCCGCTGTCACGATCAAGTCGTACCAGGCGCTGCCACGCACCAACTGTCGATATTGGGTTGAAGTCCACATCCGTCTCGCTCCATAAATTCAGGGAGCAACAAGGCTAAAGCCTGGAGTATGCTCCAGGGTCAAGCCCTTCTTGAGACCTCATGATGCGCATCGGTGAATTAGCCCAGGCCAGCGCCGTCAGCCGCGACACATTGCGGTTCTACGAGCAACGCGGATTGATCGCGGCGCAACGCAGCGCCAACGGCTATCGCGACTACCCGGCAGAGATGGTGCAACTGGTGCTGTACATCAAAACGGCGCAACGGCTGGGCTTTACCCTCGGCGAGATTAGCAGCAGCGTGGGCGCCTTATGGCAATCACCCGACCCGGACAGCGCCGTCACACAACTGCTGCGCGACAAACTCAAACTGATTGAAACCCGAATGGATGAACTGGGCGTGTTGCGACAAGAATTGCAGCAACGGCTGGGGCAACGTTGTCCATTAAATCCGTGATCCTCAACTATCAAGGAAACCACCCATGTCCAAGGCAAAAAACGCACTTATCATCGGTGCATCCCGGGGCTTGGGCCTCGGCCTGGTGAAAACCCTGCTGTCTGACGGCTGGCAAGTCACCGCCACAGTGCGCAACCCGCAGAAGGCTGACGCCTTGCAAGCGTTGGGCAAAGTGCGAATTGAAAAACTCGACATGGACGATCAACAGGCAGTCATTGCCTTGAGCCAACAGCTCAAGGGCGAAGTGTTTGACCTGTTGTTCGTCAACGCCGGGGTCAAAGGCCCAGCGGTGCAAACGCCGGACGGTGGCGCGACAATGGCCGAAGTGGGCCAGTTGTTTTTCACCAACGCGGTGGCACCGATCAATCTGGCTCAGCGTTTTGTCGGGCAGATCCGCCCGCAATCGGGTGTGCTGGCCTTCATGAGTTCAGTACTCGGCAGCGTGACCATAGCGGATGCTCCTGACCTGGCGTTGTACAAGGCCAGCAAAGCCGCGCTGAATTCCATGACCAACAGTTTTGTCGCGCAACTTGGCGATCAGAAACCCACCGTGCTGTCACTGCACCCTGGCTGGGTCAAAACCGACATGGGCGGCGAAGGCGCAGACCTTGATGTGGAAACCAGCACACGCGGGTTGATTGACCAGGTAAACGCCTACACCGGCAAGGGTGGACACCACTTCATCAATTACAAAGGTGAAACGATTCCCTGGTAAATACCCCGCCGTTCTGTAGGCGCCGGCAATCCAGCGCCTACAATTGAATTGCGTCGACTGGTCGGGCAGGACTTGCCCACAGCAAGCTTTTGTCCGAAACTTCGCACCTCGCCCCCGCGGCGAACCTGGATCAGCAGACAGGACAAAACTGAGCTGGCAACCCTGAACCCAATTTTCAGAGGAGCCGGCCAACATGCCTGCGACCCGTACCTGGTTAAAAAATCCCCTTGCCATCTTCACGGCCAACGAGCTCGACGCCCGTGGCGGCCTGGTCCTGCAAGACGGTGTGATCGTTGAAGTGCTAGCCGCCGGCCAGCAGCCTTCCACGCCTTGCGCACATGTCTTCGACGCTCGCGAGCATGTGATCCTGCCGGGCCTGATCAATACTCATCACCACTTTTATCAAACCCTGACCCGCGCTTGGGCACCGGTGGTCAATCAGCCATTGTTTCCGTGGCTGAAAACCCTGTACCCGGTCTGGGCCCGCCTGACGCCTGAAAAACTGGCCCTCGCCACCAAAGTGGCCTTGGCCGAATTGCTGTTGTCTGGCTGCACCACCGCAGCCGATCACCACTATCTGTTTCCGCAAGGCCTGGAAAATGCAATCGACGTGCAAGTCGAAAGTGTTCGCGAACTGGGCATGCGCGCGATGCTCACTCGCGGTTCCATGAGCCTTGGCGAAAAGGACGGCGGCCTGCCACCGCAGCAAACGGTTCAGGAAGGTGAAGTGATCCTGGCCGACAGCCAGCGCTTGATCGCCGAATACCACGAGCGTGGCGATGGCGCGCAAATACAGATCGCCTTGGCGCCGTGCTCACCGTTCTCGGTGACGCCAGAAATCATGTCGGCCAGCGCTGAACTGGCGAACAAACTCGACGTGCGCCTGCATACCCACCTGGCGGAAACCCTCGACGAAGAAGACTTCTGCCTGCAACGCTTCGGCCTGCGCACCGTCGACTACCTCGACAGTGTCGGCTGGCTCGGCCCGCGTACCTGGCTGGCGCACGGCATCCACTTCAACCCGGATGAAATCGCCCGGCTCGGCGCGGCCGGCACCGGCATCTGTCATTGCCCGAGCTCGAACATGCGCCTGGCTTCTGGTATTTGCCCGACGCTGGACCTGACCGCTGCCGGCGCGTTGCTGGGGCTTGGCGTGGACGGATCGGCGTCCAACGATGCCTCGAACATGATGCTCGAAACGCGTCAGGCGCTGTACATCCAGCGACTGCGTTACGGCGCAGAAAAGATCACCCCGGAACGGGTGTTGGGCTGGGCGACCAAGGGCTCGGCGAGTTTGCTGGGGCGTACCGATATCGGTGAGCTGGCAGTGGGCAAACAGGCGGATCTGGCACTGTTCAAACTGGATGAATTGCGCTTCTCGGGCAGCCATGATCCGGTGTCGGCGTTGCTGCTGTGCGGTGCGGATCGTGCAGACCGGGTAATGGTTGGCGGCAAGTGGCGGGTCATCGATGGCCAGGTTGAAGGCCTGGACCTCAAAGGCCTGATTGCCGATCACAGCCAGGCTGCGCGGCAGCTGATTGCCGGCGTCTGAGTCGACAGAGACTTGTGGGAGCAAGCTTGCTCGCGAAAAAAGAGTGTCAGTCGACATTAATGTTGCATGACACGTCGCCTTCGCGAGCCGCCCGCTCCCACAGGTCTTGTGTGTTGGGCTCAGAGTCCCAACAACGACAACATGATGAACGTCGCAAACAGCACAAAGTGGGTCATCCCTTCGATGGCGTTGGTTTCGCCATCGTTGAGGTTGATCGCACTGACCAGCAAGGTCAGGAAAACCATCACCGTTTGCACGGGCGTCATTGCCATCTGAAATGGCTGCCCCGTGTACAGCGCCATCGCCTCCATCACGGGCACGGTCAGGATCACCGTCGACAACGATGCGCCCATGGCGATGTTCACCACCGATTGCATGCGGTTGGCCAATGCTGCGCGTAATGCGGTCAAAATTTCCGGCGCCGCCGAAATCGCCGCCACCAGAATCGCAGTGATCACCGGCGGTGCGCCCGTCCCTTCCAGGCCCAGATCCAGCGTCTTGGACATCACCTCGGCCAGTGCGCCAATCACCACAACACCAAACACCAAAGTTGCAATACTCAGCCCGAGATTGACCGGATCAGGCGCTTGCTCCGGGAGTTTTTTGCGGCGTTTTTGCGGGTAGCTGTAACTGAAAAAGTAACTGTGCGGGCCGACCTGCATCCGCAGGAACAATGCGTAAAGCACCATCATCGCGCCGATCGTGAAACCTGAATAAACCTTCCAGTGCACCTCGGGAATAAACTCCGGCACCACCATCGAAACGCCCATGGCGGTGAGGATCATCACGCTGTAGCTGCGCGCCGAGTCGTCGTTGTAGGACTGTTCGCCGTGTTTGATGCCGCCCATCAATGCTGCCAGGCCAAGGATGCCGTTGATGTCGAGCATCACGGCCGAATAAATCGTGTCGCGCACCAGCGTCGGCGAGGCCTCGTTCCTCATCATGATTGCCAGGATCACCACCTCAACCAGTACCGCAGCCAGGGTCAGGATCATCGTGCCGTAGGGATCGCCGACTTTTTCGGCGAGCAGTTCGGCGTGATGCGCCACGCGCATCGAGGCGGCGACGATGAAGGCGATCAGCACCAGCCCGGCGGCCAACGCGATGGGCTGGCCGCTGTGCAGCATCCAGGGCTCCAGCGGGTAGGCGACGACGGCGGCGAGCACGGCCAGCAACAGAAAACTTTCTTGCTTGATAAGTGTGAGCATTGCAGGCCTTTTTGCCGAGTGGAGCGAAATCAGAGCGATGAGCTACTGACTGCGGAGCGGCGCTAACGTTTCGTTACACCTTAGCGCACCAGTCGCAAGCAGGCAGATGCATCGGTGCACCGCGGTGCGCCATCGCTGACTAGCCAGCGCCTACAAAAATCAAATCACCGCGCCCCTGTTAGAGCTGCCTTGCCAGCAATGGCGCCCCTCAACCTGCACAAATCCCGCGATCACCTGGTTTGTTGTCTTGTTGGTCAGCAATTTGCATTGGCCTTGCAAACCTCAAACAACATGGAGTTCGAATTCATGCACAAACGTCCGTTGAAGAAGCTGCTTTGCGCCGTCGCCGCAGCCATTGGTCTGAGCGCCAGCCTGACCGCCAGTGCTGCCGACCCGCTGAAAGTCGGCTTCGTCTATATCGGCCCGATCGGCGACCACGGCTGGACGTATCAGCATGAACAAGGGCGCAAGGTGCTGGCCGAGAAGTTTGGCGACCAGATCACCACCAACTACGTAGAGAACGTCGCTGAAGGCGCCGACGCCGAGCGGGTGATCCGCAACATGGCCAAGGACAACTACGACCTGATTTTCACCACCTCGTTTGGCTACATGAACCCGACGCTCAAGGTCGCCAAGCAATTTCCGAAAGTGACGTTCGAGCACGCCACCGGCTACAAGCAGGACAAGAACCTGGGCACTTACCTGGCACGCACTTATGAAGGGCGTTACGTCAGTGGTTTCCTCGCGGCGAAGATGACCAAGACTAAAAAAATCGGCTATGTCGCGTCTTTCCCGATCCCGGAAGTGATCCGCGACATCAACGCCATTCAACTGGCCTTGAATAAGTACAACCCAGGCACCGAGATCAAAGTGGTGTGGGTCAACTCCTGGTTCGATCCCGGCAAAGAAGCCGATGCGGCCAACGCGCTGATCGACCAAGGCGTTGACGTCGTGTTCCAGCACACCGACAGCCCGGCGCCGATCCAGGCTGCTGAACGTCGCGGCGTGTATGCCGTAGGCTACGCATCGGACATGGCGCACTTTGGTCCGAAAGCGGTACTCACATCGATCGTCAACGACTGGGGGCCGCACTACATTCAGGCCACCCAGAGCGTGCTCGACCACACGTGGAAATCGCAGGATTACTGGGGTGGCTTGAAAGAAGGCACGGTTGAGTTGCCGATCAGCGATCTGGTGCCCGCGCCGGTAAAAGCCGAAGCCTTGCAGATCATCGCGGACATCAAGAGCGGCGCCTTCCACCCGTTCACCGGGCCGATCAAGGATCAGGCCGGTGTCGAGAAAATTGCAGCGGGCATAACGGCGAGCAATGCAGAACTGGCGTCGATGAATTACTACGTCGAAGGCATGAAGGCCGACATACCGAAGTAACTCCCCAGCCAACACACAGCCATTGCGGGAGCGGGTTTGCCCGTTCCCACATTAGACTTTCAGCGTTTGTAAGGACTGCGCATGAACCAGCTCCCGATCATCGACATTGCACCGCTCTACAGCGACGACCCGAGCGCTTTGCAATTCGTCGCCAGCCAAATCGACCGCGCCTGTCGCGAGTGGGGCTTTTTCTACATCAAGGGTCATCCGATCAGCACCTCACGCATTGACGCGGTGCTCGATAACGCCAAGCGCTTCTTCGCCCTGCCTGCCACCGAAAAGCTGAAGATCGACATCACCCAAACCCGACACCACAGAGGCTATGGCGCTATCGCCACCGAACAACTGGACCCCGGCAAACCCAGCGACCTGAAAGAGACCTTCGACATGGGCCTGCATTTGCCGGCCGATCACCCAGACGTCTTGGCGCAAAAGCCGTTGCGCGGCCCCAACCGCCATCCCGCAATGACGGGCTGGGTGTCGTTGATGGAACAGCATTACGTCGACATGCAGGCCTTGGCGCAAACCTTGTTGCGCGCCATGACGCTGGCACTGAACATTGAGCGCGACTTTTTCGATACTCGCTTCAATCAACCGGTGAGCGTTCTGCGAATGATCCATTACCCGCCGCGCCACACCGCAAGCTCCGCAGAGCAACAAGGCGCCGGTGCTCACACCGATTACGGCTGCATCACCCTGTTGTATCAAGACGCTACCGGCGGCCTGCAGGTACGAAACGTCAACGGCGAATGGATTGACGCGCCGCCCATCGAAGGCACATTTGTGGTGAACCTCGGTGACATGATGGCGCGCTGGAGCAACGACCGTTACCTGTCGACGCCGCACCGGGTGATCAGCCCGTTGGGCGTAGACCGCTACTCGATGCCGTTCTTCGCCGAGCCGCACCCCGACACACGCATCGAATGCCTTCCCGGCTGTCAGGATCAACTGCACCCGGCAAAGTACCCGGCCACTACCTGCGCCGAATTTCTGCTTTCACGCTTCTCCGATACCTACGCTTACCGACGAGAGCAGGAAGCCATGGGATGAACCTGCTGGTCAGGTTTTACCAATTGTTGCGGCGAGCACCTGTAGAATGCCGCCATTGCACCTGATGAGATTTTCAACAATGTACGATTGGCTGAACGCCCTGCCCAAGGCAGAACTGCACCTGCACCTGGAAGGCTCGCTGGAGCCTGAGCTGATGTTCGCCCTGGCCGAGCGCAATAAAATCGCCCTGCCGTGGAACGATGTCGACACCCTGCGCAAAGCCTATGCCTTCAACAACCTGCAAGAGTTTCTCGACCTGTACTACAAAGGTGCTGATGTACTGCGCACCTCTCAGGACTTCTACGACCTGACCTGGGCTTATCTGTTGCGCTGCAAGGCGCAGAACGTGATTCACACCGAACCGTTCTTCGACCCACAAACGCACACCGACCGTGGCGTACCGTTCGAAGTGGTGCTTAACGGCATTGCCGCCGCGCTGAAGGATGGTGAACAACAACTGGGTATCACCAGCGGTTTGATCCTCAGCTTCCTGCGCCATTTGAGCGAAGAAGAAGCTGAGAAAACCCTCGACCAGGCGTTGCCGTTCCGCGATGCATTTGTCGCCGTCGGCCTCGACAGTTCGGAGATGGGACACCCGCCAAGCAAGTTCCAGCGAGTGTTTGATCGTGCCCGTCACGAAGGCTTTCTGACGGTCGCTCACGCCGGTGAAGAAGGTCCGCCCGAGTACATCTGGGAAGCGCTAGACCTGCTGAAAATCCAGCGCATCGACCATGGCGTGCGCGCCATTGAAGACGAGCGCTTGATGCAGCGGATCATCGATGAGCAGATCCCGCTCACCGTGTGCCCGCTGTCGAACACCAAGCTCTGCGTGTTTGATCACATGTCGCAGCACAACATTCTCGACATGCTCGAGCGCGGCGTAAAAGTGACCGTGAACTCCGACGATCCAGCGTATTTCGGCGGTTACGTGACCGAGAACTTCCACGCGCTCTACACCGACCTGGGCATGACCCAGGATCAGGCAAAGCGCTTGGCGCAGAACAGCCTGGATGCGCGGTTGATCAAACCGTAAACGGCGCAACGTCCGGAACGCTAGGTTCCGGACGCCACCTGCAAACCGCTCTAGAGGGCCATTTCGAGTTCGTTCTGTTTAGCAAACAGATGGATTTCTCGCTGGCCTGTCGGTGTGACCTGCAACGCTCGTGAATCAATCTGCAGGGTTAACCACCCAGATTGCATGAACAGTTGTAACAGCGCCGCACCCAAAGTGCCGCCCATGTGTGGGCGGCGCTCACTCCAGTCAGGGCACGCGCATGCGGCATTGCTGTTGCTGCGCGCCAGTGCCTGCACGAATACCCCGCGCGCTGCCAATCGCGTGGCGCCCTTGTGAGTGATAGACACTCGCTTATCGAACTGCTCTATCCAGCCCGCCTCCAGTAGACGCTGATACAGGTCTGCGGCCAGCGTGCCGCCCAGGTGATCGTCACAAAGCCGTGCACACAAGAGTGACGAAGGAGCTGCAGGGCGCTGCGTGGTGGGCATTTTGCGTTCGAGCACGGTGGGTATATTTCTGGGTGTGCTAGCCAGCGTGGCGCTGGCCAACGCCACTATCGCAGCGCCGACCTCGGGAGCGGCAATCCGGAAGAACCGCTTACGCGCGCGGATTTCCACTTTCAACAAACCTCCTGCGGACAAACGCCCCAAGTGTGCGCTGGCCGACGACGGCGAAAGGCCGGCCAGTAATGCCAGCTCTTCGGCCTGGCGTGCCGAGCCGTCCATCAAGGCCCACATCATTGCGCTGCGCTTTGGGTCAGCCAGTAATGTGGCGATCTGGCTGATGCAAGGTGCATGTTCCATGTATTCACTCCCTGTTGAATCAATTCGTCTACTGCTCACGGACATCCAGACCAGTAATGTGTCCTCGCCCAAAGCGTGGAGATTGCCCCGCAACGGTGCGCACTTGAAGCGAGCGCAGTATAAGCGTGTTGAACAAAGGTGCCTGCCGTCCAGAATCCATTGCGGGTGACAGTTCCTGAGGGAAATTTCTTTATTTGCCTGCGACTAATGATCCTCGCCCGCCCATGATGGATATTGCCTGCTTAATTGAGCGCATCGACCGGCAAGCATCTCTCGCAAAAGGTTTACCGGCTTACTCAGTTGTGCGCGATGAGCGCACAGCAGATTCAGCGGTGCCCGCTCACACAGCAGTTCTGGCATCAGCACTTTCAAACGCCCGGCCAGCACATCGGCACCAACATCGAGCCAGGATTTGTAGGCTATCCCAGCGCCCGCCACCGCCCATAGGCGAACTACATCGGCATCGTCGCTGAAGCGATCGCCGCTCACCGTCAGGCTGACCTCGCGCTTACCGTCATGAAAGCTCCAGTGATCATGGACCCGGCTACCCAGCATGAACAATAAACAATTGTGCTGCGCCAGTTGCTCCAGGTGCCGCGGTTCGCCGTGCTTGGCCAAATAAGCCGGCGCAGCGCACAGCACACGCCGGTTTTGCGGGGCAATGGGCAACGCCACCAGGGTTGAATCTTCCGGCTCGCCATAGCGCAGCGCAATGTCCACCGGCTGTCGGAAGAGATCGGCGATGCGGTCGCCGAGCAGCAAACGCACCGTGAGTTTTGGGTGCTCGCGCTGAAACTCATCCAGCCAGGGCAGTAGCAAGTTGCGCCCGAAGTCCGATGGCGCCGACAGTTGCAGAACCCCGCTCACCTGATCCTGTCCGCTGGCCAGCAAACGCCGTCCCTCATCGAGGTTACTGAGCGCCGCGCGCGCGTACTCAAGAAACCCCTCACCTTCTGCTGTCAAACGCAGGCTGCGGGTGGAGCGGGCCAGCAAGCGAGCGCCGAGTTGTAGTTCGATACGTTTCAACGCGGCGCTGGCAACCGCTGGCGACATGTCCATGACCCGCGCGGCGGCCGACAGACTGCCAAGGTCTGCAGCCCGAACGAATAATTGCAGATCATCGAAACGCAGCATTTCAGCCCCTATTATCAAAAAAATATTGAAAGAGACTGCTCTTTTAGCGGGTTTTATCTTGCAGAGAAATAGCTAATCATCTACCCCATCGAAATCAATCGCTCCCGGAGTCGACCATGTCCCAGCCTTTTACCGCCATTGCCACTCTGATCGCCAAAACCGGTCAACAAGACGCTCTTGAACTGCAACTGCGCGCCTTGCTGGAACCGACTCGCGCCGAAGCCGGTTGTGGTCAATATGACCTGCATCAAGACCTTGCCAACCCTCATGCCTTTTACATGATCGAACACTGGAGCAGCGACGAAGCTCTGCAAGCGCATGACGCCAGCGCCCATATCCAGAACTTTCGGGCCAAGGCTGGTGACTTGCTCGAACACTTCGACCTCAAGCGCCTGCGCTCCCTGGTCTGATCTTTTCTTTAATGACTGTTCTGGAACCCACTATGAAAGCCATTGCTTACTACGCCTCTTTGCCAATCAGTGACGCAAACTCCCTGCAAGACATTGAACTGCCGGAACCGGTCGCCGGCCCGCGCGACCTGCTGGTGGAAGTCAAAGCCATCTCGGTCAACCCCGTCGATACCAAGGTTCGGCAGAACGTCCAGCCCGAAGCTGGCGCGGCGAAGGTACTGGGTTGGGACGTGGCCGGGGTGGTCAAGTCCGTCGGCAGCGAAGTCACCTTGTTCAAGGCTGGAGACAAGGTGTTTTATGCCGGCTCCATCGCTCGCGCCGGCGGCAACAGCGAGCTGCATGTCGTGGATGAACGGATTGTCGGCCATATGCCGAAAACCCTCGGTTTTGCCGACGCCGCCGCGCTGCCGCTGACCGCCATCACCGCATGGGAACTGCTGTTCGAACGCCTGCAAGTGCGCAAAGGCCAAACCGACGAGGCACAAAGCCTGCTGATTGTCGGCGCGGCCGGCGGCGTCGGTTCTATCCTCACGCAATTGGCCAGCCAGCTTACCGGGCTGAAAGTCATTGGCACGGCTTCGCGCCCGCAAACCCAACGTTGGGTACGTGAACTGGGCGCCGACCTGGTCATCGACCACAGCCAACCGCTGAGTGAAGAACTCAAGCGTGCAGGTATCGCGCAGGTGACGCACGTCGCCAGCCTGACCCAAACCGATGAGCACCTGGATCAACTGGTCGAAGCATTGGCGCCACAGGGCAAATTGGCATTGATCGATGATCCAAAAGCACTGGATATAACTAAACTCAAGCGCAAGAGCCTGTCGTTGCACTGGGAGTTCATGTACACCCGCTCGCTGTTTGAAACCGCTGACATGATCGAGCAGCACAAACTGCTTAACCGCGTTGCGGAGCTGATCGACGCTGGCACCCTGAAAACCACAGTCGGCGAACACTTCGGCACTATCAATGCCAGTAACCTGCGGCGTGCCCATGAGCTGCTGGAAAGCGGTAAATCAAAGGGCAAGATCGTGCTAGAAGGGTTCTAGGCACCCATAAAAAAATCGCAGGCGGGTGACGCAGCCTGCGATTTTTTGCCGTCAGTCAGAAGGTTGACCCTTGTCACAATTGCGATCGCATTCGGGTCTACAATCGTGGCCTCTGCGATGCAGTCTTTTAATTGAGGAGGTCAGCAATGAAGATCCTGATAAAAGAAATGGCAAAATCCCAGTGGCAGGTCCGCCTGGACCAACACGCAGTAACGTTTCGCAGCGAAGCGGAAGCTCGCGCCTTCACCCGCACCCTTGAGGCGCGACTGCAAGCCCCGCACACAATTTTCGATCAGCAACGCTCCGCAGGCTGAACCGTTTCAGACCTGGGCGTTTGCCAATGTCCGGGCCCTTTGTAAACGCTGGGTGAACAACCCAACGCTCACCACCAGAATGGCGCACAAGCTGATGACCATGGCCATCGGCATTGCGCTGCCATCGTGCAAAATCCCGACCAGCGCTGCGGCCCCCGCGGCCACACTGTATTGCAAGAAGCCGAGCATCGCCGATGCACTGCCTGCGCGAGCACCCTGCCCGCTCATGGCGCAAGCCGACGTGTTGGGCAGAATGCAGCCCAAACTGGAAATACAGACAAATAACGGAATCAACAGGGGCCAAAGTTGCGTGGTGTGCAGCGAACTGACGGCGAGCAGTGCCAGGCCGGCACCCAGATAGACCCACATCGCACGCGCCAGCAAAAACGCCGGGCCACGCTTGGCCAGCAGTCGCGCATTAATTTGCGCCGTCAGGATGAATCCCACCGCATTGAGTCCGAACAACCAGCCGAAATGCTCGGCGGGCACGCCATATAGCTTGATGAAGACGAACGGCGAACCCGCTATGTAAGAAAACATGCCGGCGATGGCAATGCCGCCCGTAAAGGCGTAGCCAAGGAAAATGGGGTCCGTCAGCAATCGGCCGTACTGGCGCAGCGATCCCGACAACGGTTGGCGTGGCAAATGCGCGGGCATGCTTTCTGGCAACCCCAATGCAACAGCCAATCCCGCCAGGGCACTGAAACAGGTCAGCGCAACGAATATCGACTGCCAGCCCAAGGTATTGACCAGCAGACCACCTAACATGGGCGCCAGAATCGGCGCCAGGCCCATGACCAGCATCAGTTGCGAAAAGACTTTCGCGGCGCCCACCGTATCGCATTTGTCGCTGACGATCGCCCGCGAAATGACCATACCCGAGCAACCTCCTAACGCCTGGATAAACCGCGCGCCGATGAGCCACTCAAGGTTAGGTGCAAAGGCACAGGCCAGGGAGGCCGCGGTGAACAACCCGACGCCGACCAGCAACGGAATGCGCCGGCCAAAGCGATCCGCGACCGGACCGTAGGCCAATTGGCCAATAGAGAGGCCCAAAAAATAGGCCGCGAGTGTCAGTTGTACGTGTTGCTCATCAGTGCCGAAAGCGAGCGCCATGGCCGGAAAAGCAGGCAGATAGAAATCTATCGCCAACGGACCAAAAGCGCTCAAAGCGCCGAGAATTAAAATAGTGCGCAAGTTCATCAGGCATCCAGGAACAGAGTCGGCAGCCCGACAGTCTAGCCGCGCATGAACGCCTTGAACATTCCGATAGCTCGCTAACTATCAGAAACGCTAGGCAACTTTGGTTTCGTAGCCCGCTTCAGTGATCGTTTCGATCACCTGCTCAGGCGTCAAAGCGCTTTCGACTCCGACTTCCCTTGCTGCCAGATCGACCCGCACGCTGGCAGCCGGATCCTTGCCTTGCAGGGCCTGGGTGATGGTTTTGACGCAGTGACCGCACGACATGCCTTGAACGTTGAACACTTGCATGGAATGACTCCTTGTTGAGGATGTTTCATCAGTTAGCAGCAGTCTCAAGCTTGCCATCGTGGCAAGGTCAAGTTCTGAAATAAGCTGCCGGGCTGGCATTCGGCGTCGCGCTCGGCCAAGCTGAGCGCATTAATGACTCGACATCAGGAGATTCAGCCATGCGCTGGTCAGCTCTCAGCCTGTTTGGCTTCCTCAGCCTTTTCGCCGCCATGCCCTCGGCCAATGCCACTGGGGAGGATTATGGTGTGTTGATCATTTCCCGCGAGCGTCTCGAGGTGTCGACCAATTGCGAGATTGGTGTGTACATTCAGGATCAACTGTCGGCCAGGTTGTTTCAGGAACAGAGCACATCGTTCAACCTGCCGCCGGGCAATGTGTCGCTTCGGCTGAAATTGCTCCCGGGCCAGGCGCCAGGTTGCAACCCGGGCATGCTGGCTCCGGGCTCGCAGAACATCACGCTCAGGGCCGGCGATGTGTTGAAGTTCCGCATCGCAATGACCCAGGAAGGGATGTACCTCAAGCCTGCGGCACTCGAATATTGACATGGCGCTTGACCTTGCCAGCGTGGCAAGGTTGATCCTGTAGGCATTCACTACAGGGAGCGTGACCGATGTCTGAATCCACTACATTCGATCTGCCGATTGCCGGCATGACCTGCGCCAGTTGCGCCGGGCGTGTCGAGCGTGCCTTGAGCAAAGTCATCGGCGCCACGGCCGTCAGCGTCAATCTGGCGACCGAGCAAGCTCGCGTTCAGGCGCCCAGCGACAGCTTGCCGGCGCTGATGGACGCGGTGCATCAGGCGGGTTACAGCGTGCCACAGCAGACGCTGGAACTGAGCATCGAAGGCATGACCTGCGCCAGTTGCGTGGGCCGGGT
The DNA here is from genome assembly GCF_050321825.1 of Gordonia sp. IEGM753. Classification (NCBI taxonomy): domain Bacteria; kingdom Bacillati; phylum Actinomycetota; class Actinomycetes; order Mycobacteriales; family Gordoniaceae; genus Gordonia; species Gordonia sp. IEGM753. Next base: position 25,079 of record NZ_JBNQGB010000008.1, read on the forward strand.
CGAACGAGCATTGAGCAAGGTAGCGGGCGTTAAAAGCGTCAGCGTTAACCTGGCCAACGAGCGCGCTCATCTCGAACTGCTCGGCAAAATCGAGCCACAGACCTTGATCGAGGCGGTGAGTAAGGCCGGCTATTCAGCCAGCGTGTGGCAAGCGCAGCAGCCCTCAAACGACACTCAACAGCAACGCCTGCACCGTGAACGCTGGATTTTGATCATGGCCATCGCGCTCGCCTTGCCGCTGGTGCTGCCGATGTTGCTGCAACCTTTTGGTATTCACTGGATGCTACCGGCCTGGGCGCAATTCGCGCTGGCCACGCCCGTGCAATTCATCTTTGGCGCACGCTTTTATGTCGCAGCCTGGAAAGCCGTGCGCGCCGGTGCCGGCAACATGGACCTGTTGGTAGCGCTGGGCACCAGTGCCGGTTACGGCTTGAGCCTATACGAATGGGCAACCGCTGCCGGGCGCATGCCGCATCTGTACTTTGAAGCGTCAGCGGTCGTGATTGCACTGGTGCTGCTGGGCAAATACCTGGAAAGCCGCGCCAAACGCCAGACCGCCAGCGCCATTCGCGCGCTGGAAGCGTTGCGTCCGGAACGGGCCATTCAGGTGATCGACGGCCGCGAGCAAGACGTCGCCATCAGTGCGCTGCGCCTCGATGATCTGGTGATGGTCAAACCCGGCGAGCGCTTCCCGGTCGATGGCGAAGTCGTTGAAGGTCAGAGCCACGCCGACGAGGCCCTGATCAGCGGCGAAAGTCTGCCGGTACCGAAACAGCCCGGAGACAAGGTCACCGGCGGCGCGATCAACGGTGAAGGCCGGTTGCTGGTTCGTACCCAGGCGTTGGGCGCCGAGACCGTGTTGGCCCGAATCATCCGGCTGGTCGAAGACGCTCAGGCCGCCAAAGCCCCAATCCAGAAACTGGTGGATAAGGTCAGCCAGGTGTTTGTGCCCACCGTTTTGGTAATCGCATTCGCTACTTTGATCGGCTGGTGGCTGTACGGCGCGCCGATTGAAACTGCATTGATCAACGCCGTTGCGGTATTGGTCATCGCCTGCCCCTGCGCGTTGGGTCTCGCGACGCCCACAGCCATCATGGCCGGTACCGGTGTCGCGGCGCGCTACGGTATTTTGATCAAGGATGCCGAGGCGCTGGAACGTGCTCATGAAGTCAGCGCTGTGGTGTTCGATAAAACCGGAACCCTGACCTCGGGCGCCCCGCGCATTGCTCACTTGAGTGCCATCGAGGGTGACGAAGCGGCGCTGTTGCAACACGCGGGCGCCTTGCAACGCGGCAGCGAACATCCACTGGCGAAGGCTGTACTGGATGCCTGTGCCGAGCGCAATTTGGCCGTACCCGACGTCGTCGACAGCCAATCGCTGACCGGGCGCGGCATTGCCGGCACGCTCGACGGTCGCCGTCTGGCGCTGGGCAATCGTCGGTTGTTGGAAGAGAGCGGCCTGAGTGCAGGTGAACTCGCCGATTCGGCAACCGCATGGGAAACCGAAGGCCGGACGTTGTCGTGGCTGATCGAACAAAGTCCTGAACCGAAAGTGCTTGGCTTGTTCGCCTTCGGTGACACGCTTAAACCAGGCGCGCTGCAAGCGGTGCAACAACTCAATGCCCGCCACATCAGCAGCCATCTGCTGACAGGAGACAACCGTGGCAGCGCCAAAGTGGTTGCCGAGGCCTTGGGCATCAAAGACGTGCATGCCGAAGTGCTGCCAGCGGACAAAGCCGCCACCGTTAGCCAACTGAAGAAGACCGGTGTGGTGGCCATGGTCGGCGACGGCATCAACGATGCGCCGGCCCTCGCGGCCGCAGACATTGGCATTGCGATGGGCGGCGGCACCGACGTGGCCATGCATGCCGCCGGTATTACCCTGATGCGCGGCGATCCACGCCTGGTGCCCGCAGCGCTGGAAATCAGCCGCAAGACGTATGCGAAGATTCGGCAGAACCTGTTTTGGGCCTTCGTCTATAACCTGATCGGCATTCCGCTGGCCGCGTTTGGCTTCCTCAACCCCGTGCTGGCAGGCGCCGCAATGGCATTGTCGAGCGTCAGCGTGGTGAGCAATGCGCTACTGTTGAAAACCTGGAAACCCAAGGACCTGGAGGACGACCAATGAACATCGGTCAAGCAGCCCGACACAGTGGCCTGAGCGCGAAAATGATTCGTTACTACGAGTCCATCGGGTTGCTCAAGGCTGCTCATCGCACCGACAGCGGTTATCGGCTGTACAGCGATGACGACCTGCACACGCTGGCGTTTATCAAACGCTCGCGGGACCTGGGATTTTCATTGGAGGAAGTCGGCAAGTTGCTGGCCCTTTGGCAAGACCGCCAACGGGCCAGCGCTGATGTGAAAGCCCTGGCCCGGCAGCACATCGAGGAGCTGAACCAGAAGATCCGCGAACTCGGTCAGTTGCGCGACACCCTGCAAGACCTGGTCGAACATTGCCATGGCGACCACCGGCCCGACTGTCCGATTCTCAAGAGCCTGGAGTCAGGCTGCTGCGAGCCAGCCGCTCACGCCTGATTGCCAATCCTTTCACCATGCTGAGAAAAGCGCCGAAGTCCGAAATCAGACGAGCCACTATGATCGGCCGGCGTTACGCGTGGAGATGTTCACATTCAGTCCTTGTGTGTGGGGGTGTATGGCCGATGTGGATTGTCTGGTCTGACGCCGCGGTCCCCCAAAAAAACATCGACAAAAAACCCGGCCGGAGCCGGGTTTTTCTTTAACCGATCACTGCATCCAGGGCGGAGGCGGCTCTTCGGTTTTACCAGGTGGTGCGTCGTCTGCCGCGCGAACCGCTTGCTTGCGTTCTTCATCGAGGCGTGCGGCCTCGATCTCGCGCATGATCCCGCCCACATCGGCCAACTCTTCCGGCTCATCGAACTCACCGGTCAAGGCACTGGCCGGGTGCAAGGTGCCGGCTTCGTACAAGGCCCACATTTCCTTGGCGTACCGGGTTTTTTTCAACTCCGGCGCGAATCGCCCGAAGTAGGACGCCATGTTGCCGACGTCCCGTTCCAGCATGCTGAACGCATGGTTGTTGCCCGCTGCATCCACCGCTTGCGGCAGATCGATGATCACAGGCCCGGTCGGCGTCAACAAAACGTTGAACTCGGACAGGTCACCGTGCACCAGACCGGTACACAACATCAGCACGATCTGGGAAATCAAAAACGCGTGATATTCGCGCGCCTGATCTGGCTCTAGCACCACGTCGTTCAGACGCGGTGCGGCATCGCCATACTCATCAGCCACCAGTTCCATCAGCAGCACGCCTTCCAGGAAGTCGTACGGTTGAGGCACTCGAACACCGGCGCCGGCCAGACGGAACAGCGCAGCCACTTCAGCGTTCTGCCAAGCGTCTTCGGTTTCTTTCTTGCCAAACTTGGAGCCCTTCGCCATGGCACGAGCCTGACGGCTGTTGCGCACCTTGCGGCCTTCCTGATACTCGGCCGCCTGACGGAAACTGCGTTTATTCGCCTCCTTGTAGACCTTCGCGCAACGTAACTCGTTGCCGCAGCGCACCACATAAACAGCTGCTTCTTTACCACTCATGAGTGGGCGCAGCACCTCGTCGACCAGACCGTCCTCGATCAGGGGTTCAATGCGTTTTGGAGTCTTCATCAGCTTTTATTGTGGGTCCTTTATTACCAAACACGCGAAAGTCATTCGTTATACGGCAATCCACTCGCTGGTGGGAGGGGTTGCCGACCTATGAACGCTGTCATGAGCATCAAGATGCACACAATGTGCCGAAATTACCGGCAAACACGACGTCACTGAGTGGCCGAACAAGATCATAGCCGAGCTTGCGCCATGTGTTGTCGTTGGTTCATGCGGGCATTTAAGACAGAAACTGACACCTTGAAACATACCCTTCGCCGGTTTTTTCACGACCGGACTCAATTTCCCCCGCGATCAGCCGAAGTCATCTGACATGGACTGATTTCTCCGGCAATCGTTTCGACAGAAAAAAACGATGTCACCCCAAGGAGCCGGGTTGATCACCAACGTTTACAGCTGCCAATAATCCGCGAGTCATCTGCACTGCGTGGGCCTACAAGAAAATCTGGAGCGCGGATGAACATCAAACAGAAGTTGACCTGGGCGTTTGCAATCATCGCCTGCTTACCCGTGGTGCTGGTCGCCACCCTGGTTGTGCTGAACTTGCGCAGTGATGCCAAGGAAAATTTTGTCGACGGCAGTGGTCGCGAAATTCGCCAGGTCAGCAACGCCATGCAGTTGTTCTTTGACGGCATCAGCCAAAACGTCGATTACCTGGCCGCGCAACCGTTGGTGAAGAACGCCGACGCCAGTGTCAAAAGTCGCGTGAGCGCGAATGCCGCCGACTTGCCGGACAGTGATGTCGACAAACAGCTGTTTGCCTTGTTCGCCAGCCTCGCCGCCAGCCACCCGGCCTACTCTTACGTGTCCTACGGTTTGAGCAGTGGCGGTTATGCGTTTTGGCCGGGCGACCCGAAAATGTCCAACTACGATCCACGCACCCGTCCTTGGTACAAAACGGCCATGGCCAACCCGGGCAAAACCCTGCGTACCGAGGCTTACTATTGGGCCGGTGACGATGCCGTGCTGGTGAGTACGGTGCGTGCGGTCGCCAATCAGTTGGGCGCTCAGGGCGGCGTAGTGAACATCGACGTTTCGTTGAAGCAGCTCACCGAAATCGTCAAACAGATCAAACTCGGTGAAACCGGCTACCTGATGCTGGTGGAAAACAACGGCACGGTCCTGGTCGATCCCAAGCAGCCAGAGCATAACTTCAAGGCATTGAACGGTCTCGGCGACGGCTACGCGCAACTGGCCAAGGCAGGTAAAGGGCTGGTGGAAGTCGAGCTGAACGGCGAGCGCTACATGGCCAACGTCTGGCCGTCGGAGCAACTGGGCTGGACCTTTATTGGCTTGATCAAACAAGCCGAGGTGATGAGTTCCGCCACTCAGTTGACCTGGCTGATCGCGATTATTGCCACCGTGTTGGCAGTGTTCTTCGCCATTGTCGGCGCCAGTTTTGCCAGCCTCATCGTGCGCCCGATCAGAAGCGTAGCGAGCGGCCTGGAAGGCATCGCCCAGGGCGAAGGCGACCTGACCAAGAACCTGCACATCCGTGGCAGTGACGAAACCGCGCAACTGGCGAGTTGGTTCAACCAGTTTCTGGCGGCGATCCGCAGCCTTATTCAAAACATCGGCGGCGCCGCCAGCAGGATCCTCGCAACCTCCCAGAGCTCGACCCAAGTGTCCAACGACATGGCCGAAGCCGCCGGGCGCCAGCGAGAAGCCGTGGACATGGTGTCTACTGCGTTCCACGAAATGGTGGCGACCGCCAACGAAGTCGCCCGCTCCTGCAGTCAAGCGGCAGAGTCGGCTGACAGCGGCCAGCGTCAGGCACGCGAAGGTCAGCAGCAGATCGATGCAGCGGTGACCAGCGTTGATCGCTTGAGCCAGGAAATCGAGCAGTCGGCGCAATCGATGCAGCAGCTTGAGCGCGACAGCAACGATATCCAGTCGATTCTGGGCACCATTCGTTCGATCGCCGAACAAACCAACCTGCTGGCGCTGAACGCGGCCATCGAAGCGGCGCGGGCCGGTGAGCAGGGCCGCGGGTTTGCAGTGGTTGCCGATGAGGTGCGTGCGCTGGCGAAACGGACTGCCGACTCGACGGCGGAAATTGACGGCCTGCTCGGCAACCTCGCCAAACGCACCAGTCAGGTGACCCAGCAGATGCACGCGAGCCTGGAAGTGTCTCAGCAATCGGTCAGCCGTATTGGTGAAGCACGTAACAGCTTTGGGCAAATTCGCGAGTCGGTGGATGTGATTCGCGACATGAATACGCAGATAGCGACGGCAGCGGAAGAACAGCATCAAGTCGCCGAAGACATCAATCGGCACATCAGCCAGATTCACGGCGATGCGCAATTGGTGGCAGAGCTCGCGAACTCGGCACGCCTTGATTCCCAGAGCCTGGCAGGGCTGTCAAATGAGCTGGACGGGTTGGTTCGTCGCTTCAAAACCTGATCCGATATCTGGCTGGCCGCTTCGCAGCCAATCGCTGGCAGGCCAGCTCCCACAACAGCACTGCAATTGCTGTGGGAGCTGGCTTGTTAGCTCCCAGCAAGAGCACTGCAATACCTGTGGGAGCTGGCCTGTTAGCCCCCAGCAAAGCACCGCAACTCCTGTGGGAGCTGGCCTTTTATTTCCCAGCAAGAGCACTGCAATTGCTAGGGGAGCTGGCCTGTTAGCTCCCAGCAAGAGCACCGCAATACCTGTGGGAGCTGGCTTGTTAGCTCCCAAAAAAAGCACCGCAACTCCTGTGGGAGCTGGCCTTTTATTTCCCAGCAAGAGCACTGCAATTGCTAGGGGGGCTGGCTTGTTAGCCCCCAGCAAAAACACCGCAACTCCTGGGGGCGCTGGCCTGTTATTTCCCAGCAAGAGCACTGCAATACCTGTGGGAGCTGGCCTGCCAGCGATGGGGTTACTGCCGGAACAAATCGCCCGGAGTAAACCCGAACAAGCCCTTGAAGGCTGCAATAAACGCCGAGGTAGAGTCATACCCGCATGACAGCGCAGCATTGGTCACGCTGTCGCCGTCCTCCAGCAAACTCAACGAAGACAGCAAGCGCATCCGTTGGCGCCAGCCGCGGAAACTCAGGCCGGTTTCACGCTGGAACAATCGCATCAAGGTCTTTTCCGAGGTGCCCAGCCGCTTGGACCACTCCTGCAATGTCACGCTGCGCTCAGGGCTTTCGATCAGTTCGTTACACAAACCCAGCAACCGCGCATGCCTTGGCAACGGCAGGGAAAACCCGACCTCCGGCAAATTCGCCAACTGATCCAGTAGAACATTCACCAAACGCGCCTGCGGGCTGTCGCCTTGCGGATACTCTACTGGCAGCGCGCAAAAACTCTTGATCAACTCCCGAGCCAGCGGCGTGACTTCCAGTACCCGACAACGGCTTTCGGCCCATGCACAATCTTCGCGCCGCACGTAAAGGCTACGCATCTCGGCACGCATCGACGTCACCACTTGATGCTCTACGTCCGCCGGAATCCAGATCCCCCACTGCGGTGGCGCGAAGAAACTGCCCTCAGCGGTATGCACGCCAAGAACGCCGCTGATGGCGTATGAAAACTGCACCCAATCGTGGCAATGAGGCGGCGTCCACGATCCCGCGTTCAGGCTTTCCGCACGTGCATACAACGCGCGAGGCAGCACTGTTAGAGCTGGAATAGAACGCTCAAGTGAAAGTTGTCCGTTAGACGGCATTGATGGCCCCTGTGTCGCAAAGCAGCAGATAACGCCGACGTTAGGCCAACTCTCCCTCTCTGACAAACACATTCCCCCCTGAGAGAGCGGACTTGTGTGGCGAGGGGGCTTGCCCCCGCTCGGCGGCGAAGCCGTCGTAAACCCTGCAACGCGGTGTGTCTGAAGCATTGCGGTTGCAGGTTTTGGTGCCGCTTCGCGACTCAACAGAGCAAGCCCCCTGGCCAAAACTGAGCCCCTGGGTAAGGCCTCAGCGCTCGATGATTGCAGTGACGCCTTGACCGCCAGCCGCGCAGATCGAGATCAGTCCACGGCCCTTTCCGGCGGCGTCGAGCAACTTGGCCAGGTTGGCGACGATACGCCCACCGGTGGCGGCAAACGGATGCCCGGCAGCCAACGAACTGCCTTTGACGTTGAGTCGGCTACGGTCGATCGAACCCAGTGGCGCGTCCAGTCCCAAGCGCGTTTTGCAGTATTCGGGATCTTCCCAGGCCTTCAAGGTGCACAGCACTTGTGCCGCGAAGGCCTCGTGAATTTCGTAGTAGTCAAAGTCCTGCAAGCTCAGGCCGTTGCGTGCCAGCAAACGCGGCACTGCGTACACCGGCGCCATCAACAAGCCTTCGGCGCCGTTGACGAAATCCACGGCGGCGGCCTCGCCGTCACGCAAATACGCGAGGATCGGCAAGCCGCGTTCTTGCGCCCACGCTTCACTGCCCAGCAACACCAGCGATGCACCGTCGGTCAGCGGCGTGGAGTTACCCGCCGTCAACGTGCCCTTGGCACTCTTTTCGAACGCCGGTTTCAGTGCGGCGAGTTTCTCCAGGGTCAGGTCCGGGCGCAGGTTGTTGTCGCGCGTCAGGCCAAGGAACGGAGTCATCAGATCGTTGTGCCAGCCTTCGGTGTATGAGGCGGCCATTTTCTGGTGACTTTCCAGTGCCAGTTGATCCTGCTCGGCACGTGGAATATTCCAGGTTTGCGCCATCAGCTCACAATGCTGCCCCATCGACAGACCGGTGCGCGGCTCACCATTACGTGGCAGTTCGGGGATTAAATGATGAGGGCGTAATTGCAGGAACGTTTTCAGCTTGTCGCCTGTGGTCTTGGCGCGATTGGCCTGCAAGAGGATTTTGCGCAGCCCTTCATTGACCCCGATTGGCGCATCGGACGTGGTATCGACGCCACCCGCAATGCCACAGTCGATCTGGCCAAGGGCAATTTTATTCGCCACCAGCAACGCCGCTTCCAGCCCTGTGCCGCACGCCTGTTGAATGTCATAGGCAGGCGTGGTCGGCGACAGCCGCGAGCCAAGCACGCATTCTCGGGTCAGGTTGAAATCACGTGAATGCTTGAGCACCGCACCCGCCGCCACTTCGCCCATGCGCAAACCGTGCAGGTTGAAACGCTCGATCAAACCTTCCAGTGCGGCGGTAAGCATTGCCTGGTTACTAGCAGTGGCGTACGGCCCGTTGGAGCGGGCGAAAGGAATTCGGTTACCGCCGATAATCGCGACGCGGCGCAGCTGAGTCATGAAAAGCTCCTTTTAATAGCTGTTTGAAACACCGTCCCTTGTGGGAGCGAGCCTGCTCGCGATAGCGGTGTATCGATAAAATTATTACGGGATGTGCCAACCCAATCGCGAGCAAGCTCGCTCCCCAAAAGGTATTCAGCGCCCCGAATGTCCCACTCTGCAGTGGTTCAAGCGTAGGCCTTATCTAGCGAATCGAACGACTGATCGCCATTCATGGTCCACACTTTGAACCCCAGCTGCCGGAGTGCGTTCCATGTCTGACCGTTATATCGACTTCGCCAATTCTTCCCTTGGCCATCGCCTGATCGGTGCTTTGGGGCTGCCGTCGCCGGTTCGTCTGGAGCGCTGGCAGGCCGGCCGGTTAAGGCCTGTAGACGGTGCCCTGCTAATCGGCGGCGGTGCGCTGGCGGAAAAAGTCAGCACGTTCGCCCACCGTCTGACCGATGCGATTTACAGCTATGGCACCGAACCATCGATGGCCACTGCGTGGATCCCTGGCCATGGCCCAAAACTGAAAGCGGTGGTTTTCGACGCCAGCGAACTGGTCCATACCGACTCACTCAAACAGCTGCGCGAGTTCTTTCAGCCACTGATGAAAAACCTCGATAGCAGTGCACACATCGCCATCCTCGGGCGGGCGCCAGAGACATTGAGCGATCCCTTTGCCGCCAGCGCGCAACGCGCACTGGAAGGTTTCAGCCGCTCGCTGGCCAAGGAACTGCGCAGTGGCGGCACCTTGCAATTGATCTACGTCGGCGAAGGCGCCGAAGATCAACTGGAAGGCCCATTAAGATTTTTCCTCTCGCCAAAAAGCGCATTTGTGTCCGGGCAAGTGATTCGCCTGACGGCTTGCGACACACCCGTGCAGGACTGGACGCGGCCGCTGTCCGGACGCAAGGCCTTGGTGACCGGCGCCGCACGCGGCATCGGCGCCTCGATTGCCGAAACCCTGGCGCGCGACGGTGCCGAGGTAATCCTGCTGGACGTGCCCCAGGCTAAAACCGATCTTGATGCGCTTGCGGCACGACTCGGCGGGCACAGCATCACCCTGGATATCTGTGCTGAAGACGCCGCGGCACAACTGATCGAGCACCTGCCCGACGGCATCGACATCGTGGTGCACAACGCCGGTATCACCCGCGATAAAACCCTGGCCAACATGACGCCGGAATTCTGGGATGCGGTGCTCGCGGTTAACCTGAACGCGCCGCAGGTATTGACCAAAGCCCTGCTCGATAACGGCACCTTGCACGACAACGGCCGGGTGATTCTGCTGGCGTCAATCAGTGGCATTGCCGGTAATCGCGGGCAAACCAATTACGCGGCAAGCAAGGCCGGGCTAATCGGTTTGGCGCAAGCCTGGGCTCCTCTGTTGAGCGAGCGCGGTATCAGCATCAATGCAGTGGCCCCAGGATTTATCGAAACCCAAATGACCGCGCATATTCCTTTTGCCCTGCGTGAGGCGGGCCGGCGCATGAGCTCATTGGGCCAGGGCGGTTTGCCGCAAGACGTTGCCGAAGCGGTGGCATGGCTGGCGCAACCCGGCACCGGCGCCTTCACCGGACAAGCGTTGCGCGTTTGCGGGCAAAGTGTTTTGGGAGCGTAAAATGATCACCGACTGGCACACACTTAGCAGCGAACCCAGCCTGCCCGCGTTGTACGTGCATGCGGCAACACGCCGCAAAATAACCGGCACTGTCCTGCCCGACTCAGGTTTGAGGTGCTGGGTAGACGTCAATCCGAAACGGCTGGCGGCTTATCGCAAGGTCTGCGGTTTTGCCGACAATGGCCTGCTGCCGCCCACGTATCCGCACATCCTTGCCTTCGCCTTGCAGATGCAATTACTCACCGCGAAGGAGTTTCCATTTCCTCTGCTGGGGCTGATTCACCTGAGCAATCGTATTCGGGTGCTGCGGCCCATGGGCGGCGTAAGCCGTGTGCGGGTCAGCGTGCAGGTGCAAAATCTGCAACCGCATGCCAAAGGGGCCACGTTTGATGTGGTGACCTCGCTGGACGATCAAATCGGCCCGTTGTGGGAGGCCGAAAGCCAGATGCTTTGCCGAGGCGTCAAACTTGAGGGCGAACCGCTCGAGGAAAACCTGGCGATAACAATGGCGCTGACAGAAATCACACGCTGGAAAGCGCCTGCGGACATTGGCCGGCAGTACGCCAAAGTCTCCGGCGACTACAACCCGATTCACTTGAGCGCCATGAGTGCCAAGCTGTTTGGTTTCCCATCGGCGATTGCTCACGGGTTGTGGAACAAGGCGCGAACCCTCGCAGCACTCGCCGACCACTTGCCAGCGGCCAACCTCGACATCGCGGTGCAGTTCAAGAAACCGGTACGGCTGCCCAGCGAAGTGACCTTGCTCGCCAGCGCCGCAGGTTCAAGCGGCGACTTCCAGTTGAACGGTGCCGCAGACCTGCAGCACATGGTGGGGCATTGGCGACCTATTGCGTGAACCTGCCCCGCCAGGAGCCGTTTCGCAAGCGACTCCTGGCGGCGCAACCTGGTTAATTACGACTATATAACTTAAGTTTTTCCGCCCGCACCGCACACCACTCTCAATTTCCCATCCGTTGATTTAAAACGAATTTCCTTTTTTACAAAGCCGAAATCCATGCCTAAAGGATTAGTCCTTAGGCAGCAAATGCGCACCCGTATATAAGGCGTTAATACCAACTTGAGAATGGCGTGAAAACGCCCTTGCGATTGATATGTGAACAACGGACGAAGGCATTGCCGGCGACAGAATCGGCAGGCCATCGAAGACAACGAACGTTGTAACAGGTGCAAGGAATACCCCTCATGAAAACTCAAGTGTGGTGCAAATCAGCAACAGCATTGGCGCTCATCCTCGCTCTCGGCCTGGCCGGTTGCAGCAGTGGCGGTGGCGGTCATCACAGCAGCTCCGGCAGCGCTTCGGACGGCTCCACGGCGGGTACCGGCGGCACGGGTGGCAGCAGCGGTGGCACAGGCGGTACCGGTGGTACTGGCGGTGGCACCACCGATCCAACCAACCCAACCAATCCGACAGATCCCACTAACCCGACCAATCCAACCAACCCGACCGTCACGCCGTTGGTGACCACCACATTGATCCAGGACACCGGTAAAACCGTCAGCGGCCTGGGTGATGGCGTCGGCCAGGTCGGCGACTCCCTGAGCACCGTTCCGGTGGTCGGCGGTGTTGTGCAAAGCGTGGCCAATACTGCCGGCAATGTAGTCACCACACTCGGTGACGGCGTGGCGAACGGCTTGGGTAAACTGGGCACCGACCCTAACGGCCTGGGCGTCACCGCCGCCTCGGTTGGTGGCGTGGTGCAGGACGTGGGCAACGGCGTTTCCGATGTCAGCGGCAAACTGGCCACCGCCACCGACAGCATCCCGCTGGTGGGGGGTGTCGTGACCAAAGTCGCGCCAGTACTGAATGGCGTCGGCGAAAAAGTCACCATGCTCGGCGACACACTGAGCACCGCGACCACCACCGGCCCCTTGGGCTCGGTCACCTCGCAGGTCGGCAACAAACTGGTGCCGGTCATTGCCCTGGTTGAGAACACCACCGACAAAGTCGGCGACGCAACCGGCCTCGGCACCCCGGTCAACGGTCTGATCAAACAAGTCGGCGACACCGTCAACGGCGTCGGCAACAAAGTCACCACTGCCGGTAATGGCAACGCCCTGACCAACACGGTCGGTGGCGCCCTGAGCAACGTCGGCACCACCGTGGGCAAAGCCGGCGGCCTGCTATCCAACGGCACCACATCGGGCACTGGCGGCGGTCTGCTGGTATCGGTCGGCGGCGGGCTTAACGGTTCTGGCTCGGGCCTCGGCACCGTCCTCAGCCCAGTGACCAATATCGTCACCGGGATCACTCAAAACGCCGGTGCTTCAGGTGGCACAGGCGCCTTGGGTAACCTTGGCGGCGCCGTCTCAGGCTTGACCGGACAGACTGGCGGCGCGGTGGCAAGCCTTGGCAACTCGATTGCTGCCAGCAACGCCAACCCTGTCACCACCGTACTCGGAAATACAGTGACCACAGTGGGCAATACCGTCGCCGCTGTCGGTGGCGCAACGAACGGTACTGGCGGTGGGCTCGGTGGCGTGACCGGTCTTCTCAACGGTCTTACCAGTGGCCTGTCGGGCAATAAACACTAATTGCACCTGGCCGAGTCGACGGCCGAACCTGCAGCGCCTACGCTTGGTTGAAGGCGGAAGATTCGAATGAGTCTTCCGTTTTTTCTTTTGGAGCATGACAGGCCGTGGCGCTGGTTGAGACAGTTGCCGATGCACGGAATGTTGCGATTTGACCATGGAGTGTCCTATGCGCGTTATGGCTTCTTTGCTGTTGCTAACCGTCAGTTCCTGCGCTCTCGCTGATACCCTGCCAAGCTTTCTCAACAGCAACGAAACCATTCGTAACTTGCCTGTTCCCAATCTGCCTGCCGACGCCTACCGCCCCACGACCACGCCGTTGCAAGTACCGGAACCCGGGGCTGCGCAGGCGCAACCGTTGATGATGGACACCAAGGTCACGATCAAAAACATTCAGATCGAAGGCGGCACCGTCTACCCGCTGAGCGAACTGGCGGCGCTCTACCAACCCTTGCTCGGCCACGAAACCAGCCTTGCCGATCTGATCGAAGCCACGCGCAGCATCACCCGCCGTTATCAGCAGGACGGTTATTTGCTGTCCTATGCGTTTTTGCCACAGCAGTCTTTCGATAACGGCGTGGTGCGAGTGGTGCTGGTGGAGGGATACATCAAGGACTACCAACTGCAGGGCGATGTCGGACGGGTCAAAGGCCTGCTCGATAAACTGGTGGCCAAACTCCAGGCCGAGCGGCCACTGACCCGCAAGACTTTCGAGCGCTACACCACGTTGATGAGCCGCATTCCCGGGGTCACCTTGCAAGCACAAGTGCCGCCTCCGGGCACCACTGACGGCGCTGCGTACCTGGTGGCCCAGGCCAGTCGCAAACCGTTCACCAGCAGCCTCAGCACCACCGAAGACAACCGCAACGGCACCCAGGCCTTGCTTGGCATCAGCAGCAATTCCCAGACCGCCATGGGAGAGCAATTGAGTCTCAGCGGACTGTTCCCGCCGGGCGATGACGAAGAGCATTACTACCGCCTCGATTACAACCAGTTCCTCAATGCCGAGGGCACTCAACTTGCTCTCTCTGCTTCACGCTATCGCGCAGACCCGGGCACCAATGTGCAATTGGACAATGGCCTGGAACTCAAGCCACACCGTGAGAACGATCGCTACTCCATCGGCTTCAGCCACCCGATCATCGCCTCGCCCAACGAACTCCTGAGCGCCGGCGCACGTTTGTACGCGGTCAACGACAAAACGCGCTACCAGGTCATCGGTTTGCCGCTGAATGTGGAAGAGCGCACCGACATCCGCGCCCTCGCCCTCGAGAGCGACTGGCGCAAGGCTGACGAAAAACAACTGCGCATCCTCAGCGGTGGGCTGTACCAAGGCACCAACGGCATGGGCGCAAAAACCAACAACAGCGCCATCGACCTCGACTTCTTCCGCTTGCGCTTATCGGGCGTCCAGAGCGACAAGTTCTTCGACAACTGGCAAGGCGTGCTATCTGCCGCGCTGTACTGGAGCGACGACACCCTGCCCGACAGCGAACGCGCGGTCTTCGGCGGCCAAAACTTCGGCCGCGGCTACCCCGACGACCAAGCCTCGGGAGATAAAGGCTGGGGCGTTGCCTACGAACTGAACTACAGCTTCAACCGCGACGGAAACTGGGTAAAGGTATTGCAACCCTACGTGGTACTGGACCGCTCAAAAACCTGGTTCAACGAACTGCCGGTCAAAGGCAACAACCTGTCCTCCGCCGCCATTGGCCTGCGCTTTGGCGACGCCAAGTACTACAACATCGCACTCGAAGCCGCCAAACCCATGTCAGACGAAGCACTGGACACCTTCAACCGCAGACCGCGCTACAGCATCAGCTTCAGTTACCAGCTATAAAACCGGGCGTCCCGCGGCCACCATCGCGGGCAAACCACGCACCTACGGATCGCGCAAGCCCCACAATTCGGGGGCACAGATTCGTGATGGATTTACGATTCGGGCGGGTATACGCAAACCTGTACGAAACCGGCTTGCCGGTGATAGCGATCTCAAAGACGCCATCGCTGGCAAGCCAGTCTCCTACGGATCTGTGGTGAATTCCCGGGCTCGGGTATCAACGCAAACCGGATCGGTGATGAACGCCGAGGCTCGGGTATCAACACGAACCTGTAGGAAACCGGCTTGCCGGTGATAGCGATTTCACAAAGACGCCATCGCTGGCAAGCCAGTCTCCTACGGATCTGTGGTGAATTCCGGGCTCGGGTAACAACGCAAACCGGATCGGTGATGAACGCCGAGGCTCGGGTATCAACACGAACCTGTAGGAAACCGGCTTGCCGGTGATAGCGACTTCAAAGACGCCATCGCCGGCAAGCCAGTCTCTACAACATCAACGAAAAACCATATTCCCCCGCACAAGCCGTTGCTCTTGCCCCTAACCACTCAACAGGCCGAGCGTTAGCTCGCCTGCAAGCTCTTGAACTTGACCTTGATACACAGGCCCCTTCGGCAGGCCGAGTGGAGGTGTTCATCTGGGGGGGAGGCGCGCAGCGCCGGGCGGCGAAGCCGCACACATCGAGAGGAGGTCGTCGCGAAGCAGACCGGAGGCGATGCCCCCAGATGAATACCGGAGCGAGGGAACACCGAGCGAAGCGACGTGCCGTACGCTGGGGCAAGACTTTTTGGTTCCTTTTGTGGCGTTTGACAAAAGGGACTCGCCGTAAGGGCGAAACCATAATCAGCCATCACCAAAACAACGGATACACACACCAAAACCGATCAAGACCCAACAACCCCCAACTTCGGCTGAGGAAACAAATTATTCAACGTCTCCAACAACCGCACGTGATAAATCGGCTTACGAAACAAATCCAGAACCTGCAACCGCAACATATCACTCACATCTTCCATGTCCGCATGCCCCGACGTCACAATCACCGGCAAATGCTGACGCGAAGTATGCTCACGCAACCGCTTGATCAACGACATCCCACTCTCCTCCGGCATGCGCAAATCAGTAATCACCAACGCAATATCCGGATGTCGAGTCAAATGATGCAGGGCGAGTTTGACCGACGTTGCAGTAAAGCAACTGAAGCCCTCGCCCTCCAATAATTCCGCCAATTCCAGCAGCGCATCCTCTTCGTCGTCGACCAAAAGCAACTGCTGGCGTGGGAGTGAAGTGACTGTCATGTGGAGTACCGATGCCGTAAACCCAGGTTAAACCACAGTAGCCCACGAACACGGGAATGGCGGTTTTTTTCAAGGCACCGGTTTAGTCACCGCAGTCCCTTGGATTGCAGTATTAAGATTGGTGAAAATAGCGAACACCCGATCACCGATCGGCGTCATGAACCCCACCACCATCACCGCAACCATTGCCGCAACGATCGCATACTCAAGCGCTGAAGCCCCTTCGGTGCTTTCAAAAAATACCCGGGTTTTTACGTAAAGTTGAAGGATCATCAAACTACTCCTTAGGCCCCAAGGCCCAGCATTACAGACTGCGACATGATTCCTCTTCGCCACCAAAGCATTGTCAACAAACCCAACCCCAGCAACTGTAAGAACGGATTAATCACAAAGGATTAGTGGCTTATATAAAGGCAAAAAAATCCGCCATTTCGGTCAGTTCGCAGATTCTGAAGGTTATTTTCGCCAGGTCTAATGGCGTTTCGTCTTAGCTGCGCTACCTTCAAATAGCGAAATAGTTGGAATGTTCAGAGCTGCCTATCACCCATCATCCCGTCGGGATCACGGGACAGTTTTGCAGTCGGAAAGGGAGAGCCGTCATGAACAGTCGCGTCACCATGGGCCTGGCCGCGCTGCTGCTGATCGGTGCTGTCATCGCCGGATATTGGGGCTTGATGCTCAGCCGCGCACCGGCGCCAGCCCCCGAACCTGCCACCGCACCCAGCGCCCCCATCACCCTCGAAAAAACCGTTGCCAGTGCCGAAGACCAGACCCGTCAATCCGTGGTGGTCCTGGTGCACGACGTTGCGCCGTTCGTGCCCCTGACCGCTGCCGACCTCGCCGTGGAAAAACTGCGCAGTGCGCCGGCAGGAAGCCTCGGCACTATCGAGCAGGCTGTCGGCCGCACACCGTGGCGCGTGCTCACTGCCGGCACCTGGCTCAGCAATGACA
Organism: Gordonia sp. IEGM753; assembly: GCF_050321825.1. NCBI lineage: Bacteria > Bacillati > Actinomycetota > Actinomycetes > Mycobacteriales > Gordoniaceae > Gordonia > Gordonia sp. IEGM753. The sequence continues at coordinate 42,141 of NZ_JBNQGB010000008.1, forward strand.
GCTTCGAAGCCGGCGGTACGCTGGCGCGAATGATTCACAGCGATGAACGCGCGCTAGCCGTCGCCGTCGATGAAGTGATCGGCGCGGCCGGTCAATTGGCGCCGGGAGACTACGTCGACGTGTTGCTGTACCTGCATCAGGACACCAGCAATTTGCAGCAGTCGGCGCAGATTGTCGTGCCGGCCATGCGTGTGTTGGGCGTGGGCGATCAGCTGGGCCTGACCAACGACGGCAAGCCTGCGACGCCCGCCCAAAGCGCCGAAGAAAAACTCAAACAAGACCAGCGCAAGATCGCCGCGCGTACGGTGCTGCTGGCCGTGCCCGAACAATTGCTGAGCCGGCTGATGCTGGCGACTCAGGTCGGCACATTGCGCCTGGCCGTGCGCAGCAGTGAAGAGCAACGCCTGGCCAAATACTGGGCAGGAGAAAACGACACCTCCGGGCAATTGGCAGCCACTAACAACAGCCTGTTCCAGTTCACCCAACTGGCCTTGGCCGGCGCGCCGAAACCTGCTGCCACCCACACCGTTAACGCGGCCACTGCGCATCGCGCCGTGGAAGTCATTCGCGGCAACCAGGTTTCCCAACAAACTCCCTGATCAAGCAAGGATGCAGCTACATGCCCAGTCGTACCATGCCGCTGTTGTACCCGCTGCTCGGCTGCCTGATGTTGGCGACAGTGCCTGTCGAAAACACCTTGGCTGCCTCAGGTAACTGCTCGGCATTGGGGCCGTTACCCGCCGTGCTGGAGGTGGGCGAAGGGTTGCAGCAGCAGCTGCAATCACCCGTGACAATCACGCGCCTGGCGGTGGGTGATCCGAAGATCGCCGATGTACACGCCACGGGCACCGACGGCTTCCTGCTGACCGGCATGGCACCTGGCGCAACCAGCCTGATGGTCTGGACCGCGTGCTCCACTGCGCCGCGCCAAAGCATGGTGTTCGTCCAGGGTAAAGCCACGGCCGCCATGATCGGCGCAGCGGTAGCGCCTTCCGAAGACTTGTCGCTGCCGGCGCAGGTACAAACCGATATCCGTTTTGTCGAAGTCAGCCGCACCAAACTCAAGGAAGCGTCGACCTCGATTTTCGGCACCCGTGGCAACTTCCTGTTTGGTTCACCCAACACCCTGCCCACGATTAACGGCGTGGTCACGCCCAGGTTGCCGGTGGACAACGACCAGTTCAATTTCTCGTGGATTGGCGGCAAAACCATGGTGATGATCAATGCCTTGGAGGGCAGCGGCTTTGCCTACACTCTGGCCCGTCCCAGCCTGGTGGCCTTAAGCGGTCAGAGCGCAAGTTTTCTGGCCGGTGGCGAGATCCCGATCCCGGTGCCCAGCTCCGGGAGCGATAACGTATCAATCGAGTACAAGGAGTTCGGTATTCGCCTGACGTTGACCCCAACCATCATCGGGCGCAATCGCATTGCTCTTAAAGTGGCGCCGGAAGTCAGTGAACTCGATTACAGCAACGGCGTGCAGATCGCCGGCACGGTAGTTCCGGCGCTGACGGTGCGGCGCACCGACACCAGCATCTCCCTGGCCGATGGCGAAAGTTTTGTCATCAGCGGTTTGATCAGCACCCGCAACAGCTCGCAGGTGAACAAGTTTCCAGGCCTGGGCGACATCCCGATTCTGGGCGCGTTTTTCCGTGATTCGAACATTAACCGCGAAGAGCGCGAACTGTTGATGATCGTCACTCCGCACCTGGTGCAGCCGCTGGCCGCCAATGCACAGTTGCCTTCGCTGCCCGGTGAGAAGCTGCGTAACTACGACCCCAATTTCTACCGCATGTATTTCCTCGAAGACGGGAATTTCGACAAACGCAGTGGGTTATCGCAATGAGCCAGAGCCTTAGCCAGACCTTCCTGGCGATCACCCGCAATCCCACTGACCTTGAGTGGCTGCAAGGTGCGCTCGCCCCGTTGGGCCAAGTGGTCAGCGCTGGCGGCGGCAGCCTCGATGAACTGTTGGCGCTGGTGGACGTGACCTTCGCCAGCCTGGTGTTCGTCGGCCTGGATCGTGAACACGTGGTGGCTCAGAGCGCATTGATCGAAGGTGCGCTGGAGGCCAAACCAATGCTCGCCATCGTCGCATTGGGCGACGGGATGGATAATCAGCTTGTGCTGAATGCCATGCGTGCCGGCGCGCGTGATTTTGTCGCTTACGGCTCGCGCTCCAGCGAAGTAGCAGGCCTGGTGCGACGCCTCAGCAAACGCCTGCCACCCGTGGCGCCGAACACGCAACTGGGTGGCTTGACCGTGCTCTATGGTGTGCAAAGCAACGCCGACGGCGCGTTGCTGGCCAATCACATGGCGCAAGTGGTGCAGAAGAGCGGCCAGCAAACCCTGTTGCTGGATCTGGGCCTGCCACGCGGCGACAGCCTGGCGTTGCTTGGGCTGGAAAGTTCGTTTCACTTCGGTGATGCGCTGCGGCATTTGCGGCGCCTGGATACAACGCTGATCGACAGTGCCTTCACCAGCAACGATGGTGGCTTGCGGATTCTTGCCTACGCCACCAACGATGAGCCGCTGGAACGTACCAGCGCTGCCGAGCTGTACATGCTGCTCAGTGCTTTGCGCCAACACTTCCAGCACATCGTGGTGAACCTCACCGGCCAACCCGACAGCGAGGCCCTGCGCACCTTCGTCAGCCATTGCGACAAGTTGTTGTGGTACACCGATCAGAACGTACTCGACTGCCGGCGCAACCTGGCGGTGCTTAATCTGTGGCGCGAAAAAGGCATGAAGCTTGATCACGCGCGGCTGTTGGTGGACCGCTACTTGCGCAACGTCGCGCCGGATTCGGACACGCTGGGCAAGAGCTTCGGCATGGAGGTCATTGCGGTATTGGCGTTCAGTCCCGAGATCCGCTTGAACGCCAAGAACCAGGGCGTCTCCCTGTTCGAACTGGCCCCACGCGAAGCCCTGACCCAAAGCCTGCGCACGCTCGGCGAACGCCTGGCCAAACGCTCAGAAGGATTAGCCAAACCCAAGGCAGGCTGGTTCAACCGGTTGCGAGGTGCCCAATGACCGGCGAAAAACTGTTCGGCGCAGCGCAACGCGGACCGGTCGGCAACACCGATCACGAAGGTCTGAAACTGGTGCTGCACCGCTACATCATCGACGCGATCGAGGAGTCCGGCAAAAATCTGCTGGAAGGTTCCCGGCAGCTACTGTCGCAGTTCGTGATCGACAAGATTGCCGAGTACATCGCCAGGCTGCACTTGGCGATTTCCCGCTATGAAATGGAACGCCTGGCCGAAGAAATCGTCGACGAGCTCACCGGGTTCGGTCCGCTGGAAGTACTGCTGCGCGACCCGGCCGTGACCGAGATTCTGGTAAACGGACCCCATCGGGTGTTCATCGAACGTGACGGCGTACTGCATCAAAGTGATTTGCGCTTCATCGATGCACACCACGTAGAACGCGTCATGCAACGGATCCTCGCGCCCCTCGGGCGCAGGCTCGACGAGTCTTCGCCAATGGTCGACGCGCGCCTGCCCGATGGCAGCCGGGTCAACGCAATCATCCCGCCGATTGCCCTCGACGGCCCGTGCCTGTCGATTCGTAAATTCCGCAAGGACATGCTTAAAAGCAACGATTTGATGGCGATGCAGACCATCGATCAGGCGATCTTCGATTTCATCCAGGAAGCGGTGGGCAAGCGTTGCAATATTTTGATCAGCGGCGGCACGGGAACCGGCAAAACCACGCTGCTGAACATTCTCAGCCAGTTGATCAATCCACAGGAACGACTGGTGACTATCGAGGACGTCGCCGAATTGCAACTCGGTCATCCGCACGTTGTGCGCCTTGAAACACGCCCGCCGAATGCTGAAGGGCACGGCGAAGTGAAGGCCAGTGACTTGATCCGCAACGCCCTGCGAATGCGCCCTGACCGGATTATCCTCGGCGAGATTCGGGGTGTCGAAGTGGTGGATGTACTCACCGCGATGAACACCGGTCACGACGGTTCCATGAGCACCGTGCACGCCAACAATGCGCAAGATGCCTTGTTGCGCCTCGAAACCCTGGTGGGCCTGACCGGCCGCGCCATCGCCGAACGCACCTTGCGACAAATGATCTGCGCGGCGCTCGACGTAGTGATCCAGCTGACGCGCATGCCCGATGGCCGCCGCTGCGTCAGCGAAGTGGTGGAAGTGGTCGGTTTGCGCGAAGACGTGTACGTCACCAACACCCTGTTTCGTCTCGACCGACGCACCGGTTTCGGCTTTTTGCGCGAGGCGGTCAATCCCGCCGGCGACAAATTACGCCGCGAGCCGATACTGCCCCATCACTGAACCGCGAGGTGCCTACCCATGTTCGGCCCTCTGTTGCTGTGCCTGATGTGCCTGTTGCTGCTGGCATTTTCGGTTCGCCTGTTTTACCAGGGCATTCGCAAAACCGGCAGCGAGCGTGTGCTCGCACGACTTGCCCAAGGCCAACCGGAGCTGGCCCCGGTCAAGACCTCATGGACCGGACTGGAGCGAGCGTTCCTGCGCGCCGGCCTCGGCCGTCCCACCGAGCGGCTGGGGATTTGGCTGGCGCTGTGGGCGACCGCCATGCTGCTGGGGTACGCGATTGCCGGGTGGCGAGGTTTGCTGATACTCGCGGTGCTGCCGCCGCTGGTCTTGCGGGTTTTTGTTTCATGGCGCTATCGGCAGCGCCTGCAACGCATCATCGAACAATTACCGCCACTGCTGGACCACGCGATCCGCAGCCTCAAATCCGGTCGGACCCTGGCGGATGCAGTGCTGGGCGGCATCGAAGCCAGCGAAGACCCGCTCAAAACCGCCATGGGACGCATCCAGCGCAACGTTCAACTGGGGGTCAATTTGCCGGACGCAGTGAACGATTTTGCCGAGCTGTACGATCAGGATGAACTGCGCATGTTTGCCCTCGGGTTGAAGGTCAACCATCGATACGGCGGCAACGCGAGCGAACTGCTGGAAAACCTTATCAAGCTGATTCGAGAGCGCGAACAAGGCGCTCGCCAATTGCGCGCACTGACCGGTGAAACCCGCTTGACCGCTTGGGTTCTGGGCTCGTTACCGGTGATTCTGGTCAGCTATTTCATGCTGACCAATCCCGGTTACATGCTCGGGATGTGGCATGACGCAAGCGGGCGACACTTGCTGATCACCGCAGCCTGCCTGGAAATTTTCGGCTGCCTGGCGCTGTGGCGCATGTTGCGGAGCATTTGAGATGGCCAATGCGCTGATGTTGAGTTCGCTGCTGTTGATCGGCGCATTGGCGCTGGTGCTGGCCAATTTGTTAGAGCGACACAAGCGCGAGCGTCAGGTCACCCAGCGACTTCAAGGCCAGATGGTACGCAGCAGCCGATTGGGTCAATGGCTACGCGTGATTGGCGACAGCAAATTGGGACAGCGCACGGTCAGCCTCGACAATGAAACCCAAGTGCTACTCAACCGCTTGGGATGGCGCCGAGCCCGGCAGCGCTCGATGTATGCCGCATTACAGATCGGCACTCCGTTGCTGGCCGTCGGTTTGGTCATCCTCGTTCAGGAGCTGTTTTACCCTCAGGTAAAAAACCATTGGATCGCCCCTTTCTTTGCGCTGGGCATCGGCTATCTGCTCCCCAAAAGGGTGCTCGCCTACGCGGCCAAACGACGTCAGAAACAAATCGCCGTAGAAATCTCCACGCTGATTCCGCTGCTGCGAATCTTGTTCGAGTCAGGGATGGCAGTGGAGCAATCCTTACGCGTGCTAAGCACTGAAGCCCGACAATTATTGCCGCAGACAACCCAGGAACTGACTCTGATTCTGGCCCGGGTCGACTCTGGACTGGAGTTGGGGCAAGAACTGAACCAGGCCGCCAATGTGCTGGCCATCGACGAGTTCACCGACACCTGCGTCATCCTTCAGCAGCTTATTCAGCAGGGCGGCGGAGCGATGAAATCGCTGCTTACGCTCAAGCAGTTACTGGATGACCGACGCCTGACCGGCCTGCAGGAATACATCTCGAAAATGTCGGCGAAGATGTCGGTAGTGATGATGTTGTTTCTGTTTCCAGCCTTGCTGATTGTTTTGGCCGGGCCCGGTTTTATCGCCATTGCCCGCGCTTTCGCGTCCTGAAGAGGTTCCTGATGAAAGTATTGTTTGCTGCCCTGAGCCTGCTGATGCTGAGCGGTTGTGCCACCAATGGTCAGGCGCCGTGGTCGGCCCTCACCTCCTCGGCCAGTTGTGCCAAACCTAGCGCCGATCAAGAGCTGGCGCTCAACCTGGCCGATGACATGGCCAAGGACGGCAAGCTGCACGCCAGCCTCGCCAACCTGCAAAACCTGCCCGATAACCTGGCGGATGTGCGCTTGCGCAAGGCCCGGGTTTACCGCTTGCTGGGGCGCAGCGAGGCCGAGCCTCTGTATCGCAGCTTGCTCGGCACCTGCCGCGCAGCAGAAGCCGAACATGGGCTGGGACAGTTGGCCGCCGCACGAGGCGATAACGGTCAGGCCCAGGCACACCTGCAACGCGCGGCGCGCCTGTCGCCCACCGACGAAAAAATCCGCAATGACCTGGGCGTGGTCTATCTCAATCAACTTCGCCTGGACGATGCGCGTTTCGAATTCCTGACAGCCATGGAATTGAAACAGGCCGATCAGTTGGCGGCGGTGAATCTGGTGTCGCTGCTGATTTATCAGGACAACTGGCAGCAAGCCGCTGAAGTGGTCAGTCGCGCCGGATTGAGCCCGGAACAATTCAGCGACGCCAAGTCCCGCGCCGAAAACCTGAAGGCCCCGGCCAGACCTCATCCTTCAACCAGCGGCCAGGTCGCTGCAGTCACCGAGCTTATTCCGTAGCCTCGCAGGAGAAACAATCATGAAGCTGATAATCGTGTGTTGCTTGAGCCTGCTGAGCTTTCCCGCACTGGCCATCGACGACGGCCCGTCTTCGCTGCAACAAAAGGAAACCGAAGGCTGGCTGGTGCTGCAAAGCCGTAATCAGGCTGCCTCCACCACCCCCCAGACCGCCACTGCTGCAGAACGCGAAAAGGCCATGCAACGCTGGCTGAAAAATTACGAACACGACATTCCGGAGTTTTACGAGCAGGACGCGGGCGGGCAAATGGAGAGCAAGTGAGATGGCGGATGGCGCGAATACGCTGCTGTCACTTTTTCTTTGTGGCAAGGGAGCTTGCTCCCGTTGGACTGCGTAGCGATACCTTTTGGGGCCGCTTCGCGACCCAACACGAGCAAGCTCTCTCGTCACAGGGGTAGGTTTAATCTTTGTAGGCAACGGCGCACGCCAATGTAATCTCACATCGGTCCTACAACCGCCTCTTAAACACAGCCTATTTGAAGGTTTAACAAGGCCCCTGTAGAAACCCGGTTGAAGGTTTAACGAGTTCCCCTGTAGGAGCCTGGCTTGCCAGCGATGGCGATTTTGAGGATGTCATCGCCGGTAAGCAGGCGTTTGAAACAGTCGCCGAAAATCTTAATGCGCAGTAACCCGCTGCCGCAATCCAGAATTACTCGGCGATAACGCCAGCGCCAGCTGCGTGCGATTGTGCATATGTGTCAATCGCAAAACCTGCGACACATACAACTTCACCGTGTTCTCGGTGATGCCCAACTCACAGGCTATTTGATAGTTAGTCTGTCCCTTACCGACCAGGCGTGCCACGTCCAACTGCCTGGGAGACAATTGATTGAAAATCGCCGGCATTTCCGCACGATCCGCGTCACTTATTTCGCTATCGCTGGCGTCCGACGCTCCCGCTGATTGCGGATGACGCCGAGCTTTGTCCAGGTCTTGATAAAGGTCGTCGATCGACTCCGAGAGGTATTGCAACTTCTGATTCAAATGCCCTAACTGCAAGCTCTTTTGTCGGTCCTGCAACGCCACTTCCTGGCGATGCAGACCTTCCAGCAATTCGTCCAGGTCAATGGGCTTCTGATAGTAATCAGCGAAGCCTGCACGCAGCGCTTTGATCACGTCCTGTTTATCCGCCCGGCCGGTCAACATGATGGCTTCGAATACGCGTTGTTTACCGCATAAACGCCGCAAATGCTGGACGAGCTGGATACCGTCCATGTCGGGCATGTGAAAGTCACACAGCACCAGACCAATGCTCTGATCTTCGCTGAAAGACTCAATCGCTTCTTCGCTGGAAGTACAAGGAACACAACGATAGCCGCTACTTTCGAGGAACTCGGTAAGCTCTTCGACGATTAACGAGTGATCGTCGACGATAAGGACCTTTATTGCCGAAGAAATCTTATTCACACGCTACTCCATGCCCGGGTCAACGCTGACCATTCCTTTAGTCACAGCCACAGGCTGTTTAACTGCTGATTTGAAAGTAGACGCACTTTTTAACTATGTATAGAGGGCGCAGCGCACTTGGCGACTAATGGATCCAACCGAGCGTGAGCAAAAACCCTATTAAAACAAACGGTGCAAATGGCTGCTTTTTTGACAACTTCGGTTCCATATAACGCAAACGCGCTCTAAGTGACTGACTCATATAAGGCCAGACTTTTGGCGCGATAACTAACCAAAGGACACTGCTCAACCCTGCGCCGATAAATGTACCCAAGACGTGCATACCGTCTGTCGCAAGTCCTAAAGCTGTCATTAATTTCACATCGCCGGCACCTAAACGCCTCATCCAGTAACCCGGTAGCGTGAAGGCCAGCGCTGTCAGAAAAGCAACGCCACCTTGCCGGGCCTCGGCGCCCAACCATGTACTTGAGGTCCATAACATATAGGCCAGCGCCAACGCGCCTGCGCCCAATGTCAGAACGTTGGCGATGTGTCGTTCTCGAGCATCTTGCGCCGCGCATAGCGTCAACCAGATCACCAGAAAAAAGCTGTGCATTCGGTAAAAAACGTCCGTTTTGGCTGAATGATTCTATGCTGATATTACGTTGTGAATGTCAGGGTAGACGCACACATGAAAACCGGCCTCCCCCGTAAGCAAAAAGGTGCCGTGGCGATAGAGTTCGCCTTGGTGTTCGTGATTTTTTTTGCGGTGTTGTACGGCATTATCAGCTACAGCTTGCCGTTGTTGCTGATGCAGTCGTTTAACGAGTCGACCGCCGAAGCTGTCCGGCGCGGAGTGGCCGTAGACCCGACTGTTACCGGTTACAAACAAGTGGTGGAACAACGTGCGACCGATGTGCTGACCCAGCTTTTGTCATGGATTCCTGCCTCGTTGAAATTCAGTGTCGCCAGCGATACCTCGGCTGTTTACGCGAATGGGATTTTGACGGTGCGTATCGACTATCCCAGCAGCAAGTTGAATCAAGTGCTGCCCTCGCTGGTGCTGCCGGGGATAGGCCCGGTGCCCAATTTACCCACCACGCTCAGCGCCCAGTCGAGCCTGCAGTTTTGAAGTCCGGGGATACACTCTTCGGGCGCTTGCTCAATCGTCAACCGCCAACGCCGGCGCAAGCACCTGTGCCGCTGAGCGTACAAAGTGTCGGCTTGCAGCTGTACCTTGATGCCCAAGGCCTGGTACTTCATATGAGCGGCCCGTTGCGTCACCTGCTGGTCCAGCAGATGCCCGCAGCCCACTCTCCACATCTGCTCGATTTGCTCATGCCGCATAGCGCACTGACTGTTGAAGGTGTGCCTGCCGACTGGCAGGGGCAGAACCTGGACCTGGATTTTTACAGCCCTGGCGGACAACCGCTGCACCTGCGCGGATGGGTTCAGCCACTCGCCGAAACCTGGTTGATGCAGTTACTGGACGTCGGTGATTTGTTGCTCGAACGCCGCCAGTCACGCAACCGTGAACAATGTCAGTTGCTCGCCTCTCACATCAGCGAACAGTTGCGCCAGTGCAGCCTCGCACGCCTGCCCGATGTGCTCATCGAACAATTGCAGGCGCTGGCCCAGCGTTTTCACATCCCGTGTATTGCGATGGCCTTGCTCGATGAGCAGGAGGAAGGCTGGCAGGTTCATCAGCATTACGCCGCGCATGATGCGCCACAGTTGTGGCAACGCAGCCAGCACCTCGGTACAGGCTTGGACAGCTTGAACGGCTCGGCCCCTCAACAACTTATCGTGGGAGCCCATCCAAGGTTGCAAAGTACGTTCGGCAATGCCGAAGGTTTTGCCGTGCCCTATCACGACGCTCAAGGTGTGGTCGCCTGGTTGCTGTGTGGTTTTTACCCCTCACAGCAACAAGCCGCCGACCAGAGTGAGCGTGACTGGTTGCAACTCACCGCCGCCCTCGCCGGCCCGTTGCTTGCGCGTTTACGCGAGCACCAGAATCATCTGCAACTGGAACGGCTGGAGTCGTTGCAAGCACTGCTCGGCACCGGTTGGTGGGAGTTTTTTGCTGACACTTCCCACGTGCAACTGGCGCCTTCGCTGGCCGACTCCCTGACCCTTGCGAGTGCGCGTTTGCCGCTGCACGAATGGCTGGATCAAATACACCCCGCCGACCGTGAAGAGCTGAAAAGTCGGTTGCAAGCCTTGCAAAACGAAGGCACTGAGTTGCTGGTGTGTGTACGTCTGAATCGGCCGGACACGGCATCAATGCCGCTCTGGTATCGCGTGCAAGGCCAGGCGCTGGGAATGGGCAAACAGCGACGCCTGGTCGGCTTCATGCTCGACATCAGCGACATCAAAAATCAGGAACAGAACGCCGCGACGGCGCATGCCCGTCTGGATAACCTGATCGCCAGCTCGCCTGCGGTGATCTACGTACAGCGCTACGTTGAAGGTGCCTTGCAACCGACATTTTTCAGCGACAGCTTGCTGCCATTGCTGGGCTGGACGCTGGCCGACTGCGCCAACGGGGCACTCGTTGAACGGGTACATCCTGAGGATCGCGACGAGTATTTCGAACGCACCCGGCGCCTGTTGCGCGAAGGCTCGGTGCGAGCGCGCTATCGCATGCGTGACAATCGCGGTGACTACCACTGGCTGCTCGATGAAGCCAAATTGCTGCGTGACGACCTCGGCCTGCCAGTCGAAGCGGTCGGGCTATGGCTGGACGTGACCGAGGCGACGCTGGCCGCCGAGCAGGTGAAGCAGAGTGAGGAGCGCTACCGGATTCTGGTAGAGGACTCGCCGGCAATGATCTGCCGTTATCGCCCCGACCTGACGCTAACGTTCGGCAATCGGCCCTTGGCAAACTATCTGGAAAGCCTTCCCGAACAACTACCTGGCGTGAACCTGGGCAGTTGGATGTCGCAAGAACAACGTGAAGCGTTTCTGCAGCGCCTCGACCAACTGACCCCGGAAACACCGGTCAGCACTGCAGAAATCAACCTGCAACTGCCAGGGCGCGAAAACGCCTGGTGGATCTGGTCGGATCGCGGGATGTTCGATGAGCAAGGTCGATTGCTTGAAGTTCAAGCGGTGGGCCGCGACAACACTGAAGTCCGACGCTCGCAGCAGCAGCTGACCCAGAGCGCAAAAATGGCCACCCTCGGCGAAATGGCCACCGGTCTTGCGCATGAAATCAACCAGCCGCTGAACGTGATGCGCATGGCCATCGTCAACGTACTCAAGCGTTTGAGTAACGGTGATGTGCAAATCGACTACCTGACCGACAAGCTCAATCGCATTGACTCACAGGTGCAACGCGCGGCGCGAGTGGTGGATCACATGCGCGTGTTCGGACGCCGTTCAGAGATCGAACAACACCCCTTCAATCCACTGCAAGCCATTGAAGGCACCCTGTCGTTGCTGGCCGATGGCATGCGCGGCAAAGGCGTTGATCTGCGGGTCGGCGAGGCCTGTTTTGAAGTGCAGGTGCGCGGTTATGTCGATCAACTGGAGCAGGTGTTGATCAATTTGATGGTGAATGCGCGGGATGCGTTGTTGGGCAAACGCGAAGCCGACCGCGAGTTCAAACCGTGGATCTCGGTACAGGCCGAACGTGATGAACACTCGGTGCGCCTGTGGGTCGAGGACAACGGCGGCGGCATTGATCCAAGGCTGCTGGAGAAGATTTTCGAACCGTTCTTCACCACCAAACCAGTGGGCGTCGGCACCGGTCTGGGACTCTCCGTGAGCTACGGCATCATCGAGAACATGGGCGGCCGACTGAGCGTCAGCAACTCGGCCGAGGGCGCGCGGTTTTGTATCGAGTTGCCAATCATGGTTGACGCTTAAATCACCAGGTAAGCTTTGCCGAGTTGTCCGCAGGTGAGGTTGGCGTCGACCTGAATGGTTCCGACATTGATCCCCAAGGTTTTCAAAACATTATTCAGCAGATTGTCCAGCAATGGACTGAGTATTGAACTCAAGGTATTGGTCAGCAGTGCCAGTACACCATTCACCAACCCCAGCAGTGTATTGAAAAGAACCTGCAGTAAAGCTCCGGGGTTGAATGTCGGGGCGTGCACCGTCAGCTGAATGCCGCTGACTGCCTGGGACAGACCCGCAATTGCGTTCGATGCGCTCAGCGTGTAGGGCGACACGGGAGGCTGCCCGACTTGCGACGGGTTCATAAAGGTGTGGTTGTCGGTGGTTTGTAATGCGGGGCTGTTGATCATCAGATCGGCACCGCCTCCGGCAAATGGAATACGCGCGCAACTGCCACATGGTTTTTGACCGATATCAAGCAAGGTGATCGGCGTGACACTCAGTGGTGCTGTCGATGACGCCCAATCGGAATTGAGCTTGCCGACCCGCAGGGTGGCGACCGATGTTGTCGCACTCACGACCAGACTTTTGTTGGTGTCGCTGACGCAGGTGTAATCGGTGACATAGCTGTTGCCACCGCCCGCTTCAAGGCTGACGTCCAGATTGGGGCTCGGCAACACCTGCAAATCAAGACCCAGCAAACCCGTCACTACCGACAATGTGCCCGTTACGAGGCCAATCAAATTGGTGACGAGTGACAGGTCCAACTGAACCAACACCCGCACCTGCGCCGTGCGTACATAAATTCGGTTTGTCCCAAGCGGCGCAAGTCTTGCCAATGCAGGGTTGCCTACCACTGAAAATTGCGGCGGTTCTATGACCTTGATTGAGGCCGTCGCACCGAGGCCCAAGCCTAATAGATTGACCGGCAGCGTTGCCGCTACGGCACCCTTGCTGTTAGCCAACTGCACGAACGCCTGGACCAATTGCAGCGCATTCAAATCAGCATCGAGACCGGAAGAAGGTCCGCCCGTCTGCAAGGCCAACAGATCGCCCAAATGCAGTTTGACCGGACTGACAGCCGCCGTGACCAGCGAATTTAGCCCTGCCAGTACGTCGGCAGTCGCACCGTTCAGTTGTGCAACGGTGGCTGCGGCTTTGATCAATTGCCCGACGGTCGCGTTGGTCTGCAGCAACTGGTCGTAATCACCCGCCGTTACATGCAGGTCGATCGCCAATTGATCCAGGTAACTGAGCAAATTGATATTGGCTCCCACCAAGCCATTCCAGCTCGCAACGCTTAGATTGACAGAACTGCCGAGCAGCGCGCTAAACAGCGGATTGAGCAAGTTGACATCGACCAAGGTACTGCGAATGCTTAACTGCGCAACGGGCGCCAGAGGGCTTGCGGCGACAGCAGTGGCGCTGAGTCGGGTTGTCAGGCTGACGGGGCCGCCAGACATCAACGCCCCAATGCCTGATGCCAGGCTGGTGGTGATATTGCGCGCCGCAATAACTTTGATCGCGTCTTTTTTTGCCGGGTTGAGCACGAACGCGCGAAGGTTGTCGGCACCCGTCTGCAGGGTCCCACAACTGACTGTCAGCGTACTGTCGACACCGACCGTGAAGCTGTTGCGCACCGCACTTTGGGTGGCATATCCGGCAGCACTCAAGCCTGGTAAACAGTCACCGTTGCGGCTGACGGCCTCCAATGCAGCAACATCAGCGACGCGTTGCAACCTGCGCTGTTCCATGTAAAGCCTGCCGCTATCAACCACCAGCAGCATGAACATCATCGCCAGCCCCAATGTCAGCGCGGCTATCAAACCGATAGCTCCGCGCTGCCGGGTCGGGCCACGAAACTGCAAGCATTGCGACATCGCGCACTCCTTTGCCGGCACAGTGCCGAGGACGAGCTCCTTAGGTGAGAAACAGTGTAGACAAGGGTTTGCCAGGTTGCTGGCAACTCGCTATTGCGGGCAAAAAAACCTGGCGCCAGCGGCTTGCCGTTGATCGCGATTTCGCGGGCGCCATCGCTGGCAAGCCAGGCGCCTACAGCGGGTTATCGCTTATCTTGGCGGGTAGTTAGCCAATATCCGGGTGACGGTTTCGCGCACGGCATTGCTGCGATCCGTTGGATTGGGGGTGCTGGCGAGCATTTGCTCGTCGCTGCCACGCCATACCAGTTTGCCGTCCTTGCCATCCAGCAAATCGATCTGGATGGTGGCGACTTTGTAGCTGACGTTGCGGGTTTCGTTGTACATCGGACCACCCCAATAACCATTCCATGGGCCACCCCAACCGCCGCCATAGTTGGTCGTCACTTGTTGCTGACGTTCCTCAATGATCAGGTAGGTCTGTACATACACGTCACCCTTGGCACCCGCAGCGGCCGGACGCAGGCCTCGTTGATCGAGTTGATCGGCCACCGATTGGCGGATGCGTTGTTCGGTCAGGTCACTCTTGATACGCGGGTCATCAGGGCGATATTGCAGCGCGGGTTCTTTCCAGCTCCAACTGCGGTAGGCCGCAAAATCGCGGCTGGCGTCGAAGTCATGATTGACCTGGTTGGAGGCGCAAGCACTGAGCAGCGCAGCCATGGCCAGTAATGCGAGACGGCGGAACATGATATTTCTCCGATTGAAGACATGAACCTGCGAAATGCTTCTTATCTACAGAAGCTAACTGGGAGGATACGCCGACATTGCCTTTTCCACAGCCTCTCGAATCGCGTCGGCTCGCTCGCTCTGATTGCCCTTGTTGCTGGTTTCAGCACTGGCGCTCCACACCGGTTGGCCGGTGCCCGCGTCGAACATGTCTACCCGCACCACCACGACTTGTTCCTGATAAGTCCGCACGATGGGCACCGTGTTGTACACACCGCCGTAACGGTTGTAGCCACCATAGCCGCCGCCGTAATAACCGTAGTCGTCCTGAACCTGGCGCAAGCGCGTTTCCAGGCGCAGGTCGGCACTGACAAACAGGTCGGCCGGGCGATTGTCATGCAGCGGGCGCAGGCCGCGTTGATCGAGGGCATTGCTCACCGCTTCCGCAACTTGAGCCGAATCCGCCCAGGCCGTTCCTGGCGGCAGGCGTCCGTTCAACCAGGCCCAACTGCGGTAACGGCCATAGTCACGTGGCGGCGCCGGGTACGCGCTGCGGTCAAAGGTATTGGCCGCTTGAGGAGGCGCCGGCGGCAAGGGATTGGACGTCGCCACATACGGGTTGCTGCCCTGGCAGGCCGCCAACCCCAGACAGATGATCAATAACCCTGAACGACTTTTCATAGCATGCTCCGATCAGACCGGCCGACAGATCCAGTGCAAATAACGCCCTAGCCCGGCAAAGCTTGGGTGGCGACGGTAAGCGAGTTCCATTTCGAGCAAATCCATCAGTTCGGCGCGGGCCTGGAATTCCACCGGCATGTAATCGTGAAAAACCCTCACTCCACTTTGAGTTTCGACCCGCCACAGGCCCTCAAGTTGCGCCGCGAGTTCACGCGGATCAAGTGGCTGTTGCGGCGTGAGGCTTTGCTTCTCGCCGGCCATGTCGTTCTTGCGCATTTTGCGGAAGTGGCCTTTGAGCAGGTTGCGATAGATCAGCGCGTCCCGGTTGTAGAAGGCCAGGGACAACCAGCCATCCGGTTGGGTCAGTTGGTGCAGCACCGGCAGAATCGCATGCGGCTCAGCCAGCCACTCCAACACGGCGTGGCACAGCACCAGGTCGTAAGGTTCGGTCAGTTGCCCCAGCAGGTCTTGCCATGGAGCCTGAATAAACGTCGCCGTTTGCCCGGCATCGGCGAAACGCTGGCGCGCACCGTCAAGCATCGGCTCGGCGGGCTCAGCCAAGGTCACCTGATGCCCGCGTTCAGCCAGCCAAAGCGACATGTGGCCCAGGCCAGCGCCGATGTCCAGCACGCGCAATGGCCGGTCTGGCAAGGTTTCCGCCAGGTCGGCCTGAAGCACTGCCAGACGAATGGCGCCCTTGGCTCCGCCGTAGATTTTTTCGGCGAAACGCGTTGCCAACTGATCGAAATGACGGTCGCTCATCAGCTGAACCGCCGTTCGCTGTCTGCGAGTTTGCTGCGTACCACTTCATTCATGTCCAACCCCAACTCGCTGCACAGCAGCAATAGATAAAGCACGATGTCGCCGACTTCCTGACCGGCATGCGCGAGTTTGTCGGCCGGCAACTGCCGTGACTGGTCTTCGCTCAGCCACTGGAAAATTTCCACCAGCTCAGACATTTCCACGCTTGCGGCCATGGCCAGGTTCTTCGGGCTGTGAAATTGCCGCCAGTCATTGCGATCTCGGATGGCGTGCAGGCGTTCGGTCAGTTCAACAAGGTTCATCGGGCTCTCCTGAAGGCGTATAGCTTCGGGGGGATGAGGGGCGAAGGCAAGTGTCTCGCTGCGGCGCACCTCTTTGCACCATAATCAAAAGATCCCAGCGTTGCGGGCCTCGCAGGGAACTCGCCACTGTGATCAATGGCCCAAGGCTCAATCACTTCCATCAGGACATCCACGACATGCAGGTAGAAAGCTTTTTCGAATGGCTCGGCCAAGCGCTTGGCTCGGTGATCCGCTTCATCGTTGATGGCCTCAGCGGCCTGTTCAATCTGCTAAGCCATGCGGGCGGTAATTTTGTCGAGGGCTTGTCCAGAGCGCTGGGAATGGACACATCGATCATCAGCATCATCGCGTTGATTCTTGGCCTGATGCTGCTGTGGTCGGCGATTCGGGCGTTCATGAATGCATCGATCATCATGGGGATTATCTGGCTGATGCTGGGGTTGTGGCTGTTGAGCTGGATTATTCATTAAAACGACGCTCCCTTGTCCCGCTACAATGCCCGCTCCTGAAGGAGCCTGCATGTCCAAGCTGATTGCCGACTGGCGCGACCGCTCAACCCACCGCAGGGTCTGGGCGCTCGCCGCACCGATGATTCTGTCGAACATTTCCGTACCGCTGGTGGCCCTGGTCGACAGCACGGTGATCGGCCATTTGCCCCATGCCCATCAACTGGGCGCCGTTGCCGTTGGCGCCAGCCTGTACACGTTTCTGGCCTGGGGCATGGGTTTTCTGCGCATGGGCACCACTGGTTTTGCCGCGCAGGCTGCCGGGCGCGGCGACGGTGCGGCATTGCGGCAGATATTGCTGCAGGGCCTGTTGCTGGCGATGGGGCTGGCGATAGTGTTGGGCGCCTTAGGCGTTCCACTCAGCGGCGTAGCACTGCATTTCATGCAACCGTCGGCGGAGCTTGATCAGCTCACCCGCGAATTCTTCCATACACGACTGTTCGGCTTGCCGGCAGCGCTGGCCAGTTATGCGCTGGTCGGCTGGTTCCTCGGCACGCAAAACGCTCGTGCGCCGCTGGCGATTCTGCTGAGCACCAACCTGGTTAACATTGCACTTAACCTGTGGTTTGTCCTCGGTCTGGAATGGGGCGTGGTCGGCGCCGCCCGGGCTTCAGTCATCGCGGAATGGACCGGTGCCGTGATCGGCCTGCTGCTGACTCGCAAGGCCCTGCGCGCTTATCCGGGTCATATTCTCTGGGCGGCGTTAGCGATGTGGCAGAACTGGCGCCCACTGCTGGCGGTAAATAGAGACATCTTCATTCGCAGCCTCGCGCTGCAATCGGTGTTTTTCTTGATCACGGTGCAAGGTGCGCGGCTTGGAGATGCAACCGTCGCGGCCAATGCGCTGTTGCTCAATGGCCTGCTGCTGACCGCCCACGCACTGGATGGACTTGCTCACGCGGTAGAAGCGCTGTGCGGCCACGCCATCGGGGCTCGCGACCGCGAAGCCCTGCGCCGCTCCCTGGTAGTTGCGTGTGGCTGGTCGCTGCTCGCGAGCCTGGGTTTTGCTGCGCTTTTCCTGTTCGCCGGACACCTGTTTATCGAGATGCAAACCGACATCCAGAGCGTGCGTGATACCGCGTTCGCCTACCTGCCCTACCTCGCCGCACTGCCGCTGATTGCGGTGTGGAGCTACCTGCTCGACGGGCTGTTCATCGGCGCTACCCGGGCGCGTGAAATGCGCAATGGCATGCTGCTGAGCGTGATAATGCTGCTGCCGTGCGCCTGGGCGCTACAAGGTTTGGGCAATCATGGACTGTGGATAACCTTCCTGCTGTTCATGGTGCTGCGCAGCCTGACGCTGGGTGCTTTCGCCTGGCAATTGCGCAACAACGACGGCTGGTTTGCCGGCAAGGCTCACTGAGTCGGCGTGGTTTTAATGAACCCTTCGACCTCATCCAGTACCGGCGCCAAACGGCGCAAGGGTCGCGACAATGTGGCCACTAGCGTGGCGTGGTTGGTGCGCGAAAAATACAGGTCTTGAACGGGCACTCCGGCCTCGCGCAGTTTGCGCGCCAGGCCACCGGTATTGCGGGTCGGATTAACCAGGTTGTCGTCGCGTGAAGCCATCAACAAGGCCGGTGGCGCACCGCGACTCACGTGGTTGATCGGTTGTGATAAGGGGGGCGAATCCGGCCAGAAAAACACCGGGCGCACGTCCCGGTTTTCGATAGGTAAAAAGTCGTAAGGCCCGGCCAATCCGATCCATCCGCTGAGGTCGTGCGGCGACATGCCCACCGCCCCGAGCACGCTGGGATCGAGCGCCAGCATCGAGGCGTTATAGGCCCCGGAACTGTGGCCCATCAAGTACAAGCGCTGCGGATTACCAGAGAATTGGCTGATGTGGTCGTGGGTCCAGGCCACGGCTTTGGCGTTGTCTTCAAGAAACGTCGGATAACGAACTTGCGGGTACAACCGATAATCAGCCAGCACGGCAACGATTCCCCGCGACGCCAGCGCCTCGCCGACAAAACTGTAATCACCGCGTGAACCGCTGTTCCAGCTACCGCCATAGAAAAACACCACCACCGGCGCGTTTTGCATGGGATGGCGCGGCACGTAAACATCGAGTTTTTGTCGCGGGTCGCTGCCGTAGGCTATGCCTTCGGTTTTGTCGAAGGTGCCGTCGGGGGTGAAGGCGTTAAGCATTTTCAGCGGCGAGCATGCCGTCATGACAGCCAGCAAAAAACCGCCGATTGCCAGTTTGAACAGTCGCCGGACTTTGTTAGCCATCAAGGTGAAACCTCGCGCTCAGGGTTGGTTGTTCTGCCACAGGTAACGCAAGGCATCGAGACGTTCCTGCTGGGTCAGTCCAGGTAACGTCCGGGCAGGCAGTGCGCCGGGGTGCTGCAAACGTAGCCATAGCCAGCCATCAAGCGCCGGCCGTTCGCTAAACCCCAGTGCTAGCCCTTCCTGAACATGGGACCACAAGCAGTTGTAATCGGTCCCCGTAGATTCGCTCCAACGCCAGGCGTGGTGTTCCAACAGGCAGGTTTGCAGTTTTTCCAGTTGCCTGGGGCTTAGACTTTCTTCGATTTCCAATGGGCTGACGGCGAGCCCCGGGTTGCTCAACTGTTGCCAACACTGGCTGCCGAGCGCGTGATCGGCCCAGGTTCCGCCAAACCAGCGCAACTGATTGATCGGCCCCAACCATCGGCTCAACTCCAACGCATTGCAGGCATCAAAAAAATAGCTGGCGGTGTACGGGCTGTAATAACTCAACAAGGCCCGATGATGCAGGCCGGGCATGACCATGAGCATTCGCCGAAAATGCGCCAGCAACTGTGACGCCGGAGCCTTGCTGACCACCAGAAGACCACGCCACAGATGCTGTTCGCTGTGGCATGACTCAACCAGTGCCGGACTGGACCTAAGGTCTATCAGTTGCGGACCTTGTTCTCGCAACAAATGAAACTCTGTGCCTTCGAACAACCAAAACCTTGGCACTTGGTCAAATGCGTGCGGCAACCTCAAGCCCGCCAACGATGTCCCCGGCACATCCATCAGCAACCATTGCGGTACGGCGGCGCTCATGCGGCACCGTTCTGGTCATGCCCTGTCACCAAGCGGCAGGCGCAAAAGGAACGAGGGCAGTGACTGAAACTGCCACCACCGGGCAGCAGACAAATCAGCATCAGCGGCTCACCCGAGCGCAGCAGCGCCTGCAAATCCACAGTCAGCGGATGTGCAATCTGAGGCCTCGCCTTTTGTGTTTTTTCAACACACGTCGCAACGTGTAGAAAACCGGTAATGAGCGGCTGATCGGGATCGCCCCCGATGAACTTCACCACCACCTCGGTACCCGCGATCAACGGCTCGCTGCCTGCACAATCCAGTGATTCATCCAGCGCTAGCCAACAATGGCTAGGCGTCGCACCCTCCCCTTGATAGAGCCAGTCGAACTGCACGGCAACGTGCCTCGCCGGATCAGGATGCGGCTCATCCACGTCGACTACCCAGGCCCGTTGCGGGCTGTGCATCAGCGGTTTTGTTGCCGGTTGCGAGGGCCAGAATTGCTCGCAACCATGGATGGCGCGTAGCTGGTTGCTGTAAGGATTGGCTGATTGCCGACAGCCAGAATGCTCAATGTGAGTCAGTAACCACAGGTCATTGCACTCAGGCACCGGATGCCCCGTCAGCGGCATCAAGTGACCGCTGCGCAGTGTTGGCAGGTCCGAACGACCTTCCACATTGTGAGTGTGGTGTGGCCTGTGTCGATACCCAAGCTGGCGCACCGCAGGCGGCCCTTCGGTGGCCTGGAACACGGCAGGTTCTAGCGTGCGAAAATGTTCAGGGCGCTCACCGAACACCACGCAGTGTCTGTGCGCCTGATGCTCGAAGTAGTAATGCAGCCGCTCCTGAGCGCACAGCCGCTGCAAAAACTGCAGGTCCGATTCCCGATATTGCGTACAGAAGTTACGGGGCAGGTATTCGCCACTCAGTTGAAAACGCCGAGCGCTGTCGACAATGCCATGCTCGAGCAGCAATTGGTCGAGGATCTGCGGCACTGTAAGTGCGCTGAAAATACGCTGGCTGAAGCGCTGGGCCAGGCAGGCCAGTTTCGGCCGCAACTGCACACGGCAACGTCGATCACTGCCGCCAGGGTTACGCTGAACAAGCTGCTGCAGTTGCCCGTGGACGACGTTTCCTGACGGCCCGAAGTGCAACGACGCGAACCGGTACAACAGGCTGGCAAGGTCTAGCGTCGGGTCCTCGATAAGCAGATCGACATCGAATAAAAACGGCTCGCTTATCGCTTCTCTACCGGTAAAGGCCAGCACTTCGAAGGCATCGGGCAGACCTGCTATATCCAGACGAAATGGAGGTTCGTTGACTGGATTGAACATCGGCAATTCTCTACAGGAGGGGCGGCCGGGGATTCTCTCCGAGAGGCATGGCCGAGTAGAGTACCGAAATACAACTTAGGAAATGGCCTACGCGAAAAGAAGACCATCTGGCTTTTATGGTCTGATGCGTAGGTGTTTTCGAGCAAAAAAAGAGATTCGTCCCACCGGGTCATCTGAAATTTCCGCGGCGTGCGGAGCAATTTCAGACAACCCGATGCAAGCGAACACTTACCTCAAGAAGAGAGGTAAGAAGAACGGGTCAGCCCCAGACGCAGCGCGTCCAAGAATTGAGTACGTTCGGCAGCGGTGATGCGTGCGCTGGCACACTTGTCACGGTAGTGAGTCATCAGTTCTTCTGGTGACAAGTGCACATAACGCAGCATGTCCTCGATGGTGTCGTGGGTCTCGATACCCGCGTGATAAACACTGCCATCGGCATTCTGGTAGATGTTCACCGAATCGGTGTCACCAAACAGGTTGTGCATGTCACCCAGAATTTCCTGATAGGCGCCGACCAGGAAGATCCCCAGCAGATAATCCTCACCTTCGTTCAGCGCGTGCACCGGCAGGCTGGTTTCGATGCTCTGTTCGTCGACGTATTGCTTGATCTTACCGTCGGAGTCGCAGGTCAGGTCTTGCAGAACAGCGCGGCGCAGCGGCTCTTCGTCCAGACGGTGCAGCGGCAGAATCGGTAGCACCTGGCCGATGGCCCAGGTATCCGGCAGGCTCTGGAACACCGAGAAGTTGCAAATGTATTTGTCGGCCAGTTTGTCGTTGAGTTCGTCGAGCACCTGACGATGTGAACGCTGACGAGCCTTCAATGAGTTATGCAGGCGACGGCACACGGCAAAATAGCATTGCTCGGCCAGCGCTTTCTCGGCCAGGGTCAGCTTGCCATCGGCGTACTGGGTAGCGATGTCGCTCATGTAGTGAGTGGCGCGCCAGTAGGTTTCGGTGACCATTTCGATGTCAGTCGGGCCCAACAGGTCAACCAGCCACTGCACGGTTTCTGGCAGGTTTTCCTTGTTTTCAATCTCGGGCACGTCGTCGTTGTGTTTCTCGACGTCGGTCACCTGCACCACCAGCATCGCGTGGTGAGCCGTCAGCGAACGGCCACTTTCGGAGAAAATGTTCGGGTGCGGCAAGTTCTGCGCATCGCAGAACTCCTTGAGCATCCCGACCACGACGCCGGCGTAATCGTCCATGTCGTAATTGATCGAACTGGCGTTGCGCGAATGGGTACCGTCGTAGTCGACACCCAAACCGCCACCGACATCGATGTGGTCGACCGGCAGGCCAAGGTTGCGCAATTCGCCGTAGTAACGGATCGCTTCCTTGAAGCCGTGCTGGTAGTCCGCCAGGTTGGCGATCTGCGAGCCCATGTGAAAGTGCAGCAGGCGAATGCCTTGGTCCAGGCCTGCCGCGCGAAAACGCTCGACCACCGACAGCAACTGAGCAGCCGACAAGCCGAACTTGGATTTCTCGCCACCGGTGTCAGCCCATTTGCTGGAGGCCAGGGACGACAGGCGCACACGCAGGCCAACCTGAGGCTTGACCTTCAGCGAGGCGGCTTCTTCGATCACCAGTTCAACTTCAGATTCTTTCTCGATCACGATGAACACGTTGTGACCCAGCTTCTGGCCCATCAGCGCCAGGCGAATGAACTCACGGTCCTTGTAACCGTTGCAGACGATGGTGCCGCCCTTCGGTGCCAACGCCAGTACGGCGAGCAACTCAGGCTTGGAGCCCGCTTCCAGACCGATGGACACGTCCTGGGTGGCGATGATGTTTTCGATCACCGCTTCTTGCTGGTTAACCTTGATCGGGTACAACGCGGTGTATTTGCTCTGGTATTCCAGACGCTCGATATTGGCATCGAACGCGCCGGTCAGCTGACGCACGCGGTCTTGCAGGATATCCGGGAACCGCACCAGCAATGGCAAGGACAAGCCGCTTTTGCGCAGCAGGTCGACTTGCTCGAACAGGTCGATAGGCGAACTGGTCGGACCGTTAGGACGAACTTCGACGCGACCGGCGTCATTGATCGCGAAATACCCGGCCCCCCAATGGCGAATCCCGTAAACACTGCGGCTGTCCGCAACTGTCCATTGGCTGCCATCGTCTTTGCGTGTGCGTCGTACGGACATTGAAGTCCCCTATAAAGAAGTCATAGAGCGTCGCCTGGGTTCAGGCCGGCGCAGTCTAAAGTATGAAAATGACGGTTCGTCAACGAGGGGATAGACCTCGCTGACCGCGGTGAGTTTAGAAACCAGTCAGAACAGGCTCTGTGAAAACCATGTAGACGACGCCGGGCCAGAACTGAATCAGCACCGGATCAAGCCGAGGGTGGTTTTCACAGAGGCTGCTAGCCGCCGGACTTCTTCGCTTTGAAACCGTGCTTGATCAGCTCCGCCAAGAGTAGCTCGACATGATCGCCTTGGATTTCAATGATCCCGTCTTTCAACGCACCACCGGTTCCACAACGTTTTTTCAACGTAGTGGCCAGATCCTTAAGCGCGTCCTCAGCCAACGGCACGCCGGTGATGGTGGTCACCGTCTTGCCGCCACGGCCCTTGCTTTCGCGACGCACGCGCGCAATGCCGTCGCCGGCCGGGATAACGGTCTGTTTGCAGATGCAGGCATCCACCGGTTTACTGCAATCCGGGCAATGACGACCTGCGTCGGTGGAAAATACCAAGCCACCAAGGGCGGCGAAGGATGCGGCTTTTTTGGCCACCGGCAATCCTCTTGGGAGGACAAAGACTGGTCGCGGCACTTGGGCAAGTGCCATCGACCGCGAAGCCCCACTCAGGCAGGGGCAGCGCTACTGAAACGGTAAAACCCAAATGGGAGCAAGCTCGCTCCTGCAAAAAGCACTACCGGTTCAGCTTGAAAAGGTCGCGCAGTGTAACGGCAAAATACCGACTTGCTAAGAGCCAATCGGCGCCAATTTATGCCTCTTTTGCGACGTCATCCCCATGCGCCCGGAGATAGCGCTTCAACGCGGCCAAGGAGTCCGGGCAGTAAGGCTTCTGCTTTATTTCCTGCATCACCTGATCGACAGGGATGAAGCGTGCTTCAAGCACTTCTTCAGGCTGCAAGACCAACGGTCCGTCCCACACCGCCGAAAACGCTGAACACCACAGGCGATTACCGGTGTCCTCGAAGAAAAAATGATCGTGGGCCTTCAGTTCGACGCCACTGACACCCAGTTCTTCTTCCAGCTCACGTGCAGCGGACTCGGCGTAGGTTTCAGTGGCGAGCACCATGCCGCCCGCTGCGACGTCCCAGTAGCCAGGATAAATGGCCTTACTCAACGTGCGTCGATGCACACACAGCTCACCCGCCGAATTGAACAGCATGATGTAGGTGCCACGCCCGATCAGCCCACGCTCACGCAGGTCGGACCGCACCAGCGCGCCCAGCAGGTTGTCCTGTTCGTCGACCCAGGCGATGTGTTCAGCATCCGAGGCCGCGCGGTGCGCAGCCTCTTTGATGTTATCCACCATGCTTCAGCCCTGATTGAGCAATTGACGCAGATCGATCACTGCGGCGTTGGCCCGGGAGATGTAATTGGCCATGACCAACGAGTGGTTGGCCAATATGCCGAAGCCGCTGCCGTTCAGGATCATCGGGCTCCAGACCGGCTCTTGCGATGCTTCCAGTTCACGAATGATCTGGCGCACGCTGACCGTGGCGTTCTTCTTCGCGAGTACATCGGCGAAATCGACTTCGATGGCACGCAACAGATGGGACAAGGCCCAGGCTTGGCCGCGCGCTTCATAGAACACGTTGTCGATCTGCATCCACGGCGTTTCAACGATTTCTTCGTCAACCTGCGGTACTTCGCCCGGTGCGACGACTTCGGTTTTCAACGCGGTGTTCAATTTGACCCGGCCTACACTCGCCGACAGCCGTTGTGACAGTGAGCCCAACCGCGTACCGACGTCGCCCAACCAGTTATTCAGGTTGTCGGCGCGGGCATAAAACAGTGCATTTTTTTGCGAAGGATCAGACAGACGCGCCTGATAACGGCTCAGGGAATTAATGCCTTCCTGATACTCGGACTCGCTGGACGGCAGGATCCAGCTCTTGTTATCGAAGTTGAAGCGCGGCTCGGCCTTGGCCAGATCGGCGTCTTCAGCGGATTGCGATTGCGAACGCGCAAAGTCTTTACGCAAGGCGCGCGTCAAGTCACGCACCTGCACCAGCACGCCATATTCCCAGCTCGGCGTGTTATCCATCCAGAGACCGGGCGGGAAACGATCGTTGGAAATATAGCCGCCAGGTTTGTTGAGCAAGGTGCCGGCTACGGTCTTCAGGGTTTCCACCGTGGTGTAGCCGATGACCATTTGCTTGCCTTCTCGCTCGGCGGCCATTTGCGCATTCTGCTGAACCGGAAACAGTGCCGGCTCTTCGCTCCAGTACCAGCCCAGAGCAATGGTCACCAACAAATACAAACCGACCAACGTGGCCAACGCCCGGCTGAACAAAACGCCACCTATATAGCTGCGGGTGGCTGATTTTGGTTCAGCGGCACGTTCAGGCGCGCTGCCCGCGCGGTTCTTCCAGTCCAGCATGGCGATATCCTTTCAATCACTTGAGTTCATCGGTTCGACCACAACCCTACGCCATCGTGCCTCGTTTGCCGCGCATTAATACCGCGCAAAGCAGCGAGCGGCACAACAGCCGCGATCAGTGGCCACTATAAATGAAGCCCGGCTTCGATCCTATCCGACCAGTCGGTCAGAAACTGAATGAAGTCGCTTTATAGATTATTGACGTACGACACTCATCCAATACAAAAGAGGTGCTAGCATAGAGCCACCAGTCGACCTCAGCATGCACCCTAACTAGTAGTCAGGATATGACCGAGCCAGAAGACCCCAGCCGTGAGCGCCTCAAGCACCATTTTGCCCAGCGGGTAATTCATCAGGCACGTCAAATTCTTGAAATCTGGCAACGCCTGCAGCGCAGCGAATGGTCCATCACCGATCTAGCCGAACTGAGCGAGGCCAACCTGCGCCTGCTGCGTTTCGCCGAGCGCTTCGAACAACCGGAGCATTCTCTATTGGCGCGCAACATCGGCACGTCGCTGGAGGCTGTCGATGCCAATCGCGGACGTCTGAGCAGCGCGTTGATTACGGACCTCAACCGGTTGATGCAGCGCCTGTCGCGAACCGGCCTGCGCCATGGCGACCAACTCGATCAAACGCTCCTGCCGCCGCTGCGCAAGCCCATCTATGTGATGTTGCAAGATCACGAACGCGCCGAGCGTTTGGCCAAGCAGCTCGAGTTCTTCGGCCTCAGCGCCCAATCTCTGGACAGCGTGGCGGCGTTTCGCGCCTCGATGATCGAGCGCTTGCCGGCGGCGATCGTCATGGACGTGGACTTCAGTGGCCAAGGCATCGGTCTTAAACTGGCCGCCGAAGCGCAGGAAGGGCTTGATCACCAATTGCCGCTGCTGTTCTTCAGCCTGCTCGAAACCGACACCCCTACCCGGCTCGCCGCCGTGCGTGCCGGCGGCCAGGAATTTCTGACCGGCACACTTGAAGCCTCAAGCCTGCTGGAAAAAATAGAGGTGCTGACCTGCGTCGCGCAGTACGAGCCTTATAAAGTGCTGATCATTGACGATTCCCGCGCGCAGGCCTTGCACACCGAGCGCCTGTTGAACAGCGCCGGCATCGTCACCCGCACATTGATCGAGCCGATCCAGGCAATGGCCGAGCTGGCGGACTTCCAGCCAGACCTGATCATCCTTGATATGTACATGCCGGCCTGCACCGGCACTGAGCTGGCAAAAGTGATTCGCCACAACGACCGTTATGTCAGCGTGCCGATCATTTACCTGTCGGCTGAAGACGATCTGGACAAGCAGCTGGACGCGATGAGCGAGGGCGGCGATGACTTCCTGACCAAACCGATCAAGCCGCGCCACCTGATTACCACCGTGCGTAACCGCGCGGCACGGGCACGAAACCTGAAGGCGCGGATGGTGCGCGACAGCCTCACCGGTTTGTACAACCACACCCATATCCTGCAATTGCTGGAAGACTGCAGCTTCCGCTCCCGCCGTGAGAACAAACCGTTGAGCTTTGCGATGCTCGACATTGATCACTTCAAACGGGTCAACGACAGCCACGGCCACCCCATGGGCGACCGGGTGATCAAGAGCCTGGCGCTGTTCCTCAAGCAGCGGTTGCGTAAAACCGACTTTATTGGCCGCTACGGGGGCGAAGAGTTCGCCATCGTCATGCCCGACACCGATATCGAAGCGGCTTACAACGTGCTTGATGAGATTCGCCAGCGCTTCGCCGAGATTCACTACCCTGCGCAGCCACAAGACCTTTGGTGCACCTTCAGCGCCGGCGTCGTCGAACTGCGCGAGGGCTCCGATAGCCTGATGATGGCGAGTCAGGCGGATGAAGCGCTGTACCGGGCCAAACACGCCGGACGCAACCGCGTACAGGCCGCACGCGAATCAAAGCAAAGTGCCACTTTTTCATCTGAATCCACCGAATCAGTCATAACCCTGTAACAGAAACGCAATAACTTCAGGCGCTTACCACTCTGCCGCTGGTAGTCCCGCAATGCGCCTGAAGTTGCTGACCAATCTCAATACCCTTCTATTAGTTGCCGTCTGCATGGCGTTAGGCGCGACCCTCTGGTGGTCGCAAAAAGCCCTGGAGCGCCCTTATCTGTTGATGGAGCGCTACCTCGGGCTGTCCGGGACGTTTCAAAATGAGGTGGCTCGCAACGTCGAGGACTACCTGGCCAATGGTGACGCGCTGCGCCTGAGCGCTGCTCGACAAGCCATCGAAGGCTTGCAAAAAGAGCTGAATGAGTTGCCGCAGCCCTTGGCCGACACCTTGCGCCCCAGCCTGTCGAACCTGGAAGAATTCAGCAAAACCGATCTGTTGGCGGCGGGTAAATTGGCGGGCGACCCACAAGCACTGCTGCTGCAGGCCGAACGAGAGCTAGGCGCCAGCCTGGACCAACTCAGCCAATACGCCAGCGCTAATCCTGCTTATCTGACACCGCTGCTCGCCGCTTCGCAGCACTTGGGCAAACTGTCACTGGCCCGCGACAAACTGGTCAGCAGCGGTCGCAGCGAGCTGGCGGCCGACGTCGAGCGTGAAGTCGGCAACCTGCGCGCGCAGGCCGAACGACTGGACGCACTACCACTGCTCGGCGTGACCACCAGCAGCGAATCGGGCACCGACGATTTCGCCTCGATGATGGGCCTGGAAAGCGGCGAAAAAGCCGTCGCTGAAGACGCCGGTGTCGGCCTCAAGCGAGAATTGAACAGCCTGCTGACTCGCTACCCTGCCGAACTTTCGCGCACCCGTGACCAGATCCAGAAACGCACGGAACTCAGCACCGCCACTCACCAGAAAATCACCGCTGTACAGCAAGCCATTGCCGGGCTGGAACCGGTAGTGCGCGCCCAGCATGGGCAAATCCAGAGCGAAGTGCGGCTGATGCAAGGCGTTATGATTGGCCTGATTCTGTTGATCGCACTGCTGATCGATACCTTGCAACGCCGGCTGGCCCGCACACTGACCAATCTGGCACCGGCTCTCTCGACCTGGGCCGAAGGCGATTTCAGCCAAGACATCGAGCTGGGCAATACCAATCGCGAACTGCATGACATTCAAGCCTCGCTCAACCGCCTGCGCGCCTATTTGGTCGACTTGGTGGGCACGATTCGTCTCAATGCCGAACAAGTCGCCGGCAGCAGCCGTACGCTGGCCGAACTGAGCAATGACTTGCACAGCGGCGCCGAACATCAGGCCGGCGATACGGCACTGATCCGCGACTCTCTCGGCGAACTGGAAGCGACAATCCAACAGGTCGCCGGCGACGCCAGCCAGGCAGCGGACGCCAGCCGTCATGCCGGATTGGCGGTGGAACATGGTCAGAAAGTCATCGGTTTGAGTCTCAACGGATTGCATGCACTGGTGGGCGAAGTGCAAGGCAATGCGCAGATGATCGAACACCTGGCGGAAGAGTCGGCGACCATTGGCGGTGTGCTGACCGTTATCCGCTCGATTGCCGACCAGACGAATCTCCTGGCGTTGAACGCCGCCATCGAAGCAGCCCGTGCCGGAGAAATGGGCCGAGGGTTTGCCGTAGTGGCGGAAGAAGTTCGCTCGTTGGCCCAACGCACGGCCGGCGCTACGGCGGAAATCCAGACCTTGATTGCCGGCCTTCAGACCGCTGCACGGCAATCGGTAGAAGGCATGCGCGCTCAGGTCGAGCACGCCGAAGCCACTGCCAATCAAGCTCAGGCCGCCGACGGCGCGCTGGATAAAATCGTCGGCGCCATACAGACCATTGCTGACACGGCGGTGCGCATCGCCGATGTCACTGCGCAGCAAAGTGGCGCCGTCAGCGAGATCCGCGACCACAGCGAGCGAATTCACCAATTGGGCGGCGATAACCTGCTGAGGATCGGTGAAGGGCGCGAGCAAGGTGAACATCTGTTGGTGTTGGGTGGCCGATTGCACACCGCCGTGCAGGCCTTTCGCGTCTGATAAGTGGACTGTCTTCGCCGAGCGTGTTGCTAACGCGAATGACCGGATTCAGGTAGCCGGTCACATATCTCGCGCAATCATCGGACATCGTGCTGGCTATTGCAGAGAACTGGACAGTCACAAAGGCTTTGCGGCATAGTCGCCGGGTTCTGACAACTGCACATAGATAACAAGGAACAGCAGATGGCAACCCTACTGGTTCTGCACGGACCCAACCTGAACTTGCTCGGCACCCGTGAACCGGGCACCTATGGCGCTACGACTCTGGCGCAGATCAACCAGGACCTGGAACGCCGCGCCCGTGAAAGCGGCCATCACTTGCTGCACCTGCAAAGCAACGCCGAGTACGAATTGATAGATCGTATCCACGCCGCTCGCAGCGAAGGTGTGGACTTCATTCTGATCAATCCAGCAGCTTTTACACACACAAGTGTCGCGTTACGTGACGCGCTGCTGGCGGTGAGCATCCCATTCATCGAAGTGCATTTGTCTAACGTGCACAAACGCGAACCTTTCCGCCATCACTCTTACTTCTCCGACGTAGCGGTAGGAGTGATCTGCGGCCTTGGCGCCAGCGGTTATCGACTGGCCCTGGAGGCCGCACTAGAGCAGCTTGAAAGACAGGCAACGGCTTGAACAACAAGCGTTGAACGCCCCTGACCGACCCTTGGGAGTTGATGATTCATGGATATCCGTAAAGTTAAGAAACTGATCGAATTGCTGGAAGAGTCCGGCATCGACGAGCTCGAGATCAAGGAAGGCGAAGAGTCTGTACGTATCAGCCGTCATAGCAAAACCCCGGCTCAGCAGTATTACGCTCCGGCGCCGATGCAGGCTCCTGCTCCAGCACCTGCCGCTGCACCGGTTGCCGCCGCTGCACCAGCAGCTCCAGCCGCACCTGTGTTGAACGGCACTGTTGCCCGTTCGCCAATGGTCGGCACGTTCTATCGCAAATCCTCGCCAAGCTCGCCGTCCTTCGTTGAAGTCGGCCAGACCGTGAAGAAAGGCGACACCCTGTGCATCGTTGAAGCGATGAAGATGATGAACCACATCGAAGCTGAAACCAGCGGTGTGATCGAATCCATCCTCGTCGAAGACGGCCAGCCGGTTGAGTACGACCAACCGCTGTTCACCATCGTTTGAACCGCGGAGAAACTTTGATGACTGCGAAGTTGGAAAAAGTTCTGATCGCCAACCGCGGTGAGATTGCCCTGCGGATTCTGCGCGCCTGTAAAGAGATGGGCATCAAGACCGTCGCCGTTTACTCCAAGGCCGACAAAGAACTGATGCACTTGGGCCTGGCAGACGAATCCGTCTGCATCGGTCCGGCATCGGCCGCCCAGTCTTACCTGCACATTCCGGCGATCATTGCCGCAGCCGAAGTGACTGGCGCTACCGCCATTCACCCAGGCTACGGTTTTCTTGCCGAAAACGCTGATTTCGCTGAACAGGTCGAGAACTCCGGCTTCGCGTTCATTGGCCCGAAAGCCGACACCATTCGCCTGATGGGCGACAAGGTATCGGCCAAGCACGCCATGATCGCTGCCGGCGTCCCAACCGTTCCGGGTTCCGACGGCCCACTGCCTGAAGACGAAGAAACCGCTTTGCGCATTGGTCGCGAAGTCGGTTACCCGGTGATCATCAAAGCCGCCGGCGGCGGTGGTGGTCGCGGCATGCGTGTTGTGCATAAAGAAGAAGACCTGATTTCTTTCGCAAAACTGACCCGCACTGAAGCAGGCGCGGCGTTCGGCAACCCGATGGTCTATCTGGAAAAATTCCTGACCAACCCACGTCACGTGGAAGTTCAGGTGCTTTCCGATGGCCAGGGTCACGCCATCCATCTGGGCGACCGCGACTGCTCGTTGCAACGTCGCCACCAGAAGGTTCTCGAAGAAGCGCCGGCACCGGGCATCGACGAAAAAGCACGCGCTGAAGTCCTCGCTCGCTGCGTCAAGGCATGCATCGACATCAACTACCGTGGCGCGGGCACTTTCGAGTTCCTGTACGAAAACGGCGCGTTCTATTTCATCGAAATGAACACCCGTGTTCAGGTTGAACACCCGGTTTCGGAAATGGTGACTGGCATCGACATCGTCAAGGAGATGCTCAGCATCGCCGCTGGCAACAAGTTGTCGTACACCCAGGAAGATGTGGTTATCCGCGGTCACTCGCTGGAATGCCGGATCAACGCCGAAGACCCGAAAACCTTCATGCCTAGCCCGGGCACGGTCAAGCATTTCCACGCTCCAGGCGGCAACGGCGTTCGCGTCGATTCGCACCTGTACAGCGGTTATGCCGTTCCGCCGAACTACGATTCGTTGATCGGCAAGCTGATCACTTACGGTGCAACCCGTGATGAAGCGCTGGCACGCATGCGCAATGCGTTGGACGAAATCGTTGTCGACGGGATCAAAACCAACATCCCGCTGCACCGCGATCTGGTCCGTGATGAAGGCTTCTGCAAAGGTGGAGTCAACATCCACTACCTGGAACACAAGCTGGCTGGCGACAAGCACTAAGCTTCGACCCCATCAACAAAGCCGCCTTCGGGCGGCTTTATTGTTTCTGCACATTTCATCAAATTTGCAGTTCTGCTCATTCCCTGTGGGAGCGGGCTTGCCCGCGAAGGCGTCGGCACATTCAACATCAATGTGAACGTTAGAACGCTTTCGCGGGCAAGCCCACACACACAGGTACAGCGGACTCCCACAAACCGTCCGCGCTCGCGTAAACTTGCGCGCTTCTCGCAGCCCGCTAGGCTGCAATCAATATTTTTCAAAGGTGCCCGCCATGCCTTGGCTGCAAGTCCGTCTCGCCATCAGCCCAGAACAAGCCGAAACCTACGAAGACGCTTTCCTTGAAGTGGGCGCCGTGTCGGTGACCTTCATGGACGCCGAAGATCAACCGATCTTCGAGCCAGAACTCAACACCACTCCGCTGTGGTCGCACACTCATTTATTAGCGCTGTTCGAAGGCGGCACAGAAGCCGCCAGCGTACTCGCGCATCTTGAATTGCTGACCGGCAGCCCGCTGCCCGAGCATCACAGCGAAACCATTGAAGACCAGGATTGGGAACGTAGCTGGATGGACGGTTTCCAGCCAATGCGTTTCGGTCAGCGCCTGTGGATCGTGCCGAGCTGGCACGCCGCGCCGGAACCTGATGCGGTCAACCTGCTGCTGGATCCGGGCCTGGCCTTCGGCACCGGCACTCACCCCACCACCGCGCTGTGCCTGGAATGGCTCGACGGTCAGGACCTGAAAGACTGCAACGTGCTCGACTTCGGTTGCGGTTCGGGAATCCTGGCCATTGCCGCCCTGCTGCTGGGCGCCAAGGAAGCGGTGGGTACCGACATCGACGTGCAGGCATTGGAAGCCTCCCGCGACAACGCCGGGCGTAACAATATTGCCGAGGCACTCTTCCCGCTCTATCTGCCGGAAGATCTGCCACAGGTTCAGGCCGATGTACTGGTTGCCAACATCCTTGCCGGCCCACTGGTTTCCTTGGCACCGCAGCTGTCCAGCCTGGTCAAGCCCGGTGGTCGCTTGGCACTGTCGGGCATCCTCGCTGAACAAGGTGAAGACGTCGCTGCCGCCTACGCGCAGGACTTCGATCTGGACCCGATCGCCAATCGCGATGGCTGGGTGCGCATCACTGGCCGTCGGCGCTAGAATGAGCGCCTGCATACACCGGATCGCCGCATGACCGACAGCTTCGTCACTCAGTGCCCGCATTGCCAAACCAGTTTTCGCGTCAGCCATGCTCAATTGAGCGTGGCGCGCGGAGTGGTTCGCTGTGGCTCGTGCCTGCAGGTGTTCAACGCGGCTAAACAGCTGCTTGAGCAAGCCAGCAACGAAAATGGCACGGCGGTCAAGCCGATTGCCCCCGCCGTCGTCGAATTGCCGGAACAGCGCGCAATCAGCCTCAAGCAGTGGACGGCCGCCGAGCTGGATCTGGACAACCTGGACCTCGACGAAGAACTTGCCAGGCTGGAACAGCGTGAAATCCAGCCGACAACCGAATTTGGCCGTCACCGCGAAGACACATTAAGTGCTCGCAGGGATAGTGCAGAACCGGACGAAGAATCCTGGCCCGACAGCCTGTACAGCGAGTCCGCCGCCGACCGCGCACCGGCAGTCGACAACGAATTGCCGGAGCCAGATATCGACGCTGGCAAAATCAAACGCACCGAACCGTCGTTCTCGCTGGAACCGGTAGACCTGGACGACGAACCGCAACCCCCGCAGCTGCGCTTGCATGACCCACTTGATGCTCCAACGCATCACGAACGTCTGTCGGCCAGCAGCGACCTCGACGACGATGACCTGCCTTCGATAGCCCCGCTGCGTAAAAAACGTGAACGCAGTGAGCCGGCCGTCCGCGCCGAGGTTTTACAAGACCTGACCGACGATCCGCTGCAACTGGATTGGCAAAAGCGTCGTTCACCGTGGGGTCGCCGGTTTTTCTGGTTATTACTGATTGTACTCGGCGCCGCAGGCCTGATCGGTCAGTACGTCGCTTATCATTTCGACGAGCTGGCGCGCCAGGATCAGTACCGTCCATGGTTCCAGGAACTGTGCCCGCAAATTGGCTGCACAGTGCCTTCCAAAGTCGATATTGCAAAAATCAAAAGCAGTAACCTGGTGGTGCGCAGTCACCCCGACTTCAGTGGCGCACTGGTCGTCGATGCAATCATCTATAACCGGGCAACCTTTTCACAGCCGTTCCCGTTGCTGGAACTGCGCTTTGCCGACCTCAACGGCCACCTGATCGCCAGCCGTCGCTTCAAGCCCGGCGAGTACCTCAACGGCGATCTTGAAGGCATGGCTGAAATGCCACCGCAAACACCGATCCACATCGCACTGGATATTCTCGATCCGGGCCCTAAAGCGGTGAACTACAGCCTGAGCTTTCATTCCCCCGAGTGAAACGGTTCATCGTTCCAGAATTGACGGCAGCTTTCTGACTTTACCCTCGAAGACCAAACCGCTGGCGATAACAAAATAACTGTTCAGATTTTGTTCAATTCAGCCTTTATCCAGTCATCGAGAGCGGGTATCATGCCAACCCTTTTTCGAACTCTAATGATCCGGCCCCACAACAGGGAAGTCCTATGTCGGCGGTACGCATCGGTCCATATACATTGCACAACGGCTTGATCCTCGCCCCCATGGCGGGTGTCACCGACCAGCCCTTTCGTCAGCTATGCAAGCGTCTGGGCGCAGGGCTTGTAGTGTCGGAAATGGTCACCAGCGACATGAGTTTGTGGAACACCCGCAAATCTCGCATGCGCATGATCCACGAAGGTGATCCCGAGCCACGCTCGGTACAGATCGCCGGTGGTGATGCACAAATGCTGGCAAATGCAGCCCGGGCCAACGTTGAGCTGGGCGCACAGATTATTGATATCAACATGGGCTGCCCGGCGAAAAAAGTCTGTAACAAGGCCGCCGGCTCCGCCCTGTTGAAGGATGAGGCGTTGGTCACCGAGATCCTGCAGGCCGTCGTGGCTGCGGTTGATGTGCCGGTCACCCTGAAGATCCGTACCGGATGGGATCGGGACAACAAGAATGGCCTGACGGTAGCGAAAATTGCCGAGCAGGCAGGCATTACGGCGTTGGCGGTCCATGGCCGCACCCGAGCCGACTTGTACACCGGTGAAGCCGAGTACGACACGATTGCCGCGATCAAGCAGGCGGTGTCGATTCCGGTGTTCGCCAATGGCGACATAGATTCACCTGAAAAAGCCCGGTACGTGCTTGATGCGACCGGTGCCGATGGCCTGCTGGTTGGCCGAGCTGCCCAAGGGCGGCCATGGATTTTTCGTGAGATCGACCATTTTCTGCGTACCGGCGAAAAACTCCCGGCGCTGAATCTGATCGAGGTGGAACGCATTCTGCTAGAGCATCTGGCCGCGCTGCATGTCTTCTACGGAGATGTCATGGGTGTGCGCATTGCTCGAAAGCATGTGGGCTGGTATCTCGCAACCTTGCCGGGCGCCAAGGAGTTTCGCGCCCACTTCAATCGTTTGGATGAAACGGAAGCACAATGCGCCAACGTTCGGGCCTTCTTCGCCGAGCGTTACAAGAGCCTGACAGGGGACGGAGAAGGGGTGGCCGCATGACGATGATGACCGAGACTTTAGTGAGTGGAACAACACCCGTGAGCGACAACGTGAATTTGAAACAGCACCTCAATACGCCAAGCGAAGAAGGTCAGACCCTTCGCGGGAGTGTCGAGAAGGCGCTGCACAATTATTTCGCCCACCTTGAGGGCGCTGCCGTCACGGATGTGTACAACCTGGTGCTCTCCGAAGTCGAGGCTCCCCTGCTCGAGTGCGTGATGAACTACGTCAAGGGTAACCAGACCAAGGCCAGCGAACTGCTCGGACTCAACCGAGGCACGCTGCGCAAGAAGCTCAAGCAGTACGATTTGCTGTAAGCATTCAATCAAACCAGAAAGGCGCCCGCGTAAAAACGGTCGCCTTTTTTGCTGACTCCTTTGCTTTTGATGGAAATTGAAATGACCGACCAGACTACCCGCCTGCCGATCCGCCGCGCCTTGATCAGCGTTTCCGACAAGACCGGGATCCTCGAGTTCGCCAAAGAGCTTGAAGCTCTGGGCGTCGAGATCCTCTCCACCGGCGGAACGTTCAAGCTGCTGCGCGACAACGGCGTCGCCGCAGTGGAAGTCGCGGATTACACCGGTTTCGCAGAAATGATGGACGGTCGGGTGAAAACCCTGCACCCGAAAATCCACGGTGGGATCCTGGGTCGTCGCGGTATCGATGACGCCATCATGAACGAGCACGGCATCAAGCCGATTGACCTGGTTGCCGTCAATCTGTACCCGTTCCAAGCCACCATCAACAAGCCAGGCTGCGACTTGCCGACCGCTATCGAAAACATCGATATCGGCGGCCCGACCATGGTTCGCTCCGCCGCCAAGAACCACAAAGACGTGGCCATCGTGGTGAACGCCAGCGATTACGCCAGTGTCCTGGAAAGCCTCAAGGCCGGCGGCTTGACCTACGCACAGCGTTTCGACCTGATGCTCAAGGCCTTCGAACACACCGCTGCCTATGACGGCATGATCGCCAACTACATGGGCACCGTGAACCAGTCAGCTGAAACCCTCAGCACTGAGGGTCGCAGCGAGTTCCCGCGGACCTTCAACAGCCAGTTCGTCAAGGTGCAGGAAATGCGTTACGGCGAGAACCCGCACCAGAGTGCCGCGTTCTACGTTGAAACCAACCCTGCCGAAGTTGGCATTGCCACGGCTACCCAGCTGCAGGGCAAAGAGCTGTCGTACAACAACGTGGCCGACACCGACGCCGCGCTGGAATGCGTGAAAAGCTTCGTCAAGCCAGCCTGCGTCATCGTCAAGCATGCCAACCCGTGCGGTGTTGCCGTAAGCCCGGATGCCGAAGGCGGTATCCGCCAGGCTTACGAACTGGCGTACGCCACTGACACCGAATCGGCGTTCGGCGGCATTATTGCGTTCAACCGCGAACTGGACGCCGAGACGGCCAAGGCCATCGTCGAGCGTCAATTCGTCGAAGTGATCATCGCCCCAAGCGTCAGCGAAGAAGCCCGCGCCATCGTGGCAGCAAAAGCCAACGTGCGCTTGCTGGCCTGCGGCGAGTGGTCGGCAGACCGCGCCGCTGCCTGGGACTACAAACGCGTCAATGGCGGCTTGCTGGTGCAGAGCCGGGACATCGGCATGATCGGTGCCGACGACCTGAAAGTCGTGACCAAGCGCGCGCCGACCGAACAGGAGATACACGACCTGATCTTCGCCTGGAAAGTCGCCAAATACGTGAAGTCCAACGCCATCGTCTACGCCAAGAATCGTCAGACCATCGGCGTCGGCGCCGGCCAGATGAGCCGCGTGAACTCTGCGCGCATCGCTGCAATCAAGGCTGAGCATGCTGGCTTGCAAGTACAGGGTTCGGTCATGGCATCCGACGCGTTCTTCCCGTTCCGTGACGGCCTGGACAATGCCGCCAAGGCTGGCGTTACAGCGGTGATCCAGCCAGGTGGTTCGATGCGTGATGCGGAAGTTATCGCCGCCGCTGACGAAGCCGGTATTGCCATGGTATTCACCGGCATGCGCCACTTCCGTCACTAAGCACACGATCCACTGCGGGAGCTGGCCTGCCAGCGATAGCATCCCCTCGGTTTAGCTAAAAAACCGAGTTGCCTGCA
Organism: Gordonia sp. IEGM753; assembly: GCF_050321825.1. Taxonomy (NCBI): domain Bacteria; kingdom Bacillati; phylum Actinomycetota; class Actinomycetes; order Mycobacteriales; family Gordoniaceae; genus Gordonia; species Gordonia sp. IEGM753. Next base: position 80,152 of record NZ_JBNQGB010000008.1, read on the forward strand.
TCGTTGGCAGGCCAGCTCCCACAGAAAAGCGCCCCAGCGGCGCTCAACAGAATTAGCGTCATCCGAGGTTTTTGAAATGAATGTTTTGATCATTGGCAGCGGTGGCCGTGAACACGCCCTGGCCTGGAAAGTGGCTCAGGATCCGCGCGTGCAAAAGGTTTTTGTTGCGCCAGGCAACGCCGGCACCGCGATTGAAGCCAAGTGCGAAAACGTCGCAATCGATGTGCTGGCCCTTGAGCAGTTGGCAGACTTTGCCGAGAAAAACGTTTCCTTGACCATCGTGGGCCCGGAAGTGCCACTGGTCGCTGGTGTCGTCGATCTGTTCCGCGCACGCGGCCTCGACTGCTTCGGCCCGACGGCTGGCGCCGCGCAACTGGAAGGTTCGAAAGCGTTCACCAAAGACTTCCTGGCTCGTCACAAGATCCCGACCGCTGACTACCAGAACTTCACCGAGATCGAGCCCGCGCTGGCTTACTTGCGTGAAAAAGGTGCGCCGATCGTGATCAAGGCCGACGGCCTGGCTGCCGGTAAAGGCGTGATCGTTGCCATGACGTTGACCGAAGCAGAAGACGCCGTGCGCGATATGCTGGCGGGCAATGCATTCGGCGAAGCCGGCTCGCGCGTTGTTATCGAAGAATTCCTCGACGGCGAAGAAGCCAGTTTCATTGTGATGGTCGACGGCAAGAACGTGTTGCCGATGGCCACCAGCCAGGACCACAAACGCGTCGGCGACGGCGACACCGGCCCGAACACTGGCGGCATGGGTGCTTACTCCCCTGCTCCGGTGGTCACCAGCGAAGTGCACAAGCGTGTGATGGACCTGGTCATCTGGCCGACCGTGCGCGGCATGGCGGAGGAAGGCAACGTCTACACCGGTTTCCTGTACGCCGGGCTGATGATCGACAAGGCCGGTAACCCAAAAGTCATCGAATTCAACTGCCGTTTCGGCGACCCTGAGACCCAACCGGTGATGCTGCGTTTGCAGTCGAGCCTGGTGTTGCTGGTCGAAGCGGCGTTGGCGCAGGCACTGGACAAGGTCGAAGCGCAATGGGATCCACGTCCGAGCGTCGGCATCGTATTGGCCGCCGGCGGTTATCCTGGTGATTATGCCAAGGACGTTGCTATCAACGGTCTGGATGCAGCCGCCGCGCTGGAAGGCAAAGTGTTCCATGCAGGCACTGCACTGAAGGATGGCAAAGTCGTGACCGCCGGTGGTCGCGTGTTGTGCGCCACTGCCATGGGTGCCAGCGTAGATGCTGCTCAGCAGCAAGCTTATAAGCTGGCGGCAAAGATTGATTGGGAAGGTTGTTTCTATCGCAAGGACATTGGCTACCGTGCCATTGCCCGCGAGCGTGGCGAAAATCAGGAATAGCTTATCCATTCGGCCGAGCAAGGGCTTCTGGCCCTTGCCGGACTATTCTGTCGCCGCGCATAGTTGTAATCTGGCATCAACCTACGAAGGGATTTCGCCGTGCGCTGGCTCAGGATTGCCATAGGTTTCACTGTCACGCTGCTGACCTTGCTCTGCATGCTTCCAGCCCAGGCTGCGCAAGGCAGTGGTTGGGCGGTATTGCTCGATGAACAGGGCGACCTGCAGCTAAGCGACATCCGCTCCTCTCGCTACACCAATCAATTCAGCCCCATCGAACTTGAGCGCCTCACTGCGGCCGAGCCCGATGGCGCGTTATGGCTGCGCTTCAGACTCGCACCCGGCAAACATGAACAGTTGCTGCGAGTGTTTGCGCCCGACCTGTCGCACTTGAGTCTTTACGTGCTTGACGGCGACAAACTGATCGAACAATTGAACACCGGCACCGAACAGCCTCAGGCTGATCGACCACTGCCCAGCAGCGACTTCATGCTGCCGCTTCCTGAAAGCGATAAACCCCTCGATGTTTATCTGCGCCTGGTGTCGGAACACCAGATGCGGCCTTTTATCACCCTGCAGTCGGCGATAATGGCGGCGGCCAACCAGAACCAGTCACTGATTTTCGGTCTCCTGTTCGGCTGTCTCGGCATGCTGATCCTGCACAACCTCATCCGCTACGCCTATTCGCGCTCACGCAGCAGCCTCTGGCTGTCCGCGTGCGAAGGCTTGTTGATGCTCAGCCTCGCGCTTCTGTTGAATCTGTTGGGGCCGTGGTTGCCGAACGGGTATTCAATACAAACGCCTGGATCCTACATCGCGCTGCTGCTGACCGCGCCATGCGGGCTGATGTTTACCTATCGTTTCTTCGCCCCACTCGGCCCACACCCGCTGAATAAACTGCTGCTGGGCGACATCCTGATCATCTCGGCATGCGGCATGCTGTTGTTGTTCGTAAACACCTTGCCACTGAATATCATCACTTACGCATTGATCGCCCTGGCGGGCCTGAGCATGTTGTTTGTCAGTGCCTGGCATTGGCAAAAAGGCTATCGCCCGGCCCGACTGTTCGTCGCGGCCATGGTGGTGTTCAACCTGGGCACGCTGATCATCCTGCCCGCATTGCTGGGGTTGACCCTGATCGAGCCGCAGGGGCTGATCACTATCTTGCTGGTGTTCATCTGTATCAGCGGCCTGTTGATGAGCATCGCCCTGAGCGAACGCCAGCGCAGCATCACCGAAGACCGTTTCAGCATCAGCCGTGACCTGGCCGCCAGCAATGCCGAGATCAACGCCAAGGCCGAGTTTCTGGCAAAGATCAGCCACGAAATTCGCACCCCGATGAACGGTGTATTGGGCATGACCGAGCTGCTGCTGGGGACTCCACTCTCGGTCAAGCAGCGCGATTATGTGCAGACCATTCACAGCGCCGGCAACGAATTGCTGACACTGATTAACGAAATCCTCGACATCTCCAAGCTTGAATCCGGGCAAATTGAACTCGACGACGTGCAGTTCGATCTCAACGCGCTGATTGAAGACTGCTTGAGCATCTTCCGCGCCAAGGCCGAACAACAGAACGTCGAGCTGATCAGCTTCATCCAGCCACAAGTGCCGCGCGTCATCAGTGGCGACCCCACGCGTTTGCGGCAAACCTTGCTGAGCCTGCTGGAAAACGCACTGAAGAAAACCGATGAAGGCGAAATCCTGATCGTGGTTGCTCTGGACGAACGCAGTGCCAAACCACGCCTTCGCATCGCCGTGCAAGACAGCGGCGAACCGATGGACGCGCAAGAGCGCGACGCGTTGATGCACGCTGAACTGCACAGCAAACACTTTTTGTCGGCGACACGCCTGGGAGGCAATCTGGGACTGGTGATTGCCCGCCAATTGATTCGCCTGATGCATGGGGAATTCGGCATCAAAAGTGGCGCCAGCCAGGGCAGCACATTGTGGCTGACCTTACCCCTGGACCCCGATCGCCTGGAGCACCCGACGAACGATCTCGATGGCCCGCTGCAAGGTGCACGCGTGCTGGTTGTGGACGATAACGACACCTGCCGCAAGGTGTTGGTGCAGCAATGTACCGCCTGGGGCTTGAACGTCAGCGCCGTAGCGTCCGGCAAGGAAGCGCTGGCGCTGCTGCGCACCAAGGCTCACCTGCGCGATTACTTCGACGTGGTGCTGCTGGACCAGAACATGCCAGGCATGACCGGCATGCAACTGGCGGCAAAGATCAAGGAAGACCCGAGCCTTAACCACGATATCCTGCTGGTGATGCTGACCGGTATCAGCAATGCGCCGAGCAAGATCATCGCACGCAACTCCGGGATCAAGCGCATTCTCGCCAAACCTGTCGCCGGCTACACGTTAAAGACCACGCTGGCGGATGAACTGAACCAACGCAACAAAGGCCTTGCCGTGTCGCAGGTGCCGCCCACCGGCCCGATGACGCCGGTGAAGGTGCCCAGCGATTTCCGCATTCTGGTGGCCGAAGACAACAGCATCTCGACCAAGGTTATCCGTGGCATGCTGGGTAAATTGAACCTGCAACCGGACACCGCCAGCAATGGCGAAGAGGCGCTGCAGGCGATGAAAGCCCAGCGCTACGATCTGGTCCTGATGGACTGCGAAATGCCGATCCTCGACGGGTTCTCGGCGACGCAGCAATTGCGCGCCTGGGAAGTCGCAAACAAACGGGTCCGCACCCCGGTGGTGGCATTGACCGCCCATATTCTGGCCGAGCACAAAGAACGTGCGCGCCAGGCGGGCATGGACGGACACATGGCCAAACCGGTCGAGCTGTCGCAGTTGCGCGAACTGATCGAACACTGGGTTGCACAACGCGATCTACAAAGTCGCACGACGCCTCAAACTTCCTGAGCCGACAGACTCGGCAGCGCCTGATAGACTTCCCCTCGACTTTCCTAGCCTGTGAGCCTGCACCATGCTCCACGTGTTGTTCAGCGTTTACCTGAAGATGCTGGTGCTCTATAGCCCATTCTTCGTGTTGTCCTGCTTCATCAGCCTGACACGCGGCTATTCGCGCAAGGAACAGCGTCGGCTAGCCTGGAAAGTGGCCGTCGCAACCCTGGTTTCCAGCGTATTGCTGTACCTGTTTGGCCGAGTGATTTTTAGTGTGTTCGGCATCACCGTCGACGCCTTTCGTATCGGCGCCGGTAGTGTGCTGTTTATCTCGGCACTGGGCATGGCCCAAGGCAAGTCAGCCGTGCAAACCGATAACGTGCAGCAGGACGTCACCATTGTCCCGCTGACCATCCCGCTGACAGTCGGCCCCGGAACCATCGGGGCCTTGCTGGTGATGGGCGTGAGCCAGCCGCACTGGGACGACAAGCTCACCGCTATTCTCAGCATTGCGCTGGCCAGCTTCACCGTAGGCGTGGTGCTTTATCTGTCAAACCGCATTGAACGTATTCTCGGGGATCAGGGGCTGCAGATTGTCAGCCGGTTGATGGGGCTGTTTGTCTGCGCATTGGCGGCGCAGATCATTTTCACCGGGGTCAGGGGATATTTGGTGCCTTGATGCACCTCCCGCCTTACTTGCGGCGGCTGAAGCGCTTGACCAATACCTCTTTGCGGTGCACGCCGAGGTATTCCTCGATATCGGTTTTTATCGCCGAATAACGTGTGGGGTTGAAGGTGGCGAACGCCTTGCCGTGAAAGACATTGAGGGTCGAGATTTTCCAGTCAAAAAACAGCACGCCATCAGCGCGACTGTCCCCCTGATGATCGACTGCTGCCAGTGCGACAAGAATGATGCCGTTCGACATCTGCTCGCACGGAATGGTGCTCAGTCGCATGCCCTCAATGGTTTTAGATTCAAGACTCAGTAACTTGATTGCTTCAGGGTCGTTCTTCAAACCATTCAGCGTGGTGCTGGTAATAGCACTCAACACTGAAGCCCCCGGAACAGCAGCTTTGGCCGCCTCTGCCGCTGCTTGAACAATGTCGACAACAATATTGTCCATGGTGACATTCAGAGAACTTGCATTGTATTTGGAAAATCCTTTATCCGGAACAAAGCAACCGAGATCTTCCATGCATTGAGTAAACGCATGGTACCAAGCCTTGGGATCTTTATTGCCCGGAACTTCAAAGTTCGCCTCCATCTTCGACATGGTTATTATGTTTTCAATGATCGCCATGTTTTCCAGGCTTATTTGGTCGCCGTAACCAATCATGCTATTGCCAAGGACCAATGCATCCAGCGCTCGCGTAGGACTTTCAGCCACGGTCATGCCCAGCATTCTGGAGCGAGGCATTATTTTTAACATCGGCTGGCGCTTTTGAATGCACCCCCGGACGAAGTCCGCGCTGCATGCCGGGGTAATAGAGCTTTCGTAAACATCCATCTATAACATTCCCTTGTTAGTTAGTGGCCCCCATACTTGGGAGCCGATCCAATCTAACGCAGGGAATTAACAGCAACAACGCCAATAAAAACACTGCATGTAACTCAGCACACGCTCTGTCAACGGGTTGTTATCGGCAACAGCTTATCACCATAACTACGCGGGGTATAAACCCATAGCCGGCCATCGGCACGCGCAATCACGCGTGTTGTCGAAGACCCGATAAGCACCATGGTTCGCATATCAACTTGGTCGGGCGTCAGTTCACCCAGCGTCGTTACGCGCAATGTCTGGCCCGGGCGGCCGATGTCGCGGCCCAACACCACAGGCGTTTGTGGCGTGCGGTGTTTGGCGACGATACCCAGCGCCTGGCCCAGTTGCCATGGACGCGAGCGCGATATCGGATTGTAGAAAGCCAATGCCAGATCAGCTTGCGCCGCCAGATCCAGGCGTTTTTCGATGATCGCCCACGGCTTGAGGTTGTCCGACAGCGACAACACACAGAAGTCATGACCCAGCGGCGCACCGGCCTGCGCGGCCGTTGCCAATGAAGCTGAAACCCCCGGCAGAATCTCCAGATCGACGTTGTGCCACGCATCATCGGTGGACTCATGCAGCGCTTCGAGCACTGCGGCGGCCATGGCAAAAACACCCGGGTCGCCAGATGAAACCACCACCACCGAACGCCCCTGTGCCGCCAGCTCGAAAGCGTGGCGAGCACGCTGCATCTCTTCGCGGTTATCGGTGCAATGCAGCACCTGGTCGGCGCGAAATGGCCCTGCCATGCGCACGTAAGTTTCGTAACCCAGCACGTCGTTGGCACGCGCCAGTTCAGTCTTGACCGCTGGCACCATCAGTTCGGCAGCGCCCGGCCCCAAACCGATCACCGCCAAGCGGCCACGAGCACGACCGATCACTGACACTGCCAACGGTTGCTCGGCCACCGCGATGGCGATGTTCTCGTCGCCGTGGATTACAACAGGTAGCCCGACAGCATGCCGCGCCAGATCACAGAGCGCGCCAACGCCCGGGGCAAAACGCAATGGCACGCCCAGTTCGAGGGCCGCTTCATGCAGCGCAGGCGTGGCCATTTCGCTGTCGCCAGCCAACAAACAAGCGATCGATTGCACAGCGATTTTTGCGCCCCGCAACGCATCGCGAATAGCGTCTGGCGAGGCGGTGATGGCACGCACCGCCACCAGAACGTTGCGCGGGTAGATCAGCAACTCATTGGCAGAAGGCTCTCGCTCAGCATGACCCACATGTACGGCCAGCCGTGCATCGGGGTGCTCCGGCAACTGCGCCTGTGCCAGCCATGGCGCCTGGCCTTCTACGCGAACGGTCTCACCGGCCAGCAAATCAGAAACGAAGCGTTTGCCGAGTTCCAGATCGCCGAGGGCGTAACCGCTGGGCGGGTTTAACAAACAGGTGCCAAAACGCAATTCACCACTGGTGGTGATGGCCGCCGCGACTTCCAGCGCCGCAGCGATTTCACGCGCCATGACGTTTACGCCGCCCAGGCCTCCGAGCAGCGGCACTACCGCACTGCCGTCTTCAGCGACCGCGAGCACTGGCGGCTCGGCACCTTTCTCCAGCAACAATGGCGCCAGCGTTCGAATCACGATGCCGGCGGCGCACAACGCAATAATCGGCGTGTCCTGCTGATACATCGCACGCAGCGTGGCACCGAACTCATGATAGAGACGGTCCGCGTCTTGAACCCGATCAGCCAGACCGTGGACCAATGCACCAGGGTAAACCTGCTGAATCCTGCGCGCGGTCGCAAGGCTGCCATTGCCGAGAATGACAATTGCCGGAACTGGACGAGTCATCAGCCTTGCCACCGTTCGCCGGGAACAATAATCAGCGAGAAATACGGTGATGACATCGGCTCGACCTGATCCAGCGGGACAATTTTCTGATTGGCCATGGTCGCGCGCTCAACGTACAGCGCCCGCTCGGCCAGGCCGAGCTCTTCGAGCACTTGACGCACTTTTGGAAAGTTACGGCCCAGCTTCATGATCACAGCGGCATCGGCGTCTGCCAGTCGACGCTTGAGGTCGTCATGCGGCAATACACCGGACAGCACCGACAAACTTTGATTTCGATAAACCAGCGGCGCACCGAGCACCGAAGCGCCGCCGAGCATCGAGCACACACCGGGTACGACTTCGGCTTGATAACGCTCGGCCAGTCGATCGTGCAGGTACATGTAGGAGCCGTAGAAAAACGGATCGCCTTCGCAGATCACTGCCACATCACGACCCGCATCCAGATGCGCTGCAAGTTCTTCGGCGGCGGCATCGTAGAAATCACTGATCACTTGCTCGTAAGACAGCGGTGCCGGCAGCGCCTCGGTAGTCACCGGATAGACCAGCGGCAGCAAGGTTTGAGCACCTTGCAGGTGAGCCTCGATGATGCCGAATGCGTTGCCCTTTTTTCCTTTGGCGACGAAGTACGCCACCACCGGAGACTCGCGCAGCAGGCGCAGGGCTTTGACAGTAATCAGTTCTGGATCACCAGGGCCGACGCCAAGGCCGATCAAACGTCCCGGTTGATGCATCATTCGATCTCCGTGGCGAGTGCATTGACAGCGGCAGCGGCCATGGCGCTACCGCCCAACCGGCCTTGCATGATGACAAAAGGCACGCCACGGCTGTCGGCCGCGAGCGCTGCCTTGGATTCGGCAGCACCGACGAAGCCCACCGGAAAACCGAGAATCAGCGCTGGTTTCGGCGCGCCGGCATCCAGCATTTCCAGCAGATAAAACAGGGCGGTCGGGGCGTTGCCGATGACCACCACGCTGCCTGCCAGATGCGGGCGCCACAGTTCCAGCGCGGCCGCAGAACGGGTATTGCCGAGCTCACGCGCCAGGTCCGGAACGCTGTCATCGCGCAAGGTGCAGATAACCTGGTTGTTCGCCGGTAAACGCGTGCGCGTTACGCCCTCGGACACCATCCGCGCATCACACAGAATAGGGGCCCCGGCGGCCAGTGCATCGCGCCCGGCCTTGCCTGCACCTTCAGAGAATTGCAAACCGTCGATGGCGTCGACCATGCCGCAGGCGTGGATCACTCGTACCGCGAGTTTTTCCAGGTCAGCCGGGATTCGGTCCAGATTCGCCTCAGCGCGAATGATCGCGAAGGAGTTGCGATAGATCTCCTGACCGTCGCGGATGTAATCAAGCATCAAGGTGGCTCCGTGAGCGGGCGTCGAGCAAGGCTGCGACCGCTTCAATAGTAAGGTTGCGTGCGTGCAGGGCACCGAAACCCGGCAGCCCCGCTTCGCGAAAATAGAGGTCGTAATGACCAGGATTGACGGCCAGTAACGTGACCGGAGCGATATGTGCGGCGGCGCAAGAACGTGCGCAACCACTCAGGTGCACGTTCACCAGCACACCATGCCGCTGTAACAGCGCCGCCAGCTGCAAGGCATCGGACTTGGTGTCGGCCAGGCCTTTGCTACAGCCCGCCGAACCGGTACAGGCGATCAAACGTGACAACGGCTGGTCGGCTTCACACAAAAAACCAAGTAGTTGCAGGCGCCGAATGACTGCAGGCGCGTTTTCATGGCGAACGTTCGGCAACAGCACGCTTTGCCATGGCGTGAACCGTAGCGATGAGTCGCCGAACTCCTGCGCGAGCCGGGCCGCGCCGCGCAGCATGGTGCTATCAAGTCGCCCGACCGGGGGCACCGCACCGACGTAAACCAGACTGTCCTGCCGTTGTGGGTGAGCACCGATGTGCAGAACCTGCGAGCGTGACGACCGCTGCCAGGCTTTCACTTGAGCGAAGGGCACACGTTCGGCCAGCCGCGCTAGAAACTCGCTGACCGGCAGTTCGCTGAGCAACTGGCGCATTCGGTGTTGATCGGGGCGTGCCGCTTGAAGAAACAACTCAAGCACGGCGACTACCAAAGCATGCCCATCCTCCAGTGAAACCGAACCGGCCGCCGCATCCGTCGGGCATCCCGCCAGACCGAAAGCCAGCCGCAACTCACCGTCAACGTCGACTGCCGACAACCACAGATCATGCGGGTGCTGGAGCATCGCCAAGGCTTCGCCACCGTCCAGTTGCACGGCGAATTTTGCGCTCAGCTCATGAAAGCGTGCATGTCGTTGCAACGTCGTGAGGATCTGTTCGGCCAACTCGCGCGTGTCGTACAGCATCTGCCGATCAATACCGGCACTCGGACTCAACATGAGGTTGCGCACATCATCCCCAGCGGCGGTGCGCGGCCCCAAGTCTGCGGCGAGCAAGCTGTCGGTCAGCGCCGACTGCTCGCTACCAATACCGCGAATCTGCAGATTGGCCCGATTGGTTGCCTCAATAACACCACCGGCAAAGCGTTCGGCCGCGTCTGCGATGGCCTCGGCCTGTGTCGACATTATCGAACCGCCGTTCAACTTGATTCGACAAATACCCCCGTCCAGTGCCCGGACGATACGCAGCAACCCCGGGCATGCCGAAGGACGTATGGACGGAGAGTGCTGAGGTGGGTTCACAAGATGACCGGCAACTGGGCGAAAGGTCGCTATTATGCCTGCTTTGCTGGCCAGCATGAAAAGCCCGCGTGTCGCACAACCCGTCACGCGGGGCTCAAGCACGTGAAGCGCTCAGCCTCAACTTGAACCTGGCCATTGTGTTTTCCCTGAGTTTTTGCTGGATGAGTCCTCTCTTCTCATTCAGTGTTTTTTCATTTAGCACAAACTCTGCGTAGTACTGTAGAAGGCTGGCCGAACGATCTTCAAGCCTCGCAAACAGAAACTGGTCCGCCCTCGCCCGTGTGACCAACTGCAATCGACTCACTTGCATTCGCAACTTTCCCGTGCGATCTCGCCACAGCGGCGTCACCTGGAAAAGTTCGCCTTTGGCTGTTTCTTCATCCAAGGCATAGGCGACAGCGCTGTTATTGTTTATCGCATTAAAAGAATCAACCAACACGTTGATAATAGGGCTGCCGAGTTTAAAGTTCTGGCGGGCCGACACTGATTGCAGGTACGTCTGCACCACGTTGCCCCAGATGACGTCCTGGCGTCGGGTATAAGTATTGCCAACCGGCTCCCAGCCAATCCAGTCGAGGCAACTGCCGTAACCGTTGAACCATTGTCCAGGTTGTTTGAAGCGATTAGCCTCCCGATCGGCATTCAGTGATGAAACCATCGTGCAATCGGTAAAGTCGTCAAAGTCTTGAAGAGACTCGCTCTCCATGGAAACTATATTGGGCCCGGTAATAACTGCACTGCGCATAGTGTCCTCCATGACATACACTTTTATTGAATGAACTGCTCTGAAGACTAGGCCACTTAAAAAAACACTGACAAGACTGCATTGCAATTCCAAATAAAACCCATCCACAAAATTACTTTAAAACGGACTTTCTCCCTATAAAACAGGCCAACCCTGACCACACTCGCCGGGCTATCATATGCACGCCTGTCACGACGCAGGATTTGGCAATTGAATAGAGGATGGACATGACTCCGTGGCTGACCGTAACGGGTATCGGTGAAGATGGCTTCAAGGGCCTGGGCAAAAACGCTCGTCATGCCCTGCTGGCCGCATCGCGGATTGTGGGTGCCCAACGCCAACTGGATTTACTGCCAGCGTGCATCCGTGGCGAACGCGAATGCTGGCCCTCACCTTTCTCACTCGATGGGCTGATGGCGCGGCGCGGCGAACCGGTGTGCGTATTAGCCAGCGGCGATCCGATGTTCTTCGGTGTCGGTGCCAGTCTCGCGCGGGTACTGCCCAGCGAAGAAATGCTGGTTTTGCCCGCGCCCTCCTCTTGCTCTGTTGCCGCCGCCCGCATGGGTTGGCCCTTGCAGGACGTGGTCACGCTGTCCGTGGTCGCTCGGCCCCTCGCTGCGCTTAATGCTCAATTGTTCAGCGGTGTCCGTTTGCTGGTACTCAGCAACGACGGTCAAAGCCCCGCCGCGATTGCCGCACTGTTAACCGAGCGCGGTTTTGGTCCAAGCCGCATGAGCGTGCTCGAGCATCTGGGCGGTGACGCCGAACGACGCATCGACGGCATCGCCAGCGATTGGGGCAATCCGATAATTGCCGATCTGAACCTGATTGCCATCGAGTGCGTTTGCGAGCCGAACACCCAGCGACTGTCGAAACTGGCCGGCCTGCCTGACTCTGCGTTCAGGCACGATGGCCAACTCACCAAGCGCGACGTACGGGCGATCACGCTTGCCCGTTTGGCACCGCTGCCCGGCGAATTGTTGTGGGACGTGGGCGCTGGCAGCGGTTCAATCGGCATCGAGTGGATGCGTGCGCACCCCGCGTGCCGGACACTGGCCATCGAGGCTGATGAAGGGCGGCAACTGTTGATCGAACATAACCGCGACGCGCTTGGGGTTCCCGGCCTGCAACTGATTCGTGGCAGTGCGCCGCAAGCCTTGGCCTTGCTTGAACGACCGGACGCGATCTTCATCGGCGGCGGAGTGACCGGTGAAGGCGTACTCGATACGTGTTGGGCACAATTGAAGCCCGGTGGCCGACTGGTCGCCAACGCCGTCACGCTGCAAAGCGAGATGACCTTGATGGCGTGGCGCGAGCAGCATGGCGGCGAGCTGACGCGTATTCACATCGCTCAGGCGCAACCGCTGGGTGATTTCGACACGTGGCGCCAAGCCTTGCCCATTACCCTTCTGGACATGGTCAAAGCTCTTGATGCGTGACGAAACCGCCGAACAACCGGCACCGCTACGCAGTGGCCTGACCACCGGCAGTTGCGCCACCGCCACCAGCCTGGCGGCCGCTCGCCTGCTGCTCAGCGGAATGGGCTCGGACGCTGTGGAAATCGTCCTGCCCAAAGGCAAGCACGTGCAGATGCGCCTGGAGTTTTGTCGCCTGCAGGGTGATGGCGCCGAGGCCGGGACCATCAAGGACGCAGGCGACGATCCGGACGTGACCCACGGTGCATTGCTTTATTCCCAGGTGCGGCTTGATCGAGCGCCCGGCATTCGGTTCAGTGCGGGGCGTGGTGTCGGCACGGTCACTCGACCAGGGCTGGTGCTGGGTGTGGGCGAACCGGCAATCAACCCTGTGCCGCGCAAGATGATCACCGAGCACTTGACGCGACTGGCCGAAGAACTTGGTTACCCGGGCGGTTTCGAGGTGACAGTAAACGTTGAAGGCGGCGAGGCGCTGGCGCTTAAAACCATGAATCCGCGGTTGGGCATACTGGGTGGTTTATCGATTTTGGGCACCAGCGGCATCGTCCGGCCGTTTTCCTGCGCGGCCTATATTGCCTCGATCCACCAAGGCATCGACGTCGCGACAACCAACGGTTACCTGCATATCGCGGCCTGTACCGGCAATGCCAGCGAAGACACCATGCGCCAGGTCTACAACCTGCCTGAAATCGCGCTGATCGAAATGGGCGATTTTGTCGGCGCAGTGCTCAAACATTTACGCAAAGTGCCAGTCGCCAGGCTGAGCCTGTGCGGCGGCTTCGGCAAGATCAGCAAACTGGCAGCAGGGCATATGGATCTGCACAGCCGTCACTCCAGCATCGACTTGCCGCAGTTGGCCGAATGGGCCGCCGCCGTGGGCGCAAACGAGGCGCTGCAGCAATCGATCCGCGAGGCCAATACCAGTCAACAAGCCTTGGCCATGGCCAGTGCGGCGGGCATCCAGTTGGGCGACGCCGTCTGCCAGCACGCACTGGAATTTGCGCGCAGCGTGGTACCTGCGCAGGTACAGGTCGAAGTGTTTGCGATTGATCGCCAGGGCGGGATTGTAGGTCGTGCAGGGGCTTTTCAATGAAACGAATCTTGTTGCTTGGCGGTGTCACGGAAGCCCTCGCCATCGCGCGCACCCTGGGACCAGAACACATCTATAGCCTGGCCGGCGTCGGGCGCGTACCGACCGATTTGGCGTGTCAGGTACGGGTCGGCGGTTATGGGGGGGCTGATGGGCTGGCACAGTTCATTCGCGATGAGCGCATCGACCTGCTGCTGGACGCGACTCACCCTTACGCCGCGCAAATCAGTCAGAACGCTGCGACCGCCGCTCAGGTGTCCGGCATTCCTTGCTGGGCGCTGCGTCGTCCGGCCTGGCAACCGCAAGCCCTGGACGACTGGCGTGAAGTCAGTGACTGGGCCGAGTTGATCGAAGCGTTGAAACCGTTCCGCCGCCCACTGTTCACCCTCGGCCGCGAACCCTTGCAACACCTGCATGAAATACCGCCAGAGCAATTCTGGACGTTACGCGCGCTGGACGTTTACCCGGGCAACGAACGCTGCGAAGTCATTGGCGCTCGCGGGCCTTTCCTGATCGACGATGAACGCACGCTGTTCGAGCGTCGGCGGATCGACGTGCTGATCAGCAAGAACAGCGGCAGTACCGCCACCGAACCGAAGCTCGAAGTCGCGCGTGAGCGTGGCGTACCGGTGATTGTTTTGAAGCGTCCGGCGTTGCCGGGGGTGGATCGGGAGTTCGAGACAGGAGTTGAAATGCTGTACGCCCTATCCATGTCGGACTTTTCCTGACATTCGCGGAAACTCGCGACTTTGCCGTCAGTATTCCCAGAAAGCGCCGACTGTAATCCCGGTCGCTGTAAATCTATATTCCAGCCCCTCATCCCTTCCAGGCAAGAATGAATCTGCGCTTGCAGATACGGGAAACTACTGGAAGGAGAAAAGCGCCGCTTGCGAATATGTATCCCAAGGAATACGATCTGACATGTTCAACTTTGAACGATCCAGAGCATTTGCCGATTGGCTGAACTCATTGAAAGATACAGTTGGCAAAGCCAGGATAGTCGCAAGACTACGAGCCGCCGAGTTGGGGAGTTTCGGCGATTGCGAACACGTCGGCGAAGCTGTTCATGAAATGCGCGTTCATCACGGTCCCGGCTACCGGATGTACTTCACTCGTCGAAGAGAGGTGGTTTACCTGCTCCTGGTCGGAGGTGATAAGTCGACGCAAAAACGGGATATCAAACGTGCCATTCAAATGGTGCAAGACATCGGTAATGAGGAGTAAGTCATGGCCGAACAATTCACTCGATTCGACGCCGCCGAGTTTCTCAAAACACCGGAAGATATGGCAGCCTACCTTGACGCTTGCTTTGAAGAAGACGCAGGCGACGGCGTTTTGATACGCGCGGCGCTCAATGATATAGCGCGCGCACAAGGCATGACCCAGATTGCTCGCGACGCAGGTCTCGGCCGAGAAAGTTTGTACAAGGCACTGAGCCGCACTGGCAATCCAGAATTCGCGACTATCATGAAGGTGATGAAAGCCTTGGGTCTGCGCTTGCATGCTGCGGCTATTTGAATGTACTGCGACACCAAACCGCACACAGCTTTTTTACTTATCGGCATTGATCAGGCTAAATAGCCGCGCCTGATCCCCCACCCAACCGGATTTGCCCATGTCCCGACAACGGCTCGCATTTGCATGGATCGCCTGCTTCGCAGTGCTGTTCAACTTGCTCGCCATGCCGATGACCAGTGCGATGGCGCAAACGGCAAAATCACCTGTCGAACAATTGTTGTGGGGCAGTTTCTGTACATCCAGCGGCACCAAGATGGTGGCGATCTCGCTGGGTTCGGTTGAGCAGAAAGCGCCACAAGGCGATCAACATTCGAACATGCAACATTGCTGGTGCTGCGCAGGTTCCGCACCTCTGGTGGCGTTGCCAGGGCATGTGCCTCAGTTGTATTTCACCCAGTTCGATAGTTACTCACACCGCGCCATCGCCACGTTCGAAACGCCCAACCCACGCCAGCAATGGCCTAGCCTCAATCCTCGTGCTTCCCCTCTGGTGTGATTCTTTCTCGCAATTGACCTGCGTTTTGAATCGTCCTGGAGAACTGCCATGTTGAACAAACTTATCGTTGTGGCCGCACTGTTGCTGCCTGCCTGTTTTGCCAATGCGCACGAATACAAGGCCGGCGAGTTGCAAATCGCCCATCCGTGGTCGCAAGAACTTCCGCCCAATGCGCCAACGGTTGCCGCCTATTTCGTGATTAACAACACCGGCAAAACAGCCGACAAACTACTGAGTGTTGATTCGCCCATTGCCGGGCTGGCCCAGCTGCACGAACACGTGATGCAAAATGACCTGATGAAAATGCAGCAAGTCGACAGCGTCGATGTGCCAGCAGGTGGCGCTGTCACCTTTGCGCCAATGGCGTATCACGTGATGCTGCTGGAGCTCAAAGACCGCAGCCTGCTGAGCGACGGCAAACGCTTCCCACTGACGCTGCATTTCGAAAAGTCAGGCGATGTGACGGTTGAAGTTGCCGTGCAGAAGAAAGCTCCGGATGGCATGCAAGAACACATGCACGCCCAGTAAACCTCTGCGCTGAATTCGCCCATGCGCTCACTTCGCGCCAGGCCATCCGCACAGCGTCGTCAGCCATTGAGCCTGACACGCGGCAGTTGGATCAGCCTGTTCGCCATGTTGATGATTTTTATCGGCCCGCTGATTTCTCAGTCGATGCCGATGAATCAACGCGCTTCAATGTTGATGCCAAGCGCCATGAACATGTCGATGGACATGAGCATGGACATGTCGGCGATGGCGCACGCCGACCACACCGCACAACCTGCTGCCGAGCATTGCTCTGCGAAAGCCGACCATCACGCACTGTGGGAGAAATGCGGTTATTGCAGTCTGTTGTTCAATTGCCCGGCGCTGACGGGCGGTGTTTCGTTCACAGACTTTGAAACGCCAGCCTCCACCACCTTCACCCCCCAATCGCCCCGATTGGGCCACGCCCGGCAGACGTTCTTCCCAGGCGCCCGCACCCGCGCCCCACCGATCGCCACGTAAACACTGATCCCGATCTCACGCGGTCCGCCAATCAGCCGGCCGTGTCGTTTACGACTGCTCGATGGAAATTGTCATGTCCAGGTTTTCTGCTGCACCAAGCTTAAGCGCTGCCCAGGCGTCTTTCGCCCTGAATGAAACTCGCGTTCGATTCAAGCACGCCACGGCCATCCTCTGCGGCGCTCTGCTCGCACCGATGGTGCTGGCCGATGAACACGCAGGTCACGGCGAAGAACTGAGCCCTACGGTAATTACTGCTATCGCACCGAGTTCGCCCTTGACCATCGTGACCAACCCCAAGGATGCGCGCCAACCGGTGCCGGCGAGTGACGGTGGCGATTACCTTAAAACCATTCCCGGTTTCGCATTGGTCCGCAATGGCGGGACCAACGGTGATCCGGTGCTGCGCGGCATGTTCGGCTCACGGCTGAACATCCTCACCAACGGCGGCATGATGCTCGGCGCCTGCCCCGGCCGAATGGATGCGCCGACCTCCTACATCTCGCCGGAAACCTACGACAAACTCACCGTAATCAAAGGTCCGCAAACGGTGCTGTGGGGACCGGGTGCATCAGCCGGCACTGTGCTTTTTGACCGCGAGCCGGAAACGTTCGGAGCACTCGGCACCCGGGTGAATGCCAGTGTGCTGGCCGGTTCCAACGGTCGTTTCGACAAAGTCGTGGATGCCGCCGCAGGTGGGCCTTTGGGTTACGTGCGAGTGATCGGCAACACAGCGCATTCCGACGATTACAAGGATGGCAACCACGACACCGTGCCCTCGCGTTACGACAAATGGAACGGCGACGTTGCGCTCGGCTGGACCCCGGACGCCGACACCTTGCTGGAACTGACCTCCGGCAAAGGTGATGGAGAAGCACGTTACGCCGGACGCGGCATGGACGGTTCACAGTTCAAACGCGAAAGCCTGGGGCTGCGTTTTGAGAAGTCGAACATTGGCGATGTGCTGGACAAGATCGAAGCGCAGGTCTACTACAACTACGCCGATCACGTGATGGACAACTACAGCCTGCGCACACCGTCCGGCACAGGAATGATGGCAGGGCCGATGGCCGCCAACGTCGACCGCCGAACCCTTGGCGCGCGCATCAAAGCCACTTGGCGCTGGGCCGATGTGCAGTTGATCAGCGGCCTCGATGCGCAGACCAACGAGCATCGTGAACGCAGCAGCATGGGCATCGACACCTACAAGGCCCTGCCGTACACAAAAGACGCCGAGTTTCACAATTATGGTGTGTTCAGTGAACTGACCTGGTACGCCGCCGAGCGTGACCGGCTGATCACCGGCGCGCGCCTGGATCGCGCCTCGGCCAAGGATTATCGCCAGACGACCGATTCCGGAATGATGGCCCGTGCCAACCCGACGGCCGACGATACGCGAGCGGACACTCTGCCCAGTGGCTTCGTACGCTATGAACACGACCTGGCAGACAGCCCGACCACGTTGTATGCCGGCGTCGGTCATACCCAACGTTTCCCGGACTACTGGGAGTTGTTTTCGCCGGACTCAGGCCCCGCAGGTTCGGTGAATGCCTTTGACTCGATCAAACCCGAGAAAACCACCCAGCTCGACTTCGGCCTGCAGTACAAAACCGAAGACCTCCAAGCCTGGGCCTCGGGTTACGTCGGGCAAGTGCGCGATTACATCCTCTTCAACTACACGCCAGGGATGATGGGCATGACCTCGCAAGCCGAGAACATCGACGCGCGAATCATGGGTGGTGAATTGGGGGCTGCCTACGCGTTGACCCGCCACTGGAAAGCCGATGCAACCCTGGCGTATGCGTGGGGCAAGAACAGCAGCGACGGCCATGCATTGCCGCAAATGCCACCACTGGATGCTCGTTTCGGCCTGACCTACAGCGAAGACAACTGGAGCGTTGGCGCCTTGTGGCGAGTCGTCGCGGCGCAAAACCGCATCGACCAGAACAAAGGCAACGTCGTTGGCAAGGACTTCGACAAGACCGCAGGCTTCGGTGTGTTCTCGCTGAACGGCGCGTACCGCATCAACAAAAACTGGAAGGTCAGCAGCGGCGTCGACAACCTCCTCGGCAAGACCTACGCCGAGCATTTGAACCTGGCGGGCAACGCCGGTTTTGGCTACCCGGCCAATGACCCGCAAGCCATCAACGAACCGGGGCGCACGCTCTGGACCAAAGTCGACATGAGTTTTTAAGTGCATCGCGAGCAGGCTCGCTCCTGCGGGCTCACCGCCCATGTAGAAGCCAGCCTGCTCGCGAATGACTGCGCAGCGGTCACCAGACAACAACTAAAAGATCCAAGCCAAGCGGAGCACCCTGATGAAACAACCCAAAGTGAATTTCTACAACCTGGCCTGGCGCTGGCATTTCTATGCAGGCCTGTTCGTTGCCCCATTCATGGTGATGCTGGCACTGACGGGCGTTATCTACCTGTTCAAGCCGCAGCTCGACCCGCTGATGTACGGCAACCTGCTGAACGTTCAGGCCGGCCATCACACGGCATCCGCCGATGAGCTGCTCAAACGCGTGAAAGAGGTTTATCCACAGGCCCAGGTCAAGCAGTACTTGCCGCCCATCAACCCCGAACGCAGCGCTCAATTTGTGCTCTCGAATGCCGGCAATGAACTGAACGTATTCGTCGACCCATCACACGGCGACATCCTCGGCGAGCAAGACGCCAAATGGAACCTGCAAGCCGTGGCACGCGCCATTCACGGTGAATTGATGATTGGCACTGTGGGTGATCGTCTGGTCGAACTGGCCGCCGGCTGGGGCATCGTGCTGGTGGTCTCCGGTGTTTTCCTGTGGTGGCCACGCGGCCAGGCAGCCGGAATCTTATGGCCACGTTTAAGCAGCCGCGGACGCGTGCTGTGGCGTGATCTGCATGCGGTTACCGGTTTCTGGGGCGCCACGTTGCTGTTGGTGATGCTGCTCAGCGGCATGACCTGGACCGGTTTCTGGGGCAAGCAATACGCAGGCGTCTGGAATGTGTTCCCGGATGCCATGTGGAATGACATGCCCAAGTCCGACGTCGAGGCCCGCAGCCTCAATAGCGCTGCGCGCCAGACAGTGCCGTGGGCGATGGAAAACACGCCGATGCCGATGTCTGGCGACCACGCCGAGCACATGAACCATGGCGACGCACAGGCCGGTCCGGCAGCGCCGATCATTAGCCTGCAGCAAGTGCAAGATATCGCTGAGCAACGCAAGGTTGAGCCGGGTTACAGCATCACCTTGCCCACCACGGCGACCGGCGTATTCACCATTGCGGTGTTCGCCGACGACCCGCGCAATGACGCCACACTGCACGTCGATCAATACACCGGCAATGTGCTCGCCGACGTGCGCTGGGAGCATTACGGCAATGTCGCTCGCGCCACGGAAATGGGTGTGATGCTGCACGAAGGCAAAATGTTCGGGGTGCTCAACCAGATCATCGTGCTGCTGATTTGCCTGATGATTTTGCTCAGCGCGATCAGCGGCGTGGTGATCTGGTGGAAGCGTCGCCCCGAGGGAAAGTTGGGAGTGCCACCGCTGCGCCACGACTTGCCGAAATGGAAAACCGCGATGGTCACCATCTTCATCCTGGCCGTCGCATTTCCCTTGGTCGGCGCATCGCTGGTCGTCGTTTGGCTGCTGGATAAAGTGCTGCTGTCGCGCTTCAACCGGCAAACTGAATCTGCCTCACCTTCATCATGAAGCAGGCGAGATGCGCGATTTAGAGGGTTCTGTAGACTTCGCGCGCTTAACGCCTGGTCTTTTTTTAGTGTTACTGTATAACACTAAATGACCACCCTACCCGCAGCAGGATGTTGCGGGTTTTCTTTTGAAGAAGTGATTCACCGTCCCGATGAACAAGTACCTCTTGTCCGGCCTTTGCCTGCTCGCCATGAACAACAACGCCAATGCGCAACCGTTGACGCTGCCCACCGGCACCATCACCGCCGAGGCCGTTGGCGATCAGACAGTCAGTCTCAAGACGCCAACCACCGCCGGTTCGCGCCTGAATCTTACGGCACTGGAAACACCCGCCAGCGTCGAAAGCCTGACCGGCGAGCAAATTCGCGCGCGCGGTGATCGCAGCGTGCAGGACGCGGTCTCGCGCAGCACCGGCATCAGTCGCACCGGCACACCCGGCGATGGTGGCACGTCGTTGTCGGCGCGTGGTTTCACTGGTCAAAGTTCGGTCATGCAGTTGTACGACGGCAATCGCCTGTACACCGGCATGGGCACAGTGACGTTCCCGGTGGACACCTGGTCGGTCGACCGCGTGGATGTATTACGCGGACCGGCCTCGGTGCTGTACGGCGAAGGCGCGACGGGCGCGGTGGTCAACGTGATTCCGAAAAAACCGTTCACCGGCGAGATCGAAAACCATATTCGCCTTGGATATGGTTCATACGACAGCCAGCAACAGGCCTTCGACAGCGGCGGCTCGCTGACCGACACGCTGAGCTATCGTTTGAACCTCAATCGCCTGCGCAGCAACGGTTGGGTGGATCGCGGCGATTCGTCCAGCGACTTCATCAGCGCAGCATTGCGCTGGCAGGCCAACGACGACCTGAGCTTCACCCTCGCCCACGATTACGGTGATCAGAGCCCGATGAACTACTTCGGTACGCCGCTGATCAATGGCCATTTCCACGAAGGCCTGCGGGACAAAAACTACAACATCAGCAACGACAAACAGCACTACAACGATCAATGGACACGCCTGACCAGCGACTGGCAGATTTCCGAAAACGTCAGTTCAAGCAACGAACTGTATTACCTCAAGGCACAACGCCGCTGGCAGAACGCCGAGAACTACAACTTCGACCGCGACACCCAGCAGCTCAGCCGCAGCGGGTATTACGGCATCGGCCATCAGCAGGAGCAGGTGGGCGACCGGCAGACCTTCACCTTCAAACACACGCTGTTGGGCCTCGACAGCCAGACCGTGACCGGTGTCGATTACAACCGGATTCGTTTTCAGCTCAACAGCAATTCGCCGTTCCAGGACGTATTACCGGATGGCCAGCCTATTGACCTGCACCACCCGCAATCAGGCCGGTTTGAAAGCGTCGATCCGTATCGCGATCAATTCCAGACCACGACAAAACAAATGTCGGCGTTTGCCGAAAACCGCACGCAGTTGAGCGAGCGCTGGTCGTTGGTGACCGGTGTGCGCCGTGACTATGTACATGTCGATCGCGACGACCTGATCGATGGCAGCCAAAGCGACAAAACGCTGACCGGCAACAACTGGAAGGCCGGCCTGGTCTTTGCCGTCACACCAGACACTTCGTTCTACGGCCAGTACGCGACCAGCACCGACGGTGTCGGGGGGTTGATTTCCCTCAATCCAAACCAGCAGCAATACGACTTGTCCACCGCCAGACAAACCGAGATTGGCCTAAAGCAGATGTTCTGGGACCAACGCGGTGAGTGGACACTGGCGGCTTATCGGATCGTCAAAAAGAAACTGCTGACCGACGACCCGAGCAGCCCGACACTCAAGCAACAGGTTGGCCAGCAATCGTCCAACGGCCTCGAAGCCAGCCTTGACCTGCAACTGCCGCACGCCTGGCAACTGCAGGCCAATGCCGCCATCGTCAAAGCCAAGTACGACGACTTTGCACAAAGCGTGGGGGGTGTTCCGGTGTCGCGCAACGGTAATCGCCCGGTGGACGTACCGCGGCGCACCGCAAACCTGTGGCTGAGCAAAGCAATCAACGATGACGTGAAGGCGGGTGCAGGCGTGCGTTATGTCGATGCGCGTTACGCCGACATGGCCAACCAGAATGAGCTGCCGAGCTACACCGTGGTCGACGCCACGCTGTCATGGAAAGCGCTGCGCAATACGACGCTGGGCTTGCAGGTGAACAACCTGTTTGATCGCCAGTATGCGCAAAGCCAATACAATGAGGGCCAACAATGGATTCTCGGCGAACCTCGTTGTTTCTTCGTCACTGCTGATTATCAGTTTTAAACCGTGCTGCCGCGTTCTCGAACGAACCTGCTCACACATTGGAATACGATCAAATGTGCGAGCGAGCCTGCTCGCGATGGGTCCATCGGCCACAACGAATATTTCAGAGTTAATGCATGACCTCGCTGAACCTCAACAACCTCGCCTGGACACCTTTGGGCCACGGCCATTGTCATCACCAGTTTCAGCTGCGTGATGCATCGTTGCACGTGGCCGCCGGAGAATTTGTCGGGTTGATCGGCCCCAACGGCAGTGGCAAAACCAGCCTGCTGAGGTGCGCCTATCGCTTCAGCAAACCGGCCAGTGGCGAGGTCATGCTCGACCATCAAAGCGTCTGGAAACACTCTTCTCGCTGGTGTGCTCAACGCATCGCTGTCGTGCTGCAGGAGTTTCCCGATGCGTTTGGCCTGACCGTGCGGGAGGTTGTGGCCATGGGCCGCACGCCACACAAAGGCTTGTTCGACGGCGACACGCTGGAAGACAGAAACATCGCGCAGCAAGCGCTGCACTCGGTTGGCCTCGACGGCTTCGAAGATCACGCTTTCGCCACTCTTTCGGGCGGTGAAAAACAGCGCGTTATTCTCGCCCGGGCCTTAGCCCAACAACCGCAGTTGTTGATCCTCGACGAGCCGACCAATCACCTCGACCCGCGCTATCAGCTCGAGCTGTTGCGAGGGGTCAAACAGCTAAACATCGGCACCCTCGCAAGCATCCACGACCTCAATCTTGCGGCGGCTTTTTGCGACCGGTTGTACGTGATCAATCACGGTCGCATCGTCGCCAGCGGCACGCCCAAGCAAGTGTTGACCGAGTCATTGTTACGCGATGTATTCGGCGTTGCAGCACTGATCGATGAACATCCCCTGCACGGCTACCCACGAATCACCTGGATAACCCAACCATGACTTTGCGTTCCCTGCTGCGTGCCAGTCTCTGTTTCGCGCTGCTGTCGGGCAGCGCCCAGGCGTTTGCCGAGGCCACTCATTACCCGCTGACGATTCAAAGCTGCAACCGCGAGGTGACTTTCAAGCAGGCACCGAAACACGCGGTCAGCCATGACATCAACATGACCCAGATGATGCTCGCCCTCGGCTTGAAATCGCAGATGGCAGGCTACAGCGGTGTGACCGGATGGAAGTCGGTCACGCCCGACATGCAGTCCTTGCTCGATGGCTTGCCAGAGTTGGCGGCGAAATACCCATCGGTGGAAACCCTGCTTGATGCCAACGTCGATTTCTTCTTCGCCGGTTGGGATTACGGCATGCGTGTGGGCGGTGACCTGACGCCGCAAACACTTCAACCGTTGGGGATCAACGTCTACGAGTTGACCGAGTCCTGCGCGTTCGTGATGAAGCGCCCGGCAGCGACGCTGGATGACACTTACAACGATCTGCGCAACCTCGGTAAAATCTTCGACGTGCAAGACCGTGCCAACGCCGTGATCGCCGGGATGCAGGCGCAAGTCGCCGAGGTGCGCAAGAACCTGCCTGCCGACAAACCCCGGGTGTTCCTCTATGACAGCGGTGAGGACCGTGCCATGACCTCCGGCCGCCTCGGCATGCCACAAGCGCTGATCGATGCCGCAGGCGGACGCAATATCCTGGATGACGTCGAGTCGAGCTGGACTCGCGTTAACTGGGAGAACGTGGTCGAGCGCAATCCGCAAGTGATCGTGATTGTCGACTACGGCGAAGTCACTGCCGAACAGAAGGAGCAATTCCTGCTCGACAACAAGGCGCTGCAATCGGTGGATGCGATCAAGAACCAGCGCTTCATCGTGATTCCTTACGTGCAGGCCACGCCGGGCATCGACAACGTGCTGGCCGTCGAAACCCTGGCCAAAGGTTTCCACGGCGAATGATCAACCGTCGATACGCCTTGTTGCTGGTGGCCCTCGGCGCGTTGCTGCTGGTTTCGTGCGTGGTGTCGCTGGGTTTCGGACCGGCGCGAGTACCGGTGGACGTGGTGTGGCGGATAGTGCTGCACAAGACACTCGGTATTGGCGAGGTGAGCTGGACGCCGGGGCAGGAACACATCGTCTGGCTGATTCGCGTACCGCGCATGTTGCTCGGCGCGTTGGTGGGCGCTGGCCTGGCGTTGATCGGCGCCGTGCTGCAAGCGGTCACGCGCAATCCGCTGGCCGATCCGCACTTGCTGGGCGTGACGTCCGGCGCCACCCTTGGCGCGGTGATCGTGGTGCTGCATGTCGGCGAAATCGTTGGCTTGCTGACGTTGCCCATTGCAGCGTTCATCGGCGCGTTATTGAGCATGTTGATTGTGCTGATGATCGCCAACCGCAATGGCCGGCTCGACAGTGATCGCTTGCTGCTGTGCGGCGTGGCGGTATCGTTTGTGATGATGGCGATCGCCAACCTGCTGCTGTTCATGGGCGATCACCGTGCGAGTTCGGCAGTCATGTTCTGGATGCTCGGCGGACTCGGGTTAGCGCGTTGGGAATTACTCGCTGTGCCCGCTGCCAGTGTGTTGCTCGGGTTGGTTTTGCTGCTGGGAATGGCGCGGCCCCTCAACGCACTGATGGCTGGCGAACAAACCGCTGTGACCTTGGGTTTGAATGCGCGCACCGTTCGTTTGCGGGTATTTCTGATTGCCTCGTTGATGACCGGCGTACTGGTTTCAATCAGCGGCTCTATCGGTTTTGTCGGGCTGATGGTGCCGCACATCGCGCGGCGACTGGTCGGCGCGGAACACCGCAGGTTATTGCCGGTGTGCGTGCTGCTCGGGAGTGTCTTCCTGGTGTGGGTGGATGTTGCAGCACGCACCTTGATCGCCCCCGAAGATTTACCCATTGGCGTCGCCACCGCGGCCATTGGCGGACTGTTCTTCATTGGCCTGATGCGCCGCCGCTGAGCCACCTCTTGCAAAAACCCGTGCGCCCCAATGTAGCGCACCACGACGCACCACTGCCCCGACCTCGTCCCTTCATGGTGCGCCGCTGACCGGCGCAACCGCTCTAAAGCGACATTTCCTTACGTTTTGCCGACCAGGCACAGCCCTTGCTAATGACCCTTCAGTAGTCCGCATCTGCCAACCAAAAAAAATTCAATGTTGATGGAGATCGCACAATGAAGCGTCGCAGTTTGATCAAGGCTTTCACACTCACGGCATCTATCGCCGCGATGGGCATGACCTGGACTGTCCAGGCTGCCGAAACCATCAAGGTCGGTATTCTGCACTCGTTGTCCGGCACCATGGCGATCTCCGAAACGTCGCTTAAAGACATGGCGTTGATGACCATCGACGAAATCAACGCCAAGGGTGGCGTGAACGGCAAGATGCTCGAACCGGTCGTCGTCGACCCGGCCTCCAACTGGCCGCTGTTCGCTGAAAAGGGCCGTCAGTTGCTGACGCAAGACAAGGTAGCGGTCGTGTTTGGCTGCTGGACCTCGGTGTCGCGTAAATCGGTATTGCCGGTGTTCGAAGAACTGAACGGCTTGCTGTTCTACCCGGTGCAATACGAAGGCGAAGAAATGTCGCCCAACGTTTTCTACACCGGCGCTGCGCCTAACCAACAGGCGATTCCAGCGGTTGAATACCTGATGAGCGAAGAAGGTGGCAGCGCCAAACGCTACTTCCTCTTGGGCACCGACTACGTTTACCCGCGCACCACCAACAAAATCCTGCGCTCGTTCCTGCACTCCAAAGGCGTGGCGGACAAGGACATCGAAGAGGTCTACACCCCGTTCGGTCACAGCGACTATCAAACCATCGTGGCCAACATCAAAAAATTCTCGGCCGGTGGCAAGACAGCAGTGATCTCCACCGTCAACGGCGACTCCAACGTACCGTTCTATAAAGAACTGGCCAACCAGGGTTTGAAAGCGACCGACGTGCCGGTTGTGGCGTTCTCGGTCGGCGAAGAAGAGTTGCGCGGCATCGACACCAAGCCGTTGGTGGGCAACCTCGCGGCGTGGAACTATTTTGAATCGGTGCAGAACCCGGTTAACACCAAGTTCGTTGCTGACTGGAAAGCCTACGCGAAGAAACACAACCTGCCGGGCGCTGACAAAGCGGTAACCAATGACCCGATGGAAGCCACCTACGTCGGCATCCACATGTGGGCGCAAGCGGTTGAGAAAGCCAAGTCCACCGACGTCGACAAAGTCCGCGAAGCCTTGGCGGGCCAGACTTTCGCCGCGCCGTCCGGTTACACGCTGACCATGGACAAGACCAACCATCACCTGCACAAGCCTGTGATGATCGGCGAGATTCAGGCCGACGGTCAGTTCAACGTGGTATGGCAGACCGAAGGGCCGATCCGTGCCCAGCCCTGGAGCCCGTTCATCGCGGGTAACGACAAGAAGCCGGATTATGCAGTGAAGAGCAACTAAGCCACTGGGTGTCGGGGTCTGATTTTCTGGTCCGACACATATATCTGTTGGAAGGGTTTTTGTGGCGAGGGGATTCATCCCCGAAGGGCTGCCCAGCGGCCCCCATTATTGGGGCCGCTTCGCGCCCCATCGGGGATAAATCCCCTCACCACACAGCTCGCTCCCACAATGTCCGCGTCAAGGCGACTCTCTATGCCCACTGCCCTTTACCGCCTATTTCTCGCCATCGCATTTTTACTGCCGATGGCTGCTTATGCCGGTGATGCCGAAGATTTCGTTGCGGCCAATCCCATGCAGCAAGCCAAGCTCCTGGAAACCTGGGCCGCGCAGCCCGAGCCGGCGCGCATCGAATTGATCAATGCCTTGCAACAAGGTGAATTGACCGTCGATGGTCAACCTAAAACCTTGCGCCTGAACAATCGCCTGCGGGGTTTGATCGACACCGCGCTGGCCAGCCATCAATTGCTCGCCGCCGACGCCAAAGTCCGCCTCGCTGCCGCGCAACAATTGCAAAAAAGTGCCAAACCGGCGCAGCTGAAATTCCTCGACCAGCAGTTGGCTGGCGAAAAAGACCCGTCCGTGCATGCCGCCCTCAGCCTGGCGCTGGCCAACCTGCAATTGGTGGATACCGCCCCGGCGGTACGTCTGGCCGCAGTGCGTCTACTCGGCGAAACCGGCGACCCACTGGCGCGCACACGCTTGGAAAGTTTGCTCGCGCCCGGCGTCGAAGCCGACGCTGGCGTACGCACTGCCGCCGAAACCAGCCTTGCCCAGGTCAAACGCAAACTACTGATCGGCGAAATTCTCGGAGAAGCGTTCAGTGGCATGTCACTGGGCTCGATCCTGCTGCTGGCGGCACTGGGCCTTGCCATTACCTTTGGTCTGCTCGGCGTGATCAACATGGCCCATGGCGAGATGCTGATGCTCGGCGCGTACTCGACGTATGTGGTGCAACTGATGTTCCAGCGCTTCGCACCGCAGGCCATTGAGTTCTACCCACTGATTGCGTTGCCGGTCGCGTTTTTTGTCACTGCCTGCATTGGCATGGCGCTGGAGCGTACGGTCATCCGTCATCTTTACGGCCGCCCGTTGGAAACATTGCTCGCCACGTGGGGCATCAGCCTGATGCTGATCCAGTTAGTGCGCCTGATCTTCGGCGCGCAGAACGTTGAAGTGGCAAACCCCGAATGGTTGTCGGGCGGCATTCAAGTGCTGCCCAATCTGGTGCTGCCGTACAACCGCATTGTGATCATCGCTTTCGCGCTGTTCGTTGTCGTACTCACCTGGCTGCTGCTGAACAAGACGCGCCTGGGCCTGAACGTTCGCGCCGTCACCCAAAACCGCAACATGGCAGCCTGCTGCGGCGTGCCCACCGGGCGTGTCGACATGCTCGCTTTCGGCCTCGGCTCAGGCATTGCCGGGCTCGGCGGCGTCGCCCTGAGCCAGATCGGCAACGTGGGGCCGGACCTCGGCCAGAGCTACATCATTGATTCGTTCCTGGTGGTGGTACTCGGCGGTGTCGGTCAGTTGGCCGGTAGCGTGATGGCCGCTTTCGGGCTGGGCATCGCCAACAAAATTCTCGAACCGCAGATCGGCGCGGTACTCGGCAAAATCCTGATCCTGGCGCTGATCATTCTGTTCATCCAGAAGCGTCCGCAAGGCCTCTTCGCACTGAAAGGACGGGTGATCGACTGATGAATCAGCCTCTGATGCTCACGGCCACGCAAAAGGCCGGCCCCAAAATCACGATTGCAGTCGGCGCGGTGATTCTTGTGCTGTTGCTGGCGCTGCCGTTGCTGTCGCTGCTCGCGCCCGACAGCACACTGCATGTCTCGGCGTACACCTTGACGCTGGTGGGCAAGATTCTGTGCTACGCCATTGTTGCCCTGGCACTTGACCTGGTGTGGGGCTACGCCGGCCTTCTGTCGCTGGGCCACGGACTGTTTTTCGCCCTCGGTGGTTACGCGATGGGCATGTACCTGATGCGCCAGGCCTCCGGGGATGAACTGCCGGCGTTCATGACATTTCTCTCGTGGACCGAGTTGCCGTGGTACTGGACGGGAACCAGCAGCTTCATCTGGTCGATGTGCCTGGTGGTATTGGCTCCCGGGCTACTGGCGCTGGTGTTCGGGTTCTTCGCCTTCCGCTCGCGGATCAAAGGCGTGTATTTCTCGATCATGACCCAAGCGCTGACGTTCGCCGGCATGTTGCTGTTTTTCCGCAACGAAACCGGGTTTGGTGGCAATAACGGCTTTACCAACTTTCGCACCATTCTCGGCTTCGGCATCACCGAACCCGGCACACGCGCCGTGTTGTTTTTCGCCACCGTGGTGTTGCTGGTAGCCAGCCTGTTTATCGGCTGGCGGCTGGCGCAAAGCAAGTTCGGCCGAGTGCTGACGGCGCTGCGCGATGCAGAAAACCGCCTGATGTTCTGCGGCTACGACCCACGCGGTTTCAAGCTATTCGTCTGGGTCTTGAGTGCGGTGTTGTGCGGCTTGGCCGGCGCGCTGTATGTGCCACAAGTGGGGATCATCAACCCCAGCGAAATGTCGCCGACCAACTCCATTGAAGCGGCCGTCTGGGTAGCCTTGGGCGGTCGCGGAACACTGATCGGCCCGCTGCTCGGCGCGGGTGTGGTCAACGGCATGAAGAGCTGGTTCACCGTCGCTTTCCCGGAATACTGGCTGTTCTTCCTGGGCGCGCTGTTCATCGTTGTGACCTTGTATCTGCCGAAGGGCGTGATCGGTTTGCTGAAAAAAAGGGGCGAACAATGAGAGTGACTGCCACGGCCGAATTCATGCTCGAACCGGTGTTTTTCCCACCTGAACCCAACAAGGATGCCGGCAGCAGTCGCGACGTCATCGGACTTGGGCAACGTGTTACGCCAGGCCTGGACACCCGTCACGGGACCCTCCTCACGCTGGAAGACATCAGCGTCAGCTTCGATGGGTTCAAGGCTTTGAACGATCTGAACCTGTACATCGGCGTCGGTGAACTGCGCTGCATCATCGGCCCCAACGGCGCAGGCAAAACCACGCTGATGGACGTCATCACCGGCAAGACCCGTCCCAGTCACGGCAAAGCCTGGTTCGGCGAAACCCTGGACCTGACGTCCATGAGCGAGGTGCAAATCGCCCAGGCCGGCATCGGTCGCAAGTTTCAGAAGCCCACCGTGTTCGAAGCCTTGAGCGTGTTTGAAAACCTCGAACTGGCGCAGAAAACCGACAAGTCGGTGTGGGCCAGCCTGCGTGCGCGGCTAAGCGGTGAACAGCAAGATCGCATCGCCGAGGTGCTGGAAACCATACGCCTGAGCGCCTCGGTCAATCGCCCGGCGGGATTGTTATCCCACGGCCAGAAGCAGTTTCTGGAGATTGGCATGCTGTTGATGCAGGACCCGCAATTGCTGTTGCTCGACGAGCCGGTAGCCGGCATGACCGACGCTGAAACCGAGTTTACCGCCGAGTTGTTCAAGAGCCTCGCCGGCAAGCATTCGCTGATGGTGGTGGAACACGACATGGGCTTCGTCGGCTCCATCGCCGACCACGTAACCGTGTTGCACCAAGGCAGTGTGCTGGCCGAAGGGTCACTGGCGCAGGTGCAGGACAACGAGCGCGTGATCGAGGTGTACCTCGGTCGCTAGACCTGCAAACACGGTCACTGTGGGAGCTGTTTAGACAACATCAATGCTGGATGTGCCGCCCCCATCGCTGGCAGGCCAGCTCCCACAGGGCTCTGGTTGAAATCTAAGGAATCAAGACATGCTTCAAGTCGACAAGCTGCACCAATATTACGGCGGTAGCCACATCCTGCGAGGCCTGACGTTTGAGGTGAAGGTCGGCGAAGTCACGTGCCTGCTCGGGCGTAACGGCGTTGGTAAAACCACGCTGCTCAAGTGCCTGATGGGCTTGTTGCCGGCCAAAGAAGGCGCGGTGAACTGGGAAGGCAAACCGATTACCACCTTCAAGCCGCATCAACGGGTACACGCCGGGATCGCCTACGTGCCTCAGGGCCGTGAGATATTCGGTCGGCTGACCGTTGAAGAAAACCTGCTGATGGGCCTGTCGCGTTTCCCCGGCGCCGACGCCAAGGAAGTGCCGGCGTTCATCTATGAGTTGTTCCCGGTGCTGCTGCAAATGAAGCAACGTCGCGGCGGTGACTTGTCCGGTGGTCAACAACAGCAATTGGCAATTGGCCGTGCATTGGCCAGCCGTCCACGCCTGCTGATTCTTGATGAGCCCACCGAAGGCATCCAGCCGTCGGTGATCAAAGAGATCGGCGCCGTGATCAAAAAACTTGCGGCGCGTGGTGACATGGCAATTTTGCTGGTCGAGCAGTTCTACGATTTCGCCGCCGAACTGGCCGATCAGTACCTGGTGATGTCACGAGGCGAGATCGTGCAGCAGGGGCGTGGCGAAAATATGGAAGCCGAGGGTGTGCGCGGGCTGGTTACTATCTAAGGTTACGGTCTGATCTGCAGCACAGACGATTATTGGAAAATATGAATTCACCTATTCCCACTGCCCTCTTCACCCCCAGTTGGCACGCCGAGCTGGAGTTGGGCTATGCGCGATTCAGCGACACGACACGCCCGGTCCAGCGACGCCATAAGGGTCCGTTGCGGGTGCAAAAACATCTGTATGCCGAAGGCCCTGAAGTTTGCCAGCACATCATCGTGCATCCGCCAGGCGGGATTGCCGGAGGTGATCGGCTGGACATCTCGGTCAACGTCGGCCCGGCTGCGTGGGCGCAAATTACCAGTCCGGGCGCCGCCAAGTGGTATCGCGCGGCGGGGCCGGCGTTTCAAACGCTGGCGCTGAAAGTGGCGGCGGGTGCAACGCTTGAGTGGGTGCCGCAAGAGACGATTATTTTCAGCGCTGCACACGCCGAACTCAGTACCGCAATTGACCTTGAGGGCGACGCCCGTTTGTTTTATTGGGACGTTGTGGCGCTGGGACGTCCGGCCAGTGGTGAGCGCTTTGACCTCG
The DNA here is from genome assembly GCF_050321825.1 of Gordonia sp. IEGM753. Classification (NCBI taxonomy): domain Bacteria; kingdom Bacillati; phylum Actinomycetota; class Actinomycetes; order Mycobacteriales; family Gordoniaceae; genus Gordonia; species Gordonia sp. IEGM753. Next base: position 111,989 of record NZ_JBNQGB010000008.1, read on the forward strand.
GGCATTTTCAGGCGCAACTGGACATTCGCCGCGACGGCCAGTTGATCTGGCACGAACGCCAGCGCATTGTCGGGAATGACGGACTGCTGGATTCACCCATCGGGCTGGACGGCCAACCGGTGTTTGCGACGTTGTTGGTGACCGGCGAAATCGAAAGCGAATTACTGGAAAAGTGCAGGTCGCTGCCCAATGATGTGCGTGGAGACCTGACCCAATTGCCGGGCCTTTTGGTGGCCCGCTGCCTGGCCAGTGAAGCGCTGTTGGCGCGAGGCTGGATGATTGATTTATGGCGGTTGCTCAGGCCTGCATTGTTGGGCCGAGAAGCCGTGGCCCCAAGAATATGGAGCACCTGAAACACGTTCAGATGTGCGATCGAGCCTGCTCGCGATGGCGTTGTGTCAGTCAGCATCAATGTTGGCTGACAGACCACTTTCGCAAGCAGGCCCAAGCCCACAACGAACATATTCACTGATCCGAATACTTTTTTATCTGCCGACAATGGATTTTTACGATGGACCTGACCCCACGCGAAAAAGACAAGTTGCTGATCTTCACCGCCGGCCTCGTCGCCGAACGGCGTTTGGCGCGCGGCGTGAAACTCAATTACCCGGAAGCCATGGCGTACATTTCCGCGGCCCTGCTTGAAGGCGCACGTGACGGCAAGACCGTGGCCGACTTGATGCACTTTGGCACCACGCTGCTCAGCCGTGAACAAGTGATGGAAGGCATCCCGGAAATGATCCCGGAAATCCAGGTGGAGGCGACGTTCCCGGACGGCACCAAACTGGTCACCGTTCATCAACCCATCGCCTGAGGACGCGCCATGACTTATGACATCCGTGACGCGGTGCACGCCGACCTGCCGGCAATACGTGACATCTACAACGACGCCGTGCTGAACACCACCGCGATCTGGAACGAACAACCGGTGGACTTGGGCAATCGCCAGGCCTGGTACAGCGCCAGGCAGTCTCAAGGTTATCCGGTGCTGGTGATCGTTGACGGCGATAACGGCGTGCTGGGCTACGCTTCATTTGGTGACTGGCGGCCGTTTGATGGTTTCCGCCACACCGTTGAACACTCGGTTTATGTGCGCAGCAACCAGCGTGGCAATGGCCTGGGCCCACAATTGATGACGGCGCTGATCGAACGCGCCAAGGGTTGCGACAAGCACGTCATGGTCGCGGCCATCGAAAGCGGCAATGCCGCTTCAATACGCCTGCATGAGCGAGCCGGTTTCGTGATCACCGGGCAGATGCCCCAAGTGGGTACAAAATTCGGGCATTGGCTGGACCTGACGTTCATGCAACTGACCCTTAATCCTGGCGCGGAGCCTCCGCCCGCCCAGCAGGAGTAACTGCTGATGAACGCCGCCCAATTGCGTCGCGTCAATGTTGAAAGCTTCGCGCACTACCGCCAGGGTTTGATCGAATTGTTGCTGGACGCTGTCGGCTATGGCGCCAGCGTCGGCTTCATGGCCGACCTGGATGCCGCTCAGGCTCGCGCCTATTTTGATGAGGTTCAGGAGAACCTGAACAAGGGTGACGTGCTGCTGTGGGTGGTGGTCAAGGATGAACAGGTGCAGGCCAGCGTACAACTGACGCTGTGCCAGAAAGCCAATGGTATGAACCGTGCCGAAGTACAGAAACTGCTGGTGCGCGAACAGGCGCGGCGGCGTGGCCTGGGCCAACAACTGATGAGTGCCCTGGAGCTTGCCGCCCGTCAATACAAACGCGGCATGCTTTACCTCGACACCGAGGCCGGCTCACCCGCCGAAGACTTTTACAAAGCGCTGGGTTACACCTGCGCCGGGCAAATTCCCGACTACGCCTGCGACCCGAGCGGGCACTACAAACCCACCGCCCTCTACTACAAGATTCTCCAAGGAGCGCATTGATGATTCCCGGTGAATACCAGATCCAGCCTGGCGACATCGAGCTCAACGTCGGCCGCCGCACCCTCAGCCTGAAGGTGGCTAACAGCGGGGATCGACCGATTCAGGTCGGCTCGCATTATCACTTTTTCGAAACCAACGACGCCTTGACCTTCGACCGCAGCGCCAGCCGTGGCATGCGCCTGAACATTGCGGCCGGTACCGCCGTGCGCTTCGAACCCGGTCAAAGCCGCGAAGTGGAACTGGTAGACCTGGCCGGGCATCGACGGGTGTTCGGGTTTGCCGGGCGGATCATGGGCGAGCTCGACTGATCGTCCCCTGTGTCGGGTAATGCTGTTCACTTAGATGATCTTCAGACAAGCAGAACTCTGTGGTGAGGGGATAAATCCCCTCACCACGTTAAATTTGTGCAAGGAATTGCAATGAAAATCTCCCGTCAAGCCTACGCTGACATGTTCGGTCCAACCGTCGGCGACAAGGTACGCTTGGCCGACACCGAACTGTGGGTCGAAGTTGAACAAGACTTCACCACCTATGGCGAAGAAGTAAAATTCGGTGGCGGCAAAGTCATTCGCGACGGCCAGGGCCAGAGTCAATTGCTGGCCGCCGAGGTCGTCGATACCGTCATCACCAATGCCTTGATTATCGACCACTGGGGCATCGTCAAAGCCGATGTAGGCCTCAAGGACGGTCGCGTTGCAGGCATCGGCAAGGCCGGCAACCCGGACGTACAACCGAATGTCACCATGGCTATCGGAGCCAGCACCGAGGTCATCGCCGGCGAAGGCATGATCCTTACCGCAGGCGGCATCGATACCCACATTCACTTCATCTGCCCGCAGCAGATCGAAGAAGCACTGATGAGCGGCATCACCACCATGATTGGTGGCGGCACCGGCCCGGCCACCGGCACCAATGCCACCACCTGCACTTCGGGCCCGTGGCACCTGGCGCGCATGCTACAGGCCGCCGATGCATTCGCGATGAACATCGGCCTCACCGGCAAGGGCAACGCCAGCCTGCCGGAACCGTTGATCGAACAGGTCAAGGCTGGCGCCATCGGTCTCAAGTTGCACGAAGACTGGGGCACCACGCCGGCGAGCATCGACAATTGCCTGAGCGTTGCCGATCAATACGATGTTCAAGTCGCCATCCACACCGACACGCTCAACGAGTCCGGTTTCGTTGAAACCACCCTCGCCGCCTTCAAGGGCCGCACTATCCACACCTATCACACCGAAGGTGCGGGTGGCGGTCATGCGCCGGACATCATCAAGGCTTGCGGCTTTGCCAACGTGTTGCCGAGTTCCACCAACCCGACGCGGCCCTTTACCCGAAACACCATTGATGAACACCTCGACATGCTGATGGTGTGTCATCACCTGGACCCGAGCATTGCCGAAGACGTGGCCTTCGCCGAAAGCCGTATCCGCCGCGAAACCATTGCCGCCGAAGACATCCTGCACGACCTCGGCGCGTTCTCGATGATCAGCTCCGACAGCCAGGCCATGGGCCGCGTCGGAGAAGTCATCACACGCACCTGGCAGACCGCCGACAAGATGAAAAAACAACGCGGCGCTCTGCCCGGTGACGGTGAGGGCAACGATAATTTCCGCGCCAAGCGCTACATCGCCAAGTACACCATCAACCCGGCGATCACTCACGGCATCAGCCATGAAGTGGGCTCGGTAGAGGTGGGTAAATGGGCCGATCTAGTGCTCTGGCGCCCGGCATTCTTTGGCGTAAAACCGACGCTGATTCTCAAGGGTGGCGCCATTGCGGCCAGCCTGATGGGTGATGCCAACGCCTCGATACCCACGCCACAACCCGTGCACTACCGTCCGATGTTTGCAAGCTACGGTGGCTCGCTGCACGCCACCAGCCTGACTTTTATCAGCCAGGCTGCTCAAGAGGCAGGGCTGCCGGAAGCCCTGGGTTTGAAGAAGAAGATTGCCGTGGTCAAAGGCTGTCGGTCAGTGCAAAAAACCGACCTGATTCACAACGACTATCTGCCAGACATCGACGTCGACCCGCAGACTTATCAGGTCAAGGCCGACGGTGTTTTGTTGTGGTGCGAACCTGCCGATGTACTGCCCATGGCGCAGCGCTACTTCCTGTTTTGAAGTGACCAGCGCAGCCAGCGCTCAACGGGGAGGCTCGACGGTAAAGGGTATTTCAACTCTTTGCAGTCGGGCACGATCAATGGCTTGTTGCGTCAAGGTTTTAGACAGGGCTTTGATTGCGGCAAACTGCTCCATCTCGTCAGCGTCTTCGAGGCTCAGCTTGAGGTCGTTGAATTCACGGCGGTAAGCCTCTTCGAGGTAGGTCTCCCAGAACGGTTGTTCGAGAATCAGATCGGCAAGCAACTCGCCTTGCTCCAGTGCAAGTACTCGCACAAAAGCCGCCTCTATCATCACCTTGCTGACACCGGCCATTTTTCTGAACAGCATGCCCCGCGATTGCCACGGTAAATCCAGACGCGCGGCCAAATCAGTCATGTACGCCAGGTGAACCTCTACCTCGTCAATCGTCCCGACTACGAGGCCCATACCATCAACATACCGGAATGCTTCTCCGGCATTCAAACGTTCAGCTACACGACGACGCGCGATGCTGCCGAGCTCATTCAGCCGTGATTTACCTTGGGCCAGCGTCACCAGTTCGGCCTCCACAAGCGCTGGGTTGATCAAACCGTAAGCCTCATGAACCAACACCTGAAAGCCCATGGCGTTGAACAATTGCGTACCACCATCAGCACACTCGGTGGCTACTACCGCTTGGGCGAAAATGGACTCTCGCAATTCGGTGTCCCTTTCCATCGCTGCAAGCATGCGCCAGACCTTGGAGGAGAGTTGGTATCGATACGTAGTGTCCTGCGCCCCGAAATCGGCTGACTGGGTCAATTTCCTGATTTCATTGAAAAAAGGCACGGAGTCGAATTCGTCTTCAACGGTATCCCACGCCTCTTGCTTGGCATTCCATTCGTCCTGAGAGAGATCCCCCACCCAATCCGCACTGTCCAGCATGCCTCTTGGGGGATAAGGCCGGTCCGGCTCCATGCCCACGGACTCGATGTAGTCCTTGAGCTGTGCAAGATTCTGCGCAGACATCCACCGCGGCTCGCGGCTCAAGAATGTCCGAGCGAGCAACTCGGCCCGAAAGGAACCCGGCGCCACCTGCGGAATTCGCGTGATTGGGTTGTAGCGAAGATTCAGATAAATACTGCGCGGGCGCGGCTGGGCAAACAAACCCGTGGGCCAACTATCGAGACCGGTGCTGTCCAGTGTCAGGGCTTGCATGTAAGGCATTCGGCTGATATCCGGGGCCAACCCGAGCGGGTTGTTACTCAAGCGCAACGACCTTAGTTGAGTCATTGACTTCAGTCGCGCGACTCCCACGTCCGTTAACCGTATCTGATTGTCGTCAAGCATCAGATCGATAAGAAACGGCATATCAGTGATGGCCTCGGGGATGCTCGTTAAAAGATTTTTCGCCAAGGTAAGGCTGCGCAGGTTCCGAAAGGACTTGAGGAAGTCCTGCTGGCTATCGAGCAACTTAGCATCAGACATGTCGAGTAACGTCACATGGTCAAAATTGGCCCTGAGTTCAGGCATTCCAGCCAAGTGCTGGTCCATGTGTAAACCACTCAGATCAAGCCTTTGCGGGTGAGTGATGCCCGTAGCGTCGCTACCTCTTGGGCCGGTGCGCTGCCAGCATTGCCTGAACCTGCGGTACAGCGTGTTTCTTGAGTTCCACTGTGCAACGCCCCTCGGGCTTAAACGAAACGCAGCCGTGGGTGAATTCACCCACCGCTCAAAAGAGCGGCACATAGAACTGAACTCCGCTTCCAATAGTTTCAAGCGATGGTCGGCCTGACTGCCGAATCCACTCAATAGCTCATCAACCTGCTCTGCAGTGAACGCTGGATACAGGGAGCTGACCCGTCGACCAAACACCTCACTGCTGTATGAAATCTGCGGATAACCGCGCACACCTCCGCGTAAACGCATGGTCAGCGGATCATAGATCGGCTTTTGCAACGGGTTTTCCGCAAGCATTGGCTTGAACGTGTTGCGTGTCAGTGGCGCGCGTTGAACTGCTTGTCGCAAGGTCGCGGCTTGATTGATTTCATAACCCAGCGCTTGACGCTCTTCATCAGGCAAGGCGTGCAAGACAGAAGCAAAGAGGTTGTCAGGGCCGTGAAGATGATGATCGGCTGCATCCCGCGCTTCGTAATGCCCCTCTGTGCTGACCAGCACTTTTTGCACCTGCGCGTCTTGCGGGCCGATTGCGTCACGCAAGCGACCGGTGAAGGAATGCTCGCGAATCTCGATGCGCACATCGCTCGGCCAGTTCGGCAGTGCTTGCAAGGAATGCAGCGCCAGCCGCTCGGTATCGGGGGCTTGCAGCGCATCGAGGAAAAGTCCTTCATAGGCTCGGGCCACACGGACCTCGAGCAAGGCTGCACGCACCTGCTGCCGTAGCTGTAACGGAATACGCTTATGCTCGGCAAGTATTTGCACGTCGCCCGCTTCAGCGTTAGCCAGCAGCTCTTCGGCAATAGGGGTGGGTAATTGCGCGTAAGCGTCCTGAAGCACCGCTGCCGAGGCATTGGCAGAGGACGATGGAACGCTCTCTGGCAATTTCCCCGTTTGCGCCCTTGCCTTGAACCGGCTGATCGTGTCGATCAACAAGGCCGGTGGCGCTTCACTTTCAACGTGCAGCCTGCGTAGCAGGTTCTCTTCTACACCACTGACGATGCGTATCTGCTCGAGCGTCGCATCATCGAACGCATCCACCATCATTCCCAGACGTCGCATGAGCGCTGTCTTGTCCCACTCGATCGGGCGGTCGAGTTCGGTGTACCACGTTCCAGCTCCATTATGTGCAAGCTTTGGTTGATAGGCATTCGGCCGGTCCGGGTGCAGGGCCCGGGATTGCCCGGTGTGTGGATCGTCTTTTACAGAGAAATACTTGCCGTCAAGCGAGAGCAACTCTTGATCGTTATTAAGCAGTAGACCTCGCTCATTGGGCAGGTATTGGCGGCCCGCAGACATTGTGTGCTCGTAGGGACTCAGGTCAGGGTTCCAGAGGCTGACTGTGCCATCGGCACGTTCAACCGGTTTCAGTTGGTCGACAAAAGTCGAAGGCCGGACGGCTGCAGCACCGGCGGGTAATACGTGCCCTGCCGCCATGATTGCCAGTTGGGCAAAATTGATCAGCACGCCGCATAGATGGCCAGCCGCTTCCTCTTTGTCGCCTCTACTCCAGTCTTCGACGCCCTCCATGGCCTCGAACATCATTTGTCCGACCATAATGCCGAGTACCGCGTCCCCCACGCCAGGCACCAACATTGCGCCGAAAATAAACACATTCCAGCCAATGTTCGCGTAACTGCTGAGTCGCGCCCATCGGGCGTTTGCATCTTCATCGCCTGTAGGCACGGCAATTTGTCGCGCATCGGCGATCGCCTTGTTGCACCGCCACTGACTGATTTGCCACCAGAGGTCGCCCTCTATCGGGACTGTAATCGGCTGGGCGTCGGGATTCTCCACTGAGGTTTCACGCCACCACGGCCCCATATCCAGGGGTTCGCGTTGCTGCCAGGTGAACGTTGTAAAGCGCTCCCGTACGCGTGAAAAAAAGTGGCCCTTGTCTTTTTGCGGCACAAAACGACTGAAAAACTGTTGATAATCCGATAGACGAAGTTGGCGGGTGAGTTCCTTCATAAAGTCGGTAAAAGAGTCGTACTCCTTGAGGGGATGATCAGGGTCGTCAGGCACGTAAGCGATCAACTTTCCATCAAGACGTGATTGCTTGTATTCATCGTCTCTGCGCAGCATGTCTTCAACAACGCTGCCGGGGCCATTGGCAAAAAAGCCCTGCAGAATTTTGAATTGATCAAACTCTTGTCCGGGGAGTATTGCCAATTGCCGTGACCACGCCATCATCAAACGCTGGTGCACTGGAATCAGGCTATCGTAGATCCTTTTAATATAGGTTGGATCCGCAACAGCACTGAATAACACAATACCTGTGAGCTTCACCCCCAAGAGCGACAACCGATGAGCAAGTAACGGACGACCACCCAACGTTATATCTTGCTGGTTGTCGCTCAGTTGCTTTAATTTACCGTATGCGTGCGCGGATACATCACCCTTCAAGTGCGCGATCAATGCCGACTCACTGAACGCTGCCTTCTCGGCGTCACTGAAGTGCCGCGCAACTGACTGTCTGGCATCAGTGTCTGCAGGTTTCAGCAACCCGATAACATGGCGATGATACTGTGCGCCCAAGTCCAGCTGCCGACACAACGTTGCAAATGCAGCGACGGTTAACGAATGGCGCTCCAGTGCCCCTTGCGCATCGACCACGAAGATTCCGGAGCCATCACGATAGGCTCCCTCCCGGGTTTCAGAATCTTCGAAGTTGTGCAGCGCAGCTTGCAGCAGTGTCGACTGCCTGACTCGACTGGCGTTATTATCAATTCCAAGCCCCAAGGGCGAGGGAATATAAAGTTTGATCAATACTTTATTAACGTCAAGCTTCAGACTCAATTGTTGTTCCAATGCCTGAACAAGCAAGGGTTCAGCAAACTCACCGATATCCTTTTGCAAGTCTGCAAGCGTGCCATCCAATGTGTCTTGCAGTCGCCAGCGTTCACTGCTGAGTTGTTTTAAATACTGACGATCAATACGGCGTGCGTTGACATACCAGTCAGGAACCGAGGTCTCTTTATTGGCCATTGAAACTAACCTTGACAAAGGCGCGCCTTTTAACGGCGTCGGTATTTTACTGACCAAGTACTGCAGGTGAACATTTTCATCAGACCCATTCATTTCGCAATCATCCATGCGCGACAATAAGAGCCACCAGCTTATTGAATACCTGAAAATATAAAAGATTAAATAACCGAAGATAAAACACTCATAAAACGAAACCCTTATCGAACTTCAAAATCTAAAATATAATTAATTACTGCCCCGACAGCGCACAAACATGAACGGGGCTGTCAGCAGTAGTTTTTACCCGAGCACAAAGGGGCTAAGATGCCCTGACTTTCCAGCCAGGTAATGAGCCATGCGCTTATCGGACTTCATCAGGCAGCACGTAGACCGTATCGTCGATGAATGGGAACAGTTCGCCAAATCCATCACCCCTGCGGCAGACAACATGGCGCGGGTAGCGCTACGTGACCACGCCAAGGAGATTTTGCTGGCCGCGGCGCGAGACATGACCACCGCCCAAACCGCCAGCGAACAGCTCGCCAAGGCCAAGGGTGAAGGCCCGGAAAAAACTCCAAGCCTGGTCGAAGCCGGCGCCAGTCATGGCGAGTTGCGCCATACGGTAGGGTTTGACCTGGTACAGATGACCAGTGAATTTCGCCACCTGCGCGCGTGCGTTATCCGCTTGTGGGTCAAAAGCCTGGAGTTACCGGACCTGGCTTATTTCCAGGACATGATCCGCTTCAACGAGGCCATCGACGAAGCGCTTGCCGAATCCACGGCGGCCTATGCCGAGCAGGTCAATCGTTCGCGAGATATCTTTCTCGCGATCCTCGGCCATGATTTGCGCGCCCCATTGCAGGCCGTGAGCATGTCCGCCGAACTCTTGATGCGCAAAACCACACTCGAAGGCGATGCACTGGCCTGCGCAAACAATATCAAGCGTGGCGCAAGGCACATGGCGGTGATGGTCAGTGACCTGCTGGAGCTGGTTCGCAGCCGATTGGGCAAGAGCCTGCCCATCGAACCCGTGCCGATGGACCTGGCGGACAGCGCGCGCGCAGCAATTGCCGAAGCCTGTGCCGGTAATCCCGAGTGCGACCCGACGATTCAGATAGAGGGCGATACACAAGGCGTGTGGGACGGCGGACGGCTCAGTCAACTGCTGCAAAATCTGATCGGCAACGCGCTGCAGCACGGTTCGAACAAACGGGATGTGACCGTCAGGCTCAGTGGCGAACCTGATGCGGTGCGTATTACGGTGCACAACTTCGGCGTTCCGATTCCCGAAGACGCAATCATGACGATATTCGACCCGCTGGTCCGCAGTTCCGATGAAGAGCTTGGCGCGCCGTCCACAAGCCTTGGCTTGGGCCTGTTCATCGTCAAGGAAGTGGTGGATGCACACGGTGGCACCATCGACGTCACTTCCAACCAGAACGACGGCACGCTGTTTACGGTGGTTTTACCTAAAAAGGCTTAAGACGATCGCACTGCGCCGAACCGGGCCAAGAAACACGTCAGAAATTTCCCGGTTTCCTGGTTGAAATCAGCACATGGTTGGTGCGCAAGGTGACTCCCGATCTTCCCACAGCAGACGACACCGGCATCGCAGTCGACCACTCTTCCTTTGCCGACATCCGCGCCACCCCGCGCACGCCGTCCACGATGTTCATCGTCAATCCTGAGATCGATACTCAAGCACTGTTGGGTTTTGCCAGCGAGTCGCTGGCTGCAGCCTGCGTGATCACCATGGACCTGGCTGACCGGGAAACGGGGCCCGGTCGCAACACCCTGCTGGGAATCGCCCAAATCGTCATGACGGCAGAAATTTCGGTGAACCGTGCACTGGACCCACTCGAGCCTTAATGCTGAACCGGACTATCAGAACTGATAGTTCCCGATGTGAAATGGTGCGCGTAAAAGGGAAGGTGCGCTGTACGCAAACCAACCACGATCAAGGAAGTCAGCCAATGCTCAACTCCGGTCACTCGTGCCAGAAACGCACTGTCTTGTTGGCCACCGATAATAAAAACTCGGTGCTCGCCGAAATCGTTGCCGACACGACTCATCGCAGGGCGTATTCCACCTATGGTCATCAGTCGGTGCAACATGAGGTCATGGCGGGAGTCGGGTTCAATGGCCAGTTACGCGAGCCGCGCATCGGCTGGTATTTCCTGGGCAACGGTTATCGCGTCTACAACCCGCGACTGATGCGTTTTCATAGCCCGGACAGTTGGAGTCCGTTTGGGGCGGGTGGCTTGAATGCTTATGCGTATTGTGTGGGAGATCCGGTGAATTGTTCGGATCCGACGGGGCACGTAGGTCTTTTCAAACTTCTTACTGGGCAATCGCGCAGCGTATCTCGGTCACCCAGCACGTCCAGTCTGAGCCCTCTTATCTCAAACAACCCCTCGGTGCCTCCAGTCGGTTACCCACCCACGTCGCGGCTCCAGGGAACGGCGCGGGGTGTAACGAATCCAGGTCTCGTTGAGAACGCGCAAGCGTCTATGCCGAGGTACGAAAACATACCGACAAACACCGAGAAGCGTTATACGGCAGTAACCATTCAAAATCCCACCACTTCCAGGCTTAGAGGCGGCGCGCCCCCTCCGATTCCGTCCAGACAACAGCCCCGTTTTAATGACACTGGCGGACAGGCAGGAATTATCAGCCCCAACTGGAAGGAAAATGAAGATTATCGTTACCATAAGGTATGGAGCAGCAAACCATTTGAGCGTCCTTTTGCTCCCGTTCCACCTACCAGAACGTTGTCAGATGGCAGTACGCTTCACTACCGAGTGAATTACGACTCCAACGGCAACCCCCACCAGAGCAGTGTGCAAAAATTTGATGTGTCTCAACTGCAGAATGCCCTGAGAAATGTGCGGAACTAGATGCTGAGAGTTTGAGCCCCTTACTCCACCACCAACCTTCCCAACCGCTGCTTGAGCATGCGGTTCTCGGCCCGCAGTTGCTGCACCTCATCGAGCAGGTCCAGCGCCAGGGCGACACCTTCCCATTCCAGGTCAAGGTCGCGCCGCAGCTTGGCGGCGCGCTTGGCCAGGACTAGTTCGTAATCGTTGAAACGCCAATCCTTGGGAACGGAGCCCTGAGGTTCGAGGATGCCGTGCTCGACAATCTCGATCACGTAGACGTCCGATAAATCAGTCGCCTCACAGAATTCTGCCAGGTCCAGGTGAACGATCAGGGGGTTGCTCATGATGGGCTACTCCGTCTCTTGGATCAGAAATTTTCTCTAGGGTCGAACGCGGCTTTTTTAGCCAGTTCCTGCCACAGCGCCTTGACCTCATCGTCTGAAGTCTTGGGCATCACAGCCTTCAGCTGCACGAACAAATTGCCGCGCTCGCCTGCCTTGTTCAGCAAACCGTGCCCCTTGGCGCGCATACGCTGACCATTCTGGCTGCCAGCGGGTACCTTGAGGTTGATCTTGCCGGTCAGCGTCGGCACCGCCACTTCCGTGCCCAGCGCCAACTCCCACGGCGCCAGCGGCAACGTGATGATCAGGTTCTCACCTTCTACATCAAATTTTGGGTGCGGCGCGAAGCGAATAATCAGGAACAAGTCGCCATTGGCGCCGCCACCGATGCCCGGAGCACCTTGGCCCTTGAGCCGAATTCGCTCGCCGTCGGTCACGCCGGCCGGGATCTTCACGTTCAGGCTTTTGCTGGTATTGCTTACATGTTGGCCGGCAGCGTTGTACTGAGGCACCTGGAAAGAGACCTTCTTCGATTCGTTCGAGAGGGTTTCTTCCAGAAAAACCGGTAATTCCATTTCCACGTCTTGTCCTCGACGCCCGGCACTGCGGCCCGACTGTCCACCACCAAAACCAGGGCCACGGTTGCCGAAGATCGAACTGAAAAAGTCCGAAAAATCGCCCGTGTCCTGACCACCGCCAAAACCGCCAGCCCCACGCCCCTGCCAACCTGGTGGGCCCTGGAACGGCTGGCCGTGCTGGCCATATTTGCGCAAGTCATCATATTCGGCGCGTTTGTCGGCACTTTTCAGCGCCTCATATGCTTCCGAGGCGTCCTTGAACTTGGCCTCGGCATCCTTTTCCTTGCTGACGTCTGGGTGGTATTTGCGCGCCAGCTTGCGATAAGCAGCCTTGATGGTCTTATCGTCAGCAGTCGGCTCTACACCGAGAATCTTGTAATAGTCTTTGAAGTCCATCTAAGGATCACCATCCGTTATCGAAATCGCGCAGCCGGGACACAGCATGCTCTTGTTTACGGCATTTGGTTTGACCGATCTCAAAAGTGTGACCGGGCAGCGCATCAGAAGTTTATCGGCAGCGGCAGGCGGTTCTTGTGCTCGCCCACTGGCTGCCAAGCCTATGCAGGGTAGTTTGGGGGTAATGGACGCGCTTTCAAGGCGCTAATCGATGAGATTTAGCGGATAGTCGGCCTTCGATTATTCGCCGCGCTGACATACACTGCGCGGCCGTTTTTTAACCGGAACTCGATAGACATGAAAAACGCATCTCCAGCCCGTGCCTGCGGCATCGACTTCGGCACGTCCAACTCCACCGTCGGTTGGTTGCGCCCCGGCGTGGAAACGCTGATCGCGCTGGAGGATGACAAGATCACCTTGCCGTCGGTGGTCTTCTTCAACATGGAAGAACGCCGCCCGGTGTACGGTCGACTGGCGTTGCACGAGTACCTGGAAGGGTACGAAGGCCGGCTGATGCGCTCGCTGAAGAGCCTGCTGGGTTCCAAATTGATCAAGCACGACACCAGCGTCCTCGGCACGGCGATGCCGTTCAAGGACCTGCTGGGGTTATTTATCGGTCAGTTGAAGAAGCGTGCTGAAGCGTCGGCAGGCCGCGAATTCGAAGAAGTGGTGCTGGGCCGCCCGGTGTTTTTTGTCGATGACGATGAGATGGCCGACCAGGAAGCCGAAAATACCCTGGTCGATGTAGCGCGGGCCATTGGCTTCAAGGATGTTTCATTCCAGTACGAGCCCATCGCGGCCGCGTTCGATTACGAATCAACCATCGAGAAAGAAGAGTTGGTACTGATCGTCGACATCGGCGGTGGTACGTCCGACTTCTCGCTGGTGCGCCTGTCGCCGGAGCGCCGCAACCACGACAACCGTCACGACGACATCCTCGCCACGGGCGGTGTGCACATCGGCGGTACCGATTTCGACAAGCAACTGAGCCTGCAAGGCCTGATGCCGCTATTTGGCTACGGCAGCCGCATGAAGAGCGGCGCCTACATGCCGACCAGCCACCACATGAACCTGGCCACTTGGCACACCATCAACTCGGTGTACTCGCAAAAGTCGACACTGGCCCTTGGCAGCATGCGTTACGACATCGAGGACACGGGCGGCATCGACCGTCTGTTCAAGCTGATCGATCAACGTGCCGGGCACTGGCTGGCGATGGAAGTGGAAGAAACAAAAATCCACCTGACTCACGCCGACAGCCGACATGTGCCGCTGGACCGGATAGAGCCGGGCCTGAGCGTGGAGCTGAGCCGCGCCCTGTTCGAGTCAGCGATCGACGCCCTGCTGGAACGCGTGCGCAACAGCGTGACGCAGATGCTGAACGACGCCAACGTACGGGTTGATCAAGTGGACACCGTATTCTTCACCGGCGGTTCGAGCGGCATTCCGGCACTGCGCAACAGCGTATCGGCGATGTTGCCGAATGCGCGGCACGTGGAAGGCAACATCTTCGGCAGCATTGGTAGCGGCTTGGCGATTGAAGCCATGAAACGCTATGGCGCTATGGATTGATCCAACACCTGGGAGACGTCATCGCGAGCAGGCTCGCTCCCACAGGGACCGCATCCAGCTGCAGGAACGCGGTCTGAAGGCATTGACTTGTGGTGAGGGGATTTATCCCGATCTGAAGGCATTGACTTGTGGTGAGGGGATTTATCCCCGTCTGAAGGCATTGACTTGTGGTGAGGGGATTTATCCCCGTTTGGCGGCGAAGCGGTCGCATGCATTGGGGCCGCTTCGCGCCCCATCGGGGATAAATCCCCTCGCCACATTAAATCCACAGCGGATCAAACCATCCCCACTCCACAGTAGATCAACAGCGGATCAAACCATCCCCACCAGTTTCAACTCACTCTTCAAATAGGCGTAATAAATCGGCCCCGCCACCACTCCCGGCAGGCCGAATGCGGCCTCGAACACCAGCATTGCCAGCAGCAACTCCCACGACTTGGCGCTGATCTGGCCGCCGACAATGCGTGCGTTAAGGAAGTACTCGAGCTTGTGGATAAAAATCAGATAGCCCAACGCCGCCACCGCCACCCAGATCGACAGGGATAGCCCGACGATGGTGATCAGGGTGTTCGACATCAGGTTGCCAATCACCGGCAACAAGCCGAGCAGGAAGGTCAGCACGATCAGGGTTTTGGTCAGCGGTAGCTTGATCCCGAACATGGGCAGGATCACCGCCAGGAATATCCCGGTGAAAAAGGTGTTGAGCAGCGAAATCTTGATTTGCGCAAAAACGATGTTGCGAAACGCCTGCACCAGTAAATGCAAACGGTCGAACAGCGCAGCGGCGAGCGGCTTGCGTTTGGTCACATCCGGCACCCGCTGCAGGGCAATGATCGCCCCCAGTACCATGCCGATCAGGAGCGTCACAAACATGTGCGCCGCGTCCTTGCCCACCAGTTGCAAGTCGCTGAGGTGTTTGCTCAACCAGTCACCGATGGCCACCCGGAATTCGGCAGCACTGGCTGGCAGATAGACGTCTAGGAATGGCGGTAATTGGCCGCGCGCGCGATCAACCACGCCCATGAATTTGTCGAGAGAAGCCCCGGGATTTTCCGCTTCGTGCAGCAAGAAACTGATGGCACCGGCAAAAATCAGCGCCAGTACACTGACCACCAAGGTTCCCAGCAACGCCACCGCCAGCCAGCGCGCACGGCGACCTTCGATCAGTCGCTGCAATTGCGGGGTCAGCATGTTGACCAGTTCGAATACCAGCAACCCCGCCAACAGGCTAGGCAGCAATCGCAATGGGATCACCAACAGCAAACCACCAAAAATGATGACCCAACTGATCAGCAGCAAAACGTGGCGTTGAGAAAACGTTGGCATACAGCCTCAAAACGAACAGCGTAAAAGGATGGGCAGTCTGCCAGCCTTCCGGTGCCAGCACTAGAGAATGTGCAGGACGACTTTGGTCGAGGCCCGCATGGCTTTTTGCGGCGTCCTTGCCGCCCTCATCGCCGCCCCTGTATTCAGCAACTCAATGGCTATTTTTTCTTCAGGCAATCGCTCATGAAGGTTTTGCGTGCATCACCCTTCAGCGCTTGGGTAGCGGCGGTGGCGTTGCAGGTTTTCATCTTCTCCTGTTGAGGGGTCAACACCTTCGCGTCATTAGCGGCCGGCGCGGCTTTGAGGCAAGTGCTCATGAAGGCTTTGCGCTCATCGCCCTTCAGGCTTTTAGTCGTGGCGTCGGCATTGCAGGTGGTCATCTTGTTTTGTTGAGCCGTGGCGGCGAAGCCTTGGGAGCAGAGCAACAAACCGATCATCAACAAAGGGACACGCAGCATCTTCATGGAGTTTTCTCCTTGTCGCCGCACCGAGGGGCACGGCCTCATTCTGGAGTGTAGACAAAGCGTGTTACACCGCTGAATGCAGGCCCGTACTGATCCAGATAGCCTCGTACACAGGCTTACACAAATCGCTGTCGCCGATACTGCTCGGGTGTACATCCTGCCTGTCGCTGGAACATTGCGATAAATGCCGAAGCGGTGCTGTACCCCATGTCGAACGCGACCTCCTGGATGCTGCGTTGGCTGCTCAGTGCTTCAATCGCTGCCAAATACCTCAGACGCTGGCGCCACTCGCCAAAACTCATGCCCAATTCGCGCACGCACTGGCGCGCTAACGTGCGCTCGCTGACATGGATTAGCTCGGCCCAATGCGCCAGCGGCCGGTTATCGCCAGGCTCGGCTTGCAACGTTTCCAGAATCGCGAGCAAACCCGGACTGCTCGCATAAGGCAAATAACACTGGTGTACCGGCGCCAGTTGCAACTGGTCTACCAGCACCTGAGCCAGTCGGACATCAGGTTCGTGCTTCGGGATTTTCACATCGCGGGCGGCGAAATCCTTGAGGATCGCTTTGAGAATGTCACTGATCGCCAAGGTACAGGCCTGCTTCGGCAAATCGCGGCACAGCGAAGGCGCAAGGCACACCGCGCGATAATTCACCGGTTGGTTACTGTAGAAACTGTGTTCGATCTGCGGCGGCACCCAAACGGCGTACTGCGGCGGCGACATGAAACGGCTGTTGCCTATTTCCATGTGCAACACACCGTTCGCCGAATACTCGAGCGTGCCCCAAGGATGGCGATGGGCCGAGGCGTACTCATGCGTATCAAAATCGGCGTAGCGGAAATACACCGGTGCCGGCAATTCGCTGAAATCCAGCAGATCGATGTGTTTCGTGCTCATGCTGTCCGTATACCGCGTCGTGTTGTCTGGATCAAAGTATAGGCTTTCATCCAGACAGGGGATAATTGCCCCTCATTAACGTTCTGGTTTTCCCGATGCAATACGCTTATCCCCTGCTGGCCATTTTTATCTGGGCTGGCAACACGGTCATCACCAAAATGTCGGCCGGGGCGATCTACCCCGCCGAGATCGGTTTCTATCGCTGGCTGCTCGCGGGCATTTTGTTCACACCCTTCATGCTTAAACCGGTGATCGCCCATTGGCCGTCGATCCGCCCCAACCTTGGCAAGATTTTCATCCTCGGTGTGCTGGGCATGGCGGTTTATCAAAGCTTGGCTTACTTTGCCGCGACGCGGACATCGGCCACCAACATGGGCATCATCCTGTCGCTGATGCCGTTGATGTCACTGACCATGGCGATTGTCAGCCTCGGCCAGCGGCTGACTGCGGGTGCACTGGCCGGGGCCGTTTTGTCCTTCGCCGGCGTGCTGGTGGTGGTGTCATCCGGCAGTCTTGGAACGCTGATCGAGCATGGCGTGAACCTGGGCGATGCGATGATGCTGATCGCCACACTGGCCTATGCGATCTACAGCACGCTGCTGAAAAAATGGCAGCTGCGTTTACCTCCGCTGGTGCTGCTGTACTTGCAGGTGTTGGTCGCGGTGGTGGTGCTGTTTCCGCTGTTTGCTGTCTCACCGAAAATCGGCCCGACATGGCAGAACATTCCCTTGGTGCTTTACGCCTGCCTGCTGGCTTCAATGATTGCACCGTTGGCCTGGATGCAAGCCGTTGTGCGCCTGGGGCCGAGCCGAACCACGCTGTTTTTCAACTTGCTGCCGGTGCTCACTGCGCTGATTGCGGCAGGCGTGCTGCATGAACAATTGGCGATGTATCACCTGGTGGGTGGCGTGTTGACGCTGGGCGGGGTGATTGTGTCCGAACGTTGGACCACGGTGCTCGGGCGCAAGGTACGTGTTGCCTGAAGAACGAAAACGCGGTTTTACGGCTTACACTCCGGCAGCTATTAGCCGCGCCGCGTGGTCGACGAACAACCGCACCGGCTCTGCGCCCTTGCCAACCAATCCCAGTGACTGATTGACGATGTCGAAATGATCCAGCGGATATTCGTCGCCGATCACCGTCCCAAGGTGTGAGCTGTACCGCCCGACCATGCCGTCGCAGTGGCCTATTTCGCGGACGAACGTTTTGGCAAATAACCGGCAACTGCGGTTAGTCCCGTCAAACAGGTTAAGCCCCCGATCGGTTTTGCCCGGTTGCAGCGTTCCGGACCACGAGTAATAGCGCACGCCGTTGACTACCTCCGGGCCTTGACCACCAAAGGTTTCGGGCAAACCTTGCGGGAAACGCTGATTGAACAGCGCCACCCCAGCCATGGTCAGGGAAGCATGGGAGGCGTGAATATCCACGGGCAGTTTCGGCCCGCGATAGCCGGTTTCCAGAAAACTCATCACCGCAGCGACCAGGCGCAACACTCCGCTCAGCAGGCGACCCTTGGCGCTATCCGCCGGGTAGTTTTTTTCCAGGTAATCCGCCAGTTCCGACCCATGGTTCGGGCCCGCCACCGAGGTGACGGAGGCGACTCGATCCGGTCGCTTGGCGGCGGCATATCGAGCCGTCAACGCGCCCTGGCTGTGGCCGATCAGGTTGACCTTATCAGCCCCGGTTTCACGCAAAATCTCTTCGATTCGCGCCAGCAGTTGCTCACCACGCACCTCGCTGGAGTTCAGCGGCGAAACCTGCACTGCAAACACCGTCGCACCACCGTCACGCAGTGCCGAAATTATTCCGTACCAGTAGGGGTAAAGCAGCAGGCGGACAAACCCGAGCATTCCCGGAATCAGTACCAACGGGTAACGCGTAGCGCAATGTTGCGACATGGGCGAACTTCCTTGTGATCGGCGAAGTAGCGCAAGGCTCGATGCAAGACATCAGCCAAGCATGGTCATCAAACATGACAGCAGGTCGTTTAATGTCATCGATTGCCAAATTGCATAAAACTTTTCGCCGCGCTCATCACTCACACCCTACGTAGCGATCACTTCTCTAGAAGGTGACGCAAACCGGATTAGCCTCCAGGAGAACGAGATGAGCGACATGCAGTTATCTGATGTAAATACCCTTCGCGAACGCGCCCGCAAAAATGTCGAAAACGGTGCAGTGACCGAAAGCTACAGTGCCAACCGCGAAGAAGTATTGCGCCTGCTTAATGAATCGCTGGCCACAGAACTGGTGTGCGTGTTGCGTTACAAGCGCCACTACTTCATGGCTAATGGTTTGAAAGCCCACGTCGCGGCCGATGAATTCCTTGAACACGCGAATCAGGAAGCCGAACACGCCGACCGTCTGGCCGAGCGCATTGTGCAGTTGGGCGGTGAGCCAGAATTCAACCCGGATTTGCTGTCGAAGAACTCCCACGCGCAGTACGTGGCCGGCAAGAACCTCAAGGAAATGGTCTACGAAGACCTGGTTGCCGAGCGAATCGCCATCGACAGCTACCGCGAGATCATTCAATACATCGGCGAAAAAGACCCGACCACCCGACGCATCTTCGAAGACATCCTGGCTCAGGAAGAAGAACATGCCGACGACATGGCCGATATTCTGAAAGACCTGTAATAGCTGCGCTACAGCCATCGCGAGCAGGCTCGCTCCCACAGGGATCTTCGGTGCACGCTGAATACGTGCGCCCCACAGATCCAATGGGGGAGCGAGCCTGCTCGCGATGGCGTCTGCTTGTTCGATTGTTCATCTCGATGAACCGAGGTGTATCCATCGCTGGCAGGCCAGCTCCCACAGGGATGCTCGGTGAATGCTGAACCTGAGGGCGACGCTGGCCTACTGGTGAATGCTGAACCTTAGGGCGACGCTGGCCCACTGTGGGAGCGAGCCTGCTCGCGATGGCGTCTGCTTGTTCGATAGTTCATCTCGATGAACCGAGGTGTATTCATCGCTGGCAGGCCAGCTCCCACAGGGATGCTCGGTGAATGCTGAACCTGGTTACGACGCTGGCCCATTGTGGGAGCGAGCCTGCTCGCGATGGCGTCCTTTCAGACGCCGAACAATCACCGGGTTGGCTTGACTGTCACTGGCGCTTTACCTGCCTTCATCTGCTGCAGCAAGGGCGCACACTGATTCGGCTCTCCGCCGCTCGGCGCCACTAGCGCCAGCAATCCTGCGGCCGGTGCTGCTATCACTCCCAACGCCACCATTCCCGCCCCGCGCAGCAGTAACGGCACGGCTTTCACGCCGGCGTCCGGTTTGATGAATTTACCGCGCACATACAACGGCGAACGCAACGAAATCAGCCTCCAGCCCTTGGACTCCGGTGTTACCGTCAGGTCCAACTGTTCCGTGGCCATGTTCGCGGTGCCATCAATGTAGATAATCGCGTTCTCGGTATCGAAGACAAACAACCGCGCGCTCGCCAATCCCGTCTTGATATCAAAATCCGCTGCCGCGCAATTGATCTTCACTTCCTTGTCGCCAAAAATCTTGCCGACCACATAGTTACCTACGTTCAACCCCGCCAGCTCCATCAACTCGCGGCTGATCGCGCCGTCATTGATCAGCATTTTCAGGTTGCCATTGGCGGTACCCAGCAGGGTTGCAACCGAATTGCCACGCCCGGAAATATCAGCGTCGCCGTTGAGCTCGCCGAAACTGGTTTTCATCGGTTCGAAAGTCGGGAACAACTGCTTCAGCTTGAAGCCGCGCGCCGTCAGCTTGGCCTGCCCTTCCAAGGGCTCGGTATGACCATTGAGGCGAATCTGTGCGTCCAGTTTGCCGCCCGCCACACCGAAACGCAGCGGTTCCAGGCTGAGCACGCCGTCGGTCAGCACCAAGTGCGTATAAAGGTCAGTGAACGGCAGCTTTTCACTGTGGACAATGCGTTTGCCGGTGAACTCGACATCGGCGTCCATATCGCGCCAGCGATCAGTCTTGAATTCTTCAACCGGCAACACCTTGTCTGACGGTTGCTTGCTGTCTCCGCCACGGGCCTTTTGCTTGGCGTTCGAATCCGCGCCGATCAAAGGTGCCAGGTCGGCAAACAACAATTGATTGGAAACCAGGGCACCGCTGAGTTTGGGGCGCGGCTGACTGGCAGCGTAGGCCAGGCTGCCATGAATATCGCTCTCGCCGATCTTGCCGTTGAACGCCTCATAGCGAAACGTCGCGCCACTGGGCTCATGCAGCTTGGCAATCAAATGCCCGTCGGTGGAATAGGGTGGTGTATCCGGCAATGTCACACCCGTCAGCGGGTACAGGTTGCCAAGACTGCTGCCCGCCAGTTTCAAACGCAGGTCGAGCGCGCCAAGATTAAGCGGGTCGGTCAACGTACCGGCCAGCTCGACACGGGTGTCAGCAATCTGCACTTGAGCTTGCAGCGGAAACGGTTTGGCCGCGTCCTGCAACGCCAGCAAACCACCGATTTTGCCTTCGCCCCCGAGTTTTTGCCCGTGGTATTGGCCTTTGACCTTCAGGCCGAACGCGTAATCCTGCGGTGCAGCGCCCTTCTCCATCGCAGACTTTGCCGCTTTGTCGCCGACGATATCGCCGAAGGGAATCGGTTTGCCCAGCGGATCTATCAATACGTCGAGCTGAGTCTTCAGGCTCTGGTCGTCCAGCGTGACGTGGCCCTTATCGAAGCCGATTGCGCCGATATCAACCACCCAGTTTGAAGGCTTTGCATTCGGGTCTTTGGGATCGAATTTGAACGTCCAGTTGGCACGACCATCGGCCAGACGCTGCAGGTCGGCATTGGGTTCGGTCAAGTCGATACGAGGGATCACCACACGCTGCGCCAACAGCGCCAGCGGCGAGATACGTAACTCGACGCGTTTGAGGGTGACCATGTTCGGTTTCTTCGACCAATCCGGGTTGCCGAGGCTCAAATCCTCCGCCACCACATGCGGCCATGGCACCCAGGCACGCCAGCCGCCTTCATCAGGTTCACGCTGCCAAATCACCGCCAGGTTGCCGTTGATAGCGAACGGTCGGTGCAACTCCTCGGATACTTTGGCGTTGAGCGGCGGTTTTATCCGGTTCCAATCAAAGAACACGATGATCAGAACCAATACAGCCAGCAGTACAACAAGGCTGCCAACGATCCAGCCGAAGATTTTTGGGGTGCGCGTCATTGCACAGGGCTCCTGATACGACTGAGCGCCCTGACTGCGACGCACATATGAAACGTTAGGCCATAAACGGCCTGCCATGAAAACTACGACTCGCAATCGGCTCGCAGGTTTAATCGAAAGCGCTCTTTGCGCGTAATTAGCCCGTCTGCGTCGACCCTCTCATCGTCCATCGTTACCGCTCGCGCACGTTTGTGCGGCGCGAGTGGGTCGAAAATACCCACCTCGGTGCAAAAACACCCGCCGCAAAGGCCCGTTCTAGAGCCCTCGCGCAGAACAATCAATTCCGTTGATTATTACCATTGCGTTTATGAACTTTTATATCGACTTATCGAGAGTAGCATTGACCTCGTACCCATTTTATCGCCCTCCTACGGAGCACCCAATCATGAAACGTCAATTACTGCTTAGTCTTACCCTCTCAATGCTGGCCAGCACCGCTTTCGCTTTGCCAGCCGCTGAGCAGGCCACTCCACAAGTTAAATCGAGCCACTCTGTATTCAGCCAGACCATCGCCGCTGATGGTTCGGACCGTACGCCACAAGGCCAGACCCTTGCTGAAGGCGGTAACGATCGCCTGAAAGAAAAAGGCCTGATTACTGAAGACGGTTACGACAAGACTCCACAAGGCCAAGCCGTTGCCGAAGATGGCTACGACAAAACCCCACAGGGCCAAGCCGTTGCTGAAGATGGCTACGACAAAACCCCACAGGGCCAAGCCGTTGCTGAAGATGGCTTTGACAAAACCCCACAAGGCCAAGCCGTTGCTGAAGGCGGTGGTGATCGCGTAATCGAACGCAACAGCGCTCTGAGCTAAGCCCATGGCGGCCTTCAAAAAAAGCCCAATCACTGGATTGGGCTTTTGATTTTCCGGATGTTGCGACTTTCAGCCCGACTATCCCCCCGCTGCGCCTCCTTACGCTGCGCCTCCTTATAGAGAGTCGTTCGACGCCAGCAAAGCCGATTTGCTAGAGTGCGTCGCTGTCCCTCCTCAGAAAAACCTTTGTGATGCTGCCCCGCGCCGAACAGAAACAACAAACCCGCAACGCCTTGATGGACGCTGCCCGCCATTTGATGGAGTGCGGCCGAGGATTCGGCAGCCTGAGCCTGCGCGAAGTGGCGAAGACCGCCGGGATCGTGCCCACCGGTTTTTATCGGCATTTTGCCGACATGGACGAGTTGGGCCTGGTACTGGTGAGCGAAGTTGGCCAGACGTTCCGTGAAACCATTCGCCTGGTGCGCCACAACGAGTTCGTCATGGGCGGCATTATCGACGCTTCGGTGCGGATTTTTCTCGACGTGGTGTCGGCCAACCGTTCGCAATTTCTGTTTCTTGCGCGCGAGCAATACGGTGGATCACTCCCGGTGCGGCAAGCTATCGGGCGGTTGCGCGAAGACATCAGCTCGGACCTTGCCGCCGATTTGTCGCTGATGCCAAAACTGCATCACCTGGACATCGCCGGCCTTAATGTGATGGCCGATCTGATTGTTAAAAGTGTGTTCGCAACCTTGCCGGATATTATCGATCCGCCGGTACAGGCGTTGCCCGAGCACTTGACGCCGCAAGCCAAGATTACCCAACAGTTGAGGTTTATCTTTATTGGCCTCAAGCATTGGCAAGGCTTGGGCAGCACCGAATAGGACAGATTCCATATCGGCCAGCGCGTCAATCTGGTGCGCCAAATCCGCCTGCGCACCAAATCAATTCAAAAATCCGCAACATCCTGAAACACACACTAAGCTCCGCAAGGCATTTCCAAGATATCCCACGATTGGCAAGCTCCTTGCTCTAGCCAGAGCATTGTCCATTGCTGGAAGCCTTCCCGATGCTGGTGATTCATCGCAGAATCGACCCTCAACCCGACTGGGCTGCTGAGTTGCACCTCACCTTCGAAGCCCGGAGCAAAAGCCGTTTGCGCTGTTTCAGTGCCGAGGGTGAAGACGTCGGCTTGTTTTTGGAGCGCGGTCAACCGCCACTGTTTGACGGGGAATGCCTGCAAGCCGAAGACGGACGCATCGTGCGCGTGTGCGCCCGCCCCGAACAATTGCTGCACGTTACCTGCGCCAATGCTTTCGAAATGACTCGCGCGGCTTATCACTTGGGAAATCGGCATGTCGCGCTGCAAGTCGGCGACGGCTGGTTGCGCTTGCTCGACGACTACGTGCTCAAGGCCATGCTCGAACAGCTTGACGCCGTGGTTGAAAACCTCGAAGCCCCCTTCCAACCGGAACACGGTGCTTACGGCGGCGGACATCATCATTCGCGTCACGGCGACGAAGATTTCAATTACCCGCCCAAACTGCATCAATTTGGCGTACGGCCATGAATCCGGCCTGGGCGCTTTTGCGCCTGGCCAGCCCGCAGTTGCCGATCGGTGGCTACAGCTATTCCCAAGGGCTTGAGATGGCTGTGGATAATGGCCGGGTGAACGATGCCGACAGCGCGCGACGCTGGATCAGCGATCAACTGCTGTTGAACCTGGCCCGTTTCGAAGCGCCGTTGTTACTCGCCCATTGCATGGCCGCAACAGAGGAGCATTGGGGCGAGTTGCTGCAACGCTGCGAAGAACACCGCGCCAGCCGGGAAACCCGTGAACTGCATCTGGAAAGCAGGCAGATGGGCTATTCCCTGAAGCAACTGCTTGATGGCTTGCCGGAACTCGATGCCGCCGCCCGCACTTTTCTTGAGCAACGGCCCGAGCCGCATCTGGCGTTGTGCTGGGCGCTGGCCGCGCGTGCCTGGCGTATCAGCCCGCAAGACGCGTTGGCTGCATGGCTCTGGAGCTGGATGGAAAACCAACTGGCGGTGTTGATGAAAACCCTGCCGCTGGGTCAGCAGGCTGCGCAACGCCTGACCAGTCAACTGCTGCCGCTGCTGCAAGAGGCCCAGCAGAACGCTACCCAAATCAACCCCGAACACTATGGCAGCGCCGCTTTCGGCCTGTCCCTGGCGTGCATGGCCCATGAGCGCCAGTACAGCCGCCTGTTCCGTTCCTAGGGCCCGCTATCTTGGAGAATCAAATGAACACACAACCTTTGCGCGTCGGCATCGGCGGCCCGGTCGGTTCCGGAAAAACCGCCCTGACGCTGGCCCTGTGCCTGGCGCTGCGCGACCGCTACAACCTGGCGGTCGTGACCAACGACATCTATACCCGCGAAGACGCGGACTTTCTGGTACGCAACGAAGCGTTGGCACCGGAACGAATCATCGGCGTGGAGACCGGCGGTTGTCCGCACACGGCAATCCGTGAAGACGCCTCGATCAACCTTGAGGCTGTGGATCAACTCAACCGCCGCTTTCCGGGTCTGGATCTGATTCTGGTGGAGTCCGGTGGCGACAACCTTTCAGCAACCTTCAGCCCGGAGCTGTCGGACCTGACCCTCTACGTGATCGACGTCTCGGCCGGCGACAAACTGCCACGCAAGGGCGGGCCGGGGATCTGCAAGTCCGACTTGCTGGTGATCAACAAGGTCGACCTCGCGCCATTGGTGGGTGCCTCGCTGGAAATGATGGACAGCGATACCAAACGCATGCGCAACGGCAAACCCTTCGTTTTCAGTAACCAGAAAACCGGTCTGGGCCTGGAAGAAATCATCGCCTTCATCGAGCGCCAAGGTCTGCTGACTGGCGCCTGATCACGATTAACTTTTATCAACAAGGACGCTTAACCATGACACTCAAACGCATCCTGGGCGCCCTGGCCCTGCTGCTGACCCCAGCCATTGCCTTCGCCCATCCAGGCCACGGTGACAACGGTTTGATCGCCGGTATCAGCCACCCGTTCGGTGGCATCGATCACTTGCTGGCCATGGTCGCGGTCGGTTTGTGGGCGGCGCAACAACAGGGCGCCGCGCGTTGGGCGCTACCGTGCACGTTCGTCGGCACCCTGCTGATCGGTGGCCTGCTCGGTTTTGAAGGGCTGAACTTGCCGGCGCTGGAAAGTGGGATTGCTGCATCAGTATTGGCCTTGGGACTGGCGGTGGCATTGGCAGTACGTCCGCCATTGAGCGTCGCGGTCGGGGCTACAGCGCTGTTTGCGCTGTTCCATGGCGTGGCGCATGGCCTGGAGCTGCCCGACATGTCCAGCCCTTGGGCGTATGCCGTAGGTTTTGTCGCAGCAACCGCCGCGCTGCATGCAGCGGGCTATGCGGTGGTGCGCGTGTTACCGCAAGCAGCGGCGCCCTTGGTCCGGGTCGCTGGCGCTGCCTCTGCGGCGACCGGCGTGTGGTTGCTGGCCGGCTGATTTTGTTCCGACTGCGATGCCGTCATCGTCAGAGCCACCCAGAGCAGGCTCGCTCCCTCAGAGTTCTGTAGTGAACAGCAACCCTGTGTTCGACACCGCTCCAATGTGGGAGCGAGCCTGCTCGCGATGGCAATGTACCTGCCAATACTGATATTGAATGTGCCGGCCTCATCGCGAGCAGGCTCGCTCCCACAGGGTTCTGTAGTGAACGCCAACCCTGTGTTAGACACAGACCCCATATGAATCTGTAGTGAACACCAACCCTGTGTTCGACACAGACCCCACATGAATCTGTAGTGAACACCAACCCTGTGTTCGACACCGCTCCAATGTGGGAGCGAGCCTGCTCGCGATGGCGGCCTGACAGACACTGCATATCTGAGGCTGTTAACATGTCGCGCAATCAACCCTGCCGTGACGACGCCAGCCAATGCCGCCTGTTTCCCGCTCTGCTTCCCAACCTCAATTGACCGCTCTGTTCGCCACCGTGCAACAGCATTTCAATGACGTGATCGTGCCTTTATGGCAAGGCCCCGGCTGGAATGCCGAGTTGGCATTGCCTTATGAAGCGCTGGACGCCCAGCATCAGCCGCTACCGCCGCAACGCTACCGGGCCATGGCCTGCGCGCGTCAGCTGTACGTGTTTGCGAGCCTGATAGGTCAGGTACCAGGGGCGGAACAACGCGCCGCAGCGTTGTTCAATTCACTGCAACAGCATTTTCATGACGCCGAGCACGGCGGCTGGTTTTACAGCGTCGACCCGCACGGGGCCCCACTGGATCAGCGCAAAGATCTTTACACCCACGCCTTCATCCTGTTTGCCTGCGCCCACTATTGGGAAAAGGTCCGCGAACCGCAGGTGGAATCGGCACTTAACGCCGCCCTTGAAGTGGTTGCGCGGCATTTCGCAACAGGCGACGGCCTGTACGAAGCCACCCTCGACCGCAACTGGGCTTCGCTGAATGCCGGGCCATTGCAGAATCCGCTGATGCACCTTGCCGAAGCCTTCCTCGCCATCCTTGCGGTGCGAGATGACCTGGCCGTGCAGCATGCACTGCTCGCGTTATGCACAGCCATGCAGCAGCGCTTTATCGACCCGGAACACAGTGTGTTGATGGAAAAACCGCTGGGGGCTGTTGATAACTGGTTTGAACCGGGGCATCAGTTCGAGTGGTATTTCCTGCTGGAGTCTTCATCGTTGCTGCGCGGCTCGACGCTGCACGCTTCACTGGAGCGCGCTTTTGCATTCACCGAACAGTTGGGCGTCAACCAACAAACCGGTGCGGTACAGGCGATGCTCACGCTGGACGGCCAGACCAAAGACGCCACCCAACGCATCTGGGCCCAAGCTGAATACCTTCGGTCACTGACCTTGCGGCCCAATAGCGAAGACGCCGTGTTGCGCCAACTGAAGGCGTTGCAACAGTACTCTTTGCATCCGCGCGGCTGGCATGAGTGCCGTGACGAAAACGGTAATGTCAGCCGCCAGGACATGCCTTCCACGACGCCCTATCACTTGGCAACGTGTTACCACGGCTTGGCCGAGTACCTGCGTTAACCAGCAAGCAGCACGCTGCTAGAGTGCCGATCAGGCAATCCATTTTCTGTCGCCGGTGAAGCTGATGGTCAGCCACCTCGCCGCATCGGCTTTGCCGAGCTTCGCGGAAATGTCTTCGCGCAGACTGTCCAGTTGGCCCACGCTGTGCAGCGGGTAATCAGTCGGTAACACCACATGAATTTCGATAAAACGTGCTCGCCCGTGCTTCTGCACGTAAGAGATGTAGTCATCGAAACCATGTTCGAGCTTGGCCGCGTCCATCACCTGACGCACTTTGTCGTCGAGTTGATCCGGTGCAATCCCCAGCACATCGCGCAAGGCCGGGCCGAGAATCCTGAACGCTGGCCAGAGCATGCTCAGCGCCAACAGAATCAGGATCAGCGGGTCGACGTACACCGCCCACGCGCCGTAACCCTGAGATTTGAGCAGCAGCGCTGCGAGAAAACTGACCAGCAGTCCCACCGAAAGCATCGCGTCCACCAGCCAACTGATGTTGTCGAACTGGATCAGCGTTGATTTGAGCTTTCGATTGCGATGCCGCACGTAGAAAAAATAAGCGAACTCGACAACCGTGAACACCGCGGCGTAAACAATCACCAGCCCGAGTTCAATCTCGCGCCCACCATTGATGATGCCGAATACGCCGTTGAGAAACGCATAGATCGCGATCAAAAACAGAAAGCTGCCTTCGATCAACAGCACCATCGGCTCTAGATGCCAGAAGCCGAACTGAAAGCGTTCGTTGCTTTCCTTGGCGATGAGCTTCGCGGTAATCAGCATCAAGACCTTGATGAAGGTCGCGATCAACGAAAAAAAACCGTCGAACAGGATGGATTGGGCACCTGAGACGACACCGGTGACGATCCCGGCCACCGCCACGGCGAGCATCAGGATCGTTGATTGCTTGAGCAGCGTTTGCTCGCCTCGGTTACTCACATGCCCCTCCAGCCTGATCTGTTAACGCTATTACTTGGCGTTACGCTCGATGGCGAAGCCGCTCCAGGTCTGGCTGACCGGCATCAGCTCCAGGCTGTTGATGTTGATGTGCGCCGGGGCGTTGAGCACCCAGAAAATGGTGTCGGCAATGTCTTGCGGCTGAATCGGCTCGGCGCCGGCGTAGGTCGCGTTATAACGCTCCTGGTCACCGGCAAAACGCACCAGCGAAAATTCGCTTTCACACAGCCCAGGCTCGATGTTGCTGACGCGTACGCCGGTCCCTTGCAGGTCGCAGCGCAGGTTCAGCGAGAACTGTTTAACGAACGCTTTGCTCGCGCCATACACGTGGCTGCCCGGGTACGGGTAGTTGCCGGCAATGGAGCCCAGGTTGACGATGCCGGCACCACGACCGTGAGCGATCAGGCGCGGCAACAACAGTCGAGTGCTGTACATCAGGCCTTTGATGTTGGTATCGACCATGGTGTCCCAATCATCGAGATCGCACTTCGGTGCCGGATCAACGCCCAGCGCAAGGCCTGCGTTGTTGATCAACCCGCGCAACTTGGCAAAGGATGGCGGCAGGTTGGCAATGGCTTCCTCCATGGCTTTGCGATCACGCACGTCGAGCACCACGCCGTGTACTTCAGTCTGCTTCGACAATTTGGCGCACAGTGCATTCAGGCGCTCTTCACGACGGCCGGTCAGCACCAGTTTCCAGCCAGCCTCGGCAAAGCGACGGGCACAGGCTTCGCCAAAACCGGACGTCGCGCCGGTAATAAACAGGGTGTTGGACATCGTGTTCTCCTTGCTTCGGCTGACAATCAGCCATTGAAATAGAAAATCAGCTGGCAGCATGCCCGGCCTTGCCCGGAGCGGCAACCACGCTGCAACTGTACAAAAAACGACCAATCTTCGCGACGCCTTACCTGCCGTGGCTTTCAGGCATTTGCGCGCACCTTATCCACAACCCCATCCACACATTCCGGGGGCAAGTGGAAAAGCCCAAACCCGCTGTGTACAAGGCTTTGCGAGGCATTTGGAAATTTTTTTGCTTGACCCTGAAAGGCTGGCTGTGTAGCCCATCGCAATTTCAGCCTTGAACGAGCCAAACCAACGATGGCGCCACGCCAGTAACTACGGCCCTCAGCCAAGTCTTTCCAGAGTTTAACCACAGACTTATCCACAGGCTGGCCAGTGCGATTCATGAGCGCTTTCACCCCTAATAAAAAGGTTGACAAAGTCACCTCTCGGTCGCGCAAAAGCGACTGATCAAAAAACAACCGCATCGCTACAACCCGCGTATTCAAAGGCGTGTAGACAGCTACTCCCACGTTATTCACAGCCAGCTCCACAGCAAACGGGGACAAGTCAAAAGTGTGACAAAACAACTATTTGCAGCGGCTTTATGTCGCGCTTTCAGAGGTCTCCAATATTGTTTTCCACAATTTCCAGAAAGCTTGTGTCCACGGCATATTTTGCACGTCTGGCCCTATAAAAAAGCCCCGGCGATCGCTCGCCGGGGCTGTGGATACTTCGCGTGTAATCAGTGCCCGCCGAGATAAGCGTTACGCACCTCTTCGTTGACCAACAGCTCCTTACCGGTGCCGCTGAGGCGAATCTCGCCGTTGACCATCACGTACGCCCGGTCCGATAACTTCAGCGCATGGTTGGCATTCTGTTCCACCAGGAAAATCGTCATGCCGGTGGCTGCCAGCTCCCGCAACGTCGCGAAAATCTGTTTCACCACGATCGGCGCCAAACCCAGGCTCGGCTCATCCAGCAACAGCAGTTTGGGCCGGCTCATCAGCGCACGCGCGATGGCGAGCATTTGCTGCTCGCCACCCGACATGGTCATGGCCCGTTGCGTACGCCGCTCCTTGAGTCTCGGGAACAGCTCGAACATGCGCTGCATGTCTTCGGTGGCGTACTTGTCGCCAATGGGGATGGTGCCCATCAGCAGGTTTTCCTCAACGGTCATGTCGGGGAATACGCGCCGGCCCTCAGGCGATTGAGCGATGCCGTTGGACGCGATGTAGTGAGACGATTTGTGAGTGATGTCCACGCCTTGATAAATGATCTGGCCGCCAGCCGCTCGCGGCTGACCGAAAATCGACATCAACAGGGTCGACTTGCCGGCGCCGTTGGAGCCGATCAGGCTGACAGTTTCACCTTCATTGATGTGCAGCGAGACTTTCTTCAGGGCCTGAATCGGCCCGTAAAACACATCCAGTTCCTTCAACTCGAGGATTGCGCCGTTGCTCATACCAGCTCCTCTTCATCTGCGCCCAGATAGGCCGCAATCACCTTCGGATCGTTGCGAATAGCGTCAGGCCCGCCTTCGGCAATAACGATGCCGTGGTCCAGTACCACGATGTGATCAGAGATGCTCATGACCATGCCCATGTCGTGTTCGATCAAGACCACGGTCAGGTCGTGCTCATCGCGCAGCAACCGGATCATCGCGCTCAGCGCCTCGGTTTCCTGAGGGTTGAGGCCGGCGGCCGGCTCATCAAGGCAGATGATCTGCGGCCGCGTGCACATGGCCCGGGCGATTTCCAGTCGACGCTGCTGCCCGTAGGACAATTCACCGGCCAGCCGATTCGCGCAATCCACCAGGTCCACCACTTCCAGCCAGTAGAAGGCGTGGTCCAGCGCATCGCTTTCTGCTTTGCGGTAGCCCTTGGTGTTGAGAATGCCGGCCAACATGTTGCGGTTGACCCACATGTGCTGGGCGACCAACAGGTTTTCCAGTACCGACATTTCCTTGAACAGGCGAATGTTCTGGAAGGTTCGCGCCAATCCCGCTCGGTTTACCAAATGGGTGCCACCGAACATTTTGTAGTACAGGCGGCTGGCGAAAGATTTCGGTGAAACAAAATCGGTCGCCTTGAATGACTCGCCCAACAGCTGGATGACGTTGGTTTTTTCGCCCCGGGCATTCAGCTCGATCTTGCCGCCGGAGGCTTTGTAGAACCCGGTCAGGCAGTTGAATACCGTCGTTTTGCCGGCTCCGTTAGGGCCGATCAGGGCGAAGATGGAATTGCGGTGCACCTGCAGGCTGACATCGCTAAGCGCCTTGATGCCGCCAAAGTGCATCATCAGCTTCTCGACCGAGAGTACGACTTCGCTCATGGCGCTACTCCTTTACGCGGGGTCACACCGGTACGGCTGATTCGAATCAGGCCGCGCGGTCGCCAAATCATCATCAACACCATCAGGATCCCGAACAGCAGCACGCGGTATTCGGCAAAGCCACGCAACAGCTCCGGTGCGACCGTCAGCACGAACGCTGCAATCACCACGCCGATGGTCGAACCCATGCCGCCGAGTACCACAATCGCCAGAATCAACGCCGACTCGAAAAAGGTAAACGAGGTCGGGTTGACGAAACCTTGATAGGTGGCGAAGAACACGCCCGCCAGGCCGGCAGTCGATGCGCCAAGGGTGAATGCCGAAAGCTTCACCAGCACGTGGTTCAAGCCCATTGAGCGGCAAGCGATTTCATCTTCACGCAATGCTTCCCAGGCGCGGCCAACCGGCATGCGGGTCAAGCGGTGCTTGATGTACAGCACCGCCAGGACGACCAGGAACAACACCGCGTAGATGAAGTAATACTTCACGTCGGGGTTATAGGCGATACCGAAGAACTCATGGAACGGTACACCGCCCTCCTTCGCCCGTTTGCCGAACTCCAGGCCGAAGAAAGTCGGCAGCGGTGCAGGCATGCCGTTTGGACCACCAGTCAGTGACAGCCAGTTGTTGAGGATCAACCGGATGATTTCACCGAAACCCAAGGTCACGATCGCGAGGTAGTCACCGTGCAGGCGCAACACCGGAAAACCCAGAATGCACCCGGCCAATGCGGCCGTGATCGCCGCCAGCGGCAACACCGTCCAGAATCCCAACCCGAGGTATTGATAACCGAGCGCGAGGCCGTAGGCGCCGATGGCATAAAACGCCACGTAACCCAGGTCGAGCAGACCGGCCAAGCCCACCACGATGTTGAGGCCCAGGCCCAATAGCACGTAGATCAGCCCAAGAATAACCACGCCAAGTAAGTAAGAGTTGGAGAAGAATGGAAACACCACGGCAATCACGATCATCAGCGGGATGATCCAGCGCAGTCGGGATTTGTAATCGGGTGGCAACACGTGCACACCGGACCCCGTGGTTTCAAACCCTTCGAGAATCTGCCGCCCTTTTGGGGTTTGCAGAAACAGGCTCAGGGCAAAACGGCCGACCATCACAATAGCGACGATCCACGCCACCCGAACCGGTTGCAGGTTGAAGCTGTACCCGTCCAGGACAATGCCCACAATCGGGCCGAACACAATCAAGGCAATGAGGCCGGCAAGAATGGCGTCGACCAGGCTTTTTTTGATTTCAATCGTATGTTTAGGGGCTGAAGACATCGCTTACACCTTCGACACAAGAGGACGGCCGAGCAGGCCTTGAGGTCGAAAGACCAGAACAAGTACGAGCAGCGAGAAGCTGAAAACGTCTTTGTAGTCCGAATTGACCAAACCTGAGAACAGCGACTCGGAGATCCCGAGAATGATCCCGCCGAGCATCGCACCGGGCAGCGAGCCGATCCCGCCGAGTACCGCCGCGGTGAACGCCTTGATACCGATGACGAAGCCTGCATAGAAGTCGAACGTGCCGTAGTTCATGGTGATCAGCACGCCGGCCAGGGCCGCCATTGCTGCACCGATGATGAACACGTAGGAAATCACGCGGTCGGTGTTGATCCCCAGGATAGAGGCCATCTTGCGATCTTGCTGGGTAGCACGACACATGCGTCCCAGCTTGGTGTACTTGATGACGTAGGTCAGCAAACCCATCCCGGCGAATGCAGCGACCAGGATGAATATCTTGGTGTAGGTGAGCTGGACGAAGCCGGTACCGACGTCAATCCGCCACGCGCCCGTCAACAGTGTTGGAACACCTTGTTGGCGTGCGCCTTGGGCAATCTGTGCATAGTTTTGCAGGATCAGCGAAATACCGATGGCGCTGATCAGCGGAGCCAGGCGTGTGGAGTTTCGCAGGGGTTTGTAGGCGACACGCTCGATCACCCAGCCATACACCGCCGTGACGATGATGGTGAAGATCAGTGTGCCAAGCATCAGCAGAGGGAAGGATTCAATACCGAAGTATGCCAGCAGTGCCAGACTGATCGCCGCGAGGTACGCAGAGATCATATAAACCTCGCCGTGGGCGAAGTTGATCATGCCAATGATGCCATAGACCATTGTGTAGCCGATGGCGATCAGGCCATAGACCGACCCGAGGGTCAGGCCGTTGACCAGTTGCTGCAGGAAAATACCATCCATAACGCAATCTCACGCATTTGAGAGACTGCACAGAAACCGGGTGCTACGGACTGGGGTTCAGCCACCGGGGCAACACGGATGTGTGCAGCTCTACGAGAAAAGACAGACGAGCCATGACTGATTTAAGTCTGCTGAAGGGGGAACACTGTGGCGAGGGGATTCATCCCCGCTCGGCTGCGAAGCAGTCGCAAGTCCGGCGACCACGTGTGTGATCGCGGGTCCAGGGGCAGCTACGCCGCCCAACGGGGATAAATCCCCTCACCACAGCAGATCAGCAGCTCATATCACTTCTGTTTTTCCAGCTGATGGTATTTGCCGGTCGCGTCCCACTGGTAAACCACGTAGTCGGAGACTTTCAGGTCACCTTTGGCGTCCCAGGTTTTCTCGCCCATCACGGTTTTGACCGGGTTGGCTTTCAGCCACTTGGCAGCGTCTTCGCCCTTGTTGGACTTGGCGCCGTTGAAGCCTGCGGCGAGTGCCTGAATCGAAGCATAGGCATACAGGGTGTAGCCTTCAGGCTCGGTGCCGGCCTTGCGGAATTGCTCAACGACAGCCTTGCTCTCCGGCAACATGCGCGGGTCGGCGCCGAAGGTCATCAGCACGCCGTCAACGTATTGCGGGCCGCCAGCGGTGGTCACGAGTTCGTCGGTCACGATGCCGTCATCAGACATGAACTTCACGTCTTTAAGGCCTTCAGTGCGCAGTTGTTTAACCAGTGGACCGGCTTCAGGGTGCAGGCCGCCGAAGTAAACAACGTCAGCACCGGCAGCGCGGATTTTGGTGACCAGGGCGCTGAAGTCTTTTTCGCCACGGGTCAGGCCTTCGTAGATAACCGGCGTCACACCACGCTTGATCAGTTGAGCCTTGGTGGCATCCGCCAAACCCTGGCCGTAGGTGTCTTTGTCGTGGATGACCGCGACTTTCTTGCCCTTCAGCACATCGACGATGTAGTCACCGGCAACGATACCTTGCTGGTCGTCACGGCCGCACATACGGAACATGGCGCTCAGGCCGCGTTCAGTAACCTGCGGGTTGGTAGAGCCTGGGGTGATTGCGATGATGCCCGCTTCGTCGTAGATCTCGGAGGCCGGAATGGTGGAGGAGGAGCAGAAGTGACCGACAACGCCGGCAACTTTCTGGTTGGTCAGGTCTTTGGCAACGGTCACGGCCTGTTTAGGCTCGCAAGCGTCATCGCCTTTCACCAGTACGATTTTCTCACCGTTGACACCGCCCGCTGCGTTGACCGCATCGGCCGCCGCTTGCGCACCCTTCATGTACTGCTCGCCAAATGCCGCGTTGGCGCCAGTCATTGGACCCGCCACACCGATTTTCACATCAGCCTGTGCAAACGCAGAAACACCCAGCGCAGCTGCCACTGCGAGGGCCAGAAAGCCTTTCTTGTAAAACGTCTGGGACATGAGGTGGTGCTCCAAGGTTTTTTTTAGTTGGCACTGCGAGTTCTCCGAATGCTCAGAGCAAGGGCCGTGCCATCGGTTTTTTATTCTGAAAAAAGTCGCTGCTTTATTGTTATTTCGACTGTTTTGATCCCATTTTTATTGGGCGTGCAACCGTCTAAACCGCGGAAGGTGAAACCGTTTAAATCAAAAGGCGCAACCCGCACGCGCCATCATTGCAACCGCGGCGCCAAACGACGTGCAACCAGCCTGTAACAGCACGCGTCACCGAAGTGCACACTGCTGGTGCGGGACTGCTACAACCCGCACCATTACAGGCTAGTCGCTGCGCCGAAAAGCGCCGCTTTCAGCAACAAATTTCAACAATCAGATAACGATCCGCAAGCACTGGCCTGCGTGGTACAGCGAGAAGCCCGCTTCATACAGACAGCTGCGAATGCCAACGCCGGACAACGGCTGCATTGGCGCGAAAGGAATCGGCAAGGCGTGCGGGTCTCCGTTACACAAATAGTCGGCAAAGGCTTTGCCCACCACTGTTCCCGTGGTGACTCCACGGCCGTTATAACCAGTGACTGCCACCAAACCGGGCGCTGGCTCGAACAAACGCATCAGATGGTCGGGGGTAAACGCGATGCAACCGGTCCATGTGCATTCCCACTCCACGGGCTTGAGGTAAGGGAAATAATGCTGCTGAACGCGATCGGCCCAGGCCTTGAGGAACCAGGCAGGTTTCTGATTGCCATTGCCAAGACTGCCAAGCAATAGACGACCGTCCTGATCACGCCGAATGCTGCTGAGTACCTGGCGCGTATCCCAGGAACCCTGACCGCCCGGCAATATTTGCCGGGCAGCGTCTTCGGTCAGCGGCACCGATGCCACTTGATAGTAGTAACCGGGAAAAAAGTTGCGACGCAGCTCGGTCCAGTCACCTTCGGTATAAGCGTTGGAGGCGATCACTACCTGTTCGGCGAGCACCGAGCCTTGAGCAGTTTGCACCGACCAGCGCTGGCCCTGGCGCTCAAGTCGAGTCACTGGCGAGTGATCGAACAACTGGCCACCCAGGCTGATGGCTGCTTTGGCCAGCCCCGTGGTGTACGCCATCGGGTTGAGCGTACCGGCACGTCGATCCAACAGTGCGGCGGCGATTTTTTGGGTACCGGTGGCTTGCTCGCAGGCGTGCCCGGTCAGCAGTTCAACCGGGGCGCCACGACGTTTCCATTGCTGTTCTCGACTGCGCAAATCGGCTTCACCGCGCGCGTTGTGCGCCATGTGCAGCGTGCCTTCGCGGCGCAACTGGCAATCGATTTTGTACTTGTCCACCAAGCTGAACACCAGCGATGGCGCTGCGCCCAACATGCGATTGAGCTGACTGCCGACCGCTTCGCCGAACCCGGCTTCAATCTCGTCCGGCGGTATCCACATGCCGGCGTTGACCAGCCCGACATTACGCCCCGAACCACCATGGCCCGCACGCTGCGCTTCCAGAACACACACTCGCTTGCCCTGTTCCAGCAGGTGTACCGCTGCCGACAGCCCGGTAAACCCGGCGCCTATGACACACACATCAACCGTTACTTCGCCCCTGAGCGCGGCATTGTCAGGCCTTTGCGGCGTCAGTTTTTCCCACAGACACTCTTCGCGTAACGGCATTGCCAGACTCCAATCAGAAACCTAACCAACACACAGTTCCCAGTGTGGGAGCGGGCTCGGTCGCGAACGCGGTGTGCCAGGCAACATCAATGTCGACTGACAGATTGCATTCGCGAGCAAGCAGGCCCCGAAAGGGAATCACTGCTCGACTTGAGCGTTAGTCGAACGTAATCCCTTGCGCCAATGGCAGCTCCAGCGAGTAGTTCACGGTGTTGGTCTGACGACGCATGTAACCGCGCCAGGCATCGGAGCCGGACTCACGGCCACCGCCCGTTTCTTTCTCACCGCCAAACGCGCCACCGATCTCGGCGCCGCTCGGCCCGATGTTGACGTTGGCGATCCCGCAGTCACTGCCGACGGCCGACATGAACTGCTCGGCCTCACGCACGTCCGTGGTGAAAATGCACGATGACAGGCCTTGTGGCACCGAATTGTTCAGGCGTAGCGCTTCATCGAAGTCCTTGTAGCCGACCACGTAAAGGATCGGTGCGAAGGTTTCGTTGCACACCACGTCGCTTTGCTCAGGCATTTCAACAATGGCCGGCGAGACGTAGTACGCGTTGGGAAATTTGTCTTGCAACTGACGTTTGCCGCCGAACACCCGGCCGCCTTCGCTCAGTGCCTGCTCCAGGGCGTCCTGCATGTTTTCGAAGCTGTGCTTGTCGATCAGCGGGCCGATCAAATTGCCTTCCAGGGGGTGGCCGATGCGCACCTTGGAATAGGCAGCTTTGAGACGAGTGACGATTTCTTCTTTCACCGACTCATGCGCGATCAGACGACGCAGCGTGGTGCAACGCTGGCCAGCCGTGCCGACAGCGCTGAACAGGATCGCCCGAACGGCCATGTCCAGATCGGCACTTGGGCCGAGGATCATCGCGTTGTTGCCACCCAGTTCGAGAATGCTGCGGGCAAAACGCGCGGCGATTTTCGGCGCAACCTCGCGCCCCATGCGGGTGCTGCCCGTGGCGCTGACCAGTGCCACACGCGGGTCATCGACCAATGCGGCGCCGGCCTCGCGGCCACCGATGATCACCTGGCTCAAGTGCGCAGGCGCGTCGCTGAAGTTTTTCAGCACGCGGTCAAACAGGGCCTGACAGGCCAGTGCGGTCAAGGGTGTTTTTTCGGACGGCTTCCAGATCACCGGGTTACCGCACACCAGGGCCAGGGTCGTGTTCCAGGCCCAGACCGCCACCGGAAAATTGAATGCACTGATCACCCCGACAACGCCCAGCGGGTGCCAGGTTTCGCGCATGTGGTGGCCAGGACGCTCGGAGGCAATGGTCAACCCGTACAACTGACGCGAGAGGCCGACCGCGAAGTCGCAGATGTCGATCATTTCCTGAACTTCACCCAAACCTTCCTGAGTGATCTTGCCCGCCTCCCAGGAAACCAGTTCACCCAGGTCAGCCTTGTATTCACGCAGGATATCGCCCAATTGGCGCACCAGTTCGCCACGGCGCGGCGCCGGGACCTTGCGCCACAACTCGAACGCATGATCTGCACGACTGATGTGCTGCTCGACTTCAGCAGCGCCTTCCCAGTTCACGGCGGCAATCTGGCTGCCATCGATCGGCGAATGCACGGGCACTTTGCCGTTCTGGTACAGCGCCGGGTTTACGCCAAGACGATCAAGCAATGCGGCAACCATGGGATCACTCCTCAAGCAAAAAACAGAAAGTGTGCAGCCGGAAAATATCGGCTGATCAGACTTGTAGTTTTAGCGCTTGGGAGGTTACCCAACAAACGACCTTTAAGAGAGATATCATTCCGTTTATTCATGCTGTGCATTACCGG
Organism: Gordonia sp. IEGM753; assembly: GCF_050321825.1. Classification (NCBI taxonomy): domain Bacteria; kingdom Bacillati; phylum Actinomycetota; class Actinomycetes; order Mycobacteriales; family Gordoniaceae; genus Gordonia; species Gordonia sp. IEGM753. The sequence continues at coordinate 151,146 of NZ_JBNQGB010000008.1, forward strand.
TGATAAAGAAACAAGAAAAGGACCCCTCATGCTGAATAAACGCTACCTGCCGTCGATCACTGCCCTGCAGTGTTTTGAGGCCGTGACCCGGCATTTGAGCTTCACCCGGGCAGCCGAAGAGCTGAACCTGACCCAAAGCGCGGTCAGCAAACAGGTCGCGCAGCTCGAAGAATTGCTGCAGCACCTGCTGTTTCGCCGGGTGCGCCGACGCCTGCAAATGACACCGGCCGGTGATTTGTACCTGGTTGAGGTCAGAAAAATCCTTACACAGGTCGAAATGTCGACGCATTACCTGCGTTCCTACGGCGGTGAGACTGAGGTCCTGCGCGTCTCTACGCCTCCAACCTTCGGAGCGCGCTGGCTGGTGCCCCGCCTGAAAGGCTGGCGACTGCGTCATCCCTCCATTCACCTGGACCTGTGCAGCGAGCAGGAGGCCGATGAGTTGCTGCAAGGGCGCAGTGATCTGGCGTTCTACTTTGGCCAAGGCTCCCGGCCGGGCACCGAATGCCTGAAACTGTTTAGTGAAGAGCTGGTGGCAGTGTGCGCACCCGGCAGCCTGCCCGACACGCCGTTCACCGATCCGACCCAGCTCACCGACCTAGTGCTGCTGCAAAACGCTTCCCGACCGCAAGCCTGGCATGACTGGTTCGACAGTCAGGGTTACCACACCGAGCACAGTTACCACGGCCCTCGCTTCGAAACCTTCTACATGTGCATCCGCGCAGCGCAGGTCGGCTGCGGCGTGGCGCTGTTGCCACGATTTCTGGTGGAAGAGGAATTGGCCGACGGCAAACTGGTCATACCCTGGCAGCATGCGATGCCCAGCTCCGACGCTTATTACCTGGCGTACCCCGAGCACTCCGCCGAAGTGCCCAAGGTCCGGGACTTTGTGAAGTGGATGCTGGAGCAGATTGATGGTCCGGATTCGCCGTAGATTTGAGCCGGTCACACAATTGCTGTGGGAGCGGGCTAGCTCGCGAACGTAATCTGTCAGTCGGCATTGATGTTGAGTGATAAACCGCTTTCGCGAGCAAGCCCGCTCCCACAAGGATCTGTGCGGTCTAAAAAATCGCTGGCAATAACCGCCACGGATATGCGCCACTAGCCCCAATCATTGAAACAGCTGAAACGTTGCGACCACGGGTCGCGGCCAGCCTGGAGAAACCCGTTATGAGCGAGAGTGTGTTTGCCGATCGCATCGTGCAGAACCTGCTCGACACCGACTTCTACAAACTGACGATGATGCAGGCGGTGCTGCACAACTACCCCAACGTTGAAGTCGAATGGGAGTTTCGTTGCCGTAACAGTGAGGACCTGCGCCCGTACCTGGCGGAGATCCGTTATCAGATCGAGCGCCTCGCAGAATTGAGCCTGAGCGCCGATCAGTTGAGCTTCATGGAGCGCATCAGCTTCATGAAACCGGACTTCCTGCGCTTTCTAGGGCTGTTTCGATTCAACCTGCGCTACGTACACACCGGTATCGAAAACGGTGAACTGTATATCCGTCTGCGTGGCCCCTGGCTGCACGTGATTCTGTTCGAAGTGCCGTTGCTGTCCATCGTCAGCGAAGTACGTAACCGTTATCGCTACCGGGAAATAGTGCTGGAGCAGGCCCGCGAACAGCTCTATCGCAAGTTCGACTGGTTGACTGCGAATGCCAGCAGCGAAGAATTATCCGAATTGCAGGTAGCCGATTTCGGCACCCGCCGTCGGTTTTCTTACCGCGTGCAGGAAGAAGTCGTCAGCGTACTCAAACACGACTTCCCGGGGCGTTTCGTCGGCACCAGCAACGTGCATCTCTCGCGGGAACTGGACATGAAACCCCTCGGCACCATGGCCCACGAGTGGATCATGGCGCACCAGCAACTCGGCCCGAGATTGATCGACAGCCAGATTGCCGCCCTCGATTGCTGGGTCCGCGAATACCGCGGCCTGCTGGGGATTGCACTCACCGACTGCATCACCACGGACGCCTTCCTGTCCGATTTCGACCTGTACTTTGCCAAGCTCTTCGATGGCCTGCGCCATGACTCCGGCGATCCGATCATCTGGGCGGAAAAGGCGATTGCCCATTACCACGAGTTGGGTATCGACCCAATGAGCAAGACGCTGGTGTTCTCCGACAGCCTGACGCTGCCCAAGTCGCTGGAGATATTCCGGGCGTTGCGCGGGCGGATCAATGTCAGCTTTGGCATCGGCACCAACCTGACGTGCGATATTCCAGGTGTCGAACCCATGAGCATCGTGCTTAAAATGACAGCCTGCAACGGCCAGCCGGTGGCAAAGATCTCCGACGAGCCAGGCAAGACTCACTGTAAAGACCCGAATTTCGTCGCCTACTTGCGACACGTATTCAAAGTACCTGCCGCCATTTCCAGCCTATCTGGCACATCTAGCAAGGAGTGAATTCATGCAAGCCGTACAGCGTGAGATTGCTGAGCAGCTCAAGGTTCAACCCCCGTTCGCCAACGACGCCGCGCTTGAAGCTGAAGTCGCCCGGCGGGTCAGTTTCATTCAGGATTGCCTGGTCAATTCCGGGCTCAAGACATTGGTGCTGGGCATCAGCGGCGGTGTCGACTCCCTGACCGCCGGCCTGCTGGCCCAACGCGCCATGCGTGAATTGCGCGTGCGCACCGGCGACAACAGTTACAAGTTCATCGCTGTGCGCCTGCCGTACGAAACCCAGTTCGATGAACACGACGCCCAGGCGTCGGTGGATTTCATCGCACCCGATGAGCGCCACACAGTCAACATCGGCCCAGCGGTCAAATCCCTGGCCAATGAAGTTGCAGCCTTCGAAGGCAAGCACGCGGTCTCGGTGGACTTCGTCCTGGGTAACACCAAGGCACGGATGCGCATGGTCGCCCAGTACACCATTGCCGGTGCGGCGCATGGACTGGTGATCGGAACCGATCATGCGGCAGAAGCGGTGATGGGTTTCTTCACCAAGTTTGGTGACGGCGCTTGTGACCTCGCGCCCCTGAGTGGCCTGGTGAAAAATCAGGTACGCAACATTGCGCGCAGCTTCGGGGCCCCAGAATCACTGGTCGAGAAAATCCCGACGGCCGACCTTGAAGACCTGTCGCCCGGCAAACCGGACGAAGCGTCACATGGCGTGACCTACGCCGAGATTGACGCGTTCCTGCATGGCCAACCGGTGCGCGAGGAAGCGTTCAAGATTATTTGCGACACTTACAGAAAGACCCATCACAAACGCGTGATGCCGTTCGCACCATAAGTAAGCCGGCGTCTGGACTGACGCCATCGCTAGCAGGCTAGCTCCCACAAGCACAGCGCAGTACCTGTCGGAGCTAGCCTGCTAGCGATGAACGATGACGCGGTCAAACGTCAGGCACAAAAAAAGCGTCCGAAGTGGACGCTTTTTTTATGCGCGTGATTCGCTTACTTCAGCGTAACCGTGCCTTTCATCATCGAAATGTGGCCTGGGAACGAGCAGAAGAAACCATAGTCCTCGCCAGCAGCCAGCTTCGACACGTCAAAGGTCACCGAGTCTTTTTCGCCAGCCCCAATGATTTTGGTGTGGGCAATGACGCGTGCATCACCGTCCGGCAGGTAATTTTTATCGATGCCGGCCGCCATGCCCGCCGTTGCGATTGGCTGCATGTCGGCAGTTTTGCTCAACACCCAGTTATGGCCCATCACGTTTTTCGGCAGGCTGCCGGAGTGGGTCAGCTCAACGGTAAAGGTTTTGCAGCTCTTGTCGATTTCAATGGCCTTGCTGTTGAAAGACATCTGGTCGGTGGAGTCGATGGTGGTCTTGCACTCAGCAGCCATCAATTGGCTGCTGGCCAGTGTCAACAGGGATACCGCAACAAGTTTGGCAAACATGGTGAATCTCCAAGGCAGGGTTAACGAAGTGCGAATGGACAGAAGACTGCCTGAAATCTTCGCAAGTTCCTATGACTTGAGTCAAAAATTGTATACAACTTTAGCGCTATGGCTCTCATTCAAACAAACTAACAGCCAAAGCGTCTGGGTCGGGCCTATTCTCGGGGCCTCATCACTTACCCGGAGCGCCTGACATGTCTTGGAACAGCCTTTTAAACAGCTTGCTGGCCGCCTATGCCTGCGGAGCCAGCGGTACTTACGAAAAACCTGAACGCGACGTTTAAAACTTGGAACGACGCCAGCCTGCCTTTACTCTGTGGTGCTGAAAATCAGGGAGTGAAGCATGCCTCTAAAGTCCGTTTGTGTATTTTGCGGTGCCAGCACCGGCACCCACCCGGCTTATCGTGAAGCCGCCGTGGCCCTCGGCCGAGCACTCGCTGAGCGCCAGTTGACCCTGGTGTATGGCGGCGGCGCCGTGGGCCTGATGGGCGTCGTCGCCGACGCCGCGCTCGAAGCGGGTGGCGAAGTCATTGGCATCATCCCGCAAAGCCTTAAAGACAAGGAAATCGGCCACAGTGGTCTCACGCGCCTGGAAGTGGTCGACGGCATGCACGCGCGTAAAGCACGAATGGCCGAGCTCAGCGACGCTTTCATCGCGCTCCCGGGCGGTTTGGGTACGCTTGAGGAACTGTTCGAAGTGTGGACCTGGGGCCAATTGGGCTACCACGGCAAACCACTCGGTTTGCTCGAAGTAAACGGTTTCTATAGCCAATTGACCGGTTTTCTTGATCATATCGTCGGCGAAGGCTTCGTTCGCGAACCGCACCGTGACATGCTGCAAGTGAGCGAATCGCCGCAAACCCTGCTCGATGCACTGGACGCCTGGCAACCTTCGGTACCGCCAAAATGGGCCGAAGAAAAACCCAGCTAACGGCTCGGCACCGATACAGGGCAGAATATGCGCCGCTCAACCTCACCTTCGACCCCAGAGGATCGCCCATGGCTAAACCTAATTATTCCTTCGCCAAACGTCAGAGAGACTTGGCCAAGGAGCAGAAGAAAGAGGAAAAGCTTCAGCGCAAGAAAGCTACAGCTGAAGAAGAAGCAGCAGCACTGAACCCGGAAGCAGAAGGTGAAGTGGCAGCAGACAGTGATGTAGAAGCACCGAAAGATCAGGCGCCCGACGCCTGAGACCCTCAGGGCCGGATGATCTGATCAGGCCCACCGGATCTGTGTCCAGGGTCAGCATAACCTTTGCTGACCCTCACAGGCCGATCTGAAATACCCCCGAAAAAACGCATATCCCCTGTGGGAGCGAGCCTGCTCGCGAAGCCGGCGGCACATCTAAAATTCCTGTAACTGTCAGATCGCTTTCGCGATCAGGCTCGCTCCCACATTTGATTTTTGTTACTCCAGTGGCATCACGGTGACTCGAACTTCCGGGTCATGATTGCCGCCTCCCAGAATTACCCCTCGCAACGGCGACACGTCGGAAAAATCACGGCCCCAGGCCAACGTGATGTGTTCGAGCGCCGGTTGCACGTTGTTCGTCGGATCAAAATCCACCCAGCCCAATACCGGGCAAAACACTGAAACCCACGCATGCGATGCATCGGCGCCGATGAGACGTGGCTGGCCGGGCGGTGGCTGCGTCAGCAAATAGCCGCTGATGTATCGCGCCGCCAGGCCACGGGATCGCACGCAAGCGAGCATCAAGTGAGCGAAATCCTGGCAAACACCGCGCCGACGCTCCAGCACTTCGACCAGTGGCGTGGCCACTTGAGTGGCTTCGGCATCGAAGGTGAATTCGCTGACAATTTTCTGCATCAGCGCTTGCACGCCCGATAACAGGGGCCGACCCGGTGCGAAGCAGCTTTCAGAGAACTCGACGAAGTTGCGCTTCAAGTGCACATAAGGCGATTCAAACCGATATCGGCAGGCTTCCAGCAGCTCGGCCGAAAGCGGCTGACCGCTGTAAGTCAGTGCATTGCGAGTAGCTTCCCAGGCCGGCGACCGATTGAAGTCCAGCAGCGGCCGGGCCAGCACCTCAACGGTCAGGCTGGCATTGACCAACAGTTCATCGTGCGGACGTTCAAATGCCAGGCGCGTCAGCGGATTACCGAACACGTCCAGTTCATCGCGTCGCGACGTCGGCGATGGGCTGATCTGTAATTGCTGCGCAGTACAGCGCTGCCACGCACAAGGCCGTGGCCACAGGTGCGCCAGTTGTTGCGCCAGGGAAACGGGGCTGTCGTAATGATAATGAGTATCGTGAAAAATCTGATAGTGGGCGCTCATCAGACGGACACCGTGCGCTGGCTCACGTCATCGACATGCGCAAAATGGCGCAGCGCCAGACGATCCGACACCGATCCGCTGGCATCGGCAATCTCTTGTAGCAAATCGGCCAACCCCTCGATGGCGGCGTGAACACTGGCTTCACCGAACAGCGAGTTTTCCAGGCAGCCCAGATCAAACTGCGCCAAACGCTCAACCAACCGCGGCAGACCCGTTTCACGCGGGGCGCCGAAGTCGTCATTCAGGCGTTTCAAGGTCCGGGTCACCAATTTCAACTGAAACAACACCGCGTGCGGGTTCTGCTCGTCGAGCAGCAGCAGGTCGAGTACCGGCAGCAATTGCGCTACCGCCAGATAGCGTGAGCGGTAGGTGATGCTGCTGTTGCCCAACTCCAGCAGCCATTCGAGTCCGGCCTGATCGAAAGCACCGGCGCCGCGCAGGAACGCCGCCAGGCTGGCGCTAAGAAACTGCAGCCGCTCGATTCGGCGACCGATCATCAGGAAGCGCCAGCCTTCATCACGGGTCATGTCGTCCAGGGCAAAACCGGACAGCGCCGCCAACGACATCACCAACCGGTTGAGAAAATCCAGCAACTCACCGAAATCCGGCTCTTGGGTTTCAAGTTCAATGGCCTCGCGTTGCAACTCGACCAACGCTTGCCAGTTTTCCCGCGACAGCTTGCCGCGAACCTGGGACGCCGCCCACTGCAGACGCTGCAGGTTGGAGCGCAGGCTGAACGGCCAGTCATCGCCGAGCAATGCCGCCAACAAACGCTCAGGCAACTCGCCTTCGTCCGGTAGCAAATTCAATCGCTCACCCAGATCGACCGCAGCCTGCAAGGCCTGCGGGTCGTCACCGTCGATATAGCGCGCCAGCATGATGCGCAGCAATCGCGCGCTGTCATCGCAACGTTCGCAATAGCGGCCGAACCAAAACAGGTTTTCCACTACGCGCGACGGCAGATACGGGTCACGACGCACCAGGTCGTGGACCCCAATCGGGCGCTGGGTTTGCCATTGTTCACCGCTCGGCGCCCGATCGCCCAACACCCAGGTGTCCTTGCTCGCGCCACCGCGTTGCATCGACACCACTTCGGCATCGGCCTCGGCGGCGACCCGGGTCAAACCGCCCGGCAACACTCGGTAACCATCACGGCTGGCCACCGCGTACACGCGCATACCAATGGCGCGTGGTTGCAATTGTCCATCTTCAGCCTGCCAGATGGGGGCTTGGGACAACTGCGCTAATTCTTGCGCAACGTAAGCATAAGGGCGTGCCTGCATGCGCTCAGCCAAGTGTTTGCGCTGTTTTTCATTCAGGTCACGGCCAAACACCGGAGCAAAGCTCTGCGAGGGAAACGCCGGTTTGATCAGCAGCTCGGGGAGTTTCTCCAACGCTTGAGCCAGTACGGGCGCCTCGCCGCACCACCAGGTTGCGATCGACGGCAGCAACAGTTCCTCGCCAAACAGGAATTGATTGATTCTGGGCAAGAAGCCCAACAGCCCCGGTGATTCCAGCACCCCACTGCCGAGCGCGTTGGCGACCAGCACCCGACCACGTCGCACGGCCTCCAGCAGCCCGGGCACGCCGAGGGCCGAGTCCGTGCGCAGCTCCAGCGGATCGCAGAAATCGTCGTCCAGTCGCCGCATGATGGCGTGGACCCGGCGTAGCCCGCTGAGGGTTTTCAGGTACACCGTTGCATCGCGCACGGTCAGGTCGCCACCCTCCACCAGCGGATAACCCAGCTGTCGCGCCAGATAAAGATGTTCGAAATAACTTTCGTTAAAACGACCTGGCGTCAACAACACCACCAACGGTGCTTCATCACCGCTGGGCGCTTGACGGGCCAGGGTTTCCTGCAAAGTGCGGAAGAAGCCCGCCAGGTGCTGCACCTTCAAATCACGGTACAACTCAGGGAAAGCCCGGGACACAATCGTGCGATTTTCCAGCGCGTAACCGGCACCGGAGGGCGCTTGAGTCCGGTCCGCCGTCACCCACCAGCGACCGTCGGGTGAACGCGCCAGGTCTACCGCATACAGGTGCAGAAACGCCCCATCGGGCGGCATTATGCCTTGGCAAGGCCAGAGGAAATTGTTGTGTCCGAATACCAGCTCGGCAGGCAGCAGGCCTTCAGCAATCAATCGTTGTGGGCCGTACAAGTCCGCGAGCACGGCGTTCAGCAGGCGTGCCCGCTGCGCGATCCCGGCCGCCAACTGCTGCCATTCATCGGCCGGTATCACGTGCGGCAGCAGGTCCAGCTCCCACGGCCGATCTGCACCTTTGGGGTCGGCGTAGACGTTGTAGGTCACACCGTTTTCCTGAATCTGCCGACTCAGCAGCGCCTGACGCTGCACCCGTTGTGCTGGCGTGCTGCGTTGCAGTTGATCGAGCAGACGACGCCAGTGCGGGCGCACGGCGCCGTTGGGGTCGAGCAGTTCGTGGTAAGTGCCCGCCGTCAGCGGGTATCGGTCAAGCAGGTCAGGCATGGAGAGCTCGGCAGACAGCAAAGAACGGTCAGACTAACGCAGGCTTGTGACGCCCGGATAGACGAAAAACCCGGGCGTCGCGTACGGTTCAGAAACGTCGTAAATCGAGGGTCATTGGCAATTCGTCATTAATTTGCAGCAGTGGCACGGGCAGTTTTCCCGGACTGTGGCCGATGCGGAAGAAACGCGCCATTCGCCGACTCTCGGCCTCATTGGCGTTCACCGGCAAGCTGTCGTAGTTACGCCCGCCAGGGTGCGCAACGTGATACTGACAACCACCCACCGAGCGTTGCATCCAGGTGTCGAGCAAATCAAATACTAACGGCGCGTGGACCGGGATGGTCGGCTGCAGGCAGTTAGCCGGTTGCCAGGCACGGAACCGCACCCCGGCAACAAACTCGCCGACTCGCCCGGTGGGCTGCAGCGGCACCGGAATGCCATTGCACGTCAGCAGATAACGCTGTGGCGGCAAGCCAGAGAGTTTGACCTGCAACCGCTCCAGTGATGAATCGACGTAACGCACCGTGCCGCCAACCGCCCCCTCTTCGCCCAGCACATGCCAAGGCTCCAGGGCCTGACGCAACTCCAGCTCGATACCACTGACGGCGTAATCGCCAACCTTGGGAAAACGGAATTCCAGGTGTGCAGCGAACCACTCCGCCCGCAACGCATAACCGGCAGCATTCAAATCGACGATGACGTCGGCGAAATCCTGCTCGATAAAATGCGGCAACAAAAAACGGTCGTGCAATTCAGTGCCCCAACGCGCCAGTTTCGGCGGCGCATAGGGTTCACGCCAGAAACGCGCAACCAATGCCCGCAACAACAACTGCTGGGCCAGGCTCATGCGCGCATGCGGCGGCATTTCAAAGGCGCGCAGTTCCAGCAAGCCGAGACGCCCCGTCGCGCCATCCGGCGAATACAGTTTGTCGATACAAAATTCGGCGCGATGCGTGTTGCCGGTGACATCGATCAGCAAGTTGCGCAGCAAGCGGTCAACCAGCCATGGCGCGCACTCCTCGCCTGGCTCGGGCATTTGGGCAAAAGCGATTTCCAGTTCGTACAACGCGTCGTTGCGCGCTTCGTCGACACGGGGTGCCTGGGACGTCGGGCCGATGAACAATCCTGAAAACAGGTAGGACAAGGACGGATGGTTATGCCAATAGCTGATCAGGCTGCGCAGCAAGTCCGGGCGACGCAGAAACGGCGAGTCTGCCGGTGTCGCGCCCCCCAGCACAAAATGGTTACCGCCGCCGGTACCGGTGTGTCGGCCGTCGATCATGAATTTTTCAGTGGTCAGTCGAGTTTGGCGTGCTTCTTCGTACAAAAACTCAGTGCGTTCGACCAGCTCGTCCCATGTCGCGCTGGGCTGTACGTTGACTTCGATCACGCCCGGGTCCGGGGTGATACGGAAATTGCTCAGGCGCGGATCGCTCGGCGGCTCGTAACCCTCCAGCAATACCCGGCAATGCAACTCTTGAGCAGTGGCCTCGATGGCCGTGACCAGTTCCAGGTAATCCTCGAGGCGCTCAAGCGGCGGCATGAACACGTACAACCGCCCCTCTCGAGCCTCGGCGCAGAATGCGGTGCGGGTCAGCCAGTCCGCTGATTCGTCTATCTTCGGCTCACGCTCTAGCGCTTGCGCCGATGCGCCGGGACTGTTCAATTGAACAGTGTCCGGCAGCGGCGAAAATGCCTGGTTCGGATCATTGGGATGGATGAACGGGTACTCCGCAGCCTTGACCCAAGGCTGTGAGCCAAGCGGCAAGCGATAACCCAGCGGAGAATCCCCCGGCACCAACCGGCAATGTTCATCGCGCAAATACCAGCGACCGCTTTGCCATTGATCGCCCTTGGCGGTGCGCGCTAATGGCAGCACCTGGCCGATGACTTTATCCAGGCCCTGGCTGAAAACCTTGCGCAGACGTGCACGTTCCAGCGGCTCTTCAAGACGCGAATCTTCAGCGCTGACGTTCAGTGGCAGCGTGCCCTCACGCCACAGGTAATAGAAATTGTCTTCGTAAGCCGGAAACACAAACCGCGCAGGAATTTTCAGACGCTCAGCGACACTGGCCAGAAAGCGCCCGGCCAATTCGCCATCGGCGCCGTAATCTTCCTGCTCATCGGCGATCAGCGCGCTGTTGTGCCAGATCGGTACACCGTCGCGGCGCCAGTAACAGTTCAACGACCAGCGCGGCAGTTGCTCACCCGGATACCATTTGCCCTGACCGAAATGCACCAGGCCTTTGGGCGCGTAGTGCTTGCACATGCGCTGGAACAATTCGGCAGACAAGCGACGCTTGTCCGGCCCCAGCGCTGCGGTGTTCCACTCCTCGCCATCCGGGTCGTCAATGGAAACGAACGTCGGCTCGCCACCCATGGTCAGGCGCACGTCGCCTTCCAGCAGATCAGCATCAATTTGCCGACCCAGCGCCTGAATCGCCAGCCATTGCTCTTCGGTGTAGGGCTTTGTAACCCTGGGCGCCTCCCATATCCGTTCGACGGACATTTCGTGGGTGAACTCACATTCGCACGGCTCCACCAAGCCGCTGATCGGCGCCGCAGAGCCCGGATCGGGACTACACGCCAAAGGGATATGTCCTTCACCGGCAAACAGCCCTGAAGTCGCGTCCAGGCCGATCCAGCCAGCACCGGGTAAATAGACCTCGCACCAAGCATGCAAATCAGTGAAATCGACCTCGGTGCCCGATGGCCCATCGAGGCTTTTGACGTCGGCGGTGAGTTGAATCAGGTAGCCGGAAACGAAGCGCGCCGCCAGGCCGAGATTGCGCAGCAACTGCACCAGAAGCCAGGCCGAGTCACGGCAGGAGCCGGACGCGTGTTCGAGCGTGTGTTCGGGAGTTTGCACACCCGGCTCCATGCGGATCAGGTAGCCAATGTCCTCACTCAGCCGCTGATTAAGCGCAACCAGAAAATCCACACTCGGCAGGGGCGTGCGGTCGATGCCATCCAGATAGGCTTGGAACCTTGGCGTCAGGGGCAATGTTTCAAGATAGGGCGCCAGTTCCTTGCGCTCATCAGCGGCGTAAGTGAAAGGAATGTGTTCCGCGTAAGGCTCAAGGAAGAAGTCGAAGGGGTTGAAAACGGCCATCTCGGCCAGCAGATCAACTTCGATGCGCAGTTCATCGGTTTTCTCCGGGAACACCAATCGCGCCAGGTAATTGCCCTGGGGATCCTGTTGCCAGTTGATGAAATGCTGCTCGGGCGAGACTTTCAACGCATAGGAAAGTATCCGCGTACGACTGTGGGCGGCCGGACGCAGGCGAACAATCTGCGGTCCGAGCTCGACGGCGCGGTCGTAGCGGTAATGCGTGACATGGTGCAATGCGACATGTATCGACACGGCGTGCCTCCTGCGAGCCTAAAGCGTATTGCAAAGCGCGCAAGACTTATGCCATCCAGCAGCGCTGGCGCTTTTTGCAATTGCTTGAGGCAGTACAGCACCAAAATCGCGCAATGCGGGAAATAGGTTGGAGGGGATTGCACGTAAATGTGGCGCAGGAGCATGGCTGATAGCTTTTGTGGCGAGGGAGCTTGCTCCCGCTGGGGCGCGCAGCGGCCCTGAAAGTAGACGATTGCTTCGCAGCCGAACGGGAGCAAGCTCCCTCGCCACAATGATTACTCGCCCCTTGGAACGCAAAACGCCAACCCGAAGGTTGGCGTTCTGTTTAGAGCAAGCGAGGCTTAGCGCGGCACGACTGGCTTGCGCGTAGGCTTGGGACCCTTGCCTTTGGCCGCGTCCTTGCGATCCTTGGCGGCTTGCTGGTTGCGGGCAAATGCCGCAGCCTTGGCCTGCTCACGCTTGTCCCACGGATTACCGCCATCGCTGGCGCGAGGTGGCAAACCGGTGTGTTGCGTCAGGATCTTGGTGGTCTTCTCACCCGCGACCTTATGGCTGCCGGCTGGCGTCGAGTTCTTGCGACGCGCGCTCTGGTAGCTGTCGGTTGCTGGCTGGTGCAACGGAATCAACTGGGTCTTGCCCGGCCCAATGAGGTCGGCACGGCCCATACGAGTCAGCGCTTCACGCAGCATCGGCCAGCCTTTCGGGTCGTGATACCGCAAGAACGCCTTGTGCAGACGGCGCTGCTCCTCGCTCTTGACGATGGTCACGCCGTCACTTTTGTAAGTGACCTTGCGCAGCGGGTTCTTGCCCGAGTGGTACATCGCGGTGGCGGTCGCCATCGGCGACGGGTAGAACGCCTGCACCTGGTCTGCACGGAAACCGTTGCCCTTGAGCCACAAGGCCAGGTTCATCATGTCTTCATCGGTGGTGCCAGGGTGCGCGGCGATGAAGTAAGGAATCAGGTACTGCTCTTTCCCGGCCTCCTTGGTGTACTTCTCGAACATGCGCTTGAACTTGTCATAGCTGCCAATGCCCGGTTTCATCATCTGATTGAGCGGACCTTCCTCGGTATGTTCCGGGGCGATCTTCAAGTAACCACCGACGTGGTGGGTCACCAGCTCTTTGACGTATTCCGGTGACTCGACCGCAAGGTCATAGCGCAGGCCGGAAGCAATCAGGATTTTCTTCACGCCTGGCAGCGCACGCGCACTGCGGTACAGCTGAATCAGCGACGAGTGGTCGGTATTCAGGTTCGGGCAAATGCCAGGGAACACGCACGAAGGCTTACGGCACGCCGATTCGATTTCCGGGGTCTTGCACGCGATGCGATACATGTTCGCAGTCGGGCCGCCGAGGTCGGAAATAACACCGGTAAAACCTGGCACCTTGTCGCGAATCTCTTCGATTTCACGAATGATCGATTCTTCGGAGCGGTTCTGAATGATCCGGCCTTCGTGCTCGGTAATCGAGCAAAAAGTGCAGCCGCCGAAGCAGCCTCGCATGATGTTCACCGAGAAGCGGATCATGTCGTAAGCAGGGATTTTTTCCTTGCCGTACGCCGGGTGCGGAACACGCGCATAAGGCATGCCGAACACGTAGTCCATTTCTTCGGTGGTCATCGGAATCGGCGGCGGATTGAACCAGACGTCAACTTCGCCATGCTTCTGCACCAACGCACGGGCATTACCCGGGTTGGTTTCCAGGTGCAGCACGCGGTTGGCGTGAGCGTAAAGAACCGAGTCACCGCGAACCTTTTCAACCGACGGCAAACGAATCACGGTCTTGTCGCGGGTCATTTTCGGGCTGGCCAGAATCTGCACGACCTTGGCTTCGCTCGGGTCCTCGACCGGCCCCTTTTCCTGCTCGATAGCGCAGGCCTGGGTGTCTTGGGTGTTGACGTACGGGTTGATGATCTTGTCGACCTTACCCGGACGATCGATACGCGTGGAGTCGACTTCGTACCAGTCTTTTGGCGTGTCGCGACGAATGAACGCGGTGCCGCGCACGTCCGTGATGTCTTCGATCTTGTGGCCATAGGAAAGACGCTGGGCGACTTCGACAATCGCGCGCTCGGCATTGCCGTAAAGCAGGATATCGGCGCAGGCGTCGATCAGGATCGAGTTACGCACCCGATCCTGCCAGTAATCGTAGTGAGCGATGCGGCGCAGCGACGCTTCGATGCCGCCGAGCACGATCGGTACGTTTTTATAGGCTTCCTTGCAGCGCTGGCTGTAAACCAGGCTCGCACGGTCCGGACGTTTACCCGCCATGCCGCCTGGTGTGTAGGCGTCATCGGAACGGATTTTTTTGTCGGCGGTGTAGCGGTTGATCATCGAGTCCATGTTGCCGGCCGCGACACCGAAGAACAGGTTCGGCTCACCTAGCTTCATGAAATCGTCTTTGGACTGCCAGTTTGGCTGGGCAATGATCCCGACGCGAAAGCCTTGCGACTCCAGCAGCCGGCCGATGATCGCCATGCCGAACGACGGATGGTCAACGTAGGCATCACCGGTGACGATGATGATGTCGCAGGAATCCCAGCCAAGTTGATCCATCTCCTCCCTGCTCATGGGCAGGAACGGCGCTGGTCCGAAACACTCGGCCCAGTACTTGGGATAGTCAAATAGCGGCTTGGCTGATTGCATCATGTCGATAACCGGTGTTGGCTTTCATTGAATTTCGCGGGCGCGGAATATAGCACAAAAAATGACCAATTCCGACCGCAATGGTCGGAAATTGCGCGGCCCCTTGTAAGTGCTGCGGTGCGAAAAAGTTACTCGTCGTCGAAGTTGTAGCTGCCCGGCGCGAGGTTTTCGAAACGCGTGTACTTGCCGATAAACGCCAGTCGGGACGTACCGATCGGACCGTTACGCTGCTTGCCGATGATGATTTCGGCAATGCCCTTGTGTTCGGTTTCGGGGTGATAAACCTCATCCCGATACACAAACATGATGACGTCGGCATCCTGCTCGATCGCTCCGGATTCCCGCAAGTCGGAGTTGATCGGGCGTTTGTTCGGACGCTGCTCAAGGGAGCGGTTGAGCTGGGACAGCGCGACGACCGGGCAATTGAATTCCTTGGCCAGGGCCTTCAAGGAACGCGAGATCTCGGAAATCTCGTTGGTACGGTTGTCGCCGCCCGAGCCCGGGATCTGCATCAACTGCAGGTAGTCGATCATGATCAGCGCAACGTCGCCATGCTCACGCACGAGGCGTCGGGTGCGCGCACGCATTTCAGAGGGACTGATGCCGGCCGTGTCATCGATGAACAGCTTGCGGTCGTTAAGCAGGTTGACCGCAGAGGTCAGGCGCGGCCAGTCGTCGTCTTCCAACCGGCCGGCGCGGACCTTGGTCTGGTCGATACGCCCGAGGGAAGACAACATACGCATGATCAGCGATTCGCCTGGCATCTCGAGCGAGTAAACCAGCACGCATTTGTCGCTGCGCAGTACGGCGTTTTCCACCAGGTTCATCGCAAAGGTGGTTTTACCCATCGATGGACGGCCCGCAACGATGATCAAGTCGGAGGGCTGTAAGCCACTCGTCATGCCATCAAGGTCGGTGTAGCCGGTCGACAGACCGGTAATGGCGTTATCCGTGTTGAACAAGGTGTCGATACGGTCGATGGCCTTGGTCAGCAGGTCATTCACACTCACCGGGCCGCCGGTTTTTGGCCGGGCCTCAGCGATCTGAAAAATCTGCCGTTCGGCTTCGTCGAGAATTTCTTCTGCGGTGCGACCTTCCGGATTGAAGGCGCTATCGGCGATTTCGCTAGCGATGCCGATCAGTTGTCGCAACGTTGCCCGCGCGCGAACGATTTGCGCATAGGCCTTGATGTTGGCGACGGACGGTGTGTTTTTCGCCAGCTCGCCGAGGTAACCAAGACCACCGACTTGCGAAGTCTGACCTTCCTTGTCCAATTGCTCGGCAAGGGTCACGACGTCGATCGGGGAGTTTTGGTCCGCGAGTTTAGCGATTGCCCGGAAAATCAGGCGGTGGTCATGCCGATAGAAATCGCCATCGGAGACTTGATCCAACACGCGTTCCCAAGCGTTGTTGTCCAGCATCAAACCACCGAGCACGGCCTGTTCGGCCTCGATGGAATGCGGCGGCACCTTCAGGGACGCAGTTTGCAGATCATATTGCTCGGGAGCGGAAATATCGTTCATGGCCACTTGGTTTATCAGGAAAAGCAGGAATTGTAAGAATCAGGAACTGCAGAAAGACAAAGGGCACGACCTGTAAACAGGATCGTGCCCGATGTTACCGACAAGCACCCGAGGGTGCCAGCCGACAGTGCTGCTTAAGCTGCTACCACGACAACGCGTACGGTGGCTTCAACTTCGGCGTGCAGGTGCACGGCTACGTCGAATTCGCCTACGTTGCGGATAGTGCCGTTCGGCAGACGAACTTCGCTTTTTGCAACTTCAACGCCAGAGGCGGTCAGTGCATCAGCGATGTCGTGAGTACCGATCGAACCGAACAGCTTGCCTTCGTCACCAGCGGTGGCAGTGATAGTCACTTCCAGCTCAGCCAGTTGGGCGGCACGGCTTTCAGCCGAAGTTTTGCGGTCTGCTGCGGCTTTTTCCAGCTCAGCGCGACGCTCTTCGAACGCAGCCAGGTTGGCAGCGGTCGCAGCGGTAGCTTTGCCGTAAGGCAGCAGGTAGTTACGACCGTAACCAGCCTTAACGTTCACTTTGTCACCCAGGTTGCCCAGGTTGGTGACTTTTTCCAGAAGGATCAGTTGCATGTGAAAATCCTCTTAACTTTTAACCTTCACCGTTCGCGTTATCGGCGTCTTTCGACGCGAGACGACCGCGAAAATCAATCAGGCTGTCGACGATGGCCAAGACCACCAGCAACGGATAGATCAGCTGCATGAACAGCAACAGCGTTACGTACAACCCCACCAGCCAGAACCGGCCCAGTCGCTTTTGCGCCACCAGCCCATGAATCAGGGCCAGCCCGGCGAACACCAGCGGTACACTGCACAACGGCGTCAACATGGCCATCTGCGGACCGATGTTCGGCCCCAGAAGCATGAACGCTAGCAGTAACATCGCCAGCCCCAGCGGGAAGCGGATGGCGCGAAACTCGCGACCAAAACCACCCGGGTTGTACAACAACGCCTGCCAGTAGCGCCCGACAATCAGGCTCAGCACACTGACGATTTGCAACAAGGCCGCAATCAGGCCGGTCAGGACCGGTGCGATCAGGGACGCAAAATGCGCTTGCTCGTCTACCGACAACTTCTGGTAGACATCACCGAGTAGCGACGGCATGACTTTTATCAAAGCCTGCGCCAGCATCTCGATTTGGGGACCGAACGCGATCCCCAGCACCACTGAAAACACCACTCCCATCGCTATGCTGACCAGCAGCACGCGGTTCCAGGACTCACTTGCGCGCAAAACCAACGCAAGGCTCCAAGACCCCAACAGCACCAGAAGTGCGCGTGGGTCTTCGGCGTAAAACCACCAGACCAATGCTGGCAGCAGTCCCAGAGCAAGAACGCTCAAGGCGTCCTTCAATCCGCGCCGCAGGAGCACGAAGCACCCAGCGGCAGCACCCAACCAATACAACAGCGGCAATGTCGCGCATCCAGCCACTACAAGAGTGGCTTGCATGCGGCCGCGCATGATGAACTCAGCTAAGGCGCGCATGCATTCAATCCTTTGCTACGTGTCGACTGCCCGGTCTCAGCGGCCGTGGCTGTCGGTGTAGGCCAGCAGGGCCAGGAAGCGGGCGCGCTTGATAGCGGTGGCCAGCTGACGCTGATAACGTGCTTTGGTACCGGTGATACGGCTTGGAACGATTTTGCCGGTCTCGGATACGTAAGCTTTCAGAGTGTTGAGATCTTTGTAATCGATCTCTTTCACGTCTTCAGCGGTGAAGCGGCAGAATTTACGACGACGGAAGAAACGTGCCATGTAATAGGCTCCTCAAAAGGTCCGTGGATTACTCGTCAGCGTTATCGCTGTTGTCGCTGTCATCACTATCAGCGCTTTCAGCGCCTTCGTGCTCAGGACGGTCGCGACGCTCACGGCGCTCACTGCGGTTTTCTTCAGCCTTGAGCATCTCGGATTGGCCAGTAACGGCTTCTTCGCGACGGATGACCAGGTTACGGATCACTGCATCGTTGTAGCGGAAGTTGTCTTCCAGCTCGGCCAGGGCCTTGCCAGTGCACTCAACGTTCAGCATCACGTAGTGAGCCTTGTGAACATTGTTGATTGCGTAGGCCAGTTGACGACGGCCCCAATCTTCCAGACGGTGGATTTTGCCGCCGTCTTCTTCGATCAGCTTGGTGTAACGCTCTACCATGCCGCCGACTTGCTCGCTTTGATCCGGGTGGACCAAAAAGATGATTTCGTAATGACGCATGAATGCTCCTTACGGGTTGTAGCCTGCCGCTAAAAAGCGGTCAGACAAGGAGTGAATGACACTTATGGACTTGCCTGCGATAGACACATGCGTGCCTGCCGTCACAGCAAGGGGCGCAATTGTAGAGAAGGGACAGAAGAGGCGCAAGGCAATTGGTGATTATTTGAACAGTTGAGCGGCACGCAAAATATTCGCCATGCCAAAAACCACTGCGGGAGCAAGCCGGCTCGCGAAGGGACTGAACATTCAACATTGATGCTGAATGCTACTCCACTATCGCGAGCAGGCTTGCTCCCACAGGGCTAACGCAATGACTCAGGACTTCTTGCTGCCCGCAGCCGCTTTGACACTGCGCTGACGCTGAGCTTCAAAAAGGCAAACGCCAGTCGCCACCGACACGTTGAGACTGCTGACGCTGCCGGCCATCGGCAAGTGCACCAGGTAGTCGCACAGGTCGCGGGTAAGGCGGCGCATACCGCTGCCTTCGGCACCCATGATCAAGATAGTCGGGCCAGTCATGTCCTGTTGATACAGGCTCTGCTCAGCCTCGCCTGCCGTACCGACAACCCACAAGCCGCGCTGCTTGAGCTTTTCGAGGGTGCGCGCCAGATTGGTAACGGCCACCAACGGAATCACTTCCGCAGCGCCACAAGCCACTTTACGCACGGTCGGGGTCAGCGTGGCTGACTTGTCCTTAGGCACGATCACTGCCAGCGCACCGGCCGCATCGGCGGAACGCAGGCAAGCGCCAAGGTTGTGCGGATCGGTCACGCCGTCGAGCACCAGCAACAGCGGTGCGCCTTCGGATCGATCAAGCAGCTCGTCGAGCATCGCCTCGCCCCAGACCTGGCTCGGGCTCACGTCCGCCACCACGCCTTGGTGCACGCCATCAACCCAGGCATCGAGTTCACGACGCTCAGCGTTGCCGACAGGCACGCGATTTTCGTTCGCCAGCGCGATCAGCGCCTGCACACGCGGTTCACTGCGCCCTTCAGCCAGCCAGATCTGCTTGACGCGTTTCGGGTGGTGGCGCAGCAACGCTTCTACGGCGTGTACGCCGTAGATCTTTTCCAACTGACTCATGACTTGGCCTTAGGTTTACGCACTCCGCCACTTTTGGCAGCAGGGGCAGTACCCGCTTTTGGCGGGCCTTTACGGTGTTTACTCGGTTTTGCTGGCTTGCCGCCGGGAGCCTTGTCAGGCGCCGACCGTCCGGTCTTTCCCCCAGACGCCGCTTTACCACCGCTTTTCGCTTCAGACAACAACGCCTGTTTCATCTCACGGCTTTTACGCAGCTCAGCGTTTTTCGCCGCTGCATCGCTCGGGCGATAAGCTTCGACCGCTTTTTCCTTGGCTGGACGACGACCGGTTTTCGCCGGCGCGGGCTCTGCCGCTGTTTTCGCAGCGGGCGCGGCGGTTTCGGCGCCACGTTTTTTGCGACCGATCGGTGCGCTGATGGTTTTTTCGGCCATCTCGAAATCAATCTTGCGCTCGTCGAGGTCAACGCGCATCACGCGCACTTCAACGGTGTCGCCAAGACGGAAACTGCGCCCGGTACGCTCACCCGCCAAGCGGTGATGCACAGGATCGAAGTGGTAATAATCGCCCGGCAGCGCGGTGACGTGCACCAGGCCTTCGACGTAGATATCGGTCAGTTCAACGAACAGGCCAAACCCGGTGACAGCTGTGATCACGCCAGGGAACGACTCACCCACACGGTCCTTCATGAACTCGCACTTGAGCCAGTTCACAACGTCGCGAGTGGCTTCATCGGCACGTCGCTCGCTCATTGAGCACTGCTCGCCGAGCTGCTCCAGAGTGGCCTCGTCGTACGGATAAATGCGCGCCTTCGGAATGGTCATCGCGCCTGCACGGCGAACGTGCGGGGTATCCAGTTTCGAATGGATGACGCTGCGAATCGCCCGATGCGTGAGCAAATCCGGGTAACGACGAATTGGCGAAGTGAAATGCGTGTAGGCCTCGTAATTCAAACCGAAGTGGCCTTGGTTATCCGCGCTATACACAGCCTGACTCAACGAACGCAGCATGACGGTCTGGATCAGGTGGAAATCCGGACGATCCTTGATGCTGGCCAGCAGCGCCTGATAATCCTTCGGTGAGGGGCCATCCTTGCCTTTGTGCAGCGACAGGCCAAGTTCGCCGAGGAAGGCGCGCAGTTTTTCCAGGCGCTCCGGGGGCGGGCCATCGTGGACGCGATACAACGCAGGAATTTCATGCTTCTTCAGGAACTCTGCGGTGGCCACGTTGGCCGCCAGCATGCATTCCTCGATCAGTTTGTGCGCATCGTTGCGGGTGGTTGGGCGGATTTCGGCAATCTTGCGCTCGGTACCGAAGATGATTCGGGTTTCTTGCGTCTCGAAATCAATCGCGCCACGCACATGACGGGCCGCCAGCAACACTTTGTACAGCGAGTACAGCTGCTTGAGGTGCGGCACCACGTCGGTGTATTCGCCACGCAGCTTGCGTGCTTCGGTGGCTTTCGGCGTTTCCAGCATCGCGCTGACTTTGTTGTAAGTCAGGCGAGCGTGGGAATGAATGACCGCTTCGTAGAAGCAATAGTCGGTCATCTCGCCGGATTTGGAGATGGTCATCTCGCAGACCATGGCCAGACGATCAACGTGCGGATTCAGCGAGCACAAGCCGTTGGACAGCTGCTCTGGCAACATCGGGATCACGCGCTCGGGGAAATACACCGAGTTGCCGCGCACTTGCGATTCGTTATCCAGCGCAGAGCCGATCTTGACGTAACTGGAGACGTCGGCAATCGCCACGTACAACTTCCAGCCACCGGAGAACAGACGGAGCTTGCCCGGGCGGGCTTCGCAGTAAACGGCGTCATCGAAGTCTCGAGCGTCTTCACCGTCGATGGTCACGAATGGCAGATGGCGCAGGTCGATGCGCTTCTCTTTATCTTTCTCTTCGACTTCCGGCTTGAGCTTGGCAGCTTCTTTCAAGACAGCTTCAGGCCAAACGTGCGGGATATCGTAGGTGCGCAAGGCAACGTCGATTTCCATGCCCGGCGCCATGTAGTTACCCACAACCTCAACCACATCGCCTTGCGGCTGGAAGCGTGGAGTCGGCCAGTGAGTGATCTTCACTTCAACGAATTGACCGACCTGGGCGTTGGCGTTACGGCCAGGCGTGACCAGCACTTCTTGCTGGATCTTCGGATTGTCTGCGACGACGAAACCGATACCGCCCTCTTCGAAGTAACGGCCGACGATGGTCTCGTGAGCGCGCGATACCACTTCGACGATCATGCCTTCACGGCGACCACGACGGTCCAGGCCGGAGACACGAGCCAGAGCACGGTCGCCATCGAACACCAGGCGCATTTGCGCAGGGCTCATGAACAGGTCGTCACTGCCGTCATCCGGCACCAGGAAACCGAAGCCGTCACGGTGACCGCTGATGCGGCCCAGGATCAGGTCAAGCTTATCCACCGGCGCATACGTGCCGCGACGGGTGTAAATCAGTTGAGCATCGCGCTCCATGGCGCGCAGACGGCGACGCAGGGCTTCGATCTGGTCTTCTGTGGTCAGACCAAACTCTTCCACCAGTTGCTCGCGGTTAGCAGGCGAACCTCGATCAGCGAGGTGCTGAAGGATCAGTTCGCGGCTAGGAATAGGGTTTTCATATTTTTCCGCTTCACGAGCGGCCTCGGGATCGAGGGATTGCCAATCGGCCATTAGAGAGTTTTCACCTTGTCTATATGCGGGTTAGTTTGGCATAGGCGTAATGAAACGGGAAATTTCAGGCTGTGACAGCCCATCTAAAGCCCTTAATCGGCACCACAAAGCGTATTTAAATGCCGCTGGTACTATTTTCCAGGTTTTTTTAGTGCCGGGGGTTTACAGTTAAAAAGACGCTCCGTATAGTGCGCGCCATCGACGACGCACACGCATGTCGATATTGCCCAGATGGTGAAATTGGTAGACACGCCAGCTTCAGGTGCTGGTGACCGCAAGGTCGTGGAAGTTCGAGTCTTCTTCTGGGCACCAATTTCGAGCTTGAGATTAGATCAATTTCAAGGCTCACACAAAAACCCGCGAAAGCGGGTTTTTGCATTCAAGCTATCTGATTTATTAAAACCAAATCAGGGGTTTACAGATCAAAAGGCGCTCCGTATAGTGCGCCACATCAACAGCGGCAACGCTGAAGATATGCCCAGATGGTGAAATTGGTAGACACGCCAGCTTCAGGTGCTGGTGACCGCAAGGTCGTGGAAGTTCGAGTCTTCTTCTGGGCACCAATTCAAATTTCAGAGTGGATCTGGAATTCACCAAAAACCCGCGAAAGCGGGTTTTTGCGTTTCTGACCTTCAAAAATTCTTTTGCCCCTATCCAACCGTTGTGGGAGCGCCCTTGCTCGCGAAGGCGGCGCCTCTGCTGACATTGATGTGGCTGACATATTGATTTCGCGCGCAAGTCCCGCTTCCACAGGGGCCGAAACAAACGCGCTAGCAAAGTCTCCCCAGCCCTGCAAGGCGCACTTGAGAACTAATATCGTTTATCATTGTTGCAAGTTTTTGCAATGCGACAGTGAGGAACCCTGCGAATGATGTTTCGAAATACCCTGCGCCGCGGCCTGACCATCACCCTGCTCGGCCTGGCACTCGCCACCCCTCTCACCCAGGCAGCCGATAAAGTTTCCCTGACACTCTATAACGGTCAACACAAGGAAGTCGGCGACGCTGTTGCCAAAGCCTTCGAAGCCAAGACCGGGATTCACGTCAATGTGCGCAAAGGCAGTAGCAATCAGTTAGCCAGCCAGGTCGTCGAAGAAGGTGATCGCTCGCCTGCCGATGTGATTTACACCGAAGAATCGCCACCCCTGAACAAACTTGGCGAACAAGGCATCCTGGCTCCGGCCGATCCTGCCACCTTGGCCGTTTTGCCGAAAGAATATGTGGCCGGCAACGGCACCTGGATCGGCATTACTGCCCGAGTTCGGGTAGTTGCCTACAACCCGAAACTGATCGACGAAAAAGACCTGCCAAAATCGGTGATGGAATTCTCCGACCCCAAATGGCAAGGCAAGGTTGGCTTCGTGCCTACCAGCGGCGCGTTTCAGGAACAAGCCGTGGCGATCATCAAGGTTCACGGCATGGATGCAGCTGAAGAGTGGCTGACCGGCCTTCGTGCGTTCGGCAAAACCTACAGCAACAACATGGTGGCCCTGAAGGCGGTAGAAAATGGTGAAGTCGCAACCGTCCTGGTGAACAACTATTACTGGTTCGCCCTGCAACGCGAGAAAGGCCAACTCGACTCCAAACTGCATTACTTCACTGGCGGCGACGTCGGCGGTTTGATTACGGTTTCCAGCGCTGCGGTATTGAAATCCAGCAAACATCCGAAAGAAGCCCAACAATTGCTCGCCTACATGGCCAGCGAAGAAGGCCAGCGGGTCATTACCCAGACCACTGCCGAATACCCTCTGCACAAAGGCATGCAATCAGATCGCGGCTTGAAACCGTTCAGCGAACTTGAACCTCCGAAAGTGACGCCAGCGGACCTTGGCAACGCCGAAGAAGCGCTGGACCTGGAACGTGACGTTGGCTTGAACTGATGAGCGCACCGTTATCCGCCCCCGCCTCGCGCGGGGGTTACGTGCCACGGCGTAGACGGCCATCCATTTGGCTGTTGCTGCCGGTTTTGCTGCTGGTAATCCTCAGCCTTTTGCCGCTGGCGTATGTCGGGCTCAAGACCTGGCAGGCCGGCTGGGCCGAAGCGCTGCATCTGCTATGGCGGCCCTACGTTTTCGGACTGCTACGCAATACGCTGGCTTTGATGGCGGGCGTAACGCTGGCCTGCGGCGTTATCGGCCTGTCGCTGGCATGGCTGCTGGAGCGCAGCAACCTGCCGGGGCGACGCCTATGGGGCGTGATCCTGTGCCTGCCCTTTGCAGTGCCTGCGTTTGTCAGCAGCTTCACCTGGGTTTCATTGAGTGCCCACTTCGAAGGCTTGGGCGGCGCCATCCTGGTGATGACCTTATCCAAATACCCACTGATATTTCTCCCGGTGGCCGCGACCCTGCGCAATCTTGACCCTGCCCTGGAAGAGTCAGCACGCACGCTGGGGCAAAACCGCTGGGGCGTGTTTTTCCGGGTTACGCTGCCACTGCTCTGGCCTTCATTATTGGCAGGGTCGCTGCTGATTGCACTGCACATGCTGGTGGAGTTCGGCGCACTGTCGATCATCGGCTTGCAGACATTCACCACAGCAATCTATCAACAGTTCGAATTGGAGTTCAGTAACGCGAACGCAGCGATGCTTTCCGCAGTGTTATTGGCGATGTGCCTGGCGCTGTTATGGCTTGAACTGCGTGTTCGCGGCAAAGGTCGACACGTGCGCACCGGACAAGGCGCAGCCCGACAGGCAGAGCAAGTGCGTCTGGGATCATGGATGGTTGCCGGGCAGGTTTATTGCCTGGTGCTGGCAATCGTTGGCAGCGGCATTCCGCTGGGGATGCTGGCGTACTGGCTGGCGGTCGGCTCCTCTGCAGCCTTCCCGGTTGCCGCCATCAGCGAGGCGCTGTTGTCGTCACTGGCACTTTCGCTGGGAGGCGCGGCGCTGTGCCTGGTGCTGGCAGTACCGGTCGGGTTACTGGTGGTGCGCCACAAAGGCCAATTGGCGATCTGGGCCGAACGCCTGCCTTATTTACTGCATGCGCTGCCAGGGCTGGTGATCGCACTGACGCTGGTGTACTTCGCCCTGCACTATGTACCGGCGCTGTATCAGACTTCTGCGCTGCTGTTGATCGCTTATGCGCTGTTGTTCCTGCCGTTGGCACAGGCGCCAATTCGTACGGCACTCAACAAAGCCGCGCCGCAACTGGAAGAAGCGGCCCGCACTCTGGGCGCGTCGTCCTTCAGTGCATTTTGCCGGGTAACGTTGCCCATTATCTTCCCGGCATTGGGCGCAGCATTTGCGCTCGTGTTTCTGGACGCCATGAAGGAACTGACAGCGACGCTGCTGCTAAGCCCTACAGGGCTTAATACCTTGGCGACAGAAGTGTGGGCGCACACCGCGAACGTCGAGTTCGCGGCAGCAGCGCCCTACGCGGCATTGTTGATCGTGGTGTCAGGGTTGCCGGTTTATCTGCTGACGACGCGGATGTATCTGAGCCGCTGAGATTGCTTTCGTCGCAACACCGTCCGGAGCAGGCTCGCCCACATTAGACCGCGATCAAATGTGGGCGGAGTTGCTCGCGAAGGGGTCAGTGCGAACAACTACGTTTAAGCCCTGAATTGCCCCAGGCTTGCCTTAAGCTGCGCCGCCAAGCCATCCAGCACCTTGCCGCTGGCCGTTGTCTCCACCACGGCCTGCGCAGCCTTTTCAGCCTGAGCATGAATGGTCTCGACTCGCCCCCGCACCGCCTGCGCACCTTGTGCCTGATGAGCCGCAGCTTGCGTCGCCAGACCAATCGCTGCATGCACCTGCTCAACTGACGCCTGCACCGACTGCTGCAACCGCGCACTGTCACGCAACACCAGAAGACCTTCGCTGGCCTGACGCCCGGCTTGCCCTATCGCTGCCACTGCCTCACGCGCACCTTGCTGCAAGGCTACGATGTGCGCCTGGATGTCGCCCGTAGAACTTTGAGTCTTGCTCGCCAACGCGCGCACTTCGTCCGCTACCACAGCGAACCCGCGACCGGTCTCACCGGCACGCGCCGCCTCGATGGCCGCGTTCAGCGCTAGCAAGTTGGTTTGCTCGGCGATCCCGTGAATCACCGTCAGCACCACTTCAATCTGTTCACTTTGCTGCGCCAGCCGCTCGATGACTTTCGCCCCCGTGTCGACTTGCCCGGCCAGCGCCTCGATCAAGCTGCCGACTTTCGCCGAGGTCCGGGTGTTCTCGTCGGTCGCCTGGCGAATATCCACCACTTGCTGCAACGCCGCCTGCATGGCGTTGCTTTCGGACTGCGCCTCATCCGCCATCTGAGAGAGCGCGCGCAGGCTCTCGGCCACTTCATCACGCTGCATGCCC
Source organism: Gordonia sp. IEGM753 (assembly GCF_050321825.1). NCBI lineage: Bacteria > Bacillati > Actinomycetota > Actinomycetes > Mycobacteriales > Gordoniaceae > Gordonia > Gordonia sp. IEGM753. The sequence goes on from NZ_JBNQGB010000008.1 coordinate 177,535, forward strand.
GCAGCAGCATCAGCGCCGGCGTTTCGTAACGTCATGGCACCAATTTCAACGCCAGTACGCTGCGCGACATCACCCGCCTCGCGCACGATGGGTTGCAGCTTGTCGACGAAGCGATTAACCGCCGACGCCATGTCGCCGATTTCGTCCTTGCTATTGATTTGCACACGCTTGGTGAGGTCGCCCTCGCCCGCCGCCAGGTCATCCATGGCAGCAATCAGCAATTTCAAACGATTGACCACACGCCGCCCCAACACCACCGCCAGTAGCAAGAGCACGCCAAAACCGACCAATGCCAGCCCCAAGCCGATGCGCCAGCGCAAAGTGCCCGCCGCCTCCTGCACGGTGCTGGCAGTATTGGCCTGCATGTCAGAAGCGGTGGATTGCGCGGACGCCAGGCGTGCACGCATCGCCGTGGCGCTGTCTGCAGCCGCACCTTTGAGGCTGTCGCCCACCAATTGATCACTGCTGGCAATCAGTGCCGAAAAACGCTTATCGAGGGCCGCCAGATCAGTTTCAACCGAAGCCGTCGACACACCCATCAACACCTTGCCGATTTCGACGCCATTAGGGTTGATCGATGCCTCTAGGTAATACACCGAGGGATCGTTCTTCGCCGCATCCAGCACTTTGTCCAGCGCCCGTTCGCCCTGGCCTTTTTCCAACAGAGCCTTGTTGATCGGGTTTTCGCGATTGAGGTAACGCGTCAGATGCTGGCCCGTCGCGTCGTCATAAACCACGAACAACACATTTGGATTGCGCTGCGCCCGGCGCGCGAATTCGGACAGGGTGGGCACGTCGCTATCCCACATGGCACGCGGTGCAACCGAGGCCAGCAGCTGCGCCATGTCGTTCGCGGAGTCCTTCAGGTCTTTTTCCAGCGTCGCACGCAATTGCGCCTGTTCGTCCTCAAGTTTGGAGGACAAACCTGCGGTCAGGCGCTGGCGAGTACTGGCGGAAAGACTGTCCAGACTTGACGTGACTTCTCGACCGGCCTGTTCCAGCTCACCAGAAAGTTTTTGACTGTCGAGGCCCAGGCGCACCCCCAGGTCGGCTTCCAGCGCTGTCACCGTGCTCCGGGTCAGAGCGACGGCTACAAGCACCTGCACCAAAAGTGCGATACCAAGGGTAACGAACACGGGCCGCAACAAACGGCTTTGTAACAGTGAGAGAACGGCCGACACTTGATATCCCTCTGCATGGACGCCATTAAATTGATGGCACGCCAGAATCGTTGCTATTTATCAACATCACACGCAAAGGTCATGCCGTCTGACAGGCATAAACGACAAAGGCCCCAATTAAGGGGCCTTTGTGTTTTACATCAACAGCTTATCAGTCGAACGGGTGGCGCAGAACGATGGTTTCGTTGCGATCCGGGCCCGTCGAAATAATGTCGATCGGCGCGCCGATCAGCGCTTCGACGCGCTTGATGTAGGCGCGCGCATTGGCTGGCAGCTCATCCAGGTTTTTCGCACCGACGGTCGACTCGGTCCAGCCCGGCACTTCTTCGTACACAGGCTGCAGGCCTACGTAGCTGTCGGCGTCAGTCGGGGCGACATCGTTACCTTCGGCATCTTTGTAGCCGATGCAGATGTTGATGGTTTCCAGACCGTCGAGAACGTCCAGCTTGGTCAGGCAGATGCCCGAGATGCTGTTCACATCGATAGCGCGACGCAAGATAACGGCGTCGAACCAGCCACAGCGACGTGCGCGACCGGTAGTCGCGCCAAACTCGTGACCTTGTTTGGCCAGGTGCGCACCGACTTCGTCGAAGAGCTCAGTCGGGAATGGACCCGAACCTACACGGGTGGTGTAAGCCTTGGTGATACCCAGAATGTAGTCCAGGAACATCGGACCAACACCCGAACCGGTAGCAACGCCACCCGCAGTGGTGTTAGAGCTGGTCACGTACGGGTAGGTACCGTGGTCGATGTCCAGCAACGAACCTTGGGCGCCTTCAAACATGATGTCTTTACCAGCGCGACGCAGGTTGTGCAGCTCGGCCGTCACGTCCAGCATCAGCGGCTTGAGCAGCTCAGCGTATTCCTTGCATTCGGCCAGGGTCTTTTCAAACTCGATGGCAGGCTCTTTGTAGTAACCCACCAGCATGAAGTTGTGGTAATCCACCAGTTCACGCAGCTTGTCTTCAAAGCGCGGCATGTTGAGCAGGTCACCAACACGCAGGCCGCGACGCGCAACTTTGTCTTCGTACGCCGGGCCGATACCGCGACCGGTGGTACCGATCTTCAGCTCGCCACGGGCCTTTTCACGGGCCTGGTCCAGCGCAACGTGGAAGGACAGGATCAGCGGGCAGGACGGGCTGATACGCAGGCGCTCACGCACCGGTACACCTTTCTCTTCCAGCTTGATGATTTCCCGCAGCAAGGCATCGGGAGCAACTACCACGCCATTACCGATCAGGCACTGCACGCCTTCGCGCAGCACGCCCGAAGGGATCAGGTGCAAGACAGTTTTTTCGCCATCGATGACCAAGGTGTGACCAGCGTTGTGCCCACCCTGGTAGCGCACTACGGCGGCAGCATGTTCGGTCAGCAGATCAACGATCTTGCCTTTGCCCTCATCACCCCATTGGGTGCCCAGGACTACGACATTCTTACCCATAACACTTGTCCTCATTCGCGCAAACTTGGTGCCGGCAGCGGCCGGCAGGAAAACTCAAGAAGCCAGCGGCAATATTTGCCAAAGCCCGTTCTGCTGAATCAATTGCCGGTCGCAGTCCGCTTCACGGGCGGCGGCCAATGGTTGCCCAGGCAATGCCTGAACGACACGCTGACCCTCACTGCGCAACTGGCAAACCTGCTGCCAGAGTGCCGCATCCGTACTGTCAGGCATCCAGATACCGCCAGACGGTAGCTTGATCTCAGCACGCCCCAGGGTCACCAGGGTTTTTAAATCGGTAGAGAAACCTGTTGCCGGACGAGCGCGACCGAAATCGGCGCCGATGTCGTCGTAACGACCGCCCTGAGCGATGGACTGGCCAACGCCTGGCACAAACACCGCGAACACCACACCGGTGTGGTAGTGGTAGCCACGCAATTCACCCAGGTCGAAATACAGCGGCAATTGCGGGAAACGCGCAGACAGACGCTCGGCAATCGCCAGCAAATCGTCCAGCGCTGCCAATACCGGGGCCGGCGCACGCGCCAGGCGCTCGCGCGCAGCGCTCAATACTTCACGCCCGCCGCACAGATCAACCAACGCTCGCAGCATGCCCGACAGATCGGCAGGCAAACCCTCGGTCAAACTAATGACCTCATCGATGGCCTTGCGTTGCAGCGCGTCGAACAACTGCTGCTCAACTTCACCGGACAATCCGGCAGCGCGGGCCAGGCCACGGTAAATACCCACATGACCGAGGTCCATGTGCACATCCGGCACATCCGCCAGTTGCAACATGCCCAGCATCAGGCTGATCACTTCCACATCACTGCTCGGACTGCCATCACCGTACAGCTCTGCGCCCAATTGAATCGGGCTGCGCGAGGAAGACAAGGCGCGTGGCTTGGCATGCAGCACACTGCCGGCATAGCACAGACGGCTTGGACCTTCGCGACGCAGGGTGTGCGCGTCGATGCGCGCCACTTGCGGCGTGATGTCCGCACGGAAGCCCATTTGCCGACCCGATTGCGGGTCGATGACCTTGAAGGTGCGCAGATCGAGGTCCTGGCCCGCGCCGGTCAGCAAGGATTCCAGGTACTCGATATGGGGAGTCACGACAAACTCGTAACCCCAGCTCTGGAACAGATCCAACACCTGACGACGCGCAACTTCGATGCGCGCAGCTTCTGGTGGCAGTACTTCTTCGATGCCATCTGGCAGCAGCCAGCGGTCTACCGTTGCCATTACGCCATTCCCCTATGATCCGGGCGGCAAGCCTTTGGGCGAGCCTTGAGTGAAGCAGAAAATAGTCGGCCCATGCGTGCAAACCGCGCGCATGAACAACGTGGCAAAAAACCTGAACCAGGCTTCGCCAACCACTTTCCTCGAAAAATCTGTCGAGTCAATCAACTCGGGCGACTGCATGACATACAGCAATCAAACGTGCAGACGCAAAAAAGCCGGGAATTTCCCGGCTGCCGCATCATACACACGTTTTCCGAAAGGATCACCCCGCCCGAGGTTTTAGCCGCCAGGCGGGGAAGATTCAGGTCAACGCCGTATCAAGGTTTGGCTTTTTCCAGGTAACGGAAGAAGTCGCTGCTCGGGTCCAGGACCATGACATCGGATTTGCTTGCGAAGCTTTCGCGGTAGGCACGCAGGCTACGATAGAAACCGTAGAATTCCTGGTCCTGACCGTAAGCCTTGGAGTAGATCGAAGCAGCCTGGGCATCACCGTCACCGCGAACCTCTTCAGATTCACGATAGGCTTCAGCCAGCAACACGCGGCGTTGACGATCGGCGTCGGCACGGATGCCTTCTGCCAGCTCGTTACCCTTGGCGCGGTGCTCGCGAGCTTCACGCTCACGCTCGGAGCTCATGCGCTCGAACACGCTACGGTTCACTTCCTTCGGCAGATCGATAGCCTTGACCCGAACATCGACAACTTCGATGCCCAGCTCTTTTTCCGCCATCGCATTCAACGAGGCAGTGATGTCGGCCATGAGCGCATCACGCTCACCGGAAACCACTTCATGCAGCGTGCGCTTACCAAACTGGTCACGCAGGCCCGATTCCAGACGACGGGAAAGACGTTCGTCAGCGATCTGCTTGAGGCCGGAAGTTGCGGTGTAGAAGCGCTCGGCATCTTTCACGCGCCACTTGGCGTAGGCATCGACCATGACGGCTTTCTTTTCCAGCGTCAGGAAACGTTGCGTCGGTGCATCCAGCGTCATCAGGCGTGCGTCGAATTTGCGCACCTGGTTAACGTAAGGCACTTTCACATGCAGGCCCGGCTGGACATCAGCCTGGACCACGCGACCGAACTGCAGCAATACCGCTCGCTCGGTCTGAGCCACGATATAGAAGCAGTTCCAGGCTGCGATCGCCACGACGACGCAGACAATAAGGGCGATCAGCGATTTATTGCTCATCAGCGACTCTCCCTGGTACGTGCTTGCTGTTGCTGCAGATCTGCTGCCGCACGTGCATTCGCTTCACTGCTGGCGGCTGCCGGAGCAGTTACCGGTGCACTGGTGTTGCGGCCACTGTCGATCATCTTGTCCAGCGGCAAGTACAGCAGATTGCTCTGGCCATTCTTGTTGCCGGTCACGAGAACCTTGCTGGTATTGCTGAAGACTTCCTGCATGGTGTCCAGGTACAGACGCTCACGAGTCACTTCAGGTGCTTTGCGATATTCGGCGACCAGTTTGGTGAAGCGGTCTGCCTCACCCTTGGCGCGCGATACCGTTTCATCGCGGTAACCATTGGCATCCTCAAGGATGCGCTGGGCCTGACCACGCGCTTCCGGCACGACGCCGTTGGCATAGGTTTCAGCCTGGTTACGCGAACGCTGCTCGTCCTCACGGGCACGGATCACGTCATCGAAGGCTTCCTGCACTTCACGCGGTGCAGCAGCGTTCTGTACGTTGACCTGAGTCACGGTAATACCGGTGCGGTAGGTGTCCATGAAGCGTTGCAGACGCTCCTTGATTTCGCTGGCCATCAGTTCACGACCTTCAGTCAGCACCTGGTCCATTGCAGTGGAACCCACCACGTGGCGCAAGGCACTTTCAGTCGCGTGTTGCAGGCTGATTTCCGGCTGATCGACGCTCAGCACGAAGTCCTGCAGGTTGCTGATTTTGTACTGCACAGTCAGCGGCACTTCGACGATGTTCTCGTCTTCAGTCAGCATTTGACCCTGCTTGGTATAGGCACGCTCACGCGTGACGTTTTCCAGGTACTTTTTATCGATCGGCGGGAAGTAGATGTTCAAACCCGGGCCAACGGTTTCGTAGTACTTGCCAAAACGAAGCACCACGGCTTGTTCCTGCTCATCGACTACGTAAACGGCGCTGTACAGCCATACGGCCGCCAATACGACGAGCACGATGCCAAGAATGCCGCCGAAGCCACCACTCTTGCCCGAGCCACCGCCGTCATCACCACGTTTTTTACCACCACCGAACAACCCGTTCAGGCTTTCCTGCAGCTTTCGGAAGGCCTCGTCGAGATCCGGTGGTCCCTTGCGGTCGCCGTTATTGCGGCGCTTGCCACCCCAAGGATCCTGATTATTCGAGTTGCCACCCGGCTCATTCCAAGCCATAGCGCTCTCCATCTGATAAAGCAAAGACGCACCCACGGCGCGCCGACCAATGCTACAGAATGCCTGTCACCACGGCACAACCGCTTTCTCAGGCTTTTATTGCAAAGTGTGTTGTTCGATGAACTCTGTCGGGACAACGCCTTCACGGCTCACCAGCCGATTGAGCTCCGAGCGCGGCAATCGAACGGCCAGCAAGCTGACACCTTCTTCGTCGTGTTCTTCTTTCTGCACTGCGCCGAGTTCGAAAAACTGCGCACGCAGTCGGGCGAATCGTTGCGGCAAGCGCAAGATACCGATAAACAATTCACCGCCGAGCAACTCGGCAATGGCTTGTTCAAGCAATTCAAGACCACTGCCATCACGTGCCGACAACCACACCCGTTGAGGCCTGCCGTTTTCGTCGCGCTGGATTTGTGGCTCAACGCCTTCGAGCAAATCGAGTTTGTTATAGACCTCGAGGATCGGCAAGTCCTGGGCGCCAATCTCGCCCAGCACCACCATCACCTGCTCGATCTGCAACATGCGATCCGGCTCAGCCGCATCGATCACGTGCAATAACAGGTCGGAATTGCTCGACTCTTCGAGCGTAGACCGAAATGCCTCTACCAGCTTGTGGGGCAAGTGGCGAATGAATCCCACCGTGTCGGCCAGGACAATCGGCCCCAAGTCGTCCAGTTCCAGACGGCGCAGGGTCGGGTCCAGCGTGGCGAACAATTGGTCAGCCGCGTACACGTCGGATTTCGTCACGTTATTGAAGAGTGTGGATTTACCGGCGTTGGTATATCCCACCAACGACACGGTCGGGATATCCGCACGCGTACGGCCACGGCGCGACTGTTCGCGCTGGCTGCGCACTTTTTCCAACCGGCCCTTGATCTGTCGCAGGCGAACCCGCAGCAGACGGCGGTCGGTTTCCAATTGGGTTTCACCCGGGCCACGCATGCCGATACCGCCACCTTGGCGTTCAAGGTGAGTCCAGCCACGAACCAGCCGGGTGCTCATGTGGTCAAGCTGGGCCAGTTCTACCTGGAGCTTGCCTTCATGGGTACGGGCGCGTTGGGCGAAAATATCGAGAATCAGTCCCGTGCGGTCGATCACGCGGCACTCGAAAACACGTTCGAGGTTACGTTCCTGACTGGGCGTGAGGATGTGATTGAAAATCACCAGATCGGCCTCTTCGGCTTTGACCAGGTCGCGCAGTTCCTCGACCTTGCCGCTGCCAATCAGGAATTTGGCGGTTGGCCGATGACGCGGCACGTTAAAAAACGCAACGGTCTCGGCGCCGGCCGAATTAGCCAACTCCTGAAACTCCTGCGGATCTTCGCGCGCCTCAGGGTCCTGTCCATCCAAGTGAACGAGGATTACTCGCTCACCACCACCGTGGCGCTCAAAGAACAAAGGAGACTCCTATCAGGCGTTACCTGGCTCAGCGTCACCCGCTTCGGATTCGGTTGCGCTAGGCAGACGAATTGGACGAACCGGTACCACTGTCGAGATAGCGTGCTTGTAAACCATTTGGCTAACGGTGTTTTTCAGCAGGATAACGAACTGGTCGAAAGACTCGATCGTGCCTTGCAGTTTGATCCCGTTGACCAGGTAGATGGAAACCCCAACTTTCTCTTTACGTAAAGTATTCAAGTAAGGGTCTTGTAGCGAATGCCCTTTTGACATGTGCCGCACTCCTTTAAGGATTCAATATAAAAAATAGGTAAACAGATGGCTTGTGGCCGTCACACCCCCAAGGATAGACGGCAATTGCAAGGACTCAGCTCAATATGGAGATGGTCCCCAAGTATTTCAAGGCGCGCGGCAGATTGTCGCAATCCAGGCTGTCCAGCCAGTGTAAATCAGCCCAACTGCGTAGCCAGGTGAACTGGCGCTTTGCCAATTGGCGCGTGGCTATGATTCCACGTTCCTGCATCTCGGCTTGCGTCAGCTTGCCATCCAGGTAATCCCAGACTTGTCGGTAGCCTACCGCACGTATTGAAGGCAACCCGTTATGCAGGTCACTTCGCATACGCAGGGCTACGACCTCGTCAATGAATCCCTGTTCCAACATTAAAGTGAATCTTTGTTTAATTCGTTCGTGCAGTACCTGGCGATTCGCCGGAGCGATGGCCAAGTTCGCGACAGTATAGGGCAATTGTTGACGCCCCGAAGCGGCTGCTTCAGTACTTTGCGCAGATTGTTGCAAGCGTAGCGCAGTCATGCTCTGACCGCTGACGCGATAAACTTCCAGTGCGCGACTGAGACGCTGCGGATCGTTCGGGTGAATGCGCGCCGCGGAGACCGGATCGATTACCGCCAATTGATCGTGAAGGGCTTGCCAGCCAAGGCGTGCAGCCTCTTCTTCGATCTGTGCGCGAACGTCGGGGTCGGCGGCGGGCATCTCTGCCAGGCCCTCCACCAAAGCCTTGTAATAGAGCATTGTGCCGCCGACCAGCAGCGGTATTTTGCCTCGCGCAGTGATGTCAGCCATGGCCTCCAGCGCGTCTCGGCGGAATTCGGCGGCGGAATAGCTCTCTGCCGGGTCGATAATATCGATCAAGCGGTGCGGGAATTCCGTCAGGATTTCTTTCGAAGGCTTGGCAGTACCGATGTCCATCCCGCGATAAACCAACGCCGAGTCGACGCTGATCAGTTCGCACGGCAATACTTTGGTCAACTCGATCGCCAGATCGGTCTTGCCCGCTGCGGTCGGGCCCATCAGGAAAATCGCAGGTGGGAGCTGGCTCATCAACGACCGCGCAAGAACAGTTTGTCCAGATCGTCCAGGCCCAGTTGGGTCCAGGTCGGTCGGCCATGGTTGCATTGACCGCTGCGCTCGGTGTTTTCCATATCGCGCAGCAGGCCATTCATTTCCGGCAACGCCAGGCGACGGTTTGCACGAATCGCCCCGTGACAGGCCATGGTGCCCAGCAGCTCGTTGAGATGCGCCTGAATCCGGTCGCTGGTGCCGTAGTCCATGAGGTCGGCCAGTACATCACTGACCAAGCGATTGGCTTCGGCCTGCTTCAACAAGGCCGGAATCTGCCGGATCGCCAATGTTTCCGGGCCAAGACGTTGCAATTCAAAGCCCAGACGCTGGAACCACGCTACGTGTTCTTCGGCGCAATCGGCTTCACGTTGGCTAACCGCCAACGACTCCGGCACCAACAGCGGCTGACCGCTCAGGCCCTCACTGGCCATGGCAATCTTGAGGCGTTCGTACATGATCCGCTCATGAGCGGCGTGCATGTCGACCAGCACCAGGCCCTGGGCGTTTTCGGAAAGAATGTAGATGCCTTTGAGCTGCGCCAACGCATAGCCCAATGGCGGAATATCATCCTGCCCGGCCGGTAGCGCAGTGGCATTGGCTTCTGGCAGCGGCGCGAAAAATTCCCTGTACGCCGCCTGGGCTTCAGCTGCGGGTACTCCGGACTGAGGCCGCGGGGTGTATTGATACTGATACCCGGCGCCCGCTCCCGAGCCTGCCGGCGCGTTGAAAGTCGGCTGGCCCTGGGGTTGCTCCAGCAACGCATTCGCGGCCAGGCGCATCTCTCCTTGAGGGCCAAACTCACCCGCATCAATGCCGGTCGGGCGCACGATGGCCGTCGCAACAGGCGCGGCCAGATGATCCTCCGGACGCACGTCACCCAAGGCTCGGTGCAAAGTGCCATAAAGGAAATCGTGAACCATGCGCCCGTCACGAAAGCGAACTTCGTGTTTGGTCGGGTGCACATTGACGTCAACCCCTGCCGGATCCACTTCAAAAAACAGTACGAAGGTAGGATGCCGGCCATTGAACAGTACGTCGCGGTACGCCTGGCGCACCGCGTGGGCGACCAGTTTGTCGCGCACGGCCCGTCCGTTGACGAAGAAGTACTGCAAATCTGCCTGGCTGCGGTTGAACGTCGGCAACCCAACCCAACCCCATAAGTGCAAGCCGTTACGCTCGATTTCAATCGGCAGCGCCTGCTCCAGGAACCCGGAACCACAGATAGCCGCCACGCGCCGTGCACGGGCCGCGTCGTCATGGGCTTCATGCAGGCTGAGGATGGTTTTGCCGTTGTGACGCAAATGGAACGCCACGTCAAAACGCGCCAGCGCCAGACGCTTGATCACTTCTTGCAGGTGATCGAATTCGGTTTTTTCAGTTTTAAGGAATTTGCGCCGCGCCGGGGTATTGAAGAACAAGTCGCGCACTTCCACCGAAGTGCCGACCGGATGGGCGGCGGGCTGCACGCGAGGCGCCATGTCCCGCCCCTCGGTCTCGACCTGCCATGCCTGGTCGGCGTCTTTGGTACGCGAGGTCAGGGTCAGGCGCGCGACCGAGCTGATTGAGGCCAGGGCTTCACCACGAAACCCCAGGCTCATGACCTGTTCGAGGTCTTCCAGGTTGCGGATCTTGCTGGTGGCGTGGCGAGCCAGCGCCAGCGGCAGGTCATCGGCAGATATACCGCTGCCGTCGTCACGCACCCGCAGCAGTTTGACGCCGCCCAACTCGACATCGACATCGATACGTTTGGCGCCGGAGTCGAGGCTGTTTTCCAGTAGCTCCTTGATCACCGATGCCGGGCGCTCAACCACCTCACCGGCGGCTATCTGGTTCGCCAGCCTCGGGCTGAGCAGCTCGATACGAGCAGTATTGGTCAGCACCTGGTTCATTGCTTGGAGGCCAGTTCAGTGCCGGGAATGGTCAATGTCTGACCAATTTTCAGCTCATCGCTTTTAAGATTGTTGGCGCTGCGCAACGTGGCCGGCGATACCTGATAACGCACGGCAATCATCGCCAGCGTTTCGCCAGGGTTGACACGGTGATCACGCGGGCCTTGTGCGATTTTGCCGGAATCTCGCAGCCAGGCGATGTAAGTGCCCGGTGGAGGATTTTGCTGGAAGAACTGGCGTACACCGCTGCTGATTGAACGTGCCAGCGCTTGCTGATGGCTTGCGGCGGCAAGCTTCGATGCCTCGTTAGCGTTCGAAATAAAGCCGGTTTCGACCAGGATCGACGGGATATCCGGCGATTTCAGCACCATGAACCCTGCTTGCTCCACACGTTGCTTGTGCAAAGGCGTTACGCGGCCAATGTTGCTCAGGACCTTCTGACCAACGTTCAGGCTGGAGGTCAGCGAAGCGGTCATCGACAGGTCCAGCAATACACCCGCCAACATGCGGTCCTTGTCGTCGAGGCTGACGTTGCCGGCGCCGCCGATCAAGTCAGAACGGTTTTCGCTGTCAGCCAACCAACGAGCGGTTTCCGAGGTGGCACCGCGATCAGACAAGGCAAACACCGATGCACCGAAAGCGGCCGCTGACGGCGCCGCATCGGCATGGATCGAAACGAACAGGTCGGCACCCTTTTTACGGGCGATTTCAGTGCGTCCGCGCAGAGGGATGAAGTAATCGCCGGTTCGGGTCAGTTCGGCACGGAAACCTTTCATGCCGTTTACCTGACGCTGCAATTCGCGAGCGATGGCCAATACCACGTCTTTCTCGCGCTGGCCACGTGAACCCGAGGCGCCCGGGTCTTCACCGCCGTGGCCAGCATCGATCACGACAATGATGTCGCGCTTGCCGGCAGGCGCGGGCGGCAGCTTGACCGGCGGATCGATCGGTGTAACCGGTACCGGCGCCACGGTAGCGACGTTGGTCGGCGCCGGAATAGGCGCAGCATCGGCGGCGTTATCGAACAGGTCGACCACCAGCCGATTGCCGTACTGGGCATTTGGCGCCAGGGTAAAACTCTTCGGCGTGACGGCTTTTTTAAGGTCGATAACCACCCGCAGGTCAGTCGGCGTGCGTTGAGCCGAGCGCATGGCGGTGATCGGAGTATTGGCCGTGGAGATGTTAAGCGGGGCGCCAAGGGACGCTCCGTTGATGTCGATCACCAAGCGATCCGGTGATGTGAGGGTAAAAACGCTGTGCTGGACTGGCCCGGTCAGGTCGAACACCAAACGTGTGTTGTCCGGTGCCCGCCACAGGCGAACGCTGTTGACCTTTGTGTCGGCCACAGCGTTGACGGTCACCGCCAAAAACAACAACCCTACGGCAGCTACCATCGCGCGAAAGCGCATACCTAACCCCATCATTTAATTGAATTCCAATGCCAAAGCGGCACACCACGACTCGCCGCGCGCGCCTTGGGGCAAAATTTTCAGCGTACGCCCGCTGTCTTGCGGGCTAATGGTAATGGTCAGGTCGGGCTTTGGCAAAAAGCCTGCACCCTTCTGGGGCCATTCGATGAGACACAAGGCGTCATCATCGAAGTAGTCGCGAATCCCTAGGTACTCCAGTTCCTCCGGATCGACCAGCCGATAGAGGTCAAAATGGAAGGCGCGGATGTCACCGATCTCGTAGGGTTCGACCAAGGTAAACGTCGGACTTTTTACCGCCCCTACGTGCCCCAGCCCGCGAATGATACCGCGAGACAAGGTGGTTTTACCGGCCCCCAAATCTCCCTCCAGGAAAATAAGACCGTGCCCTTTGGTGGTTTTTGCGATGCGTTCGCCAAAGGCAGTCATCGCCTCTTCATCAGCCAGGTACAGGGTTACTTCAGACACGGTGCTTGCTCCTCCAACAACTGACGAATGGCTGGAATCAGATCACTGGCCGCCAGCCCTCGGCCCGATTTACCTTGTTGCGCGCCAGCATTGGCGTGCAGCCATACAGACAGGCACGCAGCATCGTACGGCGTCATGCCCTGCGCCAGCAAAGCGCCAATCAAACCGGCCAATACATCGCCCAACCCAGCGGTAGCCATGGCTGGATGCCCCTGATGACATAACGCCAAACGTCCGTCGGGACTGGCGATCAGGCTGCCAGCACCTTTGAGCACCACCACAGCTGTATATTTTTTGCTCAATGCATGCGCAGCCGCCGGGCGATCAGCCTGAACCTCGGCGATGCTCATCCCCAGCAACCGCGCGGCCTCACCCGGATGCGGTGTGATCACGCAGTCGCGGGGCAAACTCACCTGCGCTTGCGCCAGCATATTCAACGCATCCGCATCCCACACCTGTGGCAGCGCAGCATTGGCGGCTGCCGACAACAGGCTGCGCCCCCAAGCGGCCTGCCCCAAGCCAGGGCCGACAACCAATACCGAGACCTTTTGCAGCAACTCCATCAACTGATTGGCCGACGAAGTGCCCAGCACCATGACCTCCGGAAGTCTGGCCAGGGCAGCCGGGACATGCTCGGCACGCGTGGCCACCGATACCATGCCGGCACCGCTGCGCAGCGCACTTTGTGCACTCAGCAGGATCGCTCCGCCAAATCCGCGATCACCGCCGATCAATAGCACATGGCCGAATTTACCTTTGTGCGCCGTGGGCGCTCGGGAGGCCAGTCGCGGAAGATTGCCGGCGGTCAATCGGCAAGCGCTGACGGCAGTGTCAGCGAGCAACTGCGAATCGGCGCGCAGGTCATTGAAAAGCAGCTCTCCAACCACGTCCGCGGCGTCGCCGGTAAACAACCCCAGCTTCAAACCGATGAATGTAACCGTCAGGTCCGCCCTGACAGCAACCCCCAGAATTCGCCCGGTATCGGCACACAGGCCTGAAGGGATATCCACCGCAACAACCGGCAAACCGCAATCGTTGATCGCATGAATGGCACTGACGTAAGGCTCGCGCACTTGCCCCGTCAGGCCGGTGCCTAGCAGGGCGTCCAGCACAACACCCCGCAACGGCAGTTGGGCATGCCACGCTTCAATCGAGACTTTTTGTGACAGGGCCTGTGCGTGTGCCAGCGCCGCATCGCCTTGCAAGCGTTGCGTATCACCTACCGCGAACACGTGCACCGACCAACCCGCTCGCTCAGCCAACAACGCCACCAGGTAACCATCACCGGCATTGTTGCCGTGGCCGGCCAGCACAGTCAGCTCACGTGCCTCGGGCCACTGACGAACCAGCGCACGCCATGTCGCATGAGCCGCTCGCTGCATCAATTCGAAGCCCGGCGTGCCACCCGCGATCAGGCGCGAATCGAGCTCGCGCACCTGTGCGGCACTGTACAGCGCGTCGGGTAAATCATCTTTAGTGTGCGGCATGCGTCTTAGGGCTCCGATGTCTGGCAGAATTATACGCACCTCAGCTCCGGTTTCTCTCGCCTCATGCCCGCTATTACCACAGACCTGCCCGCCCTCGCCCAATCCATCAAGGAATGGGGCCGCGAGCTGGGCTTTCAGCAAGTCGGCATCAGCGGCCTGGACCTCGCCGAGCATGAACAGCATCTGCAGCGCTGGCTCGAGGCCGGTTACCACGGCGAAATGGACTACATGGGCGCCCACGGCAGCAAACGCTCCCACCCGGAGGAGTTGGTGCCGGGCACACTGCGGGTGGTTTCCCTGCGCATGGATTACCTGCCCGGCGACACCGAAATGGCCAAGCGCCTGGCGCAACCGGAAAAGGCTTACGTATCGCGTTATGCCTTGGGCCGCGATTACCACAAATTGATCCGTAAACGTGTGCAGCAACTCGCAGAAAAGATTCAGGCGCTGATCGGTCCTTTCGGTTATCGCGCGTTTGTCGATAGCGCTCCCGTGCTGGAGAAGGCTATTGCCGAGAAGGCCGGTCTTGGCTGGATCGGCAAAAACACCCTGGTGTTGAATCGCAAGGCTGGCAGTTATTTCTTCCTCAGCGAACTGTTTGTCGATCTGCCGCTGCCCATAGATCCGCCCCACGCCACTGAACACTGTGGCCGCTGCACCGCGTGCCTGGATATCTGCCCAACCAATGCATTCGTCGGGCCGTATGTGCTGGATGCCCGACGTTGTATTTCTTACCTGACCATCGAATTGAAAACCGCCATCCCCGAAGATTTACGCCCATTGATCGGTAATCGGGTATTTGGCTGCGATGACTGTCAGATCGTTTGCCCATGGAACCGTTTCGCCCGCCCCTCCGGCGAAAGCGACTTCAAACCCAGGCACAATCTGGATAACGCAGAGCTGGCTGAACTGTTTATGTGGGATGAGGAGAAATTTCTCGGCAGCACCGAAGGTTCGCCCCTACGCCGGGCCGGTTATGAGCGCTGGTTACGAAACCTGGCGGTAGGCCTGGGCAACGCACCTTCGAGCATTCCGGTACTGGAAGCGCTGAAGGCGCGACGCGAATATCCCTCGGAGCTGGTACGCGAACACGTTGAGTGGGCCCTGAAACAACACGGGTTGTAGCCGTTCAGGCTTCGTCGTTATAAACGAATTTCGGCATTTCCCAGTGGAAACGGATCGCCAGCAAGCGCAGCAGGAAGCCACCAAACAATGTCACCAGAACCGCTTGCTCGCCGGGCATTTGCAGATAGAGGCAGAACATGTAGCACCACGCGGCGGCAAACGAGACGCTGGCGTAGAGTTCGCGGCGGAAAATAAGCGGGATGTCGTTGCAGAAGATGTCACGCAGGATGCCGCCGAAAACCCCTGTGATGACCCCGCTAACCGAAGCCACCAACATGCCGTGCCCCATCTCCAGCGCGGTCATGCAGCCGATCAGGGTAAACGCCACCAACCCCACGGCGTCGAGCACCAAAAACAACGAGCGCAAATGGCGCATCCAGCGCGCAGCGAAAACCGTGAACATTGACGCGATGGTTGTCAGCACCAAGTATTCAGGGTGCTTTACCCACGTCAGCGGGTAATGCCCCAGCAGCACATCGCGCACCGAACCGCCACCGAGCGCCGTCACGCAAGCGATCAGCACCACGCCGAACCAATCCATCCCGCGACGACCGGCAGACAACGCCCCGGTCATGGCTTCGGCAGTAATGGCGATCAGGTAAAGCATCAGCAACATGGTGGCGGTCCTTGCAAGAAGGCGCGCAGTCTAGCCATTTCGGCGCGGCACCAAAAGAGGGCGAGAACGCATCACACGCAACCTGTGGCGAGGGAGCTTGCTCCCGCTGGAGCGCGAAGCGCTCCCCGGCATTCCAGTCACACCGCATTTGCAGGTTTTACGACTGCTGCGCAGCCGAACGGGGATAAATCCCCTCGCCACAAAAGCCCTCGTCCCGGGATCAGAACTTGATGAAGTGCTGGCGGTAGTGTTGCAACTCGGCGATGGATTCGCGGATGTCGTCCAGCGCCAAATGGGTGCTGCCCTTTTTGAAGCTGTCGCGCACATCCGGCGCCCAACGTGCGGCCAACTCTTTAAGGGTCGACACGTCGAGGTTGCGGTAGTGGAAGTAGCTTTCCAGGGATTTCATGTGCGTATAAAGGAAGCGACGGTCCTGGCAGATGCTGTTGCCGCAGATCGGCGACTTACCCTTTGGCACCCACTTTTCGAGAAAAGCGATGGTTTCGGCTTCTGCTTCGGCCATGCTGATGCGACTGTCGCGCACCCGCTGAGTCAGGCCGGAACCGCCGTGTTGACGGGTGTTCCACTCGTCCATGCCGGCAAGAATCTCATCAGTGTGATGGATCGCGATCACCGGGCCCTCGGCCAAGGTGTTCAAATTACTGTCAGTAACAATGGTTGCCATCTCGATGATGACGTCGGTATCGGGGTTCAGACCGGTCATTTCCAGGTCGATCCAGATCAGATTCTGCGGGTTTTGCATGTGTCGGCTCCTAGGCAATGCTGCGCAGTTTAGCCTAGCGAGGCAGCCGGGCGTGCTAAACTCGCGGCCGTTTTACCTAATCGCTGCATTCTTCATACGGAACACCCATGGCCAAACGCCAACTCAATCGTCGTCAAAACTGGCGCATCGAAAAGATTCAGGGCGAACGCGCTGCACGCGCCGCCAAACGCGAGTCCTCGGCTGTCGAGGCACTTGAGGGTGGCGACTTGGGCCCGGAACAGACCGGGCTGGTAATCGCTCACTTCGGTGTACAAGTCGAAGTCGAAGCGCTCGATGGCGATTTGGCTGGCCAGGTGTTCCGCTGCCATTTGCGCGCCAACCTGCCTGCGCTGGTGACCGGCGATCAGGTTGTGTGGCGTGCGGGCAACCAGGGTATCGGCGTTATCGTGGCGCAGTTGCCACGCAATACCGAACTCTGCCGCCCGGACAGCCGTGGCCAGCTCAAGCCTGTGGCGGCCAACGTCGACATGATCGTCATTGTCTTCGCCCCACTGCCCGAGCCCCATGCGAACCTGATCGACCGCTACCTGGTCGCCGCCGAACACGCGGGCATTCGGCCGCTGCTGCTGCTCAACAAATTCGACCTGATCGATGAGCAGAATGCCCCGGCGCTGAATGCCTTGCTCGCGGTTTACCGCACGCTGGGTTACCCGGTACTCGAAGTGTCGGCGCATCACGGCAACGGCATGGAACAACTGCAGGAACAACTGGACGGGCGCATCAGCGTATTCGTCGGCCAGTCGGGCGTGGGCAAGTCCTCGCTGGTAAACAGCCTGTTGCCTGAAGTCGACACCCGTGTCGGCCCGCTGTCCGAACTGTCCGGCCAGGGCACTCATACCACCACCACCGCGCGATTGTTCCACTTCCCGGGTGGCGGCGAGTTGATCGACTCCCCGGGCATCCGCGAATTCGGCCTGGGCCATGTCAGCCGTGCCGACGTCGAAGCCGGATTCATCGAGTTCAACGACCTGATCGGCACCTGCCGCTTCCGCGACTGCAAGCATGACCGCGAACCGGGTTGTGCACTGCTCAAGGCCCTGGAAGAAGGCCGCGTGCAACAGCAACGGATGAACAGCTATCGCTCGATCATCGCCAGCCTGCCGGAAAGCAGCTACTAAGCCGCTTCCCACAGAGACAAAAAAGCCGCGATCAAATCGCGGCTTTTTTGTAGGTCACTGCTTGGGTGGTTCAGCCGGTTTAGCGGGATCGCCGGGTTTGGGCGCTGCGTCGTCGAACAGGTTCAATCGTTCGCGAAGTTCATGCGCTGGCACCGGTTGTTTGTCAGCCGGCAAGGCATTCGGGTCAGCCGGCGTGCCCGGGGCTTCACCCGGCGCACCTTGACCCGGGATAGGCGCAGGCTCGGCACCTTGTGCACCTTCGATGGCTGCCTGCGCCTTCTTGGTCAGCACCACGATGTCGATACGACGGTTGACCGGGTTAAACGGGTTTTCCCGGTCAAACAATGCCGACGAGGCATAACCGACAACGCGCGCCACTTGCGATTCCGGATAGCTACCGGCAATCAGCGCACGACGAGCCGCGTTGGCGCGGTTGGCCGACAGCTCCCAGTTACCAAAATCACCGGTGCCGGTGTAAGGCTTGGCATCGGTATGGCCGCTGATGCTGATTTTGTTCGGCACCGCTTTAATGGTGTCGGCCATGGCCAGCAAAATATCTTCGAAATACGGCTTCAGGCGCGCACTGCCCGAATCAAACATCGGCCGGTTTTCGGCGTCCATGATCTGGATACGCAAACCGTTCGGGGTGATTTCGAACAGGATCTGGTCCTTGAACTTCTGCAGCTGCGGATTCTCCTCGACCTTGTTCTGCAGTTCTTGCAGCAACAACTCCAGGCGCTCCTTCTCGACCTGCTCGGCCATGCCCTCGACCTGTTCGGCGTCGACGGTAACCTTGTCGGGCTGAGGCTGGGACTTCACCTCAGGATTGAGGGTGTTCTCCGGCGCCAGCGTCGGTGTACCGCCCAAGTCGATAATGTACGGCGTTCCGCTTTCGGAAAAACCGACCGGGTCCTTGAAGTAACCGGCGATGGCGATCTTCTGCTCAGGCGTCGCGGTGGACAGCAGCCAAAGCACCAGGAAGAACGCCATCATCGCCGTCGCGAAGTCGGCGAAAGCGATTTTCCAGGCGCCCCCGTGATGCCCACCGGCGATGCGCTTGACGCGCTTGATAATGATCGGCTGATTATTTTCCATGACTTAACGACCGCGAACCGCTTGTTCCAGCTCAGCGAAGCTTGGACGGTGCGCCGGGTACAGAACCTTGCGCCCGAACTCTACCGCCAGGGATGGCGGCATGCCGGAGGCCGAAGCCACCAACGAAGCCTTGATGGCTTCGTAGACGTTCAGCTCTTCCTTGGCATCGTGGGCCAGGGAATGCGCCAGCGGGCCGAAGAAACCGTAAGCCGCCAGAATACCGAAGAAGGTACCTACCAGCGCCGCACCAACGTGCATGCCGATGGCTTTCTGGTCGCCTTCACCCAACGAAGCCATGGTGACCACGATACCCAATACCGCCGCGACGATACCGAAACCCGGCATGGCATCGGCAATACCGTTGACCGCGTGGGACGGATGCTCGAGGTCTTCCTTGAGGCTGTAGAGCTCCATGTCGAACAGGCCTTCAAGCTCATGAGGGGCCATGTTGCCGGACGACATGATGCGCAAGTAATCACAGATGAACGCGGTCATGCGCGCGTCCTTGAGCACGGTCGGGTATTTGGCGAAAATCGGGCTGGCCGCGGCGTCTTCGATGTCGCCTTCAATGGCCATCATGCCTTCGCGGCGGCTTTTGTTGAGGATCTCGTAGATCAAGCCCAACACTTCCAGATAGAACGTGTGGCTGAAGCGCGAACTGAACATGCTCAAGGATTTTTTGAGCACGTGCATCGTCATGTAGCCGGGGTTGGCCTGGAGGAATGCGCCAAGCGCAGCACCGCCGATAATCATCACCTCGAAAGGCTGGATCAAGGCAGCAATTTTGCCGTGGGAGAGCACGTATCCGCCGAGCACGCTCGCGAATACGACGATGATGCCGATTATTTTAGCCATAGGTAGGGGAGCACTTACTGAGTCGGGTTCAAGGTCATATTCGGAAGTTAAAAAATCTCTTCTTCTACTTATCGGCAAAACTGCGCCAGACTATAGCCAGTTCCGGCGAAAAGCCAATTTGGCCCATCAGGGCATAGGTAATGCAGACGATGATCACGTCCAACCATGGCTAACGAAACGAACGTACCCACTCCAAAACCAACCAATCTGACAGGCTGGATCAAGCTTTTGGATGGAGTGCGCCTGCCCGTTCCGCAGGCCAGCCATGATCGGGTGTGCAAGGCGATTCGCGACAGCCGCAGCTCTCTGCGTGATATCGCCGAACTGATGCAGGAAAGTCCGGCGTTGGCCTTAAGCGTCATTCGCGAAGCCAACCGGCATACCCATGGCAACGTGACGGAGCCTGCTGAAAACCTTGAGGTGGCGATCAATCGCCTCGGTTTGAAGCGCACCGAAGAACTGCTCGAGCGCCTGCCCGCGCTGCCGCAAATGGAAATACCCGCGACCTTGCGCCAGTTACAGATGATCAGTCAGCACGCAACCCAGCAGGCCAATGGTTTTTTCGCCAGTCGCCTGGCACGGCTGTGGCAAGACATTCACTGGGGCAGCCTGCTCTTTCTGTCGCCACTGTGGCCCATGGCTCTGGCCTATCCAAAGTTGCTGGAAGAGTGGGAACTGCGCGTCATCCATAAGGGCGAGTCTGCACGCAAAGTCGAAAAGCAACTGTTCGGCGTACGCCTGCTGCAAATTTGCCAGGCGTTGGTGGAAATCTGGCGCCTGCCGATCTGGGTGCAGCAGGGCTACAGGCTGCTGCTCAGCGAACAGCGGGAGTTGGTGAAAGTACTGCGCATTGCCCGCGACATCGATCATCCGCTGCGTCAACAAAATCGCCTTGATGACGACCCGACCCTGCGCCGCTGGCTGAATCAGCCGGCCAATACCGTGTTACTGGCAAACGGCTTGGCGTTGTCGGCGCAACAAGCCTGGGATAGCCCTCACAGTGAGCGCTGGCAATTGCTGACCAGCCTTTATCTGCAGATGCCGATGGATGAGGTGCAGCAGCAGTTGCACCAACAAGCGGCCAATAGTGCGCGCTATCACGCCATGCCCGACCTTTGGCACCCGGCCGTCTCGTTGATCTGGCCTTGGGGGATGAAGCGCGTTCACGCAGGTTTACTGCCAGCCCAGGCCCCCACGACAGAAGACCTGGGCAACTGGCGTAAACAATGTGCCGAGTTGCTGGTTGAACCGAGCCGCTTCACCAACGCCATGCACTTGACCCTGTCGGCCAGGGACGCCTTGGTCGCGTGCGGCATGCGCCGGGTGATGATTTTGATGGCTGATAGAACCCATGCCAATTTGCGCGCGAATCAAACCGCCGGGCTACCAAAAGAAGCCTTCGGACTGAACCTGGTGGTCAGCCAGAGCAAGGTGCTGCAACGCCTGCTCTCGCAACAGGCACAGGTGCGCATTACGCCGGACAACAACGCTCAATTCTCCGCATTGCTACCCGCCAGCCTGCGCGCGCAGTTCAGCGGCGAACACCTGCTGCTGCGTTCACTGGTGAACAACGGTCGGGTGATCATGATTGTGGTGGCGGATCAGGGCGGCGGGCCGTTCTCGGAAATCACCGTGCAAGCCTTCGGTAAAACCGCACAGTGCATCGAAAAGGCCCTGCACAGCTTTACGCAGCGCGGCCAGTAACGCTGCGCTACAATCCTCCCCTTTGTGCTCTGGAGACCTCACATGTCTGACTTCTCTGGCTTGTCGCTGGTCATCGAACCGAGTGACCTGCTCCCTCGTCTCGACGCCCGCGAACTGATTCTGGTGGACCTGACCAGCAGCGCTCGCTATGCCGAAGGGCATATCCCCGGCGCGCGTTTTGTCGATCCCAAACGCACGCAACTCGGGCAGCCTCCTGCGCCCGGCCTGTTGCCGTCGCAAGCAGCGCTTGAAACGCTGTTTGGCGAACTGGGCCATGACAAGGATGCGGTTTACGTGGTGTATGACGACGAGGGCGGCGGCTGGGCGGGACGATTCATCTGGTTGCTGGACGTCATTGGTCATAAAAAGTATCACTACCTGGATGGCGGTTTGCTGTCATGGCTGGCGGAAGGTTTGCCAGTGTCGACCGATGTCCCTGCAGCTGCGGGTGGCCCGGCCAGCCTGACCCTGCACGATGAACCCACTGCCACCCGCGAATACCTGCAAAGTCGTCTCGGCGCCGCCGACCTGGCTATCTGGGACGCACGCGGGCCACTGGAATACGCAGGCGAAAAAGTCCTGGCAGCCAAGGCCGGGCATATTCCCGGCGCAGTCAATTTCGAATGGACGGCGGGTATGGATCAGGCGCGCAACTTGCGCATCCGCACCGACATGCCGCAGATCCTGGAGCAACTCGGGATCAGCAAAGACAAAGAAGTTATTACTCACTGCCAGACACACCATCGCTCTGGCTTCACTTACCTGGTGGCCAAGGCTCTCGGTTATCCGCGGGTCAAGGGCTACGCTGGCTCCTGGGGCGAATGGGGCAACCATCCCGATACGCCTGTAGAGAAATAAGGTTTTTAAGGACAGTTAATGAATAAGCGTCTGTTTATCCTCAGCCAATACCTGCTGCCCCATCACTTGCTCTCGCGGCTGGCCGGCTGCATTGCCGAATGCCGTGTGCGCTGGTTCAAAAACGCCTTTACCGCCTGGTTCGCCAAGCGTTATCAAGTGGACATGTCCCAAGCGCTGGTCGAAGACCTGACGGCTTATGAGCACTTCAACGCCTTCTTTACCCGCGCATTAAAAGAAGGCGCCCGCCCACTGGACGAAACCCCGGGCGCGATACTCAGCCCTGCGGACGGCGCCGTCAGCCAACTCGGCCCGATCGAACACGGACGCGTGTTCCAGGCCAAGGGCCACAGTTTCAGCGTGCTGGAACTGTTGGGGGGTGACGCGGCTAACGCAGCCCCGTTCATGGGCGGCGATTTCGCGACCATTTACCTGTCGCCCAAAGACTATCACCGCGTGCACATGCCGCTGGCCGGCACCCTGCGTGAGATGGTCTACATTCCGGGCCGAATCTTCTCGGTTAACCAGACCACTGCCGAAAACGTTCCCGAACTGTTCGCCCGCAACGAGCGTGTCGCGTGCATTTTCGACACTGAGCGCGGACCGATGGCGGTGGTGTTGGTAGGCGCAATGATCGTCGCATCGATCGAAACCGTTTGGGCAGGCCTGGTAACCCCTCCGAAGCGCGAACTTAAAACCTTCCGCTACGACGAAGCAGCCCGCGCACCGATCCACCTGGAAAAAGGCGCAGAACTGGGTCGCTTCAAGTTGGGTTCGACCGCTGTCGTACTGTTCGGACCTGATCAAGTGAAATGGGCCGAAACACTGGTCGCAGGCTCGCCAGTGCAGATGGGTCAGGGCCTCGGATTGCCAAACGCTTGATCCAGATTTCTGCAGGAGCGAGCAAGCTTGCTCCTGCAGGATTCGATTCCTGCTATGGTTTTGGGCATGAACGAGACTAGCCCGCATCTATTGTTACGCGCCCCCATTCCAACGCAGTTACGCCTGTCGTTCTGTGAGGCCACCCCGCGCGACCTGAAACGCTGGATCGCCAACCTGCCCAAAGCCAATATCGGCGAAACCGCTCGCCAGCTCTACCAAGGTTTGAGCGAACTCAACCAACTGCTGACTCCGAGTGACAATCGCCTACAACTGCTCGAACTGCTGCGACCCGAGGTGCATTACGTCTGTAAACACCTGGAGCGGCACTTCCTGCACCAGGCCATTGTGCTCGATGAACGCTCGCGCAAAATTGCCAACCTGTGCCAGGCGCTGCAAAGCCACTTGGCGATTGGCTATAAGCAGATCGTTGTGCGCATCACCCCGCGCTTCACCAAGGACCGTGCACCGCTGTTGACTCAGGCGCTGCAGCGAGCAATGCACTGCTTGAACGGGCCGCTGATTCGCGCCACGCAGTTGTATTGCCCGGCGCCGGAAGGCCTGTGGCTGGAGCTGCATCAGCTGTATCGGATCGCCTGCGCTCATAATTTGCAAAACCTGAGCTTACGCGACGAACTGGCCAGCCAGACCCAAAACCTGAGCATTGAACAGACCTACACGGTCGCTCTGCTTTTGGGCGCCGCCCGGTGCAACCAACTGCGGCAGAATCAGATTGCCCGCGTCGCCGACGTGTTGGAGCCGTGGAGCCACTGGATCAAACTGCAACCTGAAACACCGGGACACGGGCTGTTTGCGGTGGCACCGGAACTCGATACCGGGCCACGTTACCGCTCCCGATTCAGAGCCGAGCAACAGCAAAGCTTATTGGCGATCAATCCACAGCCGTTGGTGGCCGCCATTGAAGCCCATCTGCAAAAAGCCGAGAGCGCAACGCCGCTGCCAGTGCCGGCAGGCCTGAGCCTGGATACGTTGTTACATCTGAATGCCGCGTGGGGGCAAACGGCCGAACGCAGTTTCCAACGCACTGCCAGCGAAGGCACATTGACCCTGTGCGTCGGGATGAGCGCGATACACTTTTACCTGGGTGGACAACGTTCGTTCAGTGACATTTTGAAGAACCCCGTCTCTCGTCATGCCCAATTTGCGGCAACGTCCCCAACGGCCAAAGCAGAAGATCAATGGCGACATGCTTTTGATGCGGCGCCCCATGGCAATGCCGATGCCTTGTTGCCCTACGAAGAAATCGAATACCCGCAAGTCCAGGCCGATGACCATCATGAAGCCGCCGACAGTAATCGGCACTTTCCGACGTATGTGTTGCCGGTGGTCAATCACAGTCCCGGCGGATATTGCCTGTCGTGGCCAACCGCTGTGCCCGCCGAGCTGCAGGCCGGCGAGATGGTCGGCATCGAGGACACTGCCGGCGGTGGCTGGAGCATTGCGGTGGTGCGCTGGATTCGCCAGGTACGGGGCGGTGGTACACAAATGGGTATCGAGCAGGTTGCTCCGTACGCAGAGCCTTGTGGCCTGCAATTGGTGCGCACCCGTGACGATCACAGCCAATACCTGCGGGGCCTGCTGCTACCCGCTATCAGCGCCATCGATCTCCCCGCCACTTTGCTCGCACCACGCCTGCCCTTCCAGGAGGGCAACAAAGTGCTGATCAACACTAATGGCGAAGAGCGCCGTGCAGGGCTGGATCGGCGGGTAGCGAGCACCAACAGCTTCAATCAGTTCGCCTACCGCTCGCTGGAAACGACCAGAAACGAAAACGCCGCTGCCAATGGCGCGGCGCATCTCGAAGAGGATTTCGATTCGTTATGGAAATCGCTTTGAGTGTAAGCGCCTGAGACCAAGTCGCTGCCTTCGCGCAGGCTCGCTTCCACATCGGGTCCATAACAAACCGAGCCCACGTGTGGGAGCGAGCCTGCTGGCGAAGAGGCCCGCTCCGACAACCAGCAAAATCAGAGCTGGCCGTCGCGGTCCCTGAAGCCCAACAGATACAGCACGCCATCGAGCCCAAGGGTCGAAATCGCCTGCTTCGCCGACTGTTTTACCAGCGGTTTGGCACGGAAAGCGACGCCCAGTCCGGCGATCGCCAGCATCGGCAAATCGTTCGCACCGTCGCCGACCGCGATGGTCTGCTCCAGGCGTAAACCTTCCTTGTGCGCCAACTCACGCAGCAGATCCGCCTTGCGCTGTGCATCCACAATCGGTTCGATGGCTACGCCCGTGACCTTGCCGTCCACCACTTCCAACTCATTGGCGAACACGTAGTCGATACCCAGTTTGGCCTGCAGTTGCTTGGCGAAGTAGGTAAAGCCACCTGACAGGATCGCGGTCTTGTAACCCAGGCGCTTGAGTTCAGCGAACAGCGTTTCCGCGCCTTCGGTCAGGCGCAGGGAAGCGCCGATAGAATCCAGCACACAAACGTCCAGCCCTTTCAGCAAGGCCAGGCGCTCCTTGAAGCTGGCGCGAAAATCCAGTTCGCCAGCCATCGCCCGTTCAGTAATGGCAGACACCTGATCGCCGACGCCCGCAGCCTTGGCCAGCTCATCGATGACTTCGGCTTCGATCAGCGTCGAATCCATGTCGAATACCGCGAGACGGCGGTTACGGCGGAACAACGAATCTTCCTGGAAGGCGATATCGACGTTCAATTCCTGGGCCACGCTCAGGAATTCGGCCCGCAGCGCCTGTGGATCAGCTGCTTCGCCACGCACCGAAAACTCGATACAACCCTTGCCCTGATCAGCCGGAGTGTCCAGCGGCATACGCCCGGACAGGCGATCAATGTGGTCGATATTCAGCCCGTACTTGGCGGTAATCGCGCTAACGGCCTGCAATTGCTCGGCGGTCACTTTGCGGGTCAGCAGCGTCACGATGTGGCGCTTTTTGCCCTGATTGCCAACCCACTGCTGGTAATCCTCTTCGGAGACCGGGGTAAAACGAACCTGCTGATCAAGCTTGTAAGCCGTGAACAGGATGTCTTTAAGCACCGACTTGCCTTGCTCGGTATCAGGAATTTCAACCAGGATGCCAAACGACAACGTGTCGTGGATCACTGCCTGACCGATGTCGAGAATGTTCACACCACCTTGGGCCAGAACGCCGGTAATGGCCGCAGTCAGACCCGGACGGTCGACTCCCGTGATGTTTATCAGGACGATTTCGCGCAAGGCGCACCCCCGCAAGTGGAAAAAAACCGCATTCTACCCACTTTCAGTGACCATCGGGCACCGTCAGCGCTTTGCCGGTCTGGGGCCTGTCGCTATACTGCGCGTCAACTTCACGGACAAAAGAGCCGAGCGCAAGTGAACCGGCCCACGCCAGTAAAAACCGATAACTTCTTTCTGCTGATCTTCCGGGCACTGCGCCATCGCCGTGTACCGATTGCATTACGCATTGCCAGCCATAACGTGATCCTGGTCGCTCTGGCCCTGGTTATTTATGCCTGTGTGATGGGTTTGCAGTTCAAGCAGGCCATGCACGAGCAAGCAGACGCCCTGGGCGAAAGCCTGACGACGCAGACTGCGACGTCCGCCACGGAGCTGTTGGTGTCCAATGACATCCTCAGTCTTAACGTGCTGCTTAATAACCTGACCAAAAACAAATTGGTCGCCCATGCTGCCATCTACAGCGTGGATAACCGCATCCTTGCCGAAGCCGGCCAGCGCCCCAAGCACAGCTTGTTGGGCGAAGCCGAAGGCATGTATGAAAGCAAGATTACCTTTCAGGACGTGACCGCGGGCCAACTGCGTATCAGCCTGGACATGGATCAGTTCCAGCAACCCATGACCATCAGCCTGCAAAGCATGGGCATTTTGAGCGCTATCCTGTTGGCGCTGTCGCTGGCCTTGAGCTTGCGCCTGGGTCGGCACATCTCTACGCCGCTGATGCAATTGCGTGTCTGGCTGCGCAATATCGATGAATACACCCCGGCCACTGAGCGTCAGGATGAAATCGGCGACCTGGCTCGTCAGCTGCATGCCAATTTCGCGCCTGAGCGCGTTGAACCAGAACCGGCGCCCGAACCCGAATATGACGAAAGCGATTACGACGACGCCGACGATAACGAGCCGACGTTCGAGGTGCGCAATCTGCGTGACCCAAGTTTCGACGAAACCAAGCCTGTAGCCGGCCTCAAGCCTGCGCCACGGCACGTTGTAAGCACGGTCGAAGACGACGATGACGACGAAGATCCTTTCGCCGATCTGCGCGACGAATCAGCCTCCAGCGCACCGAAGCCAGTCATAAAACCAGTGATTTCGAACGTGCCGCAACACAGCGCAGTGCTGGCGGTACAGTTGGGCGCCCAGGATCAACTGCGTCGTTTGCCACGTACGCGCCTCGAAGAGTTGCTGAAACGCTATCGCGACTGCCTCGATCAGGCTGCTTCGCTTTACCAAAGCGAACTGCACACCCTTAACGATGGCAGCACGCTGATGCTGTTCCACACCGAAGACAGCGGCGAAGATTACCTGACCAACGCCATCTGCTGCGGCGAGCTGCTGCGTGCACTGGGCCATCAGTTACAGATCGAGGTTGCTGACAGCGGCATTACCCTGCAACTGCAACTGGGCCTGACGCTGGGTGATGAATTGTTCGGTTTAAGTCAAATTGATTTGCTGCTGACCGAAGCGGCACAGGACGCGCTGGCCTTGTCGCAACACAGCCGCAACCTGCTGCTGGTGGAACGCAAGATCAGCGACGACGTGCTGATCAAACAGCGCGCCCGGATTCGTCCGATTGCGAGTCCTGAAGGTGCTTGCTGCGTCGAGCGGTTGATGGAGCCTTATCCATCGATGCTGGAACGACAACTGGCGCGGATGCATGAGCGCCGGGCGTAAAGCCCTGAAATGAAGAAGCCCGCAGATGAGCGATTGTCTGCGGGCTTTTTGTTGCCTGTTCTGGCCCCATCGCCAGCGGGTTGGCTCCCACATTGGAGCTGTGGCGACCACATGTCCCCTGTGGGAGCCAGCCCGCTGGCGATGAGGCCTTAAGCTGCGCTGAATCTCTCTGGGCTACAGAAACAACAAAGCCCACATCTCTGCGGGCCTTGTGTTGAATCAATCCAGGCTTAGAACCTGAACACTTCCATATCGGTACGAATAGGCGATGCCATCGGGATCTTCGGCTGTTTGTCCTGCTCAGCGGCAGGCGCTGCAGGCTTGGCTGCCGGTTTGCGCGGTGCCTCGGCAATTGGCGGCTGGTTGGCCAAAGGCTTGAGGGCCACCGAAAGCTGCTCGGCCAGGCGCTGCAGCAACACACCTTGCGCCTGAACTTGCGCCGCAGTGCCACCCGCGTGCTCTTCCTGCAAATGCACAATACGGTTGTCGCGGACCTGACCACGGCGGTCAATCAAACGCCATTGCGCATCGAGGATAGCCGGTTGCGACTCCCCGGAATCGAGACGGGTAATCGTCAGCAAAACCTGCACATCCGGCGCGAAGCCCAGAGTGGCCGGGGCCAACACCACGCGCTGGCTGTCCAGATGACCAGCGACTTGGCGCAGCAACAATTGATCGATGTCCGAAGACAGGCTGCCCGCCCAGCGACCGTCGGTGGAAGCCTGGAGGCTGCCATCCGCCTGACGCTGCAACAGGGTTTCACGCTGCAGGTAATCGGCGATCGTTACCGGGCCCAGCAAAACAGCCATGCCTGCACTTTGCGCAGGCTGAGCCGGACTTCCACTGTCCAGCTGATACAGCGACACCGGCTGGTGAACGCTGCAACCCGCCAGGCCTAAAACGCCAGCGAGCATCAAAATTAAAGGAAGGCGCAGAGCGGTCATCGTCCCATCCAGGTGGTTGCCACAAGGCTAACCACAGTGAAAATACTCAATAAATATGAAGAACGCTCGGCCACGCCGGCGCTTGAAAGGCCATATCATCCGTGAATATGCGTTCCGACTCCAGCGCGAAAGCGTCGATCTACGCGTTAAATCGTAGATCGAGCGCTCTAGTACGCTTAATTGAGGTTTTCGACGAGCAGTGCATCCACCCTCTGAAAGCCACGTGGCAACTTGTTACCACGGCGACCACGCTCACCTTTGTAGTGTTCGAGGTCATCAGCTTTCAGTGACAAAGTACGTTTGCCGGCCTGTAGTACCAACGTGGCACCGTCCGGAATCACCGCGATATCGGTAACATATTCTTCGCGATTGGCCACACGCTCACCGGAAATACCGATGATCTTGTTGCCCTTACCCTTGCCCAGCTGCGGCAAGTCACTGATTTTGAAGATCAAAAGACGTCCTTCAGTGGTCACCGAAGCCAACCAGTTGTTCTCGCGATCCGTGACAGGGCGCGGAAGAATGACTTTCGAATTGTTCGGCAAGCTCAACAGCGCCTTACCTGCCTTGTTCTTGGCCTGGAAGTCTTCGCCCTTGACCACGAACCCGTAACCGGCGTCAGACGCAATCACGTACAGCGAATCATCTTCAGGCATCAACACACATTCGAACGTGGCGCCGGGTGGCGGCGTCAGACGACCGGTCAACGGCTCGCCCTGTCCGCGAGCCGATGGCAAGGTGTGCGCGGCCACCGAATAGCTGCGGCCAGTGGAGTCGATAAACACCGCAAACTGGTTGGAGCGCCCGGAAGCCAGGGCCTTGAAACCATCCCCAGCCTTGTAGGAAAGCCCGGTTGCATCGATTTCGTGCCCTTTGGCAGAGCGAACCCAGCCTTTTTCCGACAGCACGACGGTCACTTTCTCGTTTGGCAGCAGATCGTGCTCGGTCAGGGCCTTGGCCTCTGCACGCTCGACGATTGGCGAACGACGATCATCACCGTAGGTTTCGGCGTCCTTGATCAACTCGGTGCGCACCAGTTTTTTCAGCTTGGCTTCGCTGCCCAGCAGGGCTTGCAGCTTGGCTTGTTCCTTGAGCAGTTCATCTTGCTCGGCGCGCAACTTCATTTCTTCCAGCCGCGCCAATTGACGCAAGCGGGTATCGAGAATGTAGTCCGCCTGAATCTCGCTAAGAGCGAAACGCGCGATCAATGCGGCTTTCGGGTGCTCCTCGGTGCGGATGATATGAATGACTTCATCCAGGTTGAGGTAGGCAATCAACAAACCGTCCAACAGGTGCAAGCGACGCTCGACCTTGTCGAGACGGAATTGCAGACGACGACGCACGGTTTGAACGCGGAACTCCAGCCACTCGACCAGCAACGCCCGCAGGTTTTTCAGCTGCGGCTTGCCATCCAGGCCGATGATGTTGATGTTGACGCGGTAGCTCGACTCCAGCTCGGTGCTGGCGAAAAGATGCTGCATCAACGCATCGTGGTCAAAGTTCTTGCGAGCACCGGGGATAATCACAATCCGGCATGGGTTTTCGTGATCGGACTCGTCTCGCAGGTCGGCAATCTGTGGGGCTTTGGACGGTTTGGCCTGCATCATGGCCGCAATCTGTTCCAGCACCTTGGCACCGGATACCTGATGCGGCAACGCGGTGACGATGATGTCGCCGTCTTCGATGTGATAAACGGCGCGCATACGCACCGAGCCCTTGCCGGTTTCGTACATTTTCAGCAGATCGGCGCGCGGTGTGATGATTTCCGCTTCGGTCGGGTAATCCGGGCCCTGAATGTGCTCGCAGAGCTGTTCGACCGTTGCTTTCGGCTCATCGAGCAAACGTACGCACGCAGTAGCGACTTCACGCAGGTTATGCGGCGGAACGTCCGTGGCCATGCCGACGGCGATACCGGTGGTGCCGTTGAGCAGAATATTCGGCAATCGTGCCGGCAACACCAGCGGCTCATCGAGAGTGCCGTCAAAGTTCGGCCCCCAATCCGCAGTGCCCTGGCCCAGCTCACTGAGCAGCACTTCGGAGTAACGCGACAACCGCGCCTCGGTGTAACGCATGGCGGCGAAGGACTTGGGATCATCCGGCGCACCCCAGTTACCCTGGCCGTCGACCAACGTGTAGCGATAGCTGAATGGCTGAGCCATCAGCACCATGGCTTCGTAGCACGCCGAATCGCCGTGCGGGTGAAACTTGCCGAGCACGTCACCGACGGTACGCGCCGATTTCTTGTGCTTGGAATCGGCATCCAGCCCCAACTCGCTCATCGCATAGATGATGCGTCGCTGTACCGGTTTCAGGCCGTCGCCGATATGCGGCAAAGCACGGTCCATGATCACGTACATGGAGTAGTTGAGGTAGGCATTTTCGGTGAAGTCAGCCAGTGACCGGCGCTCTACACCGTCCAGGCTGAGATCAAGGGAGTCGCTCATGCGGGCCTCATCGGTTCGTTGTCTGGCGCAGCAGCATGGTGCCACCGCGCTGGGTAAATTCAAGTTTGTTCAGTGCGCTCATACCGAGCAGCACTTGATTGCCATCCAGGCCTGGCACGACGATGGCACGCACATCACGCAACACAATATCGCCCAGTTGCAGCCGTTCGATGCGGGTTCGATAGCCCTCGGTACGACCATTGGCCGTGCTCAGGGTCACCCCGAAGCCTTGTTCCAGCTTCAGCCGTTCGGCCATTTCTGCCGGGATCGCCACGTCGGTGGCCCCGGTATCCAGCATGAAATCTACCGGCTGGCCATTGATCTGGCCGCTGGCGACGAAATGTCCCTGGGTGTTACTCACCAGTTTCACTTCGATAAAGCCTTCGCCCTGCTCCGTGCTGACGACGACGTTGGGATTTTGCTGACGCGCCTCCCAATCACCAAAAAAACGCGTGGCCAGAAACAACCCGGCGCACCATGCCAACACCAGCAATACTCGGCCGGCACGCTTGCCCGGCGGTTGTTGGCTCACGGTTTGGCACTCCAGCCACCATCAGGCGCGGCAAAGCGCCAGACAATCGGGCGGACTTCACCATCGGCGCGCGCACCGTTGTTGTTGTCGATGCCTATCCAGGCGCCATCGGCGTCCACGACCAACGCTTCCGCCAAGCCATAGGCCTGTGGATAACGACGGTTTTCCTGCAGTGCGTCTTCAGCAAAAGACCAGCAGCGCTCTACCTTGCCGGTGTCTGCATCGCGACGACAAATCTCAAATGCGTTGCGCTCCAAGGTAAACAGCTTGCCGTTGAATAATGATAGATCGGCAAAGTCCCGGGAAACCGCGCGGGCCTTGGGAAACTGGGCCGGTTGCATTTCCAGCCCCGCCTCACTCAACAGCACGCAGCCTGCCTCGCAGTCCCAGACAGTTTGCTGGCGTTTGATCAACAACAAACCACGGCGCTCACGTTCAGCCGCCAACCACAGTTTGTCACCGGCCGGGTTGATCGCCAGGCCTTCAAACAATGCATTGAAGTGCAACAACATGCCGCTGGCCCGTGCTTCGCGCACCAGCATGGGGGTGATTTTCAACCAGGATGCAGGCCCCTCGGGCGGCACTTGCAGCACTGCTGCATGGGCTTCACTGACAATGTAGCGATTACCGGCGCTGTCACAGGTGATGCCTTCGAAGTCCAGATCGCCACCGCGCACGAACGACGCAGCCCAGGTTCGCGAACTTAGCCCCCACGGCAATCCGCTGGGCGGCACGGCAGGCACATCGATGTGCACGGCCTCGGCCTGCCAGGTGTTTTCGCGGGTATCGAGACGGTAGATTTGATCATCATCGCGATCAGAAACCGTCCACAAATCTTTGCCGCACTGCGCCAACCCCGACAGGTTGCCGCCGCGCATTCCGTCCACCGCATGCTCGGATAACAGGCGCAACTGCGGAGCCGGTTCGGCAAATGCCGACACCGAGGTCAGAAGTAACGCACACGCCAGGGCAAAGCCAACCCGCATCAACCAAGAACCTCGGCCAGGTTGCCTTTGGATTCCAGCCAGGACTTGCGATCACCGGCGCGTTTCTTTGCCAGCAGCATGTCCATCATTTCCGAGGTCGCTTCGAAATCGTCCAGCGTCAGCTGCACCAGACGCCGAGTGTTCGGGTCCATGGTGGTTTCGCGCAGCTGCGGCGGGTTCATTTCACCCAGGCCTTTAAATCGGGTGACCTGCGGCTTGCCGCGTTTCTTCTCGGCCACCAGACGATCAAGGATGCCGTCACGCTCGGCTTCGTCGAGGGCGTAGTAAATCTCTTTGCCGAGGTCGATCCGGTACAGCGGCGGCATCGCGACGTAGACGTGGCCGGCATCCACCAACGGGCGAAAATGCTGGACGAACAACGCGCACAGCAAGGTCGCGATGTGCAGACCGTCGGAGTCGGCGTCGGCGAGGATGCAGATTTTGCCGTAACGCAGCTGCGCGATGTCCGCCGAGCCAGGATCGACACCGATGGCCACGGCGATGTTATGCACTTCCTGGCTGGCGAGCACTTCGCTGCCATCAACTTCCCAGGTGTTCAGAATTTTGCCGCGCAACGGCAAGATCGCTTGAAACTCTTTGTCTCGCGCCTGCTTGGCCGACCCGCCGGCGGAGTCACCTTCCACCAGGAACAGCTCGGAGCGCATCGGGTCTTGCCCGGCGCAATCGGCCAGTTTGCCTGGCAGCGCCGGCCCCGCCGTGATGCGCTTACGCTCGACCTTCTTGCTGGCCTTGAGGCGACGACCGGCGTTGTTGATCGCCAACTCCGCCAGCAGCATGCCGGTTTCCGGGTTGGCGTTAAGCCACAGACTGAAGGCGTCCTTGACCACACCGGAAACAAACGCTGCGGCTTCACGCGAGGACAAGCGTTCTTTGGTCTGGCCGGAGAATTGCGGCTCTTGCATCTTCATCGACAGGACGAAAGCGATACGCTCCCAGACGTCTTCCGGCGCCAGCTTCACGCCACGCGGCAGCAGGCTGCGGAACTCACAGAATTCGCGCATGGCATCGAGCAAGCCTTGGCGCAAACCGTTGACGTGAGTACCTCCCTGGGCCGTCGGGATCAGGTTGACGTAGCTTTCCTGCACGCTGTCGCCACCTTCCGGCAACCACAACAGCGCCCAATCCACCGCTTCTTTGTTACCGGCCAGGCTGCCGCAAAATGGCTCATCCGGAAGGCGTTCGAATTGGTTGACCGCATCGACAAGATACGAACGCAAACCGTCTTCGTAATGCCATTCAACTTTTTCGCCGGTGGCCTTGTCTTCAAAACTGACCAGCAACCCTGGGCACAGAACGGCCTTGGCCTTGAGTACGTGCTTGAGGCGGCTGATGGAGAATTTCGGCGAATCAAAATATTTCGGATCTGGCGCAAAAAACACGCTGGTGCCGGTGTTGCGTTTGCCAACGGTGCCGATCACTTCCAGTTCGGTTTTTTTGTAACCATCGGCGAACGTCATTTGGTATTCGTTGCCGTCACGCTTCACGCGTACCCGGACTTCGTTCGACAAGGCGTTGACCACCGAAATACCCAC
This sequence comes from Gordonia sp. IEGM753, assembly GCF_050321825.1. Taxonomy (NCBI): domain Bacteria; kingdom Bacillati; phylum Actinomycetota; class Actinomycetes; order Mycobacteriales; family Gordoniaceae; genus Gordonia; species Gordonia sp. IEGM753. The sequence goes on from NZ_JBNQGB010000008.1 coordinate 212,148, forward strand.
CCCGTGCAAACCGCCGGAGAACTGGTAATTCTTATTGGAAAACTTGCCGCCCGCATGCAGCTTGGTGAGGATCAGCTCAACACCCGACACGCCCTCTTCCGGGTGAATGTCCACCGGCATGCCACGGCCGTCATCGCTGACTTCCAGGGAGTGATCGGCGTGCAGGATGACCTGCACCGAGGTCGCGTGCCCGGCCAAGGCTTCGTCGACACTGTTGTCGATGACTTCTTGGGCAAGGTGGTTCGGCCGACTGGTGTCGGTGTACATGCCGGGGCGTTTACGCACCGGGTCGAGGCCCGAGAGGACTTCGATGGCGTCTGCGTTATAAGAGCTAGCGCTGGGAGTGGCCATGGGGTCTCGTCGTCAGTGTTCGTTAAAAAAGGGGGCGAACAATCACAGTGCAGTGAAATCAATCGCCTGATACAAATCTGCGCCGATGCCGGCAAAACTCAACATCGCCGGAAGTTGCGCGGCAAAACCTTGGTAGCCATGGTCGCCGCCGGCCTGAATGCGCAATGCACAGGCTCGGTAATACTGCTGGGCGAGGCGATAATCCAGCGTTTCATCGCCGGTTTGCAACCACACCTGATACCGCGCAGGATCCTGCGGCGCCGGCACTTCCAGCTCGGCCAGGGCCGTTACGTGGTCGTGGGTTAGTTCCCAGGTCTCTTCGGTGTACAGGTTTTTCTGCGTCCCCAGATACCCGTCGAACATCCGGTGCGGGCTGACCGCAGGGTTGACCAGCAAGGCCTTCAGGCCATGGCGCTCGGCCAGGTGAGTCGCATAGTAGCCGCCGAGTGAGCTGCCGACCAGCAGTGGCCGGTCGAGCTGGGAAATTGCCTGTTCCAACTGACCGATGGCCTCACGCGGATGGTGATGCAACGCGGGAACGCGCAACTGATCGCCCAAGCCGATACGCGTCATCACTTCAACCAGCTGAGTCGCCTTTTGGGACGACGGCGCGCTGTTGAAGCCATGGATATAGAGGATCGAACCGGCCATTTGGACTCCCTGTGCGTCGGGTAAAGACACGGAGTTTACAGGGATCGGGCACATTGGGTGCCACGAACCCTGCAGGAGCCGCCGAAGATTTTGTCAGTAACCGTTAGAACCGTAATCCACCTGAAAATCGAAGCCGGTCACGCGCTCCACACCGGTTTCGAGCCGCCCGTCCGGTAACAACCGCAACCAGCGATACCCCGGCGCCTGCTCCCCAACCTTGAAATCATCACTGCCCGGTTCGAACTGAATGCAGGTCGACGGTGATGCCAGCAATCGCACCCCGTTGCGTGTTTGGTCGATTTCCTGATGCACATGCCCCCAAAGCACCGCACGCACCTGCGGGAACCGGTCCAGCACGGCGAACAGTGCCTCCGGGTTGCGTAACCCGATAGGCTCCATCCATGCACAACCGATCGGCACCGGATGGTGGTGAAAGCACACCAGATGATGGCGTTCCGCCGCCTCGCTCAACGACCGGGCCAGTAACTGCAATTGCTCGTCCTGCAGGTACCCCGGCACCGAACCCGGGACTGCTGAGTCAAGCAAGGTGATACGCCAATTCCCCAAGTCGACCACCGGCTCCAGAAATGCGCTCTGCACCGCGGCTTCAGCCATGACCTGCGGTTCGTCGTGATTGCCGGGAATCCACCGCGCAGGCGCATCGATCTGCCGCGTCAGGTCACGAAATTGCTGGTAGGACTCAAGCGTACCGTCCTGAGACAAATCGCCGCTGGCAACAATCAGGTCGATGCGTGGCTGTTGCAGCCGCACCAGCTCGATCACTTTTTGCAAGCTCTCACGTGTTTTCATGCCCAGCAAACTACCGTCTGCCTCGGCAAACAGATGACTGTCGGACAGCTGCACCAGCAATGCCGAATCGGCTGTGGTCAATGTGGATACGCTCGGCAAGGCGTTCTCCCAGGGCTGAATCACGGGATGGGTCGGGTGCCGCAATTATGCTGGGAGACAAACAAAAGAGGAAATCTGTGAACCTGACGCAGTTCACAACTGCAGTTCAAGGTTAGCGCACCACTTCGTACTCATGCCCCAGCGCCAGGCAATGGCTCAGCCATTCGCCGAGAAACAGGTTCAGTTGGGCCTTTTCGTCTGGCTGATGCATCGAGGCGTTCGGGTAAGGATAGATCCCACGGAAACGTCGTGCATGTTCGGCACTCACGACTTCGGCCATGCAGGCATCGTGATAAACCTGGACCTCCAGTTGCGGCACCGGCAGCCACGGCAGGCTGTGCTCCTGGCGCACTTGCAGCGTCGTGGTGTACGGGCACACCTGCAACACTTCGAGCGCCAGCACCCCAAGCATCTGGTCGCCATGGGTCACGGCAATGCGCCGCGCCGCAGGCTCGCTGCGCATATCTGGCAACAGTCGCATCAGGCGCGCGTAGTTCGCCTCGCAGGAGGCTTGCAGCCCCGCAAGATCGACCCTGTAGCGATCGCGCAACTTGTTTACGACCATAACCCCCTCACTTCAGCGCGGTTCAAAGCTAACCATTGCAAGGCAATGATGCTGGCCGCGTTGGCAATTCGTCCATCGCGTACGGCCTGCAGGGCATCGTCGAACGCCCAGACCGTTACACGAATATCTTCTGCTTCCTCCACCAGCCCGTGCAGGCCGCCGACACCGGTTGTCTCGCAACGCCCCAGGAACAAATGCACAAACTCATTGCTGCCGCCCGGTGACGGGAAATACTTGGTCATCGGCCAGAGTGCCCCGAATACCAGCCCAGCTTCCTCCTGCGCTTCGCGGTGAGCAACTTCTTCCGGCACTTCATCCTTGTCGATCAGACCAGCGACCAGCTCGATCAACCACGGGTTGTCGGTCTTGCCCATGGCACCGACGCGAAACTGCTCGATCAGCACGACTTCGTCACGCTGCGGATCGTAGGGCAGAACGCAAACTGCATCGTGACGTAAAAACACTTCACGGTTGATCTCGCGACTCATGCCTCCGGCGAACAACTCATGGCGCAAGTGCACACGGTCGAGCTTGTAGAAGCCCTCGTAGCATCTTTCGCGCTGAACGATATCAACGACGGTCGGTATGGCGTTGGCAAAATCAGGCATGACAATCCTCGTATCTGCACCGAGGCTCCAGCCTCGACTTCGCGCCATCCTAACGCGCTCGTGACGTTTGATGCAGCCCCTTTCCCGTCAGCGGGATAGACGGTGAAGGCGAAACCAACTCTAATTAGCTTAGTGGCGAACTGACCGCTTCGTTGATAGTCGAAGCGGATAACTTTTCGCCTTTCCCTGTTTTATGAAGGACGCCCATGTCACTTTTTAAAATCGCCTCCGTGGCTGCAATCGCCCTGACCCTGGGTGCGTGCCAAAGCCTGTTCCAGCCCAATTACCGGACGCCGCTGGACGTTACCCGCGACGCTTCCGAACAGTTGAAGCCGGGCTGCACGACGCCGGATTGCCCGCTGGTGAATATCGACACACTGCGCTTCCCGGGCGAACCGCAACTGGATGGCATTGTTGAAAAACGCCTGCTGCAAATGACCCGTACCTCGCCTGAAGCACCGGTTGCACCCACGCTGGCGGCTTATCGGGATGAGTTTTTGCGCACCGCCGGCCCGCGTTACAGCAGCTATTTGCAAGCCAAGGTACGTGAGCAGCATGACGGCTTGGTGATCGTTGAGTTTTCCAGCTACCTGGACACCGGCGGCGCGCATGGCACGCCGGGCCGCAGCTTCATCAACTATTCGCGCCAGCAACACAAGGTGCTGACGCTGTCGGACATGTTGGTGCCCGGACAGGAAGAAGCGTTCTGGAAGGCTGCACAAGTGGCGCACAACAGCTGGCTGATCAGCACCAAACTTGATCAAGAGCCCGAGTACGTCAAGAGCTGGCCGTTCCAGAAAACCCAAAACGTGGCACTGACCTATGGCGGGGTGATCCTCAAGTACGAAACCAGCACCATTGCGCCTTACGCGTTGGGCCACGTCGAACTGAAGATCCCCTACCCTCGCCTGAACGGCATCATCAAGCCTGAGCTGTTCCCCGGCCGTAACTGAAGGCCCGACCCAGCACCAGTTGCAGCAGCCCTGCCAGGATCAACGATGGCAGGGTTGCGCCGATGTCCGGGTACAGATTAGCCAGCAAGTGATAGGTGCTGACACCGCCCAACCAGGCGAGCAGCGCCGGCCAGCGTAATCCGGCTGATGCCACCCGTGCGCTGCGCTTGCGCAGGATGAAGTGATCAACCAGCACCACGCCGAACAGCGGCGCGAATACAGAACCGATCAACAGCAGGAAATTCTGGTACTGCGCCAACGGTGCCAGGCACGCGATCAAGGTGCAGATCACGCCGATGGCCAACGCCAGGTGCTCGACCTTCAAGCGCAACAGAATCCCGCTGGAAACGGCCGCCGAATGGATATCGGCAAACGCGTTTTCAGACTCGTCCAGCAGAATCAGCAGCAGCGGAATCCCCAGGCCAGCACCGGCCAACGCCAACAGCAAGGCATTCACTTCACCGCTCGGCGCGAACGCCAGGGTGTAGGCCACGCCCAGGCTCATCAGCCAGAAATTACCGATAAAGAAGCCGACCGCCGTGCCGCCGAATACATTTTTCGCACGTTTGCCGAAACGCGAGTAATCGGCAATCAACGGCAACCACGACAACGGCATGGCGATAGCAATGTCGAAGCCCACGGCAAACGGCATCGTGCCATCGCCGGCCTGCGCCCATAACGCGGCCAGATCCGCTTTGGCGAACAGGTTCCAGGTCAACCAGATGCACGCGGCCAGCAGCAGCCAGATGCCCCATTTGCGAAGAATTTGCCGTACAAAAGTCAGCGGGCCGCTGACCGCCAGCAAGGTGGCCAAGGCACCGAAGATCAACGTCCAGAGCAACGGACTGGTAAACAGGCTGCCTTCGCTGAATGCCCGCGCACCCAACAGGCTGGCGGCGTCACGCATGACGATGATTTCGAACGACCCCCAACCGATCAATTGCAGCAGATTGAGTAACGCCGGCAGGCTCGCGCCTTTGCTGCCGAGGCTGAGTTTGAGTGCGGCCATCGACGACAGGCCCGTGTCACTGCCGATTACGCCGACACAGGCCAGCAGCAGTACGCCGACCAGCGTACCGAGGAAAATCGCCAGCAGCGAACCGGACAGGCCCAGGCCTGGCGCCAGCAGAGCGCCGGTCTGCAGCACCATCAGGCCAATGCCGAGGGAGAACCACAGGGAAAACAGGTCGCGACCACCGAACACACGTTTGTCGATCGGTACTGCGATGTCGGGTGAGTAAGTGCTGGGTTGAATGCTCAAGGTGTTATCTCGGAGGGATATTTGTTGTTGTGTAGATCTCAATCGCCGGCAGGCTGGCTCCCACAGCAGACCTGTGAACGTCACAGATCCAATGTGGGAGCCAGCCTGCTGGCGATGGGGCCTTGCGGGCCCCACCGTTTCAGGTCAGTTCAAACTTTCTTGTACAGCTGACTGCCTTCGCGCTTGAACCGCTCAGCCTGGTCTGCCAATCCCTGGGCGACTTCGGCGTCGATGGTTTCGATACGCTGGTTAGCGGCGTAGACGCGCACTTCCTGGGTAATTTTCATCGAGCAGAATTTCGGCCCGCACATGGAGCAGAAGTGCGCGACCTTGGCCGAATCCTTCGGCAGGGTTTCATCGTGATACGAGCGTGCGGTATCGGGATCGAGCCCCAGGTTGAACTGGTCTTCCCAACGGAATTCGAAACGTGCCTTGCTCAAGGCGTTGTCGCGAATCTGTGCGCCCGGATGCCCCTTTGCAAGATCGGCGGCATGGGCCGCGATCTTGTAGGTGATGATCCCGGTTTTCACGTCATCCTTGTTCGGCAACCCCAAGTGCTCTTTAGGCGTGACGTAGCACAACATCGCGCAACCAAACCAGCCGATCATTGCAGCACCGATGCCCGAGGTGATGTGGTCATAACCTGGTGCAATGTCGGTGGTCAGCGGGCCCAGGGTATAGAACGGTGCCTCGTCACAGCACTCGAGCTGCTTGTCCATGTTCTCTTTGATCAACTGCATCGGCACGTGGCCAGGGCCTTCGATCATCGTTTGCACGTCGTGCTTCCAGGCAATCTTGGTCAGCTCGCCAAGGGTTTCCAGCTCACCGAATTGTGCAGCGTCGTTGGCATCGGCAATCGAGCCCGGACGCAGGCCATCGCCCAGCGAAAAGCTGACGTCGTAGGCCTTCATGATTTCGCAGATTTCTTCGAAATGGGTGTAGGCGAAGTTCTCTTTGTGATGCGCCAGGCACCACTTGGCCATGATCGAGCCGCCACGCGAAACAATGCCGGTAACTCGCTTGGCGGTCAGCGGCACGTAGCGCAGTAACACGCCAGCGTGGATGGTGAAGTAGTCGACACCTTGCTCGGCCTGCTCGATCAACGTGTCACGGAACAGTTCCCAGGTCAGGTCTTCTGCCGCGCCGCCGACTTTTTCCAGCGCCTGGTAAATCGGTACGGTACCGATAGGCACCGGCGAGTTGCGGATAATCCACTCGCGGGTTTCGTGAATATGCTTGCCGGTGGAGAGGTCCATGATGTTGTCCGCCCCCCAACGAATGCCCCAGGTCAGCTTCGCCACTTCTTCTTCGATGGACGACCCCAAGGCGCTGTTGCCGATGTTGCCGTTGATCTTCACCAGGAAGTTACGGCCGATGATCATCGGTTCCAGTTCGGTGTGGTTGATGTTGGCCGGAATGATCGCGCGACCGCGGGCAATCTCTTCACGGACAAATTCCGGGGTGATGATTTTCGGCACGCTGGCGCCGAAGCTGTAACCGGCGTGCTGTTGGTCCAACAGGCCAGAAGCACGTGCCACTTCAAGCTTCATGTTTTCACGGATGGCAACGAACTCCATCTCGGGCGTAATGATGCCTTGGCGGGCGTAATGCATTTGAGTGACGTTGCCGCCAGCCTTGGCGCGGCGCGGGTTGTTGACGTGGGCGAAACGCAGCTTGGTCAGTTCGGCGTCGGCGAGACGTTCACGCCCGAAATTCGAACTCAAGCCCGGCAGGCGCTCGGTATCGCCACGTGCTTCGATCCACGGCGAGCGCACATCGGCCAGGCCTTTGCGCACATCGATGATCACGTTGGGATCGGTGTAAGGGCCCGAGGTGTCGTAGATCACGACCGGGGCGTTGATTTCACCGCCAAAATCGGTGGGAGTGACATCGAGGCTGACTTCGCGCATTGGCACGAGGATGTCCGGGCGAGAGCCCTGCACATAGATTTTTTGCGAGCGGGTAAACGGCTGAACCGATTGTTGGTCGACTTGGGCCGAATCACTAAGGTTCGTAGTGTTTTTTAATTTTATCGTCATCACGGGCTCTCCAGACAGCATCCAGGCAGTGGAATTTTGTCGGAGTAAACCTGTAACGAATGGACGCACGCGTCGCTAAAACTAGCGGGTGCTGTGCTCAGTGCTCGAGGGGTGTTCGATTGTCGAACAACATCCCGGACGAAGCACAAGAGGACTCGCCGGGTGACGAGAAATCTTGTTCCCTACGCAGGCGCTAACCTGATCAGGTTCAACGGGATCCGAAATTATTCGATCTCAGCCTCATAGCAAGGCACCCCGACAAGAACCCGGCCAGTCTAGACACAACTGGCAAAGAACGCCAACACCGCTGTAAACACCGTGATGAATGGCGTAATTACAGGATTGTTGCCGAACGTGTGCGCCACTACACTCGCAACCCATGCCGCACCTTGATGCCTTGCCTTGACGGTAGAAAAGTCCGCGTCGTACCTTTGGCGCAAATTATAAGCGTAATTTTTTTAGGGATCGCCTCATGCTGCGCAAACTTTCACTGGCTCTCGCCGTGTCTTGTGCTTCCAATGGAATGGCCTGGGCAGCAGAAGCGCCCTTATCGACCAACACCGATCTTGTCAGCGTCTATCAGGAAGCGGTGGATAACAACGCCGACCTGGCTGCCGCCCGCGCCCAATATGGGGCGCAAAAAGAAGTCGTGCCGCAGGCGCGTGCTGGGCTTTTGCCTAATCTTTCTGGCGGGGCCAACGTTGCCGCTGTCCGGACCCAACTCGACCAGCCTGCGGCCACCACCAATCGCGACGCGCATTCCTATCAGGCGACCCTGGCACAGCCACTGTTCCGCGCAGACCGCTGGTTCCAGTTTCAAGCGGCCAAGGACGTCAACGAGCAAGCGGCCTTGCAGCTTTCGGCAACTGAACAGAACCTGATCCTGCAAACCGCCGAAAACTATTTCAACGTGCTTCGCAGCCAGGACAACCTGGCCTCGACCAAGGCTGAAGAGGCCGCGTTCAAACGCCAGCTCGATCAGTCCAACGAGCGCTTCGATGTGGGCTTGTCGGACAAGACCGACGTGCTGCAATCGCAAGCGAGTTACGACACCGCGCGCGCTAACCGGATCGTTGCGCAACGCCAGGTCGATGATGCGTTTGAAGCACTGATAACCCTCACCAACCGCCAGTACAACTCGATTCAAGGCATCGTGCACACGCTGCCGATCCTGCCGCCAACACCGAATGACGCCAAAGCCTGGGTCGATACGGCCGCCAGGCAGAACCTGAATTTGTTGGCGAGCAATTACGCTGTCAGCGCTGCCGAAGAAACCCTCAAACAGCGCAAGGCCGGGCATGCTCCGACGCTGGATGCAGTGGCGAAATATGAAAAAGGCGACAACGACTCGTTCGGTTTCAGCAACCCAAGCGTCTTCGGCCAGCCCTATGGCGGTAACGTTGAACAAACGACCGTCGGCTTGCAGTTGAACATCCCGATTTACAGCGGCGGCCTGATCAACTCCCAAGTGCGCGAATCCTACGCACGCCTTGATCAATCCGAGCAGCAGCGCGAAGGTCTGCGTCGCCAAGTGGTGGAAAGCACCCGCAACCTGCACCGCGCGGTAAACACGGACGTGGAACAGGTGCAGGCGCGCAAGCAGTCGATCATCTCCAACCAGAGTGCGGTAGAAGCCACTGAAATCGGTTATCAGGTGGGTACGCGCAACATCGTCGACGTGCTCGATGCCCAGCGTCAGCTGTACACCTCAGTGCGCAACTACAACAACACGCGCTACGACTACATCCTCGACAACCTGCGTTTGAAGCAGGCTGCGGGCACGCTGAATCCGGGGGATTTGCAGGATTTGAAACGCTACCTCAAGGCTGACTACAACCCGGACAAGGACTTCCTGCCACCGGACCTGGCGAAGGCTGCAGCAGAGCAACTCAAAGCACGACCTTGACAAACAATCCGCAGGAGCCTGGCGCGCCGGCTCCTGCAGGTTAATCGTTGATCAGCCTGCCGAGTCCGTTCAACAACCGCTGCAACGCGCCTTGATTGGTGCGCATCACTTTTAATCCTGCCTCGGCCATCCGCTGCGCATCCCTCGGCAATTCGAACAAGCGCTGCACTGCCAGCGCCAATCCTTGCGCATCATCCACTTCCTGCAACGCTCCGGCGCTACGCAGCTGCGCGGCAATTTCAAGGAAGTTGAAAAGATGTGGTCCGCTCAACACCGGTTTTGCCAACGCGGCAGGCTCGAGTAAGTTATGGCCGCCGTTGGGCACCAGGCTGCCACCGACAAAGGCACTGTCTGCCAGCGCATACAAGAACAGCAACTCGCCCATGGTGTCGCCCAGCAGCACCTGCGTTGCGCCAGTCACCGACTCGCCCGTGGACCTGCGAATCGTCGCAAAACCTTGCTGGCGACACAGCTCGAACACCGTGCTGAAACGCTCCGGATGGCGCGGCACCAGAATCAGCAACGCATCCGGATGATTGGCCAGCAGCTGACGATGCGCCGCCAGCACCACCTCGTCTTCGCCCTCATGAGTACTGGCCGCAATCCACACCGGACGCTCCAGCGCTTGCCACTGGGCGCGCAACTCGCCTGCGCGCTGCAGCAGTTGCGGGTCGATCGTAAGGTCAAACTTGATCGAGCCCGTCACGTCGACCGTTTCCGGCCGGGCACCCAGGTCACGCAGGCGTTGTGCTTCGGCTTCGGTTTGCACCGCAAACAGGCTCATCTCACCGAGCATTGGCCGGGTAAGTTTCGGGAAGCGGCCATAACCTCTGGCCGAACGCTCGGACAATCGCGCGTTGGCCAATGCCACCGGAATCGCGCGCTTGGCGCACTGATGAATATGATTGGGCCACAGCTCGGTTTCCATGATCACCGCAAGCACAGGTTTTACTCGATCAAGAAAACGCGCAGCGGCGCATGGCAGGTCATAAGGCAAGTAACAGTGCTGAATGCGCGGCTCATCGGCGAACAATGCCTGGATTCGCTCTGATCCGGTGGGTGTCATGCAGGTGACGGTAATCGGCAACTGTGGATAACGTTGCAGCAAGGCGCGAATCATCGGCGCCGCGGCAATACTCTCGCCCACCGAGACGGCATGCACCCAAATGCCACCCGGTACCATCGTCGGCAGCCCGATGGAAAACCGCTCGCCGATGCGCTTGGCATAGGCCGGCGCCTTGCGTGATCGTAACCACAGCCGAATCGCTACCAATGGCAGCCCCAGGTAAAACAGCGCGGTGTAGAGAGTTCTATTCATGGCGGCGGAGTTTATCGGTTTTTTCGCCGATCGCCTGCAAGTGCACGGCAAAACGTTCTGCCAACCAGCGTGCTGCCGGGCCGAGCGGCTCGTCGCGACGCCAAACCAGTTCCACCACCAGCGCCGGCGGAGTCCATTCGCTTGCCAACTCAACCATCTGCCCCTGATAAGCCGGGTATTGCACCACATGGCGTGGCAGCCAGGCCCAACCGAGGCCACGCACCAACCACTCGGCCATCACGTAAAAACTGTCGGCACGCCAGACTTGCGGGCTGGCGGCCTCACTGCCGGGGTATACGCTGGACTGCGTAGACATCAACAACTGTCGGTGCTTGGCCAATTGCTGACAATCCACTTCAGCCTGCGCAGCCAACGGATGCCCGACGCTGCACACGGTGACCATCTCAACGCTGCCAAGCACTCGCCGTTCAAGGGCTTCGGGAATTTGATCGTGAAAAAACAACAAGCCCAGATCCGCCCGCCGCTCCACCAGTTTGCGCGCCACATCACCCTGAGCGGCACTGGTCAATTGCACCTCCACGCTTGGAAATTTTTCGGCCAGCGCTTCAAAACTCTGGATGATCGGCTGATAAGGCATGGCCTCATCCTGGGCCACACGCAAGCGCGCCTCCTGACCGCGCATCATTGCCATTGCCCGGCCATTGAGGCGCTCGCATTGGCGCAGCACCTCTCGCGCCTCCTCCAGCAACGCGGTGCCGGCCTCGGTAAGTTTGGGCTGGCGGCCACTGCTGCGATCAAACAGGCTGAGCCCCAAATCGTCTTCCAGCAACGCAATCGAACTGCTGACCGCCGATTGCGCCTTGCGCTGATGACGAGCCACCGCAGAAAACGAGCGTTGTTCCGCTACGCTCACAAACAACCGCAACTGCTCTAGGCTCCATTGTGTGTTCATCAGGCCAACCCATCTTCAAAATCGATAGGTAATGACTTTACCGCATCTGAAGAGTCTCTAGAATGCCGAGCTCAGAAAGCAACACTTCCAATGAGGATTCACCCATGACTGCTTACTACTACCTGGCCATCGCCATCTGCGCCGAAGTGATCGCCACCGTCTCGATGAAAGCAGTCAAAGGCTTTAGCACACCGTTGCCATTGGTGTTGGTCATCGTCGGTTATGGCATCGCGTTCTGGATGCTGACGTTGGTGGTGCGCAGCGTGCCCGTCGGCGTGGCTTACGCGGTGTGGGCCGGCATGGGTATCGTGATGGTCAGCGTCGCGGCGCTGTTTATTTACGGACAGAAACTGGACGTGCCGGCAATGCTCGGCATGGCGTTGATTGTGTTGGGCGTGGTGGTGATTCAATTGTTCTCCAAAACCGCCGGGCACTAAAACCCATAGTAAACGCGAGCTTGCTCGCGCCCACATGTGCTACAGCCCCCCAATCTTTGAGTCTGTATACTGCGACCTCGTCTTGAACACTGAGGTCGCTGCATGCCATCCGTAATTTCCACCGACGTTCTGATTGTCGGCGCTGGTGTCGCCGGCCTCTGGCTGAATGCACGTCTGCGCCGTCAGGGGTTTTCGACCGTGCTGGTGGAAAATGCCAGCCTGGGTGGCGGGCAAAGCGTGAAGTCGCAAGGCATCATTCACGGCGGCGCCAAATATGCGCTACACGGGGCGCTGACCGGCGCCTCGGAAGCCATCGCCGACATGCCGCGCCGGTGGCGTGAAGCATTGGCCGGTGACGGCGAACTGGACCTGTCGGGCGTGCGCCTGTTGTCCGAAGCTCATTACTTATGGTCCCCCGGCACACTGGCCGGCAACCTCACCAGTTTCTTCGCCAGCAAAGCGGTGCGCGGCCGTGTCGACCAGGTCACGGGCGACCAATTGCCGCCCGCGCTGCAAGACAAGCGCTTCAAGGGCAAGGTTTACCGATTGGCAGAGCTGGTAGTCGATGTGCCGAGCCTGATCCAGCGTCTCGCTGACCTGGCGGGTGATGGCTTGCTTGCGGGCCAAGACATCCAGCCGTTGCTGGAAGGTGGAATACTGGTCGGCCTGAAGGTCGATGAACGCGAGATCCGCGCCCAGCGCATCGTCCTCAGTGCCGGTGCCGGCACAGCGGCACTCCTGGAAGCGCTTGGGCTGAGCAAACCTGCGATGCAACGCCGCCCGCTGCACATGATCATCGCCAAAGGGCCAGGCCTCAAACCGCTGTACGCACACTGCCTGGGAGGCGGCACCAAACCGCGTATTACCGTAACCACGCACCCGGCGGCCGATGGCCAGTGGGTCTGGTATCTGGGCGGCGATATCGCCGAAGCCGAAGGCGTGGCCCGCGAGCCCGCCGCGCAAATAGCGACAGCACAAAAAGAAGTGGGCCAGTTACTGCCGTGGATCGACCTGAGCACGACTCAATGGGCGACCTTGCGCGTGGATCGCGCCGAGCCGCTGCAGTCTGGGCTGACACGGCCCGACAACGCGTTTCTTGCCGAAGAGGGCAAATTGCTGGTCGGATGGCCGACCAAACTGGCTCTGGCGCCGGACTTCGCCGACCGCGTGATTACCAGTCTCGCGCGCGACGGCATTCAACCAGGTCCGGCACCGGTGTTGCCGGCCCTGCCAACACCACCGATGGGCGTGCCTGCCTGGGATCAACTGCTGCCATGAGCCAACCAACCCTGCACGATTTCCATCGCCCATTGGGCAGCACTGGTCTGCTGGTGTCGCCATTAGGCCTGGGCACGGTAAAACTCGGCCGCGACCAAGGCGTGAAGTACCCCAACGGCTTCCAGATCCCGAACGACGATGAAGCGCGCATGCTGCTGAAACTGGCGCACAACATGGGCATCAACCTGATCGACACCGCCCCGGCCTATGGCCGCAGCGAAGAACGCCTCGGCCCATTGTTGCGCGGTCAGCGTCAGGATTGGGTGATCGTCAGTAAGGTCGGTGAAGAGTTTACCAACGGCCAATCAAGTCACGACTTCAGCGCGGCTCATACGCGACTGTCGGTGGAGCGCAGCCTGAAACGTCTGGAAACGGATTTTATCGACCTGGTACTGGTGCACTCCGACGGCAACGATCTGGCCATCCTCGATGACAGCGAAGTCTATGCAACCCTCGCCGAGCTGAAGACTGAAGGAAAAATCCGTGGCTTCGGTTTTTCCGGCAAAACCGTCGAAGGCGGTTTGAAGGCTCTGGAGCAAGGCGATTGCGCGATGGTCACCTACAATCTGAACCAACAGAACGAGAAACCGGTCATTGACTATGCTGCTGCTCACGGCAAAGCCATCCTGGTAAAAAAAGCCCTCGCCAGCGGTCATGTATGCCTGAGCCCGGGCGTGGACCCGGTGCTTGCCAGTTTCGAATTGTTGTTTGAACACCCCGGCGTCGCCAGTGCTATTGTCGGCACCATCAATCCGCTGCACCTCGCCCACAACGTCTCGACTGTTGCCCAGGTCCTACGTAGAAATTGACGCCGCCCACGCGGCCTTAAGCAGGAGCCGACATGCCGCGTACGCTCATCAGAAAGAACCCGAGCAACTTCAAGACCCTGCCGTTATTCGTCGAAGCGACACCCGAAGGCCTGAGTTATCAGAGCGTCGGGATGCCGTTGAATTTCTCCCAGACCCTGCAACGTCGGCGCCCGGTGGCGGTGGCCGACAACGAAAGGTTCGCGCTGGAGTTGGCCAACCTTGGGGTTTCGGTGCGCCTGACCCTGCATTGGCAGGGTCGCGATTACTGGGTGCTGGTTCGTCAACGTCGGCAAGACCGTGGCGATGTGGTGCTGAAGTTGATCTCTGGCTATGTTCCGGCTCACGAACTGAACCTGCCGCTGCACACGGCCATCCAAGAGATCGCCGAAGAATGCCTGCTGGAAACGCCGGAAGGCTGGCTCGGTGGACGCTTCAACGACACTTGGCTGCCAGCGCCTTACGCCTCCGCTCTGCACTACCGTGAAGCCCTGCCGTTTCGCCTGACACCTTTGTCTGGTTCGGCGCGGCCGGTGCGCTGCGCCAACATGCAATTGATCGAGCGCCCGCGTGCTTATGTGCACTTGCCGACCGCTTCACTGCAGCTTATTTATGACCTGCGACTGGAAGTGCCCAAGGAAGCCAAATCCTTGAGTTTGTTCCATGTCGACGAGCGTCTGGAGGGTGATCAATTGGTTGCACGGCTTGATCGCAAGCGTCCCGATCTGTACCTGATGCCGCTTGAAGATGGCGTGCCGCTACCCGAGTTGTACACCCTCAAACGCGACAAACTGGTAACAGCCAGCACCCGAGGACTTTACCTGGCAGAGAGCTTTGCAACTCAGGACGGCTGGGTAGTCCGTGAAGAACGCATCCGCTGGAAAGACTGGGTGATTCAACAAGGGTTGGGAGTTCCAAAAGCCCAGCGCCAAGGGCTGGTCCGCCTGAAAGCCAAGGCACTGCGCCTGGTAGGACTGGTGCGCAGAACCGTAGAAAAGTAACGAGTCCGGCAAGTTATACGCCTGACCTCAAGCGTGTTTCGATCGCCAGCGGTCCATCATCGTGCGCAGCCGGGCAAACAGATGGAAATAGCGATTCTCTCGCTTGCCCATTCCACGCTTCGGCGAAAACGACTCATCAGCAAACGCGCCATTGATACGAACTCGCGACGCTCTCGTGTCCATGGTGCAGACCCGTGCACCGGCCTTTTGCAGAACGTATTTCAGCAACCGCTCGGAATGCAGCTTTCTTCCGGTGGCCTCACAAAAATCGAAGATGTGTTCGATGCGCTTTCCATAGGCCTGGTACGCATCTCGGCCGCAAATGGCGAACCGATCGTTCAATCCTCCCCACCACTGCCAATCAGGAATGTAGACATTGCGTCGCCGAGCAGCGGGATGCGCGAACACGTAAGCCGGCAGCGGGGAGTGATAGAAATTGTCGGGGCGCACAAACACCACAAAATCAGGATCGAAAGACTCCATCATGGCGGTGACGGTGTGCAGGGAATTCAGCTGATAGATCAGGTTTCGGAGCGACGCATGCTCGTCCGCCCACGTATCGCCAAGCGCTTTGACTCGTTCGAAGTCCCAGCGCTCAAGTACGCCGTCAGTTGAGGCGAGCACTCCAGTCATGCCGTGAAAGGGCTCGTAGTTATCGGCCTTCAACTCACCCATTTCACCCGAACGCTGGTTCTGTATTTCCTGGATTTCGTAGAGGTGGTAGAAGCACTTCACGTCACTGTTCGCAGGCAATTGCGCAAGAACGTTTTCTTGAATGGAGGGAAAGCAGATTTCCGAATTTCTAGGGATACCAAAAAAAGCGACCGCAACTTTTAACACTCGACCACACCCCAAAAAATAACAAGCCTCTGACTATTCATGTACGGCCCAGTAACACCTGCCACCAACGCTTGCGCCGAGGCTGCAGTTGAATACTGACGACATTGGACTTGCTCAACCAGTCGCGCTCGTAATCCCAGGCGTGCCCGCCCCAAAGTTTCCCTGCTTCGTTGGAAAACCCCAGCGTCATGAGTTGGTAGGTGTAGCCGGCATGCCCGCGCAGCCAATCGAACAGCACCAACGCATTAAATCCGGTGGAGGGCCCGACATAGCGTTTACCTCCCGGCCGATCGACCGGGTAGTTCCACAGCGGCGGCAGCGGAATACGCTCCCAGTAAAGAGTCACTTGCGGCATAGCACAAAGTGCGCCCGTGCAACCGACCAACATCGTGAAGCAACGGGTGCCCGGTTGTTCAAACAGTTGCTGCACTTGAGGCCCATAAGGAAGGCCAAAAAAATAAGCATCCGGGGCATTAAAACCATGCACAAAAACATTCACGCTCAGCGGGCTGAGCAACGCAGATTTCACACAGGTATTAAAACTGACGACAACATCATCGACGCCGATATTCAGCGCCTCAAAGTCAGCGGCCGTAATTGCCGGGTTGTTGGCCACCAACAACACACGCGAGGCGTTGCGCAGGCATTCTTTGAGCTCTATTGGCAGCGCATCGAAAACAGGTTGATGGCCGCCAGGCAGTGCATCCAGGTCCATTTCCGCGCAGGTCTGGAGCGATTGAAGGTCCGTCATCTACCCTGCAACCTTGATCCTGTGGCGTAGCCTGGCCCACAAACGGGTTAGTACCGAAGGTGGTTGCCAAGGGCGCATTTCCCGCTGTATCTCGACAGCGAGAGCCCGTCCCACACGCGCGAAGGAGTATTGGTTCTCTGCGAATGCCTGGCCATTACTGGCGATCCGCGAAGCCAGCTCAGGGTCACTCTGCAGTAACTTGAGCTTCTCCACCGCTTCGTCTTCGCTGTGATAGAACACGGTGTTGTGCATATCCTCGAACCCTAGCAGTGCGTCTTCTTCACCCTGGCTCCAGGCTAACAGGACGCACCCACATGCCATCGCTTCGAAGTTCTTGATCATGAATTCGCCCATGCCGATATCGGCACTGACGAAAATCTTGATTCGATTGAGCGTTTCGAGGTATTCGGCACCGGACTTGGTACGCGTCACCAACATGCCGGTACGTTGCGCCAACGACTCCAGGAGCGCTTTGCGCTGTGCATATTCAGTACTTTTCAGACTGCCGAGAAACCCAATGGGTATGTCGCGAACACCACCGGTATTGCGCAGCATTTGTTCGTCATAACCCTTGGAGACGAATACGGCGTCAATGTTTTCGGCTTGCATACGACGCGCAACCACAGCACCCGAGACCAACGCGCGAGCGCTGGGTAAACGACAGTAAAGGCGCGAATACGCGCCGTAGTACTTACTGTCAGGCATGTAGTTTTGATAGGCGTCGTGCTCGAGAAACACCAGCCCGGGAATGCACTTCAATAAACTGAGTTGCCGGTCCAGGCGCTTGAGTCTCGAAAAAATCACCACTCGGTCGAAGTTCTGATAATTCACCGAAGTGAGGAACGGACCAAGGTTCATCTGTTGTTCTTTGCTTAGGCGATAGACATCACACTCATCGCAGTTCTGCTGCACGATTTCGTACAAACGGTCGAGAATAACTCGCTGTTCGTCCATCACCAGAAGCATGACTTTCATAAATTAATTTACCAACGCACTGGGTGTGTACCGGTCGGGCGGGAAGTATCTGAAACTGTGCCCGCCCCCACCCGGCACATAAGTGAGCAAATCACCTGATCAATGGCTGCGAATCTTCTCGACAATGGCGGTGGTCGAGCTGTTTTCCACCAAGCCCAGCACTTTCACCGTTCCACCGTAAGCGGTAACGATGTCAGCGCCAACGACCTGTTCGATGCCGTAATCCCCGCCCTTCACCAGTACGTCTGGCTTGACTTGGCGCAGCAGGTTTTCAGGGGTGCCTTCAGCAAAACTGATCACCCAATCTACCGCGCCCAACCCTGCCAATACAGCCATGCGGCGATCGACACTGTTGATCGGACGGCCCGGCCCTTTCAGCCGGCTGACCGAAGCGTCATCGTTGACCGCAACGATAAGGCGATCCCCTTGAGCGCGCGCTTGTTCGAGGTAAGTCACGTGACCGGCATGCAGAATATCGAAGCAGCCGTTAGTAAAGACGATCTTCTCTTTATGCGCACGCGCATCGTCGACCGCCAGCAACAATTGTTCGATGCCCAGCACACCGCGCTCGGAACCTTCTTCGCGCTGGATGGCGCGACGTAGTTCCGGTGCGCTGATAGCTGCAGTACCGAGTTTGCCAACCACGATGCCAGCGGCCAGGTTGGCCAAGGCGACCGCGTGTGGCAGTTCTTCACCTGCGGCAATGGCTGCTGCCAGGGTCGAAATCACGGTATCGCCCGCGCCGGTGACATCGAACACTTCACGGGCTCGCGCCGGCAAATGCAGTGCCGGATGATCCGGGCGCAGCAAGGTCATACCGTGCTCGCCGCGCGTGACCAGCAAGGCGCCGAGGTCAAGGTCGTGCATCAACTGCGCGCCTTTGCTCACGAGTTCGTGCTCATCGACGCAACCGCCGACGATGGTTTCGAATTCACTGAGGTTAGGCGTAATAAGGCTCGCGCCCCGGTAGATCGAGAAATCCTTGCCCTTGGGGTCGGCGAGCACCGGAATGCCACGCGCGCGGGCGGCCTGAATCAGCACTTGATGGTTTTTCAACGCACCTTTGCCGTAGTCGGACAACACCAGCACCTTGATACCTTCGAGCAGTTCTTCGACTTGCGCGACCAGCGCCTGGGCGTCGGTGGCAAAGGGCTCTTCGAAGTCGATACGCAGCAGCTGCTGGTGCCGGCTCATTACCCGCAATTTTACGATGGTGGGCTGGTGCGCAATGCGTTGGAACAACGCGCGCACGCCAGCGCCCTTGAGGCTATTGACCAAGCTATCGGCAGCTTCATCGTCGCCGGTTACACCGACAAGGGAGGCTGGTGCACCGAGTGCGGCAATGTTCAGTGCGACGTTGGCGGCACCGCCCGGGCGATCCTCGATTTGCTCGACCTTGACTACCGGAACGGGTGCCTCAGGAGAAATCCGTGAGGTACCACCGTGCCAGTAACGGTCGAGCATGACATCGCCGACTACAAGGACAGGGGCTTGATCGAATCGCGGCATGGACAACTTCATGGAGCAACCCGCATACAAAATTAACAGGGGCGCGATACTAACACAGGGTAAAGCGCCATCCGCTTCAATCTGAAAGGTCGCGTACCCAGAACAATTCATGACGGCGCACAGCCTTGCGGAAAAACTCGTTACTGCCTGTTGCGGGCCAGCGTCGCCCGGCTAAAACATGCTGAATCAAACGTCGCAATTGGCGCTTGAACAGCAGAGGGCCTTGCAGATCGTGCTCCATGGCCAAGGCCATGGCCTTATCCATTTGCACTTCTTTGGACAGTAACGGGCTCCACAATTTATCGGCCGGCAGCGCCTCGATGGCCGGCGGCAAGGCAATGCCTGCACCGGCCGGACCCATGGGCCAACGGTCGTTATCATGCAAATGGTTGGCGTACATCAACAGCGTCGCAGGCTTCCAGGCACTCTTGGCGATGGCCTGCACAATGGCCTCGGTCGCGGCGACATGATCGCTATGGGGGTCCAGCTCCGGATGGGGCGTGACGATCACTTGCGGGCGAAAATGCTCGAGCAGCGCCACCAGGTCGGCGATCAGGTTTTGCCAGGTCGGTGCACCATCGGAATCAGCCGGCAACCGCAGCGGATTTTGTCGGCGCACGTGACGCACATCACTGTCTGTGGATTCGCGCGAACCGAATGGCTTTCCGGGCTCCAGCGCCATCAGTGGCAATTGCAGGCAGTAATACCCCAACTGCGCGCAATGACTGGCGGGAACCCCGCCCCACAGCGGAATAGCCAGGCTATCCCAACTGCGCAAACGCCCCTTGAGGCGCGCCGCTTGAGCCTCATCCAGGCCCAAGCGCTGATAATCCTCAGCTTCGATTTCACCTTGCGTCAGGGTGACGATGCTTGCCTCTTCGCTGCGACTGTAAAGACCGAAAGCCGCCAGTTCGGCATCATCGGCGTGAGGCGCCACGACCATCACCCGTTGCTGTGCGTAATCCGGGTTGGCCATGACCCACAACGTGCCCGAGGCAGGCAGCGAGCAATAGCGACCCCGTACCGCCAGCGAACCTTGTACAAGCGCTACGCCCTGACCCGAGATGTTCAGGAAACGCCGCCCTTTGACGCCACGTTCGAAGTCCTGGCGGTCGTCGCCGACCTCAACGAACGGATCGAGCCAGCGGCCCAGCCACGTTGTCGTCAGCTCAAGCTCAAGTATCAGGGTCTCGCCTTCCGCCAACGGCTCGCTCAGGACTACCCATTCGCCCTCGATTTTAACGGGGTGGGAAGGAGTGCCCGCAGGAAAGCGGTACTGATAGTCGTCCGAAGCCCGATAGAAAAGGTGATCGGCAAACCACGCTTCGTGAGCCACCCAGGCCAATACCACCAGCAGCGGTACTGTCCACCAGCCGATGCAAAAGCCCACTACAGCCAGCATCAGTAGCAGAGCGATCAGGAATATCCGCTTGTTTCGTCGGTGTGTCTTGAGAAGCCGTTGTTTGCGAGCACTCATGAATTCAGACCTGGTAGACCGGCACCGTCTGGCACCAGCGATCCTTATATTCCCGGTCAGCGCGACCGAATGAATAACGCAGCGTTTTACCCAGCGCTCGCGCCTCTTCCCAAGCATGCTGGGTATTGACGAAACTGAGCACACTGCCCGGGCTGAATTCGCGATTTTGCGGGTCAACGCCGCCGTTGATGTACTCGAGGGAAATCCACTCCGGCGCCTCGACGCGATACAGAATCTGCACGGCGATAGGCGCCGAATCCAGCATTACCAATGAACCGGTCATGAACTCGCGCAGCAAGGTAAATACTTCAACCAAACCGGCCTTGCCGGGCACTTCAAACCCCCAGCGGCGCTGGAACAGGTCGCCGTAAGCGCCTGCTTGCTGCTGCGGCGAAAGATCGGACATCGGAACAAGCGAGCCGCCCGCCTCCTCCAGCAAGCGCTGTTCACGGCGCTGGTTGTAGCGGAATTTTTTCGAATAGTCTTCAGGCGTTCGCGCCATGGCCAGACCTTGGGGCTGAGCCCGCAAGGTGCTGATCCGCCCGGCATTGAGCTCCGAGACATAGCTGACACGCTGCCGTAGCGGCACGATGGCTTGTGCGGCGACGGGCAAGATAATTTCGGCATTGCCCATGTCCAGCAGTCCGCGCTTGCCCTCGCGCTTGAGCACTTGCTTGGACAACGCAACGTGGCTGCCCCAGCAAGGGACGGCCGCAACCACTTCACCGTTTACCACCCAGCCAAGGTAGCGCAACTCGATCTGCACGAACGTCGACAAGCGTTCGACGACCTGCGGATGAGTGGCGAAGCTGCCGCCAAAACGCTGCCAGGCCTGCGCGTAGGTGTCGCGATCAATGTCTACCCAGCCACGTTCGCGCCAGGCTCGAAACAGTTTCAACATGCGCCAATCACGTGTGTCGGCTGAACCTCGTCACCCTCTTCAAACTCTTTGGCGTGCAGGCGCGAGTAGTAACCATTAAGCGCCAGCAACTCCAGGTGACTACCACGCTCGACGATGCGACCTTCATCCATGACCAGAATCAGGTCAGCCTTCTCGATAGTGGTCAAGCGATGAGCAATCACCAGTGTTGTACGGTTCTTCACCACTTGATCCAGCGCGGCCTGAATATGGCGCTCGGACTCGGTGTCGAGGGCCGACGTGGCCTCGTCGAGAATCAGCAGCGGCGCATCCTTGAGCAAGGCTCGGGCGATGGCGATACGCTGACGCTGGCCGCCCGAAAGCAGCACGCCGTTTTCGCCGACCATGGTTTCATAGCCTTGAGGCATTTTGACGATGAACTCATCGGCATAAGCTTCTTTGGCGGCGCGGCGCACTTCTTCAACAGGCGAACCCGCAAGATCGCCGTAGGCAATATTGTTGGACACCGTGTCGTTGAACAGCGTGACCTGCTGAGTCACCAAGGCAATTTGCCGACGAAGGCTGCGCAGGGTGAAGTCCTGAACCCTGACGCCGTCGAGCAGAATCTGCCCATGCTCATGCTGATAGAAGCGCGGAATCAGGCTCGCCAATGTCGACTTGCCACTGCCCGAACGTCCGACCAGCGCAACCATCTGCCCCGGCTCGACGACAAAACTGATGTCGTCCAGCACCTGTTTTTCACTGTCCGGGTATTGGAAAGTCAGGTTGCGTACTTCCAGACGCCCCTCAAGGCGATCGTGTTCCACGGTGCCTTGATCAACTTCCGCCGGCTCATCCAATTGCTCGAAAATACTCTCGGCGCCCGCCACACCTTTCTGGATGGTGGAACTGACCTCGGAGAGTTGACGAATAGGCTTCGGCAACAGGCCCGCCATGGTGATGTAAGCCACCAGCTCGCCGGGCGATGCGTCGCCACGAAGGTACAGCACCAGGAACATCACGATGGCCATGGCGGTGTAAGTCACCAGTTGCAGCATCGGTGTGTACACGGCGCCGGTCTTGGTCATCGCCAGTTGCTTGTCGGTATTACTTTGGCTGGCTTCCTTGAAGCGGACCTTTTCATAGGTTTCGCCGCCGAAGCTACGCACTACGCGGTAGCCGTGAATAGTCTCGGAAGCAACGTGCGTGACATTGCCCATCGACACCTGGATCTTTTTGCTTTGCTTGCGAAATTTACGGCTGGTGCTGTTCACCATCATGCCGATCAACGGCAGGATCGCCAGCATCACCAGCGTGAGTTTCCAGTTCATCCACATCAATGTGCAGAACAGGAAAATAACGGTCATGCCTTCACGAATCACGACCTTGATGGCATCCGTCGCGGCACCGGTAACCATGGTCACGTTGAAGGTGATACGGGAGATCAGGTGACCGGAGTTGTTTTTGTCGAAGAAGCGGTTCGGCAACTCCAGCAACTTGTTGAACAGCACCACCCGCAAGTCGTGGACCAGGCCCAGGGAAACCCGCGCCAGGAAGAAGTTGCCCAGATAAGAACCAACGCCCTGCCAGACCGCGATCAAAACGATCAGCAGCGGCACCGATTCAAGTAGCTGTAATTTGCCCAGATAAGGGTTGCCGGGAAACAGGCTGGCCTCAGGATTAGCCAGGCCGTCAACGAAGTATTTGAGGATATAAGCGAGCATCGGCTGGGTCGATGCGAAGATCAAAAACCCTACGATGCTCAGAATGAACAGGCCCACGTAAGGCCGCACGTAAGCCAAAAGGCGGAAATAGATCGCCAGCGTAGACTGGGCTTTCGGTTCAGGACTGCTCATGGGAATCCGCGCAAATCAGTGAGGAGCGGATGATATCACACGCCCCTTTTTCCCCAATAAACATGACGGCGGGCCAGCCTCTGGCCAAGTCGGTTAAGATAGCCGGCTTATGATGGGGGAGTCAGGCATGCAAGCGATTGATCACAGCACTTACGAGGCACTGCGCAAAGGTGCTCACGTACTGGAGGCCGACGGCTCCGGCGACAAAGTGCTCAGGTTGGCCGATGGACGCATGCTCAAGCTGTTCCGCCGCAAGCGCCTGCTGAGTTCTGCGCTGTTTTTCCCCTACGCCCAGCGCTTCGCCGACAACACCCGCGCCCTGGAACTGCGTGGCATCCCGTGCCCGACCGTTATCGCGGTGTATCGCATTCCCAGCATTCAACGCGACGGCGTGTACTACGACCCTCTCGAAGGCATGACCGTACGCCAACTGCAAACCACTGGCGAAACGGCGGATACGCTGAGGTCACAGCTTGGAGCGTTCATAGCCCGGCTGCACGAAAAAGGGGTGTACTTCCGATCGCTGCATTTTGGCAATGTGGTGCTGACACCGGACAATCAATTGGGGCTGATCGACATTGCCGACTTGCGCTGCCAGCGTCGCGCCCTCGGCGACAGCAAGCGTTTGCGCAACTTTGCCCATCTGCTGCGCTATAAGGAAGACCGGCAATGGCTGCTGGGTCACGATGCCGGCAGCACCTTTATTGACGGCTATCGCCAGGTTCTGCCGGTAGACAGGCAAGCGCCCTTCATCGAGCGCCTGCGTCAACTGGTGGGCTAAACGCTACTTGCTGATGACCAGCACTGTCGCGCCTTTGCGATTGGCAAAACGAGCAATGATGCGCTGGTCATGCTCCGCCAGCCACGCGCTTAACCAAGGCTCATCGGCACGCGCATCAATCAGAAAATAACGATATTCGCCTGAGTGTTCTGGCGACATCGCCTGTTCACGAGTGATGTTGCTGAGCGCATAGCCGCGTCCCGCGTAATAGCTGATACGGCCGTCCTCGTAATAAACCGGTGCGCCGGGTTCAATATTGGCCGCCGTCCAGTGACCTGCTTCGATGTAGTGAGTCTTGCCTGGACTGATAGACACCACGTTGGACAACATCACCAAAACACCCAACACCACCAGCGCCTTGCCCCAGCGCGGAAACTGCCGGACAAAGCCTGCCAATCCCAACGCCAGCACCGGGACGAACAACAGGTTGAGGAAGCTCAGGTAGCGCGTATTCATGAACTGCTCTTTGATGAAGAACAGAACCAACACCACCAGATACAGCAACGCCGCCCAAGCAAATGGGCGGTAGTCACGCCAGTAGGTGCGCAGGGCACTCCAATTGCTTCGGATGACAAACGGAATTGCGAAAGGCCCCATCAGCTTTACAAACGTAATCAACATGGACGCCAGGGTGCCGAAGAAAATGATCCGGCCAACTTCATCCCGCGAGTATTTGTTGATCAACGAATCGGCAAATTGGCCAGACAGCATTTCAAACGAGTTAAAAACGCTGCGCGGGTTGATCATGTCCAGGTACAACGTCACGCGGGCCGCCGAAAAGGCACCTGACAACGAGGCAGCAATCAGCGCCAAAACCGGCAACAACATGAAGTGCAATACTTGCTTGCGTCGCGTCGGCGACCACAGATTTGGCAACTGCCAGAGCCCGAGCGCCGGCCACAACAGCACGGCTTCCAGGCGAAACAATGCCGCCGCCACAATCGCCAGATGAATCAGCGTCGCGCGTAGCCAACTGGCGTGTGTTCGCCAGCCCAATGCGAGCCATAGCGTTAGCGTGCAGAAGAACCAGAACCCGAACTCGCGAATAATGTCATTGCGAAAACCGTTAACCGCCGGCATCGCCAGCACGACCAGACACGCCCAGCGCGCAGCCTCCGGCGAACGCTGATGCACGCAATCGACCATCAGGGCGCAGGTGCCGGCGAGAAAAATGCCACACCACAGGTAGGCACTCAGCTCGAAAGGCAAATGCGTGACGATGTGAGTCCCGGCGAGCAGGAAGGTGAACCACGGCCAGTCGAACGTCTGCCAGGCTACTTTCGGTCCATGCTGTGTAACCTGTTGAGCAATATCCATATAAAACGCAGCATCACGCCCGACAGTTGCCGTGCCGAGTACCGCTATCAGGGAAAGCAGCAGACTACCCCAAAATGCCAACCGGACCGGGTGCTCACCGATAATCCGGGAGATCCGGGCCCCCACTTCGCCGCCAGTACCGATCACCCTGCCCCCTCAATAACATGCGCAATGCTTGCGCAAACAATCCAAAAAATAGCGTGAAACGGCCTGAAACAGGGCTGATTCGGTCAAGCCCTACTCACCTGAATAGCAGACGGACTGCCTTACGTGTGTAGGACCAACGGGTAAACGTGCGCCAATCTGCACGCAAGGCTTGAAGATAGAATTTCTTGGCCAGCGCGTATTCGCCGCCCATATAACAATCACGGAACAGCGACAAACAGCGCTGCCCCAAAAATGCCTGACGCATATCATGCAGATCTTCGGGCATGCGCTCACGAGAGAACACTTCGCCGACCATTTCCGGGCCTGCAGCAAGGCTTTGGACCAGATCATGTCGCATGCTGTCGGCATGTTTGTAGATCAGCGCCAACGGCCGATCAATAACGGTGCAGGGGAAGCGCGCCAGGACCTGGGCAAATACCGGAATATCTTCAACGTTGCGCAGGTGCTCCGGGTAGTTGCCCGGCGCAAACACATCGCGATGCATGGCACACGCACCATTCGAAATCGATATGGTCTTGTCCAGCAGATAGCCTTGCACTCGCTCCCGCGCCGTAGCGGGCAAGGGCTTTACGCATTGCAAACTGCGCTTGCCATCAGCGAACACCGACAAGTGGCCGCCGATGACCAAGCGGGTTTCAGGGTTGTCGACAATGTGTTGAGTCAAAGCAGCCAGGGCACCGGGTGCCATCTCGTCATCGGCGTCGAGAAAAACCAGGTAGCGCCCGCTGGTTTGTTCAATACCGAGATTACGAACCGAAGAAAGCCCACCATTGACTTTACGCAAGGCACGGAAGCGTCCGGCGTTTTCCGCCACAAGTCTCTCTACCACCGCAGGCGTTGAATCGGTAGAGCCGTCATCGATGACCAGCAGCTCCGTCCCGACCTCATCCAACTGTGCCAGTACCGACTCCACTGCCCGCGGCAAGGTCTGGGCATAGTTGTAGGCCGGAATAACGACGCTGATCAGTCTTTCAGTCAAAGCTGTACCCTTCCGCGCCCTCTTTCACCACCAGGATGTCTTCCATGATCAGATACTGTAGATCCGATCCGAAGAACATGTTGAGGGCGTCTGTCGGAGAGCAGATCATCGGTTCGCCACGACGGTTGAGCGAGGTGTTCAACGACACGCCATTGCCGGTCAATACTTCCAGCGCCTTCATCATGTCGTAGTAGCGCGGGTTGTATTCGCGCTTGAGAACCTGGGCACGGGACGTACCGTCTTCATGGACGACTTCCGGGACTCGGGTTTTCCATTCTTCAGCCACTTCAAAGGTGAAGGTCATGAAGGGTGCCGGGTGATCAACCTTGATCATCTGCGGCGCAACGGTGTCGAGCATCGACGGGCAGAAAGGCCTCCAGCGCTCGCGGAACTTGATTTGATGGTTGATGCGATCAGCCACGCCGGTCGCACTCGGGCAACCGATGATCGAACGACCGCCCAAGGCGCGCGGACCAAACTCCATCCGCCCCTGGAACCAGGCCACCGGATTACCGTCGACCATGATCTTGGCGATTTTTTCCGGCATGTTTTCAAGCTTGCGCCATACAGGCTGGCTTGGGTGACGGGCGCAGGCGGCGATCACGTCTTCGTTGCTGTAGGACGGGCCGAGGTAAACGTGCTCCATCTTCTCGACCGGCACGCCACGGGCATGGGACACGTAGGCCGCAGCCCCCACCGCGGTGCCAGCGTCGCCGGACGCCGGTTGTACGAACAGCTCTTTGACATCATCGCGAGCGATGATCTTCTGGTTCAGCTTGACGTTCAACGCACAGCCGCCAGCGAAGGCCAGTTTGCCGGTTTCCTTCAGTACGTCGCTCAGGTAATAGTCGATCATCTGCAGCGAGATTTTTTCGAACAGTGCCTGCATGCTTGCCGCGTAATGGATGTACGGCTCGTCGGCGATATCGCCTTCGCGCTTCGGACCCAGCCACTCGATCAACTTTGGCGAAAAGTAGAAACCCTTGCCCTTCTCTTTATAACGGCGCAGGCCGATGACGTTGGCGTAATCGGTGTTGATCACCAATTCGCCATTTTCGAACGAAGCCAGACGCGAGAAATCGTATTTGCTGGCATCGCCGTAAGGCGCCATGCCCATGACCTTGAACTCACCGTCGAGCATCTCGAAACCGAGAAACTCGGTGATCGCGCCATACAATCCACCCAAGGAATCCGGATCGAAAAACTCCTTGATCTTGTGGATCTTGCCGTTTTCGCCGTAACCGAAGAATGTCGTCGCGTACTCACCTTTGCCGTCGATTCCCAGGATCGCGGTTTTCTCTTTGAAACCCGAGCAGTGGTAAGCGCTGGAGGCGTGAGCCAGGTGATGTTCGACCGGCTCGATCTTGATTTTTTTTGGATCAAAACCCAGCTGCTCGAGGCACCAGACAATCTTGTTGCGATAGCGTTTGTAGCGACGATTACCCATCAGAATCGCGTCGAGTGCGCGGTCCGGGGCGTACCAGTAGCGCTTGGCGTAATGCCAGCGCGCCTTGCCGAACAGGCTGATCGGAGCGAACGGAATCGCTACCACGTCAACGTCGGATGGTTTGATGCCAGCCTGCTCAAGGCAGAACTTTGCCGATTCGTAAGGCATGCGGTTCTTTGCATGTTTATCGCGCACGAAGCGCTCTTCCTCAGCCGCCGCGACCAGCTTGCCGTCGATGTACAGGGCTGCGGAAGGATCATGGCTAAGGGCGCCGGACAGGCCAAGAATCGTCAATGCCACAGGGGTCTAGCCTCTTTAGTCTGCATACAGGCGCGTACGCCTCAAAATTAATGTGTCTCCGCAAGCGGCGAGAGACAGCTAAAGGGCGGGATTATAGCGTAAACAGGCCGGGAATGACCCTACGGTTATCAGCGCTATAACGATGACTTTGAACGAAAGTTTCACCTCGGCTCATCCGCGAGCCGTCCGCCAGTAAATCTTGATACTGCCATCAACTGCTTGCCGATAAATCGTATAAGGCAAGACAACGGTGTCGAATACACCTGACAGTGTCAGGTCAAGTAACACAAATGGTACAAGGAAACCGGTCGGTTCGGGTGGTGCATGCAGCAAGCAAAAGTCATGAGCCATGCCGCTGTAGACACGAGGAATGGTTTGGCAGTATGTCTTTTGCTTTCGAAGACTACGCGCCGCCTCTTCATCACCCTGCAAAACCGTCACGGCAGTTCCACAACCTGCCAACGCCATTGAAAAAGTGCCTGCCAACATTGCCATTTTGATAGTCAAGATCTGCCCTCCGAGAACGTCAGGCACGCTAGCATCGTGACTCTTCAAGGCACAGTTCATGGCCTCTGCTTATCTTGTAGGACTATTCACAAATGCGTGTCCGCTAAACGGAAAAGCAATATCAGGCGGCGCGGGTGATGTCCTTTGGCAGGCGCTTATCAATGACCTGATAAAGCGCACTGCCCTCCGGCCAATTTCGCATGAACCGTGCCCGATCCCGGGCATAAGCTGAGGCAAAACTTCCGGCGGGGCCATGCTGACACATGGAATCCAGATCAATCAGCGACCAGCGATCTTGGTGCCAGAACAGGTTGTGCCCCTTGAAATCCCCGTGACTGATACGCTCGCGGATCAGTTCGGCAAACAAATGATCCAACGCTGCCAACTCGACTTCAGGCGCATTGCCGTTTTCAACGTAGGGTGCAAATCGCTCAATGATGTCCGGCCCAGGCAAATATTCGGTAATCAGATAAGCACGATTGCGCAACCACAGAAAACGCCGTTCCAGAAGTGCCAGGGGTTTGGGTGTGGCAATCCCCAGAAACGCCAGGCGATTACCTTCGCGCCAGGAGTGCCAGGCACGGCTTGGGCGCCAGAAACGCTTAAGCCAGTGGGCAAAACCCTTGATGTTGTAACGCTTGATGACCAGTAATCGGCCATCGATCTCGACTTTACCGACGCTCGCCGCACCGCCGGTTTTGTACAGATGGCCTTGATCGAGCAGCGCATCGGCTTGTTCCAGCACCGGCAACATCGCCGCCTCTTCGTCCCGGCGAATAGCCCGTAAACCAAAGGCTCCACGGCGCACACTGAACAGCGTGCATTCACGGCCGACCTTGATCATGAAATCCTTGAGACGCCAACTGCGGACCTTGCCGATCTGTTTTTGCAGCGCTTCCATCGGCAGTGCATGCTCGCCATTGCTCAGCAAGTAATACACCAGCAGTTCTTCGGTATAAGGTTCGAGTGACTTGGGCAACTGAGCGAAAAACACCCCGAGGTTTTCCAGGACCTTCTGACGCGACAGCGGCTTACCGGCTGTCTCGACACGAATTCCCGCCCCATCAATCAGGTACAGCCGACCACCTTGGCGCAGTAGATTGTCCAGGTGCAAGTCTTCCTGCCACAGGCCTTTACGGTGCATCTGACCCATTGCGCCCAGCGCATCGGCCAGCACCGCAGATTGCTCATCCGCCAACACGGGTAAATGCTCGACCTTGCTCCAGGCATCGCCAAGGCTCTCGGCGTTTTCGAGGAAATCGAACAGTAGCCAACCGCCCTCTCCTTCTTTCAAACCGTCCACGAGCAACTGCGGCGTAGTCAAACCCTGATCGGCAAGCAAGCGTACACCTTCCAGCTCACGCTGAAAGTGTCGGGCCGCTTTGCCACCCACCAATAACTTGGCCAGCACCGGACGACCACGCCACACGCCAGCGCCCACATAACGCTGCCCTGGCAACACCCGTAACAGGCTCAGCAGTTGCAACTCGGCAGGCCCTGCCGCATCGGCCAGCGAAATGTTCAGCGGCAGACCCGGGCTGCGGCCAGCATTTTCCAGCTCGGACAAACGCATCAGCGCGTCTCCTTGTGACTGCGTCGTGCAGTCAGTCGCGTCAGCCAGCTGTCGATCAGCGAACTGTCCTGCGGCTGATCCAGATATACCGCCAGCAACTCACGGAGTTGGGCGGTGCTCCATTCCGGTGCCCGGCGCAACAACGGCTCCAGGTCTCTGACGCGATCGCGTAGGCCAAATAGCAGCGGCCGGGTTTTCTCCAGGTCAATCAGTTGCGCCTGGCAGCCGCCATCAGCCGCGCGTAAAAAAATATGTTTGGGGTAAAAGCAGCCATGCACCTGGCGTGCAGCATGAAGGCGGCGCGCCAATTGACCGCAGGCGTTTAATATCGCTGATTGCTGCACGGGACTGAGGTCCGACCAGCGCTGCAACAGCGACTCCAGATCATCCCAACCGTCCAGCGCACGGGTCAGCAGAATGGCCCGAACCTCGCCCTCGACCTTGCGCTGACCAAAGAACACCGCTTGCAATGCCGGGATACCCAATTTTTGATATCGGCTGATATTGCGAAACTCACGAGAAAAACTCGGCTCGCCAAAAGGCGCATGCAGAGTACGCGTCATGTAGTTACTTTGGCGTTTCAGGTAATAGCCGTGCCCTTCAAGGTCCAGCCGAAACACGCTGCTCCAGCCACCGCGCGCGGTGTTGGGCTCATCCACAGCTTCAAGTTGCTTGGCCCACAGAGCATCGAAGGTGCCGAGGCCGTGACGCTCAAGTAGCGCACGGTCATCAGCGGCCAGAAAATCAGTCATTCGCGTCCCTCGAAAAATCTCAGCACGTGCCGGATGCGCTTTTTGTCCGACGCATTCAGCCGGTCACGTTGACGATA
This sequence comes from Gordonia sp. IEGM753, assembly GCF_050321825.1. Taxonomy (NCBI): domain Bacteria; kingdom Bacillati; phylum Actinomycetota; class Actinomycetes; order Mycobacteriales; family Gordoniaceae; genus Gordonia; species Gordonia sp. IEGM753. The sequence goes on from NZ_JBNQGB010000008.1 coordinate 243,312, forward strand.
TTGCAGGTAAAAGCGCAAGCGCTGCGTAGCCGACAGCTGATACTTGGCGACCTTGTCGAGACACGCCAAATCTTTGGTGATGCGGTATTTAAGCCAGAAACCGCGCCAGAAATCACCGTTGGGGCAATCAATCAGAAACAGCCGCGCCTGATCATCAATCAAAAGGTTGCGCCATTTCAAATCGTTGTGGGTGAAACGATTGTCATGCATGGTCCGGGTGTAGCCGGCCAACTGTCGACTGATGATGTCGACCCAGGCACGATCCTTCAATTTTTGGTCGTGCCGTTCAGCCAATGCTGACAAGTCTTCAGTGTTCGGCAGCTCACGGGTGATCATCGCTCCGCGATCGTAAGCTGCACCGCGACGCTCCAGACCCCAAGCCACCACCTCAGCCGTAGGGATGCCCCACTTGGCGAAGCGCTTGAGATTCTGCCATTCAGCCTTGACCCGGGGCTTGCCCAGATAGCGGCGCAAGCCTTTGCCGGCGCCGACGTAGCGTTTGACGTAATAGTTGACGCCACTGCGCTCGACGCGGATGACCTCGGACAGCGGGTCACGGGTCAGGCGTTCGCCCTTGAGCGCAAACACGGCCTCCAGACTGCCGAAATCTTCTGCCAGTTCACGGTAAGCCGGTTCCAATGTCCAACCCGGCATCAGAGCGCATCCCCGTATCGCTGCTTGCGGTCATACAGTTTGCTGGCCTTGCCTTCAAGCCAGGCCAGCAGCGCTGATTCTTCCGCCAGAATCTGGCGCAGCGGTTGCTGGAAGTAGCCTTTGAGGAAGCGCAGTTTGTCGCCTCGGGTCAGGCCAATGTCCAGCGCCGAAAAGTACAATGCCGCCAAATCCTTATCGCGCCAGCGCCGGGTAACGGCGGGGCGGGTCTGGGCGCGATGCAGGTCGATCACCGAGAGTTTGAAATCGTCAGCGGTCACCGGTTTGTCAGTGTGCAGCAGAAAATGACAGATATAGCAGTCGCGGTGGTTTACGCCGGCGCGGTGCATCATGCCGGTCATTCGTGCCACTTCGGCGATCAGAGCACGTTTAAGTGTGGGTTCAGGCGGCTGCTTGACCCAATTGATGCTGAAATCTTCGAGGCTGACGGTCGGCGCCAACTCTTCGGTCACGATAAAAGAATGCTGATCGGCCGGATTACTGCCTTTCTCACCATACGCCACGGCAGTCATGGTCGGCACGCCAACTTCTTGCAGACGCTGGATAGCCTTCCATTCCTGACCGGCACCCAGCACCGGCAGTTTTGCCGTGAGCAGGTTCTTGAAAATCTCGCCCCAGCCAATGCCACGATGGATCTTCACAAAAAAACCACTGCCGTCGACTACGGTGCGCAGTGTTCGGCGCGCTTCAAGCTCTCGGTAAACCTCGCCCTCAAGCTTTTCGACCTCGGCGAAAGGATCGCGCCCGGCCCAAAGACTTTTGAACGGTTCCGCCAGCATCAACTTCATTAAGCCTGCTCCGCCAGAATCACATCGGCCGCGTGTTGCGGCATGCTATAGAGGTCGGCCGTCTCAGCGAAAGCCAGACCATTGCGGCTCCAGGCCGCCCGCGCTTGAGCATCGTTCAACATTTTTGTCAGGTAATCAGTCAGTTGCGCCTGATCAAAAGGCTCGTCCAACACCAGGCCAGCATCAGACTCGGCGATGTAGTGGGCATAGCCACACACCGCGCTGACCAACACCGGCAACCCGGCCACCAGCGCCTCAAGCAACACAGTCCCGGTATTTTCGTTGTACGCCGGGTGAATCAACAGGTCGGCTCCCAGCAGGAAGCGCGGGATATCGCTGCGCCCTTTGAGGAACGTCACGTTGTCGCCAAGCCCCAGTGTGGCGCTCTGCAACTGGAATACTTTGGGGTCATCCTGGCCAATTACAAATAGCCGCGTGCGCTTCTTCAAATCCGCGGGCAATGCAGCGAGTGCCTTGAGGCTGCGATCCACACCCTTGGTTTTGAATCCGGAGCCGATCTGCACCAGCAGCAGTTCATCGTCCTTGAGTTTGAATTCCTTGCGGAACCCGGCGCGAATCTCGTCGGCGTTCGCAGGCCGACGACGATCCTGGGCGATGCCCGGCGGCAGCAGATGGAAGCGCTCGAGAGGCGTGTCGTAATGTTTGATGAACAGCGGCTGCTGGACCTCGGAAATCATCAGGACTTCAGTTTTTGCATCCTTGGCAAATACCGCGCGCTCGTACTCGGCAAAGTGCCGGTAACGGCCCCAGCGACGGTACAGAGAGTTGCGAAGATTCTGTGCCTTGTCTTCAAAACAGCCGTCGGCGGCGTAGTACACGTCGAGGCCCGGCATCTTGTTGAAACCGATCAAACGGTCCACCGGACGTTTGGCGAGGTCGGCCGCCATCCACTCGCTGAGTTTTTCGTTGCGCCGGTGGTTGAAGAACGCCTTCACGGGTGCCACCAACACTTCGAAACCTGGCGGTATGTCGCCCTCCCAGATCAGCGTGTAGACGCGAATTTTATGGCCGCGCTGCTGACACTCCAGGGCAATGCGCATGAAATCGCGCTGCAAGCCTCCGAAGGGAAAATATTTGTACAAAACGAATGCCAATTGCATCAGCGCAGCTCCTCAGCCAGTAACAACGTGCTCAGTCGGGTCGCGACACGCTCGGGATTCAGACGCGTGAAGCACAAAGGCCACTCGCGCTTCAGGTCAAACCGACGAGCATCTTCAGCCGTCGGTTGATAAGTGCATTTCTTTTGCAGGCACGGCGCGCAGGGAAAATCGCTGGCGATGTGGATCTGCGCTTTGCCGTAGGCGCCGGTCAGGCCGGGATTGGTCGGGCCGAACAATGATAGCGTCGGCACGTCGAGCGCGGCGGCCAGGTGCCCAAGTCCGGTGTCGACTGCGACGCACGCTTGAGCACCGGCCAGCACCTTGCCGACACCTGCCAGATTGAGTTTTGGCAGCACTTCGACGTGCCGCATGTCCTTGGCGATGCGCTCGGCCCGGGCCTTCTCGATTGGATTACCCCACGCGAGCTTCACGCCAACACCCAAATAGCCCACGCGCTCAGCCAGCTCGCGCCAATACGATTCGGGCCAGTGCTTGGTGTCCCACGTGGTGCCATGCAAAAACAATACGTACGGATTTTTACGCGGCAATTCAATCAGGCGCTCGATGCTCAGGCCGTAATCACCCAAGCCTTTGGGCAAGTCGTAGCCCAAGGCCACGGCGAACAATTGGCGCACCCGCTCCACCGCGTGCTGCCCACGAGCCACGGCCAGCCGACGCGAATAAAAACGTGCGGCAACCGGCTCACGCGCCGAGTTTTTGTCCAACCCAGCCACTGGCGCCTTGACGTAGCGAGTCAACAACGCACTTTTGAGCAGGCCCTGAGCATCGATTACCAAATCGTACTGACTGGCACGCATGCTTTGCTTGAAGCGTTTCCACTCGCCGCTTTTGATGGTTTGCCAGATGTTCTTCCGCCAGCGGCGTATCGCCACGGGTATCACCTTGCCCACGGCGGGGTGCCAGGTCGGAATTTCGGCGAAGCCTTCTTCCACCACCCAGTCGAACGTGATGCCGGGGATGGCCCGCGCCGCATCGGTCAGCGCTGGCAATGCGTGAATCACATCACCCAGCGAAGACGTCTTGATCAACAGTACCCGCAAACTAATTGACCTCGACCACAGTGCCCTGCAACCGCTGCAAAGCTTCGTTCACCGCTTGCGGCATGAGTTGACGCAGGCAGTTGTAATGACCGAAGCGGCAAGTACGATCGAAGCAAGGGCTGCATTCGATACCCAGACGCACGATTTCTACATGCTCGGCCAGCGGCGGGGTAAAACCCGGCGACGTCGAACCATAAACGGCTACCAACGGGCGATTCAACGCGGCGGCGACATGCATCAGCCCGGAATCGTTGGAGACCACCGAGTCGGCACACGACAGCAAATCAATAGCTTCGGCCAAAGAGGTGTCGCCGCTGAGGTTCACCGACTCTTCGCGCAGGCCGGGAATCAGCCGCGAACGAATCTCTTCGCCCACCGCGTGATCGTTCTTAGAACCGAACAGCCAGACCTGCCAGCCTTGGCGAATCCTGGTCTCGGCCACCTTCGCGTAATGCTCGGACGGCCAGCGCTTGGAGATACCGAATTCGGCACCTGGACACAACGCCAGCACCGGGCGATCCAACACCAGGCCAAACTTGGCCAATGCCGCTTCACGGCTGACGGGATCGATCTGCAGGCTAGGCCGCGGATACGGTTTTGGCAGCTCGGCACCCGGTTCAAACGCGAGGGCCATGAAGCGTTCGATCATCAGCGGATAACGTTCTTTGTCCAGCGTGCGCACATCATTCAACAGGCCGTAGCGGAACTCGCCACGCCAGCCAGTGCGCTTGGGGATACCGGCAAAAAAAGGCACCAGTGCCGACTTCAGCGAGTTGGGCAGCAAGATTGCCTGGTCATACTGACCGGCCAGGGACTTTCCGATCCGCCGCCGCGTTGCCAGCTCCAGTGCGCCGTGGCCGAGCGGAAAGCTCAAGGCCTGACGCACTTCGGGCATGCGCTCAAGAATCGGCCGACTCCACTCGGGGGCGAGCACGTCGATTTCGCATTGCGGGTGGCGTTGCTTGAGACACTGAAACAGTGTCTGCGCCATCACCATGTCACCGACCCAACTGGGCCCAACGATCAGAATTTTCATGTGGTTTCCAAAAACGAACCGGGGAGGCATACGCCTCCCCGCCTCGAGAATTCTACAAAACACTGCCACAGGGGTATTGGGTGTTTTAAATATCCAATTTCAGCTTAGCCCCAGCTCACGCCAGATCCGCAATACTTGCCGCCGTTCGTCCGCGAACTGATCACCCGGGATAACCCCAGCGTCCTTCTGCAAGGCCTGCCGGTGGGCGGCGGAGCGGTAGGCTTTATAAGCCTCGCGCAACAAACTGGCGTCTTCGGCGGGCATCAGCCCTTCCTCCTCCAACCCTTCCAGTATGCGAATATTATCGGTATAGCGCAGCAATGACGGGTGCGCTTCGGACCACGCCAAAGCCGCGTATTGCACCATAAATTCAATATCGACGATACCTCCGGCGTCCTGCTTGAGATCGAACGGCGCGCTGGCTTCGAAGGCATTTGCCCCGGTGCCTGCCGCCGTGCCCTTGCTGCCAAGGTTATCGCGCATCTTCGCGCGCATCTCGCTGACCTCTTGGCGCAAAGTCGCCAAATCTCGCGGCTTGCCCAGCACAGAAGCGCGAACTTTCTCGAACGCCTGGCCGACATCCTGACTGCCCACCAGCACCCGCGCCCGCACCAGCGCCTGATGTTCCCAGGTCCAGGCTTCGTTTTCCTGGTAGCGGGCAAATGCCCCGAGCGAACTGACCAACAACCCAGACGCGCCGGACGGTCGCAGGCGCATATCGACTTCGTACAACTGACCGGAGTTGGTCTGGGCCGTCAGCAAGTGAATGATCCGCTGCCCCAAACGGGTGAAAAATTGCGCGCCGTCGATCGGTTTCGGGCCATCGGTTTCCGCTTGCGGGTCGCCATCGTGGATGAACACCAGGTCCAGGTCCGATCCATGGCCGAGCTCCAGACCGCCGACTTTTCCGTAGCCAACAATAATAAAACCTGGATCACACAGTGAACCGTCGGTGCGCAACGGCGTGCCGTATTTGGCGACGGTCTGGCGCCAGGCCAGCGCCAGCACTTGTTCAAGAATCGCTTCGGCGAGCCAGGTCAGGTAATCGCTGACTTTCATCAACGGCAGGCTGCCAGCGATTTCCGAAGCGGCGACGCGCAAACGGTGCGCCAGTTTGAAATGCCGCAAGGCTTCCATCTGTTGCTCGAGGTCATCCTCAGGAATTCGCGTCAGCCGCTCGCGCAATTCGGCCGCCAACTCTGGCGCCAGCGGCGGCTTGAACAATCGACCTTCGTTGAGTAATTCGTCGAGCAACAGCGGGAAACGGGTGATTTGCTCGGCGATCCACGGGCTCGCGGCACACAAGGTCAACAAACGCCGCAGCGCGCCGGGGTTTTCGGTCAGCAACACCAGATACGCCGAGCGCCGTGCCACAGCCTCGACCAGTGGCAGCACCCGCTCCAGCACCAAATCCGGATTGGCATGTTCTACCGCTTGAGCCAATAAACGCGGGATGAATGCGTCGAGTCGCTCGCGCCCTAAACGCTGCATGGCGCGCAACTGAGGGCTGCCACGTAAGCTGGCCAGGGTTTTCAGCGCCTTGGTGGCATCGACGAAACCGCCCTCCTCCAACTGGCGACAGGCGGCCTCTTCATCCTGGGCTTCTTCCCACAAAGGCAGCCACTCGCCGCCAACCACCACTTCGCTTTCGGTGCCTTCCTCCTCGTCTGGATCGGCGATCACCTGACCAAAGTGCCAGGCCACACGACCGCGCCAATACATCAGCTGCGCATGAAACGCGTCCCAGTTGTCGAAGCCCAGCATAAAGGCAATGCGCGCCTGGTCCTGCGCACCGTCTGGCAGCATTTGAGTTTGACGGTCGGCGATTGCCTGAATCGCGTGCTCGGTGTAACGCAGAAATTCGTAACCTTCGCGCAGCTCGTTGATCACCGCCGGCGGCAGGTAACCCTGGCCTTCCAGCGTGCTCAGTACTTTTAAAAGCGGACGTTGCTGCAGGCTAAGGTCGCGACCACCGTGGATCAGCTGAAAAGCCTGAGCGATAAATTCCACTTCACGGATGCCACCAGAGCCAAGCTTGATGTTGTCGGCCATGCCCTTGCGCCGCACCTCCTGCTGGATCAGTTGCTTCATCGTGCGCAGCGCTTCGATCGCCGAAAAATCCAGATAACGCCGATAAACAAACGGTCGCAGCATGTCGAGCAACTGTGCGCCCGCCACTTGATCGCCCGCCACCACCCGCGCCTTGATCATCGCGTAACGCTCCCAGTCGCGCCCCTGATCCTGGTAATACTGCTCCAGCGCGTTGAAGCTCAACACCAACGCACCGGCCGAACCGTAGGGGCGCAGGCGCATATCGACGCGAAACACGAAGCCATCGACGGTCATCGGATCCAGCGCCTTGATCAGGCGCTGGCCAAGACGAATGAAAAACTCCTGGTTATCCAGTGAGCGTTTCACCCCCACCGTTTCGCCACCTTCCGGGTAGGCGAATATAAGGTCGATGTCCGACGACAAGTTGAGTTCCACGGCGCCAAGCTTGCCCATGCCGAGGATGACCATTTGTTGCGGCTCGCCACTGCGACGCCCGGTTGGCACACCGAACTGCTGGCAATGCCGCGAATACAACCACTGATAGGCCTGATCGATACACGCATCGGCCATGTCCGAGAGGTCGCGGCAACTCTGTACCAGGTCTGCCTGGCGGGTAAGGTCGCGCCAGATGATGCGCACTTGCTGGCGAGTTCGCTGGCGACGCAAAGCACGACCCAGCTCATCGTCTGTCTGCGCCGACTCCACCGCCGCCGCGATCTGCGCGCATAGCTCGCCGGGTGCAAAACCGCGGTCCAGTTCACCGGATTGCACCAGCGCCAGCAACATCAAAGGGTCACGAACACTCTGTTCAATCACAAAGTCGCTGGCAGCGGTAACGCGCGCGAATTGCGCCCAGCGGTCCGGCGTCCAGGTCGACAAACCGTGATCGTTATCCAGCTCGGCGACGGCCGTACGGAACGACAGCTCGGAACGGGTGACAAACGGCAGGAGAATGCCAGGCAGTTCGGCAAGCGGCGGAAGGCTCATGGTCTATCCTTGATCGGCGTGTAATGGGCTGCATGTAGTGAAAACTGATAAAGCACTACCTGACTGACTGTCGAACAAAGGTTATAAATAGCTGAAAATTCTTCATTCTTGGCAGCCAACATCAAGCATTCACCTTTTTTGATTGGTAAAAGACCAACCTTAACGATTATTCTCACAACGCAGCTGGAGGCCACAAGCCGCTCATCTGTAGTTTTACTACTCGTCTATACATTCGAAAGGCTGAAATGCCCGAAGATTTGTAGTAAAACTACACGCCGCCGGAACAACCTATCGGCAATCCAAGAATTTATATCGTCTGCCCACAAGGCCAGTCGCAAACTCAGGCAACCGATTCTGGAAGCCTTTCCGCCCTGGAGCAAGCCATGCAAGACCTCGATCCCGTCGAAACCCAGGAATGGCTGGACGCCCTGGAATCGGTTCTCGACAAAGAAGGCGAAGACCGCGCTCACTATCTGATGACCCGTATGGGCGAACTCGCAACCCGCAGCGGGTCGCAATTGCCTTACGCCATCACCACGCCTTACCGCAACACGATCCCCGTTACCCACGAAGCACGCATGCCTGGCGACCTGTTCATGGAACGCCGCATTCGCTCGTTGGTACGCTGGAACGCGATGGCCATGGTGATGCGTACGAACCTGAAAGATTCTGACCTGGGCGGTCACATCTCCAGCTTCGCCTCCAGCGCAACCCTGTATGACATCGGCTTCAACTACTTCTTCCAGGCACCGACCGACGAACACGGCGGCGACCTTATCTACTTCCAGGGTCACACCTCGCCAGGCGTTTACGCCCGTGCGTTCATGGAAGGCCGCATCACCGAAGACCAGATGAACAACTTCCGCCAGGAAGTCGACGGTCAGGGCCTGTCGTCCTACCCGCACCCTTGGCTGATGCCTGACTTCTGGCAGTTCCCGACCGTATCCATGGGCCTGGGCCCGATTCAGGCGATCTACCAGGCACGCTTCATGAAGTACCTGGAAGCACGCGGTTTCATCCCGGAAGGCAAGCAGAAAGTCTGGTGCTTCCTGGGCGACGGCGAGTGCGACGAGCCGGAATCCCTGGGCGCTATCTCGCTGGCTGGCCGCGAGAAGCTCGACAACCTGATCTTCGTCATCAACTGCAACCTGCAGCGCCTCGACGGCCCGGTTCGCGGCAACGGCAAGATCATCCAGGAACTCGAAGGCGTGTTCCGTGGTGCTCAGTGGAACGTAACCAAAGTCATCTGGGGCCGTTTCTGGGACCCACTGCTGGCCAAAGATGTCGACGGTATCCTGCAGCGTCGTATGGACGCAGTCATCGACGGCGAGTACCAGAACTACAAAGCCAAAGATGGCGCGTTCGTGCGTGAACACTTCTTCAACACGCCTGAACTCAAGGCGATGGTTGCTGATCTGTCCGACGACGAAATCTGGAAACTCAACCGTGGTGGCCACGACCCGTACAAGGTCTATGCGGCCTACCACGAAGCGGTCAACCACAAAGAACAACCTACCGTCATCCTGGCCAAGACCATCAAGGGTTATGGCACCGGTGCTGGCGAAGCGAAGAACACCGCGCACAACACCAAGAAAGTCGACGTCGACAGCTTGAAGTTGTTCCGTGATCGTTTCGACATCCCGGTCAAGGACGAAGAACTGGAAAACCTGCCGTTCTTCAAGCCGGAGCCGAACAGCGCCGAAGCCCGCTACCTGAGCGAGCGTCGCACTGCATTGGGCGGTTTCGTGCCACAGCGTCGCGCACAGAGTTTCAGCGTGCCGACCCCGCCACTCGATACCCTCAAGGCTATCCTCGACGGCTCGGGCGACCGTGAAATCTCCACCACCATGGCTTTCGTGCGCATCCTCGCGCAGTTGGTCAAGGACAAGGACATCGGCCCACGCATCGTTCCGATCATTCCGGACGAAGCCCGTACTTTCGGTATGGAAGGCATGTTCCGTCAGTTGGGCATCTACTCGTCCGTCGGCCAGCTCTACGAGCCAGTCGATAAAGACCAGGTGATGTTCTACAAGGAAGACAAGAAGGGCCAGATCCTCGAAGAAGGCATCAACGAAGCAGGCGCCATGAGCTCCTTCATCGCTGCCGGTACTTCGTACTCCAGCCACAACCAGCCAATGTTGCCGTTCTACATCTTCTACTCGATGTTCGGCTTCCAGCGTATCGGTGACCTGGCCTGGGCCGCTGGCGACAGCCGCACCCGTGGCTTCCTGATCGGCGGCACCGCCGGCCGGACTACGCTGAACGGCGAAGGCCTGCAACACGAAGACGGTCACAGCCATATCCTGGCCGCCACCATCCCGAACTGCCGCACCTTTGATCCAACCTACGGCTATGAGCTGGCGGTGATCATCCAGGACGGCATGAAGAAGATGACCGAAGAGCAGCAGGACGTTTTCTACTACATCACCGTGATGAACGAGTCCTACCAGCAACCCGCCATGCCGGCCGGTGTTGAGGAAGGCATCATCAAGGGCATGTACCTGCTCGAAGAAGACACCAAAGAAGCAGCGCACCACGTTCAGCTGATGGGCTCCGGCACTATCCTGCGCGAAGTTCGCGAAGCGGCGAAGATCCTGCGTGAAGAGTTCAACATTGGCGCTGACGTCTGGAGTGTTACCAGCTTCAATGAGCTGCGTCGCGATGGCCTGGCCGTCGAGCGCAGCAACCGTCTCAAGCCTGGCCAGAAGCCTAAGCTGAGCTATGTAGAAGAGTGCCTGAACGGCCGTAAAGGTCCGGTCATTGCGTCTACCGACTACATGAAACTGTTTGCCGAGCAGATCCGTCAGTGGGTTCCTTCCAAGGAATTCAAAGTGCTGGGCACTGATGGTTTCGGCCGCAGCGACAGCCGCAAGAAACTGCGTCATTTCTTCGAAGTCGACCGTCATTTCGTGGTGTTGGCAGCCCTTGAAGCACTGGCTGACCGTGGTGATATCGAACCTAAGGTGGTGGCAGAAGCCATCGTCAAGTTCGGCATCAACCCGGAAAAACGCAACCCACTGGACTGCTGAGGAGACACTCTGTGAGCGAACTCATTCGCGTACCTGACATCGGCAGCGGTGAAGGTGAAGTAATTGAACTGTTTGTGAAGGTCGGCGACCGTGTCGAAGCCGACCAGAGCATTCTGACGCTGGAATCGGACAAGGCGAGCATGGAAATTCCTGCGCCGAAGGCCGGTATCGTCAAGGCTATCAAAGTGAAACTGGGCGATCGCCTGAAAGAAGGCGACGAACTGCTGGAGCTGGAAGTCGAAGGCGCCGCAGCGGCTGCCCCTGCGGCAACCGCTGCCGCTGCACCGGCCGCCAAAGCTGAAGCGAAACCGGCTGCTGCTGCCGCTCCTGCTCCAACCGCCGCGCCGGCTGCTGCCAGCGTTCAGCAAATACACGTGCCGGACATCGGTTCGTCGGGCAAGGCCCAGATCATCGAGATTCAGGTCAAGGTCGGCGACACCGTCGAGGCTGATCAGTCGCTGATTACCCTGGAATCCGACAAGGCGAGCATGGAAATTCCATCGCCCGCCGCTGGCGTGGTCAAGGCCATCAGCGTCAAGCTCAATGACGAAGTCGGCACTGGCGATCTGATTCTGGATCTGGAAGTGGCAGGTGCTGCGGCACCCGCTGCTGCAGCCCCGGCTCAGGCCTCCGCGCCAGCCGCTGCTGCCCCGGCCGCTCCGGTTGCCGATAGCGTCCAGGACATCCACGTGCCGGACATCGGCTCGTCGGGCAAGGCCAAGATCATCGAAGTATTGGTCAAGGCCGGCGATACCGTCGAAGCTGACCAGTCGCTGATCACCCTGGAATCCGACAAGGCGAGCATGGAGATTCCATCGCCTGCCGCTGGCGTGGTGGAAAGCGTTTCCATCAAGCTTGATGATGAAGTCGGCACCGGCGACCTGATTTTGAAGTTGAAAGTCAAAGGCGTCGCGCCGGCTGCTGCCAAGGCTCCGGCCGCTGCTGCACCAGCACCTGCGGCCGCCAAGGCTGAAGCGGCGCCGGCTGCGGCAGCACCTGCTGCACCGGTTGCCGCACCGACCAAATCCGGCGCCAAGGTTCATGCAGGCCCGGCGGTTCGCCAACTGGCTCGCGAGTTCGGCGTTGAGCTGAGCGCGGTCGGCCCAAGCGGCCCGCATGGTCGTGTGCTGAAAGAAGACGTGCAGGTTTACGTCAAGGCCATGATGCAGAAGGCCAAGGAAGCACCGACCGCAGGCGGCGCAACGGGCGGCGCGGGCATCCCGCCGATTCCGGTCGTGGACTTCAGCCGCTTCGGTGAAACCGAAGAAGTGCCGATGACTCGCCTGATGCAAATCGGTGCGTCGAGCCTGCATCGCAGCTGGCTGAACATCCCGCACGTGACTCAGTTCGACTCGGCTGATATCACCGATCTGGAAGCGTTCCGTATCGCTCAGAAAGCCGTTGCAGAGAAGGCCGGCGTCAAGCTGACCATCCTGCCGCTGCTGCTCAAGTCCTGCGCGCACCTGCTCAAGGAACTGCCGGACTTCAACAGTTCGCTGGCACCAAGCGGCAAGGCGATCATTCGCAAGAAGTACGTGAACATCGGCTTCGCGGTAGACACCCCTGAAGGTCTGCTGGTACCGGTCATCAAGAACGTCGACCAGAAAAGCCTTCTGCAGCTTGCGGCTGAGGCGGCTGCGCTGGCCGCCAAGGCTCGCGATAAAAAGCTGACCGCTGACGACATGCAAGGCGCCTGCTTCACCATTTCCAGTCTCGGCCATATTGGCGGTACCGGCTTCACGCCGATCGTCAACGCGCCGGAAGTGGCGATCCTCGGGGTTTCCAAGGCAACCATCCAGCCAGTCTGGGACGGCAAAGCCTTCCAGCCGAAACTGATGCTGCCACTGTCGCTGTCATATGATCACCGTGTGATCAACGGCGCCGCTGCTGCACGCTTCACCAAGCGTCTGAGCGACCTGCTGGCGGACATCCGCACCATCTTGCTGTAACACCGGCCGGCCCTCTTCATCGGAGGGCTTGTCGCGTTCCACGTTTTCCGAGCGCCACGCTCGTACCTCAACCCCGCCAATTTGGCGGGGCTTTTTTTGCCTACAAAAAATCTTCTTCCTACATGCGTGGCTTACACCGCCCACAGCTCAAGTCTACTTCTGCCTGTTATTTTTAGCCGCCGAATAACTAGGCTTAATGCAGCAGCACTCACATCAAGTTGATGGACTCATCAATGACTTAGTTAACATTACTTCGAATGGATTCGAATATGTTCAAGCCTACTGTCGGCCCGATATTGGGCCATACAACAAGTAATCACGCGCGTATCTTCCTGCGCGGCGCAATGGATAAAGACGCATTGGTATTTGCTGGTATCCGCTGTCGAAGGGCTGGCGAAACGAAATGGTCCAAAGGTATTTTTGCGCAGTTGGAGGCTTCGCGTGACATGTGTGCCGTGATCGCACTCAATGCCCTAGACGCCGGCACCCAGTATCAATATCAGGCAGGCTGGTTCAGCCCCATGAGCCCGGTTCACACCATCGATACAGTGCAGGAACTGCCGCTGCAATGGCCGCAAACCCTTTACCACTTCCAAACTCATAACCCGACAATGATTACGCCCCGCGCCTATATTGTTGGTTCATGCCGGTATTTGCGGATGACTTGGGGCACGCCATCGGCGCCTCATGCAGGGGACCGCATCTTCGCTTCGATCATGAACCTGGCCCAACGAGCGAACCCGCCTGTCAGCGCAATGCTGATGACCGGAGACCAGGTGTATGTCGATGACCTGAACCTTATTGCGCCAGACCGCGAATATACCGAAATACTCAAAAAGTACCGTGCAGCGTTCTCCCAGCCGAACATCTCCAGGTTAATGTCCAGCGTCCCCACTTACATGATGCTCGACGATCACGAAATCGAAGATAACTGGCCCGCAAACAAAAGTGGCAACGATGGCTACTTATATAAGAACGCCATGGCCGCCTACGAGTTATATCAAGCCAGCCACGGGCCGGCGTATCAACAATTGGCCGATGGTAAAATCAACTGGCAGCTGGATGGCTATTGGTATCAATTCAGCGAAGGCGATATCGAGTGGTTTGTGACAGACAGCCGAACCCGGCGCAACCTGTCCGGTGAGGATCGGCGAATTCTTGACCCGCCACAGGAACAGGCATTGTGCCAATGGCTGATCAATAGCCCAGCACGGGTCAAGTTCATCGTCACCAGCGTGATGTTTTACCCCGACCGCAAAAAACTTGGCGACGACGCCTGGCAAGCCTTTCCAGAGCAACGCCTACGGTTACTTGAGACTATTCGTACGCATCGGATCAAAAACGTTTTCTTCATATCCGGCGATGTTCATGGCTCCCTCACCAGCCGATTGACGCACAGCGAAGACCCGGAGTTCGAAGTTCACACCATCGTCTCTTCGCCCTTGTGCAACAGTAAAATGCTGCCCTATGCCAAAGCCTCCACGTTCATCCTCGACCAGCCCCTGGCCCGCACGGCCGCAGGTGGCTACCAGCATCAACTGACCAGTGCCGTCGTCAGCGAGGACAACTTCGCTCATTTGCTCGTCGATACAGACCACGTTCGGGTCAGCTATCACGACCACATGGGTAATCTGCTGCAAACGATCAGGCTTGCGTTGCAATGAAATAAAACAGGTCAAAAACTTTACTTTTGACCTGTTACTGAAGATTTCCTCATGCCTGCCGACATATTCTTATAGCACTTGGCCTTCATGTCTCTTGTCAGTCGGTGTCGCAATGATGCAACCTTGCCGCAGACAACAGTTAAGAGGGCGAGAGCCCGGCGCGATCAGCACATTCGAAGCGAGTTTCCCTCAATGAAAAGCCAACCCGATGCCGCCAGCCGTATGGTGGCCGAGGTAGTGACGCAGTTGCCTGTGCCCTCGCGGCTCGGCATGCTGCGTTTCGAACGGCTGAATGAAGCAAGCTGGGCGCTTTTGTTTCTCGACCCCAACTGCGAACGCCAATTCGGCGTTCCAGCCGTGCAGCTCTGCGCCTTGGTCGATTCGCCCTACGCCAGCCTGATGGAACCCGAAGCGCGCTATCAACTGCATGACGCCGTTCAGCAGCAACTAGGCGACGGCCCGAATTACCTGATCCGCTACACCTTGCACACCGCCGCCGGCTCGCTGAACGTGCTGGAACTGGGCGAAGCCTACAAACAACACAATCGACACCTGCTGCGCGGCTATTTGCTAGTGGTCGATGACCTTTTCGACGGCGATCAATTGCTGCCCTCGCTTAATCTGGAAACCCAGAACTCGCGCCTGCAAATTGCCCTGGAACTCAATCAGCGTGCACAGCAAGAACAGCTGCAGCACCTGGATCGGGTCCGCGCCCAGCAAGACTTGATTTTGCTACTCACCCGTCAGCGCTACACCAGCAGCAACTCTTTGCAAGAAGCCGCCGAGCTGATCACTCGCAGTGCCTGTGACATTTACGAAATCGACTGTGCCAGCCTGTGGAACCTTGAAGGTTCGCTGCTGATGCCGATCTCCGCGTACCACCGAGACACTCAGGAATACGTGCTGCCGGAGCCGATCGATGTCAGTGGCTTCCCAGACTACATGGAAGCCTTGCACACCAGCCGTGCGATAGACGCGCATAATGCCATGCGCGACCCACGCACCCGGGACATGGCCGAGAGCCTGCGCCCACGCGACGTGAACGCCATGCTTGATGCCAGTATTCGTGTCGACGGCCAAGTGGTCGGCGTGCTGTGCCTGGAGCAAACCGGCGTTACCCGCGCCTGGCAGTCTGACGAAATCGCATTCGCCGGCGAATTGGCGGATCAGTTCGCCCAGGTCATCAACAACCACAATCGCCGCACAGCCACCAGCGCCCTGCACTTGTTCCAGCGCGCGGTGGAGCAAAGTGCCAACGCCTTTTTGCTGGTTAATTGCGATGGCGTGGTGGAGTACGTCAACCCCAGTTTCACCGCGATTACCCAGTACAGCACCGAAGAAGTTCACGGCCAGCGGCTGTCGGAACTGCGGGCGCTGGAAAACCTCAGCGAGCTATTGTTCGACGCGCCCTCGGCATTGGCCAAAAGCAATAGTTGGCAGGGCGAGTTCAAAAGTCGTCGTAAAAATCTCGAACCGTATTGGGGCCAGTTGTCGATCTCCAAGGTGTACGGCGACAACCGTGAGTTGACGCATTACATCGGTATTTATGAAGACATCACCCAGACCAAGCTTGCGCAACAGCGCATCGAGCGTCTGGCGTACACCGACAACCTGACCAACCTGGGCAACCGCCCGGCGTTCATCCGCAACCTCGACGAACGCTTCTCGCGAGACAGCGACACCCCGATCAGCCTGTTGCTGGTGGACATCGACAACTTCAAACGGATCAACGACAGCCTCGGCCACCAGACCGGCGACAAGTTGCTGATCAGCCTGGCGCGGCGCCTGCGCAACAGCCTGAGCCCAAGCGGCAGCCTGGCGCGCTTCGCCAGTAACGAGTTCGCCGTGCTGCTGGACAACACTGACCTCTCGGCCGGCCAACAGGTGGCCAATCAATTGCTGGCGACCCTCGACAAGCCAATGTTTGTTGACAACCAATTGATCAGCGTCACCGGCTCCGTAGGCCTGGCCTGCGCGCCACTGCATGGCCGCGACCCACAAACCCTGATGCGCAACGCAGGCCTGGCGCTGCACAAGGCCAAGGCCAACGGCAAACATCAAGTGCAGGTGTTTACCGAAGCGCTGAACGCCGAGGCCAGTTACAAGCTGTTCGTGGAGAACAACCTGCGTCGCGCCTTGACCCAGAACGAGCTGGACGTGTTCTACCAACCCAAGCTGTGCCTGCGCAGCGGCCGTTTGCTGGGCATGGAAGCACTGTTGCGCTGGAACCATCCGGAAAAAGGCATGATCCGCCCGGACCAGTTCATCAGCGTCGCAGAAGAAACCGGGTTGATCATTCCTATCGGCAAATGGATCGCGCGCCAAGCCTGCCGCATGAGCAAAGACCTGAGCGCCGCCGGCCTGGGCAACCTGCAAGTAGCGATCAACCTGTCGCCCAAACAGTTCTCCGACCCGGATCTGGTGGCGTCCATCGCCAACATCCTCAAGGAAGAAGCGCTGCCGGCGAACCTGCTGGAACTTGAGCTGACCGAAGGCCTGCTGCTGGAGGCCACCGAGGACACCCACTTGCAACTCGACCAGCTCAAGCGCCTGGGCCTGACGCTGGCCATGGACGACTTCGGTACCGGCTACTCGTCGCTGAGTTACCTGAAAAAATTCCCGATCGACATCATCAAGATCGATCGAAGCTTCATCCACGAAATCCCGGACAACCAGGACGACATGGAAATCACCTCGGCGGTCATCGCCATGGCCCACAACCTGAAACTCAAGGTGGTGGCAGAAGGCGTCGAGACTGCAGAGCAGTTGGCCTTCCTGCGCCGTCACCGTTGCGATGTCGGCCAGGGCTACTTGTTCGACCGACCGATACCCGGCACCGAGCTGATCGAAAAGCTCAAACGCTACCCGCGCGGCCCAATCGCCTGACAGCGGCCCAACACTCGGGCAAACTGGGTGTCTGACTACTTACTGAATTCCAACCTGACTGAGAGGACTGATGATGGTTCTGCGCTCGGAAATCCTGGTGAACAAAAACGTGCTCCCCACTAAAGAACAAGCTCTGCCTGGCCGCGAAACCCCAATGAACCTGCCGGAAAAACACTTCGTCCACGACTCGCCGCTGCTGGGCCCGTTCGTCACCGATGTAGATTTCGCGATCTTCGGCCTCGGCTGTTTCTGGGGTGCGGAACGCAAGTTCTGGCAGCGCGAAGGCGTGGTCAGTACCGTGGTGGGTTATGCCGGTGGCTTCACCCCGAACCCGACTTACGAGGAAGTCTGCTCGGGCCTGACCGGTCATAGCGAAGTCGTACTGGTGGTTTATGAACCCGCAAAAGTCAGCTACGACGAGTTGCTGAAGATGTTCTGGGAATTGCATAACCCGACCCAAGGCATGCGTCAGGGCAACGACATCGGCACGCAGTATCGCTCGGTCATCTACGCCACCAACCCGACCCAATTAGAGGCCGCCAAGCACAGTGCCCAGGTGTTCCAGGGCGAACTGACCAAAGCAGGCAAAGGCATCATCACCACCGAAATCGACGAAGCGCCGACGGTGTATTTCGCCGAGGCGTATCACCAGCAATACCTGGCCAAAAACCCTGAAGGGTATTGCGGGATTAACGGAACCGGCGTGACCTGCCCGATTTAATTCAGGCTTCGAAAGCGTCGTCGGATCGCCGCCCGGACCAGGCCCTCTCTCACATTTGATCTGTGTCGCACTGATAGATCAAATGTGGGGCGGGCCTACACGCGAAGGCGCCCGACCGGACGCTCTCAATGCATCTAACCGGTCATCAACTCTCGGCGATCAACCAATCCATTTGCCAACCGCCCTGAGTCTGCCCCAACTTCTTCGACAGCCACGGCAGCAGCTCACGCAACTCTTCTTCCAGGCCCCACGGCGGATTAGCAATCGCTAAACCCGAGCCGTTCAGGCTGTTCGGCGTGTCCAGCGGATGCACCAGCAATTCCACCCGCAGCAACTTCGGCGCGCCAGTGCCGGCCAGGTCCTGATAGAAACGACGCAACATGCGCTGGTCTTTCACCGGGTACCAGATCGCGGCCACGGTTTGACGCATCCGGCCAACCGCTTCTTTCAGCGACGCCGCACAGCGCTGCATTTCATCCAGTTGCTCGAACGGCGGATCAATCAACATCAGCGCGCGTTTTTCCTGCACCGGCAACATCGCACGAGGCACATGCCAGCCTTCGCCCAAATGCACCTTCACACGACGGTCGCCCTTCATGTTGTCTTTGAGCAACACGCCATCTTCCGGGTGTTTCTCATTGAGCATCACCCGATCCTGCGGCCGCGTCAGCCGACGCGCCAACTCCGGCGAACCCGGGTAATAGCGCAACTGGCCATCCGGATTCATGTCGTGCAGCACTTTCATGTAGTCCGCAGTCAGCGCCGGCAGATCAGGCTGATCCCACAAGCGCGCAATGCCTTCCAGGTATTCACCCGTACGGCTTGCCTGATCGCCCTGAAGGTCGTACAGACCAATGCCGGCGTGAGTGTCGAGATAGGCAAACGGCTGCTCTTTACGCGACATCAGGGCGATGAGGCGGGTCAAAGTCAGGTGTTTGAACACATCGGCGTGATTGCCGGCATGGAAGGCGTGACGATAATTCATGATTGCTCCTGCGAAGGCCCGGAAGTTTACCTTGAACGGCGCCAGACGTCAGGACCTCGCAGCCGAGCGGCTGAATGGCTAGAGGGTGAACAAAGGACCTCAAAGTCGAGTGGCCACTCCCGGCCCGCAAAAACCCTGTGGTGAGAAGATTTATCGGAACGCCGCACCACCTCATTAGGATGCAAAGCAGTCGCCAAACCACAGTCCTCGGTTCAACAGGCCAAACCGGGGAGCAAATTTTGAAGGGCACTTCGCAATCCAATGGATCGGTGCGGCGTCCCGCCAAATCCCCACGCCACAACAGCGATGCTACTTCGGTGAACGCGCTC
Source organism: Gordonia sp. IEGM753 (assembly GCF_050321825.1). Lineage (NCBI taxonomy): Bacteria > Bacillati > Actinomycetota > Actinomycetes > Mycobacteriales > Gordoniaceae > Gordonia > Gordonia sp. IEGM753. Next base: position 262,592 of record NZ_JBNQGB010000008.1, read on the forward strand.
GCAGCCGCTGATTGACCACGTTCAGAACGTCACACCCATCGCGCAACGGAACGGCACAGACCAAGGCAAAATCACTGAGGATGAAGACTCACACTCAATCGAACCACGCATCGACAGGTTCTCAAGCACCTGCGTCACCGCGAGAATCCGGTAGCTCGCGGCCTGAACCAAAACGTCGAGTGGTGCCTCGGTATCGACAAACAGAGTCGGCATGTCACAGCAATTGCTGGTGAGCGCCATGAAGCGGTTTTCGGGGTGCAGGGTTGGTTTTTCGTAGGGTGGATCGGGGTGAAGATTTGTCATTTTTAAACCTCTGGTAAAAGTGAAGCTACCATCGGCCTTCCTACAGGCTGGGGTGGCAGCTATACGCGGGGTAGGAATATCGAGACCAAAGAACTCGACCACGCCGAAGCGTGCCCGCGCATAGCCGCCGCAACTGATATTACGGACGCGTGTTGACGGCCGCCAATACAGGTTCGACGCCGAAGCGCCCTCTCTAGTCTGGAAGGGTTCCTACACCCTGCCACTGAATTCTCAGCAGCCACCAGAGACTATCGATGCAGTCGGTTGCGCACCAATTCACGCAAACCGACACAACTTGCAGGAAATTTCCGACGAAACTGTCCAAAATTTTCGCTGCTTGTAAGACCGCCTTCGCGGGCAAGCCACGCTCCTACAAAAATCGAGGCATACCCCTAAAAAACCGGAGTGACGTCAATCCTGTAGGAGCGTGGCTTGCCCGCGAATTGAGCGCGCAGCGGGCATAAGTTTCTAAGCCTGAGAGATAACAATTCTAGATACAATAAACACTACCAAATCTCATTCATCGGCAAGCAATCAGTAAACGCTTTCAAAAAGCCCACATATTTATGTTTCACCAATTTTGCTAACCAGCTTGCTAGCAATATGACGCAACCATAACTCGCCTGATTCCCATACGTTCCAGTAGCAGTAATAACAGCTCAACTCTCTCAACAAATACTTTCTCAAATCCAATTCGCCCATACGTTGATCAAGCAGAGCATTTAGCTCTTCCCAAACCAACTTTAGGTCCTCGGGACTGGAGTCAACCAAAAAAGCATCGACCACTTGTTCAGCCGTCTGGTGCTCGACCGTCCAATCTTGATGAAAGTAGGCGCCAAAAAAATTATGTAATTCGGGAAACTCTTTATTCATATCGCTGGAAATCCTGTTCACCCCTAAACTTTCCCTCGCCATAGCTTTGTTCGTGCATTTCCATTGCTTCCCGTGAGATAAATCAAGAAAAAAACAACGTACAAATTAATAAACCGCTTGCAATCCTATATAAATCAGGACCATCTTCGAAAACACAAATCAATTACATAATCATCCACTATGGAAAATATTATAAAATCTTTTTTATTGCATAGCCACTGGCAACTATTGTCAAAACAACCCACCCCTCTCTAGCGCAGGTGAAACAGTAACTAGCTCCTACTTCTGAAGCATCGAACGAGGCCACTTCTTTTGAAAGAGCCGTTACATCTTCCACATACATATCTGATAATTCTGTACCAACTGCACTAATTGATTTACACCCTGAAACATTATTAAAAGTAATACTCCAAAGCTCTTCCCGCCAATCCAAAATTTCAACACAAACGCTGTCGCGTGAATATGTAATTTTTTCGATGGTGCTATCTGAAATTGCAAGCTTTGTCATTTTTTACATCCCAGGATGTTTTTACCCGCAGTAAACCCAGTCCAATGTCAAAACTGATACCCATCAGGCTTGAACTTCAGTACAACATCGTTCCTTTTCGCTTGACTCCGTTGAACAGTATAAACCGAGCTATCTGTCTGCCCCCTATACGCAGCTCGCACTATAGCAACCAGTTTTCTAATAGCTATTAATAATGTCACTCTTAAAAATCCGACCACAACGAAACACCATAAAATATTAAAAAACGCAAAGAAGAAAAGTCGAGAATTTATTTATTGATGCTATTCAAAAAGACACATCAATCCTATTCACTCTGAACTCTATAAATTTTTCGTTAAGTTCTGGGCATTCGTAGTGGATTTCCTCATCCGGAAAATCAACAAAAGATCTAATGATAGCCCCATCCAGGAAGCCGACTATAACGCAAGAGAAACCGTCATCAATCATTGTAGCCTTGACACTCATTTCTTTGCTCTCCAGCACAGTAACGTTATCCGGGAGCACCAAATAAAACTCCACTTCATAATGCATTCCCACTTCGATCTTTATTGGGCAATAGCTAGCAAAGCAACGAACAATCACGCCATTTACAAGCAAGAGAACCGCTTCCTCAACGACGCTGTCAACTTCAAGTATAAGCGCATCGTATTTCTTACTCATTAGTCGGCCTCATCACGTTGTCTTTTGCGTCATCATTTAGCGTCTTCCAAAATGCTTTCCCACTCTTGGTATGCAAAGTTGTAATTTCTCCTTTATTATTTGTCCCGACAAATGCAAATTTTGTCTCACCATTTCTTTTTGAATTTCCCATTATCTGTAAATAGGCAGTTCGAATTTCGGTCTGGTACGCATAGCTCACCTGAGTGCCTTGGTTCACGACATCACGAGATATTTGCAAGTACTCCTCCTTGCTCTGAATTCCGAATTCCTTCCCGTGTTTTTCATAATGTCGAAGAAGCTTTTCTTCATTCCCAAAATTTTTAGGCCGCGAATTCGCGCTTGGAACTTCTGCGTCACCCTCATCAACCCTAGCCCCAGTCGCATCATCCGGCGGCCCGCACCCGGGCTTGTTCGGTGGCGGACAATTGCCGCTCAACCCCAACGGATCAACCCACCCCGTGGGATTCGGGGTGTACTGATACTGATTTAACCCACCCGCCAACTTGATCGGGTCGGGCGTCAGGTAGCGGCCGGTGTCGGGAGCATAGTACCGATGGCGGTTGTAGTGCAGCCCGGTCTCTTCGTCGAAGTATTGGCCCTGGAACCGCAGTGGTTGTGCCAGTTGTTCGTCACCGCCGTGTTTCAGGCGGGTGATTTTGCCGTAGGCGTTGTACTGGGCGGACCAGACGATTTCGCCGCTGTAATCGGTCAGTTCCTGCGGGGTGCCAA
>NZ_JBNQGB010000009.1:0-208862 GCF_050321825.1 Gordonia sp. IEGM753
AGTGTGGGGTTTCCCCATGTGAGAGTAGGTCATCGTCAAGATTAAATTCCGAAACCCCAATTGCGAAAGCAGTTGGGGTTTTGTTTTGCCCGCAGGAAAGTGGGCGTCTTTGGTCATAGGCCGACGACGTGCATTGGCGAGTCTTTGAGTGCTGTGCCTTACTCTTTGGACATCTCAGGGAGCGAACGCGATGCGACGAAGAGGCGCTCAATTCTGGTTATGGACAAACGCGCGATTGCCCCTCCATATGCATGAAGAAGTGCTAAATGATGGGTTGCAAATAGAGGTACAAGCCCGCGTGAGTCTTGAGAGGATTATCGAAGTATTCGTTGGCGTTTATGGGGTTAGCGGCTGGTCGATTTGTGAGGAGTTTCACGACCGCAGCACTGACGGGCATTACTGCGAGGCACTGAAGTGGGGTATGCAGCGGGCAAGGCAAATTGTTGCAGATAGCCAGGCGTTTATAGCGCCCCACCGCGTGCAGATAACGCTTGGGCCGGTTATTACGGATGAGTCAGTTCTGGCACTGCGGCGCATGGAAATGACTGATCGGGAACGGCTTAAGCTCAGGGTTGACGATGCATGGGCTGAGTACCTCGCAGCCAAGACCGCCATGCTTTCGCTAATGCGCTTAACTAAAGTCGACCCTAACGCTTGGGCTGAGCACAAAGAGCGCTTGAGACAGGCTATAGATAGACGCGCTTTTGTCCAGCGCGCCTATATGAGCTGATTTAGGTCAGGACTGAGGACGGCGCAACGACTCGATCGTTTCAATCAGGTTGTCATAAGAAACGGGCTTGCCGAGGTGTTGATCAAATCCCGATTGCCGGGACTTCTGAATATCACTGTTTGCCCCATAACCGGTGAGCGCTATTGCCGGAACATCCTTGACCAGCGGCAACTCGCGTAACGCACTCATCAGCTCGTGACCGGTCATAACCGGCATACCCAAATCCGAGATAATCAAATCGAAGCGCATGCTCTTAGCCGCGTCCAAAGCCTCTGCCGGGCGGTCGAATGCGATCACTTGCGCATCCTCCATTTCCAATAACATTTTAAGTGTTTCCAATACTTCAAGAGAATCGTCCACCAACAGGATTGTCAGGCCGCTCAATCGTCCTGTTGCGTCGTCTATGCGGGCGAGTGACCCAGCCTCACTTTCAGTTCCGGTCAGTGGCAGATAAACAGTAAATGTGCAGCCCGCTCCTACACCTGCCGAGCTGACCTCAACGGTACCACCCTGAGCTTCGGTCAACTGACGGACAAGTGAAAGGCCGATCCCCAAACCTTCCCTGTTGTGCGCCGCATGCTGCTTTTCAGCCTGACCAAACAGGTCGAAAACATGCTCCAGGTTATCAGGAGCGATGCCAGCGCCATTGTCTTTCACATCGAGCCGAGCCATTTCCCCCACCTGGCTCATGATCAATTGCACACAACCCTTGGGCTGAGTGAATTTCAACGCATTGTTCACCAGGTTCCAGATGATCTGCTCCAGCCGCGTCGGGTCTGCGTGGACCATCAAAGTATTGGAAGGCACTACGAGCTCAACCACAACATCATGCTGGTTATTAAGTACGACACTGTGAATCTCACGCAGCACGCTGTTGAAATCTACCGCAACCGGTTGCAATTTGAGCTTGCCAGTTCGAACCCGGGCGACATCCAGCAAGTCATCAATAATCCTTGCCTGACTGGTTACTGCATCGCAGATTGTATTCACGGCCTTAGCTGCCGGTGCCACCGATTTGGTGATGGGTAAACGGCGGAGCAACTCCGCGTTCAGTTGAATCAGATTCAATGGGTGCTTGAGCTCGTGGGACATCACCGCAAAGAACTCATCCTTGAGGTAATTTGTATTACGCGTCTCGGCCAATTGTTGGCTTTGTTCCTCATGCTGGCGTTTGTGGCCCGTCAGGTCCCTGGCGATTTTCACATAGCCTTTCAGCGTGTCACCGCTTAACAAGGTCACTTCGCCGCTGCAGAAGAAGCGGCTCCCATCCTTGCGCAAGTGCCAGCGCTCATCCTCACGTCGACCCTTTGTACGAACCTCCAGCAGTTCTGCTTCAGGCGCTCCAGACGCACGATCCTGCGCAGAGAAAATAAAGTCGTAGTACGACCCTTCTGCTTCGTTTTTGCTGTAGCCGAATATCAACTCCGCGCCTTTGTTCCAGCTGGTTATCAGACCTGATTCGTCGAGCGTGATAATCGCGTAGTCGCGGGTACTTTCGGCAACCAGGCGCATGCGTTCTTCGCCCAGACGCAGTTCCTCTTCCGCCGCACGACGCTTGGTAATGTCGATAAAGGTGAGCACTGTGCCGTCGATGTGATCTTCGCTCGAGCGATAAGGCAGCAGGCGGGCTATGTACCAACGGTTCTCGGTTCTGCTGACTTCACGTTCGATCATGTTCAGCGATTCAAAAACCTGTGCCGCATCACTTGCAAGATTTTCGTAAATCAAGCGGTGAGTAATATCAAGCAGGGAGCGGCCGGTATCCACCGGCAACATGCTGAAGATTTCGGTGGCGCGAGGCGTGAACCACTTGATGCGCATGCTGCGATCAACGAACACCGTGGCGATGTCGGTAGAGGCGATCAGGTTGGTCAGGTAATCGTTGATCTTGTCGGTTTCTTCAACCTTGGTTTTTAGCTCGAAGTTAACCGTCAATAGTTCTTCGTTGATCGACTGCAGCTCTTCCTTACTGGTTTCCAGCTCTTCAGTGGCTGATCGTAGTTCTTCGTTAATGGCCTGCATTTCTTCGTTGGAGGCCTTGAGCTCTTCGCTAGAGACTTCCGATTGTTCGACAGTGTCCTGCAAGTGCAACTTGGTTCGTTGCAGTTCGCGCTCCAGATTGGCCAGCACCTGATCTTCCGTTTGCAGCACGGTAGTGGCAGTCAACTCCGTTGGATCGACTTCAACTTCTTCAAAAATCACCAGCACGTAGTCACCGTCCGAGTCGCCCTCCTTGTAGGCGTGAGCGACCAGGTCAATCAAATAGCTGCGCTCTCCTCGTTTGATCGGCACATCGCGCGATTTAACCGACAAACCGCTTTGCTGGACCTGAAACAATGTGGTGCGAAGTTCCAGCCGCAGTTCTGGAAGTATCAGCGTCAATAGATTACGCGACAGCTCACCACCCACGTGACGCAAGAAGCGTGCTGCGCTTTCGCTCATGTGCAGGATGTCGGCATTGGAATCGACGATTACACTCGGCGATGCGCTCTGTTCCAGGGCTCGCTGATGAATGTCGGCGAATGACAACTTGCGTTGCACGCTACTTTGCGGGGCCTCGCGTGAAATGTTGCTGCGCACATAGCCGCCGCGGGGCATTGTTGGTGTGCGGCGGCTGTTGGCCGTGCCAGTCTTGGCGCGGAAGATCCGGTTACGTTTATCTATCGGGGCGAACAATTCATGGCAGGCGTCTGCGCTTTCGGAAGAGCCCAGGAACAGGAACCCACCTGGACGCAACGCGAAGTGGAACATCTGTAGAATTTCGCGTTGAACTTCACGATCCAGATAAATCAGCAGATTGCGGCAAACAATCAGGTCGATCTGTGAGAATGGCGGATCGGACAACAAACTGTGTTTGGCAAACAGCACGCGCTCTCGGATTTCCTTGCGGATTCGGTAGTGCTCGTTCTCTTTGATGAAGTAATGGCGCAGCCGTGTCGGAGGCACATCGGTAATGATCGCTTGAGGGTAAAGTCCGCTGCGGCCGACGCTGATAGCGCGCTCGTCGATGTCGGTGGCAAACAATTGCAGCGAGGCGCTACTGCTGTCCTGTTGCAGTTGATCGGTCAGCAGCATCGCCAGGCTGTAGGCTTCTTCACCCGTAGAACAACCGGCCGACCACACCCGGATTTCTTCCTTCTCCGGTTCCGAAGATATTGCGGCGCTGACCAGTTGCGGCAGAACATCGCGTTCCAGTGCCTCGAAAGCCTCACGGTCCCGAAAGAAATTTGTCACACCAATCAGCATGTCTCCCAGGAGTGCCTTGGTTTCTTCCGGGTTGTTTTGAAGATACAGGTAATAGGCTTTCAGATCTGACTGCGCCGTCACTTGCATCCGGCGTTCGATGCGGCGTAGTACGGTTGCGCGTTTGTAATGTTTGAAATCATGGCCGGTGCCGGTGCGTAACAGGATCAGCACATCATGTAGCAGTTGTTCGTTGACGGCTGCTTCGCGCTCGGATATCGCTTCGATATTTTTGGGTTCAGGTTCGGCCGCGGTCGGTAGGCGAATGTCCTGCGTATTGCGCCACAACTCCAACAGCTTTTGCGGCATGTCCACTACCGGCAATACAAAGTCGACCATGTGCGTTTCAATCGCTGCGCATGGCATGCCATCGAACTCAGCGTCTTCCGGGGCCTGGGCCAGCGTAATCCCCCCCTGTTCCTTGATGCGTGACAAACCGACAGCGCCATCCGAGCCAGTACCAGACAGCACCAGGCAAAACGCGCGTTCGCGGTGGACGACCGCCAGATCCCTGAAAAACAGATCGATCGAGGCATGACGGCCATCACGCGGGTCTGTCGGGCTGACCTGCAGCACGCCATCATTCATCGCGAGCCGCTGCCCTGGTGATATGACGTACACCCGGTTTTTTTCGATAGGCACCGTTTGATTGACCTGCAGAACCGGCATCTTTGTCGATTCCTGGATGATCTTGTCCGCGATGCTTTCGTGGTCGGGTGACAGGTGAAGAATGATCACAAAGGCCATGCCGTTTTCTTGAGGCATGTTTTCAAAGAACAGCCGAAGTGCTTGCAGTCCGCCCGCCGAGGCGCCAATGCCCACCACTGGAAAATCCAGCGTACTGGCGCTCAGATTTTCACGATCGCAAGTGGCTGGATGGTTGGAAGGGGAGTTCATAACTTCTGCCTTTGTCGGCGGCTGGAAATGCGATCAACTAAGAACGATAGAAAGACGCATCGGTGAATCAGGATAATCCCGTTTTTCAATAACACGTTCAAATATTTAACCGTTACCCGCGAGTGCAAAAGCTCAAGGGAACGCCAGTACTGGCCGATAACCCGAACGATCACGGTACTCTTCTTAAATTGCCTGGAAATCCTCGATGCTGTCGTATCACCAAAAGCGTTTTCTGATCGTCGATGATTTTTCGGATTTCCGCAGTTCCGTCAGGTCCATGTTGCGTGAGCTTGGGGTGAAAGAAGTGGACACCGCCGACAGCGGTGAGCAGGCGCTGCGCATGTGTTCGCAGAAATCCTACGATTTCATCCTGCAGGATTTCCATCTGGGCGACGGCAAGAAGAACGGTCAGCAGGTGCTGGAAGACCTGATGCTGGAGAAACTGATCAGCCATGAAAGTGTGTTTGTCATGGTGACGGCTGAAACCAGCCAGGCCATGGTCCTCAGCGCATTGGAGCATGAACCTGATGCCTACCTGACCAAGCCGTTCAACCGTTCCGGCCTGGCGCAGCGCCTGGAGCGACTGGAGCAGCGCAAGACCTTGCTCAAGCCAATTCTGCAAGCCCTCGATCGTGGTAAACCGGTTGAAGTGCTGAATGCCTGTATTGCGCTGTGCAAGCAAGACATCCGTTACTCACCGTTGTGTCTGCGCTATCGGGCTGACGCGTTGCGTGACCTGAATCAGAACGAAGCGCTGGAGCGTCTTTATGACAGCATCATCGCCGACCGGCCTTTGCCTTGGGCGTTCGCAGGGTTGGGCAAATTGCTGTTTAAACGTGGCCAGGTCGCTCAGGCCAAAGGTGTTTACGAGAAAGCGTTGAAAGTGTTCCCGATGATGCCGGCGCTCTACGATGGCATGGCCGATGTACTGGTTTCAGAAGGTGACACCAAAGCGGCGCAGAACATTCTGGAAGAGGCTATTCGCTTGTCGCCGCTGGCGGTACGGCGCCAGGCGTTGCTCGGTAAGCTGGCGATGGCCAACGAAGATTTCGACACCGCCTCCAAAGCCTATCGTCAGGCAGTTTCCCAAGGGGCTCAATCGCGATTCAAAGATGCGGAAAGTAACTTGGGGCTGGCTCACGCACTGATCAGTAAGGGCAGCGATAGAGGGCTGGATACCCGCACCCGTCTGGAAATCAACACTACGTTGAGCGCGGTGGCCAAGGAAAACCCTACCGATCCGGGCCTGCAGATTCGTGCGCGGCTGATGAAAGCCACTAGCCTGCTGCTGAACGATGCCGAAACGGCCGAAAAGCTGACTGAGCAGGCGATGCTGCGTCTGGATGGAATGGAGCAATTCATGAGCGCCGAAGCGGCGCTGCTGGTTGCCAAGCAGCTGCAACAGTTGGGGCAGGCGAGTGCCGGCGCGTCGATGTTGAAAAACTGTGCCGAAATCTACGGTGACGATCCTGTCGTGATGCAAGGCATCGCGAAGTTGACGGACGACCCAGCCATTCTCAATTCCGGCAGCGTTGCAGCCGACCTCAATCGCCAGGGTGTGCGCGTTTACAAGACTGGCGATCTGGTGGAGGCCCGCAATGTGTTTCGAAAAGCGCTGGCGTTGCAGCCGAAGAATATCAGCATCGCCTTGAACATGGCCCAGTCACTGCTGCATGGCACTGATACCAGCGTGCCCTCTGCCGAGCTCGATGAATGTCGAGCCTGTCTGAAAATGGTGGGCATGATGCCTGACACTGACGCGCGTCATCCGCGCTATCAAAAACTGAAGATCAAGGCGTTCGGCGCATGAACCAAGACGACCCGGCACTGGACTTTTCCACGGTGATTGCCTCCACCGTGCACGATATGAAGAACTCCCTGGCCTTGTTGATGCAGGCCCACGGCCAATGGCTGGCGCGTTTGCCCGACACCGCCCAACACACACCGGAGCAAGGCGTGATCGGCTTCGAGTTCGCGCACCTCAACGGCATGCTGGTGCAACTGCTGGGGTTGTACAAACTGGGTGTAAACCAGATGCCGTTGCAGCCGGCTTATCACGAGCTGGATGATTTCATCGAGGCACAACTGGCGTGCCATCAGGACGTTTTTGCCAGTCGAGGCATCATGGCGACCTATGAAGTAGACCCGTTGAGTCCACTGGGATTCTTCGACCGCGAGTTGATCGCCTCGGTGCTGGCCAACAGCATTAATAACGCCATTCGCTACGCCCGCAATGCGGTGTTGATCAGTGTCAGCGATAACGCCGGGCAACTGGTGCTCACCATCAACGACGATGGCGAGGGGTTCCCGCAAGCCATGATCGAGCGTCAGGCCGATTATGTCCAAGGCATCAACCACAGCAGCGGCAGCACCGGACTGGGCCTTTATTTCGCTGGGCGGATCGCCGCGTTGCATCAACGCAATGGCGTAGGCGGCCACACTGAAATAAGTAATGGCGGGCCTTTGGGCGGCGGCGTGTTCAGCCTTTACCTTCCCTGAAGGGTTGTTTTCGTCGCGACTGCTTGATATTCCGAACAGGTGAAGCCTATTTTGTACGGGTTGCCGTTAGTGGCTCGTACAACAACAAGGATTGCGTCATGACAACCGATGGCCAGCGCTCACTCGCACAGCGATTGACGGGCATTGATGAGATTGAATGTGTCACGCCGGACCTGAACGGTGTGCCGCGCGGCAAAGTAATGACCGCTGAGGGGTTTCTGGAAGGGCGGCGTTTGCAGATGGCGCGGGGTGTGCTGCTGCAATGCATTATGGGTGGCTACCCGGCGCCGCGTTTCTACGGCAGCGATGATGGTGATCTCGCGCTGGTGGCCGATCCCGCACAGATCCACCGCTTGCCCTGGAGCAAGCACCCGCGAGCGTTCGCCATTTGCGATGCGGATGAGCTGACGGGCGAAAGCTCAAGCTTGTCGACTCGCGGCCAACTGAAGAGTGTCATTGCGCGTTACACAGCCCTCGGTTTGGCGCCTGTGGTTGCAACCGAGCTGGAGTTCTTTGTACTCGCGCCCAATCCTGATCCGACTCAAGCCTTCAAGCCGCCCGTGGGCCTGGACGGTCGACGCGAGGATGGGCATTCAGCGTTCAGTGTCAGTTCCAATAACGGCTTGCGACCCTTCTTCAGTGAAGTCTATGAATGCATGGCAGCGCTCGGGCTGCCGCGCGATACGTTCATGCATGAAATGGGCGTCAGCCAGTTCGAAATCAACTTGCTGCACGGCGATCCCTTGCTGTTGGCCGACCAGACATTCCTGTTCAAACACCTGCTGAAAGAGGTTGCGCTCAAGCATGGGCTGACAGTGGTCTGCATGGCCAAGCCGCTCGCGCACACGCCGGGCAGTTCGATGCACATCCATCAGAGCATCGTCGATATCGGCACCGGACGAAACGTGTTCAGCAGCGAGAACGGCGAACCCACCGCTACCTTCCGCCACTTCATTGGTGGACAGCAGGCTGCGATGGCCGATTTCACCGCGCTGTTTGCGCCCAACGTTAACTCTTATCAGCGCTTATGCCATCCGTTCGCGTCGCCGAATAATGCCTGCTGGTCGCATGATAACCGTGCGGCGGGCTTGCGCATTCCTGCCAGTTCGCCGGTCGCTCGCCGGGTTGAAAACCGCTTGCCGGGCGCTGATGCAAACCCGTATCTGGCCATTGCCGCAAGCTTGGCTGCAGGGCTGTACGGCATCGTCAATCAATTGGAACCGAGCGAGGCCATTCAAGGCGAATTCGAGGTGCCGGATAATCTTTCATTGCCGTGTACCCTGCATGCCGCTCTTGAGCGTCTGAAACGTAGCCAATTGGCGAAGGAACTGTTCGGCGAGGAGTTCATCGAAGGTTACATCGCTTCGAAGACCATGGAGTTGACCAGCTTCTTTGATGAAATTACTCCCTGGGAACGGCGTGTTCTAGCAGCCCAGGCCTGACGAATCGTCGCCATCGGACTATCTTTCAGACAGTCCGATTCTTACTTCAAGGAGCCGCTCGGAACGCCGATGCGCCAAATCTGGAAATCCTTTCGAGCCCTGTATTTCGCCTCGCTGATGATGTTGATCGGCTCTGGCCTGCTGAGTACATATTTGGGCCTGCGCCTGGCTGCCGATAATGTCGACAGCCTGTGGGTGGGCGCCCTGATGGCGGCTAACTATTTTGGCCTGGTGCTGGGCGGCAAGATTGGCCACAGGCTGATCGCGCGGGTCGGGCACATTCGGGCCTATGCCACGTGTGCCGGGATTGTCGGTGCGGCGGTATTGGGCCATGGATTGATCAACTGGCTGCCGGCCTGGTTGTTCCTGCGGGTGATCGTTGGCTTGGGCATGATGTGCCAGTACATGGTCATCGAGAGCTGGCTCAACGAGCAGGCCGAAGCGAAACAGCGCGGCATGGTGTTCAGCGGCTACATGATCGCTTCGTATCTGGGGCTGGTGTTGGGGCAGCTGATATTGGTCATGCACCCGGCGTTGGGTCTTGAACTGTTGATGCTGGTCGCCCTGTGCTTCGCTTTGTGCCTGGTGCCGGTCGCCCTGACCCGAAGGATCCACCCTGCGCCATTACACCCTGCGCCAATGGAGCCGCGGTTCTTCATCAAGCGTGTGCCGCAGTCGCTGAGCACGGTGCTGGGGGCCGGGCTGATCGTTGGTTCGTTCTACGGTTTGGCGCCGCTGTATGCGTCCCAGCAGGGGCTGTCTACCGAGCAGGTCGGTCTGTTCATGGGTAGCTGCATCTTTGCCGGACTGCTGGTGCAGTGGCCGTTGGGCTGGTTGTCTGATCGTTATGATCGCGCATTGTTGATTCGCTGCTTTGCATTCAGCCTGGCGTTGGCTGCACTGCCGCTGGCGATCATGACGCAAGTGCCTCTGGAAGTGCTGTTCATTGCCGGGTTCTTCTGCTCGTTGGTGCAGTTCTGCCTGTATCCCTTGGCGGTTGCATTTTCCAATGACCACGTCGAAGGCGATCGTCGGGTGTCGCTGACGGCCATGTTGTTGGTGACTTACGGCGTGGGGGCGAGTATCGGGCCGCTGGTGGCCGGGGTACTGATGAAACTGTTTGGCAGTCATATGCTGTATGCGTTTTTCAGTTTCTTCGCGTTGGTGCTGGTGTGGCGAATTCGCCCGAAAGCGGTGACCAATCTGCACCAGGTAGACGATGCTCCGTTGCATCACGTGGCCATGCCGGACAGCATGTCGAGCTCACCGCTGGTTGCTGCGCTTGACCCGCGTGTCGATGAGCAAGTGGTGCAGGAACAGATGCAGAATCCGATCAATCCCGAGCCACCTCCCGAGCCCGAGCCCGAGGCTGGCCCGGAGGCTGAGACCGAGCCGACACCGGAAGATCCTGACGCGCCTCGCGAGCAGAGTTTTACCGAGGCCAGGCCTTAACAGTCGGGCATAAAAAAACGGGCAGCCACCGCAAGGGGCTGCCCGTTTTTTATTGAGGCGGTGTGTTACATGTCGTCCTTATCAAAACGACGCGCCTCGCGCTGAAGCTGATAAACGAATCGCTCGACCTGACGCTGCACCAGCCCGCTCATGTTATGAAAGCGGACACCGGCGAAGGTCGTGGCGATTTTTTCTTCAAAATGCAGGTAACGCAATTCAACCGGCGCGGTCATGCTGCCAAAGGGCAGGGCGGCGGCGAAGCGATCGTACACCTGGCCCAGTTGCAGGCTGTCGGTGATGTCGCCTTCAAACCGCAGCTTGCAACCGGTAGCCGAGATGTCCAGCAGCTTGCCGCTGATGGGAGCCTTGAGCTTCTCGCCATCCAGATCGACATTCACCAGTTGCGCCAGTTTCAACGCGGCACGGAAGGCATTACGGCGCTGGTGATACACAACTTCGGTGGGCATGGCGCCACGGTAGCAACGCCCGCCATCGGAATCGTCGACAGTCATCGCTCCGTTGCTTTCCCAGGCAATGCGCACGCCCTCATGGAAACCTTCGACCCGGAACGGCTCGCCGGCCAGCAGAAAGCGTTCGCCGTCGCTGGGGATCATTTCGTCCAGAACAATTGTGGCGCTGTCACGGTCGATGTCCACCAGATAGCTCTGGAAACGCTGGGTACGTTCATGGAACGTGATGATCAGCGGATCATGGCTTTCTTGCAGCTGGCGCAGGGTGCCGGAGATTTCCAGGGGCGTGGTGAGCACCTTGGGTGGCTGCGGAGCATCTTCCGCGCTTAAGGCATTGAACACGGTTAATCAATCTCCAGACAAAATATGACTATGACTGGCCAGCATATTGCCAGCATGTTGCGCGTCTTGATAGTGCGTGCGTGATTGCGGGCTTAAGCCTGACTGAGTGGACGCGGCTTCGCAAGCTTGGCGGTTGAACCGCGCGCATCATAAAGTGCTGGCGGTTCACCGCCGGTGAGGATCTTCAACTGATTGGCCGTGGCGGCCTGCTGCACCAAAATTGACTGACCATTGCTGACGTTGGTCGCTTGGCATTGTGCCAAAAGGTCAGTCAGCACATCGCTTTGCGCCAGCAGATCGGCACCCACGCTCGACTGGCTGGCAAGTTGCTCCAGGCCATTACGGTTGGTCGGCAGATTGAGGCTGGCGAGAATTTCGCTGCGCTTGCGGCCATGCTGTTCAAGCAGAATGATCAACGCCTGTTTGCGCGCCAGAATTTCTTCGAGCAGCGGCATGTCGCGACCGTGCAAGGCGATGGATTCGGTTTGCAGTAATTCCAGCAACTGTTGCGCTGGAGCAAAGTCGTCGGTGATCAGTTGCAGTAGATTAGTGTCGTGCATGGCTGGCCTTGGGTTTTAAGCGTCCAAAAGCCTGGCGCAGGCCTTGGGCCTAGCGCTGGGCTTCGAAGTTGAGCAGTTTGCTGGCTACACGGTTGCTGTCGACTTTATAGCTGCCATCGGCAATCGCTGCTTTCAACTCGGCCACGCGGGCGTTGTCGACGGCAGGCTGATCGCGCAGCTTGTCAGTGACCTTCTGCAACTGTTGAGCCTCATTGCTGAGGTGTACCGATTCCCCGCTTTTGACGGTGCTGGCCTGTTCGGCTGGAGCCTCCAGTGCTGCGGATTTGCCGGCTTCGGCAGTTTCCTTGCTGGCGCTGGTACGCGTACTGCCCGTCAGTGTCGAGGAACTGTTTAAACGGCTGAAATCAATGACCATGATCAAAAAACCTCTGGATATTTGGACGCTTGCCATGTTTTCGGCTATCCCTGCGAAAACTTTAGGCCCATTTATCAATGAGCCTGCCTGCGCCAGTGCTTTTCCTGCATGGGGCACAGTTTAGGCAACCGCCGGGCGGCGCGCCATATGTTCACGAGCGGTGAGGCTTACATGGCCACTTCCACTTGTCCGGGCGCGATGACCTGCGCCTTGATGACCCGATTGGAGTTGAGGTTTTTTACACGGATCTGTTCACGCAAACCGCCGTTGGACAGCGCTTCGCCGGGCATACGCACGCTGAGCGTACCACTGCGCGCGGTAATCACAACCTGATCGCCTTTGCTGATGACTTCAGCTTGTTCGATGTTCACCAGCGTAATGACCTGGTCGGCGACCATTGGTCGGGTAAGTTTTTGCCCTATCGCCTGATCGAGAGATGTCAGATAGCCCTGGCTGATCAAACTAATGTCGCGCTCGCGCAGGGTGACATCGTCAGGCTCGACAATACCGGTGCGGCGCAGCGGCCGGGTAGTGGTGACAATGTCGCGAAACAGGCGGACTTGAGCGGGCACGAACACCGTCCACGGCGAGCTGCCCTCGCAACGAACCTTGACCGTGACCCGTCCCAGCGGCACTGCCGGGCTTTCGAGGCTGGCTGTCAATTCCTTGTCGCACATCGGCATGCGCAGTCGCGGATCGAGCTGGTTGACCTGAATTTCGTAGCGACCCTCCGTTTGACTGGTAGCCAGATAGTCTTCTACGGTGAATTCAAGAAAGCCCTGAGTGACGCCGATAAGCATGTCAGGCAAGGTAACCGCGTCAGCAAGGGCAGGGCTGCCAGCGTTGAACAGGCAAACGGCTGACACCGCGCAAAGCAATTTGCGAGTGTTTGATGTCAGGCGTCGGAAAAATGTCGGTTCTGTGTTCATAAGAGTTAAAAAGCAAGCGCCGTGCCGTTTAGTGATTCTGGTGCGTCGCAACACCCTTAGCGTTGGTGTAGGAGTCTTGGCATGGCTGGTGTAATGGATTCGGTAAACCAGCGCACACAACTGGTTGGGCAAAATCGCCTGGAGCTGTTGCTGTTCCGTCTCGACGGCCAGCAGCTCTATGGCATCAACGTATTCAAGGTCCGTGAGGTGCTGCAATGCCCCAAGCTGACGTTGATGCCCAAATCCAGTCCGGTCGTGTGCGGTGTGGCGAATATTCGAGGGGCGACGATTCCGATTCTTGATCTGGCGATGGCAACCGGTTCCGGTGCACTTAAAGATCAAAGCAATCCTTTCGTGATCATCACGGAGTACAACACCAAGACCCAGGGTTTCCTGGTGCGCTCGGTAGAACGCATCGTCAACATGAACTGGGAGGAGATCCATCCGCCACCCAAGGGCACCGGGCGCGACCATTACCTGACAGCAGTGACGCGAGTCGACAACCAGTTAGTCGAAATCATCGATGTCGAAAAAGTGCTCGCGGAAGTTGCGCCCACTCCGGAAGCGATTTCGGTGGGTGTAGTGGATGTCGAAACCCAGCACAAGGCGCTGTCCTTGCGTGTGCTGACGGTCGATGACTCCTCCGTGGCGCGCAAACAGGTGACGCGTTGCCTGCAAACCGTGGGTGTTGAAGTGGTCGCGTTGAACGACGGCAAGCAAGCGCTGGATTACCTGCGCAAACTGGTCGAAGACGGCAAAAAACCGGAAGAGGAGTTCCTGATGATGATCTCCGACATCGAGATGCCGGAGATGGATGGCTACACGCTCACGGCAGAAATCCGCAACGACCCGCGTATGCAAAAACTGCATATCATCCTGCATACTTCGTTATCAGGCGTGTTCAATCAGGCGATGGTCAAGAAGGT
Organism: Gordonia sp. IEGM753; assembly: GCF_050321825.1. Lineage (NCBI taxonomy): Bacteria > Bacillati > Actinomycetota > Actinomycetes > Mycobacteriales > Gordoniaceae > Gordonia > Gordonia sp. IEGM753. The sequence continues at coordinate 13,867 of NZ_JBNQGB010000009.1, forward strand.
GGGTGCCGATGACTTCCTTGCCAAATTCCGTCCTGATGACCTGGCATCCCGGGTAGTCGACCGGATCAAAGCAGCAGATATCAGCTAGGGGCCTTCTGCCCCTGGTGGTTAATACGATTTAAGAGGCGGCATCTTGTCTACGGGTAATTTGGATTTCGAACAGTTCCGGGTGTTTCTGGAAAAAGCCTGTGGCATTTTGCTTGGCGAAAACAAGCAGTACCTGGTGTCGAGCCGTCTCAACAAGCTGATGGAACAGCAGGGCATCAAATCCCTGGGTGAGCTCGTGCAGCGGATCCAGACCCAACCGCGCAGTGGTTTGCGCGAGCAGGTAGTGGATGCCATGACCACCAATGAAACCCTGTGGTTTCGAGACACGTATCCGTTTGAAGTCCTGAAGAACAAAGTCCTGCCCGAAGCGATCAAGGCCGCCCCCGGCCAACGGTTGCGGATCTGGTCGGCGGCATGCTCTTCGGGTCAGGAACCGTATTCGCTGTCGATGTCCATCGACGAGTTCGAGCGGGTCAACATGGGGCAGTTGCGGATGGGTGTGCAGATTGTTGCCACTGATTTGTCCGGCACCATGCTCAACAACTGCAAGACCGGTGAGTACGACAGCCTGGCAATCGGCCGTGGCCTGTCGCCGGAGCGCCTGCAGCGTTATTTCGACCCGAAGGGGCCGGGACGCTGGGCGATCAAGGCACCGATCAAAAGCCGTGTCGAATTCCGCTCGTTCAACCTGCTGGACAGCTACGCGAGCCTTGGCAAATTCGACATCGTGTTTTGCCGCAACGTTTTGATCTACTTTTCCGCTGAGGTGAAGAAAGACATCCTGCTGCGCATCCACAGCACGCTCAAACCGGGTGGTTATCTGTTTCTTGGCGCTTCAGAGGCGTTGAACGGGTTGCCGGATCATTACCAGATGGTTCAGTGCAGCCCGGGGATCATTTACCAGGCGAAATAATTTTTCGGCGGCATAAACAACGGGAGCCCTCAGGGCTCCCGTTTTTTTTGCCTTGGCGCCATCAGACACTCTGGGAGCAAGCTCTGTGGCGAGGCAGTGTTCTTGCGGGGGAGGCAAGCGGCAGAAAAGCGGCAGGCAGCGGAAACCGGTTGCCGCTTTTCTGGCATTGCCGCGTTACTTCTGCCCGCAAAGCCCCTGTTTCCGGGCTTATTTTAATTGGCACGCCGCTTGCTATGTTCATCGTACGAAAAATCAGGTCACCCGAAGGTTTCCCGACATGAGCATCAGCTTCGATAAAGCGCTCGGTATTCACGAACAAGCCTTGGGCTTTCGCGCACAGCGCGCCGAAGTCCTGGCCAACAATATCGCCAACGCCGACACCCCGAACTACAAGGCGCGGGATCTCGATTTCTCGAAGGTGCTTGCCGCGCAGAACGAGAAAACCAAGAGCGGTAGTTTCGCTTTGAACATGACCAATAGCCGTCACATCGAAGCTGAAGGCCTGGGCAATGGCGATGAGTCGCTGATGTATCGCACGCCGATGCAACCCTCGATTGACCAGAACACCGTGGACGCTCAGCTCGAACAGTCGAACTACGCGGAAAACGCCGTCGGCTTTCAAGCCAGCTTCACCCTGCTCAACAGTAAATTCAAAGGGCTGATCTCAGCCCTGCGCGGAGAGTAAGTCATGTCCCTAGCCAGTGTTTTCAACATTGCCGGTAGCGGCATGAGTGCTCAAACCACTCGCCTCAACACCGTCGCCAGTAACATCGCCAACGCCGAGACCGTTTCGTCGAGCATCGACCAGACCTATCGCGCGCGCCACCCGGTGTTCGCCACCATGTTCCAGGGTGGTCAGAACGGCGGCAGCGATTCGCTGTTTCAGAGCCAGGATGCCGCCGGCCAGGGCGTGCAGGTGCTGGGTGTGGTCGAAGACCAAAGCAACCTGGAAGCGCGTTACGAACCTAACCATCCGGCTGCCGACGCCAAGGGTTACGTCTACTACCCGAACGTCAACGTGGTGGAGGAAATGGCCGACATGATTTCCGCGAGCCGTTCGTTCCAGACCAACGCCGAAATGATGAACACCGCCAAAACCATGATGCAGAAGGTCCTGACCCTGGGTCAGTGATAAGGGGCGACTTTCCATGAGTGTGACCGATACCACGAGCGCCTTGAGCCTCAAAGACATCCTGGCCAATTCGTCGATCAAGACCAGTACCACGACTGACGGCCTGGCAGCGGCAACCAACAGCTCGACCGGCAAACAAGCGCTGGGCAAAGACGCGTTCCTGCAATTGCTGGTGACGCAACTGAAAAACCAAAACCCGCTGGAGCCGCAGGACAACGGCGCGTTCGTTGCTCAGTTGGCGCAGTTCAGCAGCCTGGAAGGCATTACCACGCTCAACGATACCGTGAGCGGCATTGCCGGCAACTACAACTCTTCCCAGGCTTTGCAGGCGTCGTCGCTGGTCGGGCGTTCCGTTATCGCGCCGGGCAGCAAGGCTGTGGTCGATACCTCGAAAAGCATGACCGGTTCGGTGGTGATGCCAACGTCGGTGTCCGCTGCAACCCTGAAAATCACCGATGCCGATGGCAAGGCTGTTCGCACCATCGACATGGGCACTCAGGCAGCCGGCAACGCCAGCTTCATCTGGGATGGCAAGAACGATGCGGGCGAGACGGTACCGTCGGGCACCTACACCTTCGCGGCGTCGACCACCATCGACAGCCAGGCCGTATCGCTGATCACCAACCTGCCGGCGACCGTCAACAGCGTGACCATCAGCCAGACCGGCGGTGAGTTGATGCTTAACCTCGCCGGATTGGGCAGCGTTGCCCTGTCCAAAGTCCAAACAATTGGTATGTAGAGCCGACTAACACGGCACAAAGGAGTGGAATATGTCTTTCAATATCGGCCTTAGCGGTCTCTATGCAGCCAACAAACAACTGGACGTAACCGGCAACAACATCGCCAACGTCGCGACCACCGGTTTCAAATCGTCCCGTGCAGAATTCGAAGACGTTTACTCGGCGACCAAACTGGGTTCCGGTAGCAAGACCGTCGGTAACGGCGTGCGTCTGGCCAACGTTTCCCAGCAGTTCACCCAGGGCGACATCAACAACACCGGCAACGTGCTGGACATGGGCATCAACGGTTCGGGCTTTTTTGTCATGAACAACAACGGCTCGTTGTCCTACACCCGGGCGGGTACGTTCAAGGTCGACAAGGACGGTTACGTCACCAACACTGACGGCACTTCGCGCCTGCAAGGTTACGGTGTGGACGCCAACGGCAAGATCCAGAACGGCGTACTGACCGACCTGCGCATCGACACCTCCAACCTGGCGCCGAAAACCACCACCACGGTATCGTCGACGATCAACTTGAACTCCTCGGCTGATCCGATTGATCAAGCCGTTGCGACCAACAAGTTCGATCCGACCAAGTCGGAAACCTTCACCAAACAGTTCAGCACCCCGATTTTCGACAGTCAGGGCAACCAGCACACCATGGATCAATACATGGTCAAGACTGGCGCCAATACCTGGGACACCTACACCCTGATTGACGGTCGCAACCCGGACGGTACGGCACCTACTGCCCCGAACGCGCCGATTCCGTCGACCATGACGTTCGATACCACCGGCAAGCTGACCCAGGTCAGCACCCCTGTGAAACCTGCGACCACTCCACCTACGTTCGTGCTCAGCAGCGACCTGACCATCAAGGACTGGACGCCAGGCACCGTGACCAATGGTAACTGGACGGCCAACGGCGCCGCAGCCAGCACCGCGGGCGTGACCATCTCGATGGCTAACACGACGCAGTTCAACGCCGATACCGCGCGTTCGATTCCTTCGCAGAACGGCTACGCCACCGGCCAGATCACCAACCTGACCATCGACGGCAGCGGTGTGTTGCTGGCCAACTTCAGCAACAACCAGACCAAGCCGATCGGCCAGATCTCGCTCGCCAGTTTCACCAACGAGCAGGGCCTGCAACCCGTTGGCGGCACTAGCTGGAAAGAAACCTATGCCTCGGGTATCCCGGGCTACGACGCGCCGCAAACCGGCACCTTGGGCTCGATTGCTTCCAACTCGCTGGAAGAGTCCAACGTCAACCTGACCAACGAACTGGTCGACTTGATCAAGGCGCAAAGCAACTACCAGGCGAACGCCAAGACCATCTCCACCCAAAGCACCATCATGCAAACCATCATTCAGATGACTTGATGCTGGTTGGCTGATTGCTGCACTCAGAACCCCTCGAAAGAGGGGTTTTTTGTGACCGGGGTTTTGTCCGCCGACATTTTTTTGCTGCTCAGGCCCTCTTCGCCAGCAGGCTGACTCCCTCATTGGAATTCGTTCTCCTGTGGGAGCCACCCTGCTGGCGAGGGCGTCAGACCAGCCCCGGCCTTTTCATAGGCAAAAGAAAACCCCCGACAAGCCAGTGGCCTGTCGGGGGTTTGGTGTTACCGGCTCAGCTTATTGGCAAGCTTCGCAATCCGGCTCGTCGATGGCGCAAGCCTTTGGCACTGGAGCAGGGCCGGCAGGTGCTGCCAGGACCGAATCGTCACCGTGGTTGCCGCCGCTGGAAACAGCGTTCAGCTTGCCGGTGTTGATGGTCGACTTCTCGGTGCTGGTCGCGGCCAGGGCACGGAGGTAGTAAGTGGTTTTCAGGCCACGGTACCAAGCCATGCGGTAGGTCACGTCCAGTTTCTTGCCCGAAGCGCCAGCGATGTACAGGTTCAACGACTGAGCCTGGTCGATCCACTTCTGACGACGGCTTGCCGCGTCTACGATCCACTTAGTGTCTACTTCGAACGCGGTTGCATAGAGCTCTTTGAGTTCTTGCGGGATGCGCTCGATCTGCTGCACGGAACCGTCGTAGTACTTCAGGTCGTTGATCATGACCGAGTCCCACAGACCGCGAGCCTTCAGGTCGCGAACCAGGTACGGGTTGATCACGGTGAATTCGCCCGACAGGTTCGATTTCACATAGAGGTTCTGGTAGGTCGGTTCGATCGACTGCGAAACGCCCGTGATGTTGGCAATGGTCGCGGTCGGCGCAATGGCCATGATGTTGGAGTTACGAATGCCTTTTTGAACGCGGGCACGAACCGGTGCCCAGTCCAGGGATTCGTTAAGGTCAACATCGATGTACTTCTGGCCACGTTGCTCGATCAGGATCTGTTGCGAATCCAGCGGCAGGATGCCTTTGGACCACAGCGAACCCTGGAACGTCTCGTAAGCGCCACGCTCGTCAGCCAGGTCGCAGGAAGCCTGGATCGCGTAGTAGCTGACCGCTTCCATCGACTTGTCGGCGAACTCGACAGCAGCGTCGGAGCCGTAAGGAATGTGCTGCAGGTACAGCGCATCCTGGAAGCCCATGATGCCCAGGCCAACCGGACGGTGTTTGAAGTTGGAGTTCTTCGCTTGCGGCACCGAGTAATAGTTGATGTCGATAACGTTATCGAGCATGCGCACGGCGGTGTTCACGGTGCGTTCCAGCTTGGCGGTGTCCAGCTTGCCATCCACGATGTGGTTCGGCAGGTTGATCGAGCCCAGGTTGCAAACGGCGATTTCGTCCTTGTTGGTGTTCAAGGTGATTTCGGTGCACAGGTTCGAGCTATGAACAACACCGACGTGCTGCTGCGGGCTGCGCAGGTTGCACGGGTCTTTGAAGGTCAGCCAAGGGTGGCCGGTTTCAAACAGCATGGAGAGCATTTTGCGCCACAGGTCTTTGGCCTGGATGGTCTTGAACAGCTTGATCTTGCCCGGGTACTCGGACAGGGCTTCGTAGTACTCGTAACGCTCTTCGAAAGCCTTGCCTGTCAGGTCATGCAGGTCTGGTACTTCGGACGGCGAGAACAGGGTCCACTTGCCGTCGTCGAAGACGCGCTTCATGAACAGGTCAGGGATCCAGTTGGCAGTGTTCATGTCGTGGGTACGACGACGATCATCACCGGTGTTCTTGCGCAGCTCGATGAACTCTTCGATGTCCATGTGCCAGGTTTCCAGGTAGGCGCAGACAGCGCCTTTGCGCTTGCCACCCTGGTTAACGGCAACGGCAGTGTCGTTCACTACTTTAAGGAACGGCACAACGCCTTGGGATTTGCCGTTGGTGCCCTTGATGTAAGAACCCAGTGCACGAACCGGCGTCCAGTCGTTGCCCAGGCCGCCAGCAAATTTCGACAACATGGCGTTATCGTGAATCGCGTGGTAGATGCCCGACAGGTCATCCGGCACGGTGGTCAGGTAGCAGCTCGACAGCTGTGGACGCAGGGTGCCGGCGTTGAACAGGGTTGGCGTCGAGGACATGTAGTCAAAGGACGACAACAGGTTGTAGAACTCGATTGCACGGTCTTCTTTGTTTTTCTCTTCGATGGCCAGGCCCATGGCCACGCGCATGAAGAAAATCTGCGGCAGTTCGAAGCGGATACCGTCCTTGTGAATGAAGTAACGGTCGTACAGGGTTTGCAGGCCCAGGTACGTGAACTGCTGATCGCGTTCGTGGTTGATCGCCTTGCCGAGTTTTTCCAGGTCAAAGGTGGCCAGGATCGGGTTCAGCAATTCGAATTCGATACCCTTGGCGATGTAGGAGGGCAGGGCCTTGGCGTACAGGTCGACCATTTCGTGGTGGGTCGCGCTTTCAGCGACTTCCAGGAAGCTCAGGCCTTCGGCACGCAGGGTGTCCATCAGCAGGCGAGCGGTGACGAACGAGTAGTTCGGCTCACGTTCAACCAGGGTACGGGCGGTCATCACCAGGGCGGTATTGACGTCGGTCAGGGCCACGCCGTCGTACAGGTTTTTCAGGGTTTCGCGCTGGATCAGGTCGCCGTCGACTTCTTCCAGGCCTTCGCAGGCCTCGGTAACGATGGTGTTCAGGCGGCCCATGTCGAGTGGCGCAAAGCTACCGTCGGCACGGGTAATGCGGATCGAGGGGTGAGCCTGTACTGCTTCTTCGACCGGTGCGCGGGTGGCGCGCTCTTTCGAACGACCATCACGGTAGATCACGTAGTCACGAGCTACTTTCTGCTCGCCGGCACGCATCAGGGCCAGTTCTACCTGATCCTGGATTTCTTCGATGTGGATGGTGCCGCCCGAAGGCATGCGACGCTTGAAGGTCGCGGTAACTTGTTCGGTCAGGCGGGCAACGGTGTCGTGGATTCGCGACGAAGCGGCAGCGGTGCCGCCCTCAACTGCGAGAAACGCTTTGGTGATGGCGACGGTGATTTTGTCATCGGTATAAGGAACGACAGTGCCGTTACGCTTGATCACGCGCAGCTGGCCAGGCGCAGTGGCGGACAGATCCGAATTCGAATCAGCGGCCTGCGGCAAGGTGCCCTGCGGGTTCTCGCGAGTTGTGTCGGTTTGCATGGGGGGTTGTCTCCACATTCTCTATGTTTGTTTGGGCACCATCACGGTGCCCACCGTTCCGTCCTGAAGCACTACAACCGGCGAGGTGCCGGGCATACCAACTTCGGGACAGATCAGGAAGGGGGCTATTGGGGCGCCGCTTCCATGCCGAAGTCTTGATCCCAGGCCTTGAGCCTGAAACCGGATCCTTATGGGTGACAGTAATTGACTGCAACACCCGTACCGTTAACGCCGTTTTCGGCTTAAAAACAGTAGCCATCCGCACGCGCGGTTTGGTCTTTCGAAAATACGTTTGGTTCAACCGGACAGAGGCAATAAAGCGCTTGAAATAGAGGACCGGTTTGTGATTGGTTTTTGGAGCAAAACCCTACATGTAGGGTTTTTTTTGCGCCGGGCTACAAGATAATGCGTTTTGGAGGGTGTTGCAACGTACTACCTGTGGATAAACCTGTGCGTAAATTGTGCGTGAAAGGTGTAAATAGCGTGTAGGCCGCGACCCTGCTGGAGTAGACCGTTTGTCATGGGATTTCAGTTGTCGGCACCGGTCCGGGCGGATTTTTAGGGGCGCGAACCCTATCACAAAAAAACCTGCTGTCCGAACGCATTTGGCAGCTTGTGTTACACGCGTTCGACGTTTATACAATCGGCCGATGGACACGCATTCTTATCCTCCCCAATCATGACAAAAAGACGGGCGGATCCTTCCTTATCAGTGTTGTTGGCAAGCAGAGGTCACCGTGGAGCAAGAAGCCTGGCAGGTATTGATTGTGGAAGACGACCAGCGTCTGGCCGAACTGACCCGCGATTACCTTGAAACCAACGGCCTGCGCGTTTCAATTGAGGGCAACGGCGCGCTGGCGGCCGCCCGCATCCTCAAGGAACAACCTGACCTGGTCATTCTTGACCTGATGTTGCCGGGTGAAGATGGCCTGAGTATCTGCCGCAAGGTTCGCGACCGCTTCGACGGCCCGATCCTGATGTTGACCGCACGCACCGACGACACCGATCAGATTCTTGGCCTGGATCTGGGGGCTGACGATTACGTGTGCAAACCCGTGCGCCCGCGATTGCTGCTGGCGCGTATCCAGGCCTTGTTGCGCCGCAGTGAAGCGCCGGACGTGGCCCCGGAAAAACAGCGCCGGCTGCAGTTTGGCCCATTGGTGGTCGACAACGCGCTGCGTGAAGCCTGGCTGCACGACAACGGCATCGAATTGACCAGCGCCGAGTTCGACCTGTTGTGGCTGCTGGTGGCAAACGCCGGGCGCATTCTGTCCCGGGAAGAGATTTTTACCGCCCTGCGCGGCATCGGTTACGACGGCCAGGATCGCTCGATCGATGTGCGCATTTCGCGGATCCGTCCGAAAATCGGCGATGACCCGGACCATCCGCGCTTGATCAAGACCATTCGTAGCAAAGGCTACTTGTTCGTGCCGGAAGCCTGCGTAGACCCGTCGCTGTGAACTCGATTTTCCTGCGTATTTATGGCGGCATGTGTGCCGCGCTGATTCTGGTCGCGGTGCTCGGCGTGCTCGCATTGCACCTGCTCAATCAGGTGCGCAGTGAGCAATATCGCGAACGTCTGGCGCATGGCACGTTTTCGCTGATGGCCGACAACCTGCAACCAATGAACGCGACCGAACGCCACCGCGCCTTGTTGGTGTGGGAGCGGTTGCTGGGTATTCCACTGGCGTTGAAGACTTTTACCCAGACCGATCTCGACCTCACGCAACGCACCCGAGTGTTGCGCGGTCAAGCGCTGGTGGAGCAAACCGGCCCTCACGCGGCGAAGGTTTACCGGTTGGTCAGCGACAAAGAACAGTTAATGCTGACCGGGGAAGTCCAACAAATCAGCGAACAACTGGCGCGCGCGACTATTTATTTGCTGGCGGATGAATTGGTGCGGGTTCCGGTGGCGGATCAGCCGCAGCGTCTGGCGCAGCTCAAGGAAGACAAGGGTTTCGGTTTTGACTTGCGTCTGGTCACCGTCGACGAGGCGGACATGGATGAAGACCAGAGTCGCCGCGTGTCTGAGGGCGACACCGTCATGGCGCTGGGCAAGGAAGGGGATTCGATCCGGGTATTTGCCGGCATGGTGGGTACGCCGTGGGTGCTGGAGATTGGCCCGTTGTATCAGATGAACCCTTATCCGCCGGAGTGGCTGGTGTTGATTGCAGCCCTGGGCCTGAGCCTGATCGGGTTGATCGTCTATTTATTGGTGCGTCAACTGGAGCGCCGTTTACGGGGGCTGGAGGCTGCCGCCACGCGCATAGCCAAAGGCAGCCTGGAAACTCGCGTGCCTGCGCGCGGCGCGGACTCCGTGGGAAGGTTGGCGTCGGCGTTCAACGGGATGGCCGAGCACTTGCAACAATTGCTGGCCATCCAGCGCGAGCTGGTACGCGCGGTGTCGCATGAGTTGCGTACGCCGGTGGCGCGGCTGCGCTTTGGCCTGGAGATGATCGGCTCGGCCAACACGCCGCAAGCGCTGCAAAAATACTGCGAAGGCATGGACCACGACATCGAGGACCTTGATCGGCTGGTGGACGAGATGTTGACGTACGCGCGGCTGGAGCAAGGTTCGCCAGCCTTGAATTTTCAGCGTATCGACCTGGATGCGCTGGTGAATCAAGTGATCGAAGAGCTGGCACCGCTGCGTGCCGACGTCACTGTGCGGCGCGGGCTGTGCCTGTCCGCCGCCGACTGCGACGACGCGTGGGTCGAGGCCGAGCCGCGTTACTTGCACCGGGCGATCCAGAACCTGGTGAGCAACGCCATGCGTCACGCATCGTCCACGGTCACGGTCAGTTACCAGGTGGGCCAGCAGCGTTGCCGGGTGGACATTGAAGATGACGGGCCAGGCGTGCCGGAAATTGCCTGGGAGAAAATCTTTACTCCTTTCCTGCGCCTCGATGACAGCCGCACCCGCGCTTCGGGCGGGCATGGATTGGGGCTGTCCATCGTGCGCCGCATTATCCATTGGCATGATGGCCGTGCGCTGATCAGCAAGAGTAAAAGTCTGGGCGGAGCCTGTTTCAGTTTGAGTTGGCCGAGGAACCAGGAGAAGCGTTGATCAGCTTTTGATACTGACCAGACTCAACAGTTGCCCATCCTTTATCCCGAACTGTGCATCCAGTTCCGTGCCGTTGCGCCATTCACTGGAAAGGTCGGTCAGCAACCGCAACCGCACGTGGCCCGCCTCGGTCCATTCCAACAGTTCGGCATGCTCGAAATAAAACCGTTTTTGAACGATCGGGTAGAGCGCCTTGAACACACTTTCCTTCACCGAAAACGTCAGCGTTACCAGCATCGCCAACTGATCGCGAGGCGCAACAGCCATGCGCTGCAACTCGGGCGGCGTGAGGATTTCGCCAGCCAGGCGTTCGGCCCGCTCGCGGTTCAGCATGTTTTCCAAATCCATGCCCAGCCCGCGCCAAGCGGCTTTCTTGGCGACAATCGCCGCCGCGCGACCAGTGCTATGGGTGATCGAGCCGGTAATGTGCGCCGGCCAGACCGGCGCCCGGTCTTCACCGATGGCCGGGCTGAAACTCAATCCTTCCAATTGCTGCAGTGCGGCTCGTGCGCAAACGCGCCCCGCCAAGAACTCGGCTTGCCGCTTGGCAACCGAGCGCTGAATGCTTGCCGGTGCATCGATTGCGCTGCGTTGAAAATCATCGCTGGCCAGTTGCGAGGTATCGAAGTGCGTGCTGAGCAGCACGGTGTCCGGCAGCAAAAAAGGCAGCGGCCAAACGCTATCGAGCGGGGAGCAGCAGGCGGGTAGGACAGTGGTTGAGTTCATGTCGGGCATTTTGCCGGGTTGCCTTGGGGCTGGGTAGTGCAAAGCCCTGGATTCGCAGTCAGCAGGCTTGCCCCCAGAAAGGATCTTGGGTGTCGCACAGATCGAATGTGGCAGCGAGCTGCTCGCGAAGACTGGGCCTCGGTCTACCTCATCAACTAAAAATCTTCTTGAAGAACGCCTGCATATCCGCCCACGAGCTCTCATCCGCAGCCTTGTTGTAACCAATGTCCGGGCCACCATGATCGCCATGGCTGAGCCGATCGGCATCCGGATTGGTGAAACCGTGCTTGGCATCCTTGAGGCTGACGAATGTGTAGTCGGCTGCGGCCTTGTCCATTTCTGCTTTGAACGCGGCAACGTTTTCAGGCGTCACCATGCTGTCCTTCGCGCCATGCTCGACCAATATTTTTGCTTTGACGCTGCCAGGCGTCGCTGGCGTATTGGTTGCCAGCGCACCGTGGAAACTCACCACGCCCGCCAATGGCAGGCCTTGACGGGCGGCGTTCAGCACCACGCCACCGCCAAAGCAGTAACCTATGGCGGCGATTTTATCCGGGTTGGTTTGCGGCTGTTTTTTCAATAAATCCAGCCCGGCCTCGAACCGGGCACTGGCCACTGCACTGTCCTTCAATGCCTCTTGCATGAACGCCATGGCGTCTTTTGGGTGCTCGGTATTTTTGCCGTCGCCGTACATGTCGATGGCCAGCGCGCTGTAACCCAAACCAGCCAGATCACGCGCGCGGCGTTTGGCGTAGTCGTTCAGCCCCCAGAACTCATGCACCACCACGACACCCGGGCGCGGGCCTTTGATCGCATCGTCGTAGGCGTAATAGCCGATCATTTTGGTGCCATCGGTGCTCTGGTAGGGGATTTCCTGAGTCTTGATAGCAGCCTGGCTTGCACCGCTCAACGCGATTAATACGAGGGCAAGAAACATGCGCATGTTCGGTTCTCCTGAGGAAGTCATCAAAACAGCCTAGACGATTTGATTCAGCTTAGGTTCAGAGTGCGTTCAGGGGGAGTTCAGCACCGGATGGTTAACCTTGCTCGTGCCCGAAAAGCTGATAGCGCATGAGGAAATCCCGAATGACGAGCTTTAAAAACCTGCTTCTGGCTTTCACCGTCCTGAGCGCGAGCACTGCGGCGTTCGCCTCCGACGATAATTTTGCCAACCTGACACTAGGCAAGACCAACGAGAAGGTAAAGAAAACCCTGGCACTGAGCAGCTCAACTATCGATGCTGGCGTCAGCCACGGCAGTGCCTGGGGAGCTCGGTTGAGCCAGCAGAGCAGCCCGACCGGTTATTGCGCCAGTTACGACAACGTGTCGGTCTCGCACAATGGCATTAAACTTCGTCAGGAAGAGCTTATGGGCCGCTATGATCTGTCGTACTCCATGCAGGGCTAAAAACAGCCAGACTGTTAGCCATCGAACCGCGTCAATGTACCTTTGGAGATGTTGATTTGCCCGGGAGAGCGTTATGAAACTGCTGGTCGTCGAAGATGAAGCGCTGTTGCGCCATCACCTGCAAACCCGCCTGACCGACAGTGGTCACGTGGTTGAATCCGTGGCCAACGCCGAAGAGGCGCTGTACCAGACCGAGCAATTCAACCATGACCTGGCGGTGATCGACCTCGGCTTGCCGGGCATGGGCGGCCTCGACCTGATTCGGCAGCTGCGCGCGCGCGGCAAGGCGTTTCCGATTTTGATCCTCACGGCGCGTGGCAACTGGCAGGACAAGGTCGAAGGCCTGGCCGCCGGGGCTGACGATTACGTGGTCAAGCCGTTCCAGTTCGAAGAGCTGGATGCGCGCCTGAATGCTCTTTTGCGCCGCTCCAGCGGTTTTACCCAGTCGACCATCGTCGCCGGGCCACTCTTGCTGGACCTCAATCGTAAACAAGCATCACTTGATGAACAGCCGCTGGCGCTGACGGCTTACGAGTACCGGATTCTCGAGTACCTGATGCGGCATCACCAACAAGTGGTGGCCAAGGACCGCTTGATGGAACAGCTCTACCCGGACGACGACGAGCGCGATCCAAACGTGATCGAAGTGCTGGTGGGGCGCCTGCGCCGTAAACTTGAAGGCCCGGCCGGTTTCAAACCGATCGATACCGTGCGCGGCCTCGGCTATCTGTTCAATGAGCGCTGCACTTGATTCGTTCGCTCCGTGTTCGCTTGATGCTCGCCGCCACCCTGTTGGCGGTGTTGTTCATGCTGGCGCTGTTGCCGGCGATGCAGGGCGCGTTCAGCCTGGCGTTGCAGGATTCAATCGAGCAGCGTCTGGCGTCGGATGTCACAACCTTGATCTCCGCCGCGCGGGTCGAAAACAATCGCCTGCAAATGCCCACGCAGTTGCCTGACGAGCGCTTCAACCTCACAGACAGCCGTTTGCTCGGCTACATCTACGACCGTGAAGGCCATCTGGTCTGGCGCTCGAAAGGTACCAAGGAAGAAAACCTCAATTACAAACCGCGTTATGACGGACGCGGCAACGAATTCGCGAGGATTCGCGAGGCTGACGGTCAGGAATTCTTCGTCTACGACGTTGAGGTCAAGCTGCTTGGCGGCAAAAGTGCAGCCTTCAGCATCGTCGCACTGCAACCGGTTCGCGAGTACGAAGTGACCCTCGAAGGCCTGCGTGAGAACCTGTACCTGGGTTTCGGCGCCGCTTTGCTGGTGCTGCTGGCGCTGCTCTGGATCGGCCTGACCTGGGGCCTGCAGGCGTTGCGACGGCTGAGCCAAGAGCTGGACGAGATCGAAAGCGGTACCCGCGAGAGTCTCAGCGAGCAACACCCGCGCGAACTGCTGCGCCTGACCGGCTCCCTCAACCGCTTGTTGCACAGTGAGCGTGAGCAACGCAGCCGCTACCGTGACTCCCTCGATGACCTGGCGCACAGTCTGAAAACCCCGTTGACGGTGTTGCAAGGTGTCAGCGAAGACATGGCGCAACGCCCGGAAAACAGGGAGCAGGCCTGGGTGTTACAGACGCAGATCGAGCGCATGAGCCAGCAAATCAGCTATCAGCTACAGCGGGCCAGCCTGCGCAAAAGCGGTCTGGTGCGCCATCAGGTGCGCCTGCGTCCGGTGCTCAAAAGCCTCTGCGATACGCTGGACAAGGTCTACCGCGATAAACGTGTTTTGGTCGCGCTGGATTTGCCGGACCAGTGTTACGTGCCAATCGAGCAGGGGGCCTTGCTGGAAATGATGGGCAACTTGCTAGAGAACGCCTACCGCTTATGCCTTGGAGAAGTGCGCGTCAGCGTGCGTCAAACGGTCAACGGCATTGAGGTGTGTGTGGAGGATGACGGCCCGGGCGTTCCTCCGGATCAGCGCGCCCGTATTCTGCAGCGCGGCGAACGCCTGGACCGTCAGCATCCGGGCCAAGGGATCGGGTTGGCGGTGGTCAAGGACATCATCGAAAGCTACAACGCAAAACTGACGTTGGGCGATTCGCCCATGGGCGGCGCGGCATTCCGGATTCATTTTCCGACGGTTTGAGCTGTTCTGAGTGCTGCTCCTTGCGCCGCCATCGCGATCAGGCTCGCCCACATAAGCCCTGCGAACACAGGACCGTTGTGGGAGCGAGCCTGCTCGCGATGGCGTTATTCAAGGCCCGCAACACAATCAGTTCTCCTGCGCGCGATACGCCCCCGGCGTCAACCCGGTCCATTTTTTGAACGCTCGATGAAACGCCGAAGGTTCGGAAAACCCCAGTTGTTCGGCAATCTGTTGCAACGACAGGTCCGCACGGCCCAGGTGATAAATCGCAATGTCGCGCCGCAACTGATCCTTCAGCTCCTGAAAACTTGAACCCTCTTCGCGCAGATGCCGACGTAACGTTTGCGGGCTGATGTGCAAATGCGCTGCCACGGCCTCAAGGTCCGGCCAGCGAGAGCTGTCCCGACTGAGCAGGCGTCGTAACTGGCTGCTCAGGCTGTCGCCGTCATCCGGGCGCGATAGCAGGTCGGCAGGTGAGCGCTCGAGGAAGTGCTTGAGGGTCCGCTCGTCTTGTAACAACGGCATGCTCAAGTAACGACTGTGAAACAGCACACTGCTCTGCGCCGCCGAAAACTGCTGGGGACAGGGGAACAGCAAGTCGTATTCAGCGCCGTGTGCGGGTTTTTCGTAGCTGAACGTCGCCTGTTCCAGCCGAATTCGCTGGCCAATCAACCAACTGCCCAGGCGATGCCACACCATCAACTGGCTTTCGGTGAGGAAGTGATCCGGGTCCTCGAACGTCGAATCGTCAAGGCTCAGGCGCATCATTTCGCCTTCACGGGTCAGGGTCAGACGCGGACCTTCAGGGAATAGGCTATAAAATAATAAACCCCGATGAAGTGCTTTCTCCAAGTTTCGGCAGTGGATCACGGCATGGCACATCATCGCGAAGCTGCCCGGTTTACTCGGCGCCGGCCCGAAACCCAGGTACTCATCGTCGAGTGCCAGCCATAAGGCCTTTATCAATTGCGTGAATTGCTCGGGAGCGATGCGCGCCCGGGGTTCGTCCAGCAATTCGGGGCTGATTCCCAATTGCTGCAACAGGCTTGAACAGTCATACCCACGCCTAAGTGCACCCCCGAGGGCGGCACGGGCAAAGTGACTGGCGGTAGTGCGTTCGCGCATAAAAAGGGCAGGTCCATCCATTGAGCAACGGATGTTAGACGGGGAGGCTGGCGCGGGACAAGGCGGATATCCGCCAAATAGCAGGACGTGAATCAGCTGATAGGCGGAAAACCGCCACTTCAGCATAACGGTTCGCAGGCAACTAAAAACCTGTAACCCTTGATGTCAGAAGGCTTGCGGTCAATTCGGTAATAGTGGCACGGGCCTTGCGATGTAACGAGCAGATGCCTGCCGTTGCGCAGCTCGAAAAAACAAATCCCTCCAGAAGCAGGAGGGTTCGCAATTGAGGTGTCAGGACAACAGATGGATGTTGTCAGCGACACTCTTGAGGAACTTTGCAATGACGACTCGTCAGCCACTGTACAAATCCCTGTATTTCCAGGTGATCGTAGCCATCGTTATCGGCATCCTGGTCGGTCACTTCTACCCGCAAACCGGTGTCGCCCTCAAGCCACTGGGTGACGGGTTCATCAAACTGATCAAAATGATCATCGCCCCCATTATCTTCTGCACCGTCGTCAGCGGTATCGCAGGCATGCAGAGCATGAAGTCGGTTGGCAAGACCGGTGGTTACGCGCTGCTGTACTTCGAAATTGTGTCGACCATTGCCTTGCTGGTCGGTCTGGTGGTGGTCAACCTCGTGCAGCCGGGTGCCGGCATGCACATTGACGTGACCACGCTGGATGCCTCCAAAGTGGCGCAATATGTTGCCGCCGGTGCAGATCAAAGCGTTGTTGGTTTCCTGCTGAACGTCATCCCGAACACCATCTTCGGTGCGTTCGCGACCGGCGATATCCTGCAAGTGCTGATGTTCTCGGTGATCTTCGGTTTCGCCCTGCATCGCCTGGGCGCCTATGGCAAGCCGATCCTGGACTTCATTGATCGCTTCGCTCACGTGATGTTCAACATCATCAACATGATCATGAAGCTCGCGCCAATCGGCGCCTTGGGCGCCATGGCATTCACCATCGGTGCCTACGGTGTGGGTTCGCTGGTGCAACTGGGTCAGTTGATGGCGTGCTTCTACATCACCTGTCTGCTGTTCGTGTTGGTGGTGCTGGGCGGTATCGCTCGTGCTCACGGCTTCAGCGTGCTGAAAGTGATCCGTTACATCCGTGAAGAACTGCTGATCGTATTGGGTACCTCTTCTTCGGAATCGGTGCTGCCGCGCATGCTGATCAAAATGGAGCGCCTGGGCGCGAAGAAATCCGTTGTAGGCCTGGTGATCCCGACCGGTTACTCGTTCAACCTCGACGGCACGGCTATCTACCTGACCATGGCCGCCGTGTTTATTGCTCAGGCAACCGACACGCACATGGACATCACGCACCAGATCACCTTGCTGGTGGTGTTGCTGCTGTCCTCCAAAGGCGCCGCAGGCGTGACCGGCAGTGGCTTCATCGTGTTGGCTGCAACCCTGTCCGCCGTGGGCCACTTGCCGGTTGCCGGCCTGGCCTTGATCCTTGGTATCGACCGCTTCATGTCCGAAGCCCGCGCCTTGACCAACCTGGTGGGTAACGCGGTTGCCACTCTGGTTGTGGCCAAATGGGTCAAGGAACTGGACGTCGATGTGATGCACGCCGAACTGGCGTCTGGTGGTCGTGGTATCGCCGATACCCGTCCTGAAGACGACCTGGGTGTGGCCGAAGGCCCAACCCCGAACAGCGTCAAGTAAAGGCTGTCTGGAATGAAAAACCCGCTTCGGCGGGTTTTTTAATGCCTGCGATTTGAGCGTAACGGTCACCGTTGCTGACGCATCGGGTGATTGCTGCAATGCCATTGGCTGCCTAGGCTTGTGGGATCGCACAGGAGGTCATTCATGCCCGGTCCACTGGCATCACTCAAGATTCTGGATTTTTCGACACTGCTGCCGGGGCCGTTCGCCTCGCTGTTGCTGGCGGACATGGGCGCCGAGGTGTTGCGCATCGAATCGCCGACCCGCATCGACTTGTTGCGCGTATTGCCGCCGCACGATCGAGGTGTCTCCGCCAGCCACGCCTACCTCAACCGCAACAAGCGCAGCCTGGCGCTGGACCTCAAGCAGCCTGAAGCGCTGGAGGTGATCAAGCAGTTGTTGCAAGACCACGACATCGTGCTGGAGCAGTTCCGCCCCGGTGTGATGGAGCGATTGGGGTTGGGGTATGACGCCCTGAAGGCGATCAATCCGAAGCTGATATACGTGTCGATTACCGGTTACGGCCAGACCGGCCCCTACAAGGACCGCGCCGGCCATGACATCAACTACCTGGCGCTGGCGGGGCTGGCGAGTCATACCGGCCGGGCGGACAGCGGCCCGCTGCCATTGGGCATGCAAGTGGCCGACATCGCCGGCGGTTCGTTGCACGGGGTTATCGGACTGCTGGCGGCAGTGATTGCCCGGCAACAAACGGGGCAGGGGCAGCATCTGGACGTGAGCATGACCGATTGCGCGTTCAGCTTGAACGCCATGGCCGGCGCCGGTTACCTCGCTTGCGGCGAAGAGCCGGGCCGTGAACAGCAGGTGCTCAATGGCGGCAGCTTCTACGATTATTACCGTTCCCGCGATGGGCGCTGGATGGCCGTGGGCAGCCTGGAACCGCCGTTCATGAAACAGTTGTGCAGCGCATTGGGACTGGAACCACTGGCGGCGTTGGGCCTTTCGCCAAAACCGGCACAGCAGAAGAAGCTCAAGGACGCACTGAAGATTGAGTTCGAGAAGCACGACTTTGCCGAGTTATGCGCATTGTTTGCCGAACTCGATGCGTGCGTCGAACCTGTGTTGAGTTTGGGTGAAGCGGTGCGACATCCGCAGCTGAAGGCGCGAAATCTAGTGGTAGAAGTGCCGCGTGGCGATGGTACTCGCCAAGCGCAAATGGCCTGTCCGCTGAAGTTTTCCGATGGCTTGCCCACGCCGCGGCACATCGGCGCGGCGGTGGGTGAGCATACGGATCAGGTGTTGGGGGAATTGGGGTTTAGTGTCGAGCGGATTGCAGCGTTGCGGCGCACCAAGGTCATTGTGTAGTGATGCTGTGGACCCCATCGCGAGCAGGCTCGCTCCCACACTGGACTTACGTCACGCCGCAAATCACCTGCGGCAGCGTTGCGGTGTACCAAGGTCATTGTGTAGTGATGCTGTAGACCCATCGCGAGCAGGCTCGCTCCCACACTGGATTTACGTCACGCCGCAAATCACCTGCGGGAGCGTTGCGGCGCACCAAGGTCATTGTGTAGTGATGCTGTGGACCCCATCGCGAGCAGGCTCGCTCCCACACTGGACTTACGTCACGCCGCAAATCACTTGTGGGAGCGTTGCGGTGTACCAAGGTCATTGTGTAGTGATGCTGTGGACCCCATCGCGAGCAGGCTCGCTCCCACACTGGATTTACGTCACGCCACAAATCACTTGTGGGAGCGAGCCTGCTCGCGATGGGGTCAGTCCAGGCACAAAAAATTCCGCTACTCGACCCGCATCTCGCCACTAAACACCAACGTACTGCGGCAGCGCCGGCACAAATACCGTCGCCCCTGTCTCACCAGGCTATGGCGCTGTGCCGAAAACGGGAAGTCGCTGTCGGCGCATGGGCATTTGTAGATGTAACGCGTCACGCTGCGGCGTTTAACGTCGTACGTGTGGCAACGGTTGGGCGGCAGTTCATACACCCCGCGCATGATCAGTTGCCACTCTTCACCGTGCGGCTGAATGCTATCGCCGAACAATTGATGGGCAATCAAGTGCGCAACTTCGTGGGCCACGGTCTGCTTGAGGAAGTCTTCGCTATTTTCACGGTAAAGCTGAGGGTTGAAGCGCAGCAAGTTCTCGTGCAAATGCGCGACACCGGCTTTCTGGCCGCGCAGCTTGAGACTCACCACGGGGCGTTTGAACGTACGTTTAAAAAAGGATTCGGCTTGCAGGTAACAGTCTTCGACGCGGGTATTGAGTTGCTCGGGCATGCTTGATGGGTCTCCACAAGCCTTGAGTATGCCGCAACCCCGTGCGCTTGCGAATCGCCGAGGCGCCGAATGGTCGTCGCCATTCTCAAATCCCTGACATTAAAAGGCCGCCTCGCGGCGGCCGGTATTGGCAGATTTCGCTTTTTAATTGGGTCAGTTGGTATAAACGGGCCCTACGCCCAAACCCCAGACAATTACGGTAAACGCCATGATGGCCACCAGCACCACCAGGCCTACAGCCAGTACAGAACTCGAAAACAGAAAGCCCTCGTCCGATGGAATGTTCATGAAGGTCGGTAGCCCCACATACAGCAGGTACACGGTGTAGCAAATGGCTGCGGTGCCGATGATCATTCCGAGCCACATGTGTGGGTAGAGCGCCGCCAGGCCGCCGATGAACAGCGGTGTCGCGGTGTACGTCGCGAACGCCACGCACCGTGCCAGGCTTGGGTTGGCGTCATACGTGCGGGCCATCCAGTGAATGAACGCACCCATTACCGCCACGCCGCCAAGCATCGCCAGGTACGACATGATCGTCATCCAGAGCGCGCTTTCCTGAGTCAACATCACCGGCGCTCGACTGCCGATAACCCAGCCGACCTTGGTGGTGCCGATAAACGCCGATACAGCGGGAATTGCCGCCAATATCAGGGTGTGGGTCAAGTACATATGGCTGATGCTTTCTTCCTGATCGCCACGAATGTCTTTCCATTCCTGATCAGGGTGGGTGAAGAGCCCCACTACGTGATGGATCATGCCAGTCACTCCTCTTGTTTTTGCCATCGCCCCCCAGTGGAGCGCCTACGGGCCAAAGTGGCCAAGTAAGTAAAGGTCTGAATATGTGTGCGACCTTATGACGCAGTATAGAAAGGACTTAACCCCGCAGGAGCAGGGCGTTAGAGCAAATCGCGCTGTAAAAACCCCTGTTAATCGCCGCTGGGACTGTCAGCACACGGTAGGCGGACGGGGTCTTCGCCCCTGAGGCATTTTTGCGTAAAATGCCGGCCTTTCGTCACACCTCACGGATTTGCGTCATGGGCACTCTTACGGTCAACCAGAATAAACTGCAAAAGCGCCTTCGCCGTCAGGCCGGCGAGGCTATTGCCGACTTCAACATGATTGAAGAAGGCGACAAGGTCATGGTTTGCCTGTCTGGCGGCAAGGACAGCTACACCCTGCTTGATGTGCTGATTCACCTGCAGAAGGTTGCACCGATCAAGTTCGAGATCGTTGCCGTGAACATGGATCAGAAGCAGCCGGGTTTTCCTGAGCATGTTCTGCCGGCTTACCTAGAAGCGCTGGGCGTGGAATATCACATCGTCGAGAAAGACACCTATTCAGTGGTCAAGGAGCTGATCCCCGAGGGTAAAACCA
Organism: Gordonia sp. IEGM753; assembly: GCF_050321825.1. Taxonomy (NCBI): domain Bacteria; kingdom Bacillati; phylum Actinomycetota; class Actinomycetes; order Mycobacteriales; family Gordoniaceae; genus Gordonia; species Gordonia sp. IEGM753. The sequence goes on from NZ_JBNQGB010000009.1 coordinate 34,935, forward strand.
CGTGCTCGCTGTGCTCGCGTTTGCGCCGAGGCACGCTGTATACGTTCGCCGACGAAATTGGCGCGACCAAAATGGCCCTCGGCCACCACCGCGATGACATCGTCGAAACGTTCTTTCTTAATATGTTCTTCAATGGTTCGCTCAAGGCCATGCCACCGAAATTGCGCGCCGACGATGGCCGCAACGTTGTGATTCGTCCGCTGGCGTATTGCAACGAGAAAGACATTCAAGCCTATTCCGACCTCAAGCAATTTCCGATCATCCCGTGCAACCTGTGTGGTTCTCAGGAAAACCTGCAGCGCCAGGTGGTCAAGGAAATGCTGCAGGAATGGGACCGCAAGACGCCAGGTCGCACCGAAAGTATTTTCCGCAGCCTGCAAAACGTGATCCCGTCACAACTGGCGGATCGCAACCTGTTCGACTTTACCAACCTGCGTATCGATGAAACCGCAGCCTCGCGGTTCGTCAACGTTGTGAACCTCTGAGGTTCGACACCGCTCTGACTTACGGCGCTTGCGGGCGCCGTTTTCATTTCAATCTTTAGGAGAGGGCATGCGCGACTACAAGTGGTTGCACGAATACTGTCTGAACCGCTTCGGTTCAGCGGCTGAACTGGAAGCCCATCTGCCCGTTCCCAAAACCCCGGCGCAATTGCGCAAGATCAGCGACGACCGCTACCTGTCGACCATGGCATTGCGCGTATTCCGCGCGGGGTTGAAGCACAGCTTGGTGGACGCGAAATGGCCGGCCTTCGAAGAAGTGTTTTTCAAGTTTGATCCGGAAAAAGTCGTGCTCATGAGCGCCGAGCACCTTGAGCGCCTGATGCAGGACGCACGCATCATTCGCCATTTGGGCAAGCTCAAAAGCGTGCCGCGCAATGCTCAGTTGGTGCTGGACGTGGCGCACGAGAAGGGCAGCTTCGGCGCGTTCATCGCCGATTGGCCAGTGACCGAGATCGTCGGGCTGTGGACCTACCTGAAAAAACACGGTCACCAGTTGGGCGGGTTGTCGGCGCCGCGGTTCTTGCGCATGGTCGGCAAAGATACGTTTGTGCCCAGTTACGACGTCGTCGCGGGATTGAATGCGCAAAAGATCGTCGACAAAGTGCCGACCAGCCAGCGTGATCTGGCGTTGGTGCAGGATGTGTTCAATCAGTGGCACGAACAAAGTGGCGGACGGCCGATGAGCCAGATATCGATGATGCTGGCGTATACCGTGAATCATTGAGACCACGTCGACGGCATCGCGAGCAGGCTCACCCGCACATTTGAAACGCGTTCAATGTGGCTGCAAGCTTGCTCGCGAAGGCATCCGGTCAGGCAACAGAAATCTCGCCTTCACCCGCCAACTTGCGATTCAACTGGAAACGCCAGCGCACGTACAACAGGGCCGAGCAGAACACCGCCAGGCTCGCGCCCATCTCCAGCAATCCAAACATTTGCCGGTTAGGGTCATAGGCAGCCAGCGCGCCTTTGATGAAATACAGGTTCACCATAAAACACAGCCAGGAATTGGCGCGGGCGCTGCCAATGATCATTCCCGGTGCCAGCAACAGCAACGGCACCAGTTCGATCAGCAGAATCACCCACGGCCGCGCGCCATGCAGGTCGGCGATCAGCAGGTAATACACGCACAACAAACCCACCAGGCCGAAATAGCACAGCAGGCTGATCGCGCGCATCGCCCTGACCCGTGGCTCAAGCCATTCGATGGCGGGTAAAACCTTCGGCTTTTTGGCCACGTCAGTTCCCCAGTTTTTGTGCAGTTTTTGCCAACCGCAGCCCTAAGGCCCGGCACAGCGCCATTTCATGTTCATCCAGCGGGCTTTTGCCATCGGCACCGGCATGGTGACTGGCGCCATACGGCGTGCCACCGCCACGTGTTTCCAGCAGCGCAGATTCACTGTAAGGCAGGCCGGTGATCAGCATGCCGTGGTGCAACAACGGCAGCATCATCGACAGCAGCGTGGTTTCCTGACCGCCGTGCAGACTGGCTGTTGAGGTGAAAACCCCGGCCGGTTTGCCCACCAGAGCGCCGGTCAGCCACAGGTTGCTGGTGCCATCGAGAAAGTACTTCAGCGGCGCCGCCATATTGCCGAAACGGGTGGGGCTGCCGAGTGCCAGGCCTGAACAGTTCTTCAAGTCGTCCAGGCTTGCGTACAACGCGCCTTCATCCGGGATGTCCGGCGACACGGCTTCGCATTCGGTGGAAATTGCCGGCACGGTGCGCAGGCGCGCCTCCATACCCGATTGCTCTACACCTCGGGCAATCTGCCGCGCCATTTCGTTTGTCGAGCCGCTGCGGCTGTAGTACAGAACCAGAATGTACGGCTCGCTCACGGCAGCAACTCCAGTACGTTCTCTGGCGGACGGCCGATGACGGCTTTGTCGCCGACTTCCAGAATCGGTCGTTCCATGAGTTTCGGGTGGTCCGCGATGGCGGCGATCAGTTGCGCCTCGCTCAGGCTTGCGTCGGCGAGGTTAAGGGTTTTGTACTCATCCTCGCCGGTGCGCAGCAATTGCCGTGCGGACAGCCCAAGCTTTTTCAGCAGGCTCTGGATTTGCGTGGCGTTTAACGGGGTTTCCAGGTAACGGACCACGTTCGGGGTCAGGCCACGGGCTTCGAGCAGTTCGAGCGCACCGCGGGATTTCGAGCAGCGCGGATTGTGATAAAGCGTCAGATCGGTCATGTGCGGGTCGCATCTTGCGTAAGGTGACAGCTATTCTAACCGTGCAGCGCGTAATCCAGAACCGTGGGAGGCGATGGGTCGCAGGCGCATTCAAATTCGACCAAGGAACACGACATGAAAAGGCGATTGGCAGCAGCATTGGCGATCATCGGCGCGTTAATGCTCGGGGGCTGCGGCAACGACTATGGTACCGACCAGAATGGACACAAAGTCGCCGCCGAACGCTTGGACAAGCAATGGCTGGTGCTCAATTACTGGGCTGAATGGTGCGGGCCGTGCAGAACCGAAATTCCGCAGTTGAACGCGTTGGCCGATCAGCTCAAGGATAAGAAAATCGGCGTGTTCGGGGTTAATTTCGACAATGTGCAGGGTGAAGAGCTAAAAGCTGCCAGTGAAAAACTGGGAATCAAGTTCACCGTGCTGGCGCAAGATCCCGCCGAACTTTACGACATTCCGCGTAGCGAGGCGTTGCCGGTGACGTACATCATCGACAACAAAGGCAAGGTCCGTGAGCAGTTGATGGGCGAGCAGACGGCGGCGGGCGTGATCGCGAAGCTCGAAGCGCTGCAGGCGAAAAACTGATCATTGATTGATGCTGTCTGTGGCGAGGGGATTTATCCCCGTTGAGTTGCGAAGTGACTCCAAAAATAGGGCCTGCTGCGCAGTCCAGCGGGGATAAATCCTCTCACCACACGAGCTTGTGGCGGGGGATAAATCCCCGAGCAGTTGATGGGCGAGCAGACGGCGGCAGGCGTTATCGCGAAGCTCGAAGCGCTGCAGGCGAAAAACTGATCATTGATTGATGCTTTCTGTGGCGAGGGGATTTATCCCCGTCGAGTTGCGAAGCGACTCCAAAAATAGGGCCTGCAGCGCAGTCCAGCGGGGATAAATCCGCTCACTACACAAGCTTTTGGCGGGGGATCAACCCTCTTCAAGCCACAGGCGCAGTGGCTTGCCTTCGGCTGGCCAGAAGCGTGTTTGCTCGATCGGCGAAATATCCCAGCGCTGAACGTTTTCGAGTGCCTGCAAGAAGCGTTGTTCCTGCTCCATGACGGCCGGGGCGCACAGTTTGCGGGTGCTGCCTATTTTGCCGAAACTCAGCGTGTGACCTTCCAGCGTGTACGGCGCGAACCAATGGTTGCAGCCGCCGTTGCCATAAGCCCGACCGTCGTCACCGAGGGTAATGGTCAAGTGGCTGTAGTCCATCAGCGGACGCTCGCCAATCCATTCCAGAATGTAGCTGCGGTTCTGTTGCAGTTGCACAGGCTCTGCGGCGCATCCCAGCAGGCTGGCGCCAAGCAGCGCGCTCAGGGCAAGGCGTTTCATCACGCAGGCTCCTGGCATTTAGGGCACACGTGTTTCTCGCCAACGGTCGTCCAGCCCAATTCTGCAATTCGCGCGCTAGCGGCAGGTTTTTGGGCCTTGTTGCCGAGTTTGGCGTCGACCGCAAATTCGAAGCTCAGCTCTTTGGCGCAGGTGTCGCAATTGACTTTCCAGGTGTGGATTGCCAATTCGCCGAACACCGGACCACTGGCCACCGCGACCCATTGGCCTGGCGGGTTGATCAGGTGGCGAACGGTTTCGACGCTCAGGCGCATGGACAAGTCCTTGCTGCCTTTAAGCGTCACCACCAGCACGTCGTTATTGCGAATCGAGCCGCCGTTGCCGGTGACCTGATAACGGCCTGGCACCAGGGCGCGGCATTCGGTGAGGGTGTGTTGCGGGTTCATCAGGTTATAACGAAAATCGTGCTCGACCATGGGTCCTCCAAATATGCGCGGCATGCTAGCACGGACATCAACACAGCATGGAGGGTGCCTGTGACCTTCGATCCGGTTCAGTGCGCATCCACCAGGTTCTGCGGCTTGCCAGCCGCCCAGGCTGCAATGTTGTGCAGCGTGTCCGCGGCAATTGCACCCAGCGCTTCATGGGTCAGGAACGCCTGATGCGCCGTGATGATCACGTTGGGAAATGTCAGCAGTCGCGCCAGTACATCGTCCTGCAGCGGCAAGTCGGATCGGTCTTCGAAGAACAGCTGAGCCTCTTCTTCATACACATCCAGCCCCAGATAGCCCAGTTGACCGTTCTTTAACCCTTCGATCAGCGCCGGTGTGTCCACCAGGCCGCCACGTCCGGTGTTGATCAGCATCGCGCCGTGCTGCAAGTGGGTCAGTGATTCACCGTTGATCAAATGTTTGCTTTGCTCATTGAGCGGGCAATGCAGGCTGATGATCTGTGATTCGGCCAGCAGCTGTTCCAGGCTGACATAGCGAGCGCCGAGCGCTTCGACGAGCGGATTGGGGTAAGGGTCATACGCCAGCAATTTGCAACCGAAGCCATTCATGATTTTTGCGAAAGTTGCGCCGATCTGCCCCGTGCCGACCACGCCGACAGTTTTGCCCACCAGGTCGAATCCGGTCAGCCCGTGCAAGCTGAAGTCGCCTTCGCGCGTACGGTTATAGGCGCGGTGCAGACGGCGATTGAGCGCCAGGATCAGCGCTACCGCGTGTTCGGCCACTGCATGCGGCGAATAGGCCGGGACCCTCACGACCGTCAGCCCAAGGCGTTTTGCCGTTGTCAGATCGACATGGTTGTAACCGGCCGAGCGCAGGGCTATCAGGCGTGTGCCACCGGCGGCCAGGCGTTCCAGCACGGCAGCACTGAGGTCGTCATTAATGAAGGCGCAAACCACCTCGTGATGTTCCGCCAGCGCCACCGTGTCCAGGCTCAAGCGGGCCGATTGAAAGTGCAGCTCGATGCCGTCGGGTAGCTCAACGTTCAGAAAGCTGTCGCGGTCGTAGGTCTGGCTGCTGAAAAGAATGGTGCGCATGCGTTCCTCCTGGAAAAAGCATCAAGCGTTTATACGGGCCTGGGCCGCCAGGCGATTGATCGCCCGGTCCAGCTCTTCAAGCGCACTGTAGGCTTTGGGGTCTTGTTGCTTGAGCAGGGTTTCACTGCGCTGACACGCAGAGCGTAATTGCGGCACTCCGCAATAGCGGGTCGCGCCGTGCAGGCGATGGACACGTTCGATCAAGGCGTTCTGGTCGTTGGCGTCGCGGGCAAAACGGATCGCTTCGCGGTCGGCCTCAAGCGAGGCGAGTAACATGGCCAACATATCCGCCGCCAAATCCGCTTTACCAGCGGCCAGGCGTAAACCTTCTTCGTGATCGAGCACTTGCAGTTCAGGCGCGTTACCGAGGTTGTCGCCGTTTCGTTCTGGCCCTTGATTGCGCAGCGCCAGCCCGCTCCATTTCAGCACCACCTGCGCCAGTTGCCGTTCGCTGATCGGTTTGGTCAGGTAATCGTCCATGCCGCTTTGCAGCAATGCGCGTTTTTCATTGGCCATGGCATGCGCGGTGAGCGCGACAATCGGCAGGGGAGTGCAGTGCCGCTCACTTTCCCACTGGCGAATCGCTTCGGTGCTTTGGCGTCCATCCATGCCGGGCATCTGCACGTCCATCAGCACCAGGTCGAACGTTTCGTTCTGCACCGCATTGATCGCCGCATAACCGCTTTCAACCGCGAGCACTTTGGCACCCATGTCTTCGAGCAGGGTTTGTACCAGCAACAGATTGGCCGGGTTGTCGTCGACGCAAAGCACTTTTGGTGCTCGGCTGGATACCGGCTCGCCGGGTTCGCTGCGCAATTGACGCGGGTTGACCAGGTCCGACAATGCCCGCCGCAGTTTGCGGGTGCAGGCAGGTTTGGCCTGAAGCTGGCTGTGCGGGTTGGGGACAGACAGGTGGAACATTGTCTGCTCAGTGGTCGGACACAACACCAATACCTTGCAGCCCAGGTGTTCGAGGTCCCAGATGTGCTGGTTCAGACGTTCTGGCGGCATGTCGTTGCTGGTGATGCCGAGCACCGCCAGGTCGATTGCCTGGTCTGTTTGATGCGCGCCTGTCACGCCGTTGGCCAAGCTTTCCAGCGTGTTGAACGGCGTCACTTCCAGGCCGCAGTCTTCCAGTTGATGCTGCAAGGCTTGTCGCGCCAGTTCGTGGTTTTCGAGCACCGCCACGCGACGCCCCAGCAGCGGTGGCCCGGGCAAGTCTTCGGCATCGTCACGGGTTTTGGGCAGGCTCAGGCTGATCCAGAATTCAGACCCTTCACCTGGCGTACTGTCGACACCAATCTCACCGCCCATCTGCTCGATCAAGCGCTTGGAAATCACCAACCCCAGACCGGTGCCCCCAGGTTGCCGGGACAGTGAATTATCAGCCTGGCTGAAAGCCTGGAACAGTGCACGAACGTCTTGGCTTGAGAGGCCAATGCCGGTGTCCTGAATGCTGATGCGCAGTTGCACGCTGTCTTCGTGCTCTTCTTCAAGCATCGCCCGGGCGACGATGGTGCCTTCGCGGGTGAACTTGATCGCGTTACTGACCAGGTTGGTCAAAATCTGCTTCAGGCGCAGTGGGTCGCCCACCAGTGACAGCGGCGTGTCACGGTACACCAGGCTCACCAGTTCCAGCTGCTTGGCGTGTGCAGCCGGAGCGAGAATAGTCAGTGTGTCTTGCAGCAGGTCGCGCAGATTGAAAGGGATGTGGTCGAGCACCAGTTTGCCGGCCTCGATTTTCGAGAAGTCGAGAATTTCGTTGATGATGCCCAGCAAGCTGTCGGCGGACTTTTCGATGGTGCCCAGATAGTCCAGTTGGCGTGGGGTCAGCTCGCTTTTTTGCAGCAAATGGGTGAAGCCGAGAATCCCGTTCAGCGGGGTGCGGATTTCGTGGCTCATGTTGGCCAGAAACTCGGATTTGATTCGGCTCGCCTCAAGGGCTTCCTTGCGCGCCAGGTCCAGTTCGATGTTCTGGATCTCGATGGTTTCCAGATTCTGGCGGACGTCTTCGGTGGCTTGGTCGATGCTGTGCTGCAATTCTTCGCGCGCGTTCTGCAGGGTGCCGGCCATACGGTTGATGCCAGACGCCAACTCGTCCAGCTCTTGACTGCCAAGCGGTGGCAAACGGGTTTCCAGGTGCCCGTCCTTGAGCTGCGCGACGGCTTGTTTTATCTGGCTGAGCGGCCGGTTGATCGTGCGGCCCATGCGTAACGCCAGCAGCGCCGCACCGATCAGGCCACCGCCAATCAGCAGCAAACTGGCGAATAGACTGCGATAACCGCGCAACAGCATGCTGTTGTGCGACAGTTCGAGTTCGACCCAGCCCAGCAGGCGATCGGCCTCTTCGGGAATCACATCGCCTGCCAGATTGCGATGTTTGCCAAACACCGGCAGCAGGTAGCGCGTCGCGTCATTGCCACTGCGGCGCAGCATTTGCGAGCCGTTGCCCAGTGGCGCAGGGTTAACCATGGTCGGGCCGGCATGGGCCAGCGGTGTGCGGTCGGGGGCGAGGAACGTCACCGCGCGAACGTCTTGTTGTTCCAGCGACTCGGTGGCGATGCGTTCCAGCAGGTCGTTGTTTTGGTGAGCCATGGCAGGGGCCACCAACGGTGCGAGCTGTTCGGCGATCATTTCGCCACGCTGCATCAATTGGGTTTGCAGGTCGGACTGCTGAATCCAGATGAAATATCCGCCCAATACCAACGCCATGAGGCTGGTCGGCAACAGGGTCAGCAACAGCACGCGGCCTTTAATTCCCAGTTTCTTGAGCACGCATCTCTCCTGCATCCCGCTATTAAAAGAAGCTGCGCGTACGTCCAGCACACGCCACCTGCGCAGTGTAGCCATTTGCTTGCGGGCAATCTTCGTAAATTGATGTCGTGATTCGTAGCGTTGGCCCATGGTTTTGCGTCGTGGGCAAACATGGGTTGCCGACGACGGAGCAATCTTGAATAATCAGGCAACTGAGAATTATTTGCAGATACTGATGAATCCCGTCCCTGTTAGCCATCCGCGAATCCTGTCCATCGAAGACGACCTGGTGCTCGGTGCCTATGTGCACGAGCATTTGCAGCGCTGTGGCTTTCAGGTCACCTGGTGCCAGAACGGCCAGGAAGGCCTGTCCATTGCACGCGAACAAGCCTTTGATGTGGTGCTGATGGATATTCTGCTGCCGGGGATGAACGGGTTGAATGTGCTGACCCAGTTGCGTCAGAGCCATTCCACCCCGGTGGTGCTGATGTCGGCGCTCGGTGCCGAGTCTGATCGCATCAGCGGTTTTCGCTCCGGTGCCGATGATTACCTGCCCAAACCCTTCAGCATGGCTGAGTTGCGGGTACGTATTGAAGCGATCTTGCGGCGAGTGGCGCTGGACCGTCGGCCAGCACCCGCGACGATTACCACGCTGGTGGACAACTTGCATTTTGACGATGAGCTGTGTGATGTCCTTTACCGCGATCAGGCCGCCGGGTTCACTCGCAGCGAGTATCGGTTACTGGAGACGCTCAGTCGCAACGGCGATGAAGTATTGAGCAAAGCCTTCCTTTATCAGCAGGTGTTGCAACGCGGTTATGCCGCCCATGACCGCAGCCTTGATATGCACATCAGCCAGATTCGTCGCAAGCTCAAAGCCATCGGTTATACCGAGCGCGAAGTCCGCACCGTGTGGGGCAAGGGTTATGTGTTGAGTGCTGCCGATGAAATGGTCTGATCTGCCGGGCAAGCATTCGCTGTTCTGGAAACTGGCCTGCCTGCTGGTTGCGTTCTGCCTGCTGATGATCTGGCTGAGCTGGTCTTGGGGCCGGTACATGGAGGAAAAAAACCAATTCCTGTCGGATGACGCCCGAGGCACTCTTGCACGTTATGCCGCCGAGGCCGAGCAGGCGTGGCAGGGTGGCCAGCGTGCAGGCGTCGATGCCTGGCTGCAGAAAATGCAGCGTCGCGAATCCACCTGGGTGGGCGTGATCGGCGGTGATTTGCAGTCCTTGAGCAGCAAACCGCTCACCGCCAAGGAAATCGAGCGCCTGACTTTCTTGCGCGGACTGGAATGGCCCATTCATAGAAAAGCACTGCCGTGGCTGCGTGTCCCGTTTCCCGGTGATCCGGCGGCGGGCAGCCTGGTCATCGAATTGCCCCAGCGGTTTATGCCCGGACACTACCAAGTGTTCTGGCGCGTGATTACCAACGGCGTGATTCCGGGCCTGTTTACCTTGCTGTTATGCGTCGGGTTGTACCGATTGCTGGTTGTGCCGCTCAATAACCTGCGCGAACAGGCCAACGCCTGGCGAGCTGATCAGCTGAGCGTGCGCCTGTCCAGCCACACCACCAATCGTCAGGATGAGCTGGGCGAGTTGGGTCGCGCCTTCGATCACATGTCCGAACGCCTGCAAACCACGGTGGCTCTGCAGCAACAATTGCTGCGTGACCTGTCTCATGAAATGCGTACCCCGTTGAGTCGCCTGCGGGTGGCCAGTGAAAGCGAGCAAAACCTGGCTGAGTTGCGCGAGCGCATTGGCCGCGAAGTCGATGGCATGCAGCGGCTGGTTGAAGACTCGCTGCAACTGGCCTGGCTCGACACCGAGCGTTCACCGTTGCCTGATGAGGCCATTCAGATTCAGGCGCTGTGGGAAATGCTCACCGAAAACGCCTGCTATGAAAGTGGCTGGCCAGCGAGCCAGTTGCATTGCGCGGTCGCTGCCACCTGCTGGGTGCGGGGCAACCTAAACACACTCGCTCAGGCGCTGGAAAACATCCTGCGCAATGCCATTCGTCACTCACCTGCGGGCGGCGTGGTCAGCCTGGGCGGCAGGCGTGATGGCGAATTTTGGCACCTGTGGCTGGAGGATCAGGGCGGCGGTGTAGCCGAGGCCGATCTGCAGCGAATCTTCTCACCGTTCATTCGTCTCGACGGCTCGCGCCCGGGCAATGGCGGGTTCGGGCTCGGGTTGAGCATCGCGAGCAATGCGGTGCAGCGTCAGGGTGGGACGATCTGGGCGGAAAACACCGGCGCCGGATTGCGAATGAACCTGCGCCTGGTGGCTGAGGGGCGCGGTCTCAGCGATAACGTCCTCGCGGGCAAGCCCACTCCCACGGTGGCCGTGCCAGTCATGGGGTGATGAAACCCAGCCAGTATGTGTTTGCGCGGTACTGCGGGAGACTCACCCTGCGGCGCTGGATTTATTCCGCGACGCTTATTCCTATAAGCAATAAGTACAACACTTTGCGTGATATGGCCTGGATCGGTTTGCCGGTATGATGGGCGCCCCCGCAGTCTGGATTGCGAATACGCCATGACATTGCAGTACCCAACCATCGCCGATTGCGTCGGCAACACTCCGCTGGTCCGTTTGCAGCGCCTGCCTGGCGTTACCAGCAACACCCTTTTGCTCAAGCTTGAAGGGAACAACCCGGCGGGTTCGGTCAAGGACCGTCCGGCGCTGTCGATGATTACCCGTGCCGAGTTGCGCGGGCAGATTCACGCAGGCGATACGCTGATCGAGGCGACTTCGGGTAATACCGGCATTGCGTTGGCCATGGCCGCGGCAATCAAGGGTTACAAGATGATCCTGATCATGCCGGACAACTCCAGTGCAGAACGCAAAGCGGCCATGACGGCCTATGGCGCCGAGCTGATCCTGGTCACCCAGGAAGAAGGCATGGAGGGCGCGCGTGATCTCGCCCAGCGGATGGAAGCCGAAGGCCGTGGCAAGGTGCTGGATCAGTTCGCCAATGGCGACAATCCTGAAGCGCACTACACCTCTACGGGACCGGAAATCTGGCGTCAAACCGAAGGTACCATCACGCACTTCGTCAGCTCGATGGGCACCACCGGCACCATCATGGGCGTTTCTCGCTACCTGAAAGAGCAAAGCGACAGCGTGCAGATCATTGGCCTGCAACCGATGGAAGGCTCGGCCATTCCGGGTATTCGTCGCTGGCCGCAAGAATACCTGCCGAAGATTTATCAGGCTGACCGCGTGGACCGTATCGTCGACATGGCACAGGTCGAAGCTGAAGACGTGACCCGACGTCTGGCCCGTGAAGAAGGCATTTTCTGTGGCGTTTCCTCGGGCGGTGCCGTGGCCGCGATGCTGCGTTTGTCCCGGGAAGTTGAAAACGCGGTGATCGTTGCGATCATCTGCGACCGTGGCGACCGTTACTTGTCGACCGGCATCTTCGACGCGCCCAACTGATGGCCAAGCAAGAGAGAGGCCTGCGCTTCCAGCCGACTGGCGGCAGCAAGGCCCCGCAAATTCCGACCGGCAAAAAGCAGCGCTTGCATATAGAGCGCCTGGCTAATGACGGTCGGGGTATCGCGTTTTTTGGAGGTCGCACCTGGTTCGTCATCGGCGCATTGGCGGGTGAAGAAGTTGAAGCGCGGGTGTTGGGCGCGCACGGCAAAGTGGTCGAAGCACGCACCGAGCGTGTATTTCAAGCCAGCGAATTACGGCGCCCGGCACCGTGCCCGCATGCTGGCCGCTGCGGTGGCTGCAGCGTGCAACATCTACCTCACAACGAACAGCTTGCCCTGAAACAGCGCATGCTCGCCGAGCAATTGTCCAAAGTCGCAGGGGTCGAACCCCAGGAGTGGGCCGCACCCTTGAGTGGTCCGGAGTTCGGCTACCGTCGTCGCGCCAGAGTGGCCGTGCGGTGGGACATGAAGACCAAAAAGCTTGAGGTCGGCTTTCGCGCTGCGGGCAGTCAGGACATCGTTGCAATCAACGAATGCCCGGTGCTGGTACAGCCCTTGCAACCGATCATGACGCGCCTGCCGGAAATGTTGCGGCGGTTGAGCAAACCTCAGGCGTTGGGGCATGTGGAATTGTTCAGCGGTACATCGTTGGCCGTTTTGCTACGGCACATGGCGCCGCTGTCCGACGCTGACAGGGTCATCCTCAAGGATTTTTGCGCATTCCACGACGCTCAGTTGTGGCTGCACGGCGATGGCGAGCCGCATCCGGTCGAGGCGGATCAAGCATTGGGTTATCGGCTTGAACAGTGGGATTTGACCTTGGCGTATCGGCCGGGAGATTTCATTCAGGTCAACGCGGCAGTCAACGAAGCCATGGTCGCCCAGGCGCTGGACTGGCTGAAGCCCCACGCTAATGAACGGGTTCTGGACCTGTTCTGCGGGTTGGGTAATTTCGCCTTGCCGCTGGCCAAGGTCGCGCGTGAAGTGGTGGCGGTAGAGGGTGTGCAAGCGATGGTTGAGCGGGCAGCCGCCAACGCTGCTAGCAATAATCTGCATAACGCACAGTTTTTTCAGGCCGATTTATCCCAGCTTTCGACTGATGTCGAATGGGCCGCCGAAGGCTTTTGTGCGGTACTCTTGGACCCACCACGTGACGGTGCTTTCGAGGTGGTGCGCACACTCAAGTCGTTAGGCGCTGAACGGTTGGTGTATGTGTCGTGCAACCCTGCAACTCTGGCGCGCGATACGGTCGAATTGATCAAGCAGGGCTACCGGTTAAAACGTGCCGGGATTCTCGATATGTTTCCTCAGACGGCACATGTCGAGGCCATGGCGTTATTTGAAGCGAGCTAGGATGGCTCGTCTGGTCCGACTGTCCCGCCCGTGCAGCCACGCACCAGCCTTGGCGTGGGCGCACGGGCAACGAAGGTCAGCGATTTTGACGCATTGAATCTGCGTCGTAGGGAAGGTAAGCAAGATGGTACAGGTGAGAGCACACCAGCCGATCAACACCGACGGCAGTATCAATCTCGAGGCTTGGCTCGATCACGCGGTCAGTGTCGATCTGGCACTGGATCGCGAAGCCTTGAAGGAAGCCTGCGAGTTCGCTCGACAGGCAGAGCAACAAGCCAATGCGGCAAAGAACCTGTGGTCTGAAGGGACCTCGAGTTTCCGCACCGGTCTTGAAATCGCCGAGATCCTCGCCGACCTCAAGCTCGACCAGGATTCACTGGTCGCTGCGGTCTTGTACCGCGGCGTGCGCGAGGGCCAGATCCAGTTGCCCGCGGTCAGTCAGCGCTTTGGTCCGGTCGTGGCCAAACTCATCGATGGCGTGTTGCGAATGGCGGCCATCAGCGCCAGTCTCAGCCCTCGTCAATCAGCGGTGCTGGGCACGCAAGGCCAGGTCGAGAACCTGCGCAAGATGCTGGTGGCGATGGTCGACGACGTGCGTGTCGCGTTGATCAAACTGGCCGAACGCACGTGCGCAATCCGGGCGGTGAAAACCGCCGACGACGAGAAGCGCAATCGTGTTGCGCGTGAAGTCTTCGACATTTATGCGCCGCTTGCTCACCGTCTCGGCATCGGTCATATCAAGTGGGAGCTGGAGGACTTGTCCTTCCGTTACCTGGAGCCCGATCAATACAAGCAGATTGCCAAGTTGCTCCATGAGCGGCGGCTGGATCGCGAGCGTTTCATCGCCGACGTGATGGGCCAGTTGAAAAATGAATTGCAGGCCACCGGTGTCGATGCAGACATCAGTGGGCGTGCCAAACACATCTATTCGATCTGGCGCAAAATGCAGCGCAAGGGTCTGGAGTTCAGCCAGATCTACGACGTGCGCGCCGTGCGGGTGCTGGTGCCGGAAATGCGCGATTGCTACACCGCGCTGGGTATCGTCCACACCCTCTGGCGACACATTCCGAAAGAGTTCGACGACTACATCGCCAACCCCAAGGAAAACGGCTACCGCTCGCTGCACACTGCCGTGATTGGCCCTGAAGGCAAGGTGCTGGAAGTTCAGATCCGTACGCATTCGATGCACGAAGAGGCCGAGCTGGGCGTTTGCGCGCACTGGCGTTACAAAGGCACCGACGTAAAATCGGGCTCCAACCACTACGAAGAGAAAATCTCGTGGCTGCGCCAGGTACTCGAATGGCATGAAGAGCTGGGCGATATTGGCGGTCTGGCGGAACAGCTGCGCGTCGATATCGAGCCCGACCGGGTGTATATCTTCACCCCTGACGGTCACGCGATCGATTTGCCGAAGGGTTCGACACCGCTGGATTTTGCCTACCGCGTTCACACCGAAATCGGTCACAACTGCCGTGGCGCAAAAATCAACGGGCGCATCGTGCCGCTCAACTACAGCCTGCAAACCGGTGAGCAAGTCGAGATCATCACCAGCAAGCACGGCACTCCGAGCCGTGATTGGCTGAACTCCAACCTGGGTTACGTCACCACCTCGCGAGCTCGGGCGAAGATTGTTCACTGGTTCAAATTGCAGGCGCGCGATCAGAACGTTGCGGCCGGTAAAACCTTGCTCGAGCGCGAACTCACTCGCCTTGGTTTGCCAGCGGTAGACTTCGACAAGTTGGCCGAAAAGGCCAACATGAAGACCGCCGAGGACATGTACGCCTCATTAGGTGCCGGCGACTTGCGACTGGCGCAACTGGTCAATCTGGCGCAGCAACTGGTCGAGCCGGAGCGCGGCAACGAACAGCTCGAGCTGATCCCGCGCAAGGCTACCGGCTACAAACCGGGCAAGCGTGGCGACATTCAGATTCAGGGCGTCGGCAACTTGATGACGCAGATGGCGGGCTGCTGCCAGCCGTTGCCAGGTGATGCGATTGTCGGTTACATCACCCAGGGCCGGGGTGTGAGTATTCACCGCCAGGACTGCGCCTCGGTGCTGCAACTGGGCGGACGCGAGCCGGAACGCATCATCCAGGTCAGTTGGGGCCCGGTGCCCGTGCTGACTTATCCGGTGGACATCATCATCCGGGCCTACGACCGTTCGGGCTTGCTGCGTGACGTTTCGCAAGTGCTGCTCAATGAGCGCATCAACGTGCTGGCGGTCAACACCCGCTCGAACAAAGAGGACAACACCGCGCTGATGTCGCTGACGATCGAGATTCCGGGGCTGGATGCATTGGGTCGATTACTGGGACGTATTTCCCAGTTGCCGAACATCATCGAAACCCGTCGTAACCGGACGCCGTGATGATCCCCCGATCCCTTGTGGGAGCGGGCTTGCTCGCGAAAGCGGTGGGTCAGCCAGCATTAATGTTGACTGACACTCCCTCTTCGCGAGCAAGCCCGCTCCCACATTGGTTTTGTGTAGAGATTGATTGATGTATTCACTCGAAGACTTATTACACCTGATGAACCGGCTGCGCGACCCGCAATTCGGTTGCCCGTGGGACATCAAGCAAACCTATGCCACCATTGTTCCGCACACGCTTGAGGAAGCCTACGAAGTTGCCGACGCCATCGAGCGCGGCGACTTCGATCACTTGCAGGGTGAGCTGGGCGACTTGCTGTTCCAGGTGGTTTATTACAGTCAGTTGGCGCGCGAAGAAGGGCGTTTTGAATTTGCAGGCGTTGTCGACAGCATTACGCGCAAGCTGATCCGTCGCCATCCGCACGTGTTTCCGACTGGCGATTTGTACGCGCCACTGGATGTTCCGCGTATGAGTGAAGAGCAGGTCAAACAGCGTTGGGAAGAAATCAAGGCTGAGGAACGCGCCGAGAAATCTTCCGTGCCCGAGCAACTGTCGTTGCTCGACGATGTGCCTGCTGTGCTGCCGGCATTGTCGCGGTCTGCCAAGTTGCAGAAGCGCGCAGGGCAGGTCGGTTTCGATTGGCCAGATGCTTTGCCGGTGCTGGACAAGGTTCGCGAAGAACTGGATGAAGTACTCGAAGCGATGGCGGACAACGACCCGGCGGCGATTGCCGATGAAGTCGGCGACTTGCTGTTTTCCGTGGTCAATCTGGCGCGGCATCTGAAGGTCGATCCGGAAACCGCCTTGCGCGGTGCCAACAGCAAATTCGAAAGACGCTTCCGTTTTATCGAACAGGCATTGCGCGACACCCATCGTCCCATAGAAGATTGCACCCTCGAAGAGTTGGACGTCCTGTGGGGCGAGGCCAAACGTCAGGAAAAGAATTTGCCCAACTGCGGTTGAGCAGTTGCCTAAGTGAGAAATAAGCGCCATGAGCATTTCCCTTCGCGACCAGTTGCTCAAAGCAGGGCTGGTCAACCAAAAGCAGGCCAAACAGGTCGGCAAAGAGAAGCAGAAACAGCAACGTCTGGTCCATAAAGGCCAGATCGAACAGGACGACACGCAGCAGCGCCTCGCGCAGGAGGCGTTGGCCGAGAAGGTCAAGCGAGACCAGGAGCTGAACCGTCAGCAGCAGGAGAAGGCTGAAGCGAAGGCCCGTGCCGCGCAGATCAAGCAATTGATCGAAGTCTCGCGTTTGCCAAAGCTGACCACCGAGGATTACTACAACTTCGTTGACGACAAGAAGGTCAAGCGTATCTCGGTCAACACGCTGATGCGCAACAAGCTCAGTAGCGGCTCGCTGGCGATTGTTCATCATGGCGGGGGTTACGAGGTCATCCCGCGTGAAGCGGCCCTGAAGATTCAGGAGCGCGACCCGAATCGGATCGTGCAGATGAATGTGCAAACCGAAGAAGTGAACGCTGAAGACGATCCGTACGCGGCCTATCAGATCCCTGACGATCTGATGTGGTAAGCCGTTAGCGGCAGCCAATACGACAAACCCCGCTCATGGCGGGGTTTGTCGTTTTCAATGCTGTAATTGCTCAGGCGGACTGCGCTTCGCGCTTTTGCTCCAGTACTTCAAGTTCAGACTTGTAGTTGTGTGCATCAGTCTCGGAGTGGAACATGCCGACCAGCATGTCTTGTTGATGCACATCCCAAATCCGGATACCGGCAGCTACGCCTTCATGGGACATATGTGAATCGTCGCGTTCAGTTACTTTTACAGTCATCTGCTAGCTCCAATCTCAGTTACCTGCACCAAGGCATGTGCAGGACTCTTTTATATATTTTGATAGCTTGCTAAGTAAACAGGTAAGTTCGGTAACGAATATTTGCGAATTCGGTAAAAATCCTGCAGCCCGCCAAATACGCGACATTTGGTCGCAGGGCCTTGAGTTTGATGACAAAAGTTTCATGTTCGTGTTGAACAAATAAACTGGGTTTTCGCCAAATCCCGTGAGAGCGAGACTGCTCGCGATGGCGTATTGGCCTTCAACATGTGTGCTGGCTCACAGTCCGTTATCGCGAACAGGCTCACCCCCGGGTTTTATTTTTAAGGCACAAAAAACGCCCCGAACCAGTCGGGGCGTTTTTTTGTGCAGCGAAGCGGCGGGGGTGTTACTTGCCCGACCAGCGCTTGAGTACCAGCGTGGCGTTAGTGCCGCCGAAACCGAAGCTGTTGCTCATCACCGTGTTGATGGTGGCATCTTCGCGAGTCTTGGTCAGGATCGGCATGTCTGCCACTTCCGGGTCCAGTTCGTCGATGTTGGCGGAACCCGCCATGAAGTTGCCTTCCATCATCAGCATGCAGTAGATCGCTTCGTGAACGCCGGCAGCGCCCAAGGAGTGACCCGACAGGCTCTTGGTGGAGCTGATGGCCGGAGCGTTGGTACCAAACACTTCACGCACACCTTTCATTTCCGCGACGTCGCCGACCGGAGTCGAGGTGCCGTGGGTGTTCAGGTAGTCGATTGGCGTATCAACGGTGGACATAGCCATTTGCATGCAGCGGATGGCGCCTTCGCCGCTTGGTGCGACCATGTCGTAACCATCGGAGGTCGCGCCGTAGCCAACGATTTCGGCATAGATTTTCGCGCCGCGAGCCAGAGCGTGTTCCAGCTCTTCGACCACCACCATGCCGCCACCACCAGCGATGACAAAACCGTCACGCTTGGCGTCGTAGGCACGGGAAGCTTTTTCCGGGGTTTCGTTGTACTGGCTGGACAGCGCGCCCATGGCGTCGAACAGGAACGATTGGCTCCAATGCTCTTCTTCACCGCCGCCGGCAAACACGATGTCCTGCTTGCCCATCTGGATCTGTTCCATGGCGGTACCGATGCAGTGAGCACTGGTGGCGCAGGCCGATGCGATGGAGTAGTTCAGGCCTTTGATCTTGAACGGTGTGGCCAGGCAAGCGGAAACGGTGCTGCTCATGGTCCGCGTTACACGGTATGGGCCAACGCGCTTCACGCCTTTTTCGCGCAGGATGTCCAGCGCTTCCATCTGGTTCAGCGTGGAAGCACCACCCGAACCTGCGATCAGGCCGGTACGCGGGTTGGAAACCTGCTCATCGGTGAGACCGGAGTCAGTGATGGCGTCTTTCATGGCCAGGTAGGCATAAGCTGCCGCGTGGCCCACGAAGCGATAGATCTTGCGGTCGATCAGCTCTTCGAGAGGAAGGTCAATGGAGCCGGAAACCTGGCTACGCAGACCCATTTCGGCATATTCCGGATTAAACCGGATGCCAGGGCGACTTGCACGCAGGTTAGCGGAGACGGTCTCTTTGTCATTGCCCAGGCACGAAACGATGCCCAGACCAGTGATAACGACGCGGCGCATGCGGATAACCCTTAGAAGTTGTCAGTGGAGGTGAAAACGCCGACCCGAAGGCCTTCGGCGGTGTAGATCTCTCGGCCGTCGACACTGACCGAGCCATCGGCAATGGCCAGGTTCAGCTTGCCTTTCAACACACGTTTGATCTGAATGTTATAGGTAACTTTCTTGGCAGTCGGTAGGACTTGTCCGAAGAATTTCACTTCGCCCGAACCCAGTGCACGACCGCGGCCCGGCAGACCTTGCCAGCCGAGGAAAAACCCGACCAATTGCCACATGGCATCGAGGCCCAGGCAGCCCGGCATCACCGGATCACCTTCAAAGTGACAGGCGAAAAACCACAGGTCCGGGGTGATATCCAGCTCGGCGACCAATTCACCTTTGCCGTACTTGCCACCTTCTTCGCTGATATGGGTGATGCGATCCACCATCAGCATGTTCGGGGCGGGCAGTTGCGCGTTACCTGGGCCGAATAGCTCACCGCGACTGCAGCGCAGCAGGTCTTCCCGAGTAAAGGCGTTTTGTTTGGTCATGCGAGCTCCTCAATAATCCCATGCGGCAGGGGGGGCAAATCTTCCCGGCCGATCGAAGCATTCATGCCTCGAGTCAGCAGCCTACTCATAGACTATTGCGTTGTGGTGAAAGTCACAGCACCAAGGACATGAATGTACACTTGTGCACTGAAATTATTATTCAAGCCCCTTTTCGGGCCTGTTCGGGTGCCTAAGACTGCCGCACTTTCGCCTTTCACGCCAGTCGCAGATGGTCGAAAGGCCTGTACTACTGCACCCAACGCAGCAGAATTTGCTGCAGATCGGCGCGTTTGAACGGCTTGGCCAGGTAATCGTTCATCCCCGCCGCGAGGCAGGCCTCCCGGTCACCCTGTAAGGCATTGGCAGTCAGCGCAATGATTGGCAAGTCGGCGCAACCGGGCAATTGTCGAATCTGCCGGGTGGCTTCATAGCCATCGATGATCGGCAAACGGCAATCCATTAATATCGCTTCGAAAATCAGACTTTCGGCGCTGCGCACTGCTTGCGCGCCGTCGACCGCGACGCTGACGGTAAAGCCCAAGCTGCGCAGCATGGCTTCGATCACCGTCTGGTTCACCGGGTTGTCTTCCACCAGCAACACGTTGCGTCCCTCGCCATCGCTGTTGCCGGCGGGTGCTTTGGGGGTGACCACGGGCAGTTTCTGCTTATACAGAGCCAGCGGGATTTCCAGCGTGAACACTGAACCCAGGCCTTCTTCGCTTTGTGCGCGCAGGGTGCCACCCATCCGCTCCGCCAGCGTGCGGGCAATCGGCAGGCCTAATCCAGTGCCACCGTAACGCCTTGAAATAGAACTGTCGGCCTGTTGGAAGGCATTGAACATCAACTCCAGGCTTTGCGCTGAAATCCCGATGCCGCTATCGCGAACGGTGCAGGTGAACCACAGCAGTTCGTGATCCAGCGACTGCCATTGCGGTTCGATGCTGACACGTCCTTGCTCAGTGAATTTCAGGGCGTTACCGATCAGGTTGACCAATATTTGCCTGATTCGCGTCGGATCGCCCTGGACCTGCAACGCGCGCATGTCTTCGGGGATCATCAATGCCAGGTCGAGGCCGCGTTGCGCAGCGTTGTGCTGGAACGACTGGGCGCAGGTGCCGATCAGGTCCGCGAGGTTGAACGGAATGTGTTCAAGCTCCAGTTCCGAACGCTCGATACGCGAAAAATCGAGAATGTCGTTGATGACCTTCAGCAAGTGTTCGGTGGATTCCGAGGCCAGTGCCGCGTATTCGACCTGCTCCTCGGTCATTGCCGTGGTTTCCAGCAATTGCAGCATGCCCAGCACGCCATTCATTGGCGTGCGCAATTCGTGGCTCATCATTGCCAGGAAATCCGACTTGGCGTTGTTGGCCTTTTCCGCTTCTTCGCGGGTCTGAATCAATTGCGCCATTGCCTGATGCTGTTCGCGGCTGGCCTGTTCCAGGCCACTGGCAAGATTGTTGATATGTTGCGAGAGCGCCCCGAGTTCGGTGTCGTCGACGATCGGCAGCGGTGTTTTGTAATCGCCTTCCTGAATCGCCTTGACCGCATTACCGATGTCGCGGATGGGTTTGGAAAACCCCACTGCCAGGCGCCGGGCCACCAGAAAGGTAAATAGCAGCGCGAACAACGCCAGGATCGCAGCCTTGAACAGGATTTCCTGTTGGCGTTGGCTGAAGGCGTCATTCGACAAACCGACGATCACGCGGCCCAGGTAATCTTCGCCAGCGCTCGTCTTGAGCAAGTGGCTGTCCTGGAAAAAATCATTGTTGAGCGCGATGCGTTGCAAACGCACCGGAGCCTGGAACACTTCGACTTGTTGCGAACGGCTATGGGTTTCAGAAGGTTGTTCGACGTAAACCAATATGCGGTTGGCGCTGTCCTGTACTTCCAGAAAACGTACGTTGGGGGTGGCGAGCGTGGCCTTGAGCAAGCTTTCAAGAACTTCGTTATTGCCCGAAATCACACCGTACTCGGTGGCAGGCGCCAGTTGATTGGCAATCAGCTGGCCGGTGTGATTGAGCTCTTGTCGCAGGTCCTGAATCCGTACGAAGGTAAAGAAACTGATCAACAGCAGCGTCAGCAGCAGGGCAGGACCGAGGCTGATGATTTGCGTGCGGGTGTTGATGTCCCAGCGACGACGGAAAGTCATGGGCGGCTTTCTCCTTCGGCCAACTGTCTTGCAATGGAAGCTTCATTCATCTGTTCAATCCCTAATGAACGGGCCACTTGCAGATTGCTGGATACTTTGAAGTGCTTCGGGTAGAGCGTGCGCGGCCAACCTGCCGGGGGCCGGTCGAGCAACTCGTCGAGTATCGCCAGCCAGTCGCTTTGATCGCTGTAGGTGCTGGCCAGGCTACCGGCCTTGACGAATGCCGCGTTAGGGCCGATCAGGGCAAGCTGTCGAGCATAACTGCTGAGCAACAGGTTTTTTGCGGTTTTAGGGTTGTACAGGTCCGGATCGTCCAGACCCAGTAGCACGTCACTGTTCTTGAGCAACGCCTGCAAGGGGCGGCTATCGCTGGTGTTGTCCCAGCGCCCGGCGACCACTTCGAGGTTCAGCGGCAGAGCGACCATTTGCAGCTCTTTCAACAGGAATTCGCTGTGGCCATCGTAAAGCACCCCAATTCGTCGGGCCTGCGGCAATATCAGGCGGATCAGGCGCAGTTGTCGGTCGAGCGGCGGGTCGCTCCAAAGCAAGCTCAGGCGTAAGGGGACTGTGGCGCCAAAGCGCTGGCGAGCTTGCAAGCGACTGATGCGCAATACCAGGGTTGGCGGGCCTTGGGTCTCTTGCAGGCGCCAGTCGAGGCTGGGTAGATCGAGCAAAATGAGGCGTGTGCCGGGCCGCAGCTTATCCGGCATCGGCAGGCTCGACAGCAGCTGAAACTGCACGCTGTCAGCGGGACGCATTGCGCGTAGCGCGCTGACGAATGACTGCACACCTGGACTGTCCTGCGCACTGGTCAGCAAAATGTCGGCAGCATTTGCCGGCAGGCTGAACAGCAAGCCGATGAGTGCCAGGTACAACCCGGCCAGCAGTTGGCCAAGGCTTGGCAGTGGGCGTGGCAGGCAACCCGGCATCTTAAAAGGTCAACTCCGCGCTGAAGTACAGAACCCGGCGCGAGTCGTAATTGTTGTCAACGAAAGTGGTGGGTTGATTGTCGAGGCGTTGCTGCAGGTTTCCCGCCAACTCAAGGGACGCTTTGCCCAAACCGATTTGCTTGGCAATGCGTGAGTCGAGTCGTTCAAAGCGGTAGCCGTTGAGAGCATCGTCGCCGTAGTAGAAGAGGCCGCTGTGCCAACCATGGCCCCAGTTTCGCAACCAACCGGCCGAACCACTGTTACGCGCGGTTTGCTTTTTATCCAGGGCATTGCTTGCGTCGGCATCGACGTAAGCGTAAGTCAGGCGCAAGCGATCTACGCGGCTGACCTTCCAGTCAAACTGGGTTTCTGCCCCCGAAAATCGCGACGTGTTCGAGTTGCTGGCGATGTACTGATTATTGCGCAGCGGTTCGCTGATCATTCCGGTAATTTCGTCATGGAACAGCTTTACGTCGACCGCCAGACCCCAGTCATTGAAGTAGCCGTTATAGCCGAGCTCGCGCGAGCGCATGTGTTCTTGCTCAAGATTGCCAGGCCCACGCGTTCTGACGAAATAGCGGGCACTGCGCTGGCCATAGGCGCTGGGCTGCAGCTTGGTCACGCGGTAATTCCAGTTGACGCTGTTTTCGAACAGGTCCGGCGAGCGGATTGCTTCCGAGTAGACGGCGCGCAGACCATGGCGCGGGTTGATCAGGTAGTTGACCGCGACCCTGGGTGTCAGTGAGCTGCCGGTCATTTGCGTGTTTTCGAACATCGCACCGCCCTGCAACAGCCAATGCTCGGTGGCGCGCCATTCGAGTTGGCCGAACGTGCGCCAAGTGGTGTCGTCGAGCGTGCCATTGAAGTAGGTCTCGGAGTCTGCCCGGTCGTAACGATAGTTCATGGCGCTGACCAGCCGCAGACTATCGGACAGGCTCATGGTGTCCTGCAGCTCTACGTCGTAGCGCGTCTCGCGGGTGCTTTGGTCGATATCGCCGCACACGGCTTGTCGCGCGCCGTTGTTCCATTGTTCCAGCACTTGATTGGCCAATGTGCGCTGCGTCGGGTCTCCCGGGGGAGCACCGGCGCCGCTATAACGGTCGATATTGCGCGCCAGGCGTTCGGTGTAGTTCGGATCAAGCTGCCAGAGGTTGCTCAGTTGCGGGCTGAAAGAAACTTCGGCATCGCACGCGCGCCACGTCTGCTGACGATCCCAGTGTTGGGCCGAGGCCTGGATGTAAAGGCTGTGCTCAGGATTGATGTCGAGGTTCCAGCGCACCGATCCCGCGTAGTTCCTGGCAGTGACATCGGAATCGTTGCCTGAGTAGGTGATCCCGGAAAACACCGGTTGGTAGGCGTACGGTCGCTGATTGGTGCCATCCTTGGCGTTTAACTGCCAATCGATGCTTTGCCGTTCATCCAGTGCCTGACTTACCGCGAGGTTAAATCGGTTAAGCCGACGACTGTCGCGGAAATCGGCGCCGTTGCGGTCGGAGTCGAATCCGTCGTCCTGCTGGCCGGACAACGACAAGCGCATATCGCCTCCGTCCCACCCTGTGCCCTGGCTTGCGTAAAAATCGTTGATGCCGCGCTGGCCCCGGGTGACTTTAAGTCGGGTGCCATGGCTGTCTGCCGGGTTGCGCGTGATGATATTGACCACCGCCATCAGCGCATTCGCGCCATAGCTGACGGTGTTCGGGCCGCGAAATACTTCGATGCGTTCGATGTCCTCCATGGCCACCGGAATGTCACTCCAGTTCACCGTAGCCAGGCCTGCGCGGTATACCGAGCGACCATCGATCAGCACTTGCATGCGCCGTGCCTGCATGGCGTTGGTGCCGTGGTAGTTAACCGTCGCCTGATTGCCGCTGATGTTGCCAACCATCATTCCCGGTACCAGCCGCAGCAACTCGCTGATGTCTCGCGTACCGCTGGCAGTGATCAGTTCGCGATCGATCACCGTCATGCTGCCCGGCACCGCAGCGGGTGATTGCTTCAGCCGTGTGGCGGTCAGTACCTGTGGTAGCGATTGGGTGTCCAGGAACAAGTCGTCGGCCAATAATGGCGAGCTGAAAGCCAGCGCCAGAAACAGCGGCGAACGAGACGACCGGAACCCAAAAGACACGACACATCCTTGATAGCGAGCAATTGGCGCGCATGTTAACCGAGCTGGGCAATTTTTCCATTGACGATGCCGGCATTTTCCAGGGTTTTGTGGGTCTTCTTTCTACAAGTGCCGGTAATTGTTGCCGGGGCTGGCCGCCACCGGGCCGCTCCGTATAATGCCGACATCGCCACTGGTATGGATTAACGGATTGCATATGACTGAACAGCGCCCGATTGCGGTCCTGGGAGGCGGAAGTTTTGGTACCGCCGTGGCTAATCTGTTGGCCGAGAACGGGCATCAGGTTCGGCAATGGATGCGTGACCCCGAACAAGCGGAAGCCATTCGCGTCAATCGCGAGAACCCGCGCTACCTCAAGGGCATCAAGATTCTGCCGGCCGTCGAAGCAGTGACAGACCTGCAAGCCACGCTGGATGCCTGTGACCTGTGCTTCGTCGCGCTGCCGTCGAGTGCGTTGCGCTCGGTGCTGGTGCCGCAGGCCGAACGCTTGAGCGGCAAGTTACTCGTCAGCCTGACCAAAGGTATTGAAGCCCACACGTTCAAATTGATGAGCGAAATTCTCGAGGAGATTGCCCCGCAAGCGCGAATTGGCGTGCTGTCGGGGCCGAATCTGGCCCGTGAAATCGCCGAGCACGCGCTGACGGCCACGGTGGTCGCCAGCGAAGATGAAGAACTGTGTGAGCGCGTTCAGGCCGCGCTGCATGGCCGCACCTTTCGCGTGTACGCCAGTGCAGATCGCTACGGCGTTGAACTGGGCGGTGCGCTTAAAAACGTCTACGCGATCATCGCCGGCATGGCGGTGGCGCTCGGCATGGGTGAAAACACCAAGAGCATGCTGATCACCCGGGCACTGGCGGAAATGACGCGCTTCGCGGTGAATCAGGGCGCTAATCCGATGACGTTCCTCGGTCTGGCGGGTGTGGGTGATTTGATCGTTACGTGTTCGTCGGCCAAAAGTCGCAACTATCAGGTCGGGTTCGCCTTGGGCCAGGGGTTGAGCCTGGACGATGCGGTCACGCGGTTGGGGGAAGTTGCCGAAGGGGTGAACACGCTGAAGGTACTCAAGGCCAAAGCTGCGGAGGCGGGCGTCTACATGCCGCTGGTCGCCGGGTTGCACGCGATTCTGTTCGAAGGGCGCACGCTGAACCAGGTCATCGAGTTGTTGATGCGCGGCGAGCCGAAAACCGACGTCGATTTTATTTCCACCAGTGGTTTCAACTAGGCATCAGGAGGGCTAGACATGAACGATCCGAAAACAGAAGCCAGGTACGAATCCATCCTGCTGCGTGTGTTGTGGATGATTATTTACTTGCTGGTTTGGCAAGTGGCCCAATTCATCCTCGGTGCGGTGGTACTGGTGCAGCTGATCTACCGATTGATCTACGGTGCGCCGAGCGCCAGCCTGATGAACTTTGGCGACAGCCTGAGCCAGTTTCTGGCGCAGATCGGCCGGTTTGGCACCTTTCATAGCGACCAGAAACCCTGGCCGTTCGCGGACTGGCCAACGCCGCGTACTCCAGAAGGTGAGGCACCGCACGTCGTGGCAGCGGCGCCGCATCCGGTCCGCGATGAGGAGCCCAAGCTATGAAACTCTGGGTGTTGCGTCACGGTGAAGCCGAACCCTACGGTTCGAAGCCTGATTCTGAGCGGGCGTTGACTGCTCATGGCCGGGAGGAAGCGCTACGCAGCGCCGCCGAGTTGATCGGCCAGCCGATCAGCGCAATCTATGCCAGCCCTTACTTGCGGGCGCAGCAGACAGCGCAACTGGTGCGTGAGGCCCTGGGCTTCGAGCCGGACATTCGCACGGTCGAGTGGCTAACGCCCGACAATCGCCCGCAAGCGGTGGCGGAACAATTGGTGTCCGTGGATTACGCGCTGTTGGTGAGCCACAACCCGTTGGTGGGCAATCTATTGGGCTATCTGCAACACGGTCATGTGCAGCAGCCCGAAGCCGTGAAAACTGCGGGCCTTGCAGAGCTTGAAGGGGATTTGCCACTGGCCGGTGCCATGAAACTCAACGGCATCAAGCACCCTTGATCCTGTTGTAAAAGGGCTGTGCGCCGAACCTGTTTTTTTGTGTGAAATAGTCAACCAAGCACTTGCTTGGTTGACTACGCTTGCTCCAGAACAAAAATACAGGAGCGAGTCGCATGTCTGCCGCCTTCCGTTTGCCGCTGGACGTTTTCTACGAGCGTGAAGCCCGGCATCCACGCCAACGCTTTTTGGTTCAGCCGGTGGGTGGCGGTCAGGTCGAAACGCTGACCTGGGCCGATGTCGGTCATCAGGCTCGCTGCGCCGCTCACTGGTTGCGAGCGCGGGAACTGCCGCAAGGCAGCCACATCGCGCTTATTTCGAAAAACTGCGCGCACTGGATCATCGCCGACCTGGCGATCTGGATGGCCGGGCATGTGTCGGTGCCGTTGTACCCAAACCTTACGGCCGACACCGTCGCCCAAGTACTCGAACACTCGGAAGCGGCACTGGCGTTTATCGGCAAGCTCGATGACTGGCCGGGCATGTCACGCGGTGTGCGGCCTGACCTGCCGACCATCAGCCTGCCGCTGCACCCCTCCGGCAGCTTCGATTTCAGTTGGGATGATTTGCAAGCAAGCTCGCCCATCCAGGATGACCCCAAGCCGTCCGCCGACCAGTTGGCAACCATCATTTACACCTCCGGCACCACGGGCATGCCCAAAGGCGTGATGCACAGTTTCGGCAACCTTGGGTTTGCGGCATCCCGTGGCACTCAGTTGTTTGGTTTGAATGAGTCGGATCGGTTGCTGAGTTATTTGCCGTTGTGCCATGTGGCCGAGCGCATGTTTGTCGAGTTGGCTTCTATCTACACCGGGCAAACGGTGTTTTTCGCCGAGAGCCTCGACACCTTTATCACCGATTTACAGCGCGCTCGGCCGACAGCGCTGTTTGGCGTGCCGCGTATCTGGACCAAATTCCAGATGGGCGTGTACAGCAAAATTCCGCAAGAGCGCCTCGATTTTCTGCTTGGGCTTCCGTTCATCGGCAAGCGTGTAGGCCGTAAAGTGCTTGCGGGGCTGGGGCTGGATGCATTGCGTATTGCCTTGTCCGGCGCTGCTCCAGTGCCGCAGACGTTGTTGCTGTGGTACCGCAAGTTGGGGCTGGATGTGCTGGAGGTTTACGGCATGACAGAAAGCTGCGGTTACTCGCACATTTGCCTGCCAGGCCAGAATAAGCCGGGTTGGATCGGCACGCCGTGTCCTGAAGTTGAAGTGCGTTTTGAACCGTCCGGCGAGGTGCTGGTGCGCAGCGGCGCGACCATGCTCGGTTATTTCAAAGAGCCTGAAAAAACCGCCGAAACCCTGACCGATGACGGTTTTTTGCGCACAGGGGACAAAGGTGAACAAGACGCCGAAGGCAACCTGCGCCTGACCGGCCGGCTAAAAGAGATTTTCAAAACCAGCAAAGGCAAATACGTGGCCCCGGCCCCGATCGAGAATCGTCTGGCGGTGCATTCGCGTATCGAGCAAGTGTGTGTGGTCGGGGACGGGCTGAGCGCGCCGTTGGGCCTGTGTGTGTTGTCTGCAGTCGGGCAGCAGGACGCAAGCGGGACGGCCAGGGCAGGCTTGCATTCAAGCCTGGAAAAACTGCTGGAAGACGTCAACGCCGCGCTGGATAAACATGAGCGTTTGCGGCGTCTGGTGGTGGTCAAGGACAGTTGGGCGGTGGAGAACGGCTTCCTCACACCGACGTTGAAAATCAAGCGTAACGTGATTGAAGCGGCTTACGGCGCCCGGTTTGAAGAATGGAGCGAGCGCAGTGAAGCGGTGCTGTGGCAGGATTGAATCAGGCATAAAACCAACAAAGGACATCGGCGATGAGTTTGTGGCGCACCACACCCAACATTGAGCAGCTCAATGCAATCCAGAAAAACACTATTGGCGAAGTGCTGGATATTCGCTTTGAAACCTTCGATGAAGAGTCCCTGACGGCGAGCATGGTCATCGACCACCGCACGCATCAGCCGTACGGTTTGCTACACGGCGGTGCCTCGGTGGTACTGGCCGAAAGCGTAGGCTCGATGGCCAGTTATCTGTGCATCGACGCCAGTAAATTCTATTGCGTGGGGCTTGAGATCAACGCCAACCATTTACGCGGTTTGCGCAGCGGGCGAGTGACGGCGGTGGCCAAGGCGATTCACATCGGCCGCACCACGCATGTCTGGGACATTCGTTTGAGCAGCGATGAAGGCAAGGCCAGTTGTGTATCGCGATTGACCATGGCGGTGGTGCCGTTGGGTGAAAACCCTCCTGCGCGTTGATCCCGTTGATAGCGAGTACCACTATTGCTGGTAGTTATGGTCATTGTTGTTGAACGTCATGTTACGGACAATCAACGCCTGTTCTCGCTCATGGATTCGTCGGTTATGTCGCAGCAAATATTTTTCGCCCACGCCAACGGTTTTCCTTCGGGGACTTACGGCAAGTTGTTCGCGGCGTTAGCGCCTGAGTATCAGGTCGCCCATTTGCAGCAACACGCCCATGACCCGCGATTTCCGGCAGACGATAACTGGCACAACCTGGTTGACGAGCTGATTCATCACCTTGAGCAGCAGCCAGAACCGGTGTGGGGCGTCGGCCATTCCTTGGGCGGCGTGCTGCACTTGCATGCAGCGCTACGGTGCCCAGAGCTTTATCGCGGCGTGGTCATGCTTGATTCGCCAGTGCTGACACGGGCTGATCAATGGGTCATCCGTGCTGCCAAACGTTTCGGTTTTATTGATCGACTGACCCCGGCAGGCCGCACTCTGGGTCGTCGTGAAGAGTTCACTGACCTGGACGCCGCGCGGTTGTATTTCGCTGGCAAAACGCTGTTTCGTGGTTTTGATCCGGAATGTTTCGACGCCTACCTTCAGCATGGTTTGCACAAGGTCGGCGACACGTTGCGGCTGCGTTTTGATCCCGCAACCGAAATCAGCATTTATCGTGGCGTCCCGCACACCAGCCCAGGCCGCGCTCGGCAATTGAAAGTGCCGCTGGCCGTGGTTCGCGGGCACAAGAGTCGCGTTGTCATGCCCCATCACACCCGTTCGGTAGGGCGCATGCCGTTGGGCGAGTCGCTGAGTATGCCGGGCGGGCACATGTTTCCGCTGGAACGCCCACACGATACTGCCGCGCTGCTCAAAGCACTGTTCAGCCGCTGGGAAGGTCGTCGCCAACAGGATTGTGCATGAGCAACGTCGTCGAAGAAGTCCGCCTGAGTCTGCCGCACATTGAACTGGCCGCGCATTTGTTCGGCCCGGAAAACGGTTTGCCGGTGATTGCCTTGCACGGCTGGCTGGACAACGCCAACAGCTTTGCCAGGCTGGCGCCGAAGCTCAAGGGCTTGCGCGTCATTGCACTGGACATGGCCGGTCACGGTCATTCGGGGCATCGTCCGCCCGGCGCCGGTTACGCGATGTGGGACTATGCCCACGATGTACTGCAAGTCGCCGAGCAACTGGGTTTGAAGCGCTTTGCACTGATGGGGCATTCGATGGGGGCGATCGCGTCAGTGATCATTGCCGGGGCGATGCCTGAGCGTGTCACCCACCTGGCGTTGATCGACGGCATCATTCCTCCTACAGACAAAGCAGAAAATGCTGCCGAACGGATGGGCATGGCCCTGCAGGCGCAACTGGATCTGCGGGAGAAGCGCAAACCGGTCTACAGCACACTCGACCGCGCTATCGAGGCGCGCATGAAAGGCCTGGTGGCGGTCAGTCGCGAGGCCGCCGAGTTGTTGGCCCAGCGCGGTTTGATGCCGGTGCCGGGCGGTTATACCTGGCGCACCGACAATCGACT
The DNA here is from genome assembly GCF_050321825.1 of Gordonia sp. IEGM753. Classification (NCBI taxonomy): domain Bacteria; kingdom Bacillati; phylum Actinomycetota; class Actinomycetes; order Mycobacteriales; family Gordoniaceae; genus Gordonia; species Gordonia sp. IEGM753. The sequence continues at coordinate 65,317 of NZ_JBNQGB010000009.1, forward strand.
CACACTGCCATCGCCGGTGCGTCTTACAACCGAGCAGGCAATGTCCTTCGTTCAGCGTGTCAGTTGCCCTGCCACATTGGTGGTCGCAGCCAACGGCATGCTGGCTAAACACTCAGAGTTGCTGGAGCGTCTACCCTTTAGCCATGAACAGCTGCCAGGAGGCCATCATTTGCACTTGAATGACGAGGCCGGCGCCGATCTTGTCGCAGACTGTTTCAATCGGTTCTTCGCCGCTCCTTGACTTGCGCCGGTCAACTGTCGAGGCTGGGCGGGTTGAAATGGGAGACAACCATGATAGATCTCTACACCGCTGCGACCCCGAATGGCCACCAGGTCTCTATCGTGCTCGAGAAATCCGGTCTGCCTTTTACAGGGCACGCGCAGGGTTTCGACAAAAAGGAACAGGAGTCTGCTGACTTCTCCAAAGGTGCCCAGGCCATGTCCATCCGATGAGTCTTCCCATGCGATCACTCAGCTTCATGGCGCTGTGCTGCTTCAGTCCTCTGATATTCGCCGCCGATGTACCGGGCAGTCAGGACTTGACGATCCTGCCGCGTATGACCGACGCACAAATCGTCGATTATCGTCCCTCAACCGAACTCGAGCGAATCTATCCGATGGGTTCGATCCGCAAGATAAGCGGCCAGTTACGCTTCGATGGCCAGGTCAGCGCCCGTGGGCAAACCACCGCTGTAACCTACGAACTGCCTGCCGAACATTCCTCCAATGACGCCTTCACGGCGGCTCGCGAAGCCTTGCAGGCGCAGGGCGCCGAACTGCTGTTCTGGTGCCAGGCCCGTGATTGCGGCGAGAGTAGCCTGTGGGCCAATGAAGTGTTCGGTAATGCCAAGTTGTATGGCGCCGACGATCAGCAGGCATACTTGCTGCTGCGCCTGGCGGCACCTCACGACGACACCCTGTTAGCGCTCTACAGCATTACTCGCGGCAATCGCAAAGCCTACCTGCACGTCGAGCAGTTCGAGGCTGCTGCGCCGCTGGGCGACCTCCAACCGACCTCCGCCACACTGCTGCGCCAACTCAAAAGCACCGGGAAACTCGACTTTCCCAAGTTGCTCGCTGATCCGGATGACACCTGGCTGCGACTGATTTCTCGTGGTCTTAACCTGGACACCACGTTGCGCATCAGTCTTACCGGTACCAAAGCCGAGGCTTGGCGCCAGGCCCTGATCGCTCAGGGCGTGCGCGCGGCGCGGATGGAAACCGGCAGTGTCGAAGGCACAGGCCTGCACATCGAACTATTGCGATAAGCTTCACCTGGTGAACGCGCCTGGCGCGTTCGCCTACTCTTTTGCGAACACACTTTTTCGAGACATTACATGCTCAATAACGATCGGCTGTTGGTGCAGATCCTGCTCCTGGTGCTGTTTGGCGCGAGCTTCTGGGTGATGGCGCCGTTCTGGTCGGCATTGTTCTGGGGGGCGGTGCTGGCGTTTGCCAGTTGGCCGCTGATGCGTTTGCTGACCCGCTGGCTGAACGGTCGTGAATCGCTAGCGGCGGCATTACTCACTTTAGGCTGGATGTTGCTGGTGGCGGTGCCGCTGGTGTGGCTGGGCTTCAACCTGGCGGATCATGTGCGAGATGCGACCGTGCTGATCAAGGACATTCAGGTCGATGGCCTGCCGGAAGCGCCGTCCTGGTTGGGCGGTATTCCCTTGGTCGGCGAACGCCTGGTCGGTGTGTGGAACAGCATCGACGAGCAGGGCGCGGCGATGATGCTGGCGGTCAAACCTTATCTGGGGCAAGTCGGTAACTGGTTGCTGGCGCGCAGTGCGCAGATTGGCGGCGGTATTCTCGAACTGACCTTGAGTATCGTGTTCGTGTTCTTTTTCTACCGTGACGGGCCGCGGCTGGCCGCGTTTGTCCATAGCTTGCTGGAGCGACTGATCGGCGACCGTGCCGGGTATTACATCGAGCTCGTGGCCGGTACCGTGCAGCGCGTGGTCAATGGCGTGATCGGTACAGCGGCCGCTCAAGCGGTGCTGGCACTGATCGGCTTTTTGATTGCCGGCGTGCCCGGTGCATTGGTACTCGGGATTGTGACCTTCCTGTTAAGCCTGATCCCCATGGGGCCGCCGTTGGTGTGGATTCCGGCAACGGCGTGGCTGGCGTGGAAAGGTGAGTACGGGATGGCAGTGTTCCTCGGTATCTGGGGCACGTTCATTATCAGCGGTGTCGACAACGTGCTTAAACCTTACCTGATCAGTCGCGGCGGCAATTTACCGTTGGTGATTGTGTTGTTGGGGGTGTTTGGCGGGTTGATTGCGTTCGGTTTTATCGGCTTGTTCATCGGCCCGACGTTGCTCGCCGTTGCGTATAGCTTGTTGACCGACTGGAGCAAAAGCCAGGCGCGGGTTGAAGATCGCCGTCCATAAAGCGATCTACCAGGCGAAAACCCTCATCGTCGGAATGCCGCCCACAGCAGGCATTCCGACGAGGCTTTTTACTCAGGTCGCCACATTCAAGTACTTGCCCACGGTCGCCACTTTGTCGAGCGAATATTGCTTGCTCAGGTTGGCGATCATCTTGTTCAGCGCTTCACTCACGTTCGACTGATCTGTCGAGTTGTCACTGTTGTTCTCGCGTCCTGCCTGCAACGCGGCTTTCAGTTCACTGCTGCTAACACCGCCGCTGTTGTCACTGTCCAGCACTTTGAGCAATGCCGCGCTGGTGTCGGTGCTGGTCGATGAGGTGCTATCACTGGCCTGCAACGCGCTGCTTAATTCGGTGGCGGTGACCGTACCGTCGCCATCGGCATCGAGTTGGCTGAACAATTGGTCACTGGACGCCTGTTGTGGCGGCGCAGGCGGTGGAGCAAGGCTGGCGGCAAGTTCGTCTTTGCTGACGGTGCCGTCCTGGTTCTTGTCCAGTGCCGAGAAAAGCTCTTTGCTATCGGCACTGCTTCCGGCGCTGGTCAGCCCGGTGCTGAGTTCGTCACTGCTGATGGCGCCGTCGCCGTCAGTGTCGAGGGCGCTGATCAACGCATCAGCAAGCTCGGTGTCGGGGGCGTGATCCCCTTGTGGCGGCGGCGGTGGTGCCATCGCTGCCATTTCCTCGCTGCTCAAGCTGCCGCTGTCATCGCTGTCCAGGTCGGCAAAGTTTTTGCTCAGGCTGACCAACAAGCCGTCGTCGGATTTCTCGGACAAGGCGCTTTTGAGTTCGTCCTGATCCACTGCGCCATCACCGTTGGTGTCGAGTTTGGCGAGTAGTTCTTTTTGAAATTGCTGGCTACGGGCGTTGCTGGTGGCGGTGCTGCTGGTGCTGCTGGTATAGCTCGTGTAGTTGCTGACGCTACCGATCATTGGGCTCACTCCCTGGAATGGAAAACCGGTGGGCGCACCGGCTTATGCAGGTTCAAGGGGTAGTTTGTCGTGGGTATATGAGGTTTGTACCGGTTGGTACACACAGCTCAATTCAGCTGCGCGGCAAGCGAATGACGGCGGTCAGGCCGCCACCGAGGGTTTCTTCCAGGCTCAGTTGTCCGCCCAGACGCTCTGCGGCCTCGCGGGCGATGGTCATGCCCAGGCCCACGCCGCCGGAGTTGCGATTGCGCGATCCTTCCAGGCGAAAGAATGGCTCGAACACGGCTTCACGTTTATCTGGCGCAATGCCAGGACCATGGTCGATGACCCGGATTATCAACTGTTCACGATGGTCTTCGAGGGTAATGAGCGCCTGGCCGGCATACCTCAACGCATTGTCCAACAGGTTGTTCAGGCTTGAGCGCAGAGCCATCGGTTGTACCTGCAGCGGTGCGCAATGACCGCTGACCTGAACATCGGCGCCCTGGTCCTGGGCGTTTTCGCACATCGATTCCACGAGCGCCTGCACGTCCATCCATTGCCGGGCTTCGCTGGTACGTTGTTCGTGCAAATAGGTGAGGGTGGCGTCGAGCATGCTGATCATGTCGTCCAGGTCCTGGCGCATCTGACCCTGCAACTTGTCGTCTTCAATCTGTTCCAGGCGCAATTTGAGCCGCGACAGCGGCGTGCGCAAGTCGTGTGACACGGCCCCCAGCATCCGCGATCGTTGATGCACTTGCTCGATAATCCGCTTCTGCATCAGGTTGAAGGTATAGGCGGCTTGCCGGGCTTCTCGCGGGCCGGACTCTTCCAAAGGCGTGCTGTCGAGATTTTCGCTGAGGCGCTCGGCAGCATCGCTCAGGCGCTGGATCGGCCGGCTCAGCAATTTTGCGCCGTACCAGGCGGCAATGATCAATGAAACAAGCTGAAACGTGAGTGGCACCAAGGGGCCGCCAAACCATGGGCGCGGGGGCCGCTTTTCGAAGCGCGGGTCCATCGACGGATGCTGTCCGTTCACGCCTTGGGAGAACTCCTGCGGTGGCGGCGGAGGTGGCGGACCGTAATGATGGAACCAGGCAAACGCCAACAGGTGCGCCAGGATAATCGCGATCAGCAATACGCCAAACAGGCGGCCGAACAGCGTATCGAAGCGCGCACGCATCAGCCGATGTCTCGAGCGTCGAACAGGTAACCCTCACCGCGAACGGTTTTGATCAACTGTGGCGCTTTCGGGTCGTCCCCGAGTTTCTGGCGCAGACGTGACACCAGCAAATCGATGCTGCGATCAAACGCTTCGATCGAACGACCGCGAGCAGCGTCCAGCAATTGTTCGCGGCTAAGTACCCGGCGCGGCCGTTCAATGAACACCCACAGCAAGCGGAACTCGGCATTCGACAACGGCACTACGAGACCGTCGGCGGCGATCAATTGTCGCAGCACGCTGTTCAAGCGCCAGTTATCGAAGCGAATGTTGGCGCGCTGTTCGGTGCGATCATCGCGCACTCGGCGCAGGATGGTTTGAATCCGCGCGACCAGTTCTCGCGGTTCGAACGGCTTGGCCATGTAGTCGTCAGCACCCAGTTCCAGACCGATGATCCGGTCGGTGGGCTCGCACCGCGCCGTGAGCATCAGGATCGGGATGTCTGATTCCGCGCGCAGCCAGCGGCACAGCGACAGACCGTCCTCGCCGGGCAGCATCAGGTCCAGCACCACCACGTCGTAATGCTCCGCTTGCAGTGCCTGGCGCATGGCGGCGCCATCGGTGACGCCGCTGGCGTGAATATTGAACCGGGCCAGGTAATCGATCATCAGTTCACGGATTGGGACGTCGTCGTCGACAATCAGTGCGCGGATGCTCCAGCGTTTATCGTCGCCAGGCGCTTTTTGATCGTCGTTCACAGGTGCTGTGGTGTTGTGCATGCGTGCGTTCATCTGCCTGGGAGGCTGCCGACCACAAAGATAGGCCGCGGGTTTGTGGCTTCAGCATAGGCGTCCGGCCCGAAGGCGGGAAGTGCTGTAAGGACGTGTTGCGGCTGCCGAGGGTAGAGCGGAAGGATGTAGTGAGCGTGTCCTGAGTGTATCCGGCTCGACACAATTGGCTGACGGGCTAGTCTTGCTTGAGCCGCGGCGACGAATTACCGATCATCGGGTCCCGCAGCGCTGCTGGTTCCGCTACAATGCGCGCCGATTTCGTCCTGCCTGAGAGCCCGCACATGTCCGTCTGCCAGACTCCTATCATCGTCGCCCTGGATTACCCCACCCGTGACGCCGCACTGAAGCTGGCCGACCAGTTGGACCCCAAACTGTGCCGGGTCAAAGTCGGCAAGGAACTGTTTACCAGTTGCGCCTCGGAAATCGTTGGCACTCTGCGCGACAAGGGTTTCGAAGTGTTCCTGGACCTCAAGTTCCACGACATTCCGAACACCACCGCCATGGCGGTAAAAGCGGCAGCCGAAATGGGCGTGTGGATGGTCAACGTGCACTGCTCGGGTGGTTTGCGCATGATGGCAGCGTGCCGTGAAGTCCTGGATCAGCGCACCGGCCCACAGCCGCTGTTGATCGGTGTGACCGTGCTGACCAGCATGGAGCGTGAAGACCTGGCCGCCATCGGCCTGGACATCGAGCCGCAGGAGCAGGTGTTGCGGCTGGCGGCACTGGCGGAAAAAGCCGGGATGGACGGTTTGGTGTGCTCGGCACTCGAGGCCCAGGCCTTGAAGTCGGCTCACCCGTCGCTGCAATTGGTGACCCCGGGAATTCGTCCTGCCGGCAGCGCCCAAGATGATCAGCGCCGCATTCTAACGCCACGCCAAGCGCTGGATGCAGGCTCCGATTATCTGGTAATCGGCCGTCCGATCAGCCAAGCACCCGACCCGGCCCAAGCATTGGCCGCCGTCGTCGCCGAGATCGCTTAAACGCGGTAAAACCTGTGGGAGCGAGCCCGCTCCCACAGCGGTTTGAGGTGAGTTAAACCTTCAAAACCAGCTTGCCGAAATTTTCCCCGCTGAACAATTTCATCAGCGTCTCCGGGAATGTTTCCAGCCCTTCAACAATATCTTCCTTGCTCTTGAGCTGCCCTTTGGCCATCCATCCAGCCATTTCCTGCCCGGCGGCAGCGAATCGATCGGCATAGTCCATCACTACAAAACCTTCCATCCGTGCCCGATTCACCAGCAACGACAAATAATTTGCCGGGCCTTTGATCGCTTCTTTGTTGTTGTACTGGCTGATGGCCCCGCAGATCACCACGCGTGCTTTTAGCCGCAGGCGGCTTAATACCGCGTCGAGAATATCGCCGCCGACGTTATCGAAATACACGTCGACACCTTTAGGGCATTCGCGCTTCAGCCCCTCATGGACGTCTTCGTTCTTGTAATCGATGGCTCCGTCAAAGCCCAGTTCATCGATCAGGAACTTGCACTTGTCTGCACCGCCCGCGATACCTATCACGCGGCAGCCTTTGATTTTGGCAATTTGCCCGGCAATGCTGCCCACCGCGCCTGCTGCACCTGATAGCACGACGGTTTCACCTGCTTTCGGTACGCCGACGTCGAGCAACGCGAAGTAGGCCGTCATCCCGGTCATGCCCAGAGCAGATAGGTAAACCGGCAATGGCGCCAGTTTTGGATCAACCTTGTAGAAGTTTTGTGGCGCACCGACAAAGTAATCCTGCACGCCGACTGCGCCGTTTACGTAGTCGCCGACAGCGAAGCCCGGATTGTTTGAAGCAATTACTTTGCCTACACCCAGCGCTCGCATTACTTCACCGAGAGCGACTGGCGGAATGTAGGACTTGCCCTCGTTCATCCAGCCACGCATGGCGGGATCCAGGGACAAGTATTCGTTTTTGACCACTATCTGACCCGAGGCCGGTTCGCCGACCGGTATTTCCTGGTACGTGAAAGTCTCGCGGGTTGCCGCACCCACCGGACGTTTGGCGAGCAGGAACTGGCGATTGGTCTGGGTAGTCATGACAGGCACTCAAGATGAATGAAGCCTTGTTGATAGCCTCTCGGAGCCCATGTCGCAAGTTTGGCTGATACGGCGAATGCACTTCGATCCAGTGCAGTGATAATCAGTGTGGTCGCGCCATCACTGCAACTCATGGGTGCCCAACGGGATTTTTTATAGTGCTGACGTGCCACGGCAGCCTGTGACTAGACTGGGCGCAGGCGATCCCGCGCACATTTTCTGTTTGAGGGCATAACAATGAGCATGACGTTTTCTGGCCAGGTCGCGGTTGTGACTGGCGCCGCCAATGGCATTGGCCGCGCGACCGCCCAGGCATTCGCCGCTGAAGGAGTGAAAGTGGTGGTTGCCGACATGGACACCGCCGGTGGCGAAGGCACAGTAGCGCTGATTCGTACGGCGGGTGGTGTAGCAACCTTCGTGCGCTGCAACGTCACCCTGGAAGACGATGTAAAAAATCTGATGGCCGAAGTGGTGAAAACCTACGGCCGTCTCGACTACGCCTTTAACAACGCCGGCATTGAAATTGAGAAAGGTAAATTGGCAGACGGTACGATCGACGAGTTCGACGCGATCATGGGCGTCAACGTCAAAGGCGTCTGGCTGTGCATGAAGTACCAGTTACCGTTGCTGTTGGCACAGGGCGGTGGTGCAATCGTCAACACGGCCTCGGTCGCTGGCCTCGGCGCGGCGCCAAAGATGAGTATCTACGCGGCGTCGAAACATGCGGTGATTGGCCTGACAAAATCGGCAGCCATCGAGTACGCCAAGAAAAAAATTCGTGTGAACGCGGTGTGTCCGGCAGTGATCGACACCGATATGTTCCGTCGCGCCTATGAAGCAGATCCAAAAAAGGCCGAGTTCGCCAATGCCATGCATCCGGTGGGGCGCATCGGCAAAGTCGAGGAAATTGCCAGCGCCGTGCTGTACCTGTGCAGTGATGGCGCAGCGTTCACCACCGGTCATTCACTGGCAGTGGACGGTGGTGTTACGGCGTTCTGAAACAACGCCCTGTGGTGTCGAAAACCCGCGCTTGTGCCCTGCAAGTGCGGGTTTTTTTTGCTCCATTGACGGGCCAATGTGTTTCAAATGGTTAGAACCCGTGGTTTTGACGGTGTTGTCGCACATCCCTTGAGACGTGCCTGTGATTAACTGCTTCGGGCCAAAAAGAACAGGAGTTTGCTTGCTCATGGAGTTGAGAATCGATCGACAGGCGCTAGTGCCGGTCGTGCAGCAAATCGTCGACGCGTTGTCGTGCTGGCTGCGCTGTAGCGAGGTGTTGCCGGGGACACGTTTGCCATCGGTACGGCAAATCGCACAAATCAACTTGCTTAGCCAATCCAGTGTCGTCGAAGCCTGCGAGCGCTTGGTGGTTCAAGGTGTATTGGGCGCTCGTCATGGCGCCGGTTTTTTTGTCGCCTCGCCGGTGCTGTCGGCGCCCGAGCACCTCGACTTGCCTTGGTTTGAAGGCACTGAGAAGACAGCGGGTGACAGGTTTGGCGAGCTGAAGTTGGGCTGCGGCGGGTTGCCTGAAAGTTGGCGCGAACCGGATGACTTGAGCTACGCGATTCGGCAAATCACGCGCACTGACATGGCGGGACTGTTCAACTACAGCACGCCGCTAGGCTTGCCAGCCTTGCGCCAGCAGATCCGTAAACAGTTGCTACAGCTCGACATGGTGGTCAATGAGAATCAGATCCTGACCACGGCGGGGGCCAGCCAAGGCCTGGACCTGATTGCGCGCACTTTACTCAAACCCGGTGATTGCGTGGTGGTCGAAAGCCCCGGTTATTCCTTGTTGTTCGATTTGCTACGGCTGCACGGTGTTCGGATGATCGAAGTGCCGCGAACTCCGCGTGGCCCCGATCTCGACATACTCGAGACGCTGCTGGCGAATCACCAGCCTCGGGCACTGTTCATCAACAGCTTCTATCACAACCCCACAGGCAGCAATCTGGCACCCCCTCGTCGCACAACAGGTGCTGCAACTGGCGAAAACCCACGGCGTGCTGGTGATCGAAGATGACGTCTACGCCGATCTGTACAGCGGTCATGGGATGCGGCTCGCGGCATTGGATACCGATGACAACGTGATCTACGTTGGCAGCTATTCGAAAACCCTCAGCAGTTCACTGCGCGTCGGTTTTGTGGTGGCAGGGGCACAGCTTGTTTCTCGGCTGGCCGAGGTCAAGATGATCAGCAGCATGGGCGCGTCACGGTTTTGCGAGTCGGTGCTGGCATCTCTTCTGGCCAGCGGCGCGTATCGTAAATTGGTGCACCGCCAACGCCAGCGTTTGAACAGTGATCGGGGCACTGTGCTGCAAATGCTCGAAGATGCCGATTGGGAGGTTTTCGGCAAGCCTTCGGGTGGCCTGTTCATATGGGCACGCGCCCGACATTCCAGCTACGCTGAGGTCCGGATCCAGGCACAACGCTTTGGCGTCCTGCTCTCTTGCGCGAAGGCTTTCAGTGCCACCGCTACGGGTGGTGAATGGCTGCGGATCAATGTGGCTTACGCCTGCGATCCACGAGCCCGGGCGTTTTTTCAGGCCACAGGCCTTAATCGACCTCAAACGTCCTGAAAACGACGTCAACGTAGCTTTTTGCCATTATTCCGACGCCAGAGACTTGTGTTGGTACAGGCCCGTTGCGAATCTGCGTTAACAGACTATGTCAGGGGACTAAGTGCAATGATTTCGGCCGTGCAAGGACGTTTTGCCAACCTCGGTATGGCGAAAAAACTGGGTGTCGGATTTGTGCTGGTGCTGCTGTTAACCGCACTGGTAGCAGCCATCGGCGTGTGGTCCCTGCAAACCATCAGCCATCGTTTCGATGGCCTCAAGCAAATGTCGTCGCTCAACAGCGGTTTGCTCAAGGTGCGTTTGCTGGAGCAGGAATATGCTCTGCACGGCAATCCTAAAACCGTTGATGCCTTGCACGATGGCATCGACAGCTTGATCGCTAAAGCCACGCGGCTTAAAGCCGAATCTGCCGCAAACGTACCGGTGATGAACGATGTCGAGCAGTCTCTCGGCGCCTATCGCAAGGCGTTCGACGAGTTTGTCTCGCTCAGTCAGGCCAAGGACCTGGCGCTGGAAATGGCCAGTTGGTCGGTGTCCAGTGTGGCCAACAACCTTGATGTGCTGCAGGCCGGGCTTGCCGATGACGGTGCGTATGCGTTGAAGGAGTCCGAGGGTAAGGACGGCGGGCAATTTATTGAGCAGGCCGGCCAGGTCAGCCAGGTGTCGCGGCTGATGTTGCAAGCCATGAACGAAGCACGCGTGCGTCTGGACCAGAGCCGCAAAGGTGATGACAGTGCAGGGCAGGGCAAGATCGAGCAGGCCGATCAGGCGCTGACCCAGGCTGAGCAGTTGAAAACCACGGTCAAGGACGAGGGCTACCAGACTGTTCTTAATGAGGTCAGCGGCCACATTGCGAGTTTCAGCGAAAAACTGGCCGAGTACACCGGGTTGCTCGCCCAAGAAAAAACCGTCTATGAGCAACTTCACCAACGCGCCGCTCAGGTGGTTGAGCGGGTCGATCAGGCGTACGTCGCCGAAGACCTGTCGATGCAAACCGAGCTGAAAAAGAACGCCATGCTGATCATCGGCTCCTCTGCGCTTGCCTTGGTGGTGGGCCTGATTGCGGCATGGGTGATTACCCGGTTGATCGTTGGGCCATTGCGCAGTGTGATTCTCGTTGCCCAGCAGATCGCTGCCGGCGATTTGAGTGCAACCGTCGAGGTGACGCGCCGTGACGAAATCGGTCAGTTGATGCAGGCCATGCAGCAAATGGGCGCGGGGCTTGGCAACATTGTCAGTGGTTTACAGGCAGGTATCGAACAGTTGGCCAGTTCGGCGCAATCGCTGTCGGCGGTGACCGAGCAGACCAACCTTGAGGTCAATAGCCAGAAAGAGGAAACCGAGCAGGTCGCTACGGCGATGAATCAAATGACCGCCACGGTTCACGATGTTGCGCGTAACGCCGAGGAGGCAGCCCAAGCCGCGCAAACCGCGGACGGCAAGGTCGAAAGCGGCCAGCAGGTGGTGCGCCAGAGCATGGCGCGGATCGAACAGTTGGCGGACTCGGCCACCTCTGCCAGTTCGAGCATTGAAAGCCTGAGTGCGCAAATCCAGAACATCGGCACGGTGCTCGGAGTGATCAAAAGTGTCGCCGAACAGACTAACCTTCTGGCGCTCAACGCAGCCATCGAAGCGGCGCGGGCGGGCGAGCAGGGCCGTGGGTTTGCGGTGGTCGCGGATGAAGTCCGGGCGTTGGCAAAACGGACCCAGCAATCGACCGCGGAAATCGAGCAGTTGGTCAGCGCACTGCGCGCGGCGGCCCAGTCCTCAGTGCAGCAAATTCAGAACAGTGGCGATCTGGTAAAACTGGCCGTCAGTGATGCGCTACAAACCGAGAGTGCGCTGGGGAGTATCGCTGCGGCAGTGTCGTTGATTCAGCAGATGAACCAGCAGATTGCAGCGGCGGCCGAGGAGCAGAGTTCGGTGGCCGAGGAGATCAATCGCAGCGTGACGAGTATTCGCGCCAGTGCCGATCAGTCTGCGCTGGCGATGCGGGGGAATGCCGCATCCAGTATCGAACTGGCGCAACTGGGGGTTGAACTGAAAGGAATGGTGGGGCACTTTCGGCTTTAGCCACAGCGCCGGACGCTTTCCCGGACGCCTGAATTCATCAAGTTCGACGCGAAAAAAAGCCACCTGCTACGGTGGCTTTTTCGTGGTTCGCCGATCAGTCGTAGATCACTTTCTTTTTCCAGTCCGCATCGGCCTCGACGTCTTTGAGGCCTTCAGTCAACTGATTGACTTCGTCCTCGGCCGGGGCGTTGTTGTCCATCACTTGCGCGTTGGCGCGGGCCAGAAGTTTTTCCAGGTATTGAAGTTGCTCGGCGTAAACCTGTGGGTCTTGTTGTTTGCGCAGGTATTGCACGCCGCGTTCGAAAGCCAGGCGAGCCTGACCCGGTTGATTTTGTTGCAGCGAGTGCTGGCCGAGGTTGTTGAAAAACTCGATGTGCAGCAGCACCAGGATATGGCGGACTTCGCGCACCCAGCGCTTGGCTTCATTCGTTGGCAAAAATCCGTCCTGAGCCGCGCGAGTGATTTGCCCGTGCAAGGCCTCAAGCAGGAAACGCACATCCTTGGCTTTGGCCTCGGTCTGGATCGGTGCCGGTGGGTTGTTGACCGGTATCGATTCGCCCTGTTCCACAAGCGCTTGCAGCTCCACAATTCGCGCCTTGAGGTTGGCGCTGGATTTTTCCAGGTGCAGCAAGCGTTGGCAGACGTTCAGTTCGAGGCGGGTCAGCAACAGCTTAAGACCCGGTGTCATCAACTGGCCTGGGAATGTCTCGGTAATCTCGCCGCAACGACGCAAGCGATCATTGAGTTCAACCTTGGTTCGGGCCTTTTCCAGCTTATTGTTTTCCACCACATGGTTCATGTAGCCAATGGCGATCAATAGTGCGATCCCGGCTAGGACTAGCAGGGTGATCATGAGTGGTGTCACCGGTAGAACCTCTTTATGGAGTGCGCGTGCGAGTTTAGTGGCTTGGCATGGGAGCGCATAGGGCCGCTCGACGGGATGAAAAATACGACGCTCTATGGTTATCGGCCGTGACTGCGTATAAATAAGCGCAAGCAGCCGGGTTGCACATTGCCATCATCTGCTGGACGGACTATAACGCCTTGGAGAGTGTCAGAATATAGGCGCCAAACGCCGGACATCGCAAAACCCGGATTGGCGTCTGAAAGCAGGGCGAAGTCATTGATTTAAATAAATTTATATCTGGGGGTTGACGACCCTTCAATCCATCCATAGAATGCGCGCCACTTACAGCGTAAAGCACACAGCGAAACGCGGTAGGAAGTGAATGTTGTACGTGTGTCCCCTTCGTCTAGTGGCCTAGGACACCGCCCTTTCACGGCGGTAACAGGGGTTCGAGTCCCCTAGGGGACGCCAATGCGGGAATAGCTCAGTTGGTAGAGCACGACCTTGCCAAGGTCGGGGTCGCGAGTTCGAGTCTCGTTTCCCGCTCCAATTTTAAACAGCGTTGCCTCAGGGCAGGGCTGAGTGAAACCAGAACCGATATCTTCGGATACGGATTTGGGCACTGAAACACACACCATGTGTTTCAGTTAGCGTGTCCCCTTCGTCTAGTGGCCTAGGACACCGCCCTTTCACGGCGGTAACAGGGGTTCGAGTCCCCTAGGGGACGCCATTTGCGGGAATAGCTCAGTTGGTAGAGCACGACCTTGCCAAGGTCGGGGTCGCGAGTTCGAGTCTCGTTTCCCGCTCCAATTTCACAAAAACGCCGCTCATTGAGCGGCGTTTTTGTATGCGTGTGATTTAGCTTCAGCACGAAAATCAGCTCAGGCACGAAAAAAGTCCCGAGATGAAAATCGTCTGGTTTTTTTCGCTTTCGCCTTCAGGTCGGCAGTAACACGACGCGATCGGCATAAAATCCGTTAAACGGGGTTCGCAAAGATACGGAATAGGCGCCTGTCGATTGGAACTCCAGCCAGTCACCTTCAGCCAGGTCGTGCACCAGCGTATAGGGGAAGGCCAGTCGATCCATGCTGTCGCACGTCGGCCCGAAAATCTGGAAGACATCATTCCCTCCGCCATTGTAGGGCTCCCCATCGCGCCAGACTTGAACCGGGAACTGCAACCACTGCTGAGCCGATAGCAGCCCGCCGAATATCCCTGCCCCGCAGAAAACGTTCTGCTCGTGCCTTGCGATCACGCGGGCGAACAATGTCATGCCGCCATAGACCAGGCTGCGGCCCGCCTCGCAGATCAGGTTCAACTCCTTCAATGCCGCGCTGGTCGCAATGTGATCGCTGATGGCGTCAATGAGTTCGGGCGTATTGCCTTTCGAGTTGAGGTAGATCCCGGGAAAACCTCCACCGACATCAAGGTGCCTGATGCGCTGGTGAGCTGCTCGAATAATGGTTTGCGCATCATTGAGTGCGCTGAGATAGGGGCCGGTCTCGATTGCTTGCGAGCCTACGTGAAAGGAAAGACCTGCGTCCCACTGGGTGCTCGATTCCAGTAAGTGAATCAAATCCGCCGCTTGATCGACCGCCACCCCGAATTTGCCCCGCAGATCGTAAACAGCGCTCGATTGTGATGGGGCGTAGCGCACAAAAGCAGTGATGGAACTGTCGTCGTTTGGGAGTTCTTCACGAAGCTTGCTCAGCTCTTGCGGGCTATCAAGTACGAAACAGCGCACCCCAAAACGGTAGTATGCCTCGTGAATGCAATGGCGGGATTTGACCGGGTTCATGAGGTATTGAGTCGAGCTCTGCAGAGCGCTGTCGACGATGGCGACCTCCGCCAGCGAGGCGACGTCAAAATGTTGAATGCCGCCCAGATGCAAAGCGCTGATTACTTCGGGCAGCGGGTTGGCTTTTACCGCGTAAAGCACGGTTCCCGGGAAGCAGGCATTGAAGTGTCGAGCATTTTCGGTGATCCAGTGGCGGTCCAGCGTGTAGAAGGTATCAACGGTATTATCGGAAAGTTGGGTTTGCAGGTCGTCCATGCCGTATTTCCTTGTTTTAAAATTTAAGTGGGCGAGCCATGGAGAGTACTCGCGCAGCAGGATATTTTTGAATAAAGGTCGAGTTCTTGATTAATAAGAAAATGCGGCAGGTGAGTCGGTGTTTAGTGAGAATTTTTTTCTGTTTAAAAAGTGTATTGGGCTGTAGTCGTTTTCTTGCTTTTTCGGGAGCGGTCATAAAAATATGACGGGTCGGGCCTATAGGGCAAAAGGTCTTCAAAGTGTTTAGTGTTGCGTTCAATATCTGTTTGTTTTTAGCCGGAAGTTAATAGTTGTTTTTTTCTGGGTTATTTGTTGATTGCTTAATTTTGGTAAGCGCGTAAAACAAAGCGGATCGAATATATGGATTGATTTTCGCCAGGTTATTTCGATGATCTGAGGTGTATGTATATGGATTATCACCCTTTCTTTTTAAATAATACCCGGCAGTTTCTGGCGGTGCGCCAACTTTCTTTCAGTCAACTGCAAGGCGTGGTGAAGCGCCAGTATGCCGAGGTGCATACGGCGTTGATCACCAGCTCGCCGGTGCACGGCATCGCCAATGTCGGCAGTGATATCGACCTGATCTGCCTGGTGCCTGCACTGCAGCAGGATCAAGCGATGGCTTCGCAAATTTATCTCGGCGAACATCATCTGGAGGTGGTGGCATTTGCTCTGGAAGACGTCGAACGTGCTTTTGCAGAGTTAGCACTCACAGCACGTCAAAGCACGCTTGATAAACTCGTCACTTTCAAGAGCTGGGAAAAACATCAGCCGATTCCCAAAAAGTATATGGAGCGCTTGATATCGGGAGTTTCAACAAAAGAAGAGTTGCCTTACCTTGAGCATCAGAGTGCGTTAAGTTCCGTATGGGCTTGTGCTGCTTTCGATGATTTTCGACAAAGTGCGTGCTTTAGCATATTGGCTTGGCGCAGCGGTGAATACCGCGCTGCCGCGGCGTATGCAAGCAATGCCGTGCTATTTCTCATGAATGCAGTTTTAGCAAAAAAAGGGTGGGTTAATTCAAATCGAAAGTGGACGTTATTGCGTTGGTACACAGCGTTTACTGTGTTGATGGTGTTCGTGGAGGACGAACTCAGTAGGTCCATGGAGCAACTATGGCAGCGAACTTATCCTGCTTGTCGTGGTGGTTTGCAACGTGATGATGTTATGCGTTTGTGTGAACTGGTCGAACGGGCGGAACGCGAATTCAACTGTGAACCTGACTACGCCAGTCTCAAGCCTCATGTCGATGTGTACGCCTCCAGCGCTTTTATGCCCGGTGTGACGTTTGTGCTGAACGAGGAGCAGCAGGCGACATTGTTGCCTTCCGGGGTTCTGGCAGATATTCCCGATACGCGACCTTCCGATCTCGTCGGGCAGTCGCCACACATGGCGGATTACCTCTTACGCGGCGCGCGTGCCGGGCTGATCGAATTCTCGCTGGCGCAGCGCAACACAACACTAGCAGGTGCCGGGTCATGACTTCGACCCGTGATGCATTGCTCCCTCGACAATGGTTCCCACGCCTTCGCGCAGGGTTTGTCTACCCGGCCGGATTGCATGCCGAAAGGCTGATCTCGGTGGCCTGGTTGTTGATGACCGAGCTTGAAGCTTACCTGGAGGATCTTCAGGGGGCCGCCAGTGAGCCCAAGGTCGTCGACGCGTTGCGCATCAAACTGGCCGAGCTGATGCTGGACATTGACTGCCGCCTCGCCGGGGCCGTTGTGCCTCATCAACTGCACCACTTTGCTCTGTTCGCGGAGTATGGGCTATCGCAAGTGATCGCCAGCTCGGGTGATGTGAGTATCGATTGGCTGGGCATTCCGGCCGATGTCGATGCTGCCGCGGAATCTGAAAGTACCGACCGGTTGATCAATCTTTTCAGGGAAATGCTTGAGGCTTTTCCCGGTGAACTGTTCAACCCCTTGTTGCCCGGCACCCAGGGGCAAGTGCTTCGCACGTTACGCGACTGGGACAAATCCTGTCGTCTGGCCGGGCGCGACGCGACATTCCTGGTGCCCTTGATGAGGTCATTGTGAATATCCCCGGCCTTGCGCCAACCGTTGCGGCGCGAAAAGGTAATGCCTTGTTTATCGATCGTTACGGCGCGGTATTCGGCCGCGAACAAGGGTTGATGTTGAGCATGGCGGGCCTGACGGCTGCCGAACACTCGGCCGAGGGTGCATGGATCACTGATGACACCGGGCGTCGCTGGCTGGATTTCGGCTCTTTCGGTTTGCACCTGCTGGGCCATCGTCACCCGCAGGTTGTTGCCGCGCTCAGCGAACAACTAACGTCGTTGGGGCTTTCCAGCCGGATCCTCGCCAATGAGCCGAGCCTGGCGGCTGCGGAGCAATTAGCGACGTGCGTCGGATACCCGGCTTACGGCGTGCTGTATGGCAATAGCGGGTCGGAAGCGATCGAGGCCGCACTGAAACTGGTGCGCATGCAGACGGGAAAACGCCGAATCATTGCGCTCAAATACGCCTATCACGGGCGTACCAGTGGTGCTCTGGCTATCAGTTATGGCTACCGCGGATGTGCCGCGCTGACGCATGCAGAAGATGCAGTGTTCATCGACGCTGGCGATCTTGAGGCGGCCCAAGTTGCCTTGGCGGCAGGTGATGTCGCCGCGATTATTGCCGAGCCCATTCAAGGAGAGGGCGGAATCAGGCCCGTAGATGTGACGTTTCTGGCTGAACTGTCAGCCCTCTGCCACAAACATGCAGCGTTCATGATTCACGACGAAATCCAGTCCGGCCTTGGGCGTTCGGGCGCATTGGTATGCGGCGCACCGGCAGACATCATCGTGTTCGGCAAAACCCTGGGCGGTGGTGTTTTTCCAGTGGCGGCAGCCATTTATGACAGGCGTCGGTTTGGCGCTGCGGCCCGCGATCCTGTGGTGCACGCCTCCTCATTTGCTGGCAGCGCGTTGGCTGGAGCGGTTGCCGGCGCGGTGGTTAGCGTGGTTTCGCAGGCCGACTTCTGTTGGCGGGTGCGTGAACTCGGGCAGGTGGCCCTGGCCCTATTGCGCGTACGACTCAAAGGTTCACCTGCGGTGAAAGACGTGCGCGGCAGTGGCCTGATGATTGGCGTCGAATTCGCTTCCAGCCAATACGTTGCACTGACCCTGATCGAAGCCGCGCATCGCGGCGTATTGGTCGCGTTCTGCCTGACGTCGACCGATGTCTTGCGGGTATACCCCAGTGCAACCATCTCCCGAGAAGATCTCGAATGGGGCATCCAGGCATTTTGCGATGCCGTCGACGCGGCTTATCACTCAATCCAATGACGGAGAGTTCCAATGCCTGACGTATCCAGCAGTGTCCTTCTTGGCGACTTCGAGCCGTCTGAAGTGTGGCCAATTCTTAGCGACTTCGCCCGCTACCCGGCGTTCATGAACGACGTGCTGGAGGTGACCGTTTCCCACCGGAAAAATGACTGCGTCACCAGCTCGTGGCGGGTGCTGATCAATGGCAGCGAGCTGACCTGGACCGAACGGGACTGGCTAATACCGTGCGAGCGCATCAAGTTCACCCAGACCGAAGGTGATCTTGAGGTCTGGTATGGCGAGTGGCTGCTGATACGACGCCCGGATGGCTTGCATGTCGACCTGAATGTCACCTTCGACCTGGGCATCCCCTCGCTTGCCGATGTGCTTCATCCGCTGGGCGAGCGGGCCATTCGAGCGAACAACATCCAGATGCTGGACGGCATACGTCACCAATTGCTGGCGCACCGCAAACAATTGGCCATTTACGGACGGCACTGACGTGTCTTCTACCTTGATTGTCAGCGGTGCCAGTGGAGCGCTGGGTTCGCGCTTCGTCCGGGATTGGCTAAGCCGTTACCCGACGTCGGGCGTCATCGCTGTGTTCCGTTCTGCCGAAGCGGCCAGCCGATGCATACAAGCGTTGCCGATGAATTGTCGGGTTCGCCTGCAGTGCAAGATTGCCGACCTGACCGATGCCGCCTCACTGACTCTGCTGGCTGCCAGCATGGCTGGCGTGGAGCGTGCCTGCGCAGTTCATCTGGCGGCAGATGTGGCGTGGGACAAGACGTACGAGCAGATGCGCGAGCTGAATGTGCAAGGTGCTGAACGGTTTTGCGGGTTTGTCCGGAAAGTAGTGCGACACCCGCATTTTATCTATGTGTCGACAGCTTTTACCCGCAGCCATGGCTGGGTGTATCGAAACGGCTATGAGCAAAGTAAGGCGGCAGCCGAGCGTGGGCTACGTGAACTCTACGGTCACCAGATGCCCATTTCGGTGTTTAGTTGCAGCCTGGTGGTCGGTGACAGCATTGACGGTGCGATCAGTCGGTTTCATGGCCTCTACCCGTTAATCCGTTTTATCCACTCCTGGTCGCCACCGTTTCTGGTGGGTAATCGCCGGGGTCTGTTCGATCTGGTGCCGATCGACTGGGTAGTGGATGAGTTGATTCACCTTGTCAGCGATTGTGTTGCCGGAGGGGAGCCGCGTGACGTGGTGGCCTCGAGCGGAGAGGCACGCAGGCCGTATCAACAGGTTATTCGCATCATTGAATCGCGCATTGACCGTGTGCGGCACAAGGCCGGGTTAGCGCCGCTGACGCCGGTCCCGATTTTGCGCAGCCGGCAGTGGGACTTTTTAAAACGCGCGTTGCTGGCGTGGCGCCCCGAAGGTATTTCAACGCGAGATTTTCGCTACTTCGAACGCCTGCTTCAGATCTACGGCGTCTATGCCGAAAGCGATCACGTCAGGCCGCCATTGAACGTTCGAATCCCGGCGCCGAGTGCCGAGGCGTTTCTGCCTAAAGCAGTGGATTACTGGCTGGCTCATTCACCGGATGCCCAAGCGATTCTTTGCCGGATCGCCGCGAAATCGGCTGCCACTTCCTCCCGGCAGACCCTCTCCACGGCTTCACGGGAGAACGATTTCAATGAACACACTTGAACGCGGCATGCCACACGGTACGGCCCGCGACAGGAGTATCGAGCGCGCCAGGTTAGCGCGAGATCATGCGGATTTAGCGGCAGACCTCAAGCGGCTCAGCCGTGGGCGGCGAGCGCTGCAAATAGGCAGTCAGTGGCTGGTGATCACCCTCGCAGTCATGTTGGCTGAAATGATCGATGCGGTGTGGGTGTCGGTGTTGGCAATGCTGGTTATTGCTACGCGCCAGCATGCACTGCTGGTGCTGATGCACGATGCGGCGCATGTGTTGATCAGCCGTGACAAGCGCCGTAACGACTTGATCTCCAATGTGCTGCTCGCGTTCTGCATGACTCTCAGTACGTCACGCTATCGCACCCACCACATGAACCATCACAAACATCTGAATACCCCGGCAGACCCTGATTATGCGGATTCTTTCGCGCCACCCAGTCGAGGGTTTTTGTGGCGAGCCCTGTTGCGCGACCTCAGTGGGCTATCAACCCTGGACTCGTTACGCACGATGGACCGTTTCAGCGTGTTCGGGCTGTTTAGCACACCGGTTTCATCCTCGCGGGCTGAACGTCTGCAGGCGATCATTTTTTTATAAGTGCCTTGATCGTCATCGCCTAGTGTCAAGCCTGGCAGGGCGTGCTGTTGTATTGGGTCGCCCCATTGTTGTTCTTCCTGGCGCCGATCCTGCGCATTCGCAGTCTCTCGGAGCATGCGCGGCTTGGTGCCCGGAGCGTCATGCGCGACGCACGCAGTGTCAGCCCCGGTTGGCTGGAGCGTTGCCTGTTTGCTCCCTGCAACATCAACCGCCACTGGGAACATCACCTGTTTGAACGGGTGCCCAATTACGCCCTCGACACGCTCTCGCGACGATTGGCATTGCGGCTGCCGGACAGCGCAGCAGCGTGCAATACCGAAGGTTACCTGTTGGGCAAACGGTGCGTGCTGGCCGAGTTGTTCAGGGATGGCAGCGCATGATGTTGACCGGTTCGGAAATTATCAAAATGCGTGAGAGAGGCCGCGTGGTCATAGAACCGTTCGACCTCGAACATGTGGAGGTCAACTCCTACGGCTGCCATTTGGGCGCGTTACTGCTGGAGTATTGCAGTGACCGTATCGATCCTCACTGTGAGTTGAAAGTGATGGAGCATCGCATTCCTTCCCAGGGTTTTGTGTTGCGCCCTAATCACTTCTACCTCGGGGCCACGGCGGAGCGGATCGGCGGAATTGATTTCGCCAGCGAGCTTTACGCAAACATGTCTATCGCCTCCTGCGGCGTTTTCATTCAGACCAGCGCACCACTTGGCCACACGGGGGCAACTATCAGCTGGACCCTCGAAATAGTGGTCACCCAACCCGTGCGCATATACGCCGGGATCAAGATTGCCAAAGTCTGCTTCTGGTCCAACCTCGGTGTGACCGCAGGTTATACGGGCCGCTACCTGGATTCGAAAAGTGCCGAAGCCTCGAAAATCATCCTGGATTGCTCATGATCTTGACCGGCAGTGAAATCGAAAATCGCGTGCGTTCGGGGGAGATCGTTATCAGTCCTTTTTCCCATGAGAACGTCAATCCCAACAGTTACGCCTTTCATCTGCACAACCAATTGAAGGTCTACGAAGACGACGTGATTGACGTGCACACCGAGGCTTTTACTCGCACTTTTGAAATAGGCCCGCAAGGCTTCGAATTGCAACCAAGAAAGCTGTACCTGGCGTCGAGCATCGAGACCATGGGCAGTACGCATTTTGTTCCGACTTACGCGGCGCGTTCCTCCATTGCCCGGTTGGGAATGTTCATCAATCTGTCGGCGCCGTTGGGTGACATCGGTTTCGTGGGGCGCTGGACGCTGCAGCTGTATGCCCTGAATCGCATTCGGGTTTACCCGGGGATGAGCATCGGTCAGATGATGTTCTGGAACGTGAAGGGCGACATCGAGTTGTACAACGGCAAGTATCAAGGCGCGACCGAAGCGTTCGCTTCGCGAATATTCATGGATTTCGAGAGTGCGCGATGTCCGCCCTCCGCACTCCCATTCGACAGCGCAACTCCCCGTGTAAAACCACCCTTTCAATAGGCGTCGGAGGTGAATGTGTCCAACAAGTACCTGACATTACAAAACCTTTCCAAGACCCTGCCTGTGCCTGCTTTGCGCGCATTTACCGAGGTTGATTTCAGCCTTTTCTGGCATGGCTTCGAGGCGCGCAGGCAGGCCATGGAGGAGGCATTGAAAACGATACGGGTCACGGCCGGCGCATTTCTTGACGAGCATCTGGAGCACATCGCACGGCTGGCCGACATGGAATGGCTTGACGGGGCCGATGCTCATCTCGAGGCATGCCTGGCCCAGGCAGGATTTGACGCCGATACTGTTTTTGCAGTGCGTTCTTCGGCCAATGTCGAGGACGGTGGCCAGCGAAGTTTTGCCGGCATTTTTACCACCCATCTTCAGGTTCAGGGGTTGCCGCCACTCAAGGCTGCCATGCTCGATGTCTGGCGTTCCGTGGTGTCGCGTCAGGCGCTTCTGGAACGCGTTCGAGGGGCGACGATAGAGACACCGGTCGAAATGACCGTGATCGTGCAGCGCATGGTCGATGCGCGGCTGGCAGGCGTTGCTTTCAGCCATGACCCGTTGACCGGTGAAGCGGTGGTCCTGATCGAAACGATCGAGTCACTCGCGGACACGATGGTATCCGGGGTAGAGAAGGGCATGGCGGCGCGCGTCCAGGCTCGGCGCCTGAGCTGTGGGCCGCAGCTGACGCCACACAAGGCGTTGCTGCTTGAGGTGGCCGCGTTGGCCGAAGCCGCATCGGCGGCACTCGGGGTGCCCGCCGATATTGAATGGGCGGCTGACGAACATCAGCTATGGCTCCTTCAGGCGCGGCCCATTACCAGCCTGCGTGAAGCTCGCAGTCTTGCGCCAGTGTTGTGCTGGGCCGAGCTTTACATGGCGGACGATGATGAGTTGCTGGACTTTCGTCCGTTGCCCGATTTTGCCCAGCATTTTCGTAGCAAGCGCCGGCCCTTGGCGATTTTTGCCCGCGATCACGGCGTCGCGGCAGGTAAGGCGCTGCTCGTCAGGGCCAACCGCCAAGGGCTCACGGAGTCGGCGGTGTGCAGGCCGATGCTTAAGACATTCAATACTGCGCAGGTGCTACTGGATTTTGGCGGCCACGTCCGCCAGCAAATTCTTGATCGCGACACCTTGTTTGAGCGACTGCTTGAACTCAGCGACGAACGCGTTACCTGTTTTGTCATACGCGAGTTTTTGAAGGGTGAAACCGGGTTGATCACCCAGGCTTGTGACGATGGCTCGACCTTTTGCGAATGGTCGGAGGAAGGCTTGCTGGCGATCAATCGCGGGCTCGCCAAAACCCGGCACGCACGGTTGGCGGCAAAAGGGGCGGGCGAACCTGCCGATGCCAGGCAACTGCACTTGATCACCCAGGCCGCCTGTGAGCGACTGGGTTCTGTGCAGCTGGAGTGGGTCAGCAATGCCAAGCAGTTGCATTTAATTGATTTTTCCCCGCTGTCGACCTCCGTTCCGCTGGACGACATGTCGCCCATTCGGGTTATTTCACCGGGGTATGCCGAGGGGCCGCCCATCGTCGTCGAAGCGGGCCGGCAGCTTGAGGAGCTCAGTATTTCAGCCACGGTATCGATCAATTCGATTCCTACCCCGCAGTCGCTGGGCGTCAGGTTTGAAGTGCTTGAACGTCAGTTACGGGCACACGATGGCCAAGCGATCGTCATCTCTGCCCGGCCATACGCCGCGCTCGCTGCATTGTTGCCTTTCGCCCGCGGCTTTGTTTTCGAACAGGCATCGATGCTCTGTCATCTTTCGATACTGTTGCGTGAGCACGGGGTGCCCGCTGTCGAGTCCGAGGCGTTGTATCGCTCAGGACTCGCGGGGTGCCGTATCACCTTCAGCTCGCAGTCGTCATCGAACCCGCCCAGCGACGCACGGAGGGCTCCATGAGTACTCACTTGTCCCTGCTGTTTTTCGATCCCTGTGTCGGCAACGGCAAGCTTGATTCTGCGTTGGTTACCGCTGTCGATGTTGAAGCGCCACTGGCGCGGCATGCCAGTAATGGGTTGTTCATCCCGAGCGGCACGTTGAATTCGCGCTGGCTTTGCAACGCGTATGACACTCATGTACCGATGGCAATGCACGGCTTCGACTTTCAAGTGTTCAGTGCCTGTCAGCGCCAGCGAACGTGCGCGAGTCGGCTGCGGATGAACGTGCTCGACCCGACGTACCGTCGAGTGAATGCGGGCCTGACCTTGCTGGCTAAACTGGCGGTGGTTCATCACCCCGACAAATCGAGCGTTTATCACTACATCGATGAAGGCGAGGCGGGCGCATTGTTTCTGCATGTGATGGATGTTGCGCCGATCACTGTCGGTTCGTGGGTCGCGTGGCAGCACGTGATGACGTTGGTGAGTGCTCGGGTCGCGACTGTCCAGCCCTTGCTCAGCGACGAATGTTGGTACGTGCGCTGGCGGCCGGAAATGGAGCTGGAACGCAAGTTTACAGGGCTGCACATCCCCGACATGTGGCGGCTGTCCATGGCGCTGCATCGGGCGATTGGCGAAGGCGCCTTGAAGGATCTGATCCTGGAAATCGACCGTGATTTTCAGACCTATGACTACGAGTCGCACATTTTTGAGGTGACTGGCGATCCAGCCGAGGCGGGTTATATCTCGTTCATCCCGCAAGCTGATGGCTTGATGGCGGTCAAGCGCAAATGGTTTGTCGAGAACGCCGAGCTCCGCCGTGAAGACTTCAATATCGACCAGCCTGTGGTTTTCGCAGATATCGCCAGCAAAGCACGCGCAATGACTGACGCGCACGTATGCCAACTCAAGCCGTTTCGGCGCACACGAATCGACATCAATGTTGAGTCATTGAAAACCGGTAATGGTTTCGGTGCTTATTTCGATGTGTGTCGCATGGTCGATGGTAGCGCCGAATTCGCCCAGGTCGAAGTCGAGTATTGCCGCAGCCGAACGCTGCATCGATTGCGCGACGTTGAAGCAGACTTCGAATCGGTGTCCAACCTGATCCGCGACTTTCTCGCCGGGCAGGGCGTGCTGTTTCAACACGATCTCTATTCGAAACTCGACTTCGCCCGCACCGCGACTTTCAAACCCTTGTAAAAGAGCAGACGCCCATGTCAACGCCTACGACTGCGCACATCGCTATCGTGTTTGGTAGCTGGAAGATTCGTCACAATCAGCCCCTTGAAGCGAGAGACTGCACGCTGTACGCGATAGATGCAGGCGTCGCGCTGGTGGGAAAACACACGGTTGTCGTTGACCTTCGTGGTCGCTACACAATGCTTGCGCGTTGGGGCGAAGATGGCGCGCCGGTGATGTCAGGCTTGGGCGATGTCGACACCCATAACCTCAGTGACAGTTTTATTCCGCTGGCTGTTGTCAGGCTGCAAAGTGGGCGAGTGCACATTAGCCATCTGCTGGGCCGTGTCGACGTGCATCGCTCGCTGTTCGAACAACCGCCACAGGTCATTGATCAGCCGGGCACGCTGGCTGAACTGGCGCCGGCCCTGTGGCAAGCGTTCGAGCTCAATCATCTGGCGATCAACAACTGGGAATGCCGTTACCGCAAAAGCGCGTGCAGTTGGGTTGAGTCCTTTACCGTCGATGCCCGTTGCCATGCGCGCATGTTGGGGGAGTCGTGGTTCGACCGAAGCTTCAACCAGGCGATGGCACCCTTCACCAGCCAGTGTGGGGACGAGTTTCAAATTCGGGATCATCGCGTTACCGCGTGCGAAGTCGAAGATGGCGGATACGTTTGGGTTGAACATTGCAGTCACCAGCGCAAATTGGCGGTCAACCAGCCCTTGGTACAACTGTTGCGCAGTGGCCCCCGTGGCGAGCCTCATTCCCCGCGTGAATTGTCGCTGGATTTGCCGACCCTTGAGGCAATGTGCATCGCGGTCGACGGCCCGTTGCAGGTTGTGGGCGAGTATTATCGATATGCGTTCAGCGTCCCTTGCGAGTCGGTCGAGAGCGGCAACGTGTTTGTCGTCTCCTTCGAAACGTGCGCGCCATTGGCGCCAAATTCGGTGGCGACCACGCGCGGCGAAGTCCGCTTCCTCAAGTCAGGGTCTTTGATTGACAGGGCCGCAATCGAAGCCGACCTGTACAGCCTGATGATAAGCCTCCGTTCGTTTCTCGGTGTGTACGGCGCGACATGCCAGCCGTTGGTCGATCGATTCGCGTTCCTGCGATCCCCAATCCCTCCCGCGTTGATTGCAACGGGGCGCAGCTCATGAGCAGCCAGTATCTTTCCAACGATCGTTACTGTTTCGAGCTTGATGATCAGACGGCGCACTGTTTGCTGGCTCAACGTTTGCGCACCTTTCTGTCACCGTACTTTTTTGTACCGCCGCCCGGCCGCGTGGCATCGGTCGACTTGATTCTGCGCCTGCATGATGTTGCAGCGTTCCGTGCGCAATGGCGCGATGCCTGTCAGACCCCGATGCTGATTCGCGAAACCCATGCACCCGGTTTTACCTTGCGGGTGTTGCGTGGGCATGACTCGAAAACGGGGCTGGATTACGCCTGGGATTCGGCCACCGAGGTCGGTTACCGGATCGACCGGGCCCGCCACACTGTCGATTTTTATGGCGGCGAAGGCGCGTTCATTCACCTGATTGAGTTGGTGCGCTATTACGGATTGCTGGTCGAACAGGCGAAAGGCAGCGTAATCATGCATGCCTCGGCGGTAGTCGCGCGCGATGGCGCAATCATCGCAATCGGTGGCGCCAAAGGTGCTGGCAAGACCAGCACAATGCTCGACCTGGTGCTGTCGGGAGATTACCGGTATTTCTCCGGCGACAAATTGCTGCTGGATATTGTCGACGGACATGTTCGTGCCAGAGCTTGGCCGGACTATCCGCATATCGGCATCGGCACGTTGCGCGCTCACCCGGCGTTGGCACAACGGCTGAAGCTGGCGCAGATCGCGAACGATCAGTCGAATGCCGACACCGACAAATGCTTGTGCCTGCCGCAAACGCTGTGGGCGGCGTTAAAAACCAGTACCGAAGGCTGCGGCAGGTTGTCCATGGTCATGCTGCCGAACGTGGCAAGTGGCGGCGCGTTGCAGGTAGACAGCCTGAATCGCACGGCGATTCTCGGGCACATCAGGTCATCGACTTTGTTCGAGTGCCCACATCGTTTCGTCACCTCCACCTGGCATGGCCTGCTCGACCACCGGTCGCTGACGGACACCGTTCCCCCTCAGATCGTTGAAGGCCTGCTTGGGGTTCCTTGGCAACGTCGCGTTGGCGTCGCACAACGGCTTTCCAATGATTGATCAGGAGGTGTCATGACCGGTCTATCGCAAGTGCGCCTGGCGCTGGTCGCACCCAGTGGTGCGGGCAAAAGTACCACTGCCCGGCTCCTGCAACAGTATTTCGAGGCCGCCGACATTTCAGTTGAAGTGGTCAAACTGGCCGAACCGCTTTATGAGTTGCAGCGAGCGTTTTATCAACAAAGCTGCCTGGCGATATCCGAGGGCGCACAGAACCAACAATTGCTGGAGTGCATTGCGCAGCAGCTACGGGCATTGGACAGCCGCTCGATGGTCATGAACTTTGCTAAACGATTGGCGTGTTGTGAAGCTGACGTGGTGATCAACGATGACCTGCGTGACGATGCGACCGACTGGCCGTACCTTCACGATCAAGGTTTTCAGGTGATCAAGATCTTCACCGATGCCTCTTTGAGGCAATCACGTTTGGGCAAGAGGGGCGATGTAAATGTGGTGGCAGACAGCGTGCTCGATCTGCAGATGCGCCGCATCGCCGCCGATTATGCCTTGCCTAACAACCACTCGCTGCAACGGCTCGAGGCGCATGTTGCGGTGATTGCCAAGTGGTCGATGCGCGCATCGCGGCATTGGCTGGGGTCATGAAAGGCGCCGATCCGCTGATCTGGCTGTTGATCGACGGATTGTCCTGGGAGCTGATGCAACGACATCGGGTACGTGGCAAGCAAAACGGTCAGTTGGCTCGCTGCCCTTTGTACCCGGTTTTACCGCTATCACCCAATTGCCAGACACCTCCGTCGCTATTTTCGATTTTCAGTGGTGTGGATGTCGACCGTCACGGTCTGACCGGTTACCCGATGCCGGCACCGACCGCGGCGCAACCGTTGGCGGTGGCCGACACCTTCGAGGTTTGGCCGCGGGATATCGCCATGGTCTGGGATGATTGGGCCCATCAAGGCATCTGTTTTCGACTGTGCGCCGTACCCTTTGTGCAGCCGCAACGGCTGGGTGCGATGCTGATTGGCCAAAGCTGCCCCTATGAGGGGCTGACCGTTAACCCCGAAATCATTGAGCACGGCGGTTACCTGCATATCGCGCCGTTGTTGGTGCATGCCCGGCTCAACTGCCAGGCCAATGGCGCGACGCTGCACTGGCATGATCAAAATGGCGTCTCGACCTACTGGTTGGCGCTGGGCTCAACGGTGCATGTGACGTTACCGGTGCATTCCACGCCGGGTAATGCCTATCAGGCAATCGCGCTGCGCGTGGTGTGCATCGAGGGACGTATCTGTTTGGTCAGTTTTGGCTTTCGGCAAGTGTGGGCAATGGCTCCACAGGCACCGGTTCACAACGCTTATGTCGCCAATGACCTGACGCGGCTTTACCGTGCAGGCGATTTGGGCCTTCGAATGGACGAAGGCGGACACGGTGCTGCCGAGTGGTTGTTGCTTGAGTTGATGCGTGAAATGCATGAGAGCTTCTGCGCAGACATTATCGGCGCCATCGCGGCTGCAGATGCGCAAAGGGTCATCGGCTACTACCCCGTGGTTGATCTGCTGTCACACCACTTGCTCAAGTACATCGATGCGACGTGGGCCAGCGAAACCATGCAGCAAGTTGGCCAGTGCTTGTTTGATGAAGTGCTGGGGTGGGTCGATGACCTGCTGATGCGCTGCCTGGCGGCCGCCGGCCAGCCCGTGAGCTGCATTGCACATTCTGATCACGGTATGGCCGCGGTGCATGACGATCTGTTTCCAAATGCTTTTTTCGAAACTCGGGGCTGGCTGGCCTACGATCACGACGGCTTGCCTGATCTGGATAAAAGCGCTGCTCTATTCCACCCGGCCGACAACGGATTGGTGTTGTTCAATCAGCGACGCCTTGCGCTATCCGGCGATGACCCGCACACGGTGACTGAGGCATGGCGGCAATCGTTACCCTGCGCTTTGCGTGAGGGTTGGTCGATGTTCGAACACCTCGGTGGGCCGCTGTTTGCTCACGGATGGAGCGGGATAAATTACTGGCAAGCGCCCAAGGGAGCACGGTTGTTGGCAGCCCGGTCAACCCGGTTTGTGCGGCCTAGCCGAAAGGGCGGCGATCACACCGTGCATGCCAATGATCCATGGCTGCGTGGAATGTTGATCGACGCCAGTACCACGAGTTTGCCGGCGCCTGCCGATGTGCTGACGTTGCCGGCTATCTCGCGTTGGCTTTTACATGGACAAAATCAGGCGGCCAGCGAACAGGATCAAAATCACCCCCATCGTCCGCTCAAACCAGTGCCCGAGGCGCAGGAACAGCAATCGCACCTTGGCACTGGAAAAGAACAGCGCAACGATGACGAACCACAGTGCGTTGACGAAACACATCCAGACGCCGTAGAGCATCTGAATCTTCAGCGGTGTGGTGGCGCTGATGAGGGTGGTGAAAATCGCCAGGAAAAATAGCGTTGCCTTGGGGTTCGTTGCATTGGTCAGAAAGCCTGTGGTGAAGGCTTTCATCAGCGTTTGCTCGGCGACAGCTTCGCGGGTGCCGTTTTCGCCTTCCAGCACAGATTTAGGTTTGCTGCGCAACAAGCTGACACCGAGGTACAAGATGTAAGCAGCGCCCACGACCTTGGCCACCGTCAGCAACCATGGCGTTGTGTGCATCAATGCGCCGACGCCAAGCAAGGTGTACAGCACATGCACCGAGATCCCAGCGCCTATGCCCAGCGCTGTACAGATCCCGACCAAACGACCGAAACGTACGCTTTGACGGATGGTGACTGCGAAGTCCGGCCCGGGTGCGATCACGGCCAGAAAGTGGACAATCGCCAATGCCAGAAATTCGCCCAGATAATTCGACAGCATTTCAACTCCAGAAGGTAAGGGGTGAAGCATTGCCGCGATAGCCGACAAAAAATGAAAGGCTAAGGCGCGGGGCCGCGACGCCCGGTGTGACCGAGTGCATGCGGCGTGAATTGAACATGATGAAATCGCCAGGCTCCGGCAGCACCTCAAGGGTTGGAGAGCCAAGTAGAGCCGGGTCAATGCCGTAGCTGTCACCGCGCATTTCGTCGAATTGGTCGGGGGAAATATCGTGATCCCACATTTGCAATGCGCCACCCTGGTCGGGCATGTTCAGGTAAACGTTGCAGGCGAACTGCGCTTCCAGGCTCAGGGCCCGGAAACAGTCCGGGGCGTCTTTGGCGAAAATGTCGTGATGGGCCAGGAAGCACACACCCGGTTTCACAACGCGCGAAAGCCCGACATACATTTTGCGTCCGTAGAGATTTTCCAGGTGCGCGCCGGCAGGCCATGACTCATCGAGCATGCAGCGCAAGGTGTCGACCGGGGACGCGTAGGGCGCACAACGGTTGCGCAGCTCGGCGATGTTGCGCGTGGCACGCTCGAAGTAATCCTCGATCAACAGCGGCTGATTTTCCGCTTCATAGAACGCCATACCGATACGGCCGATACTCGGCGCGTTGATGTAGCCTTCGAAACCGGGCGCTAGAATCCTGTCGCCTATCTGCACCGCCAACGACTTGGGCAGTAAACCTTTGACGCGGATGGCGAGTACTTCTTCGTTGGCGAGTTTTGTTATGCACGTCTCATCGAGACGCTCGACGTCAAGCATCATGTCTTAGGTCCATCTATTGGAGAGTCAACGAAGCCTGCGAGTGCGGGCCCCGATGGCGTGGAGCGATGACGGGCGTCATCGCCGGAATGCTCAGTCCACGCTGTAATGAACGGACAGCGTGCCTTTTTTCTGCGAAACCGAAGCGACCGTGAACGTGCCCAAATCCTTCAGGCTACGCACATGCGTGCCGCCGCACCCATAGGCGGGGAGCTCGCCGAAACCGATTTCCCGAGCACCTTCGCGCAGCGACGTCAGGCGCGGCAGGTCAGCATCGACCCACTGTTGGATACCCTGTTTAATAGTCTGGGCATCCACGTCTTGTGCCGACTCCGTCGGTTTGAACTGCACGCGGCCTTCGTTTGGCCAGTGATGAGCCTTGATCGGCATCCAGCCCATGGCCTGGACGAAATGCCCGATCAGATGGCCGGCAGAATGCATGCGTGTATTGAACTGACGGCGCTCCTCGTCTACCCGGATCTGGGTCATGCCGAGTGGTATCGGGCGGTCGACAAAATGGATCACCCGGTCTGGGTCCTGGACCACCCGCAGGACCTGGCTTTCGCCAATCCAGCCAGTGTCAAACGGTTGTCCGCCCCCTTGGGGGTGAAACAGGGTGGCGCGCAGTAGTACGGCGAATTCATTCTCGTGGGGCGTACATTCCAGGACTTCAACATCGCCCTTGAGGTCATCACTATGGAAAAAGAGGCGAAGCGTCATATTCCATGTCCGTCATAAAAATTCTGTTTTTTTATTATAGGGAGCGAGTATTTGCGTGATAATCCGTTCAAACATCAAAGGACTGTTGCGCTGTGAGCATAAATCTTCCGCTACCATTGCTCGGTGAAATGGCTATTTTCGTCAAGGTCGTCGAAACCGGCAGTTTTTCCGAAGCGGCCCGCCAGTTGGGCTCGTCGCCCTCGGCCATAAGCCGCAGTATTTCGCGGCTGGAGAAGGCCCTCGCCACCCGTTTGCTGCAACGCACCACGCGCAAGCTGCGGCTGAGTGACGGTGGCGAAGAAGTATTCAAGCGTTGCCAAGAGATGGTCAGCGCCGCCAAGTCAGTGATGGAAATCAGCGGTCAGTTCACCGATGAGGCGGAAGGACTGGTGCGTATCAGCGTGCCGAAAGCGGTGGGGCGATTCGTGATTCATCCGCACATGCCGGAATTTCTACGGCGATATCCCAAAGTGGACGTGGAACTCTTGCTGGAGGACCGTCAGGTCGATTTGATCGACGACAATGTCGACCTGGCCATTCGCATCACCGATCGCCCGCCCGCCGGTCTGGTGGGGCGGCAGTTACTCACCATCGACCACTTATTGTGCGCGACACCGCAGTACCTGGCCGAGCACGGTACGCCAACGCATCCCCACGACTTGCTCAACCATAGCTGTATCTATCTGGGCGAAACCCCGAGCGATGCGCGCTGGAAATTCAAAAAAGGCACAAAAGCGGTCACCGTCGGTGTGCGCGGACGTTATGCCGCCAATCACACCGGTGTGCGATTGGGCGCAGTCATGCAGCACATCGGGATTGGCAGCTTGCCGTATTTTACGGCGAGGTATGCCCTGGAGCAGGGTTTGATCGTGCAGGTTTTGCCAGACTGGGCGTTTCTCGCGTCTTACCACGGCGGCGCCTGGTTGTTGCATTCACCGACCCGTTACATGCCACCCAAATTGCGGGTATTGATCGACTATCTTGTGGAATGCCTGGGGAAGGAACCGACCTTGAGCAAGCCAGGCAGGGCCAGCAAAGTCTCGGCGCAGTATGAGTTGCCAGAGAGTGACGGTTTGCTGTGAAGCGCTTGCCACGGCCAATAAAAAGGCCCGCATGGATAACCATGCGGGCCTTTTGTATTGCTGATCGGGGATCAGTGTTTGCTGTCCTGATTTGACATCGACAGCAACTGTTTTTCCTGATTCCAGTCGAACGGCTCATCGTTCTGTTCGGCTTCGAAGCGACGTTCTTCCAGTGCCTGATACAACTCGATTTCGTCATCGGGCATGTAATGCAGGCAGTCGCCGGCGAAATACCACAACAGGTCGCGCGGGACCAGATGGGCAATTTGCGGGTAGCGGGTTATGACCTGGCACAGAATGTCCTGGCCCAGGTATTGGCTTTCGATCGGGTCGACCGGCAGCAATGCACGTAATTCGTCGAAGCGCTCCAGGAACAAGGCATGGCTTTCTTCGGGAACCTGTTCGGCCTCACCCACGGCGACCAGGATGCTGCGCAAGTGGTCAAGCAAGACGAGATGATCGGCAACGACGTTGGACACGAGATAAGTCCTCAAGAGCAAAACGGGCGCCGGAGTATAAAGCTCCTGCGCCCGTTTTTACAGGCTGGGCTGGACTAGCGGACCTTTCCTTGCGCGAGTAGCAGTTCCTCTTTGTCGAAATCATCGACATCGATCACCTTGCGCCGCGCCGCTTCGGCATCGCGCAATGTCTGTGCTTCTGCCGGCTGCAACACGCCGGCCTCCAGTGCCGCGTCGATTGCATGCTCGCCGGGCGCCGGTTTGACCTGAGCATTTTTCAGCGCCAGATGCAGTTTTTTCTGCAGCGGTTGCGCGGCGTTTAGCAAGTCGCAGGCGTGTTGCAGAGCACCAACGGCGTCTTCGGTTGATTGTGGGCGGAAGCAACCGCCCAGCAACTCTTCAAGCGTCGGATCGCCTTTCGCACGGCCGATTACCCCAGCCACTTCAGCGCCGAGCTTGTCCGATGGGCCTTTGTGACGACGGCCGAACGGGAACACGATGACCCGCAGCAGACAACCCAGCACCCTGTTGGGGAAGTTTGTCAGCAGTTCATCGAGCGCACGCTCCGACTGGCCAAGGCTTTCTTCCATGGCCCAGGCAAACAGCGGTGCCATGTGTTCCGGTGAGTCAAGATCGTGGTAACGCTTGAGCGCAGCAGAGGCGAGGTACATGTTGCTCAGCACATCCCCCAGCCGCGCCGACAGGCGTTCCCGACGCTTCAATTCGCCGCCCAACAGCATCATGCTCAGGTCGGCGAGCATGGCGAACGCCGCAGCCTGACGGTTGAGCGCACGGAAGTAGCCTTGGCTGAGTGTATTGCCCGGTGCGCGTTCAAAGTGCCCGAAGCCCAGGTTCAGTACCAAGGTGCTGGCCGCGTTGCTCACGGCAAAACCGATGTGCTTGAGCAGCAGGCCATCGAATTCGACCAGTGCCTGATCCTTGTCCTCACGGCCGGCGAGGGCCATTTCCTTCAGCACGAATGGGTGGCAGCGAATCGCGCCCTGGCCGAAGATCATCAGGTTGCGCGAAAGAATGTTCGCGCCTTCAACGGTGATGAATATGGGCGCGCCGTTCCAGCTGCGGCCGAGGTAGTTTTTCGGCCCCATGATGATTGCCTTGCCGCCATGCACATCCATTGCGTGGCTGATGCACTCGCGACCGCGTTCGGTCAGGTGATACTTGAGAATCGCCGACAATACCGACGGTTTTTCGCCGAGGTCCACCGCATTCGCGGTCAGCATGCGGGCGGCGTCCATCATCCATGCGTTGCCGCCGATGCGCGCCATTGCTTCCTGAATGCCTTCGAATGCGGCGAGCGGTACGTTGAATTGCTCGCGCACCTGCGCGTATTGGCCGGTCACCAGGCTGGTGAACTTGGCCGCGCCGGTACCGACGGCGGGCAGCGAAATCGAACGCCCAACCGAGAGGCAGTTCATCAACATCATCCAGCCCTTGCCGAGCATTTCCTGGCCGCCGATAAGGAAGTCCAGTGGAATGAACACGTCCTTGCCGGAGTTCGGGCCGTTCATGAAGGCCGCACCCAACGGTAAATGACGACGGCCTATTTCGACGCCTGCGGTGTCGGTTGGAATCAGCGCCAGGCTGATCCCAAGGTCTTCCTCGTCACCCAGCAAATGATCGGGGTCGTAGGCTTTGAATGCCAAGCCCAGCAGTGTGGCGACAGGCCCAAGCGTGATGTAGCGCTTTTCCCAGTTCAGGCGCAGGCCAAGGGTTTCCTTGCCTTCCCATTGCCCTTTGCAGATCACCCCGGTGTCGGGCATCGCGCCGGCATCGGAACCGGCCAGTGGCCCGGTCAACGCAAAGCACGGGATGTCATCGCCGCGCGCCAGCCGTGGCAGGTAATGGTTGCGTTGTTCGTCGGTGCCGTAATGCAGCAATAACTCTGCCGGGCCGAGGGAGTTGGGCACCATCACGGTCGAAGCCAGGTCGCCGCTGCGGGTCGCCAGTTTCATCGCAACCTGGGAATGCGCATAGGCGGAAAAGCCTTTACCGCCGTATTCCTTGGGAATGATCAGGGCGAAAAAGCCGTTTTCCTTGATGTGGGCCCAGGCTTGCGGAGGCAGGTCCATGGCTTGGCCGATCTGCCAGTCAGTGACCATGGCACAGAGTTCGTCGGTCGGACCGTCAATGAACGCTTGTTCCTCTTCGGTCAGCTGCGCTTTTGGATACGCCAGTAACTTGTCCCAATCCGGCCGGCCACTGAACAGCTCACCGTCCCACCACACGGTGCCGGCATCGATTGCATCGCGTTCGGTCTGCGACATCGGCGGCAAGGTTTTCTGGAACCAGTTGAACAGTGGTGCACTGAAAAATTTACGACGCAGGTCCGGCAGCAACAACGGTGCTGCAACGGCCGCGATCAATACCCACAGAATCAGCAGCAGCCAACCCGGTGCGTGGCTGAAGGCACCCATCGCCACAACGTACACCGCAACGATGCACAATGCGGGCAGCGGTGCGGTGCGCCGGTGAGCCAGATAGGCGATGCCGACGATCAGAACCAGTATCCACAACAACAGCATATTTAATCCTCCGTGAACCAGGGCAAAACCAACCTTCAGAGCTTAGACGGCATCCGTCAAACAGGGTGGCCAGGGCAAGGCGTTTGAATTCGTGGGAAACCTTGAATGAATGGGTAGGCCCGGTGGGCATCGGGCTGCGAAATTAGTTCGGCAGGCGGGCGGCAAAGCGTCCATGTTTGGCCGAAACGTCGTTATCTCTGTGCTGAACCAGTCGCTAGACTCGGGACTTCCCATGGAGATTGTCCTCATGCACGAGTACCTGAATCCCGGCCGCTTCATCGATAGTGACCACCCGTCGGTGGTGGAGTTCGCCGAAAAACATCGCGGCCCTAGTCGGGACCCGCTCAAGCAAGCGGTCAATCTTTACTACGCAGTGCGTGAAGCCGTGCGCTACAACCCTTACACCTTCAGTCGCGATCCGGCTACCTTGCGCGGCAGTTATGCCTTGGCAACCGGAGAAAGCTACTGCGTACCCAAAGCCACTTTACTGGCAGGCGCGGCCAGGCATTGCGCGATCCCTGCACGGATTGGCCTGGCGGACGTACGCAATCACTTGTCGACCCCGCGTTTGCTTGAATTGCTCAAGAGCGACGTGTTTGCCATGCATGGCTACACCGAGCTGTACCTCAACGGTCGTTGGGTCAAAGCCACGCCGGCGTTCAACCAGGGTTTGTGCGAATTGTTCAACGTCGCGCCACTGGAGTTCGACGGAATCAACGACAGCGTTTTCCATCCTTACAACCGCCAGGGCGAAAAAATGATGGAATACGTGATGGATCACGGACAGTTCACCGACGTGCCAGAAAGGTTTTTTTTCGAGCACCTGGAAAAATGCTACCCGCACCTCTTCGGCAACGAACTGCCGACGCTGCTGGGTGACATGCAGAGCGATTTGAGTCCCGCCTGATCCGGCGTATGCTGCCAGCGCATTCATCCATTGCGAGGCGGTCATGCTGAAAATCTGGGGTCGGAAAAATTCATCGAATGTCAGAAAACCTTTGTGGGCAGCCGAAGAACTCGGCCTGGCGTATGAAGCCATCGATGCGGGCGGCGCATTTGGTGTAGTGGACACTCCTGAATACCGTGCGATGAACCCCAATGGCCGCGTGCCCGTGATCGAGGACGAGGGTTTCGTGTTGTGGGAATCAAACGCCATCGTGCGTTACCTGATGGCCCGTCATGCCAGCGACTCGGCTTGGTACCCAACCGATCTGCAAGCCCGGGCCACGGCGGACAAGTGGATGGACTGGACCACCTCAAGTTTTGCCGACCCATTTCGCACGGTGTTCTGGGGCGTGCTGCGCACCCCGGCAGACAAGCAGGATTGGGCTGCCATCAAAGAGGCGATCAAAGTGTGCGAAGCCTTGCTCTCAATGCCTGATCAGGCGTTGGAGAACACACCTTATTTGTCTGGCGACGAAATCGGCATGGGCGACATTCCGCTCGGGAGTTTTATTTATGCCTGGTTCGAGATGCCGATCGAGCGTGCGCCAATGCCTCATCTGGAAGCCTGGTACGCCCGTCTCAAACAGCGTCCGGCGTATCAGAAAGCCGTCATGACCGCGTTGACTTAATACTTACTATCGACACACTTGACTGTACTTGTGTGGCGGCGACAAGCACCATTGCCTGCATGCGCCGTGGTTGTGTTCATCGCCGCCCGCACTTATGTATTCCTTTCTTCCCTTCTTGGTGCGTAATCCGATATGAGTTCCGCTCTGTCCATCCGGCAGCTAACCAAAACCTACGGCAACGGTTTCCAGGCCCTGAGTGGTATTGATCTGGATGTCGCCGAAGGTGACTTTTTTGCCTTGCTTGGCCCGAACGGCGCCGGCAAGTCCACGACCATCGGCATTCTCTCGACCCTGGTGAACAAGACCAGCGGTTCTGTGAATATCTTTGGTCATGACCTGGACAAGAATCCTGCACAGCTCAAACGCTCAATCGGCGTGGTGCCTCAGGAGTTCAACTTCAACCAGTTCGAAAAAACCTTCGATATTGTCGTGACCCAGGCTGGCTACTACGGCATCCCGGCGAAAGTCGCCAAGGAGCGCGCCGAGCAGTACCTGACCCAGCTCGGCCTGTGGGACAAGCGCGATGTGCCGTCACGTTCACTGTCGGGCGGGATGAAGCGTAGACTGATGATTGCCCGCGCACTGGTGCACGAACCGCGCTTGCTGATTCTCGACGAGCCAACCGCCGGGGTCGACATTGAGTTGCGTCGCTCGATGTGGACCTTCCTCACCGAGCTCAACCAGAAAGGCATCACCATCATCCTCACCACGCATTATCTGGAAGAGGCTGAGCAGTTGTGCCGCAACATCGGCATCATCGACCACGGCACCATTGTCGAAAACACCAGCATGAAACAACTGCTCAGTCAGTTGCATGTAGAAACGTTCCTGCTCGACATCAAAAACGATTTGAACGTAGCGCCGCAATTGCTCGGTTATCCGACAAAGTTGCTCGACGGTCATACCCTTGAAGTTCAGGTCGACAAGGCCATGGGTATCACGGCGCTGTTTACCCAATTGGCGCAGCAGAACATTGAAGTACTGAGTTTGCGTAATAAAACCAATCGCCTTGAGGAGTTGTTCGTGTCTCTGGTGGAGAAAAATCTTACGAAGGTGGCGGTATGAGTTCCGAGCTGCAACCCAACCTGGTCGCCCTCAATACTATTGTTTACCGCGAGGTCCGACGCTTCACGCGGATCTGGCCGCAAACGTTGCTACCGCCGGCAATCACCATGGTGTTGTACTTCGTGATTTTCGGTAATTTGATCGGTCGGCAAATTGGCGGCATGGGTGGTTTCACCTATATGGAGTACATCGTGCCGGGCCTGATCATGATGTCGGTGATCACCAACTCGTACGGTAACGTGGTATCGAGTTTCTTCGGCAGCAAGTTCCAGCGGTCCATCGAAGAGTTGATGGTGTCACCCGTATCGCCGCACACGATTTTGATCGGTTACACCTTGGGCGGCGTATTGCGCGGCTTGATGGTCGGGGTCATCGTCACGCTGCTGTCGCTGTTCTTCACCGATTTGCAAGTGCATCACTTGGGCGTAACCATTTTGGTAGTGGTACTGACGGCGACGATTTTCTCGTTGTTAGGCTTCATCAACGCGGTATTTGCGCGTAACTTCGATGATATCTCGATTGTTCCGACGTTTGTGCTGACACCGTTGACGTACCTCGGCGGCGTGTTTTATTCGATCTCGTTGTTGCCGCCGTTCTGGCAAACCGTGTCATTGGCCAACCCGGTGTTACATATGGTCAACGCGTTCCGTTACGGCATCCTTGGCGTGTCGGACATCAAGATCAGCGTCGCGATCACCTTCATGCTGGTGGCCACCGTCGTGTTGTATATCGGCTGCGCACGGTTGCTGGTGAGCGGGCGCGGAATGCGTACCTGATTAATTGGAAACGCAAAAAAAACGGCCTCCCATTGCGGAGGCCGTTTTGCATTCACTTCATTCGTTTTTTCTTGCGCCGCGCCCACTGCCGGCTCACCCACCAGCGCCAATACAGCATCACCACACAGTACGCCAACGCTCCCAATACCAGCCCCGTCACGACT
Source organism: Gordonia sp. IEGM753 (assembly GCF_050321825.1). Taxonomy (NCBI): domain Bacteria; kingdom Bacillati; phylum Actinomycetota; class Actinomycetes; order Mycobacteriales; family Gordoniaceae; genus Gordonia; species Gordonia sp. IEGM753. Next base: position 104,383 of record NZ_JBNQGB010000009.1, read on the forward strand.
GACCCCAGCAAAAACGGCTTCCACAGCGTAGACAGCTCGCCGCTGATCCATTCCCACGTGAGTGCGTCCGGCAGATGCCGTGCCGGAACGTCCATCAACCAGGCGCCGGTCTGGTAGGTGCAAAAAAACACAGCCGGCATGGTGATCGGGTTGGTCAGCCAGACCAGGCTCACAGAAATCGGCATGTTGCCGCGCACCATGATCGCAAGGAAGGCAGCCACCAGCATTTGCAACGGAATGGGTAAAAACGCGGCGAACAAACCCACGGCCATCGCGCGGGCGACGGAGTGGCGATTGAGGTGCCAGAGGTTTGGGTCATGCAGCAGGGTGCCCAAAAAGCGTAAGGACTTGTGTTCCCTGATGCTCGTCGGGTCTGGCATGTAACGTTTGAATAAGCGCCGGGGCATAAGGCTTCTCGGTCGGTTAAGGCGGCAAGTATGTCTGGATTCCATGAATCGCCCATTCAGACTTTGTGACAATTAATAACGACGCCGGTGCCTTTGGCCGGCTATGCCTAGGGGGGAACTCTCAAGGACGGACGTATGCGCACAGGGATGATGGCGCTGGCGTTGGGTTTGTTGACCTTGCGTTTTTTACCGGCATTACCGCCAGTCTGGTTGTGGCTGGTGTTGCCGGTAACGGGATTGATGTTGCTGCCGTTCAAGACTTATCCGTTGGCATTCTTCTTGTTTGGCCTCAGTTGGGCGTGTGCCAACGCGCACTGGGCGCTGCAGGATCGCTTGCCGGTTTCGCTCGACGGCGAAACGCGCTGGGTCGAGGGTCGTGTCAGCGGGTTACCGCAAATTGCCGAGGGGGTGGTGCGCTTCGAGCTGACGGGAGGTCAGTCCCGGCGCACCCAATTGCCTCGGTATATGCGCCTGGCCTGGTATGGCGGGCCGCCGGTAAACAGCGGCGAGCACTGGCGGCTGGCAGTAAAACTGAAGCGGCCTGCTGGGCTGCTTAACCCACATGCCTTCGATTATAACGCCTGGCTGCTGGCGCAACGGATCGGCGCTACGGGTACGATCAAGGATGGCCAGCGGCTCAAAGAAGCCCGGGGCGCTTGGCGCGATAGTGTCCGCCAGCGCTTGCAGGCCGTGGACGCTCAAGGTCGAACCGGCGCGTTGACTGCATTGGTATTGGGCGACGGTGCGGGGCTAAGTCGCGAAGACTGGCAAGTGTTGCAAGCCACCGGCACCGTACATTTGCTGGTCATCTCCGGGCAACACATCGGGTTGTTTGCCGGTTTGGTCTACCTGCTGATTGCCGGGCTGGCCCGTTACGGCCTGTGGCCCAAGCGATTGCCCTGGCTGCCTTGGGCCTGTGGACTGGCATTCTCGGCGGCCCTCGGTTACGGCTTTCTGGCGGGATTTGATGTGCCGGTGCGCCGTGCCTGCGTGATGATCGGACTGGTGCTGTTGTGGCGCCTGCGGTTTCGTCACCTCGGCGCATGGTGGCCGTGGTTGCTGGCACTGAACGGCGTTTTGCTGCTGGAGCCGCTGGCGAGCCTGCAGCCGGGTTTCTGGTTATCGTTCGGCGCAGTGGCGGTATTGATTTTCACATTTGGTGGTCGGTTAGGTCCGTGGCGGTGGTGGCAAACCTGGACCCGCGCCCAGTGGCTGATCGCTATAGGCCTGTGTCCCTTGTTGCTGGTGCTGGGCTTACCGATCAGTATCAGCGGGCCGCTGGCCAATCTGATCGCTGTGCCCTGGATCAGCATGGTGGTGCTGCCGCCCGCATTGCTTGGCACGCTGATGTTGCCCATTCCGTATGTGGGTGAAGGGTTGCTGTGGCTGGCGGGTGGTCTGATCGACTGGCTGTTCAAGGGCCTGGCGCTGCTGGCGGGGCGAGTGCCCGCATGGGTACCCGTGGCGATCCCGTTGTGGTGCTGGGTGCTTGGCCTGCTCGGAGCGTTTCTATTACTACTGCCGCGAGGCGTGCCATTGCGCCCATTGGGTTGGCCGCTACTGCTGTTGCTGGTTTTTCCACCGCGCCCGATGCTGCCCGAAGGCATTGCCGAAGTCCTGCAACTGGACGTAGGCCAAGGCCTGGCCATTTTGGTGCGTACTCAAAATCATTCCCTGCTGTACGACACCGGGCCGCGTTTCGGTGATTTTGACCTGGGCGAACGTGTGGTATTGCCGACGTTGCGCAAGCTGGGCGTGAATGGGTTGGACGTGATACTGATCAGCCACGCGGATGCCGATCATGCCGGTGGCGCCAGGGCGATCGTTGCAGGGCTGCCGGTGAAGCGGGTTATCAGCGGCGATCCCGAGGCTTTGCCCATCGAACTGCACGCGCAAGCCTGTGAAAGTGGCCGGAAATGGACCTGGGACGGCGTCAACTTTCAGCTCTGGCAATGGCCCTATGCCGACGACCGCAATCAAAAATCCTGCGTGTTGCAAATAGAAGCCAACGGCGAGCGAATCTTGTTGACCGGCGATATAGATACGGCCGCCGAGCAAGCGCTGCTCGCCGGACCGCTAGGTGTTCACACCGACTGGTTGCAATCGCCGCATCATGGCAGTCGCAGCGCATCCTCAATGGCGCTATTAAACGTTCTACAGCCCAAAGCGGTGCTGATTTCCCGTGGCCAAGGCAATTCGTTCGGCCACCCACATCCCACGGTCATGGCGCGCTATAAAAAACGCGGGATGCTGATCTACGACAGCGCAGAGCAGGGCGCCATCGGCGTACAACTGGGACGCTTCGAACCACCGTGGACGATGCGCCAGGAACGGCGTTTCTGGCGTGAATATCCATAACCGCGAGTTATTAAAGCCCGACAGGATGCGACATCACGGTCTTCGGTGCGCCAAGCCCCTATGTTAGAGTGGCGCACTTTTTCGAGGGGGCTGTCACTGTGTGGGAATTGGTCAAATCCGGCGGCTGGATGATGCTGCCGATCATTTTGAGTTCCATCGTGGCCATGGCAATTGTCGCCGAGCGTCTATGGACCCTTCGCGCCAGCCGTGTGACCCCGGAGCACTTGCTCGGGCAGGTCTGGGTCTGGATCAAAGACAAACAACTCAATAAGGACAAACTCAAGGAATTGCGCGCCAATTCGCCGCTGGGAGAGATCCTGGCGGCAGGCCTTGCCAACTCCAAGCATGGTCGCGAGATCATGAAAGAGTGCATCGAAGAGGCGGCGGCGCGAGTTATTCACGAGCTCGAGCGTTACATCAACGCCTTGGGCACCATCGCTGCCATGGCGCCGCTACTCGGCTTGCTGGGGACGGTGCTGGGCATGATCGACATCTTCAGTTCGTTCATGGGCACGGGCATGACCACCAACGCTGCGGTGCTGGCTGGCGGTATTTCCAAAGCCTTGATCACCACGGCTTCGGGCCTGATTGTCGGTATTCCGTCGGTATTCTTCCATCGGTTCCTGCAACGCCGGATCGATGAGCTGGTGGTGGGCATGGAGCAGGAAGCCATTAAGCTGGTTGAAGTGGTGCAGGGCGACCGGGACGTAGACCTGACCGAGGGTAAAGCGTGAAATTCCGCCGCAAGCAACGGGAGAACGTGGACATCAACCTCGTGTCACTGATCGACGTGGTGTTTGTCCTGCTGCTGTTTTTCGTGGTCACGACCACCTTCACCCGTGAAACTCAGCTGCGTGTCGAATTACCGGAAGCGGTCAGCGGCACGCCCGCCGAGAACCCGCAAGCCAAGCAATTGGACATCGCCATCAGTGCCGAAGGCGTGTTCTCGGTGAACAATCAACTGTTGCCGAAAAACGATCTGGCGAGCCTGATGGAAGCGATGCAGAAAGAGTCCAGCGGTGACACCAACATGCCGCTGTCCATCAGCGCCGATGGCAAGACCCAGCACCAATCGGTCATCACCGCCATGGACGCCGCCGGCAAGCTCGGTTTCAGTCACTTGCGCATGACCACAGTCGAAGCGGCACCGACCGCGCCCTGATGGCCATGTCTGATCGTTTACTCGCCGCGTGGTACGAAGGTCATCCGGCCCTGAAGTTGTTGCGGCCGCTGGAATGGCTGTATCGGCGGGTGGTCATGAATAAGCGCAAACGCTTTCTGGCAGGCGAGGGCGATATCTATCAGCCTGCGGTGCCGCTGATCGTGGTCGGCAATATCACGGTTGGCGGCACCGGTAAAACGCCGCTTATTCTGTGGATGATCGAACACTGCCAGCGCAGTGGTTTGCGGGTTGGCGTGGTCAGCCGTGGTTACGGTGCCAAGCCAGCGCAATTACCCTGGCGAGTCGAGGCAGACCAGAGCGCCGCTGTCGCAGGCGACGAACCGTTGCTGATCGTGCAGCGCACCGATGTGCCCTTGATGATCGACCCTGATCGCAGTCGCGCCGTTCAGGCCTTGCTGGCCAGTGAAAAGCTGGACCTGATTCTGTCCGACGACGGCATGCAGCATTACCGCTTGGCCCGCGATCTGGAGCTGGTGTTGATCGATGCCGTACGCGGCCTGGGCAACCAGCGTTGCCTGCCTGCCGGGCCCTTGCGCGAACCGGTCGAGCGTTTGCAAAGTGTCGATGCGCTGCTTTACAACGGCGCCACCGAGGACCGCGATGGCGGCTTTGCTTTCCAGCTCCAGCCTACCGAACTGGTCAACCTGCAAAGTGGTGAGCGTCGCCCGCTCGACCATTTTGCCGCTGGCCAGGCAGTGCATGCGGTGGCCGGGATCGGCAACCCGCAGCGTTTCTTCAAGACCCTCGAAACGCTACACTGGCAACCGGTTCCGCATGCGTTTGCCGACCATGCCGAATACAGTGCGCAGGCCTTGAATTTCTCACCGTCATTGCCGCTGGTGATGACTGAAAAGGACGCGGTGAAGTGCCGTGCCTTCGCCGCCGCCGATTGGTGGTACCTGGCGGTCGATGCTGCGCCATCGCCAGCCTTCGTGGCCTGGTTCGATACGCAGTTGATGCGCCTGTTGCCGGCTCGTCTTTTGCCTTAAATCCGTTTTTTCCAGGGAATGCTCATGGACACCAAATTGCTCGATATCCTCGCTTGCCCGATCTGCAAAGGCCCGCTCAAGCTCAGTGCCGATAAAACCGAGCTGATCAGCAAAGGCGCCGGCCTGGCTTACCCGATTCGTGACGGCATCCCGGTGATGCTCGAAACCGAAGCCCGCACCCTGACCACCGATGAGCGCCTGGATAAATAAATGACCACAGCCTTTACCGTCGTCATTCCATCGCGTTATGCCTCCACCCGTCTGCCGGGCAAGCCGCTGCTGTTGATTGCTGGCAAGCCAATGATCCAGCACGTGTGGGAGCAGGCCCGTAAAAGCAGCGCCCAACGCGTAGTCGTCGCCACTGATGACGCGCGCATCGCTTCGGCCTGTGAAGGCTTTGGCGCTGAAGTTGTGATGACTCGCGCAGACCACAACTCCGGTACTGATCGCCTGGCCGAGGTCGCGGCTAAACTGGGTTTGGCGCACGACGCGATCGTGGTCAACGTCCAGGGTGACGAGCCGTTGATTCCACCCAGTGTGATCGATCAGGTGGCCGACAATCTGGCCGCCCATATCGAAGCACGCATGGCGACGCTGGCCGAGCCGATTGAAGACGTTGAAACCCTGTTCAATCCCAATGTGGTCAAGGTCGTCAGCGACGTTAATGGCCTGGCGCTAACGTTCAGCCGTGCCACGTTGCCTTGGGCTCGCGATGCTTTCGCCAAGACGCGTGAACAATTGCCGGAGGGTGTTCCGTATCGGCGCCATATTGGCATTTATGCCTACCGCGCCGGTTTCCTGCATGACTTCGTTAGCTGGGGGCCGTGCTGGCTGGAAAATACCGAGTCGCTGGAGCAGTTGCGTGCCCTTTGGCACGGCGTGCGTATTCACGTCGCCGATGCGCTGATTGCCCCGCCGACCGGTGTTGATACGGCCGAAGACCTTGAGCGCGTTCGGCGCTTGCTGGAGGCCTGATGCGCATTTTGTTCGTCTGCCTGGGCAATATCTGCCGTTCACCCACTGCCGAAGGCGTGTTGCGCCATAAGCTGCGCGAAGCGGGGCTGGCTGATCAAGTCGAAGTGGCCTCCGCCGGTACCGGTGACTGGCACGTCGGCACTGCGCCAGACAAACGCAGCCAGGCAGCCGCCAAGTTGCGCGGCTACGACTTGTCCGCCCAACGTGCGCAGCAAGTGACTCGTGCCGATTTCGCCGCTTACGATCTGATCCTGGCGATGGACAAGAATAATCTGCGTAACCTCCAGGCCCTGCGGCCCGCAAGGGGCAAGGCTGAGCTTGACTTGTTTTTGCGTCGCTACACGTCGGAAGTCGATGAGGTGCCAGACCCTTATCACGATGGCGACCAGGGTTTCGAGTACGTCCTCGATCTGATTGAGCGCGCGGCTGATCTGCTAGTGATCGAATTGAAGGGACGGCTATGAGTTTGCTGGTACGCCCGCAGGTTTCTCTCAAAGCGTTCAATAGCTTTGGCGTAGATGTACAGGCCCAATTGTTTGCGCAAGCCCACAGCGACGCCGATGTTGTCGAGGCCTTGGCCTATGCAACCCAGCACAAGGTGCCGTTACTGGTGATTGGCGGAGGCAGCAACCTGCTCTTGACCGCAGATATCCAGGCGTTGGTCCTGCGCATGGCGACTCGCGGAATTCGTGTCCTCAGCGAAGACGGCGACAAGGTGGTAATCGAGGCCGAGGCTGGCGAGCCCTGGCATCCGTTCGTGCAGCACACACTCGCGCAAGGATTGTCGGGGCTTGAAAACCTCAGCCTGATTCCGGGTACCGTTGGCGCGGCACCGATGCAAAACATCGGCGCCTACGGTGTCGAGATCAAGGACGTGTTTGCCGGCCTTACTGCGCTGGATCGCCAGAGCGGTGAACTGCGGGATTTTACGCTGCAGGAATGTAATTTCGCCTACCGCGACAGTCTGTTCAAACAGCAGCCAGGCCGTTGGTTGATCTTGCGGGTGCGATTTACGTTAAGCCGTTCTCAGCACTTGCACCTGGAATACGGCCCGGTACGTCAGCGCCTGACCGAGCAAGGTATCGAGCACCCGACAGCCACCGATGTCAGCCAGGCGATTTGCAGTATTCGTAATGAAAAGCTTCCAGACCCGACGGTACTGGGCAATGCCGGCAGCTTTTTCAAAAACCCGTTGGTTTCGGCGCAATTGGTAGCCCGGCTCAAAGTCGAGTACCCCGACCTGGTGGCCTACACGCAACCGGACGGGCAAATGAAACTGGCGGCAGGCTGGTTGATCGAGCGAGCAGGCTGGAAGGGTTTTCGCGATGAAGACGCCGGCGTGCATAAGCTACAGGCACTGGTGTTGGTCAATTACGGGGCCGCGACGGGCCTGCAATTGCTGAACCTGGCACAGCGTATCCAGAAGGATATTGCAGAGCGTTTCCATGTTGACCTGGAAATGGAGCCCAACCGTTATTGAAGCTACGCTTCCACGAGTCCTCTCAAAGAAAAGCCCTGCACATCTTCCAGTGTGCAGGGCTTTTTCGTTAACGCTGAGTTAACGTGTCTCACCAACGATGCAATCATTTGTTTCATCAAAGGCCCGATGCAGACGTTGCCGTTTGCGTAACAGAGCCTCCTTAGCCTGAGTCGATCTGCGTGATGCCAACCGCCAGTCAATGGCGGCAGATTGCTCGACCCCATAACCTCTACACCTATGCGGGCGTGCCCATGATTACCCTGAAACTCAACGGCCAAGATCACTCACTCGACGTCACCGAAGACATGCCACTGCTGTGGGCCATCCGCGATGTTGCGGGGTACAACGGCACCAAATTCGGTTGCGGCATGGGCCTTTGCGGTGCTTGTACCATTCATATCGACGGTTCCCCTGCGCGCAGTTGCATCACGCCCATCGGTTCGGTGATCGGCCAGAACGTCAGCACCATCGACAACCTGCACGCCGACCCGGTGGGGCAAGTCGTCCAGCAAGCCTGGCTCGACACAGCCGTTGCACAATGCGGCTTCTGTCAGGGCGGGCAGATCATGTCGGCAACGGCGCTGCTCAAGATCAATCCAGACCCCAGCGATGAGCAGATCGAAGAAGCCATGATCGGTAATATTTGCCGTTGCGGCACTTACAACCGCATCAAGACCGCCATCCGCCAAGCCTCAACTCACCTGAAGGAGGCCAAGGCATGAACCACTTGCCCAATGATTTTGCGCTCAGCAACCTGACTAACCTCAGCCGTCGCGGCTTTCTTAAAGGCGTCGGCGCGACCAGTGCTTTGGTGCTTGCCGCCAGTTGGGGCTGGCAGGATGCATTTGCTGGCGAGAAAGACAAAAAGTTTGGCGCAGACGGCATGCCGAATGGTTGGGTAGACGATCCGAAGGTGTACGTCAGCATTGCCGCTGACGGCACGGTGACGGTGATTTGCAACCGTTCCGAAATGGGCCAGGGCATACGCACCAGCCTGAGCATGGTGGTAGCTGATGAACTGGACGCCGATTGGGCCAGGGTGAAAGTGCAGCAGGCGCCAGGCGACGAGGTTCGCTTCGGCAACCAGGACACCGATGGATCACGCAGCATGCGTCACTGGTACGAGCCAATGCGTCGCTGCGGTGCTGCTGCGCGAACCATGCTCGAACAAGCGGCGGCTAATCAGTGGCAAGTGCCCGTTGGCGAGTGCCACGCGCAGTTGCATAAAGTGGTTCACCAGCCGACCGGTCGTGAGCTGGGTTACGGCGCATTGGCCGTGGCTGCTGGCGCACTGCCGGTGCCACCGCGTGACAGCCTGTTGCTCAAGCAGCCGTCGCAGTTTCGCTACATCGGCAAGGAAGGCATCAAAGCCATCGACGGTGACGACATCGTCAATGGCCGCGCTGTTTACGGTGCCGACGTGCATTTCGACGGCATGCTCTACGCCACTATTGCGCGCCCTGCGGTCTACGGCGGCAAGGTTAAATCCGTCGACTCCAGTGCTGCGCTGAAAGTCCCGGGTGTGATCAAGGTTATTCAGATTGAAGGTCATGCGCTGCCATCGGAATTTCAACCCTTGGGCGGCGTGGCCGTTGTTGCCAGCAATACCTGGGCCGCGATCAAGGGCCGCGAAGCACTAAAGATTGAGTGGGATGATGGCCCTAACGCCAGTTATGACTCGATTGCCTATCGCAAGGAGCTCGAAGCCGCTTCGCTCAAGCCTGGCAAGGTGGTGCGTAACACCGGCAATATCGATCAGGCGATGAGCAGTGCCAACAGCACCCTTGAAGCCTCCTATTATTTGCCGCACCTGGCGCAGTCACCCATGGAACCGATGGTTGCCATTGCACGATTCAAGGATGGCGTGTGCGAAGCCTGGGCACCAAGCCAGGCACCACAAGTCACCCGCGAACGAATCAGTGAACGCCTCGGCTTGCCGTTCGATAACGTCACTGTCAACGTAACGTTGCTGGGCGGTGGATTCGGTCGTAAATCCAAACCCGATTTCGTCATCGAGGCGGCCATCCTGGCCAAGGAGTTTGCGGGTAAGGCGGTGCGTGTGCAGTGGACCCGTGAAGACGATATTCACTGTTCCTACTTTCACACCGTGTCGGCGGAATACCTCAAGGCCAGCCTGAATCAGGACGGCCTGCCTTCCGGCTGGCTGCACCGTACAGTCGCGCCGAGTATTACCGCGTTGTTTGCGCCGGGCATGAACCACGAAGCCGCATTCGAGTTGGGCATGGGGTTTACCAACATGGCGTATGCGATTCCCAATGTACGACTGGAGAACCCGCAGGCGACGGTTCACGCGCGTGTTGGCTGGTATCGATCGGTGTCGAACATCCCTCACGGCTTTGCGATTCAAAGCTTTGTCGATGAATTGGCGCACAAGGCTGGTCAAGATCCCCTGAAATACCAGATCAAGTTGCTGGGCCCGGACCGTCAGATCGATCCGCGCACCCTCAGTGAAGAGTGGAACTACGGCGAGTCTCCCGAGCGTTACCCGATCGACACTGCGCGTATGCGCACGGTGCTGGAAACCGCTGCCAAAGCTGCCGGTTGGGGCCGTGAAATGCCGAAGGGCCGGGGCTTGGGTCTGGCCGTTCACTACAGCTTCGTCACGTATGTGGCGGCGGTGATTGAAGTCGAAGTCAAAGATGACGGCACGCTGATTGTGCACAAGGCAGACATTGCCGTGGATTGCGGTCCGCAGATTAATCCGGAACGAATTCGCTCGCAGTTTGAAGGCGCCTGCGTCATGGGCCTGGGTAACGCGATGCTGGGCGAAATCAGCTTCAAGGACGGCAAGGTCCAGCAAGATAACTTCCATATGTACGAGGTGGCGCGGATGTCGCTGGCCCCGAAGGAGGTGGCGGTGCATTTGGTGACACCGCCGGGCGAAGTGCCATTGGGTGGAGTCGGTGAACCAGGCGTTCCGCCGATTGCACCCGCGTTGTGTAACGCGATTTTCGCGGCGACCGGTAAGCGTATTCGTAATCTGCCGGTTCGCTATCAATTGCAGGGTTGGCAGAAGGCTGACGCCTGATGGACAGCGTCGATCTGAATGTTCTGCGCAGCGTGCTGGAGTGGCGCCGTGCTGGACAACGGGTGATGTTGTACAGCGTCGTCCAGACGTGGGGCACAGCGCCCCGAGCGCCTGGCGCGATGCTGGCATTGCGCGAGGACGGCGTGGTAATCGGCTCGGTGTCCGGGGGCTGCGTCGAGGACGATCTGATCGCGCGGCTGCACGATGGGCGTATCCCGGCCGATGGGCCGCCCGTGCAGTTGATCACCTATGGTGTAACCCGCGAGGAGGCTGCCCGTTTTGGTCTGCCTTGCGGCGGCACGCTGCGTTTGACCGAAGAGCGGGTGGGCGACCCGGCCTGGGTCGCCCAATTGCTGGCGCGATGCGAGGCCCATGAACTGGTGTCGCGCACTCTGGATCTTGCAACCGGTGAGGTGGTTCTGCAGCCGGCAGACAAGGCGGACGTGCTGACCTTTGATGGCCAGACGCTACGGGCCATTTACGGCCCGCGCTGGCGATTGCTGCTGATCGGTGCGGGGCAACTGTCGCGTTACGTTGCAGAAATGGCGCGTCTGCTGGATTTCGAAGTATTGATCTGTGATCCGCGCAGCGAATTTGTCTATGGCTGGGAGGACCAGCACGCGCGCTTTATCTCCGGCATGCCGGATGAAGCCGTGTTGACTATCCAGACTGACGAACGCACCGCCATCGTCGCCCTGACTCACGACCCTCGGCTGGACGATATGGCCCTGCTGACGGCGCTGGACTCCAAGGCGTTTTATGTCGGTGCGCTGGGCTCTCGGGTCAACAGCGTGAAACGCCGTGAAAACCTGGCTCAATTAGGCCTGTCGCAGCAGGCTATCGAACGTCTGCACGGCCCGATCGGCCTGCACATCGGTAGCCACACTCCGGCAGAGATCGCCTTGTCACTGTTGGCTGAAATCGTTGCGATCAAAAACGGTATCGAGAGCACGACCAAGCCGTTGCTGCAGGATAGCGTATGAGTGAAACCATTGGCGTTATCGTGCTCGCGGCGGGGCAGGGCAGTCGCTTTCGGCAGATCGCGGGTGTAGAAAAAGATAAGCTGCTGGCGGATTGCGCCGGTCGTGATGGCGCCGTGCGCTCGGTCATCGAGCACGTTTTGTTGAGCTTGCCGACCTCACTGAGCAGGCGCGTTTTGGTAACGACCGACGACCGCCCGCAGGTTATTCGGATGGCGCAGGCTTATGATTTTGAAGTGGTACTGATCGCGTCCACCGGCATGGGTGACAGCATTGCAGCAGGCGTGGCGGCGTGTTCGCACCTCGATGGCTGGTTGATTGTGCTGGGCGATATGCCGTTTGTCTTGCCGTCGACCATAGAGCGGGTGCTCGCAGGCGTTGCTGTTGATGTGATCAGCGTGCCGGTGCATGAACAAGAACTCGGCCATCCGGTGGGTTTTGGCCGCAGCTTTGGGCCAGGATTAACGGCATTGTCGGGTGACCGTGGGGCCAGGCCGTTGTTTGCGCAGGCGAGAGTGTTGGAGGTCGCGGTGGATGACCCCGGGGTTTTGTGGGACGTGGATGTGCCTGAAAGGCTGGTCTTCAAGTAATCATAGAAGGGACATCCTTCTGGCATAAAAAAGCCCCGCCTGGATCACCAGGCGGGGCTTTTTATTGGACGATGGAGTTAGACGAGAGGTTTAGGCTCGTGCTCTTTTTCCACCGCGTGCTCGTGTTGCTCTACTGCGGCTTGAACTGAACGCGGTGCTTCGTCGATGACCGACGCAGCAGGTTCGGCAGCAGGTGCGCTTTCGACCACTTCAGCAACAACCGGTGCAGGCTCGGCGGCAACAGCCACTTCAACCGGAGCAGCAGCGGCAGCCAATTCGGCTTCCTTCTGCAGACGCTCGGCTTCGCGCTTGCGACGACGCACTTCACGTGGGTCGTTCGGTGCGCGGCCATTTTCGGTCAGTGCACTCACTGGCGCCGCTTCGACAACCGGAGCCGCCACTTCAGCAACAACCGGTGCTTCAACTACCGGAGTCGGCTCTACCGCAGCAACCACTGGCTCAGGGGCCACGGTTGGTTGCACGGCAGCGGCAGGTTCAACCGCTGCTACTTCAGCAACCGGAGCTGGCGCTTCAGTAACCACCGGCTCAGCCACCCAGTTGAATGCCGTCTGCTCTTCGCGAACTTCACGAACAGTTTCGGTCACTGTTTCAGCGACTGTGTCGACAGTCGATTCAGCAACCACAGCAGGCTTTTCGGTGACGACAGCTGGTTCGGCTGCAGCTTGAACTTCTGGCTGGGCTTCAGGAGCTGGCGCTACTTCGATTTCCGGCGCGGTGGTCGTTTCGACCGGCGTAGTTGCTTCAACAACCGGCGCTTCAACTGGAGCAGTTTCCAGGGTGGCGGCAGTGGCGCGTTCAGCTTGCGTGTTGGCTTGTGCTTCAGCAGGTGCGCTGATCACGGTGCTGGCAACGGCTGCGGTGACAGCCAGGCCGGCGGCCAGATCGGCAGTGCTTGGCGCTTCGCTGGCTTCGCCTTCGGCGGACTCGGATTCTTCCGAACCTTCGATCACGTTGCCGTTAGCATCGCGTTGACGCTCGCGACGGTTGCTGCGACGACGCTGACCACGGGAGCGGCGGCGTGGACGATCGCCTTCGGCGCCTTCCTGACCGTCTTCCGGCAATTGCTCTTCGTTGGTCGGCAACTCTTCTTCAGCTACAGCGGCAGCAGCCTGCTCGGCACGTGGTTGACGTTCTTCACGCGGTGGGCGTGGAGCGCGTTCTTCACGTGGCTGGCGAGCCGGACGCTCTTCAGCATTGGCAACAGCGACCGGTGCGGCATCCAGAGGTTCGCGCAGTTCACGAACCGGGCGTTCTTCGCGATCGCCACGTGGCTTGCGGTCTTCGCGGGGAGCGCGCGGTGCACGTTCTTCACGGGGGGCGCGTGGAGCGCGTTCCTCGCGGGCTACGGCTGGTGTTTCTTCGCGAGCTTCGCGTGGTGCACGCTCTTCGCGTGGCTCACGTGGAGCGCGTTCTTCACGCGGTGCACGTTCTTCGCGAGGCTTGCGTTCTTCATCGCGGCGACCATTACGGTTGCGGCTCTGCTGACGACCGTTGCGACGTTCTTCGTTACGAGCCGGGCGTTCGGTAGCCGGTTTTTCAACCACAACCGGTGTTGCTGGCTCTTCCTTGGTCGCGAACAGGCTGACCAGCGATTTCACCAGGCCTTTGAACAGGCTCGGTTCTGGCGCTGAGGCCGGTGCAGCCACCGGCGCGGCGACGACTTCAGCCGGAACCGGAGCGTTGGCGCGAGCGGGTGCCGTCTTGACCGCGGCTTCCTGGCGAACCAGGGTGCGGGTCGCAGCGGCTGGCTGGACTTCTTCCACTTCGGCAGCGGCAGCAGCAATTTCGTAGCTGGACTGATTAACGTGTGCTTCCGGGCTGTCATCACGCAGACGCTGAACTTCGAAGTGCGGCGTTTCGAGATGATCGTTCGGCAGAATGACGATGCGGGCACGGGTGCGCAGTTCGATCTTGGTGATCGAGTTGCGTTTTTCGTTAAGCAGGAAGGCAGCAACCGGAATCGGCACTTGTGCGCGAACTTCGGCGGTGCGGTCTTTCAGGGCTTCTTCTTCAATCAGGCGCAGGATCGCCAGCGACAGCGATTCAACATCACGGATGATGCCGGTGCCGTTGCAGCGCGGGCAAACGATGCCGCTGCTTTCGCCCAGCGAAGGACGCAGGCGTTGACGGGACATTTCCAGCAGGCCGAAGCGCGAAATGCGACCGACTTGCACGCGAGCGCGGTCGGCTTCAAGGCATTCGCGGACTTTCTCTTCCACGGCGCGCTGGTTCTTGGCAGGTGTCATGTCGATGAAGTCGATGACGATCAAGCCGCCGATGTCGCGTAAGCGCAACTGACGGGCGATTTCTTCGGCGGCTTCAAGGTTGGTCTGCAGTGCGGTTTCTTCGATGTCGCTGCCTTTGGTGGCACGCGCCGAGTTGATGTCGATGGACACCAGGGCTTCGGTCGGGTCGATAACGATGGAACCACCGGAAGGCAATTCAACGACGCGCTGGAACGCGGTCTCGATCTGGCTTTCGATCTGGAAACGGTTAAACAGCGGCACGCTGTCTTCGTACAGCTTGATCTTGCTGGCGTACTGCGGCATCACCTGGCGGATGAACGTCAGGGCTTCGTCCTGGGCTTCCACGCTGTCGATCAGCACTTCGCCGATGTCTTGGCGCAGGTAGTCGCGGATAGCGCGGATGATCACGTTGCTTTCCTGATAGATCAGGAACGGCGCGGAGCGATCCAGCGAGGCTTCTTTGATGGCGGTCCAGAGTTGCAGCAGGTAATCGAGGTCCCACTGCATTTCTTCGCTGCTGCGGCCGAGGCCTGCAGTACGAACGATCAGACCCATGTCGGCTGGGGCTACCAGGCCATTCAGGGCTTCACGCAGTTCGTTGCGCTCTTCACCTTCGATGCGACGGGAAATACCGCCGGCACGCGGGTTGTTCGGCATCAGCACCAGGTAACGACCGGCCAGGCTGATGAAGGTGGTCAGGGCTGCGCCCTTGTTGCCACGTTCTTCTTTTTCGACCTGAACAATGACTTCCTGGCCTTCGCTCAGGACGTCCTTGATGTTGACGCGGCCTTCGGGGGCTTTCTTGAAGTATTCGCGGGAGATTTCTTTGAGGGGCAGGAAGCCATGGCGCTCAGAGCCAAAATCGACAAAGGCAGCCTCAAGGCTTGGTTCGATGCGAGTAATCCGGCCTTTATAGATGTTGGCCTTTTTTTGCTCGCGTGCACCGGATTCGATGTCCAGGTCATAGAGGCGTTGGCCATCTACCAGTGCAACACGCAACTCTTCGGGTTGAGTTGCGTTAATCAGCATTCTTTTCATGTAGTACCGTCGGTTTCCGGGCTGCCGGAAACGGCGTTCGGCACACACGACTTCTCACGGTCGGTGTCAGGTGCGTCAGGAGTGGTTGGACACTCCAGTGTCTAGCGAATCCGACCAATTGGGTCGGTATCGCGACGTACGCGTCCTGCTTGCTGTGGCTACTTAAGCACTCAGTCAGGAGGAGGAATCAACCAGCGGCTGTGGACGAGATGAAGCGTCTTGATAAAGCCTATTGCTACACAGTCCAGCGGTTGTGCATCTCCACCCTACACGTATCCCTGATAATTCGGGTGCTGCCGCGCGCAGAATCCGCAGCGGGTTGGCATTTACCGTGAGCTCCGAAAGGGGAGGTCACGCATCATGGCTAAATTTAGGCGTTGTTTCCGAAACGTTCGCTCGGGGTTGTTCGCAGCTGACTGCACTTTGTGAACTGGCCTTGAATATTTGCTCGCAAAGCGAGTGAAAACTCTGCTGTGCGGCATGCTTCAGGCCTCATGTCACCTGCGCTTGTTACAACTGTAAAACTCTACCGTTATTTAGCAAAAGCCCCGTAGGACGGCCTCGCGTCCTGGTGAATTGCGTTGGTCAGGGCCGGTTTTTGACCGTTAGTCCGCTGTCCAGGCCGCTTTTGGCGGCGTTCGCGACTATAGCAGCAATGATTAAGTGCTTCAATTCCATAAAAAATTGTTATCATCCGCGCCATGACGACTACTGCCCCTTCGACCCCAAGCGTACAACTGCTCGAGGTCTCGCCGGAATATGCCGGCCAACGTATTGACAACTTCCTCCTCGCTCGGCTCAAAGGCGTGCCCAAGACCTTGATTTACCGCATTTTGCGTAAGGGCGAAGTGCGAGTGAACAAAGGCCGGATCAAGCCCGAATATAAGCTGCAGGCGGGCGATATCGTGCGCGTGCCACCGGTTCGCGTGCCTGAGCGCGACGAGCCGGTTCCGCTGGCACAAGGCCTGCTGCAGCGGCTGGAAGCTTCGATTGTCTTCGAAGACAAGGCGCTGATCGTGATCAACAAGCCTTGTGGTATCGCTGTTCACGGCGGTAGCGGCCTGACTTACGGCGTAATCGAAGCCTTTCGTCAGTTGCGTCCGGATTGCAAGGAGCTGGAACTGGTTCACCGTCTCGACCGTGATACCTCCGGCCTGTTGATGATCGCCAAAAAGCGCAGCATGTTGCGTCATCTGCACACCGCGCTGCGCGGTGATGGTGTCGACAAGCGCTACATGGCGCTGGTCCGCGGTAATTGGGCGGCCTCTATCAAGCAGGTTCGTGCATCGCTGGGCAAGAGCAATCTGCGCTCCGGCGAGCGCATGGTCGAAGTCGACGAGGAGGAGGGCAAAGAGTCTGTGACCGTGTTCAAGGTCCTGCGCCGTTTCGGCGACTTTGCCACCCTGATCGAAGCCAAACCAATCACTGGCCGTACGCACCAGATCCGTGTCCATACGCTGCACGCGGGGCACTGCATCGCTGGCGACACCAAATATGGTGATGACGCCTTCAGCAAAGAAATTCGTGACTTGGGCGGCAAACGCCTGTTTCTGCACGCCTATATGCTGACCGTACCGTTGCCGGATGGTGGCGAGTTGAAATTGCAGGCACCTGTCGACGAGATGTGGGCCAAAACCGTGGAGCGCCTGAGTGCACCCCTCTGATTACAAGCTGCTGATTTTTGATTGGGACGGCACTCTGGCCGACTCCATTGGTCGGATTGTCGAGGCGATGCATGTCGCGTCCGAAAGGTCCGGTTTTCAACTGCGTGATGACTTTTCCGTCAAGGGCATCATCGGCCTTGGATTGCCGGAAGCGATTCGCACGTTGTATCCCGAGATCAGCGACGCTCAACTCACGGCTTTTCGCGAGTATTACGCGGATCACTACATTGCGTCGGAAGCGGTGCCTTCGCCGCTGTTCGAGGGTGTGATCGAGTCAATGGACGCGTTTCGTGCTGCGGGTTATCACTTGGCAGTTGCGACGGGTAAGGCACGACGTGGGCTGGATCGGGTGCTGAAGTCGCATGGCTGGGAAGATTATTTTGATATCACCCGTGCCGCCGATGAATCCGCCAGCAAACCTCATCCGTTGATGCTTGAGCAGATTCTGGCGCATTGCGCTGTTGCTCCCGAGCAGGCGCTGATGGTTGGCGATTCGTCCTTTGATTTGCAGATGGCGCGCAACGCGGGCATGGATTCGGTGGCCGTCAGCTATGGCGCTCAATCCATTGAGGCGCTGAAGCTGTTCGAACCGCGACTGGCCATTGATCGATTTTCAGAATTGCATGCCTGGCTGAGCCAGGCTCATTAAGTTTTTGCTGGGGCAGATGGAATGACCGACGAATGGAAAGCGCCCGCCAAGGCGAGCGCAGAGAGCGGTGATGAGAAGAGCTGGAAGTTGTTGGAAAAGACTTTGCTGGCCAGCGTGCAGGAACAGCGTCGCTCGCGCCGCTGGGGGATTTTTTTCAAGTTGCTGACGTTTGTGTACCTGTTTGGCGCGCTGTTGTTGTTTACGCCGTTGATGGACATGGAAAAAAGCGCAACGCGCGGCGCCCACTACACCGCTGTCATCGACGTGACCGGCGTGATTGCCGATAAAGAGTCGGCCAGTGCCGACAATATCGTCGGTGCGCTGCGTGCTGCGTTCGAGGATTCGAAGGTCAAGGGTGTCATCCTGCGCATCAACAGTCCTGGCGGCAGTCCGGTGCAGTCGGGTTACGTGTATGACGAAATCGGCCGTTTGCGTGCCCTGCATCCTGATATCAAGGTTTACGCGGTAATTTCTGATCTCGGTGCTTCCGGTGCCTATTACATCGCCAGTGCGGCCGACCAGATTTACGCCGACAAGGCGAGTCTGGTGGGTTCCATCGGTGTAACGGCGGCGGGCTACGGCTTTGTCGGCACCATGGAGAAACTGGGCGTCGAGCGTCGGACTTACACGTCGGGTGAGCACAAGGCTTTCCTGGATCCGTTCCAGCCGCAAAAGGCCGACGAGACCCAGTTCTGGCAGGGCGTACTGGATACGACGCACCAGCAGTTCATCAACAGCGTCAAGAAGGGGCGTGGTGATCGCCTCAAGGACAAGGAGCATCCGGAGCTGTTTTCCGGTTTGGTCTGGTCGGGCGAGCAGGCGTTACCCCTCGGTTTGATTGATGGGCTTGGAAATACCAGCTCGGTGGCGCGGGACGTGATTGGCGAAAAGGAATTGGTCGATTTCACGGTCCAGGAATCGCCGTTCGATCGCTTCTCGAAAAAGCTCGGTGCCAGCGTGGCCGAGCAACTGGCGATGTGGATGGGTTTCAACGGTCCATCGTTGCGTTGATTGCCCGGGTAACAAAAAACCGGCCGTCGTGGCCGGTTTTTTTTGGTCAGGGAATTTGCACACCTTCGGCCAGCAGCATGTCGATCAGGCGAATCAGCGGTAGACCGATCAGGCTCGTGGCGTCAGGCCCTTCGGTGCTTTGAAACAGGCTCACCCCCAAACCTTCGGCCTTGAAGCTGCCAGCGCAATCATAGGGCTGTTCGGCGCGCAGGTAGCGTTCGATGCGGGCGGTGTCGAGGGTGCGCATGTGTACTGTGAACGGCACGCAGTCGACCTGACAGCGTCCAGACTGGCTGTTGAGCAGTGCCACGCCGGTGAGAAAGGTGACCCTGGCGCCGCTGGATGCCAACAATTGCTCGCGGGCTTTTTCGAAGGTGTGTGGTTTGCCGATGATCGTGTCGCCGAGTACCGCGACCTGATCAGAGCCGATAATCAAATGCTTCGGGTGTGTATCGGCCAGGGCGCGTGCTTTTTCTTCAGCGAGGCGTTTCACCAGGTCGGTGGCAGATTCATTCGGGCGATGGCTTTCGTCGATATCGGGCGAGCTGCAGATGAACGGCAACTGCAGGCGGGCCAGTAATTCCCGGCGATATACCGAGCTTGAAGCGAGTAATAAAGGCAGCATGCGCATCTCCAGAATACAGGCGCGAATTCTATCGGGGCTTCCAAGTGACGGACAGGGCTGAATTTCCTTTGACATGGCTGGGTGCATCCCTATAATGCTGCGCCTATGTTGAATGACCCGATTCCACCTCACGTTGACCCGCGCAAATTGGCTGATCGTGGCACCACCCTTCAAGGTGAAGTGCTCCTGGCCGATTTGGAGAGACTCTGCGACCCGCTTTCCGACACTGTCGGTACGGTGCAGGCTAAATTCGTTTTTGAACGAGATGAACGTAAATCTGTGGTAATCCACAGCTTTATCGACACCGAAGTCAAAATGGTTTGCCAGCGTTGTCTTGAGCTGGTCACCCTGCCGATCCATAGCGAATGCAGTTATGCTGTGGTGAAGGAGGGTGCGAATACCCAGTCGTTACCGAAAGGTTATGACGTGCTGGAACTGGGCGAAGATCCATTGGATCTGCAGTCACTGATCGAGGAGGAGCTTCTGCTCGCCTTGCCCATTGTGCCTGCTCATCATCCGGAAGAATGCCAGCAGCCGGGGGGTCTCGATGAGGCCGAACCGAGCGAGGACGAGGTAACGCGGTCCAACCCGTTCAGTGTATTGGCGCAGTTAAAGCGTGACCCAAACGTTTAGGAGTTAATCAATTATGGCTGTTCAGCAGAACAAAAAATCCCGCTCTGCCCGTGACATGCGTCGTTCGCACGACGCCCTGACGGCGAGCACTCTGTCTGTAGAAAAAACCACCGGTGAAATTCACCTGCGTCACCACGTATCGCCAGAAGGCGTATACCGTGGCCGTAAAGTGATCGACAAGGGCGCTGACGAGTAATCACTTGTCTGCTCAAGTCATCGCGATTGACGCAATGGGCGGGGACTTCGGTCCCCGCAGCATTGTTCAAGCCAGCATTGCTTGCCTGGCTGCAACACCCTCGCTGCACCTGACCCTCGTCGGTCAACCCTCTCTCCTTGAAGAATTGCTCTCTGGCCAATCGGCTGCGGATCGCTCGCGCCTGTCGATAACTCCGGCATCCGAATTCATCACCATGGACGAAAAGCCTGCTCAAGCCCTGCGTGGCAAGCCAGATTCGTCAATGCGTGTGGCGCTGGAGTTGTTAAGGGACGGCAAGGTTCAGGCGTGTGTCAGTGCCGGCAATACCGGCGCGCTAATGGCGTTGTCGCGTTTTGTGCTCAAGACCTTGCCGGGTATCGACAGGCCCGCGATGGTGGCGGCGATTCCGACGCAGAAAGGTTATTGCCAGTTGCTCGATCTGGGCGCGAATGTCGATTGCAGTGCTGAGCACTTGCTGCAGTTTGCAGTGATGGGCTCGGTCGCGGCAGAAACACTCGGTATTGTTCGCCCGCGCGTCGCACTGCTAAACATTGGCACTGAAGACATCAAGGGCAATCAGCAGGTCAAGCTGGCGGCCACGTTGTTGCAGGCCGCTCGTGGCATCAACTACATCGGTTTTATCGAAGGTGACGGTGTTTACCGGGGCGACGCGGACGTGGTGGTGTGTGACGGTTTTGTCGGCAACATCCTGCTCAAATCCAGCGAAGGCCTGGCGACCATGATTGCAGGGCGGATTGAAGCGCTGTTCAAGAAAAATATCGCGTCGCGAATGGTCGGTGCGCTGGCATTGCCACTGATGAAACGACTGCAAGCCGATCTGGCACCGGCGCGACACAACGGTGCGAGCTTTCTGGGATTGCAGGGCATTGTGGTGAAAAGCCATGGTTCGGCTGGGGTACAGGGCTTTCAGAGTGCGATCTCGCGGGCGTTGATCGAGATCCAGGAAAACCTGCCTGAGCGGATTCACGGTCGTCTGGAGGATTTGTTGCTTTAGGCGTTTTCGTCGGACAATGCTTAAATGTGACCGCTCAGTTCAATTGGCCATCCAACTGTCAGTTTATTGCGTCCCCCAAGCGGGACGTCAACTCTTTGACGACAAGATCATTAGGGGCTTGTTACATGTCTGCTTCCCTCGCATTCGTCTTTCCAGGACAGGGTTCGCAGTCCCTCGGCATGCTGGCCGAGTTGGGCGCGCAACATCCAATAGTCCTCGAAACATTTAAAGAAGCTTCCGATGCCTTGGGTTACGACCTGTGGGCGTTGACCCAGCAAGGTCCGGAAGAGCAACTCAATCAAACCGATAAGACCCAACCGGCCATTCTGACTGCCTCTATCGCTTTGTGGCGCTTGTGGCTGGCTGAGGGTGGTGCGCGTCCGGCTTACGTTGCCGGGCACAGCCTGGGCGAATACAGCGCGCTGGTTGCTGCGGGTAGCCTGAGCCTGGGCGCCGCAGTGAAACTGGTTGAGCGTCGTGGTCAGCTGATGCAGGAAGCGGTACCGGCGGGACAGGGCGGCATGGCGGCCATTCTCGGTCTGGACGATGCTGATGTACTGGCGGCCTGCGCTGAAGCAGCGCAAGGCGAAGTGGTCAGTGCGGTCAATTTCAACTCCCCGGGCCAAGTCGTCATCGCCGGCGCCAAGGCCGCCGTTGAGCGCGCCATCGAGGGTTGCAAGGCGCGTGGTGCCAAGCGTGCCATGCCGTTGCCGGTCAGCGTGCCGTCGCACTGTGAGCTGATGCGCCCGGCAGCCGAGCGTTTCGCCGAGTCGATCGCCGCGATCGACTGGCAGGCTCCGCAAATTCCCGTGGTGCAAAACGTCAGCGCCAGCGTTCCGGCTGATCTGGAAACCCTAAAGCGCGATCTGCTTGAGCAGCTTTACAAGCCAGTTCGCTGGGTTGAATCGGTTCAGGCGCTCGCGGCCAAGGGTGCTACTCAATTGGTCGAATGTGGTCCTGGCAAAGTGCTGGCCGGTCTGAACAAACGCTGCGCCGAAGGCGTGTCGACATCCAATCTAAATACCCCAGACGCTTTCGCTGCCGCCCGCGCAGCGTTGGCCTGAATCAGGAGAAGCTTGCATGAGTCTGCAAGGTAAAGTTGCACTGGTCACCGG
The DNA here is from genome assembly GCF_050321825.1 of Gordonia sp. IEGM753. NCBI lineage: Bacteria > Bacillati > Actinomycetota > Actinomycetes > Mycobacteriales > Gordoniaceae > Gordonia > Gordonia sp. IEGM753. Next base: position 126,607 of record NZ_JBNQGB010000009.1, read on the forward strand.
TGCGAGCCGCGGTATCGGCCAGGCTATCGCGCTGGAGCTGGGTCGTCAGGGTGCCATCGTTATTGGCACGGCGACTTCCGCGTCGGGTGCCGAACGCATCGCTGCTACCCTGAAAGAAAACGGAATCCAAGGCACCGGTCTTGAACTCAACGTCACCAGCGACGAATCCGTTGCTGCTGTGTTGGCGAGCATTCAGGAGCAGTTCGGTGCACCGGCGATCCTGGTCAATAATGCCGGCATCACCCGCGATAACCTGATGATGCGTATGAAAGATGACGAATGGCATGACGTCGTCGATACCAACTTGAACAGTCTGTTCCGCCTGTCCAAGGGTGTTTTGCGGGGTATGACCAAGGCCCGTTGGGGACGAATTATCAGTATTGGCTCGGTAGTGGGTGCCATGGGCAACGCAGGCCAAGTAAACTACGCGGCAGCCAAGGCCGGTCTGGAAGGTTTCAGTCGTGCATTGGCGCGTGAAGTCGGTTCTCGTTCGATTACGGTAAACTCGGTGGCCCCAGGGTTCATCGATACCGATATGACTCGCGAACTGCCTGAAGCTCAACGTGAAGCCTTGCAAACGCAGATTCCGCTGGGCCGTTTGGGGCAAGCACAAGAGATCGCGTCTGTGGTCGCTTTTCTTGCATCCGACGGTGCGGCTTACGTTACTGGGGCTACAATCCCGGTGAACGGCGGGATGTACATGAGTTAAATGTGACGGATTGCTTCAAAAAATGTCATACGAGCTGTCTAAAATCCGTTATAAAGCTGCAATCTATTTATAGGCAGAGGGCCACAGGGTTTGAGGAGTGAAGCTTTCAGTTGAAAAACTGAAAAGGCTTTCTATACACTTACCCACTGGCCAGCTGCCTGAATTTGTCCATTAGGAGTGAAAACAAGGTATGAGCACCATCGAAGAGCGCGTCAAGAAAATCGTTGCTGAGCAACTGGGCGTTAAAGAAGAAGAAGTGACCAACACTGCTTCCTTCGTTGAAGACCTGGGTGCCGACTCCCTTGACACCGTTGAGCTGGTGATGGCTCTGGAAGAGGAATTCGAGACCGAAATCCCTGACGAAGAAGCTGAGAAGATCACTACTGTACAAGCCGCAATCGATTACGTTACTAACCACCAGGCTTAATAGCTTGTAATCGTTGCTTGCTGTCATGGAAAAACCGCACTGCCATCTTGGCGTGCGGTTTTTTCTTTAGGCCTGATGCAAAGTCGTCATTTGAAAAAAAGGAGAGTGCTGTGTCGCGTAGACGCGTCGTAGTCACCGGTATGGGTATGTTGTCGCCACTGGGCACGGATGTGCCGAGCAGTTGGCAGGGCATTCTGGCTGGCCGCAGTGGCATTGGTCTGATCGAACACACCGACCTTTCTGCTTATTCCACCCGTTTTGGCGGCTCGGTAAAAGGCTTCAATGTCGAGGAATACCTGTCGGTCAAGGAAGCACGCAAACTCGACCTGTTTATTCAGTACGGTCTGGCGGCGGGTTTTCAGGCTGTGCGCAACGCAGGTCTTGAAGTGACCGATGCCAACCGAGAGCGTATCGGCGTGGCCATGGGCTCGGGTATTGGCGGTTTGACCAATATCGAAGACACCAGCCGTACACTGCATGATTCTGGCCCACGACGGATCTCTCCGTTTTTCGTGCCTGGCTCGATCATCAACATGATTTCCGGTTTCCTGTCGATCCACTTGGGTGCACAGGGACCTAATTACGCCATCGCCACCGCTTGCACCACCGGCACACACTGCATCGGCATGGCTGCCCGCAACATCATGTACGACGAAGCCGACGTGATGATTGCCGGCGGCGCCGAAATGGCAGCGTGCGGTTTGGGTATGGGTGGCTTTGGTGCGTCCCGCGCCTTATCGACTCGCAACGACGAACCTACTCGCGCCAGTCGCCCGTGGGACAAGGGCCGTGACGGTTTTGTCTTGTCTGATGGTGCGGGCGCGCTGGTACTTGAAGAGCTGGAGCACGCCAAGGCACGCGGCGCGACCATTTACGCCGAGCTGATCGGTTTTGGCACCAGTGGCGATGCGTATCACATGACGTCGCCACCGGCTGACGGTGCAGGCGCCGCGCGTTGCATCACCAATGCCTTGCGTGACGCCAAAATCAATGGCGACCAGGTTCAGTACGTCAATGCCCACGGCACGTCCACTTCGGCCGGCGACCTTGCTGAAGCCTGCGCGATCAAATCGGTATTTGGTGACCACGCCTACAAACTGGCGGTCAGTTCGACCAAGTCCATGACCGGTCACTTGCTGGGTGCGGCGGGCGCCGTCGAGGCGATCTTCAGCGTGCTGGCAATCAACAGCCAGGTTGCGCCGCCTACCATCAACCTCGACGAGCCGGACGAAGGCTGCGACCTGGATTTCGTACCGCACACTGCGCGCAACATGGACATCGATGTAGTGCTGTCCAACTCGTTCGGTTTTGGCGGCACCAACGGCTCGCTGGTGTTCCGCCGGTTTGCTGGCTGATGGACAGCTGGGTCGACGGTCAGCCGGCTGACGCTCTGTCGCTGAAGGATCGCGGCCTGGCTTATGGTGATGGTCTGTTTGAAACCATCGCTGTGCGAAACGGGCGCGCATTGCTGCTGGATCGGCATTTGGCGCGTCTGGCAGAGGGTTGTTTGCGGCTGAAGATTGCCGCGGATCCCGACCTGATTCAGCGCGAAGTATTGGCCTACGCCGCCGCTATGGGGGAGGGCGTACTCAAGCTCATCCTGACACGCGGTGACGGCCTGCGTGGCTATGCACCTGATCTCTCGGCATCGCCCCGGCGTATTCTGCAGGGCAATCCAGCTGCGGCTTATCCTGTTGTAAATGCTGACGAGGGCGTTCGCCTCTTTCCATGCGCCACGCGGCTCTCAAGGCAGCCCTTGCTGGCCGGACTCAAACACCTCAATCGCCTTGAACAGGTGATTGCCCGTTCAGAATGGCAAGACGCCGATCATGCCGAAGGCTTGATGCTGGACCTGGCCGGGCGGGTTATAGAAGGCGTTTTCAGCAATCTTTTCCTGGTGCGCAACGGCGTATTGATCACCGCTGACCTCAAGCGCTGTGGTGTGGCCGGCGTAATGCGTGCTGAATTATTGTTTCAAGCCGAGTCTTCGGGAATCCCCACACAAATCGTCGATATCACCCTGGAACAGCTGCAATGGGCTGATGAAGTCTTTGTTTGTAACAGTGTTTATGGCGTTTGGCCGGTACGCGCCTATGCAGCGCTGAGCTGGCCGGTTGGGCCGCTCACCCGTAAACTCCAAACCATTGCCCGCGCGCTACTGGATGCTTGATACGTGAGACGTAAATTATTGCTGCTGCTGGAAACCGGACTGGTTCTGGCAGGGCTGTTGTTAGGCGCTTCCGCCTGGAAAATCCATTCGGCACTTGTGCAGCCGCTGAACATTGCCCAGGAAGAAATGCTTGAAGTGCCGAAAGGCACCACGCCGACCCGCACTTTCATTCGACTCGAAGCCGATGGCGTCATCAAGGACGCTTTTTGGCTACGTTTGTATTGGCGATTCAACCTCGCCGGCCAGCCGCTGCACAGCGGTGAATACCGCATGCTGCCGGGAATGACCGTCGAAGGGCTGATTGACCTGTGGAAGCGCGGCGAAGTTGTTCAATACAACGTGACATTGGTGGAAGGCTGGAATTTCCGTCAGGTGCGCGCGGCCCTCGCCAAAGACGAAAAACTCAAACAAACCCTCAACGGGTTAAGCGACACCCAGGTGATGGAAAAACTCGGCCACCCCGACGTTTTCCCTGAGGGACGATTCTTCCCGGATACCTACAGTTTCGTGCGTGGCATGACGGACGTCGAGTTACTGCGCAAAGCCTATGATCGACTCGATGAGGTTCTCGCCAAGGAGTGGGAGCAGCGTGCTGCCGATGTGCCGTACACCGATCCCTATCAAGCGTTGATCATGGCCTCGCTGGTTGAAAAGGAAACCGGGGTGCCGCAGGAGCGTGGGCAGATCGCAGGCGTATTTGTTCGGCGGATGGCAATTGGCATGTTGTTGCAGACCGATCCGACGGTGATCTACGGCCTCGGGGAGCGTTACAGCGGCAAGTTGACGCGTGCGCACCTCAAGGAGGCGACGCCCTACAACACTTATGTGATCGCAGGGTTGCCGCCAACGCCTATTGCCATGGTGGGGCGCGAGGCGATCCATGCGGCGCTCAATCCCGTGGCTGGCAGCAGCCTGTATTTTGTCGCGCGGGGCGATGGCAGCCATGTTTTTTCCGATGATCTGGACGCCCATAACACCGCCGTGCGTGAATACCAGATCAAACGGCGTGCCGACTATCGCTCCAGCCCTGCGCCAGTGACTTCACCTGACGCGCCAACTGCACCGGCTGAGCAAGCGCCGATCCCGGCAGCGTCGCCTGATACGGCGCCAGAGGCGCTGCCAGCAGTGCCCCCGCAAGAGCCTGGGCCTGCCCCCGAACCGGACGCAGCGGCGCCACAGAACTCGCAATGATTTTGACTAAGGACTGCCTGTGACTGGCTTGTTTATTACCCTGGAAGGCCCCGAAGGCGCCGGCAAGAGCACCAACCGCGAATACCTGGCGGCATGCCTGCGCGATGCCGGTGTCGAGGTAGTGCTGACCCGCGAGCCGGGTGGCACGCCGCTGGCCGAGCGAATCCGCGAGGTGCTGCTGGCGCCGGTCGATGAAGTCATGAACCCGGACACCGAATTGTTGCTGGTGTTTGCTGCACGAGCGCAACACCTGGCCGAGGTGATTCGTCCGGCACTTGAGCGGGGCGCAGTGGTTCTGTGTGACAGATTCACCGATTCGACCTACGCCTATCAGGGCGGTGGTCGCGGTTTGTCGCTGGCACGAATCGCACAGCTCGAAACCTTCGTTCAGGGCGACTTGCGCCCGGACCTGACCCTGATTTTCGACCTGCCGGTAGAAGTTGGCCTGGCGCGCGCCAGTGCTCGCGGCCGGTTGGACCGCTTCGAACTTGAAGGCCGAACCTTTTTCGATGCGGTGCGCGGTGCATTCCTCAAGCGTGCAGAAGCTGATCCGGCGCGTTATGTGCTGGTGGATGCCGCGCAACCACTGGCGCAGGTTCAGCAGTCCCTGGACCAGTTGTTGCCGCGTTTGCTGGAGCTGACTCGTGGCTGAAGCCTATCCGTGGCAGGACGGTCTCTGGCAGCAATTTGCCGGCCGCAAGCAACACGCGCATGCCTATCTGCTGCACGGTCCGGCCGGAATCGGTAAACGCGCCTTGGCCGAGCGTTTGATGGCCAGCCTGCTGTGCCAGCGCCCAACCGCGCAGGACGCTTGCGGTGAATGCAAATCCTGCCTGTTGCTCAAGGCCGGTAGTCACCCCGACAACTATATTCTTGAACCTGAAGAAGCCGACAAGGCCATCAAGGTTGATCAGGTGCGCGATCTGGTCAGTTTTGTGGTTCAAACCGCGCAGATGGGCGGTCGCAAAGTGGTGTTGATCGAGCCGGTCGAGTCGATGAACGTCAACGCGGCCAACGCCTTGCTCAAAAGTCTTGAAGAACCTTCCGGCGATACCGTTTTACTGTTGGTCAGCCACCAGACCAGTCGTCTGCTACCGACCATCAAGAGCCGTTGTGTGCAGCAAGCCTGCCCATTGCCCAGTGAGGCAATGAGCCTGGCATGGCTGGCGAAGGCGCTGCCCGACTGCAGCGAAGACGAGCGTGTGGAGTTGTTGACCCTGGCCGCGGGCTCACCACTGGCAGCCGTCAACCTGCAAGCGCAGGGTGTACGCGAGCAGCGTGCACTGGTCGTCGACGGTGTGAAGAAGTTGCTCAAGCAGCAGCAATCGCCGACTCAATTGGCTGAAGGCTGGAATGCGATTCCATTGTTGCTGCTGTTTGACTGGTTCTGCGACTGGTCAAGCCTGATCCTGCGTTATCAATTGACCCAGGACGAGGAGGGGCTTGGGCTGGCAGACATGCGCAAAGTGGTGCAGTACCTCGCGCAGAAAACCAGCCAGAACAAAATCCTGAATATTCAGGACTGGATTCTCGCCCAGCGGCAAAAGGTCATGAGCAAAGCCAACCTCAATCGAGTGTTGTTGCTCGAAGCATTGCTCGTTCAATGGGCGTCTTTGCCTACCCAGAAGTGAGCGTCTGTGCCTAGACTCTGAACATCAGCAGTGGAGGTCAGCATGAATGAACCTGTTAATCCGGGACCGCGTAACGGCATCTTGTCCCTGACCATCAAGGACAAGTCCGTGCTCTATGCGGCTTACATGCCGTTTATCAAGAACGGCGGCCTGTTTATCCCGACCAACAAAAGTTACAAGTTGGGCGATGAGGTATTCATGTTGTTGAACTTGATGGATGAAGCCGAGAAAATTCCGGTCGCCGGTAAAGTCACCTGGATAACCCCCAAGGGTGCCCAAGGCAACCGCGCAGCCGGCGTTGGCGTTCAGTTCAACGACGGAGACAACACGGCACGCAGCCGAATCGAAACCCACTTGGCCGGAGCCCTCAAGTCCGACCGTCCCACTCATACGATGTAAGTTGCAGCCCCTTTATGCTCGTAGATTCTCATTGTCACCTTGATCGCCTGGACCTCGCCGCTCACAACGGCTCCCTGGATGCCGCACTGGACGCTGCCCGACAGCGTGGGGTTGGACACTTTCTGTGTATCGGCGTCAGCGTCGAGAATGCCGCCGACGTCAAAGCCCTGGCCGAACGTTACGACGATGTCGACTGTTCGGTGGGCGTGCATCCGCTGGACGTGCAGCCGGGAGCTGCGCCGGCGCTGGATTGGCTGTTGCAGGCGCTGAACCACCCGCGCGTGGTTGCCATCGGCGAAACAGGCCTCGATTACCACTACGAACCAGAAGCCGCGCAGTTGCAGCAAGCATCGTTTCGCCTGCACTTGCAGGCCGCGCAGCAAACCGGCAAACCGGTCATCATTCATACCCGTGGCGCCCGCGCCGACACTTTAAATTTGCTGCGTGAAGCCGCGTTGCCGCAGGCTGGCGTGCTGCACTGCTTCACGGAAGACTGGGACATGGCAAAAGCCGCGCTGGACATGGGCTATTACATCTCCCTGTCCGGGATTGTCACGTTTCGAAATGCCGATGCGTTGCGCGATGTCGCCAGTAAAGTGCCGGCAGACCGATTACTGGTTGAAACCGATTCACCGTATCTGGCGCCGATTCCTTATCGCGGTAAACCGAACCTCCCGCAATATGTGCGAGAAGTGGCAGAGTTCCTGGCGATGCTGCGGGGCGAACCTTATGAGCGATTTGCCGAGCAAACCACCGATAACTTCAAGCGACTTTTCCCGCTGGCACGCGTAAAAGGTTAAATCGCAGGCAAAAAAAACCCGGGTTCTGGGGGGTGAATCCGGGTTAAGACCATTAGGAGTAAAACAAAGGTACGCGGTCCGTTGGTACCTTCATCGGCGCGACACTTGGGGGAGATGTTTCGCCGACAGTTCAAGTATTGATCAGTATTGCGATGAGTCCAGTTTAGCCGGTCCGGTTTTTAAACAATTTTGGAATACGCCCGCTTCAGATGAGTTCTCATCAACGTTCGATGTTGCATGAAATCATCAAGAACCGCAGATATGGTCGGATGATCCGTGCATTTTGGCGCAAGTTAGGCATAATACGCGGCTTCGAATTTTGACCCCTACAGACCTTTTCTTATGCATAAAGAACCTCGTAAGGTCCGTGAGTTTCGTCGCCGCGAGCAAGAAATTCTCGATACCGCGCTCAAGCTGTTCCTCGATCAGGGTGAAGACAGTGTCACCGTCGAGATGATTGCTGATGCCGTCGGTATCGGCAAAGGCACAATCTACAAGCACTTCAAATCCAAGGCAGAGATCTACCTGCGCTTGATGCTCGATTACGAGCGCGATTTGAATGAGCTGTTGCATTCGGCTGACGTTGATAAAGACAAGGAAGCGCTGTCTCGGGCTTACTTTGAGTTCCGCATGCGCGACCCGCAACGCTATCGCTTGTTTGATCGCCTGGAAGAAAAAGTGGTCAAGGGCAATCAGGTACCGGAGATGGTCGAGGAACTGCACAAGATTCGTGCCTCGAACTTCGAACGCCTGACATTGCTGATCAAAGGCCGGATCAGCGAGGGCAAGCTCGAAGACGTGCCGCCTTACTTCCATTACTGCGCGTCCTGGGCGCTGGTGCACGGTGCTGTTGCGCTGTATCACTCGCCGTTCTGGAGCAATGTGTTGGAAGATCAGGAAGGTTTCTTCCAGTTCCTGATGGACATCGGCGTGCGCATGGGCAACAAGCGCAAGCGCGACACCGACACCCCGAGCAGCTGAGACATTCAGCCTCCTGATTGCGCCATTATTTCGCTACATGGCGCAGTACCGCAGGAATATACTCAGGTATGGGACTTGCCAAAACTTGATTTGTGAGTCAAGTTTTGCGCGTGCCAATTTCCTTTCGCCGGAGTAACCATGATCGTTGATCGTCAAGGCAGGCGTTTTCGCAATTTGCGGATCAGCCTGACCTCAGCCTGCAATTACGCTTGTACCTATTGCGTGCCCAACGGCAAGCGGCTGGTCGCTGCGCAGGATGAGTTGTCGGCCGACGCCATGGCACGCGGTGTCGCTTATTTGATCGAAGCGGCGGGTATCGAGCGTTTGCGCATCACCGGCGGCGAACCGTTGGTCAGCCCCAAACTCGAAGCATTCATGACCGCCGTCGGTCAAATGGGGCTGGACGACATCAGCCTCACCACCAATGGCCAATTGTTGGCGAAAAAGCTGCCGTTGCTGGTGGATGCCGGTATCCGGCGGATCAATGTTTCCCTCGACACCCTGGACGCCAGCGCATTCCGCAGTATTGCCCGCGGCGGCGATCTGGCCACTGTGCTCGATGGCATGGACCAGGCCAGTGCGGCCGGCATCAAGATCAAGGTCAACATGGTGCCACTGCGCGGTCAGAACCTTGATCAGGTGATGCCGCTGCTGGATTACTGCCTTGAGCGCGGCTACGAGCTGCGCTTCATCGAACTGATGCGCATGGGCCACCTGGCCAGCGACAATAATGCCTTCCTGCAGCAGTTCGTCAGCCTTCAGCAGCTACTCAGCCTGATTGGCGAACGCTATGAATATCTTCAGGCCAATGCACCCGTGGACGCGACAGCCGTGCGCTATGCGATTCCAGGGCTTGGTCATTTCGGTGTGATTGCCAACGAGAGCGTGCCGTTCTGTCGCACCTGTTCGCGCTTGCGCCTGTCGTCCACCGGTTGGTTGCATGGTTGTCTGTCGTCGAGCAATCGCCACTACGTCGGCGACCTGCTGGACAAGCCGCGCCATGAAGCATTGCCGGCCTTGCAGCGTTTGCTGGTCAAGGCGTTGGGCGACAAGCAGGAAGTGGCCTTCTCCGGCGGCGCTACCATCATGAAGATCATCGGCGGCTAAACCAGACCGGCAACTGCCAGGAGGCGGTGTTTCTACCGAGCTGGCGCGGAAGCTGCATCCACTGGCCATTCGCCGGTTTTCCGTCACCGGCCTCTGGAGGATAGGATGCGTAGCCTGGTTTTGCTGCTGGCCGTTTTGGCGCTTGGTGGCTGCATGAATGTCAGCGATATGGCTGAAGGAACTCGCTACCACATGAGCGACGCTGGCCTGCTCGATCATAGCGACAGCCGCCGCATCAATAACCTGCGCATTCAGCCCGACTCGTTCGTCTACATTGCCCAGGGTGCTTTTGTACCGCCCGGCAGCGCTGTTTATCCCCGACCTAATGTCATCGCCGAAGTGGCCTTCGATGGTTTTATCGAATACTTCCCGATGGTTCGGCGCGCCCGAGCGCCAGAAGGTCTCGACCAGGCCATGGGCGAGGCGCGTGCAGCCGGCGCTCACTACCTTCTTTACACTCGATTCGCCAAATCCGATGACCGCATTGGCAACTCTGACGAATGGCTCGATCAGGAAGCGGTGGATCGGCTCGGCATCGACACTGGCGTGGTTCAGATCATGTTGATCGAGACCAGCACCCAGTATTTGATTGATACTGCGCGTATCAAAAGTCGTGGCGGTTTACTGACGTTCCACGACACCAAGCCCGAAGACCTGATGGGGCCGCCGCTGGCGCAATATGCGCGCAGCCTGCTGGGGCTCAGCGACCAATAACTTAAAGGAGAAAGCCATGAGTGGCCCGCAAAAAGCCAACGACCTGTTGGGGCAAATCCCCAAGACCAAAGGCTTGCCACCGGTCCACCTGTGGAACCCCGACTTCTGCGGCGATATCGACATGCGCATCGCCCGCGACGGTACCTGGTATTACCTGGGCACGCCGATTGGCCGCAAACCCATGGTCAAACTGTTCTCGACCATTATCCGCCGCGATGGCGATGACTACTTCTTGATCACCCCGGTCGAGAAAGTCGGGATCAAGGTCGACGATGCGCCGTTCGTGGCGATTGCTGTCGATGTTGAAGGCGAGGGTGAGTCTCAAACCCTGCGCTTTACCACCAACGTCGATGAAACCGCCGAAGCGGGCGCCGAGCATCCGATTCGGGTGGTGATCGACCCGCAAACCCAAGAACCCGCGCCTTATGTACACATCCGCACCAACCTCGAAGCGCTGATTCATCGCAATGTGTTTTATCAATTGGTGGAACTGGCGGTGAGCCGTGAGATTGATGGGCAGCGCTGGTTGGGGGTGTGGAGCGGCGGTGAGTTCTTTCGCATCGGTCTCGAGCCCTAAGCCACACATTCAAATTGACAGCCAATCATATGATGATTAGCGTGGACAGCCATCGCGAACCGTTTTTTGCGGTTCCTGCCGTGAGGTGTCCATGTCCAGCAGTTTTCATGCGTCGACGGTCGACTGGCTCGGTGGCTGGATCGCCACCGGTCAGGTGAAGCCCGGTGAAACCCTTAAAGTCGAAGCCGACCTTGGCGAGCAATTGGGCGTAAGCCGCACCGTCATTCGTGAAGCCATCAAAACCCTGGTAGCCAAAGGCATGCTCGAAGTCGGGCCCAAGGTCGGGACGCGGGTGTTGCCGGTGCGCCGCTGGAACCTGTTCGACCCTCAGGTGGTTGGCTGGTTGTCACGCAGCGGCCTGCCGGAAAACTTTGTCGATGACTTGCTCGATCTACGCCGCACCATCGAACCGATGGCCGTGCGCTGGGCCTGCGAGCGGGCGACTGTCGAGCAGATACAAGCCGTGCTTCAGGCCTATAACGCCTTGGAGCGAGCTGTCGACAGCGGCATCGATTACAACCGCGCCGATCAGTTCTTCCACGAGTGCATTCTCGCCGCCAGCCACAATCAATTCATCGAGCAGATGGTTCCGGCCCTTGGCGCGTTGCTGGCTGTGTCTTTTGAAGTGTCTGCCGCCGACCCCGACGAATTGCGCCGCACACTGCCGATTCACAAAGACATGGCTGAGGCCATCGCCGCCCGCGACGCCGCGCGCGGTGTGTGGGCCTGCATGACCCTGATCGATAATGCCGACCTTGCGATCAAACGTTTTTACCCGCAGGTCATGGCCGACAAAAAAGCCAGCTGACAACAAAAATCCCCACCTGAAACAAAAACAATGCAGGAGGATTCATGGAGTGGACTGCGGTTACCCAACACCGGGCCTTGCTCGGCGAAGGCCCATTCTGGGATGCGCCGACCCAAGCGCTGTACTGGGTCGATATCGCCGGCAAACAGGCATTGCGACTGATCGGTGCCAATGTGCAAATCTGGCAAATGCCGGAGCACGTATCGGCGTTTATTCCATGTGACAGCGGCGATGCGTTGGTGACGTTGAGCAGTGGCGTGTATCGGCTGGACCTGGATTCTCCGGGCCTGGAGCCGAGGCTGAGCTTGTTTTGCGTGGCCGATCCACAGCCCGGCAATCGCCCCAACGAAGCTCGCTGCGATGCGCAGGGCCGGCTCTGGCTCGGGACCATGCAAAACAACATTGGCGAGCACGGTGAAGAGCTGCCGGTGGTGCGCCGCTCTGGCGGACTATTCCGGATCGATGGCGATGCACGGGTCACGCCGTTGCTTCGAGGTCTGGGCATTCCCAACACGCTGTTGTGGAGCGATGACGCGACTACGCTGTATTTCGCCGACAGCCTGGACGGCACGCTCTATCGGCATTTCATTCGAACCGATGGCAACCTCGAGCCGGCCCAGGTCTGGTTCGGTGCCCGTGATCGGGGCGGGCCCGATGGCTCGGCAATGGATGCGCAAGGCTACCTCTGGAATGCTCGCTGGGACGGCAGCTGCCTGCTCAGGCTGACGCCGAATGGCCAGGTTGATCGGGTGGTTGAACTGCCCGTCAGTCGCCCGACCAGTTGCGTATTCGGCGGTGAAGACCTGAAAACCCTCTACATCACCAGTGCAGCGAGTCCGCTTGAGCATCCATTGGACGGGGCCTTACTGGCGATAGACGTCGGCGTGAGCGGAAAGGCTTGTCGGCGTTTTGCAGGTTAAATCCCAAAATATGGGATGTAAAATTATATATTGAGATTATTTGCCGCTCGGGTTTATAGTCGGCTCCATCAGTTGCACGCACTCACACTTAAAAAAACAAAACAGGTGAAGAGATGCAGGAATTTTCCAAACAGTTTTCAGGCCGGACATCGACAGATGCCCGGTTTTTGTCGTGCCTGAAAAAAGGAGTTTCGGTTTATGGCTGAACCTCTTTCCCTGCCGCCAGTGCCCGAGCCGCCCAAGGGTGAGCGCCTGAAAGACAAGGTTGTGCTGTTGACCGGCGCGGCTCAGGGCATAGGCGAAGCCATGGTCGCGACATTTGCTTCGCAGCAGGCCCGGTTGATCATCAGTGATGTCCAGGCTGAAAAAGTCGAAAAAGTCGCGGCGCACTGGCGAGACAAGGGCTTTGACGTCCAGGCGATGAAGGCCGATGTGTCGCGCCAACAGGACTTGCACGCCATGGCCACACTGGCCATGCAGCGCCACGGCCGCATCGACGTGCTGGTCAATTGCGCCGGGGTCAACGTCTTCCGCGATCCGCTGCAAATGACCGAGGAAGACTGGCGCCGCTGCTTCGCCATCGACCTCGATGGCGCCTGGTTTGGTTGCAAAGCCGTGTTGCCGCAGATGATCGAACAAGGCATTGGCAGCATCATCAACATTGCCTCCACCCATTCAACGCACATTATCCCGGGCTGTTTCCCGTATCCGGTGGCCAAGCACGGCTTGTTGGGGCTGACGCGCGCGTTGGGCATCGAGTACGCGGCCAAGGGCATTCGGGTGAATGCCATCGCTCCGGGCTACATTGAAACGCAGTTGAACGTCGATTACTGGAACGGTTTTGACGACCCTCACGCCGAGCGTCAGCGCGCCTTGGATCTGCATCCGCCGCGCCGCATCGGGCAGCCGATGGAAGTGGCAATGACCGCTGTGTTCCTAGCCAGCGATGAAGCGCCGTTTATCAATGCCTCCTGCATCACCATCGATGGCGGGCGCTCGGTCATGTACCACGACTAATAATTTCGGTTTCGGGCGCGGAACTCCGTCTGAAAACCAATCATCATACGATATGACTATTTGCTTCATGGCTCGAACGCTGTACCGGTTTCTAACACTCTCAAAAAAATAACAAGGAGTCAGATTATGAATCGTCGTGGTGGGATCCGTTCCCTGTGCTGTGCCGCTCTCGCTTTCACCGCCGTCAGCCTCAGCGGTACGCTACTGGCCGCCGAGCCAGTGAAGATTGGATTTCTGGTCAAGCAAGCGGAAGAGCCGTGGTTTCAGACCGAATGGGCGTTCGCTGAAAAGGCTGGCAAAGACAAAGGCTTCACGGTCATCAAGATCGCCGTACCGGACGGTGAGAAAACCCTGTCTGCGATTGATAGCCTTGCCGCTAACGGCGCCAAAGGCTTTGTCATCTGCCCACCGGACGTTGGTCTCGGCCCGGCCATTGTCGCGAAAGCCAAGGCTAACGGCCTGAAGGTGATTGCTGTCGATGACCGCTTTGTCGACGCCAATGGCAAGTTCATGGAAGACGTGCCGTACCTCGGCATGGCGGCGTTCGAAGTCGGCCAGAAACAAGGCAGCGCCATGGCCACCGAAGCGAAAAAACGCGGTTGGGACTGGAAAGAAACCTACGCGGTGATCAACACCTTCAACGAACTCGACACCGGCAAAAAACGCACTGACGGTTCGGTCAAGGCGCTGGAAGACGCAGGCTTCCCGAAAGACCACATTCTTTACACCGCTCAGAAAACCCTCGACGTACCGGGCAGCATGGACGCCACCAACTCGGCGTTGGTGAAACTGCCGAGCGGCGCGAAAAACCTGATCATCGGCGGCATGAACGACAACACCGTGCTGGGCGGCGTGCGCGCCACCGAAAGCGCCGGGTTTGCCGCCACTAACGTGATCGGTATCGGCATCAACGGCACCGACGCCATCGGCGAACTGAAAAAGCCTGACAGCGGCTTCTTCGGCTCGATGCTGCCTAGCCCGCACATCGAGGGCTATAACACCGCGGTCATGATGTACGAGTGGGTGACCACCGGCAAAGAGCCGCCGAAATACACAGCCATGGATGAAGTGACCCTCATTACTCGGCAAAACTTCCAGGAGGAGCTGACAAAAATCGGTCTCTGGAACTGAGTGCCGGTTGATTTCAGTGGCGGCCCCGGCAACGGGGCTGCCTGATCTGTGTGATGAGGTGGTTTATGCACGCGCACGTACAAACACAGGAAAACAGCGTTGGCGGCAGCTTGCGCTTCAACGGTATCGGCAAAACGTTTCCCGGTGTGAAGGCGCTGGACGGGATCAGCTTCGAGGCGCATCCGGGGCAGGTTCATGCCTTGATGGGTGAGAACGGCGCCGGCAAATCGACGTTGTTGAAAATTCTCGGTGGTGCTTACACCCCCAGCAGTGGTGACCTGCAGATCGGCGAGCAAACGATGGTGTTCAAGTCGACTGCCGACAGCATCGCCAACCGCGTTGCGGTGATCCATCAAGAGTTGCACCTGGTGCCGGAAATGACCGTCGCCGAAAATCTGTTTCTCGGGCACTTGCCGGCACATTTTGGCCTGATCAACCGCAGCACTTTGCGGCAACAGGCATTGGCCTGCCTTAAAGGCCTGGCCGATGAAATCGACCCGCAACAGAAAGTCGGGCGCCTGTCCCTCGGCCAGCGGCAACTGGTGGAAATCGCCAAGGCGTTGTCGCGGGGCGCGCATGTGATTGCCTTCGACGAACCTACCAGCAGCCTTTCTTCGCGCGAGATCGATCGCCTGATGGCAATCATTGAGCGCCTGCGCGATGAAGGCAAAGTCGTGCTCTACGTGTCGCATCGCATGGAAGAAGTGTTCCGTATCTGCAATGCGGTGACGGTGTTCAAGGACGGCCGTTTCGTGCGGACCTTCGAGGACATGAGCCAATTGACCCACGACCAATTGGTCACGTGCATGGTCGGTCGCGACATTCAGGACATTTACGACTATCGCAGCCGCCAGCGCGGCGCGGTGGCGCTCAAGGTTGATGGCTTGCTGGGCCCGGGCCTGCGCGAGCCGGTGAGTTTCGAGGTGCACAAAGGCGAAATCCTCGGGTTGTTTGGCCTGGTAGGCGCGGGCAGAACCGAGCTGTTCCGGATGCTCAGCGGGCTGACACGCAACACGGCTGGACGCCTGGAACTGCGAGGCCATGAACTGAAACTGCGTTCACCACGCGATGCCATTGCTGCCGGCATTTTGCTGTGCCCCGAAGACCGCAAAAAGGAGGGCATCATGCCGCTGGCCAGTGTCGCCGAGAACATCAATATCAGTGCTCGCGGCGCGCATTCGACGTTTGGTTGCCTGTTGCGCGGTTTGTGGGAAAAGGGCAATGCTGACAAACAGATCAAAGCGCTGAAAGTGAAAACGCCCAACGCGTCGCAGAAAATCATGTACCTCTCGGGCGGCAATCAACAGAAGGCCATCCTCGGCCGCTGGCTGTCGATGCCAATGAAAGTCCTGCTGCTGGACGAGCCGACACGCGGCATCGATATCGGTGCGAAAGCCGAGATCTACCAGATTATTCATAACCTCGCCGAAAGCGGCATTGCGGTGATCGTCGTCTCCAGCGACTTGATGGAGGTGATGGGTATTTCCGACCGCATCCTGGTGCTCTGCGAAGGCGCGATGCGCGGTGAATTGTCTCGCGCCGAAGCCAATGAATCCAACCTGCTGCAACTGGCATTGCCGCGCCAACGCGCTGACGGCGTGGCGAACTGAGAGGTGACTATGACAATTCAAAACAACGCCCTGCCAACCCAACGCAAACCGCTGGACCTGCGGCGCTTTCTCGATGACTGGGTGATGTTGCTGGCGGCGATCGGGATCTTTGTGCTGTGCACGTTGCTGATCGACAACTTCCTGTCACCCCTCAACATGCGCGGCCTGGGCCTGGCGATTTCGACGACCGGGATTGCGGCGTGCACCATGTTGTATTGCCTGGCGTCCGGCCACTTCGACTTATCGGTGGGCTCGGTCATTGCCTGTGCCGGCGTTGTCGCGGCGGTGGTGATGCGCGACACCAACAGTGTGTTTCTCGGCGTGGTAGCGGCGCTGTTGATGGGGCTGATTGTCGGGCTGATCAACGGCATCGTGATCGCCAAGTTGCGGGTCAATGCGTTGATTACCACGCTGGCGACCATGCAGATCGTTCGTGGCCTGGCGTATATCTTCGCCAACGGCAAAGCGGTGGGCGTCTCGCAGGAGTCGTTCTTCATCTTCGGTAACGGCCAGTTGTTTGGTGTGCCGGTGCCGATTCTTATCACTGTCCTGTGCTTCCTGTTTTTCGGCTGGTTGTTGAACTACACCACCTACGGACGCAACACCATGGCCATCGGCGGTAACCAGGAAGCGGCGTTGCTGGCCGGGGTCAACGTTGACCGGACCAAGATCATCATCTTCGCCGTACACGGAGTGATTGGTGCGCTGGCCGGGGTGATCCTGGCGTCGCGCATGACCTCGGGCCAGCCGATGATCGGCCAGGGTTTTGAGCTGACAGTGATCTCGGCGTGCGTGCTGGGCGGGGTGTCGTTGAGCGGCGGGATTGGCATGATTCGGCACGTGATCGCCGGGGTGTTGATTCTGGCGATCATCGAAAATGCGATGAACCTGAAGAATATCGATACGTTTTACCAGTACGTGATTCGCGGTTCGATATTGCTGTTGGCCGTCGTCATCGACCGCTTGAAACAGCGCTAACCCCAAGCTTTTGTGGCGAGGGAGCTTGCTCCCGCTGGGCTGCGTAGCGGCCCCAAAGTCTCTACTTTGATCCAGGATTTTGCGAGTGCTGCGCACTCGAGCGGGAGCAAGCTCCCTCACCACAGTTGTACATCCTTCCGTCGCTTCCCCTAAATATCCCTTGCCCGTCCGCCCCCGTATCGGTTATCACTTTGTACATGATTAGACAGGTACGATTTGACAAGAAACAACGGGTGGTCGACGAACTCATCCGGCGCATCGAAAGCGGCCTCATGGAGGACGGATTCCTGTTGCCGGGCGAGCATCAACTGGCTCAGGAATTCAACGTCAGCCGAGGCACGTTGCGTGAAGCACTGGCTGAATTGAAACGGCGCAATTACATCGCAACGCAGGGCGGTGTCGGCTCTATCGTCACCTTCGACGGTGTGGTGCTGGATCAACGCAGCGGCTGGGCTCAGGCGTTGGCCGACAGTGGGGCGCTGATCAATACCGAAGTGCTGCGACTGGAGGCTATCGAGCGTCCGGATTTGCTGCCGCGTTTTGGCACTGACAAGTTCATTACCCTGGACCGCCGTCGCCGGGCGAACGACGGTACGTTGGTGTCTCTGGAGCGTTCGTTGATGCCCGCGACCGGTGGTCTGGAAAGCCTGCCGCGTGTGGGGCTGATCGACAACTCCCTGACCATTACCCTGGCCGCCTATGGCTACGTCGGGGAGCGCGGTGATCAGTGGATCGGTGCCGAGCCGTTGAGTGCCGAAGATGCAGAACTGCTCGGATGCCCGGTCGGCACGGTATTTCTTAAAGCCTTGCGCACCACGTACGACCGGCAAGGCCGGTTCATGGAACAGGTCGAAAGCTTGCTCGATCCTGTGCACTTTCGTCTGCACCTGCAATTTGGAACGTCAAAATGACTGCGCTCAACCGTGCCTTGGGCGCGTTCTATGGACTGGCCCTGGGCGATGCGCTGGGCATGCCGACCCAATCTCTCAGCCGCAGCCAGATCAAGGCGCGGTTTGGTGAAATCACTGACCTGGAAGATGCCGGCCCCGATCAACCCATCGCCGCCAACATGCCAAAAGGTTCGATCACCGACGACACCGAGCAGGCAATCCTGGTCGGGCAGTTGTTGGTCGAAAGCCACGGTCAAATTGAACCGGCGGTACTGGCCCAGCGTTTGATCGAGTGGGAAGCGATGATGCAGGCCAAGGGTTCGCAAGATTTGCTCGGGCCTTCAACAAAGCGTGCGATCGAAATGATTCTCGCCGGGCATTCACCAGAAGAGGCCGGGCGCTACGGCACGACTAATGGCGCGGCCATGCGCATTACTCCGGTCGGGATTTCAGCAGACGTCGCCGACCCGGAACGGTTCATCGGCGCCGTGGTGCAAGCCTGCCAGGTGACGCACAACACCACGCTGGGAATCTCCAGTGCCGCAGCGGTGGCAGCGGTGGTGTCGGCCGGCATCAACGGCATGGACCTGGGTGAGGCGTTGAACCTCGGCCAGCAGATGGCCCAACAAGCGGAAAAGCACGGGCACTGGGTGGCGGGCGGACGTATTGCCTCGCGTATTAGTTGGGCGCGGTCGATCAGTGTCGACAGCGACAAAGCGTTGCTCGCCGATTTGATGTACGACGTGATCGGCACCTCGGTGGCATCGCAGGAATCGGTGGTGGTCTCGTTTGCCTTGGCCCAGCAAGTGGCCATCGGCGAAATGAACGCCTTCGAAGCCGTGTGCATGGCCGCGAGTCTGGGCGGTGACACGGACACCATTGCGGCGATTCTCGGTGCCATGCTTGGGGCCTGCCTGGGCCTTGAGAGCTGGCCGGTGGCGATGATCGAACAAGTCAAAGCCGTTAACGGGTTGGCGCTGGAGCCATTGGTGACAGGGCTTCTAGCGTTGCGTTAACCGGGCTGGCCTCTTCGCGGGAAAGCCTCTGCCGCAGGGATTTGTGCCGTTCACGGAACCACTGTCTGAGCGAGCCTGCTCGCGATGGTGTTCCGACAATGGACGCGTCGCTTATTCGGATTTTTCACCCGCAACGGACCGCACACACACAAGGCCAGGGCTGGCGGGATGTTGTGTCGACTCGCAATTGCCCACAACCACAAAAATGGCAACAGGAGCATTTCACATGAGTTCATCGAACGCCGGGCAAAGCGCCGGGCAACTGGAAACCCGAGGCATCGAACCGGTGCCGGAAGCGGAGTGCAACGGACATCCGCTGCAACTGTTTTGGGTCTGGTTTGCCGCCAACATTTCGATCCTCGGCCTGCCGCTGGGCGCCACGCTGGTCGCGTTTCGCGGCTTGGCGATCTGGCAGGCAATCATCGTCGCTATCCTGGGGGCTGCGGGTTCGTTCGCGGTCGTGGGGATCATCTCCATCGCCGGGCGACGTGGCCGAGCGCCGAGTCTCACGCTGTCGCGAGCTATCTTTGGCGTACGCGGCAACATTGGTCCGACGCTGGTCTCGCTGATGTCGCGCCTGGGTTGGGAAACAGTCAACACCACCACGGCGGCGTTCGTGCTGCTGTCCCTGTGCTCGATCCTGTTCAACTCGCCGGTGCAAGCCAAGAGCGCTCCTGTGTTGACGCTGGTGTTCATCGCGATTTTCGTATTGCTGACGCTGTCAGTATCAGGCCTGGGCCACGCCACGTTGCTGGTCATCCAGAAGTGGGCGACCTACGTGTTCGGTGCGCTGAACCTGGTGGTGGGTGGTTTCCTCTGTGCCACCATCGATTGGAGTGCGGTATTCAACGCCACGCCAGCACCCTTGAGCGCCATGATCATCGGCGTCGGCACCATGGCTGCCGGCACCGGGATCGGTTGGGCCAACGCCGGTGCCGACATGTCGCGCTATCAACACCGCAGCGTCAAAGCTGTGCGTCTGGTGGCCTCGGCGGCGTTTGGCGCGGGTATTCCATTGGTGTTGCTGATCACCCTCGGCGGCTTGCTGTCGGTGGGTAACAACGACCTGGCCTCGGCCACTGACCCGATCATCGCCATCCGCGACATGTTGCCGACCTGGATGGCCGTGCCCTACCTGATCACCGCGTTCGGCGGGTTGCTGTTGTCGAACAACCTGTCGGTGTACTCGGCCGGGTTGACCACGTTGACCCTTGGCCTGAAGGTAAAACGCGTGTACGCGGTGGTGGTCGATATCGTCGCGATCTTCGCAGGCTCGATCTACTTCATGCTGATTGCCGACAGCTTCTATGGCCCGTTCATTACCTTCATTTCGTTGTTGGCGGTGCCGATCACGGCGTGGGTCGGGATTTTCATCGTCGACCTGATTCACCGTCATTACTACAGCCCCACAGACTTGCTGGATGTCAGCCCAAGCAGCGCTTACTGGTACCGCGGCGGCATTGAATGGCGCGCGTTTGGTGCGTGGGCGGTGGCGATTGTGCTGGGCTTCAGCTTCACCACGATCGGTACCACCGAAAAAACCGTCTGGTTTCGCGGATTCCTGTCTGATTCCTGGCTCGGTCACAACGGCCTCGGCTGGATCGTGACCTTCCTGGTAGCAGGTGGAATCTATTATGTGCTCGGTGGGGCGAGGGATCGTCGCGCCGCAATAACCGAGAATGCTCATGCCTAAGTTGTTGCACACCGGCCAGGTGATAATCGACCTGGTCATGGCCGTGGATAAATTGCCTGAATCGGGCGGCGATGTGCTGGCGCAATCCGCCAGTTTCGAAGCCGGCGGCGGCTTTAACGTGATGGCTGCAGCCCAGCGTAACGGCTTGCCGGTGGTCTACCTCGGCCGCCATGGCACCGGTCGCTTCGGTGATCTGGCGCGTGAAGCGATGCAGGCAGAAGGCATTCGGATCGGCATCGCGCACAAGGCCGAACGCGATACGGGGTTGTGCGTCGCCGTGACCGATGCCGGCGCCGAGCGCAGCTTCATTTCCTATATTGGTGCCGAAGGCGAGTTGACCGCCGAGGACCTGGCCAGTGTGTCGGCCGAGCCGGGCGACTACGTTTACGTCAGTGGCTACAGCCTGTTGCATGTCGGCAAGGCCCAAGCGCTGGTGACTTGGGTGCTGGGATTGCCGAACACCGTCAACGTGGTTTTCGATCCGGGACCGCTGGTGGATTCGCCGGGTGCGCCGTTGATGCAGGCGCTGTTGCCGCGCATCAACCTGTGGACCAGCAACAGCGTCGAGGCGCTGCGGTTTACCGGTGCTTCGGACATTGCCGGGGCGTTGACCCTGCTCGGCGAACATTTACCGTCTGATGTATTGATGGTGGTGCGCGATGGGCCGCAAGGGTGCTGGATCAATCAGCAGGGCGTCCGTCAGCATGTGCCGGGGTTCGAGGTTCAGGCTGTAGACAGCAATGGCGCGGGCGATGCGCATGCCGGGGTATTCGTGTCGGGCCTGGCGCAGGGCTTGCCAGCGCTGGAGGCTGCGCGACGGGCCAACGCGGCGGCGGCGCTCGCGGTCACGCGGTGGGGGCCGGCGACGTCGCCGGGGAGTGCAGAGGTGGATGCATTGATCAGCAAGACTTTCAGCGCCTGAACTGCTGCTATCGCGAGCAGGCTCACTCCCACCTTTACCCTGCGTCGTGTGCAGATCCGTGTGAGAGTGAGCCTTCAATCATGCGGTCAAGCGTCTAGCTTGCGTGCCGCTTCAACGCCGGCGGCACTGAGTTTTATCGGCAAATTGAGCGCGTGTTCGCCGGCCTCGTTACAGGTCACGTGGCCCTGCTGGATCAGCCCGCGATCCTGCAGGGTGGCGAGGGCGCTGGCGACAACCTTTTCTCCCCGGTAATTATCCAGAACCTCTTTGCCCAACCCACT
The DNA here is from genome assembly GCF_050321825.1 of Gordonia sp. IEGM753. Taxonomy (NCBI): domain Bacteria; kingdom Bacillati; phylum Actinomycetota; class Actinomycetes; order Mycobacteriales; family Gordoniaceae; genus Gordonia; species Gordonia sp. IEGM753. The sequence continues at coordinate 148,579 of NZ_JBNQGB010000009.1, forward strand.
CGGATGGGCGTGCAGCAGGCGGGTCAGGACTTCTTTCTCAAGGTTTTTATCGACGTTCATGGTTACCTCTTCATGGATGTGGATAGGTCTTGCTTGAAACGCATGCGCGAATTATTGGCTGGCACCGCCCTCGGAACCCGAACCACCGGTGGTGGTTTTCGAGCCCATGCCGCTGCCTGCGTTATCAGGTGTCCGGGTATCCGGCATGTTCATTCCACCTTGACGGCCCATGTCGTTGCCTTGGGTTCGCGGGTCGGTGCCGGTGGCTGGAGGCAAGCTGCTATCGATGCCCGCACCCTCGGTATTCATACCGGGTGCGCTTTGGATGGCAGGGGATTTTGGGCTTTCAACCGGGTTGGTCGGCCCGGTGCCCGAGGCGGTCGTGGCGGCAAACGCGGCGCTGGACATCAGCGCGGCAAAGGCGAGGGCGGTCAATTTGGACGTGTTCATGGGTTCTCTCCATTTATGTAGAGTCCTTACCCATTATTGGTCCGCCCCCGTTTTCGATTGGTGCCTGATGAACGACGAACGGTCTAGGCCCGCTGCGCTATTTTCGCGCTGATGCTGCGGCGCCAGAGCAAGCGGCCAACGGTGATCAACCAGTTCAGCAGTGCTATGCCCAGAACTGTTAGCAGAAGTGTCATCATCCCGTGCTCGACGATAATCTTCCCGGCCAGTAGCGGAAAACCAAAGACACCAATGAAATACGACAGGCTGAACAGCAGCAACGACTGCGATGTGGTGCCTTCCGGTGCTTCATTTGCCGCCAGGCCGTTGATCACTGAATACGTCAACCCGTAACCGATCCCCAGCATTACCGCGGCCAGAACGTAGGTAAAGCCGCTATCGACGACAAAACCGAACATCGCAATGGACGCCATCATCAGGCCTGACAAAAGGCAGGAGGCGCGCAGCGGATCACGCTTGACCACGTAGCCTGAAATCACCATCCGGCTGCTGATGGCGGCACCCATGAAGCCAAAGAAGAACAGTGAATAGTCGAGTGAGCGGGACGCCGCATAACTGGTTTGAAAACTCGACAAGCCGCCGAAAACACAGCCGCCCAGACCGACCATGATGATCGCGAACACCGCTTTGGATGACAGCACGTGTGTGGTTGCGCGCCAGGAAATGCGCGCGACGGCCGTGCTGTGCAGCGACGATTTTTTCAGTTGTGAACCCAGCCGCCAAAACAGTAAAACGCCAACCAGGCTGGCCAGCGCCGCCAGGTAAAACGCCACGGTCACCGGATAACCCAAGGCACTCGCCGCGCGACCCAGCAACGGCCCGCTGCCAATGCCGGTCATCATGCTGCCCGAGAGCAGCGCAAAGTATTTGGCGCGTTGTGCTGGCGCGACCAGGCTGGCAACGATGATCGGCCCCAGCGTATAGAAAACGCCCCAGCCCAATCCCAGCAGCAGCCCGAAAAACAACAACAGGTTGCCGAACCCGGGTGTCAGTGCGAAGCCCAGGCTTGCGACCACCAACAACACGCCGAACAAGGCAATCGAGCGTGCCGCGCCAAGCGCGTCGGACAAGTGCCCGGACACAATCACCGCCGCAAACGTACTGAGCATTGCCGCCGAAATCACGCTGCCGGCATCGTGTTCGTTACCGCCGCGTGAGCCGATCAACAGTGACAACAAAAATGTCGAGCCGTAGGACAGCGACAGCAGATAACTGGCGAGGCAGAACAGTGCGAACACTCTGCTTGATACTTGAGGCGTTGCGGTAGACATGAAACGGTTCCTTGACCCGATAAACAGCAGTCCCTCTATCTACCATGCACGGCGCGGACGTTAGGTGTGTGGTTGACGATTTCAGGGTTAGTGCACGCCGGAGTAATGCGCTTGTGTGGCGAGGGAGTTTGCTCCCGTTGGGCTGAGCCGCCGCGCCGGGTTCTCGGCTTTGGTCGAGAACGTTGCGCGTGCTGCGCACTCGAGCGCGAGCAAGCTCCCTCGCCACAAATCGTGCACCGAATTAGTATGGTGTTTTCCACTTTTGACAAGGCACGTCCATGACGATCGAAATCCGCCCGGCGACGCCCAGCGATGCACCGCAAATTCTCGCGTTCATTACTGAGCTGGCCGACTATGAACGTGCCCGCCACGAAGTCATCGCCAGCGTTGCCGACATCGAGCGCAGCCTATTCGGTGAGGGTGCCACGGCGCACGGTTTGATTTGCCTGCGCGAGGGTTTACCCATCGGTTTTGCGGTGTTCTTCTTCAGCTATTCCACCTGGCTTGGCAGCAACTGCCTGTACCTGGAAGACCTCTACATCACCCCTGAACAACGTGGCGGCGGCGCCGGCAAAACCCTGCTGCGCCATTTGGCAAAAATAGCCTGCGCCAATGATTGCGGGCGGTTCGAGTGGAGTGTCCTGGACTGGAACACATCGGCCATCGACTTCTATAAATCTCTGGGCGCGCAGCCTCAGGAAGAGTGGGTGCGGTATCGGATGGATGGGGCGGTGCTGCGGGGGTTTGCAGAGGGTAATTAATCAGAGGCTTCCCAATTGCCGCTGAGCATACCGTCGAGTGTTTGTCGGACCGTGATTTTGAAAACACCTGCCTTACCTTCATCAAACGCTGCTCTCCAGACTTCATAACCCTTGCTGAAGTCTGGAAGCGCGGTCGTGTGCCCGACGCGACGGGTAATGCTGCGTTCAACGGCTTCGGCCTGGAAGGGCAGATGAGGCAATTCATTAAATTCATTGCCTACCACTGGGTTGATCATCCTGATGCCGTCGACCCTGATGTGAACGACCTTGCCCAGTTTGGGATAGTTTTCGATTTTCAGAATGGTCAGGGTAGAAGCCTCTTCACCTGGCCGGGTTTTGTACGCCCAGGTATCGCCGATCTTCAACTTGTCCGATGCGCTGAACACAAAGTTGGACCAGAGGGCGGTACAGAGCAGCAGTGCTTTCAGAGCAGACTTCATTTTCTTCCTTGAAATGCCGGTTAAGGCGGACACCTGGTTAGTGAAGGCTCGGCATTTTAAAGCGTTGCCGGAAAAAATCTTGTCACAGTGGTAAATCCCATAATATGGGAGTGATATTTATATATTGAGATTTGTCCACGTCAGGGTTTATAGTCCAGCTCACTCACTGCCAATAACAATCAGGTGAAGCGATGCTGGCGCAACTGATCGCGCTCGATTGGGGGACAACCTCATTACGTGCTTACAAACTCGCCGCCGATGGCCAGGTGCTCGAACAGCGTTCGCTGTCGTCGGGGATCATGCAGTTGCCGAAAACGCCGCGGGTGATCGCAGGGCAAGAATGCGCCGACGGTTTTGAGTTGGCCTTCGATGAGGCCTGTGGCGACTGGCTCGATGCTCAGCCAGGCTTGCCGGTCATTGCCTGTGGCATGGTCGGCAGCGCCCAGGGCTGGCGCGAAGCGGTTTACCGCGATACGCCGGCGAATGTCGCTGATCTCGGCACGTCTCTACAAACCGTTCGCAGTCTTCGCGGGGTCGACGTGCACATCGTGCCGGGCGTGATCCAGCGCTCGAACTTGCCGAATGTGATGCGCGGCGAAGAAACCCAGGTCCTTGGCGTATTGCATAACTTGCCGGGCGCGGCGACCGGCGATGTGCTGATCGGTCTGCCGGGCAGCCATTCTAAATGGGTGGAGGTGGCCGACGGTTGCATCGTCCATTTCGATACCTTCATGACCGGTGAAATTTTCGCCGTCCTCAGCGAGCACAGCATTCTGGGGCGCACACAGCAACGCGGTGCTTGCTTCGATGGCCAAGCCTTCGACCGAGGCGTGCACGTGGCGCTGTCGGCGGACGGCGAGATCGGCCCGCTGTCGACGCTGTTCAGTGCGCGCAGCCTGGGCCTGACCGGTGAACTCAGTGGCACTGCCCAGCCGGATTATCTGTCCGGTTTGTTGATTGGCCACGAACTGGTGGCGCTGGCCACTGTTCAGCGACGCCGACGCAACAGCGTTCATTTACCGTCAATCATTCTTATTGGTAATTCCCAACTCTGTGCCCGTTACAGCAGGGCGCTCGACGCCTGTGGTTTTGCCCGCGTGACATTGGCCGAACAAGCCACCGAGCACGGCTTGTGGCAGTTGGCGATCGCCGCCGGACTGGTCACACAAATCCCATCCCGTTAAACCTGACTGGAGGTCTGACATGCTCAAGCAAGCATTGGCACAAAACGGTCTGATCGCGATTCTGCGTGGCCTGCGCCCTACAGAGGCGGCAGCCATCGGCGAAGTCCTGTATGCCGCAGGATTTCGCGTCATCGAGGTGCCGCTTAATTCCCCCGAGCCGTACGAAAGTATTCGCATCTTGCGCAGTACGTTGCCTGCCGATTGCCTGATCGGTGCGGGCACGGTGCTGACGCCGGAGCAGGTCGAGCAAGTCAAAGCGGCGGGCGGCCAGGTCATCGTCATGCCGCACAGCGACCCGACAGTGCTGCGCGCCGCCAAAGCCGCCGGGCTGTACCTGTCACCTGGCGTCGCCACGCCGACTGAAGCGTTTGCAGCACTGGCCGAAGGCGCGGACGTGTTGAAGATGTTCCCTGCCGAGCAAATGGGCCCGGCCGTTGTCAAGGCATGGCTCGCGGTGTTGCCTGCCGGGACCCTTCTGGCACCGGTCGGCGGAATTACCCCAGACAACATGCAGGTGTTTATCGATGCCGGCGTCAAAGGCTTCGGCCTGGGTTCCGGGCTGTTCAAACCGGGGATGACGCCTGACGACGTGGCGCGAAACGCCAAGGCCTATGTCGCTGCATGGAATGCACTGCGTTAAGACTTTTTGGGCGCTGCGAGCGCTGCATCTAACAAGAGAGACAATCAGATGAAAATCACCAAACTCACCACCTTCATCGTCCCGCCGCGCTGGTGCTTCCTCAAGATAGAAACCGATGAAGGCGTGACTGGTTGGGGCGAGCCCGTGGTCGAAGGCCGCGCCCACACCGTGGCGGCTGCCGTTGAAGAATTGTCCGACTACTTGATCGGCAAAGACCCACGCAACATCGAAGACATCTGGACCGTGCTCTATCGCGGCGGTTTCTACCGTGGCGGGGCAATCCATATGAGTGCGCTGGCCGGTATCGATCAGGCGCTTTGGGACATCAAGGGCAAGGCCTTGGGCGTGTCGGTCAGCGACCTGCTCGGTGGCCAGGTGCGCGACAAAATTCGCGTGTATTCCTGGATCGGTGGCGACCGGCCGGCAGACACCGCGCGTGCTGCGAAAGAAGCAGTGGAGCGTGGTTTCACTGCGGTGAAAATGAACGGCACCGAAGAACTTCAATTCCTCGATTCCTTTGAAAAGGTCGACCTCGCGTTGGCCAACGTCGCCGCCGTGCGAGACGCGGTTGGACCGAATGTCGGGATCGGCGTCGACTTCCATGGCCGGGTGCACAAACCCATGGCCAAAGTGCTGATGAAGGAACTCGACCCCTACAAACTGATGTTCATCGAAGAACCGGTGCTGAGTGAAAACTACGAAGCGCTGAAAGAGCTGGCACCGCTGACCAGCACCCCGATTGCTCTCGGTGAGCGGTTGTTCTCGCGGTGGGATTTCAAACGTGTGCTGAGCGAAGGCTACGTCGACATCATTCAGCCGGATGCGTCCCACGCGGGCGGTATCACCGAAACCCGCAAGATCGCCAACATGGCTGAAGCCTACGACGTGGCCCTCGCACTGCATTGCCCGCTCGGGCCGATTGCCCTTGCTGCGTGCCTGCAACTGGACGCGGTTTGCTACAACGCGTTTATCCAGGAGCAGAGCCTGGGCATTCACTACAACGAGAGCAATGACCTGCTTGATTATGTGAAGGATCCGCGGGTATTCGACTACGACAAAGGTTTCGTCAAGATCCCGAATGGCCCGGGCCTTGGCATTGAGATCAACGAAGAATACGTGATCGAGCGTGCAGCCGTCGGCCACCGCTGGCGCAACCCGATCTGGCGCCATGCCGATGGCAGTTTTGCCGAGTGGTGAGTGTTCTCTGACTCAACACACATACCTGTGGGAGCCAGCCTGCTGGCGATTTGGCCAGCACCTCCATTGGTGGAGACTGATACAGCGCAATCGCCAGCAGGCGGGCCCCCACAGTTGATCTCCAAGGACGGGAGATCTGCATCATTGCAAGTCTTGCAACGACCTCAATAAACATAATAAGAGGCACTCCCCATGCAACCGCAAACCCTTACCGGGCAGGCGTCGTTGGTGGCGCCAAGCCGCAAGCGCTTTTTCATCATGGTGCTGCTGTTCATCACCGTAGTGATCAACTACCTCGACCGCAGCAACCTGTCGATTGCCGCCCCCGCGCTCACCAGTGAACTGGGGATTGACCCGATTCACGTCGGGCTGATTTTCTCGGCGTTCGGCTGGACCTACGCCGCCATGCAAATTCCCGGTGGCTGGCTGGTGGACCGGGTACCGCCGCGCATTCTCTACAGCGTGGCCTTGCTGTTGTGGTCGATCGCGACGGTAATGCTCGGATTCGCTGCCAGTTTCATCGCACTGTTCGTGCTGCGCATGGCGGTGGGTGCATTGGAAGCGCCGGCTTATCCGATCAACAGCCGTGTGGTCACCACCTGGTTTCCCGAGCGTGAACGCGCCACGGCCATCGGTTTCTATACCTCCGGGCAGTTTGTTGGCCTGGCGTTCCTGACCCCGGTGCTTGCCTGGTTGCAGCATGAATTCGGCTGGCACATGGTGTTTGTCAGCACCGGTGTGGTGGGCATTATCTGGGCCGTCGTCTGGTACGCGGTGTATCGCGAACCCCGGGATTTCAAGGGCGCCAATGAAGCCGAAATCAACCTGATCCGCGAAGGTGGCGGTTTGGTGGATATCCAGGTCGAACAAGCCCGGGTCAAAGCGAAGTTCAGCTGGACCGACCTCGGTATTGTGCTGAGCAAGCGCAAACTCTGGGGCATTTACCTCGGCCAGTTTTGCCTTAACTCCACGCTGTGGTTTTTCCTGACATGGTTCCCGACCTACCTGGTGAAGTATCGCGGCATGGACTTCATCAAGTCTGGCCTGTTGGCGTCGCTGCCGTTTCTGGCGGCCTTCGTCGGCGTGCTCTGTTCCGGGTTCTTTTCCGACTTCCTGATCCGTCGCGGTTACACCGTGGGTTTCGCACGCAAGCTGCCGATCATTGGTGGCCTGCTGATTTCCACGTCGATCATCGGCGCCAATTTTGTCGAATCGACACCGCTGGTGATTGCGTTCCTTGCGTTGGCGTTTTTCGGCAATGGGCTGGCTTCGATCACCTGGTCGCTGGTGTCTACGCTGGCACCGGCTCGCTTGCTCGGGTTGACGGGCGGCGTGTTCAATTTCATCGGTAACCTGTCGGCGATCACCACGCCGATTGTCATCGGCTTCCTGGCAACGGGTGATTCTTTCGCTCCGGCAATCACCTACATCGCGGTGCTGGCATTGATCGGTGCGCTTTCCTACGTACTGCTGGTAGGTAAAGTCGAACGCATCAAGTTGTAGTCGTGGCCATCGGGCGACCATAATGCCGCCCGTTCACTCGCTCAACGGTAAAGGCTGGATATGCAGGAAGACGCCCCAAAAATTGCCAAGGACACCGCGCCGACCGGCACCCAGACACTGCTGCGTGGTTTGGGCGTGGTCCAGGCCGTAGCCAGCGGTGCGCGCGACCTCAAGGAAATCGCCCGGCTGATCGGCACCACGCGCAGTACCACGCATCGACTGGCCAGTTGCCTGGTCGAGGAACGCTACCTGCGCGTGGTACCGCAAGTCGGTTATTTGTTGGGGCCGAAACTCATCGAGCTGGGTTTTCAGGCGCGTGAAGAGCTGCCCTTGGTGACATTGGCCGGGCCGTATCTGGATGAGTTGTCGGCATTGACCGGCGACACCATTCACCTGGCCATTCGTGAAGGCGATGAAGTGCTGTACCTGCACAAGAATCCTGGGCGCAATGGTCCGGAAATGCGGTCACGCGTGGGGCATCGCATGCCGTTGGCGCGCACCGGGATCGGCAAGGCGTTGATGCTCGATGACACGCAGCAGGAGTGGCAGCGGCTGTATGAAGTCAGCTTGCCGGCAGGTGGCAAAAATCTGTTTTGGCCGCAACACCCGGAGCAATCCTGGGAGCAGTTTCAGCAGCGCATGATTGAGTACGTGGCGGGGGGTTACGCTTTCGATCTGGAAGACAACGAACCGTCGATTCGCTGTGTGGCAGCGCCGATTCGTGATGCCAGCAAACGAATTGTCGCCGGCATCAGCATCGCCAGCACCGTGCCGTATATGCCGCTGGAAAAAATGGCCGAGCTGATTCCCCTGATCAAAGGGGTCACAGCAAGGCTTTCTGCGGAACTCGGCGCTAAGGTCTAGACCTTCAAGGTCGCCATGTCGATCACGAAGCGGTACTTCACGTCACCGGCAATCATGCGGGTGTAAGCCTCGTTGATCTGGCGGATGTCGAGCATCTCGATGTCGCAAGTGATGTTGTGCTCGGCGCAGAAATCCAGCACTTCCTGGGTTTCTGCAATGCCGCCGATCAGCGAGCCGGCCAGTACACGACGACCCAATACCAGTTTGGCTGCGTGCACCGGCGGATCAATCGGTTCAATCAACCCCACCAGAATGTGCACGCCATCGAAGCGCAAGGTATCGAGGTAGGGGTTGAGGTCGTGCTGCACCGGGATGGTGTCCAGCAGAAAATCAAAGTGACCGGCCGCGGCCTTCATTTGCTCGGCATCGGTTGAGACGATCACATGGTCTGCGCCTTGACGGCGACCTTCTTCAGCCTTGCTCGCCGAACGGGTGAACAGCGTGACTTCGGCGCCCATCGCCTTGGCGAACTTGATGCCCATATGGCCCAGGCCGCCCATGCCGAGAATCCCGACCTTGTTACCAGCCTTGACCCCGTAGTGTTTCAGCGGCGAGTAAGTGGTGATGCCGGCGCAGAGGATTGGGGCGGCGCTGGCCAGGTCGAGCTTCGGCGGAATACGCACCACAAAGTGCTCGCTGACCACAATGCTGTCGGAGTAGCCGCCCATGGTATTGCTGCCATCAACCCGGTCCGGAGTGGCGTAGGTCATGGTCGGGCCTTCGAGGCAATACTGCTCGAGGTTCGACTGGCAGGCTTCGCAGGTACGGCAGGAATCGACCATGCAGCCGACACCAACCAGATCGCCGATTTTATATTGACTGACATCCGTACCGACCGCCGTCACTTTGCCGACGATCTCGTGGCCGGGCATCAACGGATAAACGGCAATGCCCCATTCGTTGCGAGCCTGATGGATATCGGAATGGCAGACACCGCAGTACAGAATGTCGATGGCAACGTCGTCGGGTCGTGGGCTGCGGCGTTCGAATTTCACGGGGGCGAGGGGAGTGGTGGCCGATTGAGCGGCATAACCGATGGCGGTGTACATGAGGAACCTCGCAAAAGCAGTGACAAGAGAGGCGGTGAATTCTGGGCTTCGTCGTCGAGACCAGCCATGGCGATTCCTCCGGGTGTCATGCCTATTCCTCCGGCATCAGTGCTCGTTTGATCAAATGCGGCAGCAGACCTGCGATGATGCTTGCATGCCTTTTTCCGTCTGTTTTTTTGAAGAGCTCTTATGTTATTGACCCGTCATCTGGACGCCAATGCCACGCTGGTTTCGTTGATCCAGCCACTGACCACACGCGACGGCTTCGCGCCTACGGCATTGCCGGGTGTGCAGGTATTGCGCGCCAGTTGTGACGTGGCGCGGGGGCCGCAGATTTACGAGCCGAGCCTGGTCATCATCGCCCAGGGCAGCAAACTGGCCTACTTGGGGCCGCGTACGATGGAATATGGCGCCGGCCATTATTTGATTCAGGCGTTACCGGTTCCGTTTGAGTGCGAGACCTTTTCCGCGCCTGACGGGCCGATGCTCGGGGTTTCGGTTGCCATCGACCGAGCGTTGCTGGGTGAATTGGTGTTGGCCATGGGCTTGGCGCCGGGGCGCAACATAGCGGCGCAGACGCCTGAGTCCATGACCTCGGCGGTACTCGACGATGCAATGCGTGGTTGCGTGGAGCGTTTGTTGCGCTGTCTGCACGATCCGCTGGAGTGCCAGATTATGGGCCAGGCGCGATTGCGCGAATTATTGTTCGTCGCGTTGCGCGGTCCTCAGGCAGATGTGTTGCGGGCGCTCGTCGAACAACAAGGGCAATTTGCCCGCGTCGCCGCATCACTCAGCCATCTGCACGCGCATTACACCGAACCGTTGAATGTCGAGACGCTGGCCGGTTGCGCGAACATGAGTGCGTCGACCTTCCACGAACATTTCAAGCGCAGCACGTTGTTATCGCCGGTGCAGTACCTCAAGCGTCTGCGTCTGCTCAAGGCGCAACAGTTACTGCTAGCCGAGGGCTTGGGGGTGGCGCAGGTCGCGCATCGCGTCGGGTATCAGAGCACGTCGCAGTTCAGCCGGGAGTACAAGCGCTACTTCGAACGTAATCCCGGGGATGAGCGCGCCGCCTGATGAATTGACGATGATCCCCTTGTGGGAGCGGGCTTGCTCGCGAATGCAATTTTTCATTCAACACTGATGGCGACTGGCACACCGCTTTCGCGAGCAAGCCCGCTCCCACAGAAATAAGCGTTGGGGCCCGAATGACAGGCAACAAAAAGGCCCCCGGTTCGGGAGCCTTGATGTTCAGGCGTTCGGCTTACATGTTCGGGTAAGTCGGGCCGCCAGCACCTTCCGGTGCCACCCAGGTGATGTTCTGCGAAGGATCCTTGATGTCACAGGTCTTGCAGTGAACGCAGTTCTGGGCGTTGATCTGGAAGCGCTTCTCGCCATCTTCCTTGGTCACCACTTCGTACACACCGGCCGGGCAGTAACGCTGGGCAGGCTCATCGTACAGCGGCAGGTTCTTGCTGATCGGGATGCTCGGATCGGTCAGCTTCAAGTGGCACGGCTGTTCTTCTTCATGGTTGGTACCGGAGATGAACACCGAGCTGAGTTTGTCGAAACTGAGTTTGCCGTCCGGTTTCGGGTAGTCGATCTTCTTGCAGTCGGCGGCGAGTTTGAGGCACGCGTAATCCGGCTTGGTGTCGTGCAGGGTGAACGGCAGTTTGCCACCGAAAATGTTCTGGTCGAGCCAGTTGAAACCACCGCCGACAATCGCGCCGAACTTGTGGATCGCCGGGCCGAAATTGCGGCTGGCGAACAGTTCGTCGTAGAGCCAGCTCTTCTTGAACGCGTCGACGTAAGTGGTCAGCTCTTCGGTGCCGTCCTTTTCAGCGAACAGCGCCTCGGCCACGGATTCAGCGGCGAGCATGCCTGACTTCATCGCGGTGTGGCTGCCTTTGATCTTCGCGAAGTTCAGGGTGCCGAGGTCGCAACCGATCAGCGCACCGCCCTTGAAGACCATTTTCGGCAGCGAATTCAGGCCGCCCTTGCAGATGGCGCGGGCGCCATAGCTGATTCGCTTGCCACCTTCCAGGTACTGCTTGAGCACCGGGTGATGCTTGAGGCGCTGGAACTCATCGAACGGCGACAGATAAGTGTTGCTGTAGGACAGATCGACGATCAGGCCGACAACCACCTGATTGTTTTCCAGGTGATAGAGGAACGAGCCACCGGTGTTCTCGGTGCCCATGATGTCCAGCGGCCAGCCGGCGGTGTGCACCACCAGGCCTGGTTGATGCTTGGCCGGGTCGATTTCCCAGATTTCTTTCAGGCCGATGCCGTAATGCTGTGCATCGGCGTCGCTGTCGAGGTTGAAGCGTTTGATCAACTGCTTGCCGATATGGCCACGGCAACCTTCGGCGAACAGCGTGTATTTGCCACGCAGTTCCATGCCCGGGGTGTACAGGCCTTCTTTCGGGTGACCTTCGCGGTCAACGCCCAGATCGCCGGTGATGATCCCGCGAACCACGCCATTCTCGTCGAACAGCGCTTCTTGAGCCGCGAAACCAGGGTAGATTTCCACGCCAAGGTTTTCGGCTTGCTGGGCTAGCCAGCGGCACAGGTTACCGAGCGAGATAATGTAGTTGCCTTCGTTGTGCATGGTCTTGGGCACAAAGAGGTCAGGAATTTTTTGCGCGCTGTCAGCGTTCTTCAGAACGAAGATGTCGTCGCGGGTGACCGGCGTGTTCAGCGGCGCGCCAAGTTCTTTCCAGTCCGGGAACAATTCGTTCAGGGCACGCGGTTCAAACACGGCACCAGACAGGATGTGAGCGCCGACTTCGGAGCCTTTTTCGACCACGCAGACGCTGATTTCCTTACCGGCTTCAGCAGCCTTCTGCTTCAAGCGGCAGGCGGCAGAAAGACCAGCGGGGCCGGCACCGACGATGACCACGTCGAATTCCATGTATTCGCGTTCCACAGGTTATCTCCTACTCAAGGCTCACAGTTTTTTTCTAATTGGAGGTTTGGTGCCGCATCCTTGAATCCCTGCGCAATGCCGGGAGAGGACAATCGATAAGCCACCTTTCTCTCTAAGGTGGCGCATTATATCTACACCACTCCTAGCGTCCAATACAAACGTTTGTTTGAATTGGCTCCAGGCCAGAGAAATCAAAGTCACACGGCTTACGAACGGCCATTTTGCCGTATTGACCGGAATAGGCGTTCCGGTCAAGATACGGTCGGTTTTGCGCTCGCCGTAGGCTGACTGTAGGTTTCAAGAGCACCTCTAAAGACAGGGTGATGGCAGTACCTGATGACGGGCAGCGCAGGTTTTGCGCGCAGTTTACACGCCGCGATACAGAATGACTCGCAAGTCACCACTGACGAACGGTCATCAACCTCGTGAGCAAGGTCGCTGATTCCTTAACCAGCGTTTTTAGAGGTGCCCTTGCGCCGATGAGCATCAACCGCCAGGTTCGCCTAGGCGACTTTCTTTTCACCGGAGAGTAACGAGGAATCCATGAAGGTTCTTGTAGCTGTCAAACGCGTTGTGGATTACAACGTCAAGGTTCGCGTCAAGGCGGACAATTCCGGCGTCGACCTCGCTAACGTGAAGATGTCGATGAACCCGTTCTGCGAAATCGCAGTGGAAGAAGCCGTACGCCTGAAAGAGAAAGGCGTTGCGACTGAAATCGTCGTCGTTTCGATTGGCCCGACCACCGCTCAAGAGCAACTGCGCACCGCGCTGGCTCTGGGTGCCGACCGCGCCATCCTCGTCGAATCCGCTGAAGATCTGACGTCGCTGGCCGTGGCCAAACTGTTGAAAGCGGTTGTCGACAAGGAACAGCCTCAACTGGTGATCCTTGGCAAACAAGCCATCGACAGCGACAACAACCAGGTTGGCCAGATGCTTGCTGCATTGAGCGGCTACGGTCAGGGCACGTTCGCGTCTAAAGTCGAAATCAGCGGCGACAAGGTTGCCGTGACTCGCGAAGTCGACGGCGGCGCGCAAACAGTTTCCCTGAAACTGCCAGCCATCGTCACCACCGACCTGCGTTTGAACGAGCCGCGTTATGCGTCCCTGCCAAACATCATGAAAGCCAAGAAGAAGCCTCTCGAAGTGCTGACTCCGGACGCTTTGGGCGTTTCCACTGCCTCCACCAACAAGACCGTCAAAGTCGAAGCGCCTGCTGCACGCAGCGCGGGTATCAAGGTCAAGTCGGTGGCTGAACTGGTCGAGAAACTGAAAAACGAAGCGAAGGTAATCTGATAATGACTATCTTGGTAATCGCTGAACACGACAACAAAGTAGTGGCCCCGGCCACACTGAACACCGTGGCTGCCGCTGCCAAAATTGGCGGTGATATCCACGTTCTGGTCACCGGTCAGGGCGTTGGCGCCGTGGCTGAAGCCGCTGCGAAAATTGCTGGCGTGGCTAAAGTGCTGGTGGCCGACAACGCCGCCTACGCTCACCAGTTGCCGGAAAACGTAGCGCCGCTGGTTGCCGAGCTTGGCGCCGGTTATAGCCATATCCTGGCTGCCGCTACGTCCAACGGCAAAAACATCCTGCCGCGCGTTGCCGCTCAGCTGGACGTTGACCAGATCTCCGAGATCATTTCGGTCGTCAGCGCCGACACGTTCACCCGTCCGATCTACGCCGGTAACGCCATCGCTACCGTTCAGTCGAATGCATCGGTGAAAGTCATCACCGTGCGTGCCACCGGTTTCGATCCGGTTGCCGCTGAAGGTGGTTCGGCTGCTGTTGAAGCCGTTGCTGCTGCACACGACGCGGGCACTTCGAGCTTCGTTGGCGAAGAGCTGGCCAAGTCCGATCGTCCAGAACTGACCGCTGCCAAAATCGTCGTTTCCGGCGGTCGCGGCATGCAGAACGGGGACAACTTCAAACACCTGTACGCCTTGGCCGACAAGCTGGGCGCTGCTGTTGGCGCTTCGCGCGCTGCAGTCGACGCAGGTTTTGTGCCGAACGACATGCAGGTCGGTCAGACCGGCAAAATCGTTGCACCACAGCTGTACATCGCGGTCGGTATCTCCGGCGCGATCCAGCACTTGGCCGGCATGAAAGACTCCAAAGTGATCGTTGCGATCAACAAGGACGAAGAAGCGCCGATCTTCCAGGTGGCTGATTACGGCCTGGTTGCTGATCTGTTCGAAGCAATCCCCGAGTTGGAGAAGCTGGTCTAATCCAGCGGCTTCACTTATAAAGAGCCCGACCTTTTGGTCGGGCTTTTTTTTGCTCGTTTTTAGGCATAACCGGATTGAGTGGAGAGTTTCGCCATGGATTTGCGCCGCGCGTACAGCTGTTGTTTAACGTTGGGCCTGACGCTGTTCACGGGGCTCGCGATTGCGGCAGGCAAATGTGATCGCCTGGTGGTGACCGGCAGTCCGGATGCCCCACCCTATCTGTGGCAAGACCCGCAAAATCCCAAGCACCTGATCGGCGCCAGTGCCGATTTATTGCAGCAAGTGGCCGGACAATTGGGCATCAAGGTCGAGGTCCTGTATGCCGGTAAACGTTCCCAAGCCCTCGATGAAGTTCGCAGCGGGCGGATGGACATGCTGCTTGATGCGCCATTGACGGTCAGTGAGCTGGAAACGCTGGACTACATTCATCCGCCGCTGCTGCAAAACGATTATCTGGTCTGGACCCGAAAAGACTCGGCATTGGTGTATGAGGAAACGCAGGACCTTCATGGTCATCCCGGGGCCTTGTCGGAGAAGTCTCGAATGACGGCCGAATTTGGCACGTTCGCCGAACAGCAATTGACCCTCACGCGCACACCCAATCTGAGCCAGGCCTTTCAGAAATTACTCTTGGGCGAGGTGGAATTTGTCCTGGCCGGGCGTTATTCGGGCATGGCCGCCGCCAAGGCACTGAGCATGGCCAACGACCTGGTTGCGCGCCAACAGCCAGTCGATAAACCTGGGCTGTTCCTCGCGATTTCCCACAACTCCGCCTGCAACGATCCGTGGTTGCGCGGACAGCTGGCCAAAAAGATGACAGAATTGCCCGCGTCCGGACTGACGGAAGCCGTGCTGCAACGCAATATCGAGCGTTGGACAGCACAGCAGCAACAACCCGCCAGTACCTCAAAACAGTAGGGATTTTTAGTGAGTATTCGACCTCTTTTCGCTGCCCTGGCCGTTCTGGCTCTGGCGGGTTGTGCAGCCGATCCGGCGCCGAATGAACAAATTCGCCTGACTGAACAGGCACTGGTGCAAGCCAAGGATGTGGGCGCCACCGCCGAGGCGGTGCCGGAAATGAAACTGGCCGAAGACAAGTTCACGCGAGCCCAGGCCGACATGGCCGATCAGTCATACAAACATGCACGCATGCGCGCCGAGCAGGCTGAACTGGATGCGCGTCTGGCGGAAGCCAAGGTGCTGACCCTCAAAAGCGAAGAACAATTGAACGTGCTCAATACTCGCATCGCTCGCTTGCGCAAGCAGTTGGGAGATGCCCAATGAGCCTCAAATGCAAAGTACTCGGTGGTTTGATGCTGGCCGGTTGCGCCAGTCTCTACGGTTGCGCTGGCCAGCACAGTGAAGCGGCATTGCAACAGGCGAGCGCCGACTTCCAGAAGGTCAAGGAAGATTCGAACGTGCTGCGCATCGCGCCCAAGGATGTGATTCGCGCTGGCGAGTCGCTGGCGCGCGCCGATCGCCTGTCGAGCTACTGGGGCAGCGGTTCCGATGTCGCTCATTACGCTTATCTGAGCCAGCGCTACAGTGAAATCGCCCGTGAACACACCAGCCAGGTGCTGAACGAAGAACGTGCCGCCAAGCTGGAACTGGAGCGCCAGCGTCTTCAGTTGGCATTGCGCGAGTCAAAATTGCTCAGCGTTCAGCAGCAGGGTAAATGGCTTGAAGAACAGATTGTGGCGATGGCAACCACTCAGACCGACCGAGGCTTGGTGCTGACGCTGGGGGATGTGCTGTTCGATACCGGCGAAGCGGAGCTGAAAAACTCGGCAAACCGTGTGGTGTTGAAAATCGTACAGTTCCTGCAGTTGAACCCAAAACGTGTGGTGCGAATCGAGGGCTATGCCGACAGTACGGGCGGCAAACAGGAAAACCTCAAGCTGTCACGTGATCGCGCGCAATCGGTAGCGGACGTGCTGGTGGACCTGGGAATCGATGAAAAACGCATTCAGGTCGAAGGTTACGGCGACGAATACCCGGTAGACGCAAACGCTTCCGAGCGAGGTCGCGCGCAGAACCGTCGGGTAGAAATTGTATTCTCTGACGAAAAAGGCCAGCTCGGCGCCGCCCGTTAAGGGCTGCGTTTCTGGAAAACCCGGCCTGCCAGCAGCGCCGGGTTTTTTTATGCCCTGCCAATCGTCCCGTAAAACAGTACAGTTTTTGCTGACACTGGCCGGTGCAGTCGACTATTGTGGCAACTGTCCCCGTACACTTCTAAACTGTGCCGGTAGTGTTTTACACAAGAATAAAATGCCCGTGAAATCGAGTGCAGCGTCATGACCAATCTATTGCTCTACCAACGTATTGCTCAGCAACTGGCCGAGGACATCCGCCGTGGTGTCTATCAGCCGGGCGAGCGCGTGCCTTCGGTGCGCAAGATGAGTTCGCAGCTCAATGTCAGCCATGCGACGGTGCTGCAGGCGTACGCCAATCTTGAAGATCAGGGGCTGATCCGCGCTCGGCCACAGTCAGGCTATTACGTACACCAGACCCCGGCACTGACTGCGCCAACCCCGGATATCGCGCGCGTTGAACGTCCAGGCCTGGTCACACGCAGCAGTATTATCCAGCAGGTATTGGTCGAATCGCGCCGTGAAGGCGTCTTTCCTCTGGGTGCGGCCGTGCCCAGCGTCGACTATCTGCCAGTGCGAGCCTTGCATCAGCAATTGGCCAAAGTCACCCGGTTCCATAGTCCGCGTGCGTTCAGCTACATGTTCAGCCCCGGGTTTGAGCCGTTGCGTCGCCAGGTAGCGATTCGCATGCGTGATGCCGGCGTTGTGGTTGACCCCTCCGAGGTGGTCATTACCCACGGCTGCGTCGATGCCTTGCAGATGTCATTGCGTGTATTGACCCGCCCCGGGGATTTGATCGCTGCCGAGTCGCCGACCTATTACGGTTTGCTGCAACTGGCTGACCTGCTAGGCCTTAAAGTCATCGAGATTCCCAGCGACCCGTCCACCGGCATGAGCCTGGAAGCCCTGCAACTCGCGGCCAACCAATGGTCGATCAAGGCGTTGGTGCTGACCACCCGGTTGAGCAATCCGCTGGGCGGCACCATGCCCGAAGAGCGTCAAAAACAACTGCTGCGGCTGGCGTCGGATTTCGATATCCAGATTGTTGAAGACGATATCTATGGCGAACTGATGTTCGAGCAGGGCCGTACCAAATCCCTTAAAGCCTATGATCGGCTGGACCGGGTGATTTATTGCTCGAGCTTCTCGAAAACACTGTCACCCGGCGTACGGATCGGCTGGATGATTGCCGGCAAGTACCAGCAGGAAATCCAGCGCTTGCAGACGTTCAGCACTCATTCCGCCTGCAGCGTCACGCAAATGGGCATTGCCGCGTATCTGGAGAACGGTGGTTACGACCGGCATTTGCGTTACATCCGGCAGGAGTATCGCAAGAACCTAAGCGCCTTCCAGCTCGCTGTGCAGCAGTATTTCCCTGAAGGTACGCAGATGACCCGGCCGACGGGTGGTTTCATTTTGTGGGTCAGTTTGCCTGGCAGGGTGAACACCCAGGAACTGCATGTACGGGCGTTGCAGCAGGGCATCAGCATCGCGCCGGGGCTTATCTTCAGTAATACCGAGCAGTTCAATCACTGTATCCGGCTGAACTGCGGCATACCTTGGAATCGCGAAGCGGAGCGTGCGCTGATGACACTTGGCCTGTTGGCCACTCAGCTCTGCCAGGAAACGGCTGGCGGTATTTGACACAATGGGCAGGTTATTCCTGCCCGAGCTTGTCATGTTGCGTCCAACAAGCGAGCATATGGCCCTCTGCCGTTAGCGCCGTTGGGTCCATGAAGCCGATTTTCCCCGCCGTCTGTCTATCGATTTGCCTGCTGATGACCTTTTCTGTCGACAGTGTCATGGCGGCTTCTACTCAAGAAGCCCCGGCAGCCAGTGTGCCCGCGAAAAAACCAGTGACTGTAAAGAAAGCCCCTCCGGCGAAAAAGAAAGCGCCTGCGATAAAAAAACGTGCACCGATTGCTTCCAAATCGAAAGCCGCGAGTGAAGTGGTTAAAACGCCGTTGCCTGCAGCCAAACTCGATTTGACCTTGCCCAAAGGTATGGTCGAAGAGTTGAAGCCGATCGGTACCGTGCCCTTACCTAAACACGATGCGGTGTTGCCGCAGATGTTCGGTGATAAGGCCAGCAGCAGCCCGTTCCAGCTCAACGGTCGTCTGTTGAGCAATGAAATGCAGCTGCAACTGCGCAATGAAGAACGCCGTGAAGTAGAAGGCGCCGCGCTGGAATTCGAGTTCAAGCAGTAATCGTCATACTCACTGCAGTGCGCTGGCCAGACGCTTCGTCGGAGACTGGTCAGTCACGCCCTTTTCCAGGGAAAACACGGGGAAAGGGAATTTCAAACACCTGTTTTAGCGGTTACTCTGTGCCACGTCCTTTCAACCTATCGCCCGTCGCGAGGAGCTTGTCGTCATGAAATGCCGTGAGGGCTGTGGCGCCTGTTGTATTGCCCCCTCCATCAGTTCCCCGATTCCCGGCATGCCCGAAGGCAAACCCGCCGGAGAACGTTGCGTGCAGCTGTCTGTCGAAAACCTGTGCAACATTTTCGGCAAGCCTGAACGTCCCGCGGTGTGCTCGGCGTTCACGGCGGATGCCGAGGTGTGCGGAACCAGCAGCGAAGAAGCCATCAAGTTGATTGGCTGGTGGGAGCAAATGACGGCGGCGTGATGGGTTGATGGCCGCAACTTCAACAATAAGGAATAAAACTATGGGTTCGTTGCATCGTGTGGCTGTGTTGTGTGGTTTGACTGTTTTGCTGGCGAGCACCGCTCAGGCTGAAGAATGGAAAACCGCCAAGGATGAGAACGGTATCACTGTGTCCTTGAGTGAAGTGGCAGGTTCTCAATACAAGGCTTATCGCGGCGTTACCGTGATGAAAACCACCATGGCCAAGTTGCGTGCATTACAAGAAGACGTGCCCGGTGCCTGCGCTTGGATTCACGAATGCAAGACCCAGAAGTTGCTTAAACACGAAGGTGATCAGAGCTGGACCTACACTCAGTTCAATACACCGTGGCCAGTGACCGCTCGAGATTCGGTACTGCATGTCACCACCGTTGAAGGTGCCGATGGCAGCCTGACGCGTAAACTTGAAGGTGTGCCAACGTACATTCCGGAAGAAAAAGGTTATGTGCGAGTTACTCAGGTCCAGGGTTTCTGGAAGTTCGTGCCTAAAGGCGATCAGGTTGAAGTGACCTATCAGGTTCACACCGAGCCGGGTGGCAGTGTGCCATCTTGGCTGGCCAACAAGTTTGTGGTCGACGCTCCGTTCAATACGTTGAAAGCGCTCAAAGAGCGCGCTGAAAAGTAATTCACGCCGCTAAAAAAACGCCCCGATTAATCGGGGCGTTTGCATTTTTAGTTAACGGGTCTTTATTTTGTTTCCGAATATGCGTTGCACAAAATTTTCACAATGGCTCCAAGACAATTTGCCCGCGACAACATGCCGACACTAATCAATGGCAATGCTGCGGGTGATCGTGCAACATTTGCGCACCGCGCAAGCCCCGGGCCAGGTTTTGGCCAACAGAGGGCAGGGCGCAGCTGTATTTTTGAAACTTCAACTTCCAATGGGTCCTAAAACGACATGGCAAACCCGGACGCCCTGAATCAGCAGCGAGCTTCTAGTCGCCTGCTGCAACCGACCGTCAAATCGCATCTGGCCTACACGTTGCTGTGCGCCCTGATCATGATGGTCATGTTCAGCCTGCTGCGCGTTGCGCTGCTGGTTTATAACCGCGAGATGATCCTTGATACGCCGGCCTCGACCTTTCTCGAAGCGTTCATCAATGGCATGCGTTTCGATCTGCGCCTGGTGGTTTACTTCAGCGTTCCGCTGCTGTTGGCCCTGTTCAGCGCGCGGGCCATGGCTGCTCGCGGATTCTTCCGTTTCTGGCTGACCATCGTCTCGAGTATCGCGCTGTTCCTTGGCCTGATGGAGATGGACTTTTACCGCGAGTTCCACCAGCGCCTCAATGGCTTGGTGTTCCAGTACGTGAAAGAAGACCCGAAAACCGTGATGAGCATGCTCTGGTACGGCTTTCCAGTGGTGCGTTACCTGCTGGCCTGGGTCGTGGGTACTGTCATCCTGACACTGGCATTCAAGGGCGCGGACCGCGCCACCCGTCCTCGTGGTCCGTTCAGCGGCGGCAGTGTTGGCACTCGCCAGATTGCCCCGTGGTATACACGCGCGGCGGTATTCGTGGTGTGCCTGCTGATTTGCGTCGTGGCCGCTCGTGGCACGTTGCGTCAAGGCCCGCCACTGCGTTGGGGTGACGTTTACACCACCGACTCCAACTTCGCTAACCAGTTGGGCCTCAATGGCACGCTGTCGTTGATCGGTGCGGCCAAAAGCCGGATGTCCGAAGATCGCGACAACATCTGGAAGGCGACCCTGCCACAGGATGAAGCGCAGAAAATCGTGCGCGACATGCTGGTAATGCCGGACGACAAACTCGTGGACGCCGACACTGCTGCGGTGCGCCGTGATTACACGCCACCGGCTGACAAGACGCTGCCGATCAAGAACGTCGTGGTTATCCTGATGGAAAGCATGGCCGGCCACTCGGTTGGCGCCCTGGGTGCACCGGGCAATATCACGCCGTACCTCGACAAACTGTCGAAGGAAGGCCTGCTGTTCGACCGTTTCTTCTCAAACGGCACGCACACCCACCAGGGTATGTTCGCCACCATGGCTTGCTTCCCGAACCTGCCGGGTTTCGAATACCTGATGCAGACACCTGAGGGCAGCCACAAGTTGTCCGGCCTGCCGCAACTGCTCAGCGCCCGTCACTACGACGATGTGTATGTCTACAACGGCGATTTTGCCTGGGATAACCAGTCGGGTTTCTTCAGTAGCCAGGGCATGACCAACTTCATTGGTCGCAACGACTTCGTTAACCCGGTGTTCTCTGATCCGACCTGGGGTGTTTCCGATCAGGACATGTTTGATCGTGGCCTGCAGGAACTGAAGGCGCGGGAGAATGGCAAGCCGTTCTATGCGTTGTTACAAACCCTGTCCAACCACACGCCTTATGCGTTGCCGTCACCGTTGCCGGTCGAGCCGGTGACTGATCGCGGTAGCTTGAATGAGCATTTGACTGCGATGCGCTATGCGGACTGGGCATTGGGACAGTTCTTTGAAAAGGCCCGCAAGGAGCCTTACTTCAAGGAAACCCTGTTTGTCATCGTTGGTGACCACGGTTTTGGCAACGAGCGCCAGATCACCGAAATGGACCTGGGCCGCTTCAATGTGCCGATGCTGATGATCGCACCCGGCATCCAGGAAAAGTTCGGTCAGCGTGACCACACCGTGGGCACACAGATCGACATTGTGCCGACCATCATGGGCCGCATCGGTGGCGAAGTACGCCATCAGTGCTGGGGGCGTGACCTGCTTAACCTGCCGGAAGGCGACCAGGGTTTTGGCGTGATCAAACCGTCGGGCAGTGAACAGACCACGGCAATCATCACGGGCGATCAAATTCTGGTGCTGCCAAAAGAAAAGGAAATGGCGCCAAAAGTGTTCCAGTATGAACTGGGCGCGACGCCGCGTGCGGACATCATACCGGACGCACCGCGTACCGCCGAGCTGAAGCAGAAGCTTGAAGCGTTCCTGCAGACGGCGACCAAGAGTCTGCTCGACAACACCGCAGGTGTGGTGGATGGCAAGCCGGACTAAACGGTGACGCAATAAAAAAGAGGCCCTTTGAGGGCCTCTTTTTTTGCCTGTTAAATCTTTATATTTTGCCCAATAGAAGCAAAATCAACAGCACCACCAACACGACGCCGATGATACCCGACGGGCCATAACCCCAACTTCTGGAGTGTGGGAACACCGGCAAACCGCCTACCAGTAGAAGGATCAGAATAACGATAAGAATTGTGCCCATGTCTATTTCCTTGTTGGAAGTGTTCTGGAATTACCTAGCTTTAACTATCAGCTGGAAATGCAATAAACCCGAGCTGCTTACCAAATCCGACTCTCGTGATTGAAAGAAAATTCCAAGTTTTTTTAATGTTTTTCGAAGAAAGGCTTATTTCTTTTTTTGTGGCCTTAGTTGCTTCGCCCGTGCCCCGGGTTTGCTCAAGCCATTCAGCAATCTGATGGAGCGTGGGTCGGGCTATATCCTTCGCTACACTCGCCCCATCTTTCCCGAAACAACAAGGCTGTTTGCTATGCAAAATCGCATGATGATCACTGGCGCGGGCTCAGGTTTAGGTCGCGAAATCGCTCTGCGCTGGGCGCGCGAAGGCTGGCAGTTGGCATTGTCGGATGTCAGTGAGCCAGGCCTTCAGGAAACACTGAAACTGGTTCGCGAGGCCGGTGGTGATGGCTTTGTTCAGCGCTGCGATGTGCGTGATTACAGTCAATTGACCGCCTTCGCTCAGGCCTGTGAAGAAAAACTGGGCGGCATCGACGTCATCGTCAATAACGCGGGTGTAGCGTCGGGCGGTTTTTTCAGTGAGCTGTCGCTTGAAGACTGGGACTGGCAGATTGCAATCAACTTGATGGGGGTGGTGAAAGGCTGCAAGGCCTTCCTGCCACTGCTGGAAAAAAGCAAAGGCAAGATCATCAACATCGCTTCAATGGCTGCGCTGATGCAAGGTCCGGCCATGAGTAACTACAACGTGGCCAAGGCCGGCGTGGTGGCGTTGTCGGAGAGCCTGTTGATTGAACTGGCCCACCAGGAAGTGGCGGTGCATGTTGTTTGCCCGTCGTTCTTCCAAACCAACTTGCTGGACTCTTTCCGTGGCCCGACGCCCGCCATGAAAGCGCAGGTGGGCAAGTTGCTGGAAAGCTCACCCATCAGCGCCGCCGATATTGCCGACTACATTTATCAACGTGTAGGTGCAGGCGAGTTCATGATCCTTCCCCACGAACAGGGCCGCATGGCGTGGGCCATCAAACAGAAAAACCCGCAGTTGCTCTACGACGAAATGACCGTCATGGCCGACAAAATGCGCGCCAAGGCCAAGCAAGCTGCAAGCTGAACTTGCTCGTAGGGAAAGGCGTGGTTAGGGTGGCCGCAACTGGCCATCCTTGCGAGACGTTTGCATGCTGAATTATTTGTGGTTTTTTCTTGCCGCGCTATTTGAAATCGCCGGTTGTTTTGCTTTCTGGATGTGGCTGCGTCAGGGCAAAAGTGCGTGGTGGGTTGTGCCGGCACTGCTCAGCCTGACCTTGTTTGCGCTGCTGTTGACCCGTGTCGAGGCCACTTATGCAGGGCGCGCCTATGCCGCTTATGGCGGCATCTATATCGTTGCCTCGATTGGTTGGCTGGCAGTGGTCGAGCGGGTTCGTCCGCTGGGTTCCGACTGGATTGGCGTGGCGCTGTGTGTGATCGGCGCGAGCATCATCCTCTTCGGTCCGCGCTTTTCCGCGTCCTGAAGGATCGGTCCGACATTCAACGTAAATGTCAGACGTTTCCGTAAGATGGCTTCGCCCGAGGCTGTAAGGC
Organism: Gordonia sp. IEGM753; assembly: GCF_050321825.1. Lineage (NCBI taxonomy): Bacteria > Bacillati > Actinomycetota > Actinomycetes > Mycobacteriales > Gordoniaceae > Gordonia > Gordonia sp. IEGM753. The sequence continues at coordinate 172,624 of NZ_JBNQGB010000009.1, forward strand.
AAGACTGATTTATCAGGGGAGCATTGAAGCGCGTTCGCTCAAGGGCCATCTTCAAGGCCCGGTAAACCTGAAGGACATTCCCATGCTTGTACTCAGTCGTGTAGTCGGCGAATTGATTTCAATCGGTGACACCATTTCCGTACGGGTCCTGGCCGTCAATGGCGGCAGTGTGCGCATCGGCGTCGAAGCACCGCAAAACGTCAACGTGCACCGAGCCGAAGTCTATGAGCGCATCCAGGTGAGAAAGGCCAAAGCCAAAGGCTACTAAACGGTCAGTCGAACAGGTGCTTTGGCACGTCGTGTTTCAGCATCAATTGGCATTGCTCGCTGTCGGGATCGAAAACGATCAACGCCTGGCCTTTCGTCAGTGCTTGGCGCACGCGTAACACCCGGGTTTCCAGCGGCGTATCGTCGCCATTGTCCGTGCCGTCGCGGGTCACGAAATCCTCGATCAGGCGGGTCAGGGTATCGACTTCCAATTGGTCGTAGGGGATCAGCATAGGCACCTCGGTTAAGACAATGGCGCGATGCTACGGCGAATGAATGATGACGGCTAGTCTGGGCTCATACAGCGCCTATGCCGGCAGCGATAACAGGGAAAAATGTCATCGCCGCCAAGCCGCGACCAGAAGATCTGCCAAGGCGCCTGGAATATCGCCAGGCTTCAATTATCCGAGCGTTGCCCGACCAGACTGTCTACCGAAGGTACCCGGGTATCGCTTTCCATTTGGGTTTCGTGTTCGATCTGATGACTGAACCGGTCGAGTGAACCCTTGGCCGGTTGAGCATCGCTGGCGAACACTGGCGGGCTGAGAATATAGGCGCCGAGCAAGCGACTGAGGGCCGCCAGGCTGTCGATGTGCGTGCGCTCGTAACCGTGCGTTGCGTCGCAGCCAAAGGCGAGCAGGGCGGTGCGAATGTCATGGCCTGCCGTGACAGCCGAGTGCGCATCACTGAAGTAATAGCGGAACAGGTCGCGGCGTACCGGCAACTCATTGTCACTGGCCAATCGCAGCAAATGCCGTGACAGGTGATAGTCGTAAGGCCCGCCGGAGTCCTGCATTGCCACGCTCACCGCGTGTTCGCTGGAATGCTGGCCCGGGGCGACCGGCGCAATGTCGATTCCCACAAACTCGCTCACATCCCAAGGTAACGCCGCGGCTGCACCGCTGCCGGTTTCTTCGGTAATGGTGAACAGCGGGTGACAGTCGATCATCAACTCTTCACCGCTGTCGACAATCGCTTTCATCGCCGCCAGCAGCGCTGCAACACCTGCCTTGTCGTCAAGGTGGCGTGCGCTGATATGGCCACTTTCAGTGAACTCCGGCAACGGATCAAACGCCACGAAGTCGCCGACACTGACACCCAGCGAATCACAATCGGCACGGGTGGCACAGTAGGCATCGAGGCGTAATTCGATGTGATCCCAACTGATCGGCATCTCATCCACGGCGGTATTGAAGGCGTGACCGGAAGCCATCAGCGGTAACACGCTGCCGCGGATCACGCCGTTGTCGGTAAATAGGCTGACGCGGCTGCCCTCAGCAAAACGGCTGGACCAGCAACCGACCGGTGCCAGCGTCAGGCGACCGTTGTCCTTCACTGCGCGAACGGCGGCGCCAATGGTGTCGAGGTGAGCCGAGACCGCACGGTCAGGGCTGTTTTTCTTGCCCTTGAGCGTGGCGCGGATGGTGCCGCGCCGGGTCATTTCGAAAGGGATACCCAGCTCTTCGAGCCGTTCGGCGACGTAACGCACGATGGTATCGGTGAAGCCGGTCGGGCTTGGGATCGCCAGCATTTCCAGCAGTACTTTTTGCAAGTAGTTGAGATCTGGTTCGGGAATTTTGCTGATCATGGAAACTCCTGATGAGTTGAAGGCTGATCGTTCCCACGTGCTGCGCGCGAATGCCTCACCGGACGCCAAGCGTCCCCGACTGCATTCCTACGCAGCGCGTAAGAACGATATTTAGGAGAGGATCAGACCGTCGGCTGACTGTGTGGAAACAACAGATCCACAAATCGCTCAGCCGTGGGTTGTGGCTCATGATTGGCCAGTCCGGCGCGTTCATTGGCTTCGATAAACACGTACTCCGGTTGATCGGCGGCAGGCACCATCAAGTCGAGGCCAACCATTGGAATATCCAGCGCGCGTGCTGCACGTACAGCGGCGTCAATCAGGGTTGGGTCCAATATCGACGTGACATCTTCGAGAGTGCCGCCGGTATGCAGGTTCGCCGTGCGCCTTACAAACAGATGTTCGCCGGCTGGCAAAATGCTGCTGTAGTCATAACCTGCCGCGTGCAATGTGCGCTGGGTTTCATGATCCAGAGGTATTTTGCTTTCACCGCTGGTGGCGGCCTGACGCCTGCGACTTTGCGCTTCGATCAGCGCGCCGATCGAGTGCTGGCCATCGCCCACCACTTCGGCAGGTCGGCGAATGGCCGCTGCGACAACCTCAAAACCAATCACCAGAATGCGCAGGTCGAGACCTTCGTGGAAGCTTTCCAACAGCACCCGGCTGTCGAACTGGCGGGCAGACTCGATGGCTTGCTGAACCTCTTCGATGGTCTGTAGATCCACCGCAACGCCTTGCCCTTGTTCACCGTCCAGTGGTTTAACCACGACCCGTTGGTGCTCGTCGAGAAACGCCAGGTTGTCATCGGCATTGCCGGCCAGTTGCTGGGTCGGCAGGTTCAGGCCGGCAGCCTTGAGCACTTTGTGCGTCAGGCTTTTGTCCTGGCACAGGCTCATGCTGATGGCGCTGGTCAGGTCGCTGAGCGATTCACGGCAACGAACCCGACGGCCGCCATGGCTGAGGGTGAACATTCCCGCGTCGGCGTCATCCACCTGCACGTCAATGCCTCGCCGGTGCGCTTCCTCGACAATGATCCGCGCATACGGGTTGAACTCTGCTTCGGGGCCGGGGCCCAGGAACAACGGCTGATTGATCCCGTTTTTGCGCTTGATGGCGAATGTAGAGAGGTTACGAAAACCGAGTTTGGCATACAGGCTTTTCGCCTGGCGATTGTCGTGCAACACCGACAGGTCAAGGTAACTCAGGCCCCGGCTCATGAAGTGTTCGATCAGATGGCGCACCAGCACTTCACCGACACCGGGCCGCGAACACTGCGGGTCCACGGCCAGGCACCACAGACTGCTACCGTTTTCGGGATCGTTGTAGGCCTTGTGATGATTGAGCCCCATCACGCTGCCTATTATCGCGCCGCTGTCCTCATCTTCAGCCAGCCAATACACCGGGCCACCCTGATGACGCGGTGTCAGCAAGTTAGCGTCAATCGGCAGCATCGAGCGTGACTGATAAAGATGATTGATCGCCTGCCAGTCCGCTTCGCTTTGTGCCCGGCGGATGCGAAAGCCGCGAAACACCCGGGTCGATTGCCTGTAGTCACTGAACCACAATCGCAAGGTGTCGGAGGGGTCCAAAAACAGCTGCGCCGGCTCTAACCCCAATATCTGCTGGGGCGCGGCCACATACAACGCGATGTCGCGTTCACCGGGTTGCTCGTTGAGCAGTTCCTGGGCAAGGCTCGCCGGATCAGGGAATGTATGGCCGATCAACAACCGGCCCCAACCGCAATGCACGGCAATGGGCGCCGCGCCCAATTGGCTGCCATCTTCGGCCAGACGCGCCTGCAAACGTTCATAAGAAGGTGCCTGACCGCGCAGCAAGCGTTGGCTATAAGCTGTGGCGTGGGGTTTCATCAATCAAATTCCTTGTTCACTGAGCCACAGGTTCAGTGCAGCCAGCTGCCACAGTTTAGAGCCTCGCAATGGCGTCAATTGGCCTTGCGGGTCGGTCAGCAGGCGGTCGAGCATGGCCGGGTTGAACAGGCCTCTATCCTGACTCGGGTCCAGCAACAGTTCGCGGACCCAGCTCAAGGTGTCACCTTGCAAGTGCTTGAGGCCGGGCACCGGGAAGTAACCTTTTTTACGGTCGATGACTTCACTCGGGATGACCAGCCGTGCGGCTTCCTTGAGGACTTGTTTACCGCCATCCGGCAGTTTGAACTTGCCCGGCACACGTGCCGACAACTCCACCAGTCGGTAATCCAGAAACGGCGTGCGTGCTTCCAGGCCCCAGGCCATGGTCATGTTGTCGACACGTTTTACCGGGTCGTCCACCAGCATCACCGTACTGTCCAGACGCAGCGCTTTATCCACGGCGGCATCGGCGCCGGGTTGCGCGAAGTGTTCCTTCACGAAGTCGCCGGCGGCGTCATTGGCCGTCAGCCATTTTGGTTGAACGGTGGCGGCGTAGTCGTCGTAACTGCGGTCGAAAAATGCATCGCGATAAGCCGCGTACGGATCGGCAGCGCCATCGACTTGCGGGTACCAGTGATAACCGGCAAACAACTCATCGGCGCCTTGGCCGCTTTGGACCACTTTGCAGTGCTTGGCCACTTCGCGGGACAACAGGTAAAAGGCGATGCAGTCATGGCTGACCATCGGTTCGCTCATGGCGCGGAACGCTGCGGGTAGCTGCTCGATGATCTCTTTCTCGTCGATGCGCAACTGATGGTGCTGTGTGCCGTAATGCTTGGCGATCAAATCGGAATACTGAAACTCATCGCCGCGTTCACCACCGGCATCCTGAAAACCGATGGAGAACGTCGACAAGTTCTCTACGCCTACCTCGCGCAACAGGCCGACCAGCAGGCTGGAGTCGACACCGCCGGACAGTAATACACCGACGTCCACCGCTGCACGTTGGCGAACGGCTACCGCGTCACGCGTGCTATCGAGCACCCGGTCGCGCCAGTCTTCGAGCGTCAGGTTCATCTCGTCGGCCCGTGGGCCGTATGGCAACGTCCACCAGGTTTTCTGCTCGGTGCGGCCGTCTGCTTCGATGCGCATCCAGGTGGCTGGCGGTAATTTTTCAATGCCGGCCAGCAAGGTGCGCGGGGCGGGCACCACCGCATGGAAATTCAGATAATGATTGAGCGCCACCGGATCAAGAATCGGGTTGATATCACCGCCCTTCAGCAATGCCGGTAGCGCTGAGGCAAAGCGCAGGCGCTGACCGGTGCGAGACAGATACAACGGCTTCACGCCAAGTCGGTCGCGGGCGATGAACAGGCGCTTAGCGTCACGCTCCCAGATGGCGAAGGCGAACATGCCGTTGAGCTTAGGCAGTAACGCTTCGCCCCAGGCGTGATAACCCTTGAGCAAAACTTCGGTGTCGCCACCCGAGTAAAAGGCATAGCCGAGGCTTTCAAGCTCGGTGCGCAGTTCCGGGAAGTTATAGATCGCGCCATTAAAGGCCAGGGACAAACCCAATTGGTTGTCGACCATCGGCTGCGCCGAGCCGTCTGACAGGTCCATGATTTTCAGGCGGCGATGGCCCAGGGCAATTGGCCCTTGGGCATGAAAACCCCACGCGTCAGGACCGCGAGGCGCCAAGTGATGGGTGATTCGTTCAACGGCTGCAAGGTCCGCAGGTTGATGATCAAAGCGTAACTCGCCAGCTAATCCGCACATAAAATCCTTACCGGTTTTTCCGTTGGGGAGGGTCAATCGATACGTCGCCAATCGGCGGGTACTCAGAAACTGACCCGGTGAGAACGTGGGAGTTTTAGATCGATAAGGAATAAGGCGGACTTTGGAGAGGCGCTTCGCTAACGCAAAACGTAGCGGCAGTGGCGTTACATATAGATGGAACGCTTTGAAAATGCTGCTGCATAACTGGCTGAATACCCGGACTTTTAGCGTTATTCAATGACTAGGAGAGGGCGTACGGTTAGCGCTCAACTGCCTGCAATAAGGAACATTGCACATGTCAGACAAGGACACTGCCACCCAGGATAAAAAGTCGTTTACTGGCAAAAGCCAGCTAGCCGCACTGATCGAGATGACCGGCGATCTGGACACTGCCGAATCCGTGCAGATCACGATGCCCAAGTGGCTGACGGAGGCTGCCCCGGAAGGCATCGCCGCGTATGCGAGCGCAATGGTCGAACTTCAGGCCAGCCAGCTTAAGGTTCAGCCAGCCTTGGATAGCCTGAAGCCACTGTATGAATTTTGCCGCGTCGAACTGACTCAGTTGCTGACCACACGTTACGGCGTCGCATTCGATGTTGAAGAAGACCGTATCGAATTACCGGGCTTTGACTGCGGCTGCCCGGGGGCGACCGAGACCGAGAAAATATCCAGTCAGCAGATGGTTGCCAGGCGCAGTCTGTTGCAGGCCGCCATGCATAACTTCACCGAGGAAGAGGCGGGCAAGGACGGTTTTCCTGCTGCAGGGGTTGTGCGCATTGCATCCACGCCAGAGGGTTTATCTGCACTCACGCCGAGGGTGTTTGCCAATGTGTGTCGGGAACTCGACCTTGGGCAGCGTTACCAGGACCATTACGCGGCGACCTTCAATTCGAGCGTTCTTGATGCGGATATTCGCCAACTCAAGGCAAATGTGCTGAAAGTAGACGCGCATACCGCCTACTTGAAGGGTGATATCGGTCTCTCAGCCTTGCGCATGCTGGAGTGGCTGGATTTGAACAGCGGCAACGCAAATGCTTCCGGCGTAAAGCCGATCCTCTATCAGAACGCCCCGATTCATATGCAAGGCCTGGAACTATTTGGTGCGTGCATCTGGGGCGTTGTCATATTTTCAAAACGCCCGCTCAAGGATCATCCCAATGACTGGTGTGTGGTGTACATGCCGAATGAACCCGGCCGACCTGTTTTTGAATACAGCACCTTTGCCTTGTTCGAGCGATATTTGAGCCGCCAACTGAACATCAGCACATACGCGGATTTCTTTTCCGGTTACATAGATGAGAGCAACAAAGCCGACTTTTACAGTTCGCTGGCGAAAAAGCAGGACTTGTCTCTCGCTACGCCGCTCATTCCTTTCATGCTTTTTACTTTCCTCTATCAAAGTCACGTCACAAAAATGCACAGCGATGCACTGCTACTCGCAGTATCCACTGCAACTGTCGACGCAGAGGAGCGACAAAAGCGCCTGCAAAGCTATGAAGAAGCCGGGTTGCTGATCGCCAATATCGCGGGGTTATTTGTGCCCGTGCTTGGGCAATTGATGATGGGCGTTGCCATCGGGCAACTGTTGGGCGAGGTGTACGAGGGAGTTGAAGATTGGCGTCATGATGACAAGGCCGGTGCACTGGCGCACCTGCTGAATGTGGCCGAAAACCTTGCGATGATGGCGGCGTTTGCGGCGGGCACCAAGGTGATTGGTTCGCTGATCAAGAGGACGGTGGCGGAGCATCCGGCTTTTTTCAGCCAGTTCATTGCGGTCTACAACGGCGCAGCAAAAACCAGGCTATGGAAGCCTTACGTTGAACCTTACGAGCAGATAATTTCTGGAGGCGTTGTCGCTGATTCCCAGGGCATCTATCAGGTTAACTCGCAGACATTCATCAAAATAAACACGGCTGTGTATGAAGTGATTAAAGACGCCGCGCTGGGCAAGTGGCGGGTCAAGCATCCTACTCGCGCCGAAGCATTTTCTCCGGTTGTTGAACGCAACACGGAGGGTGGCTGGCGTTTCGCGCATGAACGTCCAGACGAGTGGAGCAGTGGTCTGTATGCGCTGAAAAGGATTGCTCCACGTCTGGCAGAACTTGACGAGGGACGCCTGGAAAACGCCCGCAGAATCACCGACACCACGGTCAGCCAGCTACATCAGCTGGGAGAGACAAATTCGGCATTGCCCACCCGTTTGAAAGATTGCATCGAGCGTTTTCGTATCGAGCAGAGATTGAGTGACTTCATCGAGGCGATGGAGAGTGGGGATGCGCACAGTATTCGTCATACCGAAGAGCAATTGCACACGTTGCCATCGCTGCCGGGGTGGCCGGCTGATCGCTACATCGATGTCGTGGGTGACAATGGCCTGGTCACGGCGAGATACCCTTCCACAACGCTGGTGGAAGATCATGAATTGAGTGTCGTCGTGAGCCAGGAGCAGCTACGCAGAGGTGAGCTGCTGGAGACGCTGATAGCCGGTTTGTATTCTGAGGAGGTCGACACCTTGCTGGGCGTCAAAGCCGCTAAAAGCACAGAAGGCTCTTTGTTGGCTAAAAAGATCGGTGCGGCGGTCAAGTCTGATCGACGCTCTGCGTTCGATCACCTGTACCGACACTATGACAAAAGTGGGTTTGGCAACGTGCAAAAGCTGCGAAGCCATTACCCCGGGTTACCTGCAGGAGTGGCTAAATCATTGGTGGACGCAGCCAGTAGTGTCGAGCGCTTGCACCTGAACTCAGCGCGTCGAGTGCCGATGAACCTGGCACAGAAAGTTAATCAAACGTTGTCGGAACTTCGTTTTGACAGGGCATTGTCCGGGCTCTATTTACCAGAAATTGCCGCGCCTGACTCTCAACTGTTGGGCATTCGATTGCTTTCCAGAATGCGCGGTTGGAGCAACACATTACGCGTTGAACTTCGTCAGGGGACACTAAGCGGCGTGCAGTTGGCAAGCGTCGGTAGCGAGGAAGCAAGCATCAAACGGGTCATTGTCCGCACTGAGTTGGGTCACGAGGCGTTTGACGCTACTGGACAGTCTCTGGGGGCGGTTGTCTCAGGTAACGACAGTCTTTATGGCGCCGTCGTGCGTGCTATCCCTTCAGATCAGCGCATCGCCATGGGCATTGGTGGCCTTGAGGACACGGGTGGGAGTTCACTGCGCAAAAAGTTGTTCGACAAAGGGCTGGAGGATCGAGCCGACACTGAGCGATTGTTCTCGGGCGAACCGGCCGATGCATCGGCTTTGCGTAGCGACTGCCTTGAAGCCGGAGCCCCGGCATCTGGTTCTCGTCACCCGCTTTCGCTGATACGCAAGATCAAGACGCTGTACCCGTTGCTTAGCAGCTCAGAGGCCAATGAATTGCTGGATGAATTTGGGCCTGATCATCTGGCAAGGGCGACCGAAGTCAAACGTCGGTTGCACGCTCTGAAAGCACTCCGCAAAACACTTGATACATGGATCAATGAAGTCTCGGGCCGGACGTGGACACCCTTTGATGAGACCGAAATTTACGTGAGCCGGTGTACGGTCGCCGACCGCATCGAGGACTGTTGGCGGCGAATGTTTTTCGTGCGCTATGGGTATGCATCGACAGTTCATGGGTTGAAGCTCGATGGCATGCGCATCGGCAAGCTCCCCCTATTGCCCCCTGAAGTGACGTTCGACCATGTGCAAGCCTTGTCACTGAAAGACATGGACCTGAATGACGATGTTGGTTACTTCCTCAAGGCATTCAAAAACGTCCGATCACTGGATCTCTCCTCGAATGCCATTACACGGCTTCCTGAGGCGCTCTCACTGATGCCGGAGTTAGATGAGCTCAGCCTGGCCGTTAATGACCTGCAATTGACCGAACACACATTAAAAAAACTGTCGGACATTCGCACGCTTCGAACCCTTAACTTGAGCGCCAATCATCGTCTCGGAGCCACACTGGATGTGAGCAAAATGTTCGATTTGGAGTACCTGTCCCTGTGCAATACCCAGGCCACTGAGTTCCCAAAAAACCTGGCGCGCTTGCCTAATCTTGACCGGGTCGATTTGCGCTTCAACGAGATCAGCGTGTTGCCTGACTGGGTGTTCGACAGCACCCGACGCTTCAGCGAAACGATCAACCTGAGAAACAATCCGCTTTCCGAGAACAGCCGAGTTCAGCTCAATGCTTATCGCGACCGTGTCGGCATCGGCATGGGCTATTTTGAGGACGACATCACGCGATTGAACGAACAAGGGGCACGAGAGATCTGGTTGACCGATGCGTTAACAACGCCTGAGCGGAACGCTACATGGATCGCGATGAAGGACGATCCCGCCGCCGATGGCTTGTTTCGTCTATTAAATGAGTTGGGTTACAGCGCCGATACCGAATACGTCCGCGAAGACATGATTCGACGCGTCTGGGGTGTATTGAAGGCTGCTCAAGTCGATACGCCGATGCGCGAACAAATATTTGAGTTAGCGGCAAATCCATTGAGCTGTACGGATTCTGCTGCGCTCAACTTCAGCCACCTGGAGGTTGCGGTTGAAGTAGATAAAGTGGCGAACCCGCTAGGCGCCTTACGCTCATCGGCGCCTGAGCTACTGAAACTTGGGCGTGGCCTGTTTCGACTCGACCAATTGGAGCAGATCGCTCAAAACCAGATACAGAAAAATCCGAACGTGGACGCTTTGGAAGTCAGCCTTGCCTATCGCACTGGGTTGGCGGAAGTTTTGGCACTGCCTGGCCAGCCACGGCACATGCGATATGCCGCCATCAGCGGAGTGACTCAAGCGGCACTCGATATTGCGGAAAATCAAGTCAAAATGGCAGAGCTGTCACCGCAATTCATGAAATTTATGGTTCGCCTGCCGTTTTGGACCGACTACCTGCAGCGCCAGTTTTCGAGGCAATTTGCGTCGGTAGACCTGATTTATCCAGAGAAGCTACAAGCGGTATTCGAGACCGCCGACAGCCTGACTACTGGCGACTATCTGGCTCAGGTATCGCAGATCCAGGCGGAAAAAGAAGCTGTCCAGAATTCCATTTTTGAACAATTGACTCATAGCGCCCTGAAAATAGTAGAGCTGGGTATCTGCGCGGTCCCTGATATTTGAAGCGTTTCACTTGCCCCGAACGAGTCTTCGCAGTGCAAAGCGGTTGGGATGACAGGCCTCGGCCACGGCTCGCGGCAGTGGCAGTGGCTCGTTATCAAGCCAGGCTGCCAATAATTCGCCCGACAGCGGCGCGGTAATCAATCCTCGTGAACCGTGACCGCTGTTCACGTATAGACCGTGCAGCCATGGGCATGCGACGTCCGGGATTTGCCGGGCGTCCTTGCTCAAAACATGGTAAACGTCGGCGAATGCCTGATCGTCCGCCAATGGCCCGACAATCGGCATGTAATCCGGGCTGGTACAGCGAAACGCCGCACGACCCGCCAGTGTTTCGGGCTGCAATGTATCCGCTCCCAGCCTTGTGAACAGGTCGGCTGAAATCTCTTCGAGCATGTGCAAATTGCCGGCGTGTTCGGCCGCTGTCGGCGTCAGGTCCTCACTCTTGAAATCAAAACTGGCGCCCAAGGTGTGTTCACCCAAACGCGCCGGCGCGACATAGCCCTCGGCGCAGACAACGGTGGTGAGGCTTTGGCTGGCAGTGGTTTGAGCAAGGTGGGTAATCTGGCCGCGAATGCGTTTGAGTGGTAGGTCACTGCTGAAATCAAAACGTTTTATCTCACCTGCGCCTGCCAGCACTACCACCTCGGCGCTGGCGAGCAAGGTGTCGCCATCCCACGCTTGCCACTCGTCCTTTTCGCGGCGTATTTCAACGACGTCGTGGTGGGTGAGGATTTGAATATCTGGATGCGCGGCTTGCCATTCGCACAGCGCCGGCGGATGTACCCATCCAGCCTCAGGGTAAAACAGACCACCTGATTGCAGCGCAACGCCCGCACGAGTTTCAGCCTGTTCTTGATCAAGTATGTGCAGTAAATCTTCGGGAAACGCAGCGGCCAATTGAGCTTGCCGCTGCGCTTCCTTGGCGTTGAATGCCAATTGCAAAACCCCGCAATCATCCCAGTCGAGGCCACGATGCAAATGCTCAAGCAGGCGTCGGGTGTGGCCGAATCCGCTGACAATCAACTGTGAAAGCGCGGTGCCATGAGCGGACAGCTTGAGGTACAACACGCCCTGGGGATTACCCGAAGCCTCCTGTGCCAGCGCCTCGTGACGCTCCAGCAAACTGACTTGCCAACCGCGTGTTGCGAGGCTTGCTGCGCTGGCGCAACCGGCCAGCCCGGCCCCAACCACCATGGCGCGACGCTCCCCTGTCATCGGTGCCGGTCGAGCAAACCATGGTGCTACCACTGCCGGTGGCGCAGTGTCCTGCGGCCAACCGAGGTACACGCCGCGCAGGATTTCCCATTTGTGCCCGATGCCCGGTGTGCGCTTCATCTTGAAGCCCGCCGCATTCAATAAGCGACGTACCCATCCGGTGCTGGTAAAGGTGCTGATGGTTGAGTTGGGTGCCGCCAGCCGTGCCAATTCGGCAAACAGCTCGGCGGTCCACATGTCGGGGTTTTTTGCCGGCGCGAAGCCGTCGAGAAACCAGGCGTGGATCTGTGCATCGAGTTGGGGTAGTTGTTCCAGCGCATCGCCGATCAGCAGCGTCAGCGTGACGCGTCCGTTGGCCAGTATCAGTCGTTGGAAGCCTTGATGGATCGCCTTGTAGTGCGCCAGCAGTTGATCGGCAAACGGCTTGAGTTCCGGCCACAACGCCAACGCCCGTTGCAGGTCGGGCTGGCTTAGCGGGTATTTTTCGACGCTTACAAAATGCAGGCGTGCCCCGGCGACGGCGTGTTGCTCGAACAACTGCCAGGCGCACAGAAAATTCAGCCCGGTGCCGAAACCGGTCTCGCCGATGACCAGGCGGCCCCCGGCCGGCAGAGCCAAAAAGCGCTCACGCAAATTGTTTTGCTCAAGAAAAACGTAGCGCGTTTCATCAAGGCCCGACAGGTCGGAAAAATACACGTCGTCGAACACCCGTGAGCGCGGGAGCCCTTGGTCGTCCCAGTCGAGTTGGGCGTGAGGCATTACAGGTTTCATGGCAGGCTCGGCAACGGCAAGGCCGCCATTCTAGCCGATCGCCGGTGAAGCGCTTGATACATGGCAAGGTCTGCGGCATCTGGTGAAGCGAAATTTGGATTTCCACGACGCCAGCGAGGTCAATCCGCTAGTCTTGATGAATTCTTGGAAGGGAGTCGTCCATGTTCGAATCTGCCGAAATCGGTCACGCCATCGACAAAGAAACCTACGACGCGGAAGTGCCGGCGCTTCGCGAAGCGTTGCTGGAAGCGCAGTTCGACCTGCAGCAGCAGAAACGTTTTCCAGTCATTATTTTGATCAACGGCATCGAAGGCGCTGGTAAGGGCGAAACGGTGAAGTTACTCAACGAGTGGATGGACCCGCGCTTGATTGAGGTGCGTACGTTCGACCAGCAGACCGACGAAGAGCTGGCTCGACCGCCGGCCTGGCGCTACTGGCGGATGCTCCCGGCCAAGGGCCGCATGGGGATTTTCTTCGGCAATTGGTACAGCCAGATGCTGCAGGCCAGGGTTCATGGCGACTTCAAGAACGCTCGACTCGATCAAGCGATTAACGCGGCCGAACGGCTGGAACAAATGCTCTGCGATGAAGGCGCGTTGATCTTCAAGTTCTGGTTCCATTTGTCCAAAAAACAAATGAAGGCGCGGCTCAAGGCCCTTGCCGACGACCCTCTGCACAGTTGGCGCATCAGCCCGCTGGACTGGCAGCAATCTGAAACCTACGACAAGTTTGTGAAATACGGTGAGCGAGTATTACGCCGTACCAGCCGCGACTACGCACCCTGGCACGTGATTGAAGGCGTCGACGCCCATTACCGCAGCCTGACCGTGGGCAAAATTTTGCTTGAGGGCCTGCAAAATGCGCTGAAGCGGCCCAAGGTCAACCCCGACAAAGTGCACGCCGCGCCTCTGCCTACCAGCGTCGACCAGTTCAATCTGCTCGATAGCCTCGATTTGAGCCAGCGGCTGGAAAAGGATGATTATGAAGAACAGCTGATTACCGAGCAGGCTCGATTCTCCGGGCTGATGCGCGACAAACGCATGCGTCGCCATGCCTTGGTAGCGGTGTTCGAAGGCAATGATGCGGCGGGCAAGGGCGGTGCGATTCGACGGGTTGCGGCGGCACTCGACCCAAGGCAATACAGCATCGTGCCCATTGCAGCACCGACTGAGGAGGAGCGCGCACAGCCTTATCTGTGGCGGTTCTGGCGGCATCTTCCGGCCAAGGGCAAGTTCACGGTGTTTGATCGTTCCTGGTACGGACGAGTGCTGGTCGAGCGCATCGAGGGTTTTTGCCTGCCTGCAGACTGGTTGCGCGCCTACAGCGAAATCAATGATTTCGAAGAGCAGATATCCGACGCAGGCATCATTGTCGTCAAGTTTTGGCTGGCCATCGACAAACAGACGCAGCTGGAGCGTTTTCAGTCGCGTGAAGAAATTCCCTTCAAACGCTTCAAGATCACAGAGGACGACTGGCGTAACCGCGAAAAATGGGACGATTACCGCGCCGCTGTGGGCGATATGGTTGATCGCACCAGCACCGAGGTGTCGCCATGGACGCTGGTCGAGGCGAATGACAAGCGCTGGGCGCGGGTCAAGGTGCTGCGCACGATCAATCGCGCGTTGGAAGAAGCATTTGAAAAGTCCGACAAAAAGGCCCACAAGCACAAGGATTAAACCCATGGTCACGCATACGCGAGGTGAATGATTGTCGCGGTCGGTAACGCGGTGGAATTATCCTCGGTGCACTCTCAACCGATAACAACAATGAGGTATGCCATGCGTGAAGTGGTGATCGTCGACAGCGTTCGGACCGGCCTGGCCAAGTCCTTTCGCGGCAAGTTCAACCAGACCCGCCCGGACGACATGGCGGCTCACTGTGTCAATGCTTTGCTGGCGCGAACCGGTATCGACCCGGCCAGTGTCGAGGATTGCATCGTCGGCGCGGCCTCCAACGAAGGCGCCCAGGGTTTCAATATCGGGCGCAACGTGGCGGTGCTTTCACGATTGGGCGTGGGCACGGCCGGCATGACCCTTAATCGGTTTTGTTCGTCGGGGCTGCAGGCGATTGCCATCGCCGCCAACCAGATCGCCTCGGGTTGCAGCGACATCATCATTGCGGGTGGCGTTGAATCGGTCAGCCTCACCATGAAAAGCGTCAACACCGACAACCTGGTCAATCCGCTGCTGAAAGAACAGGTGCCGGGTATTTACTTCCCGATGGGCCAGACTGCCGAAATTGTCGCGCGTCGCTACAACGTCAGTCGTGAAGAGCAGGATCTGTATGCGCTGCAAAGTCAGCAACGTACTGCCAAGGCTCAGGCCTCCGGGCTGTTTGATGATGAAATCGTACCCATGGCGGTCAAGTACCGCGTCGAAGACAAAGCAACCGGTGAGGTGCAGATTCTTGACGGTGTGGTGGACCGCGACGACTGCAATCGCCCGGACACTACGCTGCAAAGTCTGGCGGCACTTAAACCGGTGTTCGCTGAAGACGGATCGGTGACGGCAGGTAACTCTTCACAGCTGTCCGATGGCGCGTCGATGACCCTGATGATGAGCCTGGAAAAAGCGCTGGAACTGGGCTTGAAGCCAAAAGCATTATTTCGCGGCTTTACCGTTGCCGGGTGTGAACCGGACGAGATGGGTATCGGGCCGGTGTTTTCGGTGCCCAAATTGCTCAAGGCAAAAGGCCTGCAGATTGCCGATATTGACCTGTGGGAACTGAACGAAGCATTCGCCTCGCAGTGCCTGTACAGCCGTAATCGGCTGGGCATTGATAATGACAAGTACAACGTCAGCGGCGGCTCGATTTCGATTGGCCATCCATTCGGCATGACCGGATCACGGCAGGTAGGGCATCTGGTGCGGGAGTTGCAGCGGCGTAATTTGCGTTACGGCATCGTCACCATGTGCGTGGGTGGCGGAATGGGGGCGACCGGTTTGTTTGAAGCGGTGCGTTAAACTTCACGGAACGTAGTGGTTTTCAGATCGCCTTCGCGAGCAGGCTCGCTCCCACCTTGGATCCATGCCTCACATAACTCCCTGTGGGAGCCAGCCTCCCACATTGGATCCAGGTCTCACATAACTCCCTGTGGGAGCCAGCCTCCCACAATGGATCCATGTCTCACCTAACTCCCTGTGGGAGCCAGCCTCCCACATCGGATCCATGTCTCACCTAATGCCCTGTGGGAGCCAGCCTGCTGGCGATGTGGCTGCGCCCAAGTCTAATGTTGAGCATTTAAGACTTGCATGCGCTCGATATACGCCTGAATTTCACGCGCCGCCACTTCCGGGTTTTCATACGGCCCCTCAAGGGTGTTTTCCCGGGTGCTGAAATACAACTCCCCGTTCACTCGACACATCCGGTCACTGCGAAAGTGTGTCGCGGGGGCGTTGTCCTGGGCGCGCATGCCGTACATGGCAATCTCCTGAAAGATGTTCCTGTTGGTGGATCCAAGCAGCTTATGCATTAACCGCTTGCGACGCCCGACTAACTGATCGACGGCATTGCGCCAGATTATTGTTGCGACCTGCACAGTTTCATTCGCGGCCACGCGGCAACTGTCCCTGTGAGCGTTTGACGGTTGCGCCTAGAATGACGCTTCTCGCCAATTGGCTTCGGGGTTCGCATGCACATTTCATCGGGTCGCTGGGTATACGGTCTGTCCCTGGCCTTGTTGACCGCGTTGTTGTGGGGAATCCTGCCGATCAAGCTCAAACAGGTATTGCAGGTGATGGACCCGGTCACGGTGACCTGGTTTCGTCTGACGGTATCGGGTGGTTGCCTGTTTCTCTATCTGGCCGCCACCAAACGCTTGCCGAGTCGCAAAGTGCTTGGCCCGCGCGGAGGCTGGCTGGTGCTGATGGCGGTGCTGGGTCTGGTGGGCAATTACGTGCTGTACCTGATGGGCCTGAATCTGCTGAGCCCCGGTACCGCGCAACTGGTGGTGCAGATGGGCCCGATCATGTTGCTGATTGCCAGTCTGTTTGTATTCAAGGAAAAATTCAGCGTAGGGCAGGGCATAGGCTTGTTGGTGCTGCTGATCGGTTTTGTCTTGTTTTTCAACCAGCGCTTGAGCGAATTGCTGACCTCGCTGACCGATTACACCGCCGGTGTATTGATGGTGCTATTGGCGTCTACGGTCTGGACTTTCTACGCCTTGGGGCAGAAGCAGTTGCTGACGGTATGGAATTCGTTGCAAGTGATGATGGTGATTTATCTGTTCTGCGCCTTGCTGCTCACGCCGTGGGTACATCCACTGGAAGCGTTGCAACTTAGCCCGCTGCAGGGCTGGCTGTTACTGGCGTGCTGCATGAATACCCTGATTGCCTATGGCGCATTTGCCGAAGCGTTGGCGCATTGGGAGGCGTCGCGGGTCAGTGCAACACTGGCGATTACGCCATTGGTGACGTTTTTGGCCGTGGCCTTCGCTGCGTGGTTGTGGCCTGATTACGTGCATGCCGAAACCATCAACGGTCTGGGCTATGGTGGCGCGGTATTGGTGGTGGCGGGTTCAGCATTGGTGGCCCTTGGGCCTTCGCTGATTGCAGGTCTCAAGGCTCGTCGCGTGCGCATGGCGGCCAGTTGAACCGCGTTATCGTTCTTCGCGGGCAAGCCACGCTCCCACAGTAGATTGCGTACTCCTGTGGGAGTGGGCTTGCCCGCGAAGGCTGACGATCAGGCGCCGAAAATCTCAGCCCTTGGCCCCAGCTTCAAGCATGTTCTCCGGCCGCACCCACGCGTCAAACTCTTCATCCGTCAGGTACCCCAACTGCAACGCGGCTTCACGCAGCGTCAACCCTTCGCCGTAAGCTTTTTTAGCGATCTCCGCCGACTTGTCATAGCCGATGTGCGGGTTCAACGCGGTGACCAGCATCAAGCCGCGCTCCAGGTGTTCCGCCATTTTCGCTGCATCCGGTTCAAGTCCGGCAATGCAATGCTGCTGGAAGTTACTGCAGCCATCCCCCAACAGACGAATCGATTGCAGCAGGTTGTGAATGATCACCGGTTTGAACACGTTCAGCTGCAAGTGCCCCTGACTGGCTGCAAAACCGATCGCAACATCGTTGCCCATGACCTGACAGGCCAGCATCGACAAGGCTTCGCATTGAGTCGGGTTGACCTTGCCGGGCATGATCGAACTGCCCGGCTCATTGGCCGGCAACTTCACTTCAGCAAAACCGGCTCGCGGCCCGGAACCCAACAGGCGCAGGTCGTTGGCGATTTTCATCAAGGTCACGGCCAACGTTTTCAAGGCACCAGACAAGGTGGTCAGCGGTTCGTGGCCGGCCAGTGCGGCAAATTTGTTGGGCGCCGTGACGAACGGCAAACCGGAAAGGGCCGCCAGTTCTGCCGCAATCGCCTCGCCAAAGCCGTGCGGCGAGTTCAGCCCGGTGCCGACCGCAGTACCGCCCTGGGCCAGTTCACAAACCGCCGGCAGTGCGCTGCGGATTGCCCGTTCGGCGTAATCCAGTTGCGCGATGAATGCTGAAAGCTCTTGGCCGAAAGTAATCGGCGTGGCGTCCATCATGTGCGTACGGCCGGTTTTCACCAGTTTCATGTGCCGCGCCGATAATTCGGCCAGTCCGCCCGACAACTCGCCGATCGCCGGCAGCAAATGCTGCTGCACAGCCTGGACTGCAGCGATGTGCATGGCGGTCGGGAAACAGTCGTTGGAGCTCTGGGAACGATTGACGTGATCGTTCGGGTGCACCGGAGTCTTGCCACCGCGCGGGTTGCCGGCCAGCTCATTGGCACGCCCGGCGATCACCTCGTTGACGTTCATGTTGCTTTGAGTGCCGCTGCCCGTTTGCCACACCACCAGTGGGAACTGATCGTCGTGGCTGCCGTCGAGCACTTCGTCGGCGGCTTGTTCGATCAGCCGGGCAATATCGGCGGGCACGTCGCCATTACGGTCATTGACCCGTGCCGCGGCTTTCTTGATCAACGCCAGAGCGTGCAGCACTGCCAGCGGCATGCGTTCGTTGCCGATGGCGAAGTTAATCAGTGAGCGTTGTGTTTGAGCGCCCCAATAGGCCTCATCAGGGACTTCCACCTGGCCAAGGCTGTCGGTTTCGATACGGCTCATCATGCACACTCCTGTCGGTCTGATAGCGCAGTTTAGGCCGTGATCATCGGCCGTGGTTCCATGAGACTGGAATTAGACCATTCAACCCCTCTAAATCAGGCCCGACAAGGCTTGGGGTTGAGTGACACACTTTTTTAGGCGCAGAATGGACGCCCTTGGGGTATTACCTCGCCTGCTAGAAAAGGAAACTCGATGACTCGTCTTCGTGCCATCTGTACCGCGGTTGCACTGGTTTGCGCCAGCGGCCCTGTTTTTGCCGATACCGCCAGCCACAACGCCAGTGCCGAAGCTTTCCTGACCCTGGCGCACGCTGACAAATTGGGCACTCCGGTGTACATGCAAGTGCAGCAAATGTTCGCTCAACGCTTTGAACAAACCAAAGCTCCTGAATCGAAGAAAGCGCTGCTGGAGACCTACCAGGCCAAGGCGAATGCCGCTCTGGACCAAGCCATTGGCTGGAACAAGCTGAAGCCGGACATGGTCAAGCTCTACACCACTAACTTCAGCGAATCCGAGCTCAAGGACCTGGTTGCGTTCTACCAGTCGCCATTGGGCAAGAAAGTCCTGGAAAAAATGCCGCAGCTGACTCAGCAATCGGCCCAGATGACCCAAGCCAAACTGGAAAGCGCTGTGCCTGTAGTCAACAAACTGCTGGCTGACATGACTGCTGAGCTGGAGCCAAAAGGCGCCGCCGCTCCAGCCAAGAAAAAGCCTTAAGCGGAGTTCGGTATGACCATGCAACAACGCATTGAATCGACGCTGGGCCTGTTACAGCCCGAGCACCTGCAAGTGCTGGATGAAAGCCATATGCATAGCCGTGGGTTGCAAACCCACTTCAAAGCGGTGGTGGTCAGCCAGCAGTTTGAAGGGCTCAATCGCGTCAAGCGTCACCAGAAAGTCTATGGCACGCTGGGCGAGTTGATGGGCGAGTTTCATGCGTTGGCGCTGCATACCTACACGCCACAGGAATGGGCACAGATTGACGCGGCCCCGGCCTCGCCGACCTGTGCAGGAGGACAGCATTAAAAAGCAGCTATCAGCTGCACGCTAAAGGCATCTCGCTTCAGGCTTGCCGCTTGAAGCTGCTTTTTTTGTTAGAATCCGCAACGCGCCGCTAATCGGCGCGTTTTTTTTCGCATCCGGTTCACCCCTTACGAGGGTAGCCACCTGGAGAATTACCCATGACACAACAGATTGTCGTGGCGGCACTTTATAAGTTCGTCACTCTGGAAGATTACGTCGCGTTGCGCGAGCCACTGCTGCAGGCAATGGTCGACAATGGCATCAAAGGCACGCTGCTGATCGCTGAAGAAGGCATCAACGGCACCGTCTCCGGTAGTCGCGAAGGCATCGACGGGCTGATGGCGTGGCTCAAGAACGACCCGCGCATGGATGACATCGACCACAAAGAGTCGTACTGCGACGAACAGCCGTTTTATCGCACCAAAGTCAAACTCAAAAAAGAAATCGTCACCCTCGGCGTCGATGGCGTGGACCCGAACAAAACGGTGGGTACTTACGTCGACCCGCAAAACTGGAACGCGTTGATCAGCGACCCTGAAGTACTGCTGATCGACACGCGCAATGATTACGAAGTGGCAATCGGTACCTTCGAAGGCGCTATCGATCCGAAAACCACCAGTTTTCGTGAATTTCCCGATTACATCAAAGAACACTTCGACCCCGCCGTGCACAAGAAAGTCGCGATGTTCTGCACCGGCGGTATTCGTTGCGAAAAGGCATCGAGCTTCATGCTCAGCCAGGGTTTCGACGAGGTTTACCACCTCAAGGGCGGTATCCTCAAATACCTCGAAGAGGTCCCGCTGGAAGAAACGAAATGGCAGGGCGACTGCTTCGTCTTCGATAACCGCGTTACGGTTCGTCATGACCTCAGCGAAGGCGACTACGATCAGTGCCATGCCTGCCGTACGCCGGTGAGCGTGGAAGACCGTGCATCGGAGCACTATGTGCCCGGCATCAGTTGCCCGCATTGCTGGGATACGCTTAGTGAAAAGACCCGTCGTAGCGCCACTGATCGGCAGAAGCAGATTGAACTGGCCAAAGCTCGCAACTTGCCTCACCCGATCGGCTACAACTACAAGCAAACTCCTTCCGAGGCTTGAACCATGTCTGCGCGCCGCCTGCTCTATGTGATGGATCCGATGTGTTCCTGGTGCTGGGGTTTTGCGCCGGTTGCGAATGCTTTGGTTGAGCAGGCAAGGGCTGCAGGTGTCGAAGTGCACCTGGTGGTCGGTGGTTTGCGTACCGGCAGTGGCGCGGCGCTTGAGCCGACCACGCGCCGTTATATCCTTGAACATTGGCAGGCAGTAACCGAAACCACCGGTCAGCCGTTCAAGCTCGACGGTGCGCTGCCGGATGGGTTTGTCTACGACACTGAGCCTGCATGTCGGGCGTTGGTGACTGCGCGTAGCCTGGCGCCGGATTGCGCCTGGAAGTTGCTTGGGCTGATTCAGCAAGCGTTTTACGCAGAAGGTCGCGACGTTACGCACGCCAGTATTCTGGTCGAGCTGGCGGAACGCGCGGGTCTGCCACGCATCGAGTTTGCCGCCGCGTTCGATCGAGCCGATCAGCACGCGGCCACCGCTGCCGACTTCACATGGGTCCAGGACTTGGGCATTTCCGGTTTTCCAACCTTGCTGGCCGAGCGTGATGGCCAGTTGGCGCTGCTGACCAATGGTTATCAGCCGCTCAGCGAGTTGTCGCCGTTACTCGGCCGCTGGCTGGAGCGCGCTGCCTGTGCATGACCTGCCTGATGACGCGCCTGCCCCCGAGCGTGTTGATCGTCTGAGTTGGGCCGAAATCCGCCGATTGGCACTGCACCATAAAAAATCATTGTGGATCGCTAATGGCGTGGCCGTGCTGGCAACGCTGTGCAGCGTGCCCATCCCTTTGTTGCTGCCACTGCTGGTGGACGAAGTGTTGCTGGGCCACGGCGACAGTGCATTGAAAATCATGAACCACGCATTGCCCGAAGGCTGGCAGAAAGCGGCCGGTTACATCGGCCTGATGCTGGCGGTCACGTTCACTCTGCGTTGCGCTGCGTTGGTGTTCAACGTCATTCAGGCGCGGCTCTTCGCAGCACTGGCCAAAGACATCGTGTACCGCATTCGTGTACGGCTGATTGAAAGGCTCAAACGCATTTCACTGGGCGAGTACGAAAGCCTGGGCAGCGGAACCGTGACTACGCACTTGGTCACCGATCTGGATACGCTGGATAAATTCGTCGGCGAAATCCTCAGCCGCTTCCTGGTGGCGATGCTGACGCTGGTGGGCACCGCCAGCATTCTGTTCTGGATGCACTGGAAGCTTGCGCTGCTGATCATGCTGTTCAATCCACTGGTGATCTACGCCACGGTGCAGTTGGGCAAACGGGTCAAGCACCTGAAAAAACTCGAGAACGACAGCACCTCGCGCTTCACTCAGGCGCTGACCGAAACCCTCGACTCGATTCAGGAAGTGCGTGCTGGCAACCGTCAGGGTTTTTTCCTGGGGCGCCTGGGGCAGCGCGCTCGTGAAGTGCGTGATTACGCCGTCACCTCGCAATGGAAAACCGACGCCTCGAACCGTGCCAGCGGCTTGCTGTTCCAGTTTGGCATCGACATTTTCCGCGCGGCAGCAATGCTCACGGTGTTGTTTTCCGATTTATCGATTGGGCAGATGTTGGCCGTCTTCAGTTACCTGTGGTTCATGATCGGCCCGGTGGAGCAACTGCTCAATCTGCAGTACGCCTACTACGCGGCTGGCGGCGCGCTGTCGCGGATAAATGAGCTGCTGGCGCGGGCTGATGAACCGCAGTATCCCGGGGGTGTCGACCCGTTCCAGGGCCGCGATACCGTGGGCATCGAAGTTCAGGGCTTGAGTTTCGGTTACGGCGACGAGTGGGTCCTGAATCAAATGGACCTGTCGATTGCGCCAGGTGAAAAAGTTGCGATTGTCGGCGCCAGCGGTGGGGGTAAAAGTACGCTGGTGCAGTTGCTGTTGGGGCTGTACACACCACTGGCGGGAACCATCCGTTTTGGTGGGTCGACCCAGCAAGAGATTGGTCTGGAAACCGTGCGCGAGAATGTTGCCGTGGTGCTGCAGCATCCGGCCCTGTTCAACGACACCATCCGCGCCAACCTGACCATGGGCCGCGAACGTAGCGACGAGGCCTGTTGGCAGGCGCTCGAGATTGCCCAGTTGCAACAAACCGTTCGCGAACTGCCCAACGGCCTGGACAGTGTCGTGGGACGGTCCGGTGTGCGCCTTTCCGGCGGTCAGCGGCAACGCCTGGCCATTGCACGGATGGTGCTGGCCGAACCGAAAGTGGTAATCCTCGACGAGGCAACCTCTGCGCTGGACGCTGCGACTGAATACAACCTGCACCAGGCTCTGGCGCGGTTTCTCAGCCAGCGCACCACGCTGATCATTGCCCATCGATTATCCGCGGTGAAGCAGGCTGACCGGGTGTTAGTGTTCGACGGCGGGCAGATTGCCGAGGACGGCGACCATCAACAATTGATTGCCGAGGGTGGTTTGTACGCCAAACTTTACGGGCATTTGCAGCAACACTGATTCAGGCGTGGTCCTAACTATCGTAACCACTCGTGATTTTTGTTGAGGGGGAGTTCACGTATCAGCAATAGATGTGTGTTGTGTGCGTGGGAATTCTTGCCGGGATTGAGAACGCACCCTAGTCTAGCTGTAGCGATCACGTTGGGATGCTGATCTGGCAGTGCTAAAACAAGGGACCTCATGAATCAAACGCGGACTCTCGGAACTCCACGGTTGTTGGGCATCGTCTGGCCCTTCATCGCCGTCGTTCTGTTTCAGGCGCTCCTGGGCGGCGTTAGCTTGTATATGCTGTCGGCGGTTCGTGGCTATGTGGCCGGGGAAAGCCTGTGGTCCAAGGGCCAGAAAGACGCCATTTATTACCTCAATCTATATGCCGACAGTCGCGACGAGACTATTTTTCTCAAGTATCAAAATGCCATAGCCGTGCCCCAAGGAGGGCATGAGCTGCGTCTGGCATTGGATAAGCAGCCACCGGATATAGAAGCGGCGCGCCATGGCATCCTCAAGGGGGGTAATCACCCGGATGACGTTTCCAGCCTTATCTGGCTGTACCTTAACTTCAGGCACTTCAGCTACCTCGAAAAAGCCATTGACCGCTGGACGGTCGGTGATGCCTATCTGGTGAAACTTGATGACGTTGCTCGAGAGATGCATCAGCGCATCACCGACAATTTGGCGACCGACGCTGACATCAAGCGCTGGAAGCAGCAGATATTCGACATCAATGATGGTGTGACGCCGGCAGCCCGGGCGTTCAGTGATGCATTGGGTCAAGGCTCGCGCGTGATCCTGCACCTGTTGCTGGTGACGAATTTCGCAACGGCCCTGGGCCTGATTGTGTTGGCGTTGATGCGCACTCACAAACTGCTCAAGCAGCGCCATGCCTTTGCCGACGCGCTGCAACTCGAGAAGGAGCGCGCGCAAATCACCCTGCAATCCATTGGTGATGGCGTGATCACCACGGATGTCGAGGGTGCGATTGCTTACATGAACCCGGCCGCAGAGGCCTTGACCCACTGGAAGTCCGAGCAAGCGACAGGGTTGCCGTTAGCAGCGTTGTTCAACCTGTTGGACGAGAACGCTCAAGCTGACGGTTTCACGCTGATCGAGCACATCCTGAGCGGCGAGCTCAGTGGTGGCAGCGAACACTCCAAACTGATTCAGCGTCTGGATGGCAGCACGGTGTCGGTCACGCTGGTCGGGGCCCCCATCCGTAACGCCGGCAAGGTCAGCGGTACCGTGCTGGTGTTGCATGACATGACTCAAGAGCGGCAGTACATCGCCAATCTGTCCTGGCAAGCTACCCATGATGCCTTGACCGGGCTCGCCAACCGTCGCGAGTTCGAGTATCGCCTGGAGCAGGCACTGCACAATCTCACCCGGCAACCCGGGCGGCATGCGTTGATGTTTCTCGACCTTGACCAGTTCAAACTGGTTAACGATACCTGCGGCCATGCGGCCGGTGATGAGTTGCTGCGGCATATCTGCGCGCTGCTGCAATCAGGCCTGCGCGAAGGCGATACCTTGGCCCGGCTGGGCGGCGACGAGTTCGGCATTTTGCTGGAAAACTGTGCGCCGGACGCGGCGGAGAAAATTGCCGAAAGCCTGCGGCAGACTGTACAAAATTTGCATTTCGTCTGGAAAGGTCGGCCGTTCGTCACCACGGTGAGCATCGGGCTGGTGCATGTCGCGCAGAATCCAACCACCCTCGAAGCTTCGTTACGCGCTGCGGACATGGCCTGCTACATGGCCAAGGAAAAGGGGCGTAATCGAGTTCAGGTCTATCACGCCGACGACTCCGAGCTTTCCCTGCGCTTTGGTGAAATGGCCTGGGTGCAGCGCCTGCACATGGCATTGGAAGAAAACCGTTTCTGTCTTTACGCCCAGGAGATAGCGCCTCTTGGGCTGACGGAACAGGGTAGCGGGCACATCGAGATTCTTTTGCGTCTGCATGACGAAGCTGGCCGGATGATTCTGCCTGACAGTTTTATTCCGGCGGCTGAACGCTACGGGTTAATGACCTCCCTGGACCGTTGGGTGGTGGAAAATGTCTTCAAAATCATCGCCCAGTGCATTGTCGAGCAGCACAAAGGTCCACTGGCAATGTGTGCGATCAATCTGTCGGGCACCACCATTGGCGATGACGCATTTCTGGATTTCCTGCGTGAGCAGTTCAAGGCTTATGCCATTCCGCCTGAAATGATTTGTTTTGAAATCACTGAAACCAGTGCGATTTCAAATCTCGGCAGCGCGATCAGATTTATCAATGAGCTCAAAGGTTTAGGCTGCCACTTTTCGTTGGATGACTTTTGCGCCGGTATGTCCTCGTTCGCGTACCTGAAACATTTGCCTGTAGACTTCTTGAAGATCGACGGGAGTTTCGTAAAGGATATGCTGGACGACCCGATCAACCGCGCCATGGTCGAAGTGATCAATCACATCGGTCATGTCATGGGTAAGCGTACGATTGCAGAGTTCGTCGAAACACCGCAGATCGAGCAGGCATTGCTGGAGATCGGCGTCGATTACGCTCAAGGGTATGTTATTGAGCGTCCGCATCTGTTTACCTGTGAAAGTCTGCAGAGTCGTCCTGCGCGGCCTCAGCCGTTGTTGTTCAAGGCGCCCGGCACGTTTCGTTGAATCTCTTGCTGGTCCTTACAATCACAATCAAAAGGAGCTCGACAGTGATCGACACATTCAATCGAACCGGACCGCTCATGGAAGCTGCCAGTTATCCTGCATGGGCCCAGCGCCTGATTCAGGACTGCAGCGAGAGCAAGCGCCGCGTTGTCGAACACGAACTGTATCAGCGTCTGCGTGATAACAAGCTCAGTGCAAAAACCATGCGCCACTATTTGATTGGTGGCTGGCCGGTGGTGGAACAGTTCGCGTTGTATATGGCACAGAACCTTACTAAAACCCGCTTTGCACGCCATCCCGGCGAAGACATGGCGCGCCGCTGGTTGATGCGCAATATTCGCGTGGAATTGAACCACGCCGATTATTGGGTGCACTGGAGTCGTGCGCATGGGGTGGGCCTGGAGGACCTGCAAGCGCAACAGGTGACGCCGGAACTTCATGCGCTGAGTCATTGGTGCTGGCACACCAGTTCGGCGGATTCACTGATTGTGGCCATTGCCGCCACCAACTACGCCATCGAAGGCGCGACAGGCGAGTGGTCTGCACTGGTCTGCTCCAGCGGCGTTTATGCCGCATCGTTCCCGGAAGAAGATCGCAAGCGCGCCATGAAGTGGCTGAAGATGCACGCCCAGTATGACGATGCCCATCCGTGGGAAGCGCTGGAAATCATCTGCACCCTGGCCGGCATGAACCCAAGCAAATCGCTGCAAGTGGAATTGCGCCAAGCGGTCTGCAAGAGCTATGACTATATGTTCCTGTTCCTGGAGCGTTGCATGCAACTGGAACACGCGGAAAAGTCCACTGTAACGCGTGAGCGCTTGGCACTCGCCGAGGGCTGAGCAGGTAAAACGCGCTGAAAAAAAGCCCGCGCCTCGTCTGGAACGACAAGGTGCGGGCTTTTTTATTACTGCTGCCTATGCGCTGATTTTCAGTCCGATCAGCCCGGCAATGATCAGGCCCACGCTGGCGAGCCGGAACAATGCCATGGACTCACCAAACAGAATGATCCCGGCGATGACAGTGCCGACGGCGCCGACGCCGGTCCAGATTGCGTAAGCCGTGCCCAGCGGCAATTCCTTCATGGCAAGGCCCAGCAGACCAAGGCTGATGGCCATGGCGGCGACCGTCAATGCGGTAGGAAGAGGGCGGCTAAAGCCATCGGTGTATTTCAGCCCAACGGCCCAGCCCACTTCGAACAGGCCGGCGAAAAACAGAATGATCCAGGACAAGAGAAACCTCCATCGATTGACGGGGTCGTCCCCAGATTAATGACTCGATCGAGCCGCGAGGTCGTCCTCGCGTTGCGCAATAGAGTGCCCATCATTAACCCGGGGATCAAGTTTGTGATCAGCCGCTGGCCTTTTGTGCCGCCAGTTCGCGGTCTTCTTTTTCGCTCATTCGGCGGAAATAGGTAGAAAGTAATGCCCCGGAGATGTTGTGCCAAACGCTGAACAACGCGCTTGGAACCGCCGCCAATGGCGAGAAGTGCGCGCTGGCCAAAGCGGCGCCCAAACCGGAGTTCTGCATGCCGACTTCCAGCGCCAGGGACTTGCGTTGCGCCAAGGGCAACTTGAACAGGCGGCCGGTAAAGTAGCCCAGCAAATAACCGAAGCTGTTATGCAGCATCACCACGGCCATGATCAGCAGGCCTGACTCGGCAATCTTCGCCTGGCTGGCGGCAACGACTGCAGCGACGATGATCACGATGCTCACCACCGATATCAGTGGCAGCACTTCTACCGCGTGCCTGACCCGCGCACCCAGCAGGCGCTGCGCAACCACACCCAGGACGATCGGCAGCAACACCACCTGCAGAATCGACCAGAACAACTCCATGAACGACACCGGCAGCCAGGCGGAAGCAAGCAGCCAGATCAGTGCCGGCGTCAGCAGTGGCGCGAGAAGGGTCGTCACGGCGGCAATGGCGACCGACAGCGCCAGATCACCACGTGCCAGCCACGTCATCACATTGGATGAGGTGCCACTCGGGCAGCAGCCGACCAGAATGACGCCGACGGCGATTTCCGGTGGCAACTGGAAGGCTTGGCAGAGTAACCATGCCATGCCGGGCATGATCACGAAATGGGCGACGACGCCCAGCGCCACGCGCCACGGATGGCGAGCGACTTCGGCGAAGTCATCGAGTTTCAGGGTCAGGCCCATGCCGAACATCACCAGGCCCAGCAACGGAACAATGGCGCCTTTAAGGCCGATGAACCACGTTGGCTGCAGAAACGCCAAGACAGCGAAAATCAGCACCCAGTAGGCAAAGGTGTTTCCGACAAAGCGGCTTAAAGCGGCGAGGGCGCGCATGGCCTGATCCTTATTATTCGATTTTGACAATGACACAGGACCCCATGTGGGAGCGAGCAAGCCCGCTCCCACAGGGGATATCACAAGGCTTTAGATTCCTTGAGGAGTCTCTTCGCCGCCCAGCGCTTCAACCAGCGCCGGCAGGAAATCACCGAAGGTCAGCATCATCAAGGTGAAGCTGGCATCCAGTTGGCCGAGGGCTTCTTCGCCACCGTCCTGTTCCGCTTGATCTTGTAGCAGGTCTTCGAATTTCAGACGCTTGACCACCATCTTGTCGTCGAGAACGAAAGACAGTTTGTCTTGCCAGGCCAAAGACAGTTGAGTCACCACTTTGCCGGTGCTCAAGTGCAGCTGGATTTCTTCGCTGGTCAGGTCCTGGCGCTTGCAACGCACAATACCGCCGTCTTCGTGGGTATCGCGCAGCTCGCACTCGTCCAGCACGAAGAAATCGTCCGCCGCTTTCTGGGTGGTGACCCACTCAGTCATGGATGCTGTCGGAGACATTTTCACGGTCAGTGGGCGAACCGGCAGGGTGCCGATCACTTCACGCAGGGTCGACAGCAGGTCTTCGGCACGTTTCGGGCTGGCCGAGTTGACCAGGATCAGGCCCTGTTTCGGCGCGATGGCGGCGAACGTCGACGAACGACGGATAAAGGCGCGAGGCAAGAAGGCCTGGATGATTTCATCCTTGATCTGATCGCGCTCTTTCTTGTAGACCTTGCGCATTTGTTCGGCTTCGATCTCTTCGACCTTTTCCTTCACCGCGTCACGCACGACGCTACCCGGAAGGATGCGTTCCTCTTTGCGGGCGGCGATCAGCAGGAAGTCGCCACTGACGTGCACCAGCGGTGCATCTTCGCCTTTGCCAAAGGGCGCGACGAAACCGTAGGTGGTCAACTCCTGGCTTGCACATGGACGCGCCTGTTTGGTGGCCAGTGCAGTTTCCAACGCCTCGGCATCAAAAGGCAGATCTTGGGTCAGGCGATAGATAAGCAGGTTTTTGAACCACATGGGGCGAGTCTCTCCTTTATACAAAGGGGGGCATTATTCTCTTCGTAGCGCCATAGGCCAACCCTTCTCTAAGCCTTTGGAAGGCATGAAAAAATTATTGTAAAAAGTGCTTGCCAGAGGTTAGGTCGCTCCGTAGAATGCGCGCCACACCGAACGTGAAGGGTGATTAGCTCAGCTGGGAGAGCGTCTGCCTTACAAGCAGAATGTCGGCGGTTCGATCCCGTCATCACCCACCATTCGCATTCAGTGTTACGCGCAGCGGTAGTTCAGTCGGTTAGAATACCGGCCTGTCACGCCGGGGGTCGCGGGTTCGAGTCCCGTCCGCTGCGCCATATTCGGTAATCTGGAACGCTGAACGCCAGGTCACCACAGAAAGCCCGCTTAATCGCGGGCTTTTTTCTGTCCGAAGTTCCTGCTGGGTGTGTCGTTTTTACCGTTTTTCAGTTTTTTTAATTTATTTATCAATTAAATCAACACGTTATGAAAAACTGTGGCACAATGCGCCCCGCAACGAAGGTAAAGGGTGATTAGCTCAGCTGGGAGAGCGTCTGCCTTACAAGCAGAATGTCGGCGGTTCGATCCCGTCATCACCCACCACTTACTTTCAATGTTACGCGCAGCGGTAGTTCAGTCGGTTAGAATACCGGCCTGTCACGCCGGGGGTCGCGGGTTCGAGTCCCGTCCGCTGCGCCATATTCGGTAACCTGGAACGCTGAACGCCAGGTCACCACGGAAAAAGCCCGCTTAATGCGGGCTTTTTGCTGTGTGCGATTTATTGTTCGGCGTTGCGGCGGTGACGGTAATCGCTGACCGCTTCATAGACCGCTTTGCGTAGCCGATTAATCCCGCCAATGGGCTTATGAGCTTGCACGCCGAACCACGGATTGAACGACTGGTTATCGCATGCCAGGTTGAGTGCCGGGGTATCGAAGTCCTGCGCCGGCAAGTTGATTCGCGCTACCGTCTCGAAGGGCGCATCACTTTCGCGCCACTCAATGCTGGTGTCCTCTATCGGCATGTACTTGCTCGAGTCCTGACGCTGGATCTGCAAGACGAAACACGCCGATACCCGATCTGTCGACAGCTGCTGATTCAGCGCATTACGCAGGAAGTTAGGTAGCGTGTGGTTCTGCGCTGGAAGGGTATAAACCGGGCAACTTGCCGGGTCCGGCATCACACGAAACTTGGCGTTGGCCTCACCGAATTTGTAGGGTGAAACCGAAAAGTAGGTGGTTTGCGTCGGACTCTCAGGGGCGGGTGTCAACGTTGCCAAAGCGATAAACAAGTGGCGAATCTGCCAAGTGCGCGGGTCCCAACCAGGGAAGAACGCCATCACCTTCTTGCCGTCAGCCTGAGCGGCCACATTCTGACGGTATTCAGCGACATCGCTGACAAAGAAGTTCGGGTGACTGAACATCACGAAGTCTTGTTCACCGCGCCCTTGTTGGTCACTCAGCAGTTGTTTGCCCGGCACGTCGAGCAGCTTGATCGCCATGCCTCGCGCATCACGAATACTGTCGAACTGCGGATAGGCGTTGCCGTTGGACAGGCGCATGGTGGCCTGCCAGGTCTTGCCCGGTTCGCTGAATACACCTTGTCGCAAATCAGCCGGCAAGTCTGGCAGGACCTGCACCGAAGCTTTCACACAGCCGTGTGCCTTGGCATGAGCGTCGCGCAGGTAGCGCGTACTTTCGCGGTGCTGATCGACGATGCGAACGGCAGTCTGGATGATGTCCTGGGTCATTGCTGCTTCGCCGGCGGGAATCAGCTCTTCAGCCGATACCGATCCGCTGTGTTGCCATGCGAACCATGCCGTGGCGAGCGCCCAGCCGAGTAGTCCAACGACCAGCAACCACAACAAGGTTTTTCCGAGAAAGGCGCCAAAGCGCAGCCAAAGGGTTTTCATGGTAATTGCGACTCCAGCGGTCCACCCAGCACTTTCAAGTATTCAAGGAGCGCCCAGCGCTCTTCGGGTTGCAGCAAGCGGCCGATCACGCCATTGCCAAGCTTGCCGGCGCGAAATTCGTGGCCACTGTTGTGGTTGCCCGTGATCCGGGTATCGAATTCAAAGCCATTGGTAAAAGCATTCGTGCGATAGCCCAAATGTTTCGGGTCGTACTCGAAGGTGCCTTTGTAGAACGTCGTGGCGCGCTCATCCTGAGGCGAGAGCAATTGATAGAGGCTGGGCACCGATCCGTTGTGCAGAAACGGTGGCGTTGCCCACACGCCTGCCAGCGGGCGGGCCTTGTAGGCGCGCATTTCGCGGACACCAATCGGCAGGCCGAATCCATCCATGTCCGGTTGCTCGCCAGGCGTGACCTTGGCCTCGCGATACGCCCTGTTTTCGACAAATGCCGTCACATAAGCCAGTCCTGTCGCCACTGACATCTTGCTCAGGTCAAACCCTTCGGTGGGTTTTGGCTCGACATCCAGTTGCGCAAGTTCTGCCGGGTCCCACTGCAATTTGCTGAGGTCGAAGCGATGGTTGGCAATGTTGTCCGCGGCGGTTGGGTCGGTGCCGATGACCTCCACCGCAAGCATTTTCAGATGTTGCACGTCTCGTTCGTCGCTGTGGGTAACGCGGGGGGTGTGACATCTCGCGCAATTCACGGCGAACAAGTCTCGGCCTCGAGCTGCCAGGGGCTTGTCCACAGCCCCTAGCAGTTCTTCCGGCCAGGCGGGCGGTTTAAGGCGTTGCAGCGTTTGTTCGATCAGCTGTAGGTCTCGCACCCGAACGCTGGACGGGTAACGTTCCTCGCCCTTGAATGGCTGCCCGTTGCTATCAAAGAAATTCAGCGTGGCACCCACGCCGAGCGCTTCACCGATGTTGCGCGCCATCGGTTGCTGCGCCGAACCGTTCCATTGCACCCAATCGAACGTCCAGATGTCCCATAGCTGCGGGTAATCGACCGGTGCGTTGGCCACCCGGTAGTTGGCTGGCGAAATGGCATCACCAAAACTCGCATTGGCAATGCGCCCGAACGCGTCGGCACGGCCAGGCCCTTCTTCGGTTGGGTACAGCCCGCGATGGGTGTCGTTCCAGGCTGATTTCAGAAAAGCATCGAGGGACAGTTTGAAGTCTTCGCGCAGCTGTTGGTGCCCGGCATCGTAATCCTGACCCAGTACGGTGCGAGCGAAACGCTCGAATTTCCATGGGTTGTAGTACGTCGAGGCCAGGCTGGCCACCAATGCCTGGCCGAAACTGCCTCCGCGCAACGTCGGAACACTCGACGGCAAGACATGCTGCGCCGATCCTCCATCGATGCGAATCGCTTGACCGTTTAAGCGCAACTCGCCGGTGTGGCAGGCCGCGCATGTAATGTCCAGAAACTGATCCTGGCTGCCAAGGTTCTGGTGACGCGCGAATCCCACGGGCAGGTTGCCTGGGTTGGCGACCGTCGCTTTTTGGCTGGGGTCAATCAGGAAGCCGAAACGAGCGAGGTACTCGGGGGTGGCAAATCGTTGCTTGGAGAACGGCAGCTCAAGCGCGTTGAACCACTCGTAGTGCAAGCCTTTGACCTGGGTGCCTTGCGGCGTGAAATAGTAAACCTGACGGTCCGCGTCGCTCCATTGCTCCAGGTAATGCACCTGTTGAGCGGGAGACCAGGCCGGTAATTTTGGATTGGCGACGTAATAAAGAACCACCGCCAGAGCGATGACCAAGAGCAATGCAATCAGGGCGAGCAGGCGGAAGATGAGGCGCAAGATAAACGTCCTTGTCGAGTTATCGCTCACTTATGCCTCAGCTGCGCATGGGTGGCAAGTGGCTATTACACCAGACTGTGTGAGTGGGGGCAGGGGGCGGCGCAGGCTCCAGATGACAGAAGCTTCATCATCCGATTCTGCAAATGCGTTAAAACACCTGAACTTATCAGCAGTATCCCGCTCTCATGCCGGTAGCCATTGGTCGTGGCCGCCTGATAAGCTCGCGGCTTTACTCGATTGCCCTTTAGGCGCATGAACAAGGAAATAGCATGAAACAGCATCGGTTGGCGGCGGCGGTGGCCCTGGTTAGCCTGGTACTTGCGGGTTGTGATTCGCAGACCAGCGTAGAGCTGAAAACCCCGGCGCAAAAAGCTTCCTACGGGATTGGCCTGAACATGGGCAAAAGCCTGGCTCAGGAAGGCATGGATGACCTGGACTCCAAAGCCGTAGCGCAAGGCATTGAAGATGCCGTCGGCAAGAAAGAACAGAAGCTGAAGGACGACGAACTGGTCGAAGCCTTCGCAGCACTGCAAAAACGTGCTGAAGAGCGTATGGCCAAAATGAGCGAAGAGTCGGCAGCTGCCGGCAAAAAATTCCTCGAAGAAAATGGCAAGAAAGCAGGTGTAACGACTACTGCTTCAGGCCTGCAATACGAAGTGGTCAAGAAAGCCGACGGCCCACAGCCTAAGCCGACCGACGTAGTGACCGTTCACTACACCGGTAAATTGACCAATGGCACCGTTTTCGACAGTTCCGTCGAGCGCGGCAGCCCGATTGATCTGCCGGTTAGCGGCGTGATCCCGGGTTGGGTTGAAGGTCTGCAACTGATGCACGTCGGTGAGAAGGTCAAGCTGTACATTCCAAGCGAACTGGCTTACGGCGCTCAAAGCCCAAGCCCGGCAATCCCGGCCAATTCGGTGCTGGTATTCGACCTGGAACTGCTGGCGATCAAAGATCCAGCAAAACAAGACGACGCCGCCAAGTAATCAGCGTCTGCTCTGACAACAACGCCTCGCCTACGCGGGGCGTTGTTGCATCTGGGGCTCAGCGGTGCTTAAACAAAGCGAACAGATGCCATACGCTGTAGTCATAGCCATTGAGGGATCAGCGCTAGTCGCGCGCGGTCGCCAAGTCAATGAAATATTGGGTTTTTTTATGTGAGTAAAAAACGCCCGATCTGAGTTCGGCCCTTATAAAACGGGCCTTTCAGCGGTGAAATGCAGCTCTGTTCACAAGGTTATCCACAATTTGTGTGGATAACATTTCAGTGGGAGGAATGATGAAAACACCTTGGAATTTTGCTCGTTTCCTGCCTCTGGCTGGACGCTTGCTTGCCCGTGGACGTTTGCCGACCCTACTGTTCGCCGTTGCCAGTAAAAGTGCGAGTCAGGGCAATCGATTGGGGAAGTTGAAGGACGATTTGCGCTTGTTACAGGCGCTTTGTCTTGCTTACTGGCGAGGTGAATATCGAGCGATCAGCCCCAAGGCGATGATTTCGGTAGTGGCGGGCCTGATGTACTTCCTCAGCCCTATCGATGCAATTCCGGATTTCATTCCGGTTTTCGGGATGCTCGATGACATTGCGGTGCTGGCGTGGGTGATGAAAGTCCTCGATGACGAACTTAATGCGTTTCGCGCCTGGCGCAACCGCCAACTACCGGAGAAACTCGCGGTGGTCGAGCGCTTACCCGATACACCAGAGCAACTTCAACTTCAGGGGCCGAAAAAAAACTGAGGTTAATCAGAATCCACCATAGATTGATAGCCCCCGCGACCTTAGCCGCTGTTAGGATTACACTTCTAGGGAAAAGCGCCGACTCGCTAAGTGTCGTTGTCCTACGGGGAAGTCATGGATATTCAGATAATCACACGCGAAGGCGAGCCCGAGTACGCGGTTCTGCCGTGGGCTCAGTATCAGGCTCTACTGAAAGCAGCAGGCATTAACGAGCAACCGGCGCCTGACGCACCTGTGCGTCAAGCCGCTACACCAGACCAGGTTCTTCCGGGCCTGGATCAACTACGCAATTTGCGCGAAGGGAAGGGCATCGCCATTGAGGCGCTAGCCCGCACGGTAGGCATCAGCCCGTCTTATCTGGCCTTGATTGAAAGTGGCGAGCGTCTACCCGACGCTGCGATTCGCCGCAGCCTGGCCTGGGAATTGACGGTGCCAGGCTGGAGGGATGAATCGTGAGCGTACGCATCAGTCGTCAACATTGGGACGGGTTACTGGGCGAGCTGGATCAAGCACGCCGTCAGCGTCATCTTTTAACCTACCGAGCACTGCTGGAGCGTTTGCAACTGCCGACGCCAGCCATGCAGACCTTGACCGCGGCACTTGAGCATCTCGCCGCACTCGACGCCAAGGCCGAGCAGCCTTTGCGCAGCTCACTGGTCATAAGTCAGGGCGCCAGCCGGCTGCCACGCACCGGTTTCTTCGAATGCGTCGAACGGTTGGGGCGATTCTCGGGACCGTCCGATGGCGTGGCTGCGGCGTCCTGGCATGCCTCCGAAGTGGTGCGTGTATTCGAATACGAATACCCCGAATCGGCAGAGGCCTGAGTGTTGTTGCGACTCAAGGCGCGCGCCAGTTATTGGCTGGCCCGCCGGTTGTTTCATTGGTCGTGGTTTGTGCGTCAGCCGCGCGGCTGGAGTTGGCTAGAAGGCCAATTCGCACGGATGGCGAATCTGGGCGACGTCGGTGCGCAAAGTTTTTACGGCCACATCCTGACCTTTCGCGGCGTTGGCCTTGGTGCTCGTGAGGAAGGTGTTCGTTTGCTGCGCCTTGCTGCCTTGGCGGGCGACGGCAAGGCTGCGTATCAGGTGGGCGTGATCAGCCTTGCGGGTACGCCGAGCAAGGCGCCGGATGCGGTTGAAGCCGCCAGGTTCTGGGGGATCGCTGCAAAAGCGGGCCACCCATTGGCGCAGATCAAGCTGGAGCAGTTGTCGACTGGTAGCCCTGAATAAAACTCGGTAGTGCTTTTACAAAAAAACGTGGCGTGAGGGCAACCTCCCGCCACGTTTGCGTTTCTGCCTGTGCATCGTTCAGTGATTTTTGTTTGGCGAAATGTCCTACCGCCTAATCCGATTTTCCTGACTTCTTTCCTGATTGAATCGCCGCAAAGTCTCGCGCGCCCATTTTCCGCGCAAGGGATTGCTGATGATTGACCTGCCTGTTTATTTCTCTTCATGCCGTCCAGCGTTTTGATGGACCAGATCACCCAAACCGAGCGTCACGACGACGCCTCCCGACAAGCGAAAAACCCTAACGACGACAGCACCGATTCCGCCCGTAACACCGCGACCGACAAATGCCCGGTG
>NZ_JBNQGB010000010.1:0-145788 GCF_050321825.1 Gordonia sp. IEGM753
CTGCCGAAAACTGCGTAACTCATTGTTTACCAAGGAGTTTTCCGTTTCGACTGCGCCGGAAGTGGGGCGAATTATAGACGTCCAGGATTTCCCGTCAACCCCTGATTTCAGCTTTACTCGGATTTGAGCGAAATACGTGCAAAAGCCTTCTTCCCAGCCTGGCAAACATGGGTCGCGCCCAGCGCATATATAAAGGTGCGATCGACAACCTCACCATCTATACGCACACCACCGGAATTCAGAAGATCACGCGCCACCGCAGAATTCTTCACCAATCCAGCCTTATTAAGGACTGCGGCAATTGGCATATCTTCCGAAGCAGTCAATTCAATCTCCGGCAGGTCGTCCGGCAGCTCGCCTTCCTTCATACGGTTACCTGCAGCACGGTGAGCACTGGCGGCAGCTTCTTCACCATGAAAACGCGCAACGATCTCTTCTGCCAACTTGATTTTGACGTCTCGAGGATTCGTTCCCGCCGCGACATCAGCACGCAAGCTGTTGATCTCATCCATTGACCGGAAGCTAAGCAGCTCGAAGTAACGCCACATGAGCGCATCCGGAATGGAAACCAGCTTGCTGTACATAACACCCGGCGCTTCCTGGATACCGACGTAGTTGCCCAATGACTTGGACATCTTCTTCACGCCATCCAGCCCCTCAAGCAATGGCATCGTCAGAATGCACTGAGGTTCCTGACCATAACCACGCTGAAGCTCACGCCCCATCAACAGGTTGAACTTCTGATCGGTACCACCCAGCTCGACGTCCGCGCGCAAAGCTACCGAGTCATAACCCTGCACAAGCGGATAAAGGAACTCGTGAATGGCGATCGGCTGGTTAGTCGTATAACGCTTATCGAAGTCGTCGCGCTCGAGCATGCGAGCAACGGTGTATTGCGAGGTCAGGCGGATGAAGTCTGCCGGCCCCATCTGATCCATCCAGGTGGAGTTGAAAGCCACCTCGGTTTTTGCCGGATCAAGAATCTTGAAAACCTGCGTCTTGTAAGTCTCGGCATTATCCAGAACCTGCTCGCGCGTGAGAGGCGGACGCGTCGCACTCTTGCCGCTTGGATCACCGATCATTCCGGTGAAATCACCTATAAGGAAGATCACCTGATGCCCCAGCTCTTGAAACTGGCGCAGCTTATTAATAAGCACGGTATGACCCAAGTGCAAATCCGGCGCGGTCGGATCGAAGCCCGCCTTAATACGTAGCGGCTGGCCACGTTTGAGCTTCTCGATCAGCTCGGACTCGACCAATAGTTCTTCCGCACCACGTTTGATCAGCGCTAGCTGCTCTTCAACCGACTTCATAACAGACCCGCAAGGCTCGAATTCAAAGGGAACCAACCATACAAGATCGCGGGTCAAATACAAAATTTGGCCGGCGTAATGACGCCATTCCACTGACAGAGCGTCCGTGGACTTGCTTCACAGATGATTTGGTTATATTTTATACAGTTATTTCATCTTCATCATGTGCATTCATCTTTTCCAATTCATCTTTTTCAAAGTCAAAATTACCTATGACCTCAGAACCGTCTAAAGCGCCTCCGCTTTACCCGAAGACCCACCTGCTCGCAGCAAGTGGCATCGCCGCCCTCTTAAGCTTGGCTCTCCTGGTATTCCCTTCCAGTGATGTTGAAGCCAAAAAGACAACCCTGAGTCTTGAACTGGAAAGCCCTGCAGAACAACTCACACAAGACCAAGACGCTGCTGACGTTGCCCAAGCCACAAATGAACCAGCAGCTTCACCATTTGCACAGATAGAAAACAGCGCCGAAGAACCTCAAGAAACCGCTCAGGTCGCGCCCGAGCCGGTGGTTGAAGAGAAAAAAGCCCCAGGCCACAGAGAAGTGATTGTTGCCAAAGGTGACACGCTTTCGACATTGTTCGAGAAAGTCGGCCTACCCGCGGCCGCGGTGCATGAAGTGCTAGCCAGCGACAAGCAGGCCAAGCAGTTCAGCCAGCTCAAACATGGCCAAAAGCTCGAGTTCGAATTGAGCCCCGACGGCCAGCTAACTAACTTGCACAGCAAGATAAGTGATCTCGAAAGCATCACGCTAACCAAAAACGCCAAGGGCTATGCGTTCAACCGTATCACCGCCAAACCAACCGTGCGCTCCGCTTATGTTCATGGCGTGATCAACAGTTCGCTGTCACAGTCCGCCGCGCGCGCCGGTCTGTCACACAGCCTGACCATGGACATGGCCAGTGTGTTTGGCTATGACGTCGACTTCGCCCAGGATATTCGCCAAGGTGACGAGTTCGACGTGATCTACGAACAAAAGGTAGTCAACGGCAAAGCGGTGGGTAGCGGTCCAATCCTTTCCGCACGCTTCACCAACCGCGGTAAAACCTACACCGCCGTTCGCTATACCAACAAACAAGGCAATAGCAGCTACTACACCGCTGACGGCAATAGCATGCGCAAAGCATTTATCCGCACGCCGGTAGATTTTGCTCGTATCAGCTCGAAATTCTCCATGGGCCGCAAACACCCGATCCTGAACAAGATCCGCGCCCACAAAGGTGTCGATTACGCAGCGCCACGCGGCACTCCAATCAAGGCCGCCGGTGACGGCAAAGTGTTGCTGGCAGGACGCCGTGGTGGTTACGGCAATACCGTAATCCTTCAGCACGGCAACACATACCGCACGCTGTACGGTCACATGCAAGGCTTCGCCAAAGGCGTGCAAACGGGCGGCACAGTGAAACAAGGCCAGATTATTGGCTATATTGGCACTACTGGTCTTTCCACTGGGCCGCACCTGCATTACGAGTTTCAGGTGAACGGGGTGCACGTCGATCCACTGGGCCAAAAACTTCCAATGGCAGATCCTATCGCTAAAGCTGAACGTGCTCGATTCTTCGCGCAGAGTCAGCCGCTGATGGCGCGCATGGATCAGGAAAAAGCCACCATGCTGGCTTCGAGCAAGCGCTAATCATGACGTTCTATATTGGGGTGATGTCCGGAACCAGCCTGGATGGCCTGGACATCGCGCTTGTTGAGTTAAGCCCGACGATCAAGCTGATCGCCACGCATTACATCCCCATGCCTGATGCCCTGCGCGCCGAGCTCCTGAGCTTGTGCGCCAGCGGCCCAGACGAGATTGCCCGTTCCGCCATGGCCCAGCAAAACTGGGTGCAACTTGCAGCGGAAGGCATTCACGCCCTGCTTGATCGGCAGGGCCTCAAACCCTCAGAAATTCGTGCGATTGGCAGTCACGGCCAGACAATCCGGCACGAGCCCGCGCGTGGTTTCACCGTGCAGATCGGCAATCCAGCCCTGTTGACAGAGTTAACCGGGATCACCGTTGTTAGCGATTTCCGCAGCCGCGATGTCGCCGCTGGCGGCCAAGGCGCACCGTTGGTTCCTGCGTTTCACGAGGCGCTATTTGAGGAGCACTCCGGGAATCGAGCCGTATTGAACGTCGGCGGCTTCAGTAACCTCAGCCTGATAGAGCCGGGCAAACCTGTTGCCGGTTTCGACTGCGGTCCTGGCAATGTCCTGATGGATGCATGGATTCACCAGCAACGCGGCGATAAATTTGATCGCGACGGTCAATGGGCGGCCAGCGGAACGGTCCAGCCTACCCTGCTCAACGCGCTCCTCGGTGATTCATTTTTTCAGGCCAAGGGCCCAAAAAGTACCGGCCGCGAAGTGTTCAATCTGCAATGGTTGCTGCAACACCTATCAAACTTGCCAACTTACGCTGCAGAAGATGTACAAGCGACGTTGCTCGAGCTGACCGCCCTAACCGTTGTGGAATCACTACAACACGCTCAATCAAACACGCAGGAACTGTTGATCTGCGGTGGCGGCGCTCACAATGCCGCACTGATGAAACGTCTGGCCGGTTTGCTGCCCGCTGCGCAAGTCAGCAGTACTGCCAGTCACGGTGTTGACCCAGACTGGGTCGAAGCCATGGCGTTCGCCTGGTTGGCGCACTGCTGCCTTGAAGGCATTGCCTCCAATCGTCCAAGCGTTACTGGCGCCCGCGGCTTACGCGTACTCGGTGCCATCTACCCTGCTTGAACCCTCACGAAAAATCCCGGACAGCAAAACGCCGCAGGGCCTGGAGGCCGTGCGGCGCTTGATAAAGCTGTACGCGCGATCAGATCGAGAACGAAGATCCGCAACCACAGGTAGTCGTAGCGTTCGGGTTTTTGATAACAAAACGCGAACCCTCCAGACCTTCCTGGTAATCCACCTCAGCGCCCGCCAAGTATTGGAAGCTCATCGGGTCGACCACCAGACTCACGCCTTCGCGCTCGACAATGGTGTCGTCATCGGCCACTTCTTCATCGAAAGTAAAGCCATACTGAAAACCTGAACAACCGCCACCCGTAACAAATACGCGCAGCTTCAAGCGATCATTCCCCTCTTCATCGACCAGGCTCTTCACCTTGTGCGCAGCACCGTGGGTGAATTGCAAAGCCGTGGGGGTGAAGGATTCGACGCTCATGCTGACTATCTCCCGGCGTTACGCCGCCATAATGCGTGATGACGGGCATTATCCGCTTCTCCTAGAAAATCGGTCAACTATTGTTACGGTATATCAATCGAACCAATGGTCTTCCAGAATGCAGAAAGGCCCGTTAAACGGGCCTTTCTGCGAAGCGCAATACCGAGTTAAGGCAGCATGCCCGCGTGGGACAGGCCAAGACGCTCATCCAGACCAAACAGGATGTTCAGGTTCTGCACCGCCTGACCCGACGCGCCTTTGACCAGGTTATCGATCACCGATAGCACCACCACCAGATCGCCGTCCTGCGGCCGATGAATCGCGATACGGCAGACATTCGCGCCACGTACGCTACGCGTTTCCGGATGACTACCCGCAGGCATGACATCGACGAACGGTTCATTTGCGTAGCGCTTTTCGAACAGCGCCTGCAGATCGACCGAGCGATCAACAACAGTTGCATACAGCGTGGAATGAATGCCGCGAATCATGGGCGTGAGATGTGGAACGAAGGTTAGCCCAACATCCTTGCCCGCAGCGCGACGCAGCCCTTGGCGAATTTCCGGCAGGTGCCGGTGACCTTTAACGGCGTAGGCCTTCATGCTCTCCGAGGTTTCGGAGTACAGAGAACCGACTGAAGCACCACGACCGGCACCGCTGACGCCGGATTTGCAGTCAGCGATCAAACGAGTAGTGTCGGCCAGCCCCGCTTCCAGCAAGGGCAGGAAGCCCAATTGCGTAGCGGTTGGATAGCACCCCGGGACGGCGATCAGACGAGCTTGCTTGATTTGCTCGCGGTTAACTTCCGGCAAGCCGTAAACCGCCTCTTCCAGTAACTGCGGTGCACCGTGAGGCTGGCCGTACCACTTGGCCCACTCATCAGCATCTTGCAGACGGAAGTCAGCCGACAAGTCGATGACCTTGGTACCCGCCGCCAACAACTCGCCGGCCAAGGCATGCGCAACACCGTGCGGGGTAGCAAAGAACACCACGTCACACGCAGCCAGCGTCTTGATGTCCGGGACACTGAACGCCAGACCGTCGTAATGGCCGCGCAGGTTCGGGTACATATCAGCCACGGCCAGACCGGCCTCGGATCGGGAAGTGATGACGACCACTTCAGCTTGCGGATGCTGAGCCAACAGACGCAGCAATTCGACAC
Source organism: Gordonia sp. IEGM753 (assembly GCF_050321825.1). NCBI lineage: Bacteria > Bacillati > Actinomycetota > Actinomycetes > Mycobacteriales > Gordoniaceae > Gordonia > Gordonia sp. IEGM753. The sequence goes on from NZ_JBNQGB010000010.1 coordinate 5,631, forward strand.
CGGTGTAACCCGTGCCACCGACGATACCGACCTTGACCATAAACCTGCCCTCAACGAACCCACTGGAAAGCCGTCGATAATAGGGCCCGTATCGTCCTGCGACAACCAGCAAGGTGACGCGCGGAGCCTCAAGCCTCTACTATCCAGCCTACCGTGAACCTGGGAATAACTAAAAAATGCTCTATCTATGGCTCAAAGCTTTTCACATCGTCAGCATGGTCTGCTGGTTTGCCGGCCTGTTCTATCTTCCTCGCCTGTTCGTTTATCACGCGCAAAGTGAGGACGCCGTCAGCAAAGAACGATTCAGCATCATGGAGCGTAAGCTTTACCGGGGCATCATGGGCCCGGCGATGATCGCGACGCTGATTTTCGGTATTGCGCTGATCGCCCTCAACCCCAGCATATTCAGCCAGGGCGCATGGATTCACGCCAAGCTGACGCTGGTCGTTATCCTGATTGGCTATCACCACATGTGCGGCGCGCAGGTGAAACGTTTTGCCCGTGGCGAGAACACCCGCAGCCATGTCTTTTATCGCTGGTTCAATGAAGTGCCGGTTCTGATATTGCTGGCTATTGTAATTCTGGTCGTCGTTCGGCCGTTCTAATTCCAATAAGCACAACCCGACGGGGTACTTCCAATGTCGCTGCCCGCTTTACTCGAACAACGTTTGCGCCTGCCTGTAGTGGTAGCGCCGATGTTCCTGATTTCCAATCCACACCTGGTGCTCGCTTGCTGTCGAAACGGCCTGGTGGGTAGTTTTCCTGCGCTTAATCAGCGCGAGAGCAGCGGATTCAAGGCGTGGCTTGAGGAAATCGAAGCGGGACTGGCGATGCTGGAAAACCCGGCCCCTTATGCGGTGAACCTGATCGTCCACAACAGCAATCCGCGCCTGCAAGCAGACCTCGATATTTGCATCGAGCACAAAGTGCCGATTGTCATCACCAGCCTCGGTGCCGTGAAAGAACTGGTGGATGCAGTTCACAGCTACGGTGGCCTGGTATTTCACGACGTCACAACCCGGCGTCATGCCGAGAAAGCAGCAGAAGCAGGTGTCGACGGCTTGATCGCAGTCGCTGCAGGCGCCGGTGGGCACGCGGGCACCTGGAGTCCGATCTCGCTGATCGCCGAAATTCGTCAGTTTTTCGACAAAACCCTGCTGCTGGCAGGTTGCCTGAATCACGGTCACGAGGTTCTTGCAGCGCAGCTGCTAGGCGCGGATTTAGCTTACTTCGGTACGCGTTTTATCGGCACGACCGAAAGCCATGCACCTGAAGCCTACAAAAACATGCTGCTGGCCTCCAAAGCGGCAGACATCATCCACACACCGGCGGTGTCTGGCGTGCCTGCAAGCTTTATGCGTCAAAGCCTGGAAGCCGCAGGCTTCGATATGGCTGCGCTGCAGAACAAGGGCGAAGTAAACTTCGGGTCCAAACTCAAACCCATCAGCGATGAAGCCAAGGCATGGAAGACTGTGTGGTCTGCAGGCCAGGGTGTTGGTGAAATCAGCGACCTGCCGAGTGTCGACGAATTGGTGTCGCGACTCGACGCCGAATACCGAAACGCTCTGGAGAAGGCAGCGCAGCTACCGAAACGCTGGCCACGCTGAACGGAAAGTTTGGCCAGTCATCCTCGTCTGGCCTTACACTCCGGGCTTCCTACACTCCAAATATTCAAACACTCAGGACAAGGATGCCTCGCAATGGGTGAAAACCGTTTCAAGATCGTATTCGATGGCGCTCTGCTGCCTGGCGTTGACGCAACAACCGCGAAATTGAATCTCGCCGAATTGTTCAAAAGCGACGTGGCCGCGGTAGAACGATTGTTCAGCGGCAAAACCGTTGCTCTCAAGCGTGATCTGTCACAGGCCGATGCGCAAACCTACCTTCAGGCGCTGGCCAAAACCGGCATTGATGCCCGAATCGAAGCCGAACCTTCGATTGAGCTGAACCTTGCGGATGTTCAAGAGCACTCGCCCAGCACCAGCCAACCTGTATTCGCAGACCCCGAAACCCCTTATGCCCCGCCCCGTGCAACCGTCGGCGAAAACCTGCCAGCGTTCGCCCCTCTGAAACCGTTCAGCGTTGCAGGGCGGATCGGGCGTTTGCGCTATCTGGCCTGGGCCATGGTCTTGACCTTGGTCATGCTCGGCGTCGGCTCGGTCGCGACACTTTTGTTCTTTGCCATCATCAGCTCAGACTCCACTGCCGGACTCATTCTCAGTGGACTGGTAGCGTTCATCCTGTGCCTGGTGTTTGCGGTGATCAGCATCCAGATAAGCGTTCAACGCCTGCACGACATTGGCTGGTCCGGCTGGCTATGGTTACTGAACCTTGTGCCATTTGTGGGCAGCATCTTCCCGTTTGTGGTGATGATTGCGCCTGGCAACACTGGCCCCAACCGGTATGGCCCACCGCCCCCACCCAACAGTCCTGCGGTCAAAGTATTGTCTTCGTTGTGGGTTGTATTCATTGCCATTGGATTTGTAGGTGCGTTGGCGGGTGGCTTCAGCGCGATACAGCAGGAATACGAAAGCACCACTGAAAGCAGCTATGAAAGTGGCTCGGTGACCACTGACGAGGTGGAAGTCGAACCTGCAGCCGAGGCCGAGCAAATACCAAATTCCGCAGACGATGAAGCCGAAGAAGCCCAGCCCCCTGTAGACTCTGCGAAAGAATGAACAGCGCTTCCCGCCCGTGACACCTGCGTCGTCGGCGCGGAGCTGTTGCGATGGAGAACTGCATGACCCGTTACGCTCTGATCACTGGCGCATCCAGCGGCATCGGCCTGGCGATGGCCGAAGCGCTGGCCCGCCGTGGCCGCAGTCTGATTCTGGTGGCCCGACAGCGTGATCAGCTGGAAAGTATTGCGATTGAACTGACTCAACGTTTTGGCGTGGAAGTATTGTTCCGCGCCTGCGATCTTGGCGAGCCTCTGCGCCTTTCCGGTTTCTTGCTGGAACTTGAGGAGGGCGACCGCCACATCGATCTGTTGGTGAACTGTGCCGGTATCGGCACGTGCGGCCCGTTTTTAGCCCAGGACTGGATGACGGAACAGGACCTTATCGAAGTCAATATCCTGGCCCTCACCCGTCTGTGCCACGCCATCGGTAACAGCATGGCGCTGCAAGGTGGCGGACAAATTTTAAACGTCGCGTCAGTGGCCGCTTTTAATCCTGGCCCCTGGATGAGTACTTACTACGCCAGTAAAGCGTATGTATTGCACTTTTCCGAAGGCCTGCGCGTAGAGCTCAAGAAGTGCGCGGTAAAGGTTTCGGTACTCTGCCCGGGGCCGACACGTACCGCATTTTTCCGCACAGCAAAACTGGACACCGACAAACTCACCAACAGCAAGCTGTTGATGAGTCCTGAAGAAGTCGCGCTGTATACCGTGCGTGCACTGGAGAAAAACCGCGCCATCATTATTCCTGGTCGCCGTAATCGTTGGTTCGCGTTCCTGCCGCGGCTTGGCTCTCGCTGGCTGAACCGCACAATCGCAGGCTGGGTTAACAAGGCCTATTGCCCGCGCTGAGTTGTCCTGCGGTAAAAGTCTGTGCTCGGGTATTCCACCTGAGTACACTCTGGCCAGTCAAACAACGGAGAAACAGCTGTGGATACTCTGTTCACTAAGATCATCAACCGGGAAATCCCGGCGAAGATCATTTACGAGGACGACCAGGTACTGGCCTTCCACGATATCGCCCCACAGGCGCCCGTGCATTTTCTGGTCATTCCAAAGAAACCGGTTCGCACGCTTAACGACCTCACTGAGGAAGATAAGGCTTTGGCCGGGCACATCCTGTTCACCGCCCAGCGCCTCGCGCTGGAGCTGGGTTGCGAAAAAGGCTTCCGCGTTGTCATGAACTGCAATGAAGAAGGTGGGCAGACTGTCGACCACATTCATATGCACGTGCTCGGCCAGCGCCAGATGCACTGGCCGCCGGGCTGATTCAGCACGTACCCCCCGTAGGAGCGAGCTCGCTCCTACGGCATTGACTCCACAGAGAGAATGACCCAGCGCAAACCTTCCTTGGCCGATTGGGTTAAACTGGCCATCGATTCCCCCGGAGGTCAGCATGACTACCCAACGTCACTACTCGCCGATTGACCGTCTTCTGCTGCAGGCCGATGCCGCGATGCGTACCTTGCTGCCTTTCAGCGGCCAGCCGTACCGTCCGTCACCTGCCATTGTGCAACCGGATGTACAAATGAGCGACGAAGACACCCGGCACGTCGCCGGTCTGATGCGCATCAACCATACCGGCGAAGTCTGTGCCCAGGCGTTGTATCAAGGCCAGGCCCTGACTGCAAAGCTGCCACAGGTGCGCGCAGCCATGGAACATGCCGCCGAAGAAGAAATCGATCATCTTGTGTGGTGCGAACAGCGGATTCATCAGTTGGGCAGCCACACCAGCATTCTCAATCCGCTGTTTTACGGCATGTCATTCGGGATTGGCGCGGTAGCTGGGCTGATCAGCGATAAGGTTAGCCTGGGCTTCGTCGCCGCAACCGAGCATCAAGTGTGCAAGCACCTGAACGAGCATCTTGAACAACTGCCGGCCGAGGACGAAAAATCCCGAGCAATCCTTCAGCAAATGCGCATAGACGAAGAACAGCATGCCGAAAGCGCGCTGGATGCGGGTGGTATCCGCTTCCCGGCCCCAGTGAAGTTCGGCATGAGCCTGCTGGCCAAAGTCATGACCAAAAGTACTTACCGGGTCTGACTGTAAAACTGCAGGCACAAAAAAGGGCGCTTTATCAGCGCCCTTTTTTTGTATTCGAAAATCTCAGGTCGGCATGTTGCGCGCGTAGAAAATTTCGAGCATTTCGTGTTTCACCCGGTCGGTCACCTGAGCACGCTGCTCAGTGGACAGGCTGCTGGTAGCGTCGCCGAACAGGTAATTATCCAGCTCGAAGTTCTTCAACAGCATTTTGGTATGGAACAAGTTTTCCTGATACACGTTCACGTCGGTCATTTGGTACGCGTCGCGGGTGTCTTCGGACAGATAGTTCTGAATCGAATTGATCTCATGGTCGATGAAGTGCTTCTTACCTTCTACGTCACGAGTAAAACCACGCACGCGATAATCAACGGTCACGATGTCCGAATCGAACTGGTGAATCAGAAAGTTGAGTGCTTTGAGCGGTGAAATGACGCCACAAGTCGACACGTCAATGTCCACACGGAAAGTCGCAATACCGTCCACCGGATGGATTTCCGGATAGGTGTGCACCGTGATGTGGCTCTTGTCGAGGTGGGCCAGGATAATTTCAGGCAGCGGGCCCGGCGATTCTTCGATCTGGCTTTCAGTCGGGGTTACCGGCTCTTCCGAGATCAGAATCGTGACGCTGGCGCCCTGTGGGTCATAGTCCTGACTGGCGATGTTCAGGATATTGGCACCAATGATATCGACAACTTCTGTGAGGATCTGCGTCAGGCGCTTCGCGTTGTACTCTTCATTGATGTACTCGACGTAAGCCTGCTGGTCTTGCGGAGTTTCCGCATAGCAGATGTCATAGATGTTGAAGCTCAAGGTCTTTGTCAGGTTATTGAACCCGTGGAGCTTGAGTTTGCTTTTCACCGTTAAAAACTCTCTATGTATTGCGGCCCGGCCGCGTGATCAAGCATGCCCGTCAGATGCGAACGACGCATTTGCGTAGGACGGTTAACACCTCTTCGCGATGGCGATTTTGGTTGTCTGTTCGGGTGCGTGGCCGGTCGGCTGACAGACCATTACCCTGAAAAAAGTGGCGCATTATGCAGACGTCAGCTTGGGATCGCCAGAGTCTGCACTGCTTTTATGATAGTTGAATGTCGATTCAACCGAGTTCGATGATTTCGTAGTCGTGAGTAATCGCCACACCCGCGGCGCCGAGCATGATCGACGCAGAGCAATATTTCTCTGCCGACAGCTCGATGGCACGTTTAACCTGAGCTTCTTTGAGCCCACGGCCCTTGACCACGAAATGCATGTGGATCTTGGTGAAGACTTTTGGGTCTTCAGTCGCGCGCTCGGCTTCGAGGAAAGCTTCACAACTTTCGACAGCCTGGCGTGATTTCTTGAGAATGCTCACCACGTCGAAATTGCTGCAACCGCCAACGCCCAGCAGGAGCATTTCCATCGGGCGGACACCCAGGTTACGACCGCCGGCCTCAGGCGGACCGTCCATGACCACAACATGACCGCTGCCAGATTCACCGAGGAACATGGCTTCGCCAGCCCATTGGATGCGTGCCTTCATCGCCAAGACTCCACTGTATAAAAAAGGGTCGCCAGCTTAGCACAGGGTCCTCGATTGACAGCGCTCACCTTCCTGAGACATAACCTACTGCTTTGTAGACAAATTCTCGATTCTTGTCGGGATGTGTCTGTTAAGCTGACGCCAATTGACTGGCGTAACGCCAGCTAGTAGCGACCATTTTCAGCCGTCCATAAAAATTCAAACATACCGTGCAGTCTTTTCGGGATACAACCATGGTTGCTATTGCCCCACCCCCCAAAATAAAGAATCTCGACAAGCTACTGATGCATTGCCAGCGTCGTCGCTACGCGGCCAAGAGCAATATCATTTGCGCTGGCGACCGTTCGGAAACCTTGTTCTTCATTATCAAAGGCTCGGTCACCATCCTGATTGAGGACGACGATGGCCGCGAAATGATCATCGCGTACTTGAACTCTGGGGATTTTTTCGGCGAGTTGGGCTTGTTCGAGCAGGCCGGTCTGGAGCAGGAACGTAGCGCCTGGGTACGGGCCAAGATCGAATGCGAGGTCGCAGAGATCAGCTATGCAAAATTCCGCGAACTGTCCCAGCTGGACCCGGACATTCTTTACGTGCTGAGCGGACAAATCGCACAGCGCCTGCGCAACACCACGCGTAAGGTCGGTGATCTGGCGTTCTTTGACGTGACCGGTCGTGTTGCGCGGTGTTTGCTGGATTTGTGCAAGCAACCCGACGCCATGACCCACCCCGATGGCATGCAGATCAAAGTGACACGTCAGGAAATCGGGCGGATTGTCGGCTGTTCGCGGGAAATGGTCGGCCGAGTGCTCAAGGATCTGGAAGAGCGCAGCCTGGTGAACGTCAAAGGTAAGACCATGGTGGTCTTCGGCACTCGCTAAACCTTGAACATCGACGCCAGCCTCTGGCGATAAAGCGCGTCGAGCTTCTCCAGCGCATCAGGCACAGAAAATTTCTCGTGCAAGGCAATGTGGCTCTCGGCACGAACTCGCTGCTCCAGGCCACATGCCTCGTTGAAGCGATTCACCGCCGCCACCATCGACTCCCGCTCGTTTTCCAGCAACAACGCGCCGTGCACCAACCCAACCGGGCGTTGGCCGCCATTGCTCTGCCGCCAGCGCTGCGCGGTACCGACCATCTTGCGCCCGTCGAGGTTGACGTTGAACCGGCCGTCACAGAATGCGCCCTCCACCTCTCCCAGCGAAGCAACCCCACCCAACTCATCAAGCAACTGACAAATCGGATCGCAGAGTCGGCGATAGGCGGTTTCGATTCGGTTCTGATCGCCCTCACTGCGCGGCGGCGCATAGACCAATGCAATATTGATTGTTGCGGCCGATTGCGGGACAGGTTCACCGCCGGTTTCGCGTAGCAAGACTGGCCATCCTGCTGCCGCAGACACGTCGCAGGCTTCAGCGAATTGAGGCAATCGGCTGAGGCGTCGTGGCATGACCAGCGCGCGGTCACTTGGCTGCCAGAACAGCAAGCCGAACTCCGAAGCCCCGGTGCAGACGTGAGCCAGCAGCTCTTGTTCGGCGAGCAAACCGGCTTCGGTGGTCAGGGAGGTAATCAGGGCCATAAGGTATTCCGTGGGACCTTAAGTCTGTGGTGAATCTTGAGCGGCCATCGCAAACAGGCTCGCACCTACATCAGTACACCTTCGTAGGTGGGAGCGAGCCTGCTTGCGATGCTTTTTCAGTCGAGTGTGGAACCGGTGATGACGGTGCCGCGCTCAGGGAAGAACAAACGCTGCAACTCGGCGCCGGGGTTTTCGGCGCGCATAAAGGTTTCACCCACCAGGAACGAGTACACGTCGCTGATCTCCATCAGCTCCACATCGGCGCGGTTGACGATACCGCTCTCGGTAATCACCAGACGATCACGCGGGATGCGCGGCAACAGGTCGAGGGTTATTTCCAGGCTCACTTCGAAGGTGTGCAGGTTGCGGTTGTTTACACCGATCAGCGGAGTGTCGAGGGTTTTCAACGCCCGCTCCAACTCGTCGCCGTTATGGACTTCCACCAGAACATCGAGGCCGACGCTTTTGGCCACCGCAGCCAACTCCGCCATCTTCACGTCATCCAGCGCAGACACAATCAGGAGTACGCAGTCAGCGCCAAGGGCACGGGCTTCGACGATCTGATACGGATCAATCATGAAGTCCTTGCGGATAACCGGCAGCTTGCACGCCGCGCGAGCTTGCTGCAGATAGGCATCGGCGCCCTGGAAAAAATCGATGTCAGTTAGCACCGACAGACAGGTTGCGCCACCCTTCTCGTAACTCTTTGCGATGTCGGCAGGGTCGAAATGCTCTCGAATCACGCCTTTGCTCGGTGACGCTTTCTTGACCTCGGCAATTACCGCTGGCTGCTTGAGCTTGGCCTGTGCGATCAAAGCGTCGGCAAAACCACGGGGTGCATCGGCCGCTTTGGCCAGACTTTCCAGCTCGGCAAGACTCACACGAGCACTGCGCTCGGCGACTTCTTCGACTTTGCGAGCCAGAATGTTTTCCAGAACCGTCGGTACACTCATCCCTCATTCTCCACTCTGAATACCGCGGTAAATGCACCCAACTCCTCGAGTTTCTCCCGAGCGAGGCCTGTGTGCAGCGCATCGTGCGCCAAGGCAACGCCTTCTTTCAAACTTGTAGCATGGTCGGCGGCGTATAACGCTGCACCGGCATTAAGCACAATCATTTCGGCAGCTTTCTGACCGTTCTCGGTCTTGCGCTTGCCAAGTGCGTCACGAATCAACTCCAGTGAGGCGGCCGGGCTGTCGACTGCCAAACCGTGCAGGCTCTGGCTTTTCATGCCCAGGTCTTCTGGCTCGACCCAATACTCGGTGACCTGACCGTTTTTCAGTTCCGCGACAAAGGTCGGCGCCGCCAGACTGAACTCGTCCAGGCCATCCTTCGAATGCACCACCAACACATGCTTGCTACCCAGACGCTGCAAGACTTCTGCCAACGGCCGGCACAAGGCCTGGCTGAACACACCCACCACCTGATGCTTCACGCCGGCCGGATTCGTAAGCGGGCCGAGCATGTTGAACAAGGTACGCAGACCCAAATCGCGGCGCGGGCCTGCGGCGTGCTTCATTGCACTGTGATGGGTTTGCGCAAACATGAAACCGATGCCCACGTTATCAATGCAACGCGCCACCTGCACTGAAGTCAGGTTGAGGTAAATACCAGCGGCTTCCAGCAAGTCGGCGCTGCCACTTTTACCCGATACCGCACGGTTACCGTGCTTGGCAACGGTGCAACCGGCGGCCGCCACTACAAACGAAGAGGCAGTCGAAACGTTGAAGATGTTGGCACCGTCACCGCCGGTGCCGACCACATCAACCACGCCGTCGAGGGTCTTGAGCTCAACCTTGTCCGCCAACTCGCGCATGACCGACACGGCACCGACGATTTCATCGATGCTTTCGCTTTTCATGCGCATGGCCATCATGAACGCGCCAACCTGCGCTTCCGTGCATTGGCCGGTCATGATTTCGCGCATCACATCACGCATCTCATCGGTACTGAGGTCGAGGTGGTCGACGATACGGCTCAGGGCTGTCTTGATATTCATGAAAGGTCCTTAGCGCGTGCCGCCAGTTTGTTTGAGGAAGTTAGCGAACAGTTCGTGGCCTTGTTCAGTCAGGATCGACTCGGGGTGAAACTGCACACCTTCGATATTCAATGTCTTGTGGCGCAGGCCCATGATCTCATCGACCGAGCCGTCGTCGAGCTGTGTCCAGGCAGTCAGCTCAAGGCAATCGGGCAAGGTGTCACGCTTGACGATCAGCGAGTGATAGCGCGTGACTGTCAGCGGATTATTCAGGCCTTCGAATACCCCTTTGTCCTGGTGAAAAACCGGGCTGGTTTTGCCGTGCATCACCTGACGGGCACGCACGACATCGCCGCCAAAGGCCTGACCAATAGACTGATGCCCCAGGCAAACGCCCAGAATCGGCAGCTTGCCGGCGAAATACTTGATGGCTTCAATCGAAATGCCGGCCTCGGTCGGGGTGCAAGGACCGGGCGAAACCACGATCCGCTCAGGTTTCAGGGCTTCGATTTCAGCAATAGTGAGCTCATCGTTGCGCACAACTTTAACCTGGGAGCCCAGCTCACCGAGGTATTGCACAACGTTGTAGGTAAAAGAGTCGTAATTATCGATCATCAGCAACATGGCTTAAGAACCTCTTGAATTCACTGACTTTAAATACTGCCTTCGAATGAGTTACCCGCAGCGTCCTGTGCTTTGTCAGTCAAAGCCGCATGGCATACGGGTAACGTTCTGCGGTCAGCTTTCCGGGGTTTGTTCAGCCAGGGCTACTGCGCGGAACATTGCGCGGCGCTTGTTAAGGGTCTCTTCCCATTCCAGCGCCGGGACCGAGTCGGCGACAATACCGCCACCGGCCTGCACGTGCAGTTCGCCGTTCTTGATCACTGCAGTGCGGATCGCAATAGCAGTATCCATGTTGCCGTTCCAGGCAAAGTAACCCACTGCGCCGCCATAGACGCCACGCTTGACCGGCTCCAGTTCGTCGATGATTTCCATCGCCCGAATCTTCGGTGCGCCCGACAACGTGCCCGCCGGCAGAATTGCGCGCAGTGCGTCCATGGCTGTCAGCCCGGCTTTAAGTTGCCCGGTGACGTTGGACACAATGTGCATCACGTTGGAGTAACGCTCGATGACCATTTTCTCGGTGAGCTTCACCGAACCAATCTCCGATACCCGACCCGTGTCGTTACGACCCAGGTCGATCAACATCAGGTGCTCGGCGATCTCCTTGTCGTCCGAAAGCAGGTCTTTTTCCAGCGCCAGGTCTGCCTCTTCGCTGGCCCCGCGTGGTCGAGTGCCGGCGATCGGGCGCACGGTGATCAGATTGTCTTCAACCCGCACCAGCACTTCCGGCGAACTGCCGACAACGTGGAAGTCACCGAAGTTGAAGAAGTACATATAAGGCGTCGGGTTAAAACAACGCAACGCGCGGTACAGATCGATCGGCGCAGCCTTGAAGTCGATCGACATGCGCTGCGAGGGCACGACCTGCATGCAATCGCCCGCCAGGATGTATTCCTTGATGGTGTCGACGGCTTTTTCGTAGTCGTCCTGAGTGAAACTCGAACGGAATACCGGGTCAGCCGACTGTTGCTTGCTGAAATCCAGGCCGCGACGCGGTGTGATTGGCTGGCGGAGTTTTTCCAGCAGCGCTTCCAGGCGCGCCCTGCCCTGTTCGAACGCATCGTCCTGAGCCGGATCGGCCAGCACGATTGCGTGCATCTTGCCGGCGAGGTTATCGAACACCACCACCGCATCGGAAACCATCAGCAGAATGTCCGGAACGCCCAGAGGATCAGGGTTAGGGCACTTGCCCAGACGCTTCTCTACATAACGCACGCAGTCATAACCGAAGTAACCCACCAGGCCGCCATTGAAACGTGGCAGGCCAGCGATGGTCGGGACGTTGTAGCGGGCCTTGAATTCTTCAACGAACGCCAGCGGGTCTTCTGCCTCGTGGCTTTCAACCTCGACGCCATCTACGGTCACGCTAATGTGATGATCGTGAACCCGCAGGACGGTGCGGCATGGCAGGCCGATGATCGAATAACGGCCCCATTTCTCACCGCCCTGTACCGATTCCAACAAGTAGGTGTTGGGCTCATCGGCCAGTTTCAGATAGATCGACAGCGGCGTGTCGAAGTCGGCCAGGGTTTCGCAGGCAAGCGGGATGCGGTTATAGCCGGCAGCGGCCAAACGCAGGAATTCTTCGCGGATCATGTGGTGCCTCGTGGCTTGAGGGTCTAACAGTCAGGTATGCAAACGCGCCGGATAACCGGCCAGAATCAAGTCAGGCGCGCCAACGCCAGCGGGCCAGGGCCTTAATGACTTTCATCCAGAGTTTGCGAGTGACCACCACGATGGAGTTTCCAGGAGGGGATTGAACAGCGTCGGCCAACGTTATCTCAGCGGCCGGATCCAGGCAACCGGGAATTAGCTTGCGCAAGTCGTCGATAACCAGCGCAGGCGACTCCTCGGCGATCGGTCGGCCATGGTTGTAGCCATAACTGAGGGCGACACATTTGACCCCGGCCGCTTTCGCCGCCAACACATCACTGCGCGAATCGCCGACAAACAAGGATTGCGAAGCCGGGATATTGGCCATTTTCATTACGAAGAACAGCGCCGCCGGATCAGGTTTTTTCTGCGGCAAGGTGTCGCCGCCGATGATCCATTTGAAGTATCGGCCGATCTTCATCTGATCCAGCAGTGGCGCGACAAAGCGTTCAGGCTTGTTGGTGATCAACGCCATCTCGACACCCTGCTTGTGCAACCACTTGAGGGTGTCGCGCACGCCGGGATAGACCACGGTCAGCTCATGGCTTTCGCTATAGGCCTGCATGAAGATCTCCAGCGCGCCTTCGGCTTCACCGTCGTCGACCGTTGAATGATCGAGGCCACCGGCCAGCGCACGGCGCACCAGCACTGGCGCACCGTTACCCACCCACTCACGCACCGAGTCGAGGCCGGCCGGTTCGCGACCGAGTTTGAGCAACATGTTATCCACAGCCACCGCGAGGTCCGGGACCGAATCGATCAGCGTGCCATCCAGATCGAACATCACCAGCCGTGGCAGACGCCCCGGAAACAGCTGCTCAAAGCCGCTCATGGGCGGGCCAGCGCCAGTTCGGAGCGCATTTTGTCGATCACTTCCTGATAATTGGGCGCATTGAAGATCGCTGAGCCGGCCACAAACGTATCGGCGCCAGCCGCCGCGATTTCGCGGATATTGTTCACGTTTACCCCACCGTCGATTTCCAGGCGAATGTCGCGGCCGGAAGCGTCGATCAGCGCGCGTGCTTCACGCAACTTGTCGAGTGTGCCGGGAATGAACTTTTGCCCGCCGAAACCTGGGTTGACGCTCATCAGCAGGATCATGTCGACCTTGTCCATCACGTACTTGAGCACGTCCAGCGGGGTCGCCGGGTTGAACACCAGACCCGACTTGCAACCACCCTCACGGATCAGCTGCAGGGAGCGATCAACGTGCAGCGTGGCTTCCGGGTGGAAGGTAATGTAGGTCGCGCCTGCTTCGATGAAGTCACCGACGATGCGGTCCACCGGGCTGACCATCAGGTGTGCGTCGATTGGCGCGGTAATGCCGTACTTGCGCAAGGCAGCGCATACCATCGGGCCGATGGTCAGGTTAGGCACGTAGTGATTGTCCATGACATCGAAGTGCACGAAGTCGGCGCCAGCGGCCAGGACGTTGTCCACTTCTTCACCCAAACGGGCGAAATCAGCGGAGAGAATCGACGGAGCAATTACGAAGGGCTGCATGACGCACCTTTTTTGAGCAGAATCACGATGGCGCGCATTGTATACCTCATGCTTTGGCGCGCGCACCGTGGCTGCGATGATCAGTACGCCGCTCGGTAAATCTTCTCGATGTCGGCAGCGCTCAACTTGCGAGGGTTATTGCGCATCAGACGCTCGATTCCCGCGGCTTCAACGGCCATCGACGGGATCGCATCCTCGGGAACTCCAAAACTGCTCAGGCCTGGCGGGATTTCCACTGCCGCACACAATGCAGTCATCGCCTCCACCGCTTTATCGGCCGCGTCATTGGCGCTCAGATGAGCGGTTTTCACGCCTAACGCCTCGGCAATATCTTGCATGCGCTCGACGCAGGCCATTTTGTTCCAGGTCATGACATACGGCAGTAACAACGCGTTACTCACCCCGTGCGCAATGTTAAAACGCCCACCCAATGGATAAGCCAATGCGTGCACTGCGCCGACGCCGGCATTACCGAACGCCATGCCGGCCATCAGGCTGGCGGTGGCCATGTCTTCGCGGGCTTGCAGATGGGAAGGATTGGCGTAGGCCTTGGGTAATGCCTTGGCGATCAGTTTGATGGCGCCGATGGCCAAGGCGTCGGTAATCGGCGACGCATTCACCGACAGGTAAGATTCGATGGCGTGCACCAACGCATCAACCCCGCTGGCAGCAGTCACACTTCGCGGGCAGGTCAAGGTCATTTGCGGGCTGACCAGTGCGACATCCGGCAATAGATAGTCGCTGACGATGCCCTTCTTCAACTGCGCGACCTTGTCGGAAAGGATGGCGACATTAGTGACCTCAGATCCGGTGCCGGCGGTGGTCGGAATCGCGATCAGCGGCGGCCCTTTACGCGGCACTTGGTCGATGCCGAACAAATCTTCCAGCGCGCCGTGGTAACCGGCGTAAGCAGCGACACTTTTGGCAATGTCGATGGCACTGCCGCCGCCCAGGCCGATCAGCCCGTCATGCCCACCCTCGCGGTAGACCTGCATGCAGTCTTCAACAATGGCGATCTCTGGGTCGGGTAATACGCGGTCAAAGATTTCGTAGCTGCGCCCACCCAGTTGCGCCAACGCCAACGCAACCGTTCCGGACTGGACCAAAGCGGCATCGGTGACGATCAATGGGTTATCGACATCCAGGCGCGTCAGCTCAGCAGCCAACTGCTCGATGGCAGCTGCGCCGGTGATCAGTTTGTGAGCAATTTTGAAAGAGGAAAGACTCATGTGCGCAGCCTCTTATGGGTAGGGGAGCTGCGCACAATAGTAGCTGGGGATTGGGGTTGTCCGCTATTCAGGTCATGAATGACCCAAGACCGCAAAAACACCCTGAGTCACTGTGGGAGCGAGCCTGCTCGCGAAAGCGGATCGACATTCAACATCAATGTCGACTGATACTCCGCATTCGCTAGCAGGCTAGCTCCCATATTGGATCGGTGTGTAGCGTTAGACCTGTGCGGTACGCAGTTTCTCGCTGCGGCCGCGCAACCATTCCAGGGTCAGCAGCAGGATGACCGAGAAAGCGATCAGCAGCGTTGCGGCGGCGGCAATCGTCGGGCTGAGGTTTTCGCGGATGCCACTGAACATCTGCCGTGGCAAGGTCGCTTGTTCGGGACCGGCAAGGAACAGTGTCACGACCACTTCATCGAACGAAGTGGCGAACGCAAACAATGCGCCGGAAATCACACCCGGTGCTATCAACGGCAACGTCACCCGACGGAACGCCGTCAGCGGCGAAGCGCCAAGGCTTGCAGCAGCACGCACCAGGTTGTGGTTAAAACCCTGCAGGGTGGCCGACACCGTAATGATCACAAACGGCACGCCCAACACCGCATGCACCACGATCAGCGAGAAGAAGCTGTTGCCCAGCCCCAGCGGCGCAAAAAACAGATAACTCGCCACACCGATGATGACCACCGGCACCACCATCGGCGAAATCACCAACGCCATCACCAACGGCTTGCCCGGAAAGTCGCCACGGGTCAGGCCAATCGCCGCCAGCGTACCGAAAACCATCGCCAATACCGTGGCGGCAGGTGCAACGATGATGCTGTTTTTCAGAGCACGCATCCATTCAGCAGAGGCGAAGAAATCCTGATACCAATGCAGCGAGAAGCCTTGCAATGGGTACACCAGGAAACTGCCCGAGTTGAACGACAGTGGAATGATCACCAGCACCGGCAGAATCAGGAACAACAGAATCAGCCCACAGAGAATGCGCAAGCTGTAGAACCAGACCCGCTCAACGGGCGACATATAAGGGCTCAACATTTCATTCTCTCCTTAACTCAGGCGCAGGCGGCTGGCGCCGACCAACCAGTTGTAAATCAGATAAAGCACCACAGTCGCCAGCAACAGCAGCCCGCCGAGCGCGGTCGCCATGCCCCAGTTGATGCTGGTGTTGGTGTAGAAGGCGACGAAGTAGCTGACCATCTGATCGTTGGGGCTGCCCAACAACGCCGGGGTGATGTAGTAGCCGATGGCGAGAATGAACACCAACAGGCAACCGGCGCCAACACCGGCATAGGTTTGGGGGAAGTACACCCGCCAGAAGCTGGCGAACGGATGGCAGCCCAGGGAAATCGCGGCGCGCATGTATGTCGGCGAGATGCCCTTCATGACGCTGTAGATCGGCAGGATCATGAACGGCAGCAGAATGTGCACCATCGAGATGTAAACCCCGGTGCGGTTGAACACCAGTTCGAGCGGCTTATCGATAATGCCCATGGCCATCAGGCCACTGTTTATCAGCCCACCCGATTGCAACAGGACGATCCATGCGGCGACACGCACCAGAATCGAAGTCCAGAACGGCAGCAGCACCAGAATCATCAACAAGTTGCTTTGCCGTGACGGCAGGTTCGCCAGCAGATACGCCAAGGGATAAGCCAGCACCAGGCAAATCACGGTAATGATCAACCCCATCCAGAACGTGCGGGCGAAGATATCGAGATAGATCGCCTGATCGGGAGTGGTCGGAGCGATTTCACCGAGGTCGTCAATCCGGTGATCAACGGCTGCCAGCAGGTAGAACGGAGTGATACTGCTGACGTTGCGGCGCACCGCTTGCCAGTAAGCTGGATCGCCCCAGCGCTCATCGAGCCCCTCCAACGCTTCTTTATAAGAGGCCGGCTCAGTGGCAAACGGTAAGGCCCGGGCAGTTTTGGTCAGCAGGCTGCGGTAACCGGCCAACTCCATGTTCAAGCGCTTGGACAGATCACCCAAGGTCTGATTCTTGCGGGCCTCGGCGAGGTCCTCGCTGGCAGCCTTGTAAACGGGCTCGTCGGGCAAGCCACGGCCATCCCAACTGGCAATAGCCGTCACCGTACGCGGCATGCCGCCAACCACTTCGGGGTTGCCGACACTTTTGTAGAGCAGCGCCACGATGGGCACCAGAAACACCAGCAGCAGAAACAGCACCAATGGCGCGATCAAGGCCTGAGCCTTCCAGCGGTTTAGCCGCTCGGCGCGCTTGAGGCGCTGCTTCAATGTGGGACTGGTGCCCGCGTTCAGGGGAATGGCGGTGGCCATGGCGTACTCCAAAAATCTTTGATCGATCATTAAAGTGGGAGCGAGCTTTTGTGGCGAGCGAGCTTGCTCGCGCTGGGCTGCGAAGCGGCCCCAAAACTCTGCTGACAACTTCCAATTTTGTGAGTGCTGCACACTCAAGCGCGAGCAAGCTCCCTCGCCACAAAAAGCTCGCCCTCACAAGAGGGCGAGCCCTCTGATTACTTGGCCGCCCAGGAATTGAAGCGCTGCTCCAGTTGCTCGCCGTTATCAGCCCAGAAGCTGACGTCGATTTGCACTTGGTTGGCGATGTTTTCCGGGGTGGTTGGCATGTCTTTCAAGACATCCTTGGCCAGCAACGGAACGGCTTGGGTGTTGGCCGGGCCATAGGCGATGTTTTCCGAGTAGGTCTTCTGCTGCTGTGGCATGACCGAGAAGGCGATGAATTTCTTCGCCGCTTCAGCACGTGCCTTGTCCAGGCCTTTTGGAATAGCCCACGCGTCGAAGTCGTAGATGCCGCCGTTCCACACCACTTTCAGATTGCTTTCTTTCTGTACCGCAGCAATCCGGCCGTTGTAGGCAGAGCTCATGACCACGTCACCGGAGGCCAGGTATTGCGGCGGCTGTGCGCCTGCTTCCCACCACTGAATGCTCGGTTTCAGCTCATCGAGCTTCTTGAACGCGCGGTCCTGACCATCCTTACCGGCCAGTACTTTGTAGACGTCTTTGGGCGCAACGCCGTCCGCCATCAGTGCGAATTCCAGGGTGTACTTGGCGCCTTTACGCAGGCCGCGTTTACCCGGGAATTTCTTGGTGTCCCAGAAATCAGCCCAACTGGTCGGCGCGGTTTTCAGTTTGTCTGCGTTGTAGGCCAACACGGTCGACCATACAAAGAAGCCCACGCCGCAAGGCTGGATAGCGCCTTTGACGTAGTCTTCGGTTTTGCCGAACAGCGCAGGATCGAGTTGCTCGAACATGTCTTCGTCGCAGCCACGGGACAGCTCCGGCGATTCCACTTCCACCAGGTCCCAGGAAACGCTCTTGGTGTCGACCATGGCTTTGACCTTGGCCATTTCACCGTTGTATTCGCCGGCAACGATCTTGCCGTTACCTGCCGCTTCCCACGGTGCGTAGAAAGCTTTGGCCTGGGCTGCTTTGTTTGCCCCGCCAAAGGACACCACGGTCAGGTCCGGGCCCGTTGCCATCGCGTGTGCCGCGCCGATCATGCCCATTACCAGGGCGGTGAATTTCAGGGATTTCAACATTTATATTGTTCTCCACGTGCAGGGTTGGTGTAGCAGGGGGCGATCAGTTCGCCTCTAAAAGTGGGTCGAGCGCGCGAACGTGTTCGACTTGCCAGCCAAGCGGTACCACATCGCCGACGGCCAGAGCAGGATCCAGCTCGGCAATCGGTTGTTTCACAAAGAAGTCGGTTTTGCCGCAGACTTCCAGGCGAACCCGGACGTGGTCGCCCAGATAGATGAATTCCGCCACCCTCCCTGAGAAGCGGTTGACGCATTGGTCGCTTGCGCCATTGATGCTCACGCGTTCCGGGCGAATCGACAGCGTGACTGGCTCGCCGGTCTGGCCGACGTTGACCGCCAGCGCTTCAACTTTTTCACCACGCCCCAGTTCCACCACGCAGCGGTCGCCGGTCTGACTGTGCAAGCGACCGTTGAGGCGGTTGTTCTCACCGATGAAGTTGGCGACGAAAGTATTTTTAGGCTCTTCGTAGAGTGTGCGCGGTGGCGCAATCTGTTGAATCTCGCCTTGGTGGAATACCGCCACGCGGTCCGACATGGTCAGGGCTTCACCCTGGTCATGGGTCACGTAAACCACGGTCACGCCCAGGCGTTGATGCAGGTGCTTGATCTCCATCTGCATGTGCTCGCGAAGCTGTTTATCCAATGCCCCGAGCGGTTCGTCCATCAGCACCAATTGCGGCTCGAACACCAGCGCACGAGCCAGCGCCACGCGCTGTTGCTGGCCTCCGGAGAGTTGCGCCGGATAACGCTGGGCGAAGGTGTCGAGCTGCACCATGCTCAACACACGTTTGACCCGGTCGCTGACATCGCTTTTATTCAAGCCGCGCACGGTCAGCGGGAACGCCAGGTTCTCGGCGACCGTCATGTGCGGAAACAATGCGTAGTTTTGGAACACCATGCCGATATCACGCTTGTGCGGCGGCACGTTGTTGATCGAGCGCCCGGCCAGCAGGATTTCCCCAGCGGTCGGCGTTTCGAAACCGGCGAGCATCATCAGGCTGGTGGTCTTGCCAGAGCCGGACGGCCCGAGCAAGGTCAGGAATTCACCTTTGCGAATGTCCAGGTTGAGGTCTTTGACGATCAGGTTCTCGCCGTCGTAGCTCTTCTGCACACCACGAAAGCTGACCAGAATATCGCTGGCCCCTGCGTTTGAATCGACCTGGCTCATACCCACACCTTTTTTGTTGATGACTGCTGTGGGGACTAAGCCTAGTGGACGCTGCAAACCACGCAAATCGGGGCGCAGGAGAGAATCGCCTCAGCCGGATGGAAGGTTGGGTGTAGGGATTGCCCTACAAGGATGGCGCGTTTTGGCACGTGCGACGGCAAGCCGTCAGCGACACGCCGCAAGGACAGGTAACAGCCGGTGTACGGGGTGTCGCAAATGGATATGCCGCCTGATTCCTCTGGGCGTCGGACCTCAGAGCAGTTTGTGTTCCATCGCGTATTTCACCAGTTCAGCCAGCGATGTGATGTTGAGCTTCTGCATCAACCGCGCCTTGTGGGTGCTGATGGTTTTGCTGCTGAGCGCCAATTGCTGGGCGATATCGTTGACGTTAGCGCCCTGAGCCAAGCGCTCGAACACCGAAAACTCGCGCTCCGAAAGCAACGAGTGCAATGGTCGCGAATCGGTCAGGCCTACTTCGAAAACCATGCGGTCCGCCAGGTCCGGGTCGATGTAGCGCCCGCCGGCGGCAACTTTTCGGATTGCCGTCAACAGCAGTGCGGGGTCGCTGTCCTTGGTCGCATAACCTGCTGCACCGACCTTTAATGCGCGAGCGGCCATTTGCGCTTCGTCATGCATCGATAACACCAGAATGGCCGGCGGATTGTTCATGGCGCGAATCCGCGGAATGGCTTCCAGGCCATTCACCCCCGGCATGGAGATATCCAGTAACACCACTTCGCAGGGAACATGACGTAACGTCTCGAGCAACTGCTCACCGTTGCTCGCCTCCCCCACCACCAACAAGTCCTTGGCCAGGCCAATCAACTGCTTGATGCCTTCGCGCACGATGGTGTGGTCTTCTGCTACGAGTACGCGGATCACTTGGCCTTACCTCATTCAATGCACTGACGAATTTTTATTAATCCAGCGGCACTCGCACTTCTAACGTCGTGCCTTCACCCGGCTCACTCTCAAGCGACATTCGGCCGCCCATGATCAACACCCGCTCACGCATGCCAACGACCCCGAAAGACGCCGACCTACCGGTTGTGGCGACAAATCCTACGCCATCATCGCTAACAGTCAGGCATAACTCGTCGCCCTCCCGCATCAATGTCAGTTCGACAGTATGCGCTTGGGCATGGCGCATCACGTTAGTCAGCGCTTCCTGCAGGATCCGGAACAGGCCGATGGCCTTGGCATCGCTGAGCACCGGCAGATTATCGGGGACCTGCACCAGGCAAGGGATTTGCGTGCGAGCCTCGAAACGGCGGGCCTGCCATTCAATGGCCGAGGCGATCCCGGCATCAAGAATCGGCGGCCGCAACGCCGTTGCAACATCGCGCACCAATTGGAACAACTGAGCGATCAAGCGCTTCATGCTGTTGAGGCGTTCGTTCAGCCCGGGGTCGAGTTGGGCGTAGGCCAGTTCGCACATGGACGTTTCAAGCTTCAACACCGTCAACATCTGCCCCAGCTCATCGTGAACTTCGCGGGCGATGCGCGCCTTTTCTTCCTCCCGGACACTCTCCAGGTGCGCGGACAACTCGCGCAATTGTTCGCGGGAGCTGGCGAGCTCAAGTTCAATACGCTTGCTCTCGCTGATGTCCCAGACAATGCCATCCCAAACATAGGCACCATCATCGAGACGGCGGGTAATAGCCTTGATCTCGGCCCAGCGTTGCAGGCCTTGGCGAGTCAGGATCCGGCCTTGCCACGACCAGTCACGGTCAGTATCCAGCGCATGGTCTTGCGTGCGGTGGTAGCTCGCTTTGTCATCCGGGTGCACCAGGCTGCGCAGGCCTTTGTCGCGATGAGCGAGTGTCGCGGGCGAATAGCCCACCAGGCCTTCGCTGCCTTCACTGATGTAGGCAAAGTCGACCTGACCTGTCACCGGCGCCCGCTCCAGGCGAAAGACCAATCCCGGAACGTTGGCGGCAATCCCCTGCAGCCGCGCTTCACTTTCCTGTAACGCTGCCAGCGCACGCCGGCGCTCGGTAACATCGTTAAGGTAGACGACCAGGTATTCGCCCCCGCGAAAGCGCAAGAAACTCAATGACACATCTGTTGGCAGGATGCTCCCATCGGCGCGCACACAATTTGTTTCGAAGCTTTGTGGCACATCCTCACTGGCGCGTGCGTGCTTCCAAAGGTTGAGCCAGCGGTCCATGTGCAACCCCGGCTCGAAATCGATCAATGGCCGGTCAATAATCCCGCCGGATGAATAACCGAGCATGTTTTCGGCTGCGCGGTTGGCGTATCGCACATGGCTGTCCCAGTTCACCCAGAGGATGCCGACGGTGCTTTGATCGATGGAAAACTGCGTCAGGCTCAACGCCTCTTCACTGGCGGCACGTAAGGCAATGTCTTCGCGTGCGGCCAGCAAGCGTTGCTCCAGGCTACGCTGCTGCCGACGCTGCCAAAACACAATAGCCATGCTGCTGAGCAGTATGACCGCCAGCAGCAAACACAGGTTTTGCCAAAAACCCGGTGATTCGGTCAGGCGCGGATACTTGGGTTGCAGCCATTGGTTGTGCAGTTGTTCGAGGTCTTTGGCAGGGATTGCTCGCAGCGCACTTTCAACGATGCCCGCCAGCTCCGGCCAGTCCCGACGTGTGGCCACACGCAGCAACTGCGGCAAGCCGATGTCGCCCACCACCACCAGCCCGGCGAACTCTGGCTCGACGGACAGGCGCCCCAATTGCGCTTCGTCGATGATCGCGTAGCTGGCCTGCTGGCTCGATAACAGTTGCAGCGCCTGACGCTCGAGCGGTACGCCCTGAAGATTTAAATGGGGGAAGTTATTGCGCAGGAAATCGGCGGTTACACTGGGCATGCGCACGGCAACTCGGGCTTGGCTGTCGAGCTTTTCCAGCTCCACCACGCCGGCGCTTTTCTGGTCGCTGACCACCAGTTGCGGCACGCGCATGTACGGATCGGAGAACTGCCAGAGACGTAAACCGCCAGGGGTTTGCGTAAGCCCCGGCGCAATATCGATTTCGCCCTCTCGGGCAGCGGCTTCCAATTGCTCAAGGTCTGGAAAATTGCGCCAGCGCAGTTCGACATTGAGTGCCTTGGCCAACCACTTGATCAACTCCACGTTGACCCCGGACAGGCGTTGCAAGCGGCGATCGTATTGGGCGAAAGGCGCCTGCAGGACCACGCCGACGCGTAATTCACCGTGCTGTACCAGCCATTGCCGTTGTGCCGATGTCAACTGGGCGACGTGCGCCGGCGGCCCTGCGGCAGCCCAGCCGATCAAGGGAAACCATAAACAGCCGATAACCAACAGGCAGCGAAAAAGCATCATTGAAGTCTCACACACTGACAAATACTGACCAACCCATTAGGCTGCCGGAATAACTTCTGGCCTGGAATATCCGATGCCCCTTGTCTATCGCCTGGCACTGCCAGCATTGTGCCTGTCGCTGATGCTGCCTTGCGCCTTTTCTGTTGAAGCCGCTGACCCGGCACCGGCCAAAGCGGAAAAACCCGCCGAGGCAAAACCGGTCGAACGCCAGCCGCTGCTTGAGCGTAGTCAGGAAGATGCGACAGCACTTGAGCGAACAGTACCCGCTCAGGAACAGCAACAACTGCAAGCAGGCAGCGACACGTTTCTGGCCTTGTGGAAACCAGCCAATACCGGCGACCCCAAAGGCGCGGTGATTATCATCCCCGGCGCCGGCGAAACCGCTGACTGGCCGCAAGCTGTCGGCCCGCTGCGACGCAAATTGCCAGATGCGCAATGGAGCAGCCTGAGTATCTCCTTGCCAGACTTGCAAAGCGAAGTCATTGCCCCTCGTGTCGTCGAAGTACCGCCGACGATCAAAGCGCCGGAAACCGGCAGTAAGGACTCGACCACCGCAGCGCCCATCGAACAAGCAGTGGGCGGCGAAGCGGACGTGGCAGACAAGGCAATCGTAGAAACCAGCGAAGAGCAGGCCAAAGCAGATGCCGAACGAATTTTCGCGCGCATCGACGCCGCCATCGCCTACGCCGAACAGCAAAGCGCTCGCAAGATAGTCGTGCTGGGACATGGCACCGGCGCTTACTGGGCTGCGCGCTACTTGAGCGAGAAACAACCTTCGCAAATCGAAAAGTTTTTGATGGTGGCAGTGCAGACACCCGTGACGGCGAAGCCCGAATTGGCAGAGCTGACGCCCACCTTGAAACTGCCCACCGCAGACATCTTCTATACGGATAAGCCGTTGGACCGCAACGCGGCACTGGCAAGGTTGCAGGCCAGCAAGCGGTTGAAGACTTCAGCGTTCAGCCAAGTGGCGTTAAAAGCATTGCCGGGCAACTCGAACGCAGAGCAGGAGCAATTGTTTCGGCGGGTGCGTGGCTGGCTGAACCCGCAGGCGACAGCTGACTGATCGATAGCCCGATGGCTCGCTTCCACACGGGAATGCTTTCCACGTGTGCGCGAGCCTGCTCGCCAAGGCGTCGTCTCGCACATGCGCTTCTTTTCGTGTTACCGGAAATTGCGCCGCTGCCGAATCAACGTGTAGGCGCTTTGCAGTTCACGGGTTTTATCGGTCGCCTCGCGCACCTGTAACGCCGTTGCCCCGGTGCCTGCAACTTTGTCCGGATGATGACGGCTGAGCAGGCGCCGGTAGGCATGCTTGATTTGCGCGGGCTCAGCCGAAGCCGATACCCCCAATAACCGTAAAGCATCCTGGTAGGTCACGGCAGTGTTGACCACGTGTTGCTTTTGCGGCTCATAGTCGGCGGCCAGTGCCTGAATTTGCCGCGACCTCAAACCCAGCCATTTGCCCCATTGCAGGATCAATTCGCGCTCGGCAGCGCTGGCACGACCGTCAGCCCAGATCATTCGCCAACAGGCTCGCAAAACGCCTTCGGCAGCGTAGGGCTGGGAGCCCAAACGCCGCAAATAACCGCGCACGTTATCGGTGCCCAACTTGCCACGATTGAACGCGGCAATTGCCCGGCGGGTAGCGGCTTCGGTCATCTCCAGAGATTGCATTTCCTTGCGCGCTTGCAGGATATGGCCATCCACCACCCGGCCATTGCTTTTGGCCAAT
Source organism: Gordonia sp. IEGM753 (assembly GCF_050321825.1). Classification (NCBI taxonomy): domain Bacteria; kingdom Bacillati; phylum Actinomycetota; class Actinomycetes; order Mycobacteriales; family Gordoniaceae; genus Gordonia; species Gordonia sp. IEGM753. The sequence goes on from NZ_JBNQGB010000010.1 coordinate 30,192, forward strand.
CGCCCGAGCAATACAAACAGCAGTTCATCGTTGCGCAGTACCGCGCGCCCGCCGAGTTTTTCTCGCAACTCACCAAAGTTTTGCAGCTGCAAGCGCCGATCCAGCGCTTGCCCCAATAAAGCGCCCAGCATGGCCCCCGGAATGCTGGCGACAGCAAAACCCGCTCCGGCTCCAATCAGAGTCCCTGGCCACAACATGTTAGCGTCTCGCTTCTATCAAAGTTTCGGCCTCAGCCAGGCGTTCGTAGGTTCCGACATCCACCCAAACTCCATTCAGGCGCTCACCCGTCACTTGTCCTTGCTCCATGGCAACACGAAGCAGAGGCGCAAGTTTGAAGGCGCCTGCTTCGCATCCATCAAACAGTTTTGGGTGCAGCACGGCGATGCCACTGTAAGTAAGGTTCGCACTACCTGGCTGGCCATCACGCACCAGCCCTTCTGCCACCAGGAAATCGCCGGCCGGATGATGGCGCGGATTGTCTGCCAATACCAGATGGGCCAGCCCGGGAATCGACTTGTGCAAGCCACTGAAATCGAAGTCGGTCCAGATATCACCATTCACCACCAGAAAGGGCTCATCCCCCAGCAATGGCAGTGCGCGAAAAATCCCGCCTCCGGTTTCCAGCGGCTCGCCTTCCGGAGAGTAGTGAATGCGCACTCCGTACTGCGAGCCATCGCCCAGGTAAGCTTCTATTTGCTGACCCAGCCAGGCGTGATTGATCACTACCTCGGTGAAGCCGGCAACCGCGAGCGCTTTCAAATGGTACTCGATTAATGGCACACCGCCAGCACGAACTAACGGCTTGGGTGTTGTAAGGGTTAGCGGACGCATCCGCTCGCCCTTGCCTGCAGCAAGAATCATGGCCTTCATGCCGTTGCTCCAGCGCGCAGGCTAGCCATCAGCACATCCAGCTCGACCAACTCCGGGCGCCGGGCGATGACTGCATCTATATAAGCAAAGAAGCGCGGCACGTCGGCCAGATAACGCGGCTTGCCATCGCGGTGACAAATACGCGCAAAAATACCGATGACCTTCAAGTGACGCTGCACACCCATCAAGTCACTGGCCCGCGAGAAGTCTTCGAAGTCAGGCTGAACCGGTATGCCCAGCGCGCCTGCTTGCTGCCAGTAATCGTGCAACCATCCAGACACACGCTCTTCAGGCCAGCTCAGGAATGCATCTTTGAACAGGCACGTTACGTCGTACGTCACCGGACCATAAACCGCATCCTGAAAATCCAGCACACCGGGATTCGGCTCGCTGAGCATCAAATTGCGCGGCATATAGTCACGGTGCACCAGCACTTTGGGTTGGGCGAGGGCACTGTTGATCAGCAGGTCGCTGACTTGCTGCCAGAGTAGTTGCTGCGCCGCATCAAACTCGATGCCCAATTCATGCTTTACGTACCACTCGGGGAACAGTTCCAGCTCTCGGCGCAGCAACGCGACGTCATAGCTTGGCAACGGCGCAACCATCGGCAATTGCTGAAAAGCCAACAGCGCTTGCAGAGCGTCCTTGAACAAATCGTCGGCATTTTCGCTGTCGATGACGTCCAGATACGTCTTGTTCCCCAGGTCGTTGAGCAAAAGAAAACCTCTTTCCAGGTCTTCGGCAAAAATTTTCGGAACATTTATTCCGGATTTCGCCAGCAAAAAGGCGATATCCACGAAGGGTTTGCAGTTCTCCTGAGGGGGCGGAGCGTCCATTACGACGAAACTTCTGCCCTCGCCTTCCCAGCGAAAATAGCGCCGAAAACTCGCGTCACTACTGGCCGCAGTCAACGTGGCCGGGGGTACAGCGCCCCAGCCTTGTTCTGTAAACAAGATGGCCAACTGTTCATCGAGCCAAACTTTCAGGTGTTGCAAACGTACATCTTGGTCAGGCATTGCAAGGGTCTCCGACGGCGCTAGCCGTCAAGCGGGTCATGCTTTATTATCCAGCATCTTTTTCAGACCATCGAGAGGCGTGCGGCCCACACCGCGGGCAGATGGCACGCAGGAAGCCCGGACTAATAAGATGGCATTGAAATCCCCCGCGTTTCGTAAAAAATTTCCGTTGTTGGTTACCGGCAGTTTGCTGGCCCTGCAACCCCTAGCCACTTCCTACGTGGTTGCCGCGGAACAGTATGACTGCTCAGTCTCTGCTTCGGGTGCCTGGGACTGTGCGCCAAAATCGCCTACCGCAGCGCTGCCACCACGCCCCGTGCATGACGGCAGTGCGGTCAGCTCAGGCGGCGAAGCGGCGACCGACAACGGTTCCGGCACCAGCCAGGACGCCGGCGCCAAGCCTGCGTTGGTGACTGACGCCAAGGGCCGTGGCCTTAAGTCGCGTAGCGAAGACTTCAGTCACCTCGACTGGGTTCCGCGCGAGAAGCTCACTGCTGCGCAATTGGCCGAAACCGGTCCTTATTGCTCTGGTGCCTATATCGAACCGATTCGTCCTGGCATGAATGACAAGACGAATAAAAGTGACGCTCCGACGTTCATCGGCGCCAAGGCTTCCCGTTACAACACGGAAGATCAGGTCGGCACGCTGGCCGGCGACGTAGTGTTGCGTCAGGGCAGCATGCAGGCTGAAGCCGATGAAGCGAACCTGTATCAGGCCGAGAGCCGTGGCGAACTGAACGGCAACGTGCGTATTCGCGACAATGGCGCGCTGATCGTCGGTGACCACGCCGACGTGCAACTCGACACCGGTGAAGCCAAGGTCGATAACGCCGAATACGTGATGCACAAATCCCGTATCCGCGGTAACGCGCTGTACGCCAAACGTGCCGAGAACGCGATCATCCGCCTCAAGGATGGTACGTACACCACGTGCGAACCGAACAGCAACGCCTGGCAGCTCAAGGGCAACAACATCACCTTGAACCCGGCCACCGGTTTCGGTACTGCGACCAACGTGACATTGCGGGTCAAGGACATTCCGATTCTGTACACGCCGTATATCTACTTCCCGATCGATGACCGTCGCCAGTCCGGTTTCCTGCCGCCGACTATCGGCACCGGCACCGATACCGGCTTCATGCTGGTCACACCGTATTACTTCAACCTGGCACCGAACTACGATGCCACGTTGTATCCGCGCTACATGAGCAAGCGCGGCATGTTGGTGGAAGGCGAGTTCCGTTACCTGACCAAGTCCAGCGAAGGTCAGTTCGGCGCTGCGTACCTCAACGACGAAGACACCGAGCGCAGCCAGCAGAGCGATTACGAAAAAACCCGCTACATGTACAACTGGCAGCACAAGGGTGGCCTCGACTCGCGCGTCTTCACGCAGGTCGACTACACCAAGATCAGCGATCCTTATTACTTCCAGGATCTGCAGACTGACCAGATTGGCGTGAAAAGTGCCGACTACGTCAACCAGCAGGGTTCGGTCAGCTACCGTGGCGACAGCTACACCGCTCGCCTCAACGCCCAGGCTTATCAGCTGGCGACCGTGTCGAACATCACACCGTATGACCGTTTGCCGCAAATCACCTTTGACGGTGCGCTGCCTTACCATCCAAACGGCCTGACGTTTGCGTACAACACCGAGCTGGTGCGGTTTGATCGCGATCTGAAAAACGGCAATTTCACAGATGAAAACGGCAACGTTACGCCGCGTCTTGATACCAACGTTCAAGGTCTGGCGCGCGCCAATGGCGACCGTCTGAACCTTGCACCTTCCGTCAGCTTGCCGCTGAACTGGACCTACGGCTTCGTGAAGCCGACGTTGAAGTATCAATACACCCAGTATGATCTGGATCTGGACGGTACTGGCAAAGGTCAGATTGCCGCTCAGACTGCGGAACAAGACAAGATCAACGGTACCTTCGGCAGCAACCAAAGCCGTGGCGTTCCAATTGCCAGCATCGACAGTGGCCTGTACTTCGATCGTGACACTCAATGGTTTGGCAAAAACTATCGCCAGACTCTCGAGCCGCGCCTGTTCTACCTGTATGTCCCAGAGACCAACCAGGAAGACATTCCGGTATTCGACACCAGCGAGTACACCTTCAGCTACGCATCGCTGTTCCGTGACAACCGCTTCTCCGGTTCCGACCGCGTCGGTGACGAGAACAAACTGTCGCTGGGCGTGACCAGCCGCTGGATCGAAGACAACGGTTTCGAGCGTCAACGCGTCAGCGTCGGCCAGGCCTTGTACTTCAAGGACCGCGAAGTTCAACTGCCAGGTATCGACGCAAAAACCCGCGCCGATGCTCAAGCAAACGTTTCGCCATACGCTCTGGAATACGAATATCGCTTCAACCGCGACTGGCGCACCACGGCCGACTACAACTGGGATCCGGACAGCCGCAGCCCTCGCTCGGGTAGCGCAATGTTCCACTACCAGCCTGAAGACAACCCGAACAAGGTTATCAACGCCGGTTATCGCTATCGCAATGACCAGGTTCGTTTCGACCAGACCACCGGTAAATGGTCGGTGGGTGGTGGTGACTACGGTACCCCAGGCCAGCCTGGCTACGTGAAGGACTACTACAAGATCCAACAGCACGACTTCTCGGTGATCTGGCCGATCGTGCCGCAATGGAACGCCATCAGCCGCTGGCAGTATGACTACAACCGTAACCGTACCCTGGAAGCCTTTGGTGGTTTCGAGTACGACAACTGCTGCTGGAAACTGCGCCTGATCAACCGTTACTGGGTTTCATATGACGAGTTCAGTCAAGAAGCTCCACAAAACGAAAAAGGCGACCACGGCGTATTCCTCCAAATTGTTCTGAAGGGACTCGGCGGCCTCACTGGCGCCAAGGTAGAGAGCTTCCTCGACAAAGGCATTCAAGGTTATCGTGAACGTGAAGACCAAGCTTTCTGATTGTCTGCGCCCGCTGATGCTGGGCGCGTTGTTCCTGGGTACCGCGGCGAACGCAGCGGTACAGTCCATCGATAAAGTGGTGGCCATCGTCGACAATGACGTGGTCATGCAGAGCCAACTGGACCAGCGCGTCCATGAAGTTCAGCAGACCATTGCCAAGCGTGGCGCTGCTGCTCCACCCGCCAGCGTGCTGGATCAGCAGGTGCTTGAACGTTTGATCGTTGAAAATCTGCAACTGCAGATCGGCGAACGCTCCGGCATCCGCATTACCGATGAAGAACTGAACCAGGCTGTTGGCACCATTGCCCAGCGCAACAACATGACCGTGGACCAATTCCGCGCCGCCCTGACTCACGATGGCCTGTCTTATGACGACGCTCGTGACCAGATCCGTCGCGAAATGATCATCAGCCGTGTGCGCCAGCGTCGTGTGGCCGAGCGCATTCAGGTGTCCGAACAGGAAGTTAAAAACTTCCTCGCTTCCGACCTTGGCAAGATGCAGTTGTCTGAAGAGTTCCGCCTGGCAAACATCCTGATTCCTACGCCGGAAAGCGCCAACTCCGAAGCGATTCAGAGCGCGGCCAAACAAGCGGACGCGGTTTACCAGCAACTCAAGCAAGGCGCTGATTTCGGTCAGATGGCCATCGCCAAATCCGCCAGCGAAACCGCTTTGGAAGGCGGCGACATGGGCTGGCGTAAAGCCGGCCAATTGCCTCCTCCGTTCGATCGCATGCTGAGCACCATGGCTGTCGGCGACATCACCCAACCCATGCGTACCCCGGGCGGCTTCATTATCCTGAAGATCCTCGAGAAACGTGGCGGTGATGCCCAGATGCGCGATGAGGTGCATGTACGCCACATCCTGGTCAAACCTAGCCCGATCCGCGACGAAGAAAAAACCAAGGCACTGGTTCAATCGCTCTACACGCGCATTGAAGCAGGCGAAGATTTTGCCGAACTGGCAAAAAACTACTCGGAAGATCCAGGTTCTGCCCTTAACGGTGGCGACCTGAACTGGATCGACCCGAATGCACTGGTTCCCGAGTTCCGCGAAGTGATGGCCAAGACCCCTCAAGGTCAGTTGTCCAAGCCGTTCAAGACTCAATATGGCTGGCACGTACTGGAAGTCCTTGGCCGCCGTGCCACTGACAGCACCGCCCAGGCCCGTGAGCAGCAAGCAATGACCGTACTGCGTAACCGCAAATACGACGAAGAGCTGCAAACATGGCTGCGTCAGATCCGCGACGAAGCGTACGTAGAGATCAAACTCCCTGGCGCAGACCAGGCAGCGCAGTGAAACCCAAACGTTTCGCGCTGACACCCGGTGAACCGGCCGGCATAGGTCCAGACCTGTGCCTGCTGCTCGCCTCGCAAGCCCAGCCATACCCCCTGATAGCCATTACCAGCCGCGACCTGCTCCTTGAGCGGGCCGCGCAATTGGGCGTGGCCGTCAATCTGATACGGGTTACAGCGGATGATTGGCCGGATGTACCCGCGCCAGCCAACAGCCTTTATGTCTGGGATACGCCACTAAACGCCAAGGTCACCCCAGGGCAACTGGACACAGCCAACGCTGCGTTTGTCCTAGAAACCTTGACCCGGGCTGCCGAAGGCTGCGTGGACGGGCACTTTGCCGGCATGATTACCGCCCCCGTGCATAAGGGCGTTATCAATGAATCCGGAATCGCCTTTTCCGGGCACACGGAATTCCTTGCTGACCTGACTCATACCGCCCAAGTGGTCATGATGCTTGCCACGCATGGCTTGCGTGTGGCACTGGTCACGACACACCTGCCCCTTCGGGAAATTGCTGACGCGATTACCCCGCAGCGTCTGGAGCAGGTCACGCGGATCCTGCACACCGAACTGCAACAAAAATTCGGCATCGCCCAGCCACGCATCCTGGTGTGCGGACTAAACCCCCATGCCGGTGAAGGTGGCCACTTGGGCCATGAAGAAATCGACATCATCGAACCTACATTAGAGCGCCTGCGCGGCGAGGGTATGGACCTTCGTGGTCCCCTGCCCGCCGACACTCTGTTTACCCCCAAATATCTGGAGCACTGCGATGCAGTGCTGGCGATGTACCACGACCAGGGCCTGCCTGTGCTGAAATACAAAGGCTTCGGCGCGGCAGTCAACGTGACCCTCGGCTTGCCGATCATCCGCACTTCGGTCGACCACGGCACCGCCCTGGATCTAGCCGGCAGCGGTAAAATCGACACCGGCAGTCTGAAAGTCGCCCTGGAAACTGCCTACCAGATGGCCGAGACCCGTTTATGACCGAGCATTACCAACACAAGGCGCGCAAACGCTTTGGCCAAAACTTCCTGCACGATGCCGGCGTTATCGACCGTATCCTGCGCGCCATCCGCGCCAAACCAGAAGACCGTCTGCTGGAAATCGGCCCGGGCCAGGGCGCGCTGACTCAAGGCCTGCTTAACAGCGGCGCCCAGCTTGACGTGGTGGAGCTGGACAAGGACCTGATCCCGATCCTTAACCAACAGTTTGCCGGCAAGAGCAACTTCAACTTGCACCAGGGCGACGCATTGAAGTTTGACTTCAATAGCCTGAACGCGGCGCCCAACAGTCTGCGAGTGGTCGGCAACCTGCCGTACAACATCTCTACGCCGCTGATTTTTCACCTGCTGAACAATGCCGGCATCATCCGCGACATGCACTTCATGCTGCAAAAGGAAGTGGTGCAACGTCTGGCCGCAGGCCCAGGTGGCGGTGACTGGGGTCGCTTGTCGATCATGGTTCAGTACCACTGCCGCGTTGAGCATCTGTTCAACGTTGGCCCAGGTGCGTTCAATCCACCGCCTAAAGTCGACTCCGCTATCGTGCGCCTGGTGCCACATGCGGTATTGCCGCACCCGGCCAAGGATCACAAGCTGTTGGAACGCGTTGTACGCGAAGCCTTCAACCAACGCCGCAAGACCCTTCGCAACACGCTGAAGTTGCTGCTGAGCAACGACGAGATCGAAGCCTCTGGCGTCGATGGCAGCCTGCGCCCCGAACAGCTCGATCTGGCTGCCTTCGTGCGCCTGGCCGACACGTTGAGCGAACAAGTATCGCAGGCGCCTGCCGTCGACTGACAGGCAACAAGCGTTATCGGGTAGGACACCAGCCCCCATGTCTGGTTTACTACTCGATACTTGGCCTAGACTGAGTTCTTCAATCTATGCCCCGCGTCCCGCTTCGTTTTTAAGGCCTCTTGCATGTCCGATCTTCGTTACCAGGTCGACGTCAGCGTCGTCACCCGCTATCTGGCAGAACAATCGCAACCCGAGCAAAACCGCTTTGCCTTCGCTTACACCATCACCGTGCAAAACAATGGCGAGCTCGCGGCCAAGCTTCTGTCGCGGCACTGGGTGATCACTGATGGTGACGGGCATGTCGAGGAGGTCCGCGGCGCCGGCGTTGTGGGTTTGCAACCCTTGATCCCGGCCGGCGAGAACCACACGTACAGCAGCGGCACGGTGATGACAACCAAAGTTGGCACCATGCAGGGCACCTATCAAATGATCGCCGACGACGGCAAGCATTTCGATGCGGTCATTGCGCCGTTCCGCCTCGCAGTGCCTGGAGCCCTGCACTGATGGCGACGTATGCCGTCGGTGACTTGCAAGGTTGCCTCGAACCATTGCAATGCCTGCTCAAAGAAGTGGCGTTCGACCCCGCACGGGATCGACTGTGGCTGGTGGGCGATCTTGTCAACCGCGGTCCGCAGTCGCTTCAGACCCTGCGCTTCCTCTATAACATCCGCGAATCGCTGGTGTGCGTGCTGGGCAATCATGACCTGCATTTGCTTGCCGCAGGCCACAACATTGAGCGCCTGAAAAAATCCGACACCCTGCGCGAAATTCTTGAAGCACCCGATTGTGCAGAACTGCTCGCGTGGCTGCGCCAACAGAAACTCATGCATTACGACGAGCAACGCAACATGGCGCTGGTCCATGCTGGCATACCGCCGCAATGGTCCCTGCGCAAAGCCTTGAAGTGCGCCTCTGAAGTCGAAGAAGCCCTGCGCGACGACAACCTGTTCGCACCCTATCTGGATGGCATGTACGGCAACGAGCCTGTGAAGTGGGACAACGATCTGCAGGGTGTCACCCGCCTGCGGGTCATCACCAACTATTTCACCCGGATGCGTTTCTGCACCAGCGAAGGCAAACTCGACCTCAAGGGTAAGGAAGGCGCCGATACCGCGCCGCCAGGTTATGCGCCCTGGTTTCAGCAAAAGGGTCGCAAGACCAAAGGCACCAAGATCATTTTCGGCCATTGGGCAGCTCTTGAGGGCAAATGTGACGAGCCCGGCGTGTTCGCGCTCGACACCGGTTGTGTCTGGGGCGGCGCCATGACGCTGATGAACATCGATACTGGCGAACGCCTGCAATGCAAGTGCGACGAGCATGGCCATACCCTACCGCCAGTCGCCACCTCTATTCCCGAACAAACGTCAGCCAGCGCCCAGCGCTAGACTGCGCTTTCAGCCGAGCCACAGGAGCCCGCCATGAGCGAATTCAAACGTATTCCCCCCGAACAGGCACAAACCCTGCGTGAACAAGGTGCAGTAGTGGTCGACGTTCGAGACCCGCAAACCTTCGCCGCGCTGCACATCGCAGGCTCGAAACATCTGGACAACCATTCGCTGCATGCCTTCATTCAGGCTGCAGACCTGGATGCACCAACTGTCGTGGTCTGCTACCACGGCAATTCAAGCCAGGGCGCGGCCGCCTATCTGATCAGCCAAGGGTTCTCCGACGTCTACAGCATGGACGGCGGTTTCGAGCTGTGGCGCACGACTTATCCAGCGGAAACCGCACAAGGCACGTCCGAATAATTTTTTTGTAACGTGTAAGCCCCGGCTCCAGCGGCTTGCGCGGTGGCAGACGAACGGTCTGCCACAACTAATTGCGTATCTCGCCTTTACCTCCTGAATTCCCAACTATCCTTAAGCCCAGGCCATCCAAAACAGGGGAGAGCCGGTACACCGGCGCGCGGGTCATCGGGAGTTGCTTTCGGAGCGGTAAGCTCTGGAAGTGTTCTGGGGGGTAAACAGCAACTGCCTGTTCGGTTGCTGCCAGCATCGACTGAGTGATCCGGCGTCGGCTCCACGTATCGAGCGAGGTGACGTCATGAGTATCTTTAGCCACTTCCAACAACGCTTCGAATCCACACGCCAGGAAGAACTCTCTCTGCAGGAGTATCTTGAGCTGTGCAAAAAGGACCGCAGCGCCTACGTTTCCGCTGCCGAGAGGTTGTTGCTAGCCATCGGCGAACCGGAACTGCTCGACACCTCGACCAACTCGAGACTGTCCAGAATTTTCTCCAACAAGGTTATCCGCCGCTATCCGGCCTTTGAAGACTTCCATGGGATGGAAGAATGCATCGACCAGATCGTGTCGTATTTCCGCCATGCCGCTCAGGGCCTGGAAGAGAAGAAACAAATCCTCTATCTGCTCGGCCCCGTCGGTGGCGGTAAATCGTCCTTGGCCGAGAAGCTGAAGCAGTTAATCGAAAAAGTGCCGTTCTACGCGATCAAGGGCTCGCCGGTTTTCGAGTCTCCACTGGGTCTGTTCAACGCCACCGAAGATGGCGCGATCCTGGAGGAAGATTTCGGCATTCCTCGGCGCTACCTGAACACCATCATGTCGCCATGGGCCACCAAACGCCTGGCCGAATTCGGCGGCGATATCAGCCAGTTCCGGGTGGTCAAACTCTATCCGTCGATTCTCAACCAGATTGCGGTGGCCAAGACCGAGCCTGGGGATGAGAACAACCAGGACATCTCGGCGTTGGTGGGTAAGGTCGATATCCGCAAACTGGAAGAATTCCCACAAAACGATGCCGATGCCTACAGCTACTCGGGTGCACTGTGCCGGGCCAACCAAGGCTTGATGGAATTCGTGGAAATGTTCAAGGCGCCGATCAAGGTGCTGCACCCATTGCTGACAGCCACCCAGGAAGGCAACTACAACAGCACCGAGGGTCTGGGGGCTATTCCGTTTACCGGGATCTTGCTGGCGCACTCAAACGAATCCGAATGGCACACGTTCCGTAACAACAAGAACAACGAAGCCTTCATCGACCGGATCTACATCGTCAAAGTGCCTTACTGCCTGCGCGTCAGCGACGAGGTGAAGATTTACGACAAGCTGTTGTTCAACAGCTCGCTGGCCAAGGCCCACTGCGCGCCAGATACCCTGAAAATGCTGGCCCAGTTCACCGTGCTTTCACGACTCAAGGAGCCGGAAAACTCCAACATCTATTCGAAGATGCGCGTGTACGACGGCGAAAACCTCAAGGACACCGATCCAAAGGCCAAGTCGATCCAGGAGTACCGCGACAATGCGGGTGTCGACGAAGGCATGAACGGGTTGTCGACACGCTTCGCGTTCAAGATCCTGTCGAAGGTGTTCAACTTCGACCCGCACGAAATCGCCGCCAACCCGGTGCATTTGCTCTACGTACTCGAACAACAGATCGAGCAGGAGCAATTCCAGGCCGAGACCCGCGAACGGTATCTGCGCTTCCTCAAGGAATACCTGGCCCCGCGCTACATCGAATTCATCGGCAAGGAGATTCAAACCGCTTACCTCGAGTCGTACAGCGAGTACGGCCAGAACATCTTCGATCGGTACGTGCTGTACGCCGACTTCTGGATTCAGGATCAGGAATACCGCGACCCGGAAACCGGCGAAATTCTCAATCGCGTCGCCCTGAACGAGGAGCTGGAAAAAATCGAGAAACCAGCCGGTATCAGCAATCCGAAGGATTTCCGCAACGAAATCGTCAACTTCGTACTGCGCGCGCGCGCCAACAACAATGGTAAAAATCCGACCTGGCTCAGCTACGAAAAACTGCGGGTGGTCATCGAGAAGAAAATGTTCTCCAACACCGAGGACCTCCTGCCAGTCATCAGCTTCAATGCCAAGGCGAGCAAAGAGGATCAGCAAAAACACAACGATTTTGTTACACGAATGGTCGAACGTGGCTACACAGACAAACAGGTAAGGCTTCTTTCCGAATGGTACCTACGGGTCCGGAAATCGCAGTGAAGCAGCTGCAAGCAATAAGCCACAAGCTGCAAGAAACAAGCACATAGACCTGATGTCCGGGCAACTGCTTGTACTTGCAGCTTGCAGCTCACAACTTGAAGCTGCCCAGAGGGCCTCTTATGAGCTATGTGATCGACCGACGCCTCAACGGCAAGAACAAGAGCACGGTAAACCGGCAACGGTTTCTGCGGCGCTATCGTGACCACATTAAAAAAGCCGTCGAAGAGGCGGTCAGCCGGCGCTCCATTACCGATATGGAGCACGGCGAGCAGATCAGTATTCCCGGCCGCGATATCGACGAGCCGGTGCTTCACCACGGACGTGGCGGCAAACAAACGGTCGTACACCCGGGTAACAAGGAATTCACCAGCGGTGAGCACATTGCCCGCCCGCAAGGTGGCGCAGGTGGCCGTGGGCCTGGCAAGGCCGGTAACTCCGGCGAGGGGATGGACGAGTTCACGTTCCAGATCACCCAGGAGGAATTCCTCGAGTTCATGTTCGAGGACTTGGAGCTGCCCAACCTGGTCAAGCGTAACCTGACCGGCACCGACACCTTCAAAACTGTTCGCGCAGGCATCAGTAACGAGGGCAATCCGTCTCGGATCAACATTATCCGGACCTTGCGCTCAGCTCACGCACGCCGAATAGCGTTATCCGGCAGCAGCCGCGCCAAACTTCGCGAAGCCAAAGAGGAATTGTTGCGCCTCAAACGCGATGAACCGGATAACTTCGGCGATATTCAGGAAATAGAGGCAGAAATTGAAAAACTCAGTGCGCGCATTCATCGCGTACCGTTTCTCGACACCTTCGACCTCAAATACAACCTGCTGATCAAGCAACCCAATCCCAGCTCCAAAGCGGTCATGTTTTGCCTGATGGACGTCTCCGGCTCCATGACCCAAGCCACCAAGGACATCGCGAAGCGGTTCTTTATCCTGCTGTACCTGTTTCTGAAGCGTAACTACGACAAGATCGACGTGGTGTTCATTCGTCACCACACCAGCGCCCGCGAAGTGGACGAGGAGGAGTTTTTCTACTCACGCGAAACCGGCGGTACCATTGTCTCCAGCGCCCTGAAACTAATGCAGGAGATCATGGCTGAACGCTATCCGAGCAACGAGTGGAACATCTACGCGGCTCAGGCTTCCGATGGCGATAACTGGAACGACGACTCACCCATTTGCCGCGACATTCTGATCAACCAGATCATGCCGTTTGTGCAGTACTACACTTACGTAGAGATCACCCCGCGCGAACATCAGGCCTTGTGGTTCGAGTACGAGCGCATAGCCGACGCCTTTTCTGACACTTTTGCCCAGCAACAACTGGTCTCGGCCGGGGATATCTATCCGGTCTTCCGTGAACTCTTCCAGCGCAGGTTAGTGACATGACCGCCAAAGAGCAGAAGCGCCAACCCATTTCCACCGGCTCCGAATGGACGTTCGAGCTGATCCAGGCCTACGACCGCGAAATCAGTCGTATCGCGGCTCGCTACGCACTCGATACCTACCCAAATCAGATCGAGGTGATCACCGCCGAGCAAATGATGGACGCCTACGCGTCCGTCGGCATGCCGCTGGGCTATCACCATTGGTCCTACGGCAAACACTTCCTGAGCACCGAGAAATCCTACAGTCGGGGGCAGATGGGGCTTGCCTACGAAATCGTGATCAACTCCGATCCTTGCATCGCTTACCTGATGGAAGAAAACACCATCTGCATGCAAGCCTTGGTCGTAGCCCATGCGTGCTACGGCCATAACAGCTTTTTCAAGGGCAATTATCTGTTTCGTACCTGGACCGACGCCAGTTCGATCATCGATTACCTGGTGTTTGCCAAGCAGTACATCATGCAATGTGAGGAGCGCCACGGCATCGATGCGGTCGAGGACCTGCTGGATTCCTGCCATGCGCTGATGAACTATGGCGTTGACCGGTACAAACGTCCTTATCCGATATCGGCAGAGGAAGAACGCCGTCGGCAAAAAGATCGCGAAGAACATTTGCAGAAACAAATCAATGACCTGTGGCGAACCATCCCCAAGGGCGCAGACAAATACAGCGACAAGGACAACGCGCGTTTCCCCGCCGAGCCTCAGGAAAACATCCTGTATTTCATCGAAAAACACGCCCCGCTACTGGAGCCGTGGCAACGAGAAATCGTGCGTATTGTGCGCAAGATCGCGCAGTACTTTTACCCTCAGCGCCAGACTCAGGTCATGAACGAAGGCTGGGCCACGTTCTGGCACTACACGCTGATGAATGATCTCTACGACGAAGGCCTCGTCACGGATGGCTTCATGATGGAGTTCCTGACCTCTCACACCAGTGTGGTGATGCAGCCAGGCTTCGACAGTCCGTATTACAGCGGCATCAACCCGTACGCACTGGGTTTCGCCATGTATCGGGATATCCGACGCATGTGCGAGGAGCCTACCGAAGAGGATTACCGCTGGTTCCCTGACGTTGCGGGTACGGATTGGTTGTCGAGCATCAAGTTTGCCATGAGCAGCTTCAAGGATGAGAGCTTCATCCTGCAGTACCTGTCACCGAAGGTGATTCGCGATCTGAAGCTGTTCAGCATTCTCGATGACGACCAGAAGGACGACCTGCTGGTTCCGGCCATTCATGATGAGCCGGGCTACAAAACCATCCGCGAAACCTTGGCTGCGCAGTACAACCTGGGCAACCGCGAACCCAATGTGCAGATTTACAGCATTGACCGCCGCGGCGATCGTTCCCTGACATTGCGACACCAGCAACACGACCGCAAACCGCTGGGTGAATCCACCGAGGAAGTACTCAAGCACCTGCATCGTCTTTGGGGCTTCGATATTCACCTGGAAACCCTGCAAGGTGACCAAGTGATGAAAACGCATCATGTCCCACCCAGAACTGAACACGCTGAAGGCGATTACGGCCGATTGGACTTGGCTGTCGTTCATCTTTGATAGTGTTTGTACCTCCGCGAGTTCGACGCAAAGGTTATTCTGTCGAGCTAACGGAGGTTTTTTATGCAGATTTATAAAGTCGGCGGCGCCGTACGCGATCGCCTGCTGGGCCGGTCTGTCACCGACATCGACTGGGTGGTGGTGGGCGCCACTGCCGAAGAAATGCTCGCCAAAGGCTTTCGTCCGGTCGGGGCAGACTTCCCGGTTTTTCTTCACCCCAAAAGTGGTGAGGAATATGCACTCGCCCGTACTGAACGAAAAAGCGGACGCGGTTATGGCGGTTTCACCTTTCACGCCAGCCCTGAAGTGACCCTCGAGGAAGACCTGATCCGTCGCGATTTGACGATCAATGCCATGGCCGAGGATGACCAGCAAAACCTGACCGATCCTTACCATGGCAAGCAAGATCTTGACGCCCGCCTATTGCGTCACGTTTCCCCCGCGTTCGCCGAAGATCCACTCCGGGTCCTGCGTGTTGCCCGCTTCGCAGCACGCTATGCAGACCTTGGCTTCACGGTTGCGCCAGAGACGCTTGAGCTGATGCGTCAACTCAGCGAGTCAGGTGAACTGGAGGCGCTGACCGCGGAACGCAGCTGGAAAGAAATTTCTCGCGCACTGATGGAAAACCAACCCCAGGTATTTATCGAAGTTCTGCGAGATTGTGGCGCACTCAACGTGTTGTTGCCGGAAGTCGATGCGCTATTTGGTGTCCCCCAGCCCGAGGCTCATCATCCCGAAATCGACACGGGTCTGCACACCCTGAGCGTGCTTGAGCAAGCCGCGCGATACACACAACCGCTGACGGTGCGCTGGGCATGTCTGCTGCACGATTTGGGCAAAGGGGTAACGCCGCGAGAAGAGTGGCCTCGCCATATTGCTCATGAGCACAAAGGACTGAAACTGATCAAAGCGGTAAACGAACGTTTCAAGGCACCCAAGGACTGCCAGGAACTCGCCTTGCTGGTTGGCCAATACCACACTCATGGCCATCGCGCCCTGAAGTTGAAGCCTTCGACTTTGCTGGAGTTGCTGCAAAGTTTTGATATCTACCGTCGTCCGCAGCGATTTGAAGAATTTATTGCAGCGTGCGAGATGGACGCGCGAGGACGTAAAGGGCTGGAGCAGAGAAGTTATCCACAGGCGGATTATTTGCGCGGGGCAGCAACTGCAGCACGCAACGTGGCAGTGCAGCCGTTACTGGAGAAAGGATTCAAAGGCCCTGAGCTGGGTGAAGCCCTGAAAGGAGAACGCTTGAAGGCGCTGAAATATTACAAGGACACGGCGTCTGCCTGAAAAGCTTCGCGAGCAAGCCCGCTCCCACAGTTGATTTGAGTAAGACGCAGATCCAATGTGGGAGCGGGTTTGCTCGCAAAGGTGTCCTGCGTATCACAACAACGCTGAAGGCGTCAGCTGCTTGCCCCGCCACTCAAAAGACACCGGCGCCAACACCTGGTCAATCTGTGCCTCATCCCACAACGTGGCAAAGCTTTTTCCTACGCCTGGGTGTATACGATCTGGCGCAATCAGCGACAGCGGCCACAGCACAAAAGCATTTTTCAGAATCTCTGCTCGCGGCAGTATCAAACCGTCGAAATTCCCCACCAGATCACCGAACAACAGCACATCGATATCCAACGGCAAGCCCTTGCGATCCGGTGCATAGCGGCCGTTATCCGCCTCGATGAATTTCAAGCGGCGGTCGAGTTCCATCAGTGGCAGATCGGTGAAAGCCGACACCACAAAATTGAAAAACGGTCCGCTTTTGATACCCACCGGCTGGCTTTCGAACACCGCCGAACAGCGAATATCCAGCAGAAAACCCGCCAAGGCCTCAAGGCCGGCCCGCAAATGGGATTCGCGCTCGATATTGCTACCGAGCCCGAGATACACCTGAGTCAGCGACATCCGCGCTCGATCTCCACACCCACGCCGCCCGTAGCCGCCGGGACAGCACCTGGCTTGGTCAACTTGAGACGCACCCAGGTGATCTTGAATTCGCTCATCAGCACCTCGACGAGGCGCTCGGCAAACGTTTCGACCAATTGGTACTGTGCCTGCTCGGCGAACGCCTGAATACGCGACGAAACGCTCGCGTAATCAAGCGCCAAAGTCAGGTCATCACCCGCGGCAGCCGGGCGATTATCCCAAGCGAAGCTCAGATCAAGTCGCAGGCATTGTCGGATGCCTCGCTCCCAGTCGTAGGCACCAATGACGGTGTCCACTTCCAGACCCTCGATAAACACTCTGTCCAAGCACTCTTCTCCGCTGCACGACAAGGGCGCAATGCGCCGTTAGAATCAGGGCGTCCTCGCCCGGAATAGTTAGCATGTTTTGGTTACTGGCGACCCTCGCCTACCTGCTCGGCTCTCTGTCCTTTGCCATTTTACTCAGCCGCCTGACCGGTAAACCGGATCCGCGAATGAGTGGTTCCGGTAATGCCGGCGCCACCAACATGCTGCGTCTGGCCGGTAAAAAGCTTGCCGTCCTGACCCTGCTTGGCGACCTTTGCAAAGGCCTGTTACCGGTCCTGATTGCAGGTACTGCAGGCCTTTCACTGCAAGAACAGGCCTGGATCGGCGTGTGCGCCGTCATCGGACATCTGTTCCCACTGTATTTTCGCTTTCGCGGCGGCAAGGGTGTCGCCACCGCCGCAGGGATGCTGCTGGGGCTCTACCCACCCGCGGCCCTTCTGGCGGCGTGCGCCTGGCTGCTGACGTTCTACCTGACCCGCACCAGCTCACTCGCAGCCCTGATTGCCACACCACTGACCCTGCCGCTGCTGGCTTGGCAAGAACCGGCGGCGTTGCTGCCCATGAGCGCTTTGACCGGGCTGATCGTGTGGCGTCATCGCGGCAATCTACGCGACCTGTTTGCCGGGCGCGAACGGCATTTTTAGATGCAACGCATGAGCCCGGCTCATCACAACGGTGACAATTGCTCCATCGGCCAACGGGCCTGCACGCTGATTGCCAGGCTTTCGTGCTGACCTGCCTGCAATCGCTGGCAACCGGCAAACGCGATCATTGCGCCATTATCGGTACAGAATTCAGGACGGGCGTAAAACACATCGCCTTTCATGTCGCCGAGCATTTTTTCCAGCGATAAGCGCAGCGCTTTGTTGGCGCTGACGCCGCCGGCAATCACCAGACGCTTCATACCGGCCTGTTTGAGGGCCCGCTTGCACTTGATGGTCAAAGTCTCCACCACGGCCTGCTGGAACGCCAGTGAGATGTCGCAACGAGCTTGATCGCCGTCGTCCCCGGCGCTTACGCATTGCTGCCAGGTATTCAGGGCGAATGTTTTCAAACCGCTAAAACTGAACGCCAGCCCCGGTCGATCACACATCGGACGCGGGAAAGTGAAACGCCCGGCAACACCCTGCGCCGCCAAACGCGCGATTTCCGGCCCGCCCGGATAATTGAGCCCCATCATCTTTGCGGTCTTGTCGAAAGCTTCGCCGGCCGCGTCATCGAGGGTTTCGCCCAACAGCGTGTATTGGCCTATTCCATCGACCTGCACCAACTGCGTATGACCGCCCGAGACCAACAAAGCGACGAACGGGAACTCGGGGGGTTGCGACTCCAGCATCGGCGCCAACAAATGACCTTCCATGTGGTGCACACCAAGGGCTGGAATGCCCCAGGCAAAGGCCAGTGCCTGGGCGCAAGAGGCGCCCACGAGTAAGGCCCCCACCAGCCCCGGCCCCGCGGTGTAGGCAATAGCGTCAATCTCTGTAGGCACGCAGTCGGCCTCGGCCAACACCTGACGAATCAAGGGCAGCATGCGCTTCACGTGGTCGCGCGAGGCCAGCTCCGGCACCACGCCGCCATAGGCGCGATGCAGGTCAATCTGGCTGAACAGTGCATCGGCCAGCAGGCCGCGTTCACTGTCATAAAGTGCGACACCAGTTTCATCGCAAGAGGTTTCTAATCCCAGTACTAGCATGGGTTTGCGCCTTGTTTAGGCTGAATTCGAAGGCGCGCATAATAGTCGCCACGTGATGCCCCGACCAGCGGTTTTCGATCAGAGGCTTTGCATTCCGTGCGATGAGGGGTTAACATCCGCAACCCTTAAAAACCGACGTCTTCAAGTGCTCTTTTGCCACGAGGATGTTGACCCCGGTAATGAATGAAGGTAGCTCTGGATGCCAGCCGTCAAAGTAAAAGAGAACGAACCCTTCGACGTAGCTCTGCGTCGTTTCAAGCGCTCCTGCGAAAAAGCCGGTGTTCTGGCTGAAGTTCGTAGCCGCGAATTCTACGAGAAGCCGACTTCCGAGCGTAAGCGTAAAGCAGCAGCCGCTGTTAAGCGTCACGCGAAGAAAGTTCAGCGCGAACAGCGCCGCGCCGTTCGTCTGTACTAATACACAGACGTTCGTAGCAAGCTTCTGCCAAGCCCGGCCCTCAGCCGGGCTAATGGCATTTGCGGAAAACGCTTGATGCTTCACCGTCAAAGTCGCAGACGCGACCAAGACAAATCTGCTTCACAGCGTCAGACCTGGCTCTTTTGCCAGCGGTGCACGTCTTTTCTGACGAGCCTTCCAAGGCTACTGACGAGCACACCCACTGATTCCTCTCACGACGATCAGCCCAAGGCACCATCTTGCGTGCCCGCTTATGAGCTATCCGAGGCCTGTATTGGCCGCAGCCGGATTCAGCGCAACACTTTTCATACAGTCGAATACTGATTGGTACTAACGTCAGTGGATTTTCGGCAGATACACTCCCCGATAGCGATTATGCAGACGACACTGGTCGAGCCGCACGTTTTGCGCGCCTCAAACAACGCCCATGATCGATTGCCGCTCGTTTCGGATCCAATTCGCAGATGACGAGAACGCCATGGCCGGGCTAATTCCCCAGAGCTTCATTGACGACCTTCTGAACCGCACCGACATTGTCGACGTGGTCAGCTCGCGCCTGCAAATCAAAAAGGCCGGCAAGAATTACACAGCTTGCTGCCCCTTCCACAAAGAAAAAACCCCTTCGTTCAGCGTCAGTCCCGACAAGCAATTCTATTATTGCTTCGGCTGCGGCGCGGGCGGCAATGCCCTCGGCTTCATGATGGACCACGACAACCTGGACTTTATCCAGGCTGTCGAAGAACTGGCCAAAGCCGCCGGCATGGAAATACCCCGTGAAGAAAGCGGCCGACAGCACAAACCACGTCAGCCGACCGATTCGCCGCTCTACCCCTTGCTCACCGCCGCAGCGGATTTTTATCGGCAGGCACTGAAAAGTCATCCGTCGCGAAAAGCAGCGGTGGATTACCTGAAGGGTCGCGGATTGACCGGTGAAATTGCCCGGGACTTCGGCCTGGGATTCGCGCCACCAGGCTGGGACAATCTGTTCAAGCACTTGAGCACGGACACGCTACAACAGAAAGCCATGGTCGACGCCGGGCTGCTGATCGAGAACGCTGAAACCGGCAAACGCTATGACCGCTTCCGTGATCGCGTGATGTTCCCGATTCGCGACAGCCGGGGACGCATCATCGCGTTCGGCGGCCGCGTACTCGGCGACGATAAGCCGAAATACCTGAACTCACCGGAAACCCCGGTATTTCATAAAGGCCAAGAACTCTATGGCCTTTATGAAGCACGTAAAAACAACCGTAACCTTGACGAAATCATCGTCGTCGAAGGCTACATGGATGTCATCGCCCTCGCCCAGCAGGGCCTGCGCAACGCCGTCGCAACACTGGGCACCGCCACCAGCGAAGAACACCTGAAGCGATTGTTTCGCGTGGTGCCCAACGTTTTGTTTTGTTTCGACGGCGACCAGGCCGGCAGAAACGCCGCGTGGCGCGCACTGGAAGCAGCCTTGCCGTGCTTGCAGGATGGGCGACGCGCACGCTTTCTGTTTCTACCCGAAGGCGAAGACCCGGACACCTTGGTCCGTTCTGAAGGCACTGACGCCTTCCGCGCCCGGATTAATCAGCACGCGCAGCCGTTAGCCGATTATTTTTTTCAGCAATTGACCGAAGAATCAGACCCGCGCTCGCTAGAAGGCAAAGCCCACATGGCCACCCTTGCCGCACCGCTGATCGACAAGGTCCCGGGCGCGAACCTGCGCATTCTGATGCGTCAGCGCCTGAGTGAAATTACCGGCCTGAGCGGTGAAGCGGTCAGCCAATTGGTGCAAAGCGCTCCCCAAAACGCGCCGCCCGCTTATGACCCCGGCGTCGATTACGACGCTATGCCGGATTACAGCGACTACCATCAGCCGCAGGCGCAAGACATGTATGCGCCGCAACAGGAATGGACTCCGAAAAAACCCGGTGCCGGCGGCAAGAAGTGGGACAAGAAACCCTGGGACAAGAACGGCAAGCGTGGCGGTGATCGCGATCAACAGAGCGCACCACGCACCCCAATTGCTGTAGAAGCCCCAACACTTATTGCCTTACGCACGCTCATTCATCATCCGGAGCTGGCCGGGAAGGTAGAAACCGCCGACCACTTCGCCAATGAAAGCAACACTTACGCGCAACTGCTAGTGGCCCTTATCGGGGCCGTACAAAAAAATCCTAAGCTAAACTCAATTCAGCTGATGGCCCGTTGGCATGGAACCGAACAGGGACGCCTTCTTAAAGCGTTGGCGGAAAAGGAATGGCTGATTACAGGCGACAACCTTGAACAACAGTTTTTAGACACCATTACTAGGTTATCAGCGGGTCAACACACCGATAGCCTTGAAGCATTAATCAGGAAAGCAAGGCAGCCAGGATTGACCGCGGAGGAAGCAAATCAGATCGCAAATCAGATGCGCGACCTATTAAAACGCAATATGGCTGTATCAGACCCGACCTCAACTGGCGCGTGAGGTCATAGCTCAGGTATAATCCTCGGCTTGTTTTTTGCCCGCCAAGACCTTCAGTGGATAGGGTGTTATGTCCGGAAAAGCGCAACAGCAGTCTCGTATCAAAGAGTTGATCACACTTGGTCGTGAGCAGGGTTACCTGACTTACGCGGAGGTCAACGACCACCTGCCGGAGGATATTTCAGATCCGGAACAGGTGGAAGACATCATCCGCATGATCAATGACATGGGGATCAACGTATTCGAGGTTGCGCCAGATAAGGATTCCCTTATGCTGGCCGACGCCGATACCGACGAAGCCGCGGCCGAAGAGGCAGCAGCAGCGTTGGCAGCGGTCGAGACCGACATTGGTCGCACCACCGACCCAGTGCGCATGTACATGCGCGAAATGGGTACGGTAGAGCTCCTCACACGTGAAGGCGAAATTGAAATCGCCAAACGTATTGAAGAGGGCATCCGCGAAGTGATGGGCGCAATTGCGCACTTCCCTGGCACGGTTGACCATATTCTCTCCGAATACACTCGCGTCACCACCGAAGGTGGCCGCCTGTCCGACGTCCTTAGCGGTTATATAGACCCGGACGACGGCATTGCGCCGCCTGCTGCAGAAGTGCCGCCGCCTGTCGACCCTAAAGCCGCTCCAGCTGCTGACGAAACCGACGACGACGATGCTGAAGCCAGCACCGATGACGAAGAAGAAGCCGAAAGCGGTCCGGATCCGGTCATCGCAGCACAGCGTTTTGGCGCTGTCTCCGATCAGATGGAAATCACCCGCAAGGCGCTGAAAAAGCACGGTCGTGGCAACAAGCTGGCTATCGCCGAGCTGGTGCTGCTGGCTGAGCTGTTCATGCCGATCAAACTGGTGCCGAAGCAATTCGAAGGCCTGGTCGAGCGTGTTCGCAGTGCCCTGGATCGTCTGCGTCAGCAAGAGCGCGCGATCATGCAACTTTGCGTCCGTGATGCCCGCATGCCGCGTGCAGACTTCCTGCGCCAGTTCCCAGGCCATGAAGTTGACGAAAGCTGGACCGATGCATTGGCCAAAGGCAAAAGCAAATACGCTGAAGCCATTGGTCGCCTGCAACCGGACATCATTCGTTGCCAGCAAAAGCTGACTGCGCTGGAAACCGAAACAGGTTTGACGATCGCCGAGATCAAGGACATCAACCGTCGCATGTCGATCGGTGAGGCCAAGGCCCGCCGCGCGAAGAAAGAGATGGTCGAAGCCAACTTGCGTCTGGTGATCTCCATCGCCAAGAAGTACACCAACCGTGGCCTGCAATTCCTCGATCTGATCCAGGAAGGCAACATTGGCTTGATGAAAGCGGTAGACAAGTTTGAATACCGCCGCGGCTACAAATTCTCGACTTATGCCACCTGGTGGATCCGTCAGGCGATCACTCGCTCGATCGCCGACCAGGCTCGCACCATCCGTATTCCGGTGCACATGATCGAGACGATCAACAAGCTCAACCGTATTTCCCGGCAGATGTTGCAGGAAATGGGTCGCGAACCGACCCCGGAAGAGCTGGGCGAACGCATGGAAATGCCTGAGGACAAAATCCGCAAGGTATTGAAGATCGCTAAAGAGCCGATCTCCATGGAAACCCCGATCGGTGATGACGAAGACTCCCACTTGGGTGACTTCATCGAAGACTCGACCATGCAGTCGCCAATCGATGTAGCTACCGTTGAGAGCCTTAAAGAAGCCACTCGCGAAGTACTGTCCGGCCTCACTGCCCGTGAAGCCAAGGTCCTGCGCATGCGCTTCGGTATCGACATGAATACCGACCACACCCTTGAGGAGGTTGGTAAACAGTTCGACGTTACCCGTGAACGGATTCGTCAGATCGAAGCCAAGGCGCTGCGCAAGTTGCGCCACCCGACGAGAAGCGAGCATCTTCGCTCCTTCCTCGACGAGTGATCACAAAACCCCCGGCCCATGCCGGGGGTTTTGCTTTATACAGATTAAATTCCCCGTGTCACCCTCCTGCCGATTTGCCGGTCTACACTCGAAACATTCCCCCGAGCCATAACGAGACCGTTATGCCCAGACTGCCGACCGTGCTTTTTTTGCTGTCGCTGATGACCTGGACCGCAACGGCTGGCGCCCTGACTCTGACCGACGAAGAACGTAGCTGGCTAGCGGCTCACCCGGACTTACGCCTGGGTGTCGATGCGTCATGGCCACCGTTTGAGTTTCGAGACGAACAAGGCAAATACCAAGGCCTCGCGGCAGACTATATCGACCTGATTCGCCAACGACTGGCGATCAATCTCACGCCGATTGAGCCCTCCAGTTGGACAGCGGTGCTTGAACAGGTCAAACAAGGCAAACTGGATTTGTTGCCGGGCATCATGTCGACTCCGGAACGACAGAATTATTTGTCTTTTACCCGCCCTTACCTGGATTTCCCGATTGTCATCCTTGCCCATGTCGGCGGTAAGCAACCGCGCAAGCTTTCAGACCTTTACGGCCTGAAAGTGGCCGTAGTGGAGAACTACGCTCCGCACGAACTGCTGCGCAGCCACCACCCCGACTTGAACCTGGTGGCGATGCCCAACGTCAGTTCGGCCCTGCAGGCGCTGGCAACGGATAAAGTCGATGCCGTAGTGGGCGACCTGGCTTCCAGTGTCTGGAGCCTGCGCCAGCTTAAGCTCGATGGGCTCTACGTCAGTGGTGAAACGCCTTATCGATACCAATTGGCCATGGCTGTTCCTCAGGACAACACAATACTGATCGGCATTCTGGACAAGGTGCTGGCCGACATGTCCCCGGCTGAAATCAGTGCGATCCAAGAACGTTGGGTAGGCAATGTCCTCGATCATCAAACGATCTGGTCCGACCTGCTGGTTTACGGCCTCCCAGGATTGCTGGTACTGATCATGGTATTGGCAGTCGTCATCCGAATAAATCGGCGACTGAGTTCGGAGATCGCGCGCAGAGTCGATCTGGAACAGGAGTTGCGCAGCAGCGAATATCACTACCGTGGGTTAGTCGAAAGCCTTTCAGCCATCGCCTGGGAAGCGCGGATCAGTGATTTCACTTACAGCTATGTGTCGCCTCACGCCGAAGACTTGCTCGGATACCCACTGTCTCATTGGCTGATTCCGGGCTTCTGGCGCAACATCATTCACCCGGCAGATCTGACACGCGCACAAACCTTTTGCGATCACGAAGTGCTGGCGGGGCGCGATCATAGCCTCGATTATCGGGTTATCACCGCCGATGGCCGGTGCATTTGGGTACGCGATATCGTCAGCCTGATCGAGCACGGCCACGAGCCAATCATGCGCGGCTTGATGATCGACATTACCGAAGCCAAACGCACCGAAGAAGCCTTGCGCCTTTCGGAACAGAAGTTTGCCTCGGTGTTTCAGCAATGC
This sequence comes from Gordonia sp. IEGM753, assembly GCF_050321825.1. Taxonomy (NCBI): domain Bacteria; kingdom Bacillati; phylum Actinomycetota; class Actinomycetes; order Mycobacteriales; family Gordoniaceae; genus Gordonia; species Gordonia sp. IEGM753. Next base: position 55,226 of record NZ_JBNQGB010000010.1, read on the forward strand.
CCCGACATCCTGGTTATCGCGCGACTTTCTGATGGCTGCCTCTTGGAGGTCAACAAGGCGTTCGAAGAGCAAATTGGCCTCACCGCCCTTGAAGTCATTGGTCAAACGGCCACTGACTTGAACATTTGGGGCGTCCCGGGCGTCGGGCCGGGTTTATTACAGCGGTTGCAGGCGGGCAGTATTCGTAACCTGGAGATGCCCTTTCGCCGCAACAACGGCCACGTCTTTACCGGCCTGATTTCCGCCGAGCCCTTTGATCTTGATACCACGCCGGCGCTGGTGGTGGTTGTGCGCGATATCAGTCAGCTCAAGGAAACCCAGCAACAACTGCAAACCTCCGAAGAGAAATTTGCGAAGGCGTTTCACGCCTCGCCCGACGGCTTGCTGCTGTCTCGGCAAAGCGACGGTTTGCTGCTGGAGGTCAACGACGGTTTCAGCCGCATTACCGGGTTCAACAGTGCGATGTCGGTGGATCGCTCGGCGCTGGAATTGGGGATATGGGTCAACCTCAACGAGCGCAAACAAATGCTCGACCTGCTACACCGCGATGGTTTTGTCCGCGATTTCACCTGCCATATCCGCCGTAGCGACGGTCAAATCCGGCTCTGCGAAGTGTCCAGCCGTCCCCTGCCCATCGGCAATGAAAACTGCATGCTGACCATCGCCCGGGACATCACCGAACGCCACCTCATGCAGGAAAAACTGCAACAGGCCGCGACCGTATTCGAGAGCACTGCCGAAGGCGTTTTGATTACCGACACCCAGCAACATATCAGCGCGGTTAACCGGGCGTTTACCGAGATCACTGGTTACAGCGAAAGCGAAGCGCTGGGCCACACCCCTCGCTTGCTCGCTTCAGGCCTGCACGACAGCGCCTTTTATGCGGCCATGTGGCACCAGTTGACGGCGGATGGTCACTGGCAGGGCGAGATTTCCAACCGGCGTAAAAATGGTGAGCTCTACCCCAGTTGGCTGACCATCAGCGCAGTGCGCAACCGGGATAAATTCATCACTCACTTCGTGGCAGTGTTCGCCGATATTTCCAGTCTCAAGCACGCGCAGGCCAGACTCGACTACCAAGCGCACCACGACCCGCTGACAGGCCTGCCAAACCGCACATTGTTCGAAAGCCGTTTGCTCACAGCGCTTAACAGCCAGCAGGAAAATGGCGGCCAGGGCGCCGTACTGTTCCTCGACCTGGACCGTTTCAAACACATCAACGACAGCCTCGGGCACCCGGTCGGCGACCTGCTGCTGAAGGGCATTGCCGTGCGTCTCAAGGAGCAATTGCGAGACATCGACACCGTGGCGCGACTCGGCGGTGACGAGTTCATTATCCTGCTGCCCGGCCTGCAACAAGCGAGCGATGCCGACCACATCGCAACCAAGTTGCTCAACTGCTTCGGCGCGCCATTCCAGGCTGGCGAACACGAGTTTTTCATCAGCGCCAGCATCGGCACCAGTCTGTACCCCAAGGACGGCTGTGATGTGGCGACGCTGGTCAAAAACGCCGACGCAGCAATGTATCGCTCCAAGGCCAAGGGCCGCAATCGGGTGGAAAGCTATACCCGCGACCTCACTGCCCAGGCCAGTGAGCGCGTGGCCCTGGAACATGAACTACGGCGCGCCATAGAACGCAACGAACTGCACCTGCATTACCAACCAAAAATCAGCCTCGACGACCATCGCCTGGTGGGCGCGGAAGCACTCATTCGCTGGCGTCATCCAACCTTCGGCGACGTGCCGCCGGAACACTTTATTCCCCTGGCCGAAGAAAACGGCATGATCCTGCAGATCGGCGACTGGGTCCTCGAAACGGCTTGCCGCCAGATGTTCGAATGGAACCAGGTTTACGAAGGGCTTGGCCCGCTGTCGGTCAACCTCGCGGGCGCCCAGTTGCGCCAGCCAAACCTGCTAAGCCGAATCGATCAATTGCTCAGGGATAACCGACTTGAGCCGGGTTTTCTGCAACTGGAAATTACCGAGAACTTCATCATGAGCCAGGCCGAAGAGGCGCTGGCAGTACTGCACCAACTCAAACATCTGGGCGTGCAACTGGCGATTGACGACTTCGGTACCGGCTATTCGTCCCTGAGTTACCTCAAGCGATTGCCACTGGATATCTTGAAGATCGACCAGTCTTTCGTTCGCGGGCTGCCGGATGACCCACACGATGCGGCGATTGTTCGCGCCATCATCGCCTTGGGTCGCAGCATGCAATTCACCGTGATTGCCGAGGGGGTCGAGACCCAGGCACAGCAGCAATTCCTGGCCGCGGAGGGCTGCGAGCAGATCCAGGGATACATCGTCAGCCTGCCTTTGCCCCCCGACGAATTTGCCGCGACATTTCTTCGTATACTCGTTTCCGACTTTTCGGATAGCACAGCTGAGAAACCATCGCTATAATCCGCGACCTACTGAGGGCCTATAGCTCAGTTGGTTAGAGCAGAGGACTCATAATCCTTTGGTCCACGGTTCAAGTCCGTGTGGGCCCACCAAACCTGAAAGCCGCGCATTGCGCGGCTTTTGCGTGTCTGGAATAGGTGTTTTCCATCTCCCTCGCCTGAATCGACCCTTAATCGGCAACGCCGGTAAAAAAGCCGCGTCGTAGCGCGGCTTATTCTTCCTTCGCGACTCAGCCTTTACTTGGGCAACGCATAAGCAATCACGTAGTCGCCACGGTCCGGAGACTGACGTGCACCACCGACGGTGAGCAGGATGTATTGCTTACCGGTCTTCGGAGAAACATACGTCATCGGGCCGGACTGACTGCCGACCGGCAAGCGCGACTTCCAGATTTCGTTACCGTTGCCGGTATCGAAAGCACGCAGGTAGAAGTCCTGAGTACCGGCGAAAAACAGTAAGCCCGATTGTGTGGCCAGCGAAGCACCCAAGGTTGGCATGCCAATCGGGATCGGCAAGTGCATGCGAATACCCAACGGACCGGTGTCCTGCACGGTGCCGACCGGAACCTGCCACATCAGTTTGTGGGTTTTCAGGTCGATGGCCGACATCGTGCCAAACGGTGGTTTTTGGCAAGGGATGCCAGCCGCCGATAGAAAACGCTCACGCATCGCTCCGAATGGCGTGCCTTCCTGCGGCACCACGCCCATTTCGATACCGCTGGCCCCGGCCGCAATCTTGTTACGCGGGATCATGTAGTTGGCGAGGCCCAGGCGCATGTCGTTGACGAACATGTAGTTCGTGTTCGGGTCGACCGAGACGCTGCCCCAGTTCATGCCACCCAGCGAACCGGGGAATTGTAGCGCCCGGTCAAGGCCTGGCGGTGTGTAAACGCCTTCGTGGCGCATGCCTTTGAACTGGATTCGGCACATCAACTGATCGAACGGTGTGGCGCCCCACATGTCGGATTCGGTCAGCGTCTTGTTGCCGATTGATGGCATGTCCACCGAGAACGGCTGGGTCGGCGAGTAGCGTTCGCCGGGCACATTACCCTGCGGCACCGGGCGCTCTTCGACGCGAGCGATCGGCACGCCGGTTTCGCGGTTAAGCAGGAAAATCTCGCCCTGTTTGGTGACCTGCGCCAAGGCTGGCTGGGTGCCGCCCTTGTCATCGGGCACGTCGTACAGCAGCGGTTGCGCAGGCAGGTCGAAGTCCCACAAATCATGGTGAGTGGTCTGGAAGTGCCAGCGCACCTGACCGTTCTTCACGTCGATGGCGACAATGGATGAGTTCCATTTGTCATCGAATGCAGTGCGTTGGCCGCCAAAAAAATCCGGGGTGGCGTTGCCGGTTGGCAAATACACCAGGCCCAATCGGGCGTCATAGGACATCGCAGACCACACGTTCGGCGTGCCGCGGGTGTAAGTCTCGCCGGCGGGTGGACGTTTGGTGGTGTTCGGATTACCCGGATCCCACGCCCATGCCAGTTCCCCGCTACGAACGTCATAAGCGCGGACCACGCCTGGTGGTTCGCCGGTGGAATAGTTGTCCGCCACGCGCCCACCGACGATAACCACATCACCGGCGACCAACGGGGTCGACGTTTGCTGGTAGTAACCCGGTTTTACTTCGCCCATGTCGGTTTTCAGGTCGACAGTGCCTCGGTCGCCAAATTCTTCACACGGCTTACCGGTTTCGGCATTGATCGCGATCAGGCGCGCATCGCCGGTCGGCAGAAACAGACGCTTCTTACAGGCAGTCGGCTGACTGTCCGAGGAGGGTGGCGCTTCGGAGTAACCCAGTCCTCGGCAGCGCTGCCAGTTGGGTGCAGTGCCCTGTGGGTCAAACTTCCAGCGCTGTGTGCCGGTGTCGGCATCCAGGGCGAAGACTTTGCCGTAAGCAGTGCAGGTGTAGACCGTATCGCCGATTTGCAGTGGCGTGTTCTGGTCTTCGGCCCCAGCGCCGGTACTTTCAGGAATATCACCGGTGCGGAAGGTCCAGGCCACCTGCAATTTATCGATATTGCCTTTGTTGATCTGATCCAGCGCGGCGAAGCGATTGCCGGCCGTGGTGTTGCCCCAATGGGCCCAATCCTTTTGCTCCGTGCCCGGCGCGACCGGCGTCACTGCAGGTTCAGTGCTTGCCTTGACCACGTGGGTCGGTACGAACATGTACGCCAGTGTCGCGACAATTCCGAGACCAAGAATCCCCGCCAAACCGTAAGCGCCACGCCCCGCGCTTACGCCGCAAGTGCGCACCAGCGTCGGGTAGATCAGCGCCACGACCAGACCGATAACAGCGAAGGTCAAGACCCGTGACACCAGCGGCCAGTATTCAAGACCCGTGTCCCATACTGCCCAAATGGCTGTGAGGATCAGTGCCACGCCGTACAGCCACGCACCTTGTGGCTTGAGTCGGGCAATCATCAGCCCCGAAACCAGCATCGCTAAGCCCATCAGCAGGAAATACCAGCTACCGCCGAGCGCTACCAGATAGCCGCCGCCAGCGGCTAGGCATAACCCGATCAAAGCGATCAAAACACCGAGCCCCAACAGCAACCATTTGCTGCCGCCGGCAGCCCCAGAATTATTCATGTCGGTAATTTTCCCCATTTATGACAAGGGCGAAATGATGTACTACCTAGTTACTTATGGCAATTTGTCGCAGGTAAAAATCTACTGAACGGTATTCAGGCTAGATCAAACAGGCGCATAACGAGCGGTGATGTAACATGCCGGGCCATTGATGTATGCCGCTGGAGAAGCCAATTGATCGACATCCGCCCGCCCGTTCTTGATGAAATCGACCGGCAGTTGATTGCAGCCCTGCAGATCAACGCTCGCGAAAGCGTCGCCATGCTCGCGCGGCAATTGGGCATCGCCCGAACCACCGTCACTTCGCGATTGGCACGGCTGGAAAAAGCCAAGGTCATCACCGGTTACGGCGTGCGTTTAGGGCAACGCGTGGTGGACGGCGGGTTGCAGGCATACGTCGGGATCACAGTGCAGCCTCGCTCAGGCAAAGAGGTATTGCGCCGCCTGAGCGCCATGGCCCAAGTGCAGCAGTTGTGCGCGGTAAGTGGCGAATTTGATTACGTGGCTTGGCTGCGCACCGACTCGCCTGAACAGCTGGACCAACTGCTGGACCAGATTGGCAGTGTCGATGGTGTCGAGAAAACCACCACCTCGATCATCCTCAGCAGCAAGATTGATCGTGGGCAACCGGTGTAAGCAGCCACACACGACCTGATCACTATGTCGCAGATGTTCGTCATATTGACCAGATGTTAATCATTACGACGACACTTTGCGTCTTATTAACGTGTTCTACGCACTCTAGAATGGCTGCCATCATTTCCTATACTCAGATGCGCACCCCGCGTCCGGTCGCCAGCAAGGTCAGCCATGAATACTCACAATCGCCATCCTGCAGACGGTAAAAAACCAGTCACTATTTTTGGCCCGGATTTTCCTTTTGCTTTCGACGACTGGATCGAACACCCGGCCGGTCTGGGCCATATCCCCGAGCACAATCACGGTGCTGAGGTGGCGATTGTCGGCGGCGGGATTGCAGGTTTAGTGGCGGCGTATGAACTGATGAAACTGGGTTTGAAACCCGTCGTCTATGAGGCGTCGAAGATGGGCGGCCGTCTGCGCTCCCAGGCATTCAACGGCGCAGAAGGCATCATTGCCGAGCTCGGCGGCATGCGTTTCCCAGTATCGTCCACTGCGTTTTATCACTACGTAGACAAGCTGGGCCTTGAGACCAAACCGTTCCCGAACCCGCTGACGCCGGCCAGCGGCAGCACCGTTATCGATCTGGAAGGCAAAACCCATTACGCACAAAAGCTGTCGGATCTTCCTGCATTGTTCCAGGAAGTGGCTGACGCCTGGGCCGACGCCCTTGAAGCCGGCTCGCAGTTCTCCGATATCCAGCAAGCGATCCGCGACCGTGACGTGCCACGCCTGAAAGCGCTGTGGAACACCCTGGTACCGCTGTGGGACGACCGCACCTTCTACGACTTCGTCGCGACCTCCAAGGCGTTCGCCAAGCTTTCGTTCCATCACCGCGAAGTGTTCGGCCAGGTCGGTTTCGGTACCGGTGGCTGGGACTCGGACTTCCCGAATTCGATGCTGGAAATCTTCCGCGTGGTGATGACCAACTGCGACGATCACCAGCACCTGGTGGTTGGCGGCGTTGAACAAGTGCCGCTGGGCATCTGGCGTCACGTGCCGGAACGCTGCGTGCATTGGCCTGAAGGCACTAGCCTGAGTTCCTTGCACAGAGGCGCGCCACGCTCCGGGGTGAAGAAAATCGCCCACGCACCCGACGGCCGCTTCACCGTCACTGACAACTATGGCGACACGCGTGAATACGCAGCGGTGCTGACCACTTGCCAGAGTTGGCTGTTGACCACCCAGATCGAGTGCGACGAAACCCTGTTCTCGCAAAAGATGTGGATGGCCCTCGATCGCACCCGCTACATGCAGTCATCGAAGACGTTCGTGATGGTCGACCGACCATTCTGGAAGGACAAGGATCCTGAAACCGGACGCGACGTGATGAGCATGACCCTCACCGATCGTCTGACCCGTGGTACCTACCTGTTCGATAATGGCGACGACAAGCCCGGGGTGATTTGCCTGTCGTACTCGTGGATGAGCGACGCGCTGAAAATGCTCCCGCACCCGGTTGAAAAACGCGTGAAGCTTGCGCTCGATGCGCTGAAAAAGATTTACCCGAAGGTCGACATCGCCGCCCGAATCATCGGCGATCCCATCACCGTGTCGTGGGAAGCCGACCCGCACTTCCTCGGCGCGTTCAAAGGTGCCCTGCCCGGCCATTATCGTTATAACCAGCGCATGTACGCGCATTTTATGCAGGACGACATGCCGGCCGAGCAGCGCGGAATTTTCATTGCGGGCGACGATGTGTCGTGGACGCCAGCCTGGGTCGAAGGCGCGGTGCAAACCTCACTTAACGCGGTATGGGGCATCATGAAACACTTCGGCGGTGAAACTCACGCCGAGAACCCGGGTCCAGGAGATGTGTTCAACGAGATCGGCCCGATCGCCCTCCCCGAGTAAGAGGAATCCCAAATGCGCGTAGCCCTTTACCAATGTCCGCCGCTGCCCCTGGATGTCGCAGGCAACCTGCAACGCCTTCATCAACTGGCGCTGGAGGCTAAGGGTGCAGACTTGCTGGTGCTGCCGGAGATGTTCCTGACCGGCTACAACATCGGCCTCGACGCCGTCAGCGTCCTGGCAGAAGTGCACAACGGGGAATCGGCGCAGCAAATCGCGCGCATTGCCAAGACAGCGGGGATTGCCATTTTGTATGGCTATCCCGAGCGCACCGAGGACGGCCAGATCTACAACGCCGTGCAGTTGATCGACGCCAATGGCGAACGCCTCTGCAACTACCGCAAGACCCACCTGTTCGGCGACCTCGACCACTCGATGTTCAGCGCCGGCGCCGATCAGTTTCCGCTGGTGGAGCTGAATGGCTGGACGCTCGGTTTTTTGATCTGCTACGACCTGGAATTTCCCGAAAATGCCCGGCGCCTAGCGCTGGCGGGTGCCGAACTGATCCTGGTGCCCACGGCAAACATGACGCCTTACGATTTCATCGCCGACGTCACGGTTCGCGCTCGCGCCTATGAAAACCAGTGTTACGTGGCGTACGCCAACTACTGCGGCCACGAAGGCGACATCAATTACTGTGGCCAAAGCAGCATCGCCGCGCCCGATGGCAGCCGAATCGCCCAGGCGGGCCTGGATGAAGCGTTGATTGTCGGCGAACTGGACCGTCAGTTGATGACCGATTCTCGCGCAGCCAATCGTTACTTGCTCGACCGCCGTCCGGAGCTTTACGGTGAGCTGAACAAGCGCTGAGCCCCGGTAATCCGCTAGCATTAGCGCTTCTCTGCTCTGGAAGTGCTCATGCCTGCGCTGAATCACCCTCGCCCTCACACTGAAACCCTGGCCAACGGCCTGCGGGTGACGCTGCGTCATGCGCCGCAATTAAAACGCTGCGCAGCGGTATTACGCGTTGCAGCCGGCAGTCACGACGTGCCATTGGCGTGGCCGGGGCTTGCGCACTTTCTTGAGCACTTGTTGTTCTTGGGCACGGAGCGCTTTCCCGCTGGCGAAGGCTTGATGGCCTACGTGCAAAGTCACGGTGGGCACGTGAATGCCCGCACCAGTGAGCGCACCACCGACTTCTTTTTCGAACTGCCGCCCCCGGTCTTCAGCGCAGGGCTTACGCGCCTGTCAGACATGCTCGCTCATCCGCGCATGGCGCTGGAAGATCAGCAAAAAGAACGAGAAGTGTTGCAAGCGGAGTTCGTTGCCTGGTCACAGGATGCGCAAGCCCAACAGCAACAATCATTGTTTGACGGACTGTCGGCCGGCCACCCGTTGCGAGGGTTTCATGCGGGCAACCGAGACAGCTTGCCCGTGCCGCAAGCGCAATTTCAGCAAGCGCTGAAGGATTTCCATCGGCAGTTTTATCAAACCGGTCAAATGACCTTGAGCCTCGCTGGCCCGCTCAGTGTCGATGAGTTGCGCACGCTGGCGCAGCAGTTTGATAGCGTCATCGCCAAGGGCGCCAACGTCCCGCAACAGGCTCCTGCGCCGTTGATGGATGCCACGCAGAAAACGTATCAACTGGCCACCGAGCAGCGGCTGGATCTGCTGTTTGCTTTTGAAGCGCTGCCAGACGCCGCGCCCGAAGCGATGCTGTTTCTGTGCCATTGGTTGAATGCCGATAAACCCGGCGGTTTGCGCTCGCAATTGCGCCAGCAAGGCTTGGCCGACAGCCTTGATGCCACACCGTTGTATCAATTTGCCGGGCAAGCATTGCTGCACATTGAGTTGCGCACAACCCAACCGGCTGAGGCAATCGGCGAGCAACTGCTGGACTGGCTGGGGTTCTTTGCCTCGCATCAGGACTGGACCCGACTGCGTGAAGAATATGCGGCGCTGCTGCAACGTCAGCAACTTATAAGCGGCGCGCTGCAACTGGCTCAGTTGGACAGCGAGCAGCGTGAAAGCGGATTGTCGGAGGCTGGTGTTGCGGCACTCACGTTAATTCTCAAACAAATCGGAGCTGTGGATAACTTCAGCGGTTCATGGCAACTGCCGACACCCAATCCGTTTTTGCACACCGAACCTCCGGCGGCCAATGCCGCGTTGATTCGTGGCCAGACCAGTAAGCACCGAGGCTTGCGCACCTTTGCTCAGGACCGTTTGCGCGGTCGTCGCGATAACGCTGCAATGCAATTCAGCCAGGCGCTGCCGGACAACACCGCTGCCGGTGCTGTTTATCTGCGTTGGTGTTTGCCGTCCACACCGGACAAAAACCTTCAGTCACGGATGGAGCACACCCTTGAGCCACTGCGTGAAGATGCCCGCCAGGCAGGTGTCGATTTTTCGTTTAGTGCATCCGGCAATCAATGGTTGCTGAAAATGACCGGGCTACAGGAGCCGATGCCCGTCATTTTTGAACACGCACTGGCACTGCTGACGCAAGCGGATGCAGGGACGCTACAGGCGCCTCCCGCCAGCGCGCCGTTGATGCCGATTCGGCAACTGCTCAGCGTGCTGCCCGAGCACTGCCTTGAGCCCTGTGCGGCGTCTCAAGACCTGCAGCAACTTTGGGCGAACGCCCGCTGGGAAGGACTCGCAATCGGCTTGTCCCCCCAGACACACGCGGCAATGGGCGTGGCGTTAAGCCGAGTACCCGGTGTGGCGAACCAGCAGACGTGTGCCGCTGTTTCGATAAACACGCAACGCCTGTGGTCACGCGTCGACACGGGCTCAAGCGAACATGCGCTGTTACTGTTCTGTCCGAGTGCATCCACCGGTATTGCTGACGAAGCTGCCTGGCGTTTGCTCGCACACCTGTGCCAGACACCTTTTTACCAGCGACTGCGGGTCGAACTGCAACTGGGTTATGCGGTGTTCAGTGGCGCGAGACAAATCCACGGCCAAACCGGACTGTTGTTCGGCGTGCAATCACCGAGCGTTGCGCCGCATGACTTGCTCAACTACATCGAGGCATTTTTGGCTGGCCTCGCCGAGTTGATCCACACCCTCGACGATGCGAGTTACGTCGCTCAACGTCAGGCCTTGGCCGATCAATTTTCCCCCTCGGCATTGACCACTGCCCAAGCCGCCGAATGGTTGTGGCAAGGCAAACTGGCAGGCCATTCGTCGGATTATCTTCAGCAACTGCAAACGGCTATACAGTTGATTGACCGCCAGGCTCTGCTCGCAGCAGCGCACAGACTGAGCCGTGCTGAAGGCGGCTGGCGATGCCTGGCCACCAGCGCGAGCCCCGGCGCGCCTTGGCAAGAGACACAATGATCATTACCGACGCTGCAATTAGCTTTATCAAAGTTTCACGGGCGAGCGCTCGGTAATTTTGAGTAACATAGCCACCTAACTATCTGGAACATCTCCGCATGGAGGTGGACTATATGTATAGGTCTCAACGTCCCAACCACCTGAAGGAGCACTCCCATGTCCTGGTCCAAACCTGCTTACACCGACCTGCGTATCGGCTTTGAAGTCACGATGTACTTCGCAAGCCGCTAAGTTTGTCTCGTTGTGCAACGCCTCGGCTCGCCGAGGCGTTTTTATTTTCGGTCTTGAAATGATGGAGCGGCCATGTTTGTCCAGATTCTAGGTTCCGCCGCCGGCGGCGGTTTTCCACAGTGGAACTGCAACTGTGTGAATTGCGCAGGCTTTCGCGACGGTAGCTTGCGCGCCACCGCGCGCACCCAATCGTCCATCGCGATATCCGACGATGGCGTGAACTGGGTCCTGTGCAACGCCTCGCCGGACATCCGCGCCCAACTCCAGAGCTTCGCCCCGATGCAACCGGGTCGCGCCCTGCGTGACACCGGCATCAGCGCCATCATTTTGATGGACAGCCAGATCGACCACACCACTGGCCTGCTGAGCCTGCGCGAAGGTTGCCCGCACCAAGTCTGGTGTACCGACATGGTTCATGAAGACCTGAGCACCGGTTTTCCGTTGTTTACCATGCTGACTCACTGGAACGGTGGGTTGAGCTGGAACCGAATCGAGCGCGACCAAAGCTTCAGCATTCCGGCCTGCCCGAACCTGCGTTTCACCCCGTTACCATTGCGCAGTGCGGCACCGCCCTACTCGCCGCACCGTTTCGACCCGCACCCGGGCGATAACATTGGTTTGATCGTGGAAGACCTGAAAACCGGCGGCAAACTGTTCTACGCGCCAGGTTTAGGCAAGGTCGACGCACCGCTGCTGGAAATCATGGCCGGTAGCGATTGCCTGTTGGTGGATGGCACGATGTGGGATGACGACGAAATGCAACGGCGTGGCGTCGGTACTCGCACCGGGCGTGAAATGGGCCACCTGGCGCAGAATGGTCCCGGCGGGATGCTCGAAGTACTGGAACAATTGCCTGATCAGCGCAAAGTACTTATTCACATCAACAACACCAACCCGATTCTCGACGAGGATTCGCCGCAGCGTGCGGAACTGGCGCGGCGTGACGTTGAAGTGGCGTATGACGGCATGAGTATTGTGCTGTAGGGCAACGAGACCGCTGCGCGGTTCATCGTCAGCAGGCTGGCTCCCCACAGGGCAATGCAATCAACTGTGGGTGCCAGCCTGCTGGCGATGAGGCCGATCCAGGCACCTCAAAATCCACCGGTTGTTCGCGGAGAACCGAAATGACTGATACCGCAATGTCCCCCGCCGAGTTCGAAGCAGCGCTTCGGGCCAAGGGTGCCTATTACCATATCTATCACCCGTATCACGTGGCGATGTATGAAGGGCGAGCAACCCGCGAGCAGATTCAGGGCTGGGTCGCCAACCGCTTTTACTATCAGGTGAACATTCCACTCAAGGACGCCGCGATCCTCGCCAACTGCCCGGATCGCGAGATTCGTCGCGAGTGGATTCAGCGCCTGCTGGACCACGACGGTGCTCCCGGCGAAGATGGCGGTATCGAAGCCTGGCTGCGTCTCGGGCAGGCTGTGGGACTGGACCCGGATCAACTGCGCTCTCAGGAACTGGTACTGCCCGGCGTGCGATTTGCCGTCGACGCCTACGTCAACTTTGCGCGCCGTGCCAGTTGGCAAGAAGCCGCCAGCAGCTCCCTGACCGAGCTGTTTGCGCCGCAGATCCACCAGTCGCGCCTGGACAGCTGGCCGCAGCATTACCCGTGGATTGACCCGGCCGGTTACGAATATTTCCGCACACGCCTGGGCCAGGCTCGCCGTGATGTCGAACACGGCCTGGCAATCACGTTGCAGCATTACACGACGCGAGCCGGCCAGGATCGGATGCTGGAAATTCTCCAGTTCAAACTGGACATTCTTTGGAGCATGCTCGACGCCATGAGCATGGCATATGAACTGAATCGCCCGCCTTATCACAGCGTGACCGGGGAGCGGGCCTGGCATAAAGGAATCGCCTTATGAGTTTTGATCGCAGCAAGACGCCAACCTGGCGCCAGGGTTACCGCTACCAATACGAGCCGGCCCAAAAAGGTCATGTGCTGTTATACCCGGAAGGCATGATCAAACTTAATGAAAGCGCCGCGCTGATCGGTGGCCTGATTGACGGCGAACGTGATGTCGCGGCAATCATCGCCGAACTCGATGCAAAGTTCCCCGGCGTGCCGGAGCTCGGTGAAGACATCGAGCAATTCATGGAGGTTGCCCGTGCTCAGCACTGGATCGAACTTGCCTGATTCCACCTCAGTCAAGTTGCCGCCCAAGCCTGAAATCGGCCTGCCACTCTGGCTGTTGGCCGAGCTGACCTATCGCTGCCCGCTGCAGTGCCCTTATTGCTCCAACCCGTTGGATTTCGCCGAACAAGGTAAAGAGCTCAGCACCGAACAGTGGATCAAGGTATTTCGTGAAGCGCGGGAAATGGGCGCGGCGCAACTGGGCTTTTCCGGCGGTGAACCGCTGGTGCGCCAAGACCTTGCCGAACTGATTGCTGAGGCCCGCGCGCTAGGTTTTTACACCAACCTGATCACCTCAGGCATCGGCTTGACCGAGCAAAAAATCAGCGACTTCAAGAAGGCCGGCCTGGACCACATCCAGATCAGCTTCCAGGCCAGCGACGAGCAAGTGAATAACTTGTTGGCCGGCTCGAAAAAGGCCTTCGCGCAGAAACTGGAAATGGCGCGCGCGGTCAAGGCACACGGTTACCCGATGGTGCTGAACTTCGTCACGCATCGGCACAACATCGACAAAATCGACCGCATCATCGAGCTGTGCATCGCCCTCGAAGCGGATTTCGTCGAGCTCGCCACTTGCCAGTTTTACGGTTGGGCACAACTCAATCGGGTGGGCCTGTTGCCCACCCGTGAACAGTTGGTTCGGGCCGAGCGCATTACCAACGAATACCGTGCCAGACTCGAAGCCGAAGGGCACCCGTGCAAGCTGATATTCGTCACGCCGGACTATTATGAAGAACGCCCAAAAGCCTGCATGAACGGCTGGGGCAGTATTTTCCTGACCGTCACCCCAGACGGAACGGCGCTCCCGTGCCACGGTGCCCGCCAAATGCCGGTGCAGTTCCCCAACGTGCGTGATCACAGCATGCAACACATCTGGTATGACTCGTTCGGCTTCAACCGCTTTCGCGGTTACGACTGGATGCCCGAGCCCTGCCGCTCTTGCGACGAGAAAGAAAAGGACTTTGGCGGCTGCCGATGCCAGGCATTCATGCTCACGGGTGACGCGAGCAATGCCGATCCGGTGTGCAGCAAGTCGCCTCATCATGGCGTGATTCTCAAGGCCCGCGAAGAAGCCGAGCACGCGACCCAGACCATCGAACAATTGGCCTTTCGCAATGAACGAAACTCACGCCTCATCGCTAAAAGCTGAACCCTTCAGCGCCGCTCGTGCGGTCGCTGCCGGTATCGACTTCGCCGAATTGCAGATCGGCCCGAAGGGTTTGTTGTGGAATGAATACCGGCCCGAGGACGGTGCCTGCCGAATCTGGCATTGGCGCGACGGCCAGGCGCATTGTTTGACCCCGACAGGGTTCAGCGTGCGCAGTCGAGTGTACGAATATGGCGGCGGTGCGTTTTGCCCTACCGATGACGGCGTGGTTTTCGTCAACGAAACCGACCAACAGTTGTACCGGCAAAACCTAAACGATCAAACATCGCAAAAACTCACTGACAGCGACCGTCGTTACGGCGATCTGCAATGTGCCGGTGGGCGCGTTCTGGCAGTTGAGGAACATCAGGACCAGCACCGTTTGGTGGCGATTGACCTGGTGGATGGCACGCGCCAGGTACTGGCCGAGGGCGCGGATTTTTATGCCGCACCAACGTTGAGTCCCGACCAGCAACGACTGGCCTGGATCGAATGGAGCCGACCCGACCAGCCATGGACTGCAACCCGGCTGATGGTCAGCGAACGTCAAAGCGATGGTGGTTTTGCCGCGCCGCGTTGTGTTGCCGGAGATGACGCTGAGGAGTCTTTGCAACAACCGCGCTTCGATCGTCACGGTCGTTTGTTTTGCCTGACGGATCGTGGCGGTTACTGGCAGCCATGGGGCGAATCTGCAAACGGCTTGAGTCCTTTGCCGAGTGCTGCAGCTGATCATGCGCCCGCGCCCTGGCAGCTCGGCGGTTGCACTTGGCTACCGCTGGGCGACAACACGTATATGGCAAGCTGGACCGAGGCT
This sequence comes from Gordonia sp. IEGM753, assembly GCF_050321825.1. Taxonomy (NCBI): domain Bacteria; kingdom Bacillati; phylum Actinomycetota; class Actinomycetes; order Mycobacteriales; family Gordoniaceae; genus Gordonia; species Gordonia sp. IEGM753. The sequence goes on from NZ_JBNQGB010000010.1 coordinate 70,336, forward strand.
GGTTTTGGCCGTTTGGGCCTGTGCGGCGAAACCGTTGAAGACTTAACCGGCGACTACAGCCGCTTCCGTCATCTGGCGCTGGACGAACACTTTATCTATTGCATTGCGGCCTCGCCGGTCAGCCCATCATCTGTGATTGCCATCAACCGCAGGACACATCAGGTCGAGGTTCTGGCCGGTGGCGTGGCGCCGCTGCCTGCCGAACAGATAAGCGTTGCGCAAACCCTGTGCTACCCGAGCGGTGGTGGTGAAGCTCACGGTTTTTTCTATCCGGCGATGACCGGCGATGCGCGTCCACCGTTGGTGGTGTTTATCCATGGCGGCCCGACCTCGGCCTGCTATCCAATGCTCGATCCGCGTATTCAGTATTGGGCGCAACGCGGTTTCGCCGTAGCAGATCTCAATTATCGCGGTAGCAGCGGCTATGGTCGGGCGTATCGTCAAGCGCTGCATTTGAGCTGGGGCGACGTTGATGTGCAGGATGCTTGCGCGGTCGTCAGCCATCTTGCCGAACGTGGTTTGATCGACGGCGATAAAGCGTTTATTCGCGGCGGCAGTGCCGGTGGTTACACCACGTTATGTGCCTTGGCGTTCGAACACGTGTTCCGCGCCGGCGCCAGCCTTTACGGGGTCAGTGACCCCGTGGCACTGGGTCAGGCTACGCATAAGTTTGAAGGTGATTATCTGGATTGGCTGATTGGCGATCCGGTGCAGGATGCCGAACGCTACGCCGTACGTACACCTTTGTTGCATGCGAGCAACATCCGCGTTCCGGTCATTTTCTTTCAGGGCGAACTCGACGCCGTGGTCGTGCCACAACAAACACGCGACATGGTCACGGCGCTGCAGGACAACGATATTCTGGTTGAGGCGCATTACTACGCTGACGAACGTCATGGTTTTCGCAAAGCCACTAATCAGGCGCATGCGCTGGAGCAAGAGTGGTTGTTTTATCGGCGGGTAATGGCGCAAGCAGACTGAAGTCGGTACGCGGCGCATAAATTGTGGCGCCGCCTTCGCGAGCATGCCCGCTCTCACATTGAATCTTCAGTGCACACGGCATTGGTGTGCGACTGATGTGGGAGCGGGCTTGCTCTCGAACGCGATTTATCTGACGCCACGCCTCTCAGCGTTTGGCGATGATGTACACCGCGTGCACGATGCCGGGAATGTAACCGCACAATGTCAGCAGAATATTCAGCCAGAACGCCCCGCCGAAACCTACTTGCAGAAACACACCCAGTGGTGGCAACAGAATGGCGATAATGATTCGAATAAAGTCCATGGGTCAGCTCCTGATTGAAATCGGCTCGTGTGAGCCTCACAGCTAATCGACCCGCGCCGTTCGTCAGGGTTCACTACCGCACCTCAAGACAATATTTCGAGGCCGTGTTTCTCAACGATGCTTAACAACTTAAGCGCCATGCCACTGGGCTGTTTGTCCCCCGCTTCCCATTTCTTGACCGTCGAAGCGCTGGTGTTCAGGTAACGCGCAAATACCGGTTGGCTCACGTTGTTGCGTTCACGTAGCGCCTTGATCTGCGCCGCCGGGATCGCATCAGGAACGGTTGCCAGACAAGAGTCATCGAATTCACGCATGGTTGCCTTGCTGATCGCACCGATGGCGTACAAGGCCGTGGCGGATTCGTGAACAGACTCTAGAGCCTCACTTTTAAATTTTTTACTCATAAATTATCTCCACAAACTCCTTCGTATCCAGCAAGTACTGAACCTGCATCTCTGACAGATCCCCGTAGGTCTTTGCCATCTTTCGAAATCCGAACAAATCCGCCTGACTGATGTTGCTCTGATCTTTCTTGGCATAAAGGAATTGGTAAACCCAGTAACCGCGCCCCTTGGCCAAGACAATCGACCGGTGACGATTTGAATTCAAACGCTTCTTCCACACTCCACCGCCAAGGCTTTCTGCCTGGCCGTTGAGCATTTCGATAAATGCATCCCGAAGCTCGTCATCACCAATCCAGGCTTTACCCGCGAGCGCCGCAAAACGTTTTGCTTTAAACAACCTTGGCAACATCGGAATCCCTTCCACAAAACATACCACTCAGTGGTACAAAAATCCCAACCAGTCTCAACAATATTTTTGGCACTGGCATCGGCATTCCTTGCCGACGCCGCCTAAAAGGCCATTGATCTGGCGTCCGCTCAAGCACTAATGCCCATGAGGTAAAACGCCGAGACAAAAAAACGCCCCACGCGAAATGAATCCAGCGTGGGGCGATGCGTTATACCGCGAGACGGTTCTTGAATAGGCGCCGGGCCAGGTTGATCAGACGGCAATCCCTTTGCGGCATTGCAGTTGGGCTGTGCGCACACGGGAGAAGGCACGGGCCAGGCGCAGAAGCATTTCGTCGACGTTGGCTTTACTGACGTTGAGCGCCGGAGTAAAGCGCAGGCAATCGGGTTGTGGCGTATCGAGCAACAGGCCTTCGTACAGCGCTGCCTTAACCACAGCATTTGCCGAATCATCCGACAGCGTCAGACTTAGCATCAGCCCTTGCCCGCGCACCTGCGCATGACTGTAGCGATGAGCCAGGCGCGTCAGGCCTTCGCGCAGATACACACCGGTTTCCCGGACATGCTTCAGAAAATTTTTGTCCTGCACGCTGTCGAGAACAGCCAGACCAGCGGCCGTCATCAGCGCATTGCCGTGATGAGTGCCTATCAATTCGCCGGCGTCAAAACAACAGGCCTTGCCCCGCGCCAGCAACGCCGCCAGTGGCACACCACCGCCGAGGCCTTTGCCGAGGACGACGATATCGGCACGAACGCCGTAGGACTCTTCTGCCAACAGTGTGCCGCAACGACCGATGCCGGTTTGCACTTCGTCCAGGATCAACAAGATCCCAAGCTCACGACACAGGCTCGACACCCTTGAGGTAATGCTCGGTGGCGGGGATCACACCGGCCACGTTCTGGATCGGCTCGAGCATGATCGCCACCGTCCGCGAATCGACCGCAGCATGCATCGCTGCAAGATCGTTAAATGGAACAGCGTCAACGTCCGACGCTGCAGTCGCCGCGAAACTACGCCCGTGGTAGCCATGACGGGCAATGATGATGCGCGCTGCGCCGCCGCGATGCACTTGGCCCCATTGACGCGCAAGCTTGATGGCCGCCTCACACGCTTCGCTGCCACTGTTGAGCAAATACGCCTGATCACTGCCGGTACGGGAACACAGGCGTTCGGCCAGATTGAGAAGGCCGCGATTGTGCAGGCCGAAACCGACGTTGATCAGCGATTGGGCCTGTGCCGCAATGGCATTTACCAGTACCGAAGGGCTGTGCCCCAGGCTATTCGCGCCACCGCCCTGGGAGAAATCCAGGTAGGCGCGATCATCGCTGTCCCACACCCATGAGCCTTGCCCGCGTACAAAAATCTGTTTCGGCCGCTCGACGCTGGGCATCAGGCACTCGCTGGACATATTGTTAAGGGTGGACGGCTGGAAAGCCAAGTCATCAAGGCTGGGCGGACTGCGACGCAAGTTAAACAAATTCATGCAATAAAACCCCGTTTGAGGTTTTCTGCCTTGCCTATGTAAACACCATTCAGGTTAACGGTATTCATCGTGCTCTATGGCCCTGTAAGCCTTGTGAATGCGGTTAGACTAGGCGTTGACCAGGCGCTGGGCCATTTCGATTTACGAGCATTTTCGATAAGAGTTACTTATGGATTTCAAGCAACTGCGCTATTTCGTCGCGGTCTACGAAGAAGGCCATGTTGGCCGGGCCGCCGAGCGACTTTCGATCTCGCAACCGGCACTCTCGCAACAGATACGTCACCTCGAACAAAACCTCGATGTGAGCCTTTTCGAACGCAGCAGCAAGCGGCTGCTGCCAACGCTGGCCGCCCATACGCTGTACAACCACGCCTTGCCGTTGCTTGATGGCCTTCAGCGAGCGCGTGAAGCCTTGGGCAATTTCAAGGGGCAAGCGCTGCGAACCCTGGCCATTGGCGTACTGCAAACCGTTCATACCAGCCTGGTACCGCAAATGCTTGAGCGTGTGCGCAAGGCGCAGCCACATCTGGTGGTGCAAATTTATGAACTGACGGGTTTGGAGATCGAGCGGCGATTGCTTAACGGGTCACTGGACATTGGCATCAGTTATTTGCCTCCCCGCCAGCCAGGACTGCACGGTGTGATGCTGTACGAAGACGAACTGACACTGGTAATCCCGGCGGACCACCCGCTGCGCGAATTCAAGAAAGTCTCCATGAGCCAGGCTGCCGAGTTACCCATGTTGCTGCTGGGGGAAGAGTTCCAGGTGCGGCAGATCTGGCAGGCACAATTGGCAAGCCTGGGGCGACGACCGCAGGTGCAAGCCGAGTTGAACAATATGGCGGGGATTCTCGACAGCCTGCCTCACACGCGACTGGCAACGGTGCTGCCTGGGCGTTCGCAGAAGCTGTTGAGTAATAACGAATTGCTGTGGAAACCGCTGACAGAGCCGCGGGTGCCGCTGAAGGTGGGATTGGTGTGCAGGGATGTGCAACGCCAACAGGCCTCGCTGAGCTTGTTGCAGACGTTGCTTGAGGATGTGATCCATGGGCCCAATGAACGGCCAAATAACCCGGCCACGCTCGACAGTATGGGTTGAGCACTTTTTCGCGGACAAAGAAAACCCCGCCGAAGCGGGGCTTTGCAGACTGTTTCCCTGACATCCATTTCGCTCCGCCATCCTGGCAGAATCCTACGTGTCCATGTTGTTGCTTTGCGCTTCCTGCGCGACGTCCATGTGAAGTAGATTAACTGTGGATCCAATTTACGACTAGGTGGAAAACAGCAGCACGTCGTGTAAGAGAATGCTTACATGAGGTTACATTCTCAGAACTGCGCGGCGTCCAGCAGGAACAGCGATTCGCTACCCGCCTTCACCGAAGCGCTCAACGAGTGAATACGAGGCAGCAGGCGTGCGAAATAGAACCGCGCCGTGCCCAATTTACTCGCGTAGAAGTCTTCCTGCGCTTCCTTGCCGAATGCAGCCTTGGCCATCAAGGCCCACATGTAGGCATAGGCCACATAACCGAAGGCTTGCAGGTACTCGACTGACGCGGCGCCGATCTCGTTAGGGTTGTTTTTCGCCCGGTCCAGCAACCATGCCGTCAATTCGTCGAGGGTGGTCACCGCATCGTTCAGCGGCTTGGTGAACTCGCCGAGATCGGCGCTGGCGGTCGCGGTGAAGTGACGAATTTCGTCAGCAAACAGGTTGTAGAACGCCCCGCCACTGCCGACGATCTTGCGGCCAACCAGGTCCAGCGCCTGAATGCCGTTGGTGCCTTCGTAGATTTGCGTGATGCGAACGTCACGCACCAGTTGTTCCTGGCCCCATTCACGGATGTAACCGTGGCCACCGAACACTTGCTGGCCATGAATCGTGGTTTCCAGCCCCAAATCCGTCAGGAATGCCTTGGCGACCGGGGTCAACAACGCCACCAGATCTTCAGCGCGCTTGCGGGTCGTCGGGTCTTCGCTGAACTTGGCGGTGTCGAGTTGCATGGCCACGTATGTGGAGAATGCACGACCGCCCTCGTTCGCGGCTTTCATGGTGAGCAACATACGACGCACGTCCGGGTGGACGATGATCGGGTCGGCCACTTTGTCCCTGTTTTGCGCACCCGTCGGCGAACGGCTTTGCAGGCGATCGCGGGCGTATTCAACGGCGTTCTGGTATGAGCGCTCGCCCGACGCCAGGCCCTGGATACCAACCCCCAGACGTTCGTAGTTCATCATCGTGAACATTGCAGCCAAGCCTTTGTTGGGCTCACCCACCAGGTAACCCACGGCTTCGTCAAAGTTCATCACGCAGGTTGCGGAGGCCTGGATGCCCATTTTGTGTTCAATCGAACCACAGTTTGCCGGGTTACGAGCACCGAGGCTGCCGTCGGCATTGACCATGAATTTCGGCACCAGGAACAGCGAAATACCCTTTGGCCCCGCAGGTGCGTCTGGCAGTTTGGCCAATACCAGGTGGATGATGTTCTCGGTCAGGTCGTGTTCGCCACCGGTGATGAAAATCTTGGTGCCGCTGACCTTATAGGAACCGTCGGCCTGAGGCTCGGCCTTGGTACGAATGATCCCCAGGTCGGTGCCGGCATGCGGCTCGGTCAGGCACATGGACCCGGCCCAGACACCGGCGTACATGTTCGGCAGATAAGCCGCTTTCAACGCTTCGCTGGCGTGAGCATTGATCGACAGGCAGGCACCCGCAGTCAGCATTGGGTACAGGCCGAACGACAGGCTGGCGGAGTTGACCATTTCTTCAACTTGCGCCGAAACAGCCTTGGGCATGCCCATGCCGCCGTAAGCCGGATCACCACCGACGCCGACCCATCCGCCCTCGGCATAGGTTTGATAAGCCTGAGGGAAACCTGCCGGCGTGGTGACGACACCGTCCGCCCAATGGCAACCTTCTTCGTCAGCGGCGCGGCTCAGGGGCGCGATGCTTTTACTGGTGACCTTGCCGGCCTCTTCGAGAATGGCTTCTACCGTTTCTGCATCCACGGTATCGGCCAATGCCGGCAGCTCGGCCCAGAGTTTGTCGACCTCGAATACTTCATTGAGGACGAAGCGCATATCGCGCAGGGGCGCTTTGTAGTCAGCCATGGCAAACCTCGCAAGATCTAAACGGGTGATTCACAGGAATGTTGCTTTCGTTGGGCTCGAGTGTAACCCAACAACTTTTGCGACACATAGGGTCGGTTAGTGACCGATTTGTAATTTTTAGTCATTGACTATCAGGTCATAAAAAAGCCCTCAATCAAGAGGGCTTCCTTTGTGTCTGGTTTAAAAGACTAAAGCGCAAAAAGCTCTGCTGGCAACTTCATCAGACAGTCGCTGCCCGCCTCGATGGCGGCGCGATGAGCGGCAGTGCGCGGCAAAAGTCGTTTGAAGTAAAACTCGCAGGTGACCAGTTTGCCCTGACAGTAATCCGCATCGCCGGTGCCCGCATCAAGTTGAGACTGCGCCACGACCGCCATGCGCAGCCATAGATAAGCGAGAATGATGTAACCGCTGTACATCAGGTAGTCCACCGACGCGGCGCCCACTTCATCCGGATTCTTCATCGCCGCCATGCCAATTCGGGTGGTTACCTCACCCCATTCCCGATTAAGACCATCCAGTTGTTTTACATAACTGGCCAGTTGCGGATGTTCGGTGTGCGACTCACAGAATTTATGCACGATTTTGGTAAAGCCACGCAGCAGTTTGCCTTGGCTGCCCAGGACTTTTCGACCGAGCAAGTCGAGCGCTTGAATGCCGTTGGTGCCTTCGTAAATCGGCGCGATCCGGCAGTCACGGACTAACTGCTCCATGCCCCATTCCCGAATGAACCCATGACCGCCAAACACCTGCATGCCGTGGTTGGTGACCTCAAGCCCGGTATCGGTCATGAAGGCCTTGCAGATCGGCGTCAGGAACGCCAACAGGTTTTCAGCGTCCTGGCGCGCCGTCTCATCCGCGCTCAAATGCGCGGCATCCAGTAACTGGGCGGTGAAATAGGTCAGCGCACGATTGCCTTCGTTGAAGGCTTTCATGGTCAGTAACATGCGGCGCACGTCAGGATGAACAATGATCGGGTCGGCCACTTTTTCCGGCGCTTTCGGGCCAGTCAGCGAACGCATTTGCAAGCGGTCGTTGGCGTACTTGATTGCGCCCTGGAAACTCGCCTCCCCCAGACACAAACCTTGCATGCCAGTGCCCAAGCGCGCGTGGTTCATCATGGTGAACATGCAGTTCAGGCCCTTGTTCGGTTCACCGATCAAGAAGCCTTTCGCCGCATCGAAATTCAGCACGCACGTTGCCGACGCCTTGATCCCCATTTTGTGTTCTATCGAGCCACAGGAAACACCATTGCGTTCGCCCGCCTCACCCTCGGCATCGGGCAGGAATTTTGGAACGATAAACAGCGAAATACCTTTGGTGCCTGCAGGCGCATCCGGCAATTTCGCCAACACCAGGTGGATGATGTTGGCGCTCATGTCGTGCTCGCCGGCAGAGATGAAAATCTTGCTGCCAGAGATTGCGTAACTGCCATCAGCCGCCGGCACCGCGCGGGTCTTGATAATGCCAAGATCGGTGCCGCACTGGGCCTCCGTCAGGCACATGGTGCCGGTCCAATGGCCGGCGGTCAGTTTGCTCAGGTAGGTTTGTTTCTGCGCTTCGGTACCGTGAGCATGAATCGCCGACATGGCGCCGTGTGTCAGGCCGGGGTACATGCCCCAGGACGTGTTGCTGGAGCCGACCATTTCGCTGATAACCAGCCCAAGTGAACTCGGCAAACCCTGGCCGCCGTACACCGGATCGGCAGCCAGGCCATGCCAGCCACCCTCGACGTATTGTGCAAAAGCTTGCTTGAATCCTGCGGGCGTCGTGACCACGCCATTGTCGAAGTGGCAGCCTTCTTCGTCACCGCTACGATTGAGCGGAGCAAGGACGTTTTCACAAAATTTAGCGCCCTCTTCAAGGATCGCGTTGACCATGTCCGGGCTGGCGTCGGTAGCGCCCAGGGCTGAGTAGTTGCTGTGAAAATCGAAGACGTGGTCGATCAGAAAGCGCATGTCGCGCAAGGGAGCTTTGTACTCGGGCATGGTCATTTCTCCGGCAGCAGTTAACTCAAACCTACTGCTGGAAACCTTGCCTCACAATCACATTCCAGACGCTGAATGCGCCATCATCACTCAACCGGTGGCCGCGTCCATGCGCACCGCACCGCGGCGATTCTGGCCGTAGGCAACCACACAGTTTCGTCCGGCGCCTTTGGCCGCGTACAGCGCCTCGTCGGCGGACTTCAGTACTTTCTCCGGGTTGCGCTGCTCAACCCGTTCCGCCACACCGATGCTCACGGTGACCGACACGCTGGACGATGCAGACCCGGCACGGCGCTGGCGACCTTGCTGGTCGTCCTGAGGGCGACTGTCCTGATTGCGCAGGTGAATGTTGTAGGTCGCAATGGATTCGCGAATCACTTCAAGGTGCGGCATGCACTCTTCAAGGGTTTTGCCGGCGAAGACCAAGGCGAATTCCTCACCGCCATAACGATACGCCCGACCGCCGCCACCAATTTTCGACAGCTTGCTGGCGACCAGTCGCAGCACTTGGTCGCCCACATCATGGCCGTGGGTATCGTTGAATTTCTTGAAGTGGTCGACGTCGCTCATCGCCAACACATAATTGCGGCCCAGGCGCTGCATGCGCTCGTTCAAGGCACGACGGCCGGGCAAACCGGTGAGTTCGTCACGGAAAGCCATTTGATAGGCCTCATGAGCGACCGCCGCGGCAATCATCAGCATCACCTGGCTGCACATGATGTTCAGGGTAAACGGCAGTATGAAAGTCTTCGGCAACATCCAGAACAAACCGAGCAGCCCCACCCATTGAGCGGCGTGCAACGGGCGCGGGTTACGCCAGTATTGCCATCCCAACAATAAGAACCCGGCGATGAATACCGGATACGACAACTGAATCAGGCTCATCCAAGCCCCATGCAGTGCTGGCCAACGGATCTCCGACAGCCACATCAACAGCGCCTGTGGGTAACTTTGCTCCAGCCCCAGTGCCACACTGCCAACGGCCAACAACACGGCAAACCTGGCCACCATGTCCTGAAACAGATGAGTACGCTCCTGCCACGCAGCAAACACGCCGTACAGCAACGGCAATAGCAGGCAGCACAGATGGAACACCACCGCCGCGTCCTCTCGCACCTTGCCGTTGTCGCGGTAGTAGTCGGTTTGGGTGTCCAGCAGGAAGTAGGCGATGTACACCGTGACCATCAGAAACAGTTCACGTTGGCGTCGGTACACCGCGCAATAAGCACCGCCGAGCAACAACACCAGGGTTGGAAGCACGTTGAACAGGGACGTAAAAAACACATTCAGGTCTTTGACGTAGGCGGCAGCAAGCCCCGCCAGCAACAGCAGCAAAGAAGGCAGGAAATGACTGAAACGTACAGCGGAAGAACGCGGCAAGGGTAAAGCTCCGACCGTCAAAGCAATAGATGGCATTGTGCCCTCTCTCTTTAACGGCAGAAAAGCGGACTTGCTGAGTCATTTAGTAAGGTTTTTTTCAGAAGGCCCCGCAAGGCAAAAAAAACCGCCACTCCCAAGGGGAGCAGCGGCTTTGAAGAACGCGTTAAGGCTTAGTAGCCCAGCGCGAAGTTCTCTTCTTTCATGTCCATCAAGTTGTTGGCGCCCGACAACATGGTTGCAACGTGAGTGCGGGTACGCGGCAGGATGCGCTGGAAGTAGAAGCGCGCAGTCTGCAACTTGGCGGTGTAGAACGCCTCTTCAGAGGTGCCGGCAGCCAGTTTTTCGGCAGCCAGTCGTGCCATGTCAGCCCAGAAGTAAGCCAGGCAGGCGTAGCCGGAGTACATCAAGTAGTCCACCGACGCCGCGCCGACTTCTTCGCGGTCTTTCATGGCAGCCATACCGACCTTCATGGTCAGCTCGCCCCATTCTTTGTTCAGCGCGTTCAAAGGCTCGACGAACTCTTTGACTGCGTCGTTGCCTTCGTTGGTCTGGCAGAATTTGTGGACGATCTTGGTGAAGCCCTTCAGCGCTTCGCCTTGAGTCATCAACACTTTACGGCCCAACAGGTCGAGCGCCTGGATACCGGTAGTGCCTTCGTACAGCATCGAAATACGGCTGTCGCGAACGTTCTGCTCCATGCCCCACTCGGCGATGAAACCGTGACCACCGTAGATTTGCACGCCGTGGTTGGCGGACTCAAAACCGACTTCGGTCATGAAGGCTTTAGCGATCGGCGTCATGAACGCCAGCAGTGCGTCGGCTTTCTTCTTCTCTTCTTCGTCTACGCCGTACTTGACCACGTCGACTTGCTTGGCGGTGAAGTAAACCATCGCGCGGTTGCCTTCAGCGAAAGCCTTCATGGTCAACAGCATGCGACGTACATCAGGGTGAACGATGATCGGGTCAGCGGCTTTTTCAGGCGCTTTCGGGCCAGTCAGCGAGCGCATTTGCAGGCGATCGCGGGCGTATTTCAGGCCGCCCTGGAAACCGATCTCGGCGTGAGCCAAGCCTTGCAGTGCGGTACCCAGACGTGCGGTGTTCATGAAAGTGAACATGCAGTTGAGGCCTTTGTTCGCCGGGCCGATCAAGAAACCAGTGGCCGCGTCGAAGTTCATCACGCACGTGGCGTTGCCGTGAATACCCATTTTGTGTTCCAGGGAGCCGCAAGTCACAGCGTTGCGTGCACCGATCGAACCGTCAGCGTTGGGCATGAACTTTGGAACGATGAACAGCGAGATACCTTTGGTACCTGCCGGCGCATCCGGCAGACGTGCCAGCACGATATGGACAATGTTGTCGGCCATGTCGTGTTCACCGGCCGAGATGAAGATCTTGGTGCCGGAGACTTTGTACGAACCGTCAGCCTGTGGCTCGGCTTTGGTGCGCAACATGCCCAGGTCGGTGCCGCAATGCGGTTCGGTGAGGCACATGGTGCCGGTCCACTCACCGGACACCAGTTTGGTCAGGTAAGCCTCTTGCTGCTCAGGCGTGCCGTGTTCCGAAATGGTGTTCATCGCGCCATGCGACAGGCCTGGGTACATGCCCCACGACCAGTTGGCTTCGCCAACCATTTCGCTCACGGCCAGGCCCAGCGATTCCGGCAGGCCTTGGCCACCGTGCTCTACATCGTGAGCCAGGCTCGGCCAGCCACCTTCAACAAATTGCTTGTAGGCCTCTTTGAAACCAGTCGGGGTTTTAACGCCGGACTCGCTCCAGGTGCAGCCTTCGATGTCACCCACGCGGTTCAGCGGAGCCAACACCAGCTCACAAAACTTGGCGCCTTCTTCAAGAATGGCGTCAACCATGTCCGGCGTTGCGTCTGCACAAGCCGGAAGGCTCTGATAATGCGCTTCGTAGCCGAGCAGTTCGTCACGAACGAAGCGAATATCACGCAAGGGGGCCTTGTAGTCAGGCATAGCGATAAACCTCTGCTGATGTAACCGGGGATGAACGACCGCGATGAATTATTGAGACGGTCAAACAGTTGTTTGAAACATACGTTTACGCCTAAATCTTGTCAAGCGCCGATCTTTTGCCGTTCGTCATCGCGTGCGCTTGAACGTCAGGCGCACGAAGGCGCAACGGCGTTGGCAGATCAACGCGTCGTTCAGGAAAGATTATTTGAGCGAGAAGGACTTACACACAAAAACGCCGCGAAAAGTCGCGGCGTTCAAGGTGCAGATTCAGTCAGGGATCAAGCGTAGGTATCGATCAACGTACCCAGCATTTCGTCGGATGCCTTGGCGACTTTCGCGCCCAGCTCAACCTGAAACTTGCCTTGAGACAGTTCAACGACGCTACTGGCCAGGTCAGATTGCTGGCTGCGGTCGACCGAACGCAGCCGATCCACTTGAGCCTCTGAGGACTGGCTGGTAACCGAACGCTCGATGGTGGTGTTGGCGATCTGCCCGGAAGCCTGATCAACCCGGTTCTGCCCGGTCTGAATAGTGCTCAGACCGGCATAAAAAGCGCTGTTTCCTGAGATTTCCATGACGAAACTCGTCCTTATAAAGGATCAACAATCTTCATTGAAGCAAACCTGCTGGCAAAAGGCCCGACAAAAACACTAATGGCACAGTGCCTTGTCATAGCCAAAACCCTCACCGCCACCTCAGTCGAGCAGGTCCAGTTGCAGGTACTCGGCCACCGCTTCTGCCGTTACCGACTTCAGTTTGGGAACCCGTCCCAGGCACGGTGCCGGGATCCGTTCGGCGAGCGTTGCCAGGTTCTCTTCCAGCCGCGAAGTTTTCGGATCGATGATATTCGCCACCCAGCCCGCCAGTTGCAGACCGTCGCGGGCAATCGCCTCTGCGGTCAACAACGCGTGGCTGATGCAGCCTAAACGTACGCCAACCACCAGGATAACCGGGAGTTTCAGCGCCATCGCCAAGTCCGACAGGTTGGCTTGGTCCGCCAACGGCACGCGCCAGCCACCAGCACCTTCGATCAACGTGAAATCCGCCTGCATGTCGAGAATTTGCCGCATCGGCGCCAGCAAGGATTGCACCGTCAGCGCGACTCCAGCCTCGCGAGCCGCAAGGTGCGGGGCAATGGCCGGCTCGAAGGCTACCGGGTTGACCTGTGCATAAGTCAACGGTATCGAACACTCGGCCAGAAGCGCCAGCGCATCCGAATTACGCAAGCCCTTGGGCGTCACATCACAGCCCGAAGCTACCGGTTTACCCGCCGCCGTGCTCATGCCCGCGGATCGCGCCGCGTGCAGTAAACCAGCGGCAACGGTGGTCTTGCCGACATCGGTGTCAGTACCGGTGATGAAATAGGCTGCGCTCATAAGGGTTTCTCCAGAACGGCGTAGACCACTTGATAAGTCGCCGGTAAACCTTGAACTTGGCGAAACTGTTCATAAGCGTCGACCAGGCCAAGAATGCGCGCCCTGCCCGTCAAACCACCCGGCCGGCCAGGATTCAGGTTATGGGCTCCCAAGGCCTTTAGCTCATGCGTCAGGCTTCGAACGTGCGGATAATGCAGCACATGTGCACGGGTTTCCAGACTAACGGCCTTCAACCCACTGGCCGCGCATAATTGCTGATAAACACCAAACTCGCGAAAGCGGTTGACGTGAACCATGCCATCCACTTGCCGCCAGCTGTCACGCAATTCAAACAACGTGCCCACGCACAGACTAGCAAATGCAAAGATCCCGCCCGGTTTCAGCACGCGATACGCTTCACTGAGCACCGATTCGAAGTCGGCACACCACTGTACGGCAAGGCTGGAGAAGATGAGATCGCAGGTTGAATTCTGCAACGGCAGGCGTTCAGCGTCACCGGCGATGAAGTCCGTCGCGCCACCCAATGGCCGGGCGTGATTGAGCATACCTTCGGCGATGTCCAGCGCCACGCCGTGCCCAGCGCGATAGCGCTCACCTAACGCACGACTGAAATACCCGGTGCCACAGCCCATATCCAGCCAGCGCCCAGGCACAAACTCAAGCGGCAGCCGGGTCAGCAACTGATTGCCGACATCGCGCTGCAACTCGGCCACGCTGTCGTAACTCGCCGCCGCACGGGAAAAGGACGCTGCAACCTGGCGCTTGTCGGGCAAACCACCGGGCACAAGGGTGAGGGATAAATCAGTCATCGCCGGACTCATGCAAAAAAGCCTGGATTGCCCCCGCCACACCGTGGGGATCTTCCAGAGGAAACGCGTGACCGGCCTGTTCAATCAGGCCGACTTCGACATCTGGCAACAACGCCAAAAGTTCTGACGCCGCTTCTGCCGGGACTAACCCGTCCAGACCGGCAAACACATGCAACTGCGGCCCCTGAAAATCCAGCAAGGCCTGACGCGTGCTCAGTGCGCCCAATAATTCCAGGCCACTGAGCAACACCGGCGCCGGAGTTTTGGGGGCACCGGCCAACAACAACCGGGCCATTGAGCGCGGGTCGGCAGCCCCTTGCGCGCACAGCAGGCTGAAGCGTTTCAAGGTGACGTCCGGGTCGAGACGGCAACCGTTGAGGAACGCATTGAAGGTCTCTTCGTGCATCGCATTGTCCCAGCGAGCCCAAGCCACAAAACTGGGGTTGCTGGCCAGGGTCACCAAACCACAGCAACGATCACCGCGACGCGCCGCCAACGCGGACGCCAGCATGCCGCCCAACGACCAGCCAGCGAGCCATGCATCCTGGGGCAACGTTGCGTCCAGCTCATCAAGCCACTCCTGCAAGTCGCTTGACTCCAGCGCAGGTAAGGGCTCGATGTCGACGCGCAGGTGTTCATCCAGCCCCCGCAAGGCCGCCGCCAGTGGCTCCAGTGGCGAAATCCCGAGGCCCCAGCCGGGCAGCAGAATCAGACGATTACGCATGGCTTGGCTCCAGTCCCAGTTGTTGAAAACAATCGGCCAGTCCATTTAACAGTAGCTGCACCTGCGCCTCGCTGTGGGCAGCGGTCAATGTCACGCGAAGGCGCGCGCTGCCGGCAGGCACGGTCGGCGGGCGGATCGCCGTCACCATCAAGCCGCGTTCGCGCAACATGTGCGACAGCTGAACCGCGCGGCCGGCATCGCCGATCATGATCGGCTGGATCGGCGTGAAGCTGTCCATCAACTCCAGGCCAATCTGCCGGGCGCCTTCGCGAAATTGGTGGATCAGCGTCTTGAGGTGATCGCGCCGCCAGTGTTCGCTGCGTAGCAATTCCAGGCTCTTAAGCGTGGCGCAAGCCAACGCTGGCGGTTGGCTGGTGGTGTAAATGTAAGGACGAGCAAACTGGATCAGGCTTTCGATCAGTTCTTCACTGCCTGCGACAAAAGCGCCGGCGGTACCGAAAGCCTTGCCCAGCGTGCCGACCAACACCTGCACGTCTTCCTGGCCCAAGCCGAAATGTTCGACGATACCGCCGCCATTGGCGCCCAACGGACCAAAGCCATGAGCGTCATCGACCATCAGCCAGGCGCCCTTCGCTTTGGCTTCGCGCGCCAGCGCCGGCAAATCAGCGATGTCACCATCCATACTGAACACGCCGTCGGTGACCACCAGCGTGTTGCCGGTGGCCTTCTCCAGACGCTTGGCGAGACTTGCCGAATCGTTATGCAAATATCGGTTGAAGCGCGCACCGGACAACAGCCCGGCATCCAGCAACGAGGCGTGGTTGAGCCGGTCTTCGAGCACCGTATCGCCCTGCCCGACCAACGCAGTCACCGCGCCGAGGTTGGCCATGTAACCGGTGGTGAACAGCAACGCACGTGGACGACCGGTCAGATCGGCCAAGGCTTCTTCCAATGCGTGATGCGGGCTGCTGTGGCCAATGACCAAATGCGAAGCGCCACCGCCAACGCCCCAACGCGATGCGCCCGCGCGCCAGGCTTCGATCACCTGTGGATGATTGGCCAGGCCCAGGTAATCGTTATTGCAGAACGCCAGCAGCGGCTTGCCGTCGACCACTACTTCAGGGCCTTGAGGGCTTTGCAGCAAAGGTCGCTGGCGGTAAAGGTTTTCAGCACGACGGGCAGCAAGGCGTGCGGCGAGATCAAAAGACATGCAGGCCTCAGTGTCAGATCGCAACGTGCAAAAGTTGCACGACCCCCTGTGGGAGCAGGCCTGCTGGCGATGACGGACTGTCGTTCAACATTGATGTCGACTGACCTGGCGCCATCGCCAGCAGGCTGGCTCCCACAGGTTTCGCATTTCTTCAGAAAAATTGGAGATCAAACAGCGGCGTTATAAAACTGCTCGCTGCTCTTCTGCTCGACCAATGCTTGCTCGATCGCCGCCTGATGCACCTCGTCTGCGTGCTCTTCACGCGCTTCCGGCAGGATGCCCAGACGCGAGAACAGTTGCATGTCCTTGTCGGCTTGCGGGTTGGCGGTGGTCAGCAGTTTGTCGCCGTAGAAAATCGAGTTGGCGCCGGCGAAGAACGCCAGGGCCTGCATCTGCTCGTTCATGGCTTCACGGCCCGCAGACAGGCGCACGTGGGATTGCGGCATCAGGATGCGCGCGACTGCCAGCATACGAATGAAATCGAATGGGTCGATGTCTTCGGCATTTTCCAGCGGCGTACCGGCCACCTTCACCAACATGTTGATCGGCACCGACTCCGGATGCTCCGGCAGGTTAGCCAGCTGAATCAACAGGTTGGCACGGTCATCCAGCGATTCGCCCATGCCGAGGATGCCGCCGGAGCAGATCTTCATTCCCGAATCACGCACATATGCCAGCGTTTGCAAGCGCTCGCCGTAAGTACGGGTAGTGATGATGCTGCCGTAGAATTCCGGCGATGTGTCGAGGTTATGGTTGTAGTAATCGAGGCCAGCCTTGGCCAGCGCCTCTGTCTGGTCTTGATCAAGACGACCGAGGGTCATGCAGGTTTCCAGGCCCATGGCTTTTACGCCCTGCACCATTTGCAGCACATACGGCATGTCTTTGGCCGACGGATGCTTCCACGCAGCCCCCATGCAAAAACGCGTAGAACCGATGGCTTTGGCGCGAGCGGCCTCTTCGAGGACTTTCTGCACCTCCATCAGCTTTTCTTTTTCGAGGCCAGTGTTGTAGTGACCGGACTGCGGACAATATTTGCAATCTTCCGGGCACGCGCCGGTTTTGATCGACAGCAGCGTCGACACTTGCACCCGGTTAGCGTCGAAATGCGCGCGGTGCACCGTTTGCG
This sequence comes from Gordonia sp. IEGM753, assembly GCF_050321825.1. NCBI lineage: Bacteria > Bacillati > Actinomycetota > Actinomycetes > Mycobacteriales > Gordoniaceae > Gordonia > Gordonia sp. IEGM753. The sequence goes on from NZ_JBNQGB010000010.1 coordinate 87,509, forward strand.
CCTGGAACAACAGGTCGTTGAACGGCTGAACGAAGAGTGCTCTGACTTCGGCCAAAGACCAGTCATGACGCAGGGTTGCAGTGGTGCTGGCGCTCATGGGCGTTTCCTTGTTTTATGCATGGCTGGCGTCTGGGGAATGGAATACCCACAGACGCGACACGGATGTTCGGCATATTTAAGGAAGACTCATGCCCTGTCAACCACGATACACAGGACCGGTTTACATCTGGTTAAATAATGATCAGCACTGCTTGTTATGTTCGGAGCTTTCAGATGGCAAAACGCCGATCTGCACGGCCTGCGAAGCAGAACTGCCCTGGCTCGGTGAACAATGCCAAACCTGCGCCCTGCCCTTGCCCGGCCCGGGCCTGACCTGCGGTCAATGCCTGAATCAACCGCCGGCCTTCGAACACGTTGCCGCGCCTTGGCTTTACAGCTTTCCGGTTGACAGCTTGATCACCCGTTTCAAACACAGTGCAAAGTGGCCGTTTGGACACTTGCTCGCCGAACTTCTCGCCCATTTCCTGCAACATCGCTTTGATGAAGACTTGCCCCGCCCGGACGCATTGATCCCCGTGCCGCTCGCCACTAAACGCCTGCGCCAGCGCGGTTTCAACCAAGCCGCGATGCTTGCTCGCTGGCTGGGCGCCCGCCTCGACATTGCCTGCGACGAATCATTACTGCTGCGGATTCAGGACACCAGCGCGCAGCAGGAACTGAATGCCGAGGCACGCAAAAAAAATCTACGCAACGCCTTTGCCCTCGCACCCAGTGCGTTTATCAAGAATCGTCACCTGGCACTGATCGATGACGTATTGACCACCGGTGCCACAGCCCAGGCCCTGGCTCGCCTGCTGATGGACGCTGGCGCGGCGCGGGTTGACGTCTATTGCCTGGCACGTACTCCCAAACCCGGTGATGTGGCGTGACTTGACTCCCAAGGCGCAAGCCGCCAACGTCTTTGCCACCGTCACAGCCCAAAGCGTCCAACCATGTCCTTGCCTACGTTATTAACCCAGCACATCGTCCGCCGTCCGCAACGCATTGCATTGCTGCAACACATCGCCGAACAGGGCTCTATCACCCGCGCCGCGAAGAGTGCGGGGTTGAGTTACAAAGCGGCGTGGGACGCCATTGATGAGTTGAATAACCTGGCGCAAAAACCACTGGTGGAGCGCAGCGTTGGCGGCAAGGGCGGCGGCGGTGCCAAGTTGTCCAGCGAAGGCGAACGCGTATTGCGCCTGTATCAAAAATTGCAAGCCTTGCAGGCCCAGGTCCTGGAGGCCGCCGAAGATGCCAGCGACCTCGACCTGCTGGGCCGACTGATGCTGCAAACCAGCGCACGCAACCAACTGCATGGCAAGGTCGTAGCAATAGAAGCGCTGGGGCGCAATGACCGAATCCGCCTTGAACTGGCGGAAGGCTTGACCATCGATACGCAAATAACCCACGACAGCACGCTGCGTCTGGAGCTGCACATTGGCACCGAAGTCGTTGCACTGATCAAGGCTGGATGGCTGGAATTATCAGGCGCCCATCAAGCAGCAACACCCGACAACAATTACCTCGAAGGCGTCATCGAAGAAATCCTCGACGCTGAGGACGGCCCCAGTGAAGTACGCATTGGCCTGCCCAACGGCCAGACACTCTGCGCCCTGGCCGAGCCGCTGCATCTGCGAACCTCAGGCTTGGGCGTCGGTAAACCCGTGTGGGTGCAGTTCGCACCGTCCAACGTGTTGCTCGGTACTCCGCTCTGAAACAAAAGCTTCATCGATGCTCACTAAGGTGACTGCAAAAACCTGCAGGGAGCCTGATGTGAGCTTATTAGAAGAAAACCAAACCACTGACCTTCAGCAAATCGTCAGCCTCAGTCGTCGTGGCTTCATCAGCGCAGGCGCCTTGTGCGGCGCTGCAATGTTTCTTGGCGGCAACCTGTTGAGCCGCAGTGTGTTGGCCTCAAGCGTCAGCGTTGCAGCAGGTAACCTGCTGGGTTTTGACAGTATTCCCGCCGCGACAAACGATGCCATCACCCTGCCTCCCGGCTACAAATCTTCGGTGTTGATCAGTTGGGGCCAGCCTTTGCAGAAGAACGGGCCCGCATTCGACCCCAGTGGCAACGGCACCGCACAGCAACAGGAAGTGCAGTTCGGCGATAACAACGACGGCATGAGCCTGTTCGAATTTCCTGGTGAGAAAGACCGGGCGCTGATGGCGATCAACAATGAATACACCAACTACCGCTACCTCTATCCGCACGGCGGCATGCCGCAGTCATCCGAAGAAGTACGCAAGGCACTCGCCTGCGAAGGTGTGTCGGTCATCGAGGTGCAGCGCAAAAACGGCGAATGGCAATTCGTCCAGGGCTCACGGTACAACCGACGCATTCACGGCAATGCCCCGATCAAGCTCAGCGGGCCGGCCGCTGGCCATTCGCTGGTGAAAACCAGTGCCGACCCACACGGCAAAAATGTGCTCGGCACCTTCCAGAATTGTGCCAACGGCAAGACACCCTGGGGCACGTACCTGACCTGCGAGGAAAACTTCACCGACTGCTTTGGCAGCAGCAATCCCGAGCAGAAGTTTGACGCCGCACAAAAACGCTATGGCGCGGTGGTTGCCAGCAAAGAGATCAATTGGCACCAGCATGACCCTCGTTTCGATTTGGCGAAAAATGCGAACGAGCTCAACCGTCACGGCTGGGTAGTGGAAATCGATCCGTTTGATCCGCAATCAACCCCGGTCAAACGTACTGCGCTGGGTCGTTTCAAACATGAAAACGCCGCCCTCGCGCAAACCAATGACGGTCACGCCGTGGTGTACATGGGCGACGATGAACGTGGCGAGTTCATTTATAAGTTCGTCAGCCGCGACAAGATCAATCACAAAAACCCTAAATCGAATCGCGATCTGCTGGACCACGGCACCCTGTTTGTTGCGCGCTTCGACGCCGGTGACAACGATGCCGATCACCCGAAAGGCCAAGGTGAATGGGTTGAATTGGTACACGGCAAAAACGGCATCGACGCCAGCAGCGGCTTTGCCGATCAGGCCGAGGTGTTGATTCACGCGCGTCTCGCGGCAAGCGTGGTGAAAGCCACGCGCATGGATCGCCCGGAATGGATCGTCGTCAGCCCAAAGGACGGCCAGGTTTATTGCACGTTGACCAACAACGCCAAACGCGGCGAAGACGGGCAACCGGTGGGCGGGCCGAACCCACGCGAGAAAAACGTGTACGGGCAGATCCTGCGCTGGCGCACCGACCGCGATGACCACGGCGCCAAGACTTTTTCCTGGGACTTGTTTGTGGTGGCCGGCAACCCGGGGGTTCATGCCGGGACCGCGAAAAGTGGTTCGTCGAACATCACGCCGCAAAACATGTTCAACAGCCCGGACGGGTTGGGCTTCGACAAGGCCGGCCGACTGTGGATACTCACGGACGGCGATGCGAGCAACACCGGTGATTTTGCGGGCATGGGCAATAACCAGATGCTCTGCGCCGACCCGGTGACCGGCGAAATCCGCCGCTTCATGGTGGGGCCAATTGGCTGCGAGGTGACGGGGATCAGTTTTTCCCCGGATCAGAAAACCTTGTTTGTCGGGATTCAGCACCCGGGGGAAAACGGCGGGTCGACCTTTCCGGAACACCTGCCGAACGGCAAGCCGCGTTCCTCGGTGATGGCCATTACCCGTGAAGACGGCGGCATCGTCGGCGCCTGATCAGGTCTCTTCGCGAGCAGGCTTGATCGTTCCCACGCTGAGCGTGGGAACGATCCCCTAAACACAGCCCGTCTGCGCTAACATGCTTGGCCGGACGCGGCAGCCTGCTGCGCGCAGGAGTCAGCATGGCCCACCCGTTTGCAACGCTCACCCCAGACCTCGTGCTCGATGCTGTCGAAAGCATCGGCTTTCTCAGTGATGCCCGCATTCTGGCGCTCAACAGCTACGAAAACCGTGTCTATCAGGTTGGTATCGAAGACAGCGAACCGCTGATCGCCAAGTTCTACCGGCCGCAGCGCTGGACCAATGAGGCGATTCTGGAAGAGCATCAATTCACCTTTGAACTGGCTGAATGTGATGTACCTGTCGTGGCGCCGATGATTCATAACGGTGCCAGCCTGCATGAGCATGCCGGTTTCCGCTTCACCCTGTTCCCGCGCCGTGGTGGCCGTGCACCGGAACCGGGCAATCTGGATCAATTGTATCGGCTGGGCCAATTGCTCGGTCGACTGCATGCCGTCGGCGCCACCAAGCCTTTCGAGCACCGTGAAGCATTGGGTGTGAAAAACTTTGGCCATGATTCGCTGACGACATTGCTCGAAGGCAATTTCATTCCTAAAAGCTTGCTGCCGGCCTACGAGTCCGTGGCCCGCGACCTGCTCAAGCGAGTAGAAGAGGTCTACAAAGCGACGCCGCACCAGAACATCCGCATGCACGGCGATTGCCATCCCGGCAACATGATGTGCCGTGACGAGATGTTCCACATCGTCGACCTCGATGACTGCCGCATGGGCCCAGCGGTGCAGGACATCTGGATGATGCTGGCGGGCGATCGCCAGGAATGCCTCGGTCAGTTGTCGGAATTGATGGATGGCTACAACGAGTTTCACGATTTCGACCCACGTGAACTGGCGCTGATCGAACCGCTGCGCGCCTTGCGCCTGATGCATTACAGCGCCTGGCTTGCGCGGCGCTGGGACGACCCGGCATTCCCGCACAGCTTTCCGTGGTTCGGCACCGAACGCTATTGGGGCGATCAAGTGTTGGCGTTACGTGAACAGTTATCGGCGCTCAACGAAGAACCCCTCAAACTGTTTTGACCCACACACATCTCACGACAGGAGCGAGCCGGCTCGCTCCTGCCGGGCCCGTGTTCACAATTGTTCAACCTATTCAGGCAGGACATTGGTAGACAAATCTCCTTACAATCCCCCTCTTTGTTAGCTGCCTAAGCAAGGATTCTGCATGCAAGCCGCCAACCCGCGTCGCGGGTACATCCTGGGCCTTACCGCCTACATCATCTGGGGACTTTTCCCGATTTATTTCAAGGCAATCGCCAGTGTGCCTGCCGTAGAAATCATCATTCATCGGGTGCTCTGGTCGGCGCTGTTCGGCGCCTTGCTACTGATGGTGTGGAAGCATCCGGGCTGGTGGCGCGAGTTGCTCGACAACCCCAAGCGGCTGGCGATCCTGGCGCTCAGTGGCACGCTGATCGCGGCCAATTGGTTGACGTATGTGTGGTCGGTCAACAACGGGCGCATGCTTGAAGCCAGCCTCGGTTATTACATCAACCCATTGGTCAATGTGCTGCTGGGGATGTTGATTCTCGGTGAACGCTTGCGGCGCATGCAGTGGTTCGCGGTGGGCCTGGCAGCAATTGGCGTTGCGCAACAAGTGTGGCAAGTCGGCAGCTTGCCGTGGGTGTCGCTGGTTCTGGCGCTGACGTTCGGCTTCTACGGTTTGATTCGTAAGCAAGCGCCCGTCAAAGCCCTGCCGGGGCTGGTGGTTGAAACCTGGATGCTGGTGCCGATTGCCTTTGGTTGGCTGCTGCTCAACCCCAGCGCAAGCAGCGCGCAAACTGAATTCTGGACTACGTCGGCATCGTGGTGGCTGGTGGCGGCTGGCCCGATAACGCTGGTGCCATTGGTGTGTTTTAACGCTGCCGCACGACATTTGCCCTACACCACGCTCGGTTTTTTACAGTACTTGGCCCCCACGTTGGTGCTGATGCAAGCCGTTCTGCTGTTTGGCGAACATATGTCTTCCAGCACGTTGCTCGCGTTTATCTTTATCTGGGCAGGCCTGGCGGTTTACAGCGTTGATGCGTGGATAAGTCTGCGCCGCCGCACCTGATACGGGTGCAAGGCATTGAAACTGCTGATTTTTTGATCAACTGCTGAACAAGCCCGACTGCCGTGGGCTGGCGGGCTGTTTCTACAGGTTATCCACAGGCAGGTGCACGTTTAAACTGGATAACCGGGTCACGGCTCGCTGCGCAGCACCAATTCAACCATCAAGTCATCCGCCAGGGTTTCCAGACGCGACTGCAGCACATCAAGTGAAAGCGTCAGCGGCACTGCCAGAATCGCTTCTGCGTGAAATAACGGCTCGCTGCTCATCGGCGCCGGCCGTACCTCGGTGACCAGTCGTTCAAGATTCACCCCCTGCTCACTCAACAGGCGCGTGATGTCGCGAACGATGCCGGGGCGATCATTACCCACCAACTCCATGGCAATCGGTTTCCAGGTGCAGGATTGCTCGATGCCACTTTCGGCGATCAGCACGCGAATGCCTTGCGCAGACAAGGCCTGCAGCGCATCCACCAGTTCATCGTAGGCCTCGGCCGGCACGCCCACCCGAAGAATCCCGGCGAATTGACCGGCCATGCGCGACATGCGGCTTTCCAGCCAGTTACCGCCGTGCTCGGCAATGCACTGGGCGATGCGCTCGACCTGCCCGGGTTTGTCCGCGGCGAATACGGTAAGTACGAGGTGGTCCATGGCGCTGCCCTCTTTTGTTATAGAAAGGGAAGTATAGGCAAGCGCAATAATTTGCCGCGTTGCCAGAATGTGTGGCAAGGCAGCAGGCTGCCGGCCGCTAAAAACAATGCGCCAAAGCAGTGCCATAAACATTATGTGTACAAGTTTTTATATTTAGCTGGAACAATCCAGTAGTTTTTTGAGAACATCCCGTGCCGCGACGTGACTGCAATGCGTCATGGGGTCGCAGAACGACGTAATTAGTCTGATTTTCACAAGCGCAATTCATCATGTAGTATGCCGCAGCGCGCACTACATAACGTTGGATCGATGTCTGCCACAGGCACACTCGCAACCCTGAAAGCCCCGTCAGCAAGGCCTCAAAGCCGTTGATTGGACCAACCCAGCCGCCCTAAAGGGCATGTACTGGCGGACGGGTTTGTGGTTTAAATGGCCAGAGGCTTCATTGTCAAAATTGAAGAGCTGAAAAGCGAAATAGCTGAGCAGAGTGAGGCAAGCAATGACTGAACACGTTCAAGTCGGTGGCCTGCAGGTCGCCAAAGTCCTGTTCGACTTCGTGAACAACGAAGCCATTCCCGGTACCGGCCTCACCGCCGATAAGTTCTGGGCAGGTGCCGATAAGGTCATTCATGACCTGGCCCCGAAGAACAAAGCCCTACTCGCCAAACGCGATGATTTCCAGGCTCGTATCGATGGCTGGCACCAGTCCCGTGCCGGACAGGCGCACGACGCCGTGGCTTATAAAGCCTTCCTGCAAGACGTCGGTTATCTGCTGCCAGAAGCAGCCGATTTCCAGGCAACGACGCAAAACGTCGATGACGAAATCGCCCGCATGGCCGGCCCGCAACTGGTAGTGCCGGTAATGAATGCCCGTTTCGCGCTCAACGCCTCGAACGCCCGCTGGGGTTCGCTGTATGACGCGTTGTACGGCACCGACGCCATCAGCGAAGCTGGCGGCGCGGAAAAAGGCCGGGGCTATAACAAGGTTCGCGGCGACAAGGTTATTGCCTTCGCCCGCGCCTTCCTCGACGAAGCCGCACCACTGGCTGCCGGCTCCCACGTCGATTCCACCGGCTACAAGATTGTCGACGGCAAACTCGTCGTTGCCCTCAAGGGCGGCAGCAACAGCGGTTTGCGCAACGACGCTCAACTGATCGGTTTTCATGGCGATGCCGCTGCACCGACCGCCATCCTGCTGAAAAATAACGGCCTGCACTTCGAAATCCAGGTCGATGCCAGCACACCGGTCGGCGCCACCGACGCGGCCAGCGTCAAAGACATCCTGATGGAAGCCGCGCTCACCACCATCATGGACTGCGAGGACTCCGTTGCCGCCGTCGATGCCGACGACAAAGTGGTGATCTACCGCAACTGGCTTGGCTTGATGAAGGGCGACCTGTCGGAAGAAGTCACCAAGGGCGATCAGACGTTTACCCGCACCATGAATGCCGACCGCACCTACACCGGCCTTGATGGCAAGGAACTGAGCCTGCATGGTCGCTCCCTGTTGTTCGTGCGTAACGTTGGCCACTTGATGACCATCGACGCCATCCTGGATAAAGACGGCAACGAAGTTCCGGAAGGTATTCTCGACGGGTTGCTGACGAGCCTCGCGGCGATCCACAGCCTCAATGGTCACAGCTCGCGCAAAAACAGCCGTACCGGTTCGGTCTATATCGTCAAACCGAAGATGCACGGCCCCGAAGAAGCAGCGTTCACCAACGAACTGTTCGGGCGTATCGAAGCAGTACTCGAGCTGCCACGTAACACCCTGAAAGTCGGGATCATGGACGAGGAGCGCCGTACCACGGTCAACCTCAAGGCGTGCATCCAGGCAGCCAGCGAGCGTGTGGTGTTCATCAACACCGGTTTCCTCGACCGCACGGGCGACGAAATCCACACGTCCATGGAAGCCGGCCCGATGGTGCGCAAGGCTGACATGAAAGCCGAGAAGTGGATCGGTGCCTATGAAAACTGGAACGTCGATATCGGTCTGAGCACCGGCCTGCAAGGTCGTGCGCAGATTGGTAAAGGCATGTGGGCAATGCCCGACCTGATGGCGGCGATGCTCGAACAGAAAATCGCTCACCCACTGGCTGGCGCGAACACCGCTTGGGTACCCTCGCCAACCGCCGCTGCGCTGCACGCGTTGCACTATCACAAGGTCGACGTGTTCGCGCGTCAGGCCGAGCTGGCCAAGCGTACTCGTGCGTCGGTGGACGACATCCTCACCATCCCGTTGGCGGTTAACCCGAGCTGGACTGCGGAACAGATCAAGAATGAACTGGACAACAATGCCCAGGGGATTCTCGGTTACGTGGTGCGCTGGATCGATCAGGGCGTCGGCTGCTCGAAAGTGCCGGACATCAACGATATCGGCCTGATGGAAGACCGTGCAACGCTGCGTATTTCCAGCCAGCACATCGCCAACTGGCTGCGTCATGGCATCGTCACCGAAGATCAGGTCATGGAAAGCCTCAAGCGCATGGCGCCAGTGGTTGACCGTCAGAACGCCAACGACGCGTTGTATCGCCCGTTGGCACCGGACTTCGACAGCAACATTGCCTTCCAGGCAGCGGTCGAACTGGTGGTCGAGGGCACTCAACAACCGAACGGCTACACCGAGCCCGTTCTGCACCGCCGTCGTCGCGAGTTCAAGGCTGCTAACGGCTTGTAACTGAGCGTTTACACCGGACAAAAAAAGGCCCTGATCGAAAGATCAGGGCCTTTTCATTGGTGAATGCGATTACCCGTGTGAGCGGACTAGGGCTCTATCCCGAGTTCATGCTTGACCAAACCAAGCAACTTGCCGGTATCGATCGGTTTGAGCAAAAAGTCCACCACATTCAAATGCATGGCGGCGATGGCGTCTTTTATATTGGCGTCGCCCGACACGATGATAATCGGCAACGCCGCCCGTACGGACTCCCGTACCTGGCGAATCAGATCCAGGCCATCGACATTGCCCATCCGCAGATCGGTGATGACCAGGCCAATCGACGGCGTGGTGGCCAATAATTGGAGCGCTGTTTCGCCACTGGCAGCTGTCATGCAGCGCACGCCGTCCAGCGCAAGAATCTCCGACAACAGTTCACGCGCGTCTTTATCGTCATCAACGATCAGCACCCGTTGCGGCGGCAGGTCGGGTTCAAGCATGAGGGCAGCGAGCGCCTCGCGCTCTGCGTCACTCAAAATATCGTGGTCGGACATGGCTTTCTCTAAGTGTTCTAAATCAATCCCTAGCACAGTGGTGAGACATCGCTAAGCGGGCGAACAATGTGCACTTCGTCGGATAATTTTCCAATAGGGGAAAGGTGAGGTTTTTCTTACATTTGCGTAGGGGTTTTCCGACATTCGTTGATACCTAATGCCTACCTAGACTTACGTCCAATGGGCACCTTGCTCGTACGGGCCGACCATGGCCGAGTCATCCGACAACAACAATTCAAAAAAAGATTGCGGTAATGGTTATGAGTAAAGCGGACGCCTTCACACAGGCAGGGAAAACCGCGGTGTTGCAGAACATCCAGGGCACGTTGCAATTCCTCCAGCGTTTCCCGCCCTTCAATCAAATGGAACACGCTCACCTGGCGTACCTGGTCGAGCAATGCCAGCTGCGCTTTTATGCGCCTGGCGACAGCATCATCAAACCTGCGGACGGCCCGGTTGAGCATTTCTACATCGTCAAGCAGGGTCGGGTGGTAGGCGAGCGACCTCACACGGCCAAGGGCGGAACCGAAACCACGTTCGAAATCACCACCGGCGAGTGCTTTCCCCTCGCCGCGCTCTTGGGTGAACGTGCAACCCGCACCGAACATTTGGCTGCCGATGACACCTTTTGCCTACAGCTGAACAAACTGGCGTTCATCAAACTATTCGCCCTTTCCCACACGTTTCGCGACTTTGCCCTACGCGGCGTCAGCAGCCTGTTGGATCAGGTCAATCAGCAAGTGCAGCAAAAAGCCGTCGAAACCCTCGGCACGCAATATTCGCTCAACACCCGACTGGGCGATCTGGCCATGCGTCATCCGGTGACCTGCAGCCCGATTACTCCGTTGCGTGAAGCCGTCACCCTGATGCACGAGCAACAAGTCGGCAGCATTGTGGTGGTGGATGAGCAGAAAGCACCGCTGGGGATTTTTACCCTGCGTGACTTGCGCGAAGTGGTCGCCAAGGGCATCAGCGACTTCAACCAATCCATCGAACGGCATATGACCCATGCGCCCTTTTTCCTGACGCCGGACCACAGCGCTTTCGATGCGGCGATCGCCATGACCGAGCGGCACATTGCCCACGTCTGCCTGGTCAAAGACTTGCGACTGTGCGGCGTGGTCTCGGAGCGCGATCTGTTTTCGCTGCAACGGGTTGACCTGGTGCACCTGGCTCGCACTATCCGCAGCGCCCAGCGCGTGGAAAACCTGGTAGTACTGCGCGGTGAGATCGGTCAGTTGGTGGAGCGGATGCTGGCGCACGGCGCATCTTCGACCCAGATCACCCACATCATTACCCTGCTCAACGACCACACCGTGTGCCGGGTGATCGAACTGACGCTCGCTGAAAAAGGCGACCCTGGCGTGCCCTTCAGTTGGCTGTGTTTCGGCAGCGAAGGTCGTCGCGAGCAGACGCTGCATACCGATCAGGACAACGGCATCCTGTTCGAAGCCAGGGACGCCGCGCACGCTGCCGAGATTCGCGGCAAGTTACTGCCCATCGCACAACAAATAAATCAAAGCCTGGCGCTGTGTGGTTTCACGCTGTGCAAAGGCAACATCATGGCCGGCAATCCAGAGCTGTGTTTGTCCCGAGCTGAATGGGCACGAGGCTTTTCGGCGTTTATCCGTGAGGCCACACCGGAAAACCTGCTGGGCTCCAGCATCTATTTCGATTTGCGTGTGGTGTGGGGAGATGAGCAAAGTTGCGAACAACTGCGGCGCGGGATTATTGATCAGGTGGGTGATAACCGCTTGTTCCAGCGAATGTTGGCTGACAACGCATTGCGCAACCGTCCACCCGTCGGCCGCTTCCGCGAGTTTGTGCTGGCGCGCAAGAATGGCGAGAAAGCCACTCTGGATCTGAAAGTCCAGGGCCTGACGCCGTTTGTCGACGGTGCACGGCTTCTGGCGTTGGCGCATGGGATTGAAGCCAACAACACGCTCGAACGTTTCCGCCAACTGGTCGCCAAGGACGTTATCGAGAAGCTTGATGGTGCGGCTTATGAAGAGGCCTATCACTTCATCCAGCAAACGCGCATGCAGCAACATCAACTGCAAACCCGGGAGAATTTGCCCTACTCCAACCGCGTCGATCCCGACAGCCTGAATCATCTTGACCGACGGATCCTGCGCGAATCCCTGCGCCAGGCGCAACGCCTGCAAAGCAGCCTGACGCTGCGGTATCAGCTATGAAGCTGTTTTCCTGGCTACGCCCGGCAACGCCCCTGCTATCCGCCGATCTGCAACAACGCTTGAACGCTTTGCCAGAGGTACACGCGCTTGGCGATTGCAGCCTGCGCGAGCAACGTTGGGTGGTGCTCGACCTGGAAACCACCGGGCTGAACCTGAACAAGGATCGCGTGCTGTCCATCGGTGCGGTGGTGATCGAGGACGCAGCGATCGATTTCAGCCAGCAGTTCGAGCGCACGCTGCAATGCGCCGACATGAAAGTGGCACCGAGCGTGCTGATCCACGGTTTGGGGCCCAGCGCGATTGCGGCGGGCAGCAATCCGGCTCAGGCATTGATTGAACTGATGGAATTTATCGGGGACAGCCCGGTGCTGGCGTTTCACTCCCCGTTTGATCAGCACATGCTGGGACGAGCGCTGAAAGAACATCTGGGTTACAAGCTGCAACACCTATTTCTGGACGTGGCCGATATCGCACCACTGGTGTGTCCGCACGCGCAGATTCGAGAGGCCGGGCTAGATGAATGGATCGAGTGGTTCAAGCTCGAAGTCTTTGAGCGGCACAACGCCAGCGCCGACGCACTGGCCACGGCGGAACTGGCGTTGATCCTGTTCAGCCGCGCCCGCCAGCAGCAGATCGATAGTCCACAGGCTCTGCAACAGCGCTTAAGCCAATGGAAACGACGGCAGCAGGCGCCCTCCTTTTAACAGGAACCTGGCTTGCCAGCGATGGCGCCAGCGGAATCGTCATCACCGGCAAGCCGGTTTCCTACAGGTTTTGTTCGAAGCATCAATCCCGGCATCACCCAATCCGCGAGCGTGGCTTGCCGGCGAAGAACGATGACGCGGTCCATTGGGATACACACCGTTAAACCCACCCGACCAGCGTTAATTGCTTACCTTTCCCGCCTCTGTCACAATCGCGAACAATTCTCGTTAGTTAACACTTCCCAATCGGTGATGCTGCGTGTCGTCAGTCCAAAGCCCCCAACGTGAGCTCGTCGGTGCGCTGTATCGCGACCATCGCGGATGGCTATTGGCGTGGTTACGACGCAATGTCACCTGCCCGCAACGGGCCGAAGACCTTAGCCAGGACACTTTTGTCCGGTTGCTGGGGCGTGATGAGCTGAAGGAGCCACGCGAACCACGGGCGTTTCTGGTGGCGATTGCCAAGGGTCTGCTGTTCGACTACTTCCGGCGCGCCGCGCTGGAACAAGCCTATCTCACCGAGCTGATGCTGATTCCTGAAGGCGAACAACCTTCAATTGAAGAACAGCAGATGATTCTCGAAGACCTGAAAAACATCGACCGTCTACTCGGCAAGCTATCAAGCAAGGCTCGGGCAGCCTTTCTCTATAACCGCCTCGACGGTCTTGGCCATTCTGAAATTGCCGAGCGCCTCGGGGTATCGGTACCGCGCGTTCGCCAATACCTCGCGCAAGGCATACGTCAGTGCTACATCGCATTATACGGAGAGCCGGTGTGAGCCCGGTCAGTTCCAAACCGGTCTCGGCAACCGTGCTGGACGCCGCCATTGCCTGGCAACTGTCGCTCGATTCCGGCAACCCGGTTGAGCGCGAAGAATTCGCAAAATGGCACGCAGCCCATGAAGAACACGCCCGCGCCTGGCGCCAACTAGGCATGCTGGACCAGCGTTTCAGCGTTGCCAATGGTCCCGCCCGCACCGCTTTGTTGCAGTCACGCGAAGGCATTCGCCGTCGGGTGCGCAAACTGGGTAATGGCCTGGCAAGCATTGTCGCGGTGATCGGCTTGGCCCTATTCGCCGGTGAGCGTTACTTGCCGGTCGACTACTGGCTGGCTGACGAAAGCACGGCCACCGGCGAGCAGCGCACCCTGCGCCTCGCCGATGGCACGGTGATCAACCTCAACACCCACAGTGCGCTGGATGTGCGCTTCGATGAGAAGCAGCGGCGGATCATCTTGCAGGAAGGGGAAATCCTCGTCGAAACCGGTCACGGCGATGCGCGGCCATTCATCGTTGAAACCCGTGACGGCAGCATGCGCGCGCTGGGCACTCGGTTCCTGGTCAAGCGTGAAGACCAAGGCACGCGTCTCAGCGTTTTGAAATCAGCCGTGGCTGCCCATGCTCAGTCGAGTTCCGAAGAACACATTCTGCGCGAAGGCCAGCAAGTATTGATGCGCAATAACGGCCTCGGCCCGATCCTGGCACTCAACCTGGAAGCCGACGCCTGGACCCGCGGCATGCTGGTGGTGGACAACGCTCGCCTGGAAGACCTGGTGCACGAACTCGGGCGCTATCGACGCGGGCACCTGGGCGTGGCACCCGAAATAGCCGACCTGCGAATCACCGGAAGTTTTCCGTTGCACGACACCAATCTGGCCCTCAGCGCCCTGCTCCCGACCCTGCCGGTGCAGATCGAACATCACACGCAGTGGTGGGTTACCGTTGCGGCTCGCAGCATCGCCTCTGAATAGCTCAGTCCAAATAGGACTAATACAGACTTCTAAATGATCCAAGAACTGTCAATTATGACAGTTATGGACTGTGCCTCAATCGCCCTAAATTGGCTTGTCAGATTGCACCTACCCCGATTTGAAACGGATGCTGCACACAGCGACCATTCAAATCACAGGGTAGGTGTTTTTCTTTTGAGCACGTAAATTGGGACACAGACATGTCAACCATGACCGAAATAACCCCTGACACCGTGGTATTTGCATTCCCGGGCCAAGGGAGCAACCCCTGCGGAGCACTGGCTGGGTGGTACATGCAGGACGTCGACCTTCGCGAAAAGATCGACGCCATTCTGGCCATCGTCGACCGCGAAGCCACCCGCCATGATCCCAGCATTACACCCGGCCTGATCGCCGATGTGCTGCTAACTCAACACCAGGCATTGCCGCTGCCTTACGGCATTGCCCAGTTGGCGCTCTACACCGCATCGGTAGTGTTAGACACTCTGCTGAAAGACGCCGGAATACGCCCTGCACTGATCGTGGCTCAAAGCTTTGGCGAAATCCCTGCTCGGGTTAGCGCGGGGGTATTCGACATCGCCCAGGGAGCACGCGTTGTCTGCGCCCTCAATGCCGCTTACCTCGCGGAGCACGGCTTGGGGGGCATGGTTCTGGTGCACGCCTCAGTCGAAGACACTCAAGCGCTGGTAGAGCAGTTGGTTGAACTGAATCTGGTGCTTGCCTCCGTCAATGCACCTAATCAATGCATTGTCAGCGCTGAAAATGCCGACCTGGAAAAGCTGCTTCTTCAGAAGGGCAAGGGGATACCCACTCTGCGCAAGGTTGCAACCATGACCTACGCCTCTCATTTTCCCGCCCATACCAGAGTCGCTCACGAACTCTACGACAACCTCCAGTGTGTGCCCCAAGGGCCGCCAACTGTACCCATCTATTCGACCGTGCTGGGAGGCCAATACGCCCCTGGCGTTGATCTGCACAAAATGCTGACGCTAGGCGTCACACAGCTAACCAACCTGCCGAAAACGCTGGCGCAATTACCTTCCGACGAACACTACTTTTTCGTTGGCATGGGGGTCGACGCAAGCATTTGCCATTGCATTCGTAAAAGCCTTCACGCCTCTAAAACCTACTCCCCTCTTGCGCTGCCGGTCGGCGATTTATACAAAGTGCTGGCAGATCCTGCGCATCAATCCGTCACGGGCGCATCCCTCCAGGCAAACGGGGAAACTGACGCAGTAGAAGCGTTACGGCGTCTGGTGAGAGGCTCGATCAGTCATGAAGATCGCGTGCACATGGAGACGATTTTCGACGACCCGGCCTTTCTTCCACGCACAAGTCAAACCTTCGAAGAAGGTCATGAGCTGACCTATAAACGTTTGCGACATTTGCTCAAAAAGCTACCTGATGAACTGCATGGCTTCAAACGACCGGAGTTGTTGATGGCTCTGGCAGAGCAAGCCGCGATTGCCGACCCGTCCTTATTCATGGGCTGCGTGATCCAGCAAGGTTTGTGCATTGGCACCCTCCTGGCGTTTGAGCATGGGCACCCGCAAGCCAGTCACTGGCGACGCCAGCTGGAATCAGGCGAACAGATCGGGGCTTACGCCATTACTGAAATCGGAGTCAGCAATTCCCACATCGGGCCACAGTTGGAGGCGCGTTTTGACCCACTAAGTCGAGAGTTCGTGTTGCACACGCCGGGTGATGGGGCACTGAAGTTCGCCAATGTGGGTGTCCACAATCTGGACAAACTGGGCGTTGTCTTCGCCCGGCTCATGATCAACGATCAATTTTGTGGTGTGTTCGCCTTTGTGCTGCCGCTCAGTAACGCGCAAGGGCCGCGACCTGGCATCCGCATGTCTTCCCCTGCGGAAATCCGTTCGGTACCACTCGATTATGGGTTGTTGGGATTCGAGAAGGTCCGGATACCGTTTTTTTCATGGCTGAGCGACGGTGCGTCTATCGACTTGAAAGATCATTTTCATGACCCGTTAGGTAGCACGGAGCGGCGCCTGATTCGCTCATTGTTTGCGCCGAAGAATGTCTGGGCCATGGTCGGGATCGGGTTGAGCTCGGTGATGCTGGCCTGCTCTACCCTCGCCCTGACGCACGCCAACCGTCGCACCACGCAAGCAAAAATCGGCCATGGCACGCAGCTACTGAATTTCCGCACCCAGCAACGAGCTCTATTCGGTTGCCTGGCAACGGGTTATGTCATGAGGTGCTTTGCCAATGATTCGGTGCGGCTATGGGCCAGTAACATCACCAGCCAAACGTCGCCACAGACAACGGGAACCGGGTCGGCGGTATGGACACCGTGGGTCGCGATAAGCAGCACCATTGCGTTGACCAAGGCCTTGTGTGCGCCGGCTGCGGAAGCGATAGCGACAGAGTGCCGTCTACGATGTGGCGTCGCCGGAGCCTTGAACCTCAACCGGTTCTTCGAATACGAAGGCATGGCAAAAATCTATCAGGATGCGGGTGGCAACAACTTCATGATTCTGCTGGACGCGGCCAAAGCCCTGATTGGCCAGCCGCTGATCGAACCGGCATTGCCTGACCCACAAGGAGCACTGGATAACCCGGCGTATTGGCTAGCGATGCTGCGCACCCGTGAGTATCGATTGCTCAAACAAGTAGCCGATCACGTGTTAACTCACGCCGTTGCGGGCGAAGACAACCTGCTGCTCTGGAATTCGCAATTAATGGTGACGGCTCGTGCCGGCGAAGCTCACGCACAACGCCTGGCCATGGAAAGTGCAGCCGCCGCCAGCGCTAACCTGCAGCCGGGGCTGGCCAAGGATCTGGCGAATGCATTGGCCACTGTCCATGCGCTGGAATACCTGAACAAACACGCAGCGTGGTACATGAGCTCAGGCTTGCTCGACAGCGAACGTTATCAATCCTTTGAAAAACACCTTGATGCCTTGAGCGACTTTCTTTCAGTGAACACGCCATTGCTGATTGATGCCTTCGGTTATGGGGAGGCGACGCACGCTGCCATTGCGTCATCCGACACCTATCCAACAGCGTTTGCCTCGAAGCTGAAATGGGCTGTTGGCTAACATCAGGGTTGTTATTGCACGCTCGGCACCCACCTTATGGGTCAAGCATTTTGAAGAAACTGTGAACTTTGCAGATTATTTTCAATTGGCCCTATCACTTTTGGATTCTCGTACGGCACCTAGGCAATTGAGAAGTATTATCTTTCAGGAGTCGCCGTATGTCCCGTTCGCTAGACACCTTGTTGCGCCCCAGTTTACTGGCAGTCGCCATAGCCTTCTGCACCCCGTTGGTCAGCGGCCAACTGATGGCTGCAGAACAGGCATCCAGCGTCCGTGTCTACAACTTGCCGGCCGCGCCCTTGGCCAGCACGCTCAATCAGATTGCCAGCCAGGCCGGTCTGGCGTTGTCGCTGAACCCATCGCTGGCGGCGGGTAAAACCTCGTCACCGGTCAAAGGCCAGTTCGACGCTGCCGGCGCCCTGCGTGAAGCACTGCGCGGCACGGGACTGCAACTGGAGCAAAGCAGTGCGGGCACCTTCAGCCTGGTTGCGGTGCCTGAAGGTACGCTGGCCCTGCCGGCGACCAGTGTTATTGGCGTTGAAAACACGGAAAGTGCCTGGGGCCCGGCGCAAGGCTATCTGGCGACTCGCACCGCCGCCGGGACTAAAACCGACACCGCACTGGTTGAAGCACCCCGTTCGATCTCGGTCGTGACCCGCGCGCAAATGGATGATCGCAATGTGCACACCCTCGATGATGCGGTGCGCTACTTGCCGGGCATCACCGCCAGCAGTTACGGCAGCGACACCCGTGCCGACTGGTTGCGTGTACGCGGATTCGAACCGACTCAATTCCTTGATGGCCTGCCGCTGGCAAAAGGCGTGTATGCCAACCCGAAACAGGAAACCTGGAACCTCGATCGCCTGGCGCTACTGCGCGGCCCGGCCTCCTCGGTTTATGGCCAAACTCCGCCGGGCGGCTTGCTGGACATGGTCAGCCGTCGTCCCAGCGCCGAATCCAGTCATGAGATCCAGCTGCAATACGGTAGCGACAACCGTCGCCAGATCAACTTTGCCAGCACCGGCAAGATCGACGATGACGGTCAGTTTCTGTACAGCCTCAGCGGCGTATTGCGTGACGGCGGCACCCAGATCGACCACATCGATGACAAGCGCTACAACATTGCGCCGAGCCTGACCTGGAACATCGACGAAGACACCAAGCTGACCCTGCTCACACAGTTCACCCGTGACGATACCGGCATCACCAGCCAGTTCTATCCGATTCAGGGCACCAAGATCAAAATGCCGTTCGGCGACATCTCCCATCACAAGAACCTGGGTGATCCGAACTACGATTATTACGACCGCACCAACTACGCACTCGGTTATGCCTTTGAACATCGCTTGAACGATGTCTGGCAGTTCAAACAAAACCTGCGCTACACCAAGTCAGACTTATCGTTTCAGGCTGTAACCGTCAACAGCTACATCCCCTCGCTTGCCAACATCGGTTATGCCGTGGATGACCAAGGTAATACCGGCCGAGGCACGACCAACGTTGATGAAGACATCAGCCAGTTCGCGGTGGATAACAATTTCCAGGCCGACTTCGCCACAGGTGATATTCGCCATACCCTGTTGATCGGATTGGACCATCAGCGCAATAACACTAACTACACCTCGATCTTTGGTACGGCACCGAACATCAACGTTAACCACCCGGTGTACGGCTTGCCGATCACTCGTCCACCGCGCTCGAGTGCATTTTACGATTACGACCAGAAGACCAACCAAACCGGTCTTTACGTTCAGGACCAGATGGCGCTCGACCAATGGCGCCTGACCTTGGGCGGACGTGAGGATTGGGTTCACACCGGCACCAGGTTCATCAACAAAGCAGACGCCACCAATACCGAGCGCAACAAGAACTTCAGCGGTAACGCGGCGATCAGCTACGTGTTCGACTCGGGGTTCGTGCCTTACCTGTCTTACGCCGAGTCGTTCCAGCCCACCAGCAACGCCACGGCTTCACCGACCGATTCGTTCAAACCGACTGAAGGCAAGCAATGGGAGTTGGGCGTCAAGTATCAGCCGCCGGGCAGCAACACCTTGCTGACAGCCGCTATTTACGACCTGACGCAGAAAAACGTTTCCGTCACCACCACCGTCGGCAACATACCGATCACTAGCCAAACCGGTGAAGTGAAAGTCAAAGGCCTGGAGCTGGGAGCTGTTTCCGACGTGACCGAAAACCTCAAGGTCACTGCTGCCTACACCTTGGCCAAGTCCGAAGTCCAAAAAGGCGACTACAAAGGTAATCGCCTGCAATTGATGCCCAACCAACAAGCGTCGTTGTGGACCGATTACACCTGGCGCAACGGCGTGCTGGACGGCTTCGGAGTCGGTGCTGGCGTACGTTACACCGGCAACACTTACGGCGACCAAGGCAACACCTGGCTGGGCAAGGCCGATGCTTACACAGTGTTTGATGCCTCGGTGCATTACGACCTCGGCCGCCTGGACAACAGTCTCAAAGGCGCCTCGCTGGCGCTGAACGCAACCAACCTGTTCGACAAGGATTACATTTCCACCTGTGACGGCTTCTACTGCTACTACGGCGACCAACGCAGCGTCGTCGCCAGTGCCACTTACAAGTGGTAGTCAACTGACCTGACACGCCCAATACCCAGGCCGTCCTCGAGGACGGCTTTGGTATTTCTGAAGGCCATGAAATGAAAAGTAAAACAATTCGCCGCTGGTCCTTCGTTCACACCTGGACCAGCCTGATCTGCACTGTTTTTTTGCTGCTGCTGGCACTGACGGGACTGCCGTTGATCTTTCATCACGAGATCGACCACCTGCTGGGCGATGCCGCTGAACTCAAGCAAATGCCGGCCGATACGCCGCCACTCGACTTGCAGCAATTGGTACTGGCCGCAGAAAAACATCGGCCGGGCGAGGTCATGCAATATTTTGGTTGGGAAGACGATGAACCCAACGGCGTCATCGCCATCATGGCGGCCACTGCGGGCACCGAACCGAACTCGTCCCACACCTTCATGCTCGATGCCCGCACCGGCGAAGCACTGCAAATGCCATCAGCCAATGGCGGACTGATGATGGTCATGCTGCGCCTGCACGTGGACATGTTTGCCGGGTTGCCGGGCAAGCTGCTGCTGGCGTTCATGGGCCTTCTTTTTGTAGCGGCGATTGTCTCCGGGACGGTGCTGTACCTGCCGTTCATGCGTCGCTTGAAATTTGCCACCGTGCGGCGTGACAAATCCACTCGGCTGCGCTGGCTAGACCTGCATAACCTGCTCGGCGTGGTTACGCTGACCTGGGCGCTGGTGGTCGGGGTGACCGGCGTCATCAGTGCCAGCGCAGATTTGCTGATTGCCGCTTGGCGCAACGACAGCCTGAGCGCGATGGTCGCACCCTACCGTGACGCTCCGCCGCTGACACACCTGGCCCCTGCCAGTCGCTTGCTCGACATCGCCAAGGAAGTCGCGCCGGGTATGCAGCCGGACTTTATAGCGTTCCCCGGTACGCGGTTTTCCAGCGAACACCATTACGCAGTGTTCATGAAAGGCAGCACGCACTTGACCTCGCATTTGTTGACGCCGGTATTGATCGACGCGAGCACCCTGCAAGTGACCGCCGTGGCCGAGCGACCGTGGTACATGGACGCGATGGGCATGTCTCAGCCACTGCACTTCGGCGATTACGGCGGCATGCCGATGAAAATCCTTTGGGCCGTTCTGGATGTGTTGACCATCATCGTGCTCGGCAGCGGGGTTTATCTGTGGTTTGTACGGCGCAAAGCCGCGCAACCGGTACTCGAAAAAGCGCAGGCCCACGCATGACGCCGCGCCCATCAAGCTTCTGGAAAGTGTTCGCCATTCCCACCGCCATTGGTGTACTGAGCGCAGCGGGATTGTTTGCCGCGTTACTGGGCGATGGCGCATGGGACGCCCTAAGCTGGCTCGGCCTGGGAATCCCGGCAACGCTGGGCCTGCGCGGCCTGCTGCGGCCCCGCAAAACCTGTAGGAAACCGGCCTGCCGGTGATGGCAATTTCAAGGACGCCATCGCTGGCAAGCCAGACTCCTACAGATCGGTGGTGCCACCGAGATCGATGTCATCAACACATATCCCGTAGGAAACCGGCTTGCCGGTGATGGCAATTTCAAGGACCCCATCGCTGGCAAGCCAGACTCCTACAGATCGGTGGTACCACCGAGATCGATGTCATCAACACAAATCCCGTAGGAAACCGGCTTGCCGGTGATGGCAATTTCAAGGACGCCATCGCTGGCAAGCCAGACTCCTACAGATCGGTGGTGCCACCGAGATCGATGTCATCAACACACAGATCGGTGGTGCCACCGAGATCGATGTCATCAACACAAATCCCGTAGGAAACCGGCTTGCCGGTGATGGCAATTTCAAGGACCCCATCGCTGGCAAGCCAGACGCTCACACGTGGTGTGATCAGCACGCTATGCTGCCGACAACTGCCCACGAGCGAGACGCCGCCATGTCCATACCCAGCATGACCCTCTACCACAACCCGCTATCGCCTTTCGTACGCAAAGTCATGGTGCTGCTGCACGAAACCGGTCAACAAGACCGCGTGGCACTGCAAACCTGTGTTTTGTCGCCGGTCAGTCCCGACCTGGCACTGAATCAGGACAATCCTTTAGGCAAAATTCCAGCCCTGCGCCTGGCCGATGGCAACGTCATCCATGACAGTCGGGTGATCCTCGATTATCTCGACCACCAGCATGTCGGTAATCCACTGATCCCCCGCGACGGATCGGCCCGCTGGCGTCGCCTGACCCTGGCGTCCATGGCCGATGGCATCATGGACGCCGCCGTTCTCACCCGTTACGAACTTGCCCTGCGTGCCCCGGAAAAACACTGGGACGAATGGCTAGACGGCCAGCGCGACAAAATCCGTCGCGCCTTGGCCTTGCTCGAAAAAGAGGCGATTGCCGAGCTGACCTGCCACTTCGACGTGGCCTCGATCAGTGTCGCCTGTGCACTGGGTTACGTGGACTTGCGCCATCCGGACCTCGCATGGCGCGACGCAAATCCACAGCTGGCAGCGTGGTATGCCGAAGTCAGCCAGCGTCCATCAATGGTGGCAACGTTACCCAAGGTTTAACCCTCGCACTATCAGATCTGATAGTAGTCAAACACTGTGAAAGCTCCGATGCTAAAGGTTCGGTTTTACCAGCCTTGCACGGAGCTCAGACAATGCCCACGCAACCTAGTAACACGATTCTGCTGGCTACCGATCAACAGCGCTCGGTGTTGATCGCCCTCGACAAAAGTCGGCATCAGCCTATTGCCTACACACCCTACGGTCATCGTTCTTCAGGCGGCGGTTTGTTGAGCCTGCTTGGGTTTAACGGCGAACCGCCAGACCCGCTGACCGGGCATTATCATTTGGGTAATGGGTATCGGCAGTTCAACCCGGTATTGATGCGGTTTAATAGCCCGGACAGTTGGAGTCCGTTTGGGAAGGGTGGGTTGAATTGTTATGGGTATTGCCTAGGGAACCCAATAACGGGGAGTGATCGATCAGGACATACGCCCATTTTTCTTAAAAACATCCTGAGAGGGGTTGGAATATATAAAAAATCCAGCGCTTACAGAGCGGAGAAGTTAGCCAACTCAATCCCCGCCTCAGCCAGCTCCATTACTAACTTATTTTCGGCTGTAGACATGAAATCCTCCCACATCACGCGAGGCGAAATCATAGCCGCCAATCTCCATACGAAAAACAAACTCATAGATGTTACATATAGAAATGAAATCGCAGAGTACACAGTCTCCGCCGTGCACAATAGCAGTCGAAGACATGGCCGCCTTGTATTCATAGAGCCTCTAAATAATATTTCACGAAACAATAGAGAATTTGTTAAAAATCTTCAATCATCCATAGCGGATGGAGGCTATATGGATACAAGCTATGATGCTTTTCGGCAAAACCCACAAGCCAGCAGAGAACGCAATGAAGCATTTCATGCCCAAATTGAAGCGAGGAATGTAAGGAACACTGCTGAACAGCGTCGTCTTAATAGCGAGAAGTACAAACAAGAACGTAAAGAATATTGGTCATCCAAATAGTAATGTAAACGCAACGATAGGGACGGATTTATCGAAATCAATCCGCCCCTATTCCTCGCGCTACGCCCTACCCCCTTTTGATTAACTGCCACTCGGAAAACAACTTCGCAATTCGCATAGCCAACAATCTCGCCTCCCGCTGATCTTCCCTCAACCCCAAAGACCGGCTCATTTCACCGCTCCATTATCAAACTCCAATGGCTCTTCTGCCTTCTGCCCAACACCATACCAATCCAGTTTGCGGGTCAGCACCCTAAACACACCCGGGTCCATCGATGGTGGCAACGTTACCCAAGGTTTAACCCTCGCACTATCAGATCTGATAGTAGTCAAACACTGTGAAAGCTCCGATGCTAAAGGTTCGGTTTTACCAGCCTTGCACGGAGCTCAGACAATGCCCACGCAACCTAGTAACACGATTCTGCTGGCGACCGATCAACAGCGCTCGGTGTTGATTGCTCTCGACAAAAGTCGGCATCAGCCTATTGCCTACACACCCTACGGTCATCGTTCTTCAGGCGGCGGTTTGTTGAGCCTGCTTGGGTTTAACGGCGAACCGCCAGACCCGCTGACCGGGCATTATCATTTGGGTAATGGGTATCGGCAGTTCAACCCGGTATTGATGCGGTTTAACAGCCCGGACAGTTGGAGTCCGTTTGGCGAGGGTGGGTTGAATGCATATGCGTATTGCGGGGGGGATCCGAGGAATAGAGTAGATCCGAACGGGCATACACTGGTTAACCTGACGGCAAACTTGTGGGACACTCTATTTGGCAATGTCATCCTGCTCAAAGCAAAGGATCCATTTTTCGCCAAAGTGCAAACTACCACTGCCATAAACAACACGATAGAAATGCTGGGAGGAACGCAAAACGTTAACAAAATCGCCATCGAAACAAACCGCCACGCTTATGCAATTACCGTTTCGGCGCTACCCGAACTTGGACCGATCAAATCTGTGAGAGGCTATATACCTGGAGAGAACCTTTACAACTATATGAGCGACCGCTCTGGGGAACTTACGCAACTCATTGAGGCCAGAAACATAAGCAGTACTGTACTTGACCGTCAAGGCGAATACTTCAAGCATCTAAACAAGTCTGAAATAGCCAATCTGCAGCGACTCACCCAGCACGCGCAAACAGCAATAGATGACCGACTGGATCACTTCAAAACTTTTTTTGAGCCAGCCCAGCGTTCTCCAACCGTCTCATCGGCAGTCACGGAAATACGCAGAAGATAAAAGTATCCACATTGATGCCAGGCAAACTCAAACCATAGTTAAGCCGATACCCGATCCGTAGCAGCTGGCGAAGCCTGCGTTCGGCAACTGCCATGGGGATTGAAGCAAGAAGCCACGCGGCCTCCAGCCCGAGTCAACAATCCGGCTTATCCGCCGTAAAGCGTCGCGCCGGATTCACCGCTGCGCCAAATTCACGCAACGCCTTGGCGCCAATCAACAGCGGGTAATTGAAACTGCTGCGGTCCGTCAGGTTGACTTCGACCGTGCGCTTGACGTTACCCAGGCACAGTTCCAGATCCACTACTGGTCGCTTGGTCGGCGCGGCCGATTCCTCATCATCCGCATCCTCTTCCGAACGGGTCTTGATCTTGCTGATCCGCGCCACCTTGTGCTCGTAGACCTTGTCGCTTGCATCTTTGGTGGCAAGACGGAACCGAACCCACTGATCACCGTCGCGGGTGAAGGTTTCGATGTCCTTGGCTGACAGCGAGGCCGTCAGTGCGCCGGTGTCCATTTTGGCCTTGAGCACTTCGCCACCGATTTCCGGCAGCGCGATGTATTCATAACGTCCGTAAAGGGTCGGCTCAGCGGCCAAAACCGGCAGGGCCACGAGAGAAAGCAGAGCGAGTAGCGATTTCACGTAATGGGCATCCATAAGGAGTGGGCAGCGGGATTTTAGACCGCTATCGAGTTGATCGTTCCCACAAGGTTAGCGGTCCAAATGTGAAACATTCGTCAGTGCAGATTTGGCCTGCTGGCCGAAGCTGCTTATCATGTCGCGCCCAAACGCTTTCAAGAGTTACTTATGCGCCGCCTGCTCACCGGCTGTTTCGTTACCCTGCTGCTGTTACTCAACACCTTGGTCCTGTTCGGGCCGCTGATGGTGTTTGCCCTGCTCAAACTGGTCCTGCCCGGCCGATTTCGCGACTATGCCTCATGGGCGGTGATGTGGATCGCCGAGACCTGGGCCGAGGTCGACAAACTGATTCTGGGCCTGTGCATTCCGACTCGTTGGGACATTCGTGGCGGCGATGATTTGCGCCGCGACACGTCATATCTGGTGATCAGCAACCATCAATCATGGGTCGATATTCCGGCGCTGATCCAGACGCTCAACCGCCGTACACCGTTCTTCAAATTCTTCCTCAAGAAAGAACTGATCTGGGTGCCGTTTCTGGGACTGGCGTGGTGGGCGCTGGATTACCCGTTCATGAAGCGCTACACCAAAGCCTTTCTGGCGAAGCACCCAGCGTTGGCGGGCAAGGACCTGGCAATCACCAAAGCGGCGTGTGAGTTGTACAAACGTCAGCCAGTGACGGTGGTCAATTACCTGGAAGGCACCCGCTTCACCGCGCAAAAAAGCGCTCAACAGCAGTCGCCGTTCAAGCATCTGCTCAAGCCCAAGGCGGGTGGCGTTGCGTTTGTCCTGGCGGCGATGGGCGAACAGCTGGACGCCATTCTCGATGTGACAGTGGTGTATCCGCAGCAGGCGATTCCAGGGTTCTGGGATTTGATCAGCGGCAATGTGCCGAAGGTCATCGTCGACATCAAAACCCGCGAACTCGACCCCGCGCTGTGGCAAGGCGATTACGAAAACGATCCGGTGTTTCGTCAAACGGTCCAGAACTGGGTCAATCAGCTCTGGATCGAGAAGGATCGGCGTATCGACGCGTTGCGCGCCGAAAGCCTGTGACTTAGCTGCCTGCACCCCAAATGCCGCCAAGGTTTTGCAGCAACGAGCCGCCGACGCCTTGATCACCGAGGTACTTGAGAATCACCGGGGCAAACTGGCCGACCATGCCGCTGTCCATGCCCAAGGCGCCGAACGCACTGTTCAGGTCGCTGGTGCTTTTCACATTGCCCAAGGCGTTTTCCAGGCCGGCCGACTTACCGGATGAACCAAGCATCCCGGCCAACGCACCCATTTGACCGCCACCGGAGAGCTTGTCCAATCCCGGGACGTCCTTGGCCAATTGCGAGTAGTCGGTGGAACTCAGCTGATTTTTTGCCAGCCCCAGCATCGCCCCGGTGCCGCCGACTGCTTGCTGTGGGGTGACGTTCAGTTGTGAGGTCAGTGCACCGAGCAGGCCTGCGGTCTCCTTCGACGGGGCGGCAGACGTAGCCGCATTGCCGCCCTGCATGCTCGAAGCCGCTTTGGTGACATCGTCCAGACTGAAACCGGCGAAGACCGGGCTGGCTGCCAGGGTCATCAGCGAAGCCAGTGCAATACCGCGTGAAATCTTCATCCAGACATCCTCTTGTGACGTGAACACCGCCCGGCAATGGGCGGCAAAAAACTGTCTTTTCGACTGACACCATCGTGAATTGTTCCGCCCCTTCAGTGGGAGCGAACCTGTGCCCGTCAAAAGAAAATAGTTTTGCGCTGCATCCAGTCTAGTCGGGTGCACGTATATCAAGCACGGACAGACACTCCTGGCCGATTCACAACAAGGATCATCACCATGAAACGCACTACGATCAAAACGCCGTTGATTGCCAGCCTGCTGACCCTGGCCCTTGCTGGCGGATTTGCCCTGAACACTGTGCAAGCGGCAGACATGAGCCACGACACCGTTATGGTGGGCGGTCAGAGCATGATGCCGAGCAAGGACATTATCGATAACGCGGTGAATTCCGCCGACCACACCACGCTGGTTGCCGCCGTTAAAGCCGCAGGTTTAGTCGACACCCTCAAAGGCAAAGGCCCGTTCACTGTGTTCGCTCCGGTCAACTCAGCCTTTGCCGCGTTGCCTGCAGGCACCGTTGATACGCTGCTAAAACCCGAGAACAAAGCGACCCTGACCAAGATCCTGACTTACCACGTGGTCGCCGGGAAACTCGACATGATGGCCTTGGCCGCGAAGATCAAGGCCGGTGGCGGCAAGGCTGAACTCACGACCGTCGCGGGCGGCAAACTGTGGGTAATGATGAATGGCCCGCACAACATCGTGATCAAGGATGAAAAAGGTGGCGTAGCCGACATCACCACCTACGACGTGTACCAGTCCAACGGCGTGATTCAGGTTATCGACAAAGTACTGATGCCCAAAAGCTGAGTGGTTACGCCGGCCCTGCGCATCGGGGTCGGCGATTTTGTCTGAGGTGACCCTTCGTGAATGGAACAACTGCGCGCCGTGAACTAACCTCTGCCTGCAACCGGCACCGCACGCAGCCAATCATTGCCACATCGATAGTCCGGAGAACCGTTATTTCCATCGCCGACACCGACTCACTCAGGCAGCTTCTAGCCCAATGTTCACTGGGTGACCGCCGCGCATTCGAGACGCTCTATCGCAGTGTCGGCCCGCGTCTGCAAGGCGTTGCCTTACGTTTCATGGGGCGTGCGGACTTGGCAGAAGAAGTGCTGCAGGAAAGTTTTGTGCGTATCTGGAACAACGCATCTCGCTACGAACCGCACCTGTCGGCACCGCTGACCTGGATGATCAACATTACCCGCAATCAAGCGATCGACCAGTTGCGCAAGCACCGTGACCGGCCGCTGACCGAACTCGAAGAACAAGCGCTGGTTGACGAAAGTCCCTCCGCCCACGAACAACTCAGCAGCGCTCGCGAAGCGCGGGCCTTGAATCAGTGCCTGGAAAGTCTGGAAGGCATGCAGCGCCAATCGATTACCGTCGCCTACTTTCAGGGGCTGTCGTGCTCTGAACTGGCCGAACACCTGGCCGCGCCTTTGGGTTCGGTCAAATCCTGGATTCGCCGTGGTATGGAGCGCCTGCGCAGGTGCCTTGAATCATGAACTATCAAACCCCGACCCTGCGCCGCGCCCTCGCCGCCGATTACGCCATTGGCTTGATGCCCTCTGCTGCTCGCCGACGCTTCGAACAATTGTTGCTGGAAGACGCCGCCCTGCGCCTCGAACTGGCCCAGTGGCAAGAAAGCCTCGTCAGCCTGACCGAAGCCCTGCCGGAGCAACCCGTGCCGGAACGGGTGTGGAAAGCCATCACCGCACGCATCGACCCGCAAGAGCTGCATGTGCCCGTCAAGCGTCCGCTCTGGAGCTGGCTACGTGTCACCGCCGCAGTGTGCTCACTGGTTATCGCCGTCACATTGGGCGTGATCTACACCCGTGACAGTGCCCGTTACAGCGCAACCTTGCTAACCGCCGATGCGCAACCTGCGCTCAAAGTTGAAGCGCATGAGGATTACCTGAAAGTAGAACCCCTGACGCTGGCAGCGGTTGAGCCCGGGCGCAGCCTGGAACTGTGGGCGATTCCGGCGGATGGCAAGCCGATTTCCCTTGGGGTGATCCCGGCAGACGGCAAAGGTCGAGTCGAGCTGAGCACCGCGCAGAAAGCGCTGATTGGCAAACCGATTGCACTGGCGGTGAGTCTTGAACCGAAGGGCGGCTCACCGACGGGTCAACCGACCGGGCCGGTTCTCTACCAAGGTGCCCTGGCAGCGTTGTGACAGGCTGAGATGGTAGGCGGTGTATTGCCAGGAAAAGTGCTAAACGATAACGCCTTGCGTGCAGAAAAACAGGCGCTTTGAGCTTTTCATTCGAACTGCAGAACAGGTCGCTTACGCACTGCGGCTAACACTCATAAAAGCTGTTCACTTCATATCAAATAAAACTAAAGAACTGTCATTTGTGACAGTTGGTTTATTTCACGTTTACTCCCACTATCGGAAATGCACGACGAGACATGCACTCCTATACCGGAGCCTATTCGAATGAGCATTTATACGTATGACGTTTATTACAAAACAAACCCGGGAAAAAAGCACAGAGGAACAATAGAAGCCGAATCAGAAAAAGAAGCCGTACAAAAGGTTAGGGGCGTTTATTTCGCAGAGCCCGTAGAGGTCAACTTGCTACGTGGTAATGGAGACGAAGACGTTACCGCGTTCGTTTCCGATAACAAACTCTAGTACGAGAAACAGTTAGATCCAGATACACCAACGAGAGTTATTCCGACAAACATTCCAGATTAAACCAATAATTAACGCTCGCGTGTTAGGGCCGCTCCATGCTGAAAATATAGACCGCCGTCTCATGGGGTCACGTGATGCCACGAGCTGAGGAAATCTACTCAATGCAATCCAATGACGAAACATTCCTCTGCCGTTATCAGTACGACCCATTGGATCGGTTGGCGGGTGGCGACCCGTCTGAGCAAGGCGAAACCCAGCGCTTCTATCTGAAAGATCGCCTGGCTACTGAAATTCAGGGCGCACAGCAATGCTCGATCATGCAACAAGACGATCAATTGCTGGCTCAACAACAGCACCAAAACGGCGTGATGGCAACGCGTTTACTGGCGACGGATCAGCAGCGTTCGGTGTTAACCGTATTGACGCCGGCGGGTACGGATCCGTTGGCCCTGACGGCTTACGGACATCGTCCACCAGAGAACGGTTTGCTCAGCCTGCTCGGTTTCAACGGTGAACGGCCGGACCCCGTGACTGGGCATTATTTACTGGGAAATGGTTATCGGGCGTTTAACCCGGTGTTGATGCGGTTTAACAGCCCGGACAGTTGGAGTCCGTTTGGGAAGGGTGGGTTGAATGCCTATGGATATTGCCTGGGGAATCCGGTCAACCGGGTGGATCCTACGGGGCATGCAATAGGAAACCCGTTCAAAGGGCTGATGAATTTTCTCCAACTTAGGACGCCGGGAAGAAATCGAAGCGCCCCTGTTTCCACGCCTGACCCACGTCCAGTTTCGCCACAAGCAGAACCAAGGGCGAACCCATCACGCCCCGAAAACTCATCAGGTTCTGATGCCATTACACCGTCGACATCAACGGGCACTGGCCAGCGCCAGCCCCCACCTTACGAAAGATTTACTCTGCCCCCGAGTTATAGGAATGACAAACTTTACCAGGCCAGCAAAAAAGCGCTCGCAGTGCAGTTCGAGAAATTGGCAGTCGAAAACAACCTAAACAAAATGGAAACGCAACTCAACAACATTGATTACTTTGAAAGACTCAATAAAAACCTAATGCGCCGCAAAGGTGAAAGAACCATCATAATAAAACATGAAAAAATTCTAAAATTTATCAGAGACAATACCTGAACCACTAGACAGTAGAGGGCGACCTCCAGCCGCCCTCTTCATTTATCTACAACTCCTTACGCCGCACTAAACAACTTATGCGGATCAATCACAAACTTCTTAGGCACGCCCGCATCGAACTCGCCATAACCACGTGGCGCATCGTCCAGGCTGATCACCTCAACCCCGACAATGTCAGCAATATGAATGCGGTCCCACATGATCGCCTGCATCAATTGGCGGTTGTACTTCATCACAGGGGTTTGACCGGTGTGGAAGCTGTGGGATTTGGCCCAACCGAGGCCGAAGCGAATGCTCAGGCTGCCCATTTTCGCGGCAGCATCCACAGCGCCCGGGTCTTCAGTCACGTACAGGCCGGGAATACCGATTTTGCCCGCCACACGCACCACACCCATCAGTGAGTTGAGCACGGTGGCCGGGGCTTCGTGTTTCACGCCGTCATGGCCGTGGCCGCGCGCTTCGAAGCCGACGGCGTCAACGGCGCAATCCACTTCAGGCTCGCCCAGCAGTGCAGCGATTTGTTCGTGCAGCGGGGTGTCGAGGGACAAGTCGGCAATTTCAAAACCCTGTGCCTTGGCGTGTGCCAGGCGAACGGTGTTGACGTCGCCGATGATCACCACTGCCGCGCCCAACAGGCGAGCGGAAGCGGCAGCCGCCAGGCCAACCGGACCGGCGCCGGCGATGTACACCGTGCTGCCCGGGCCCACGCCAGCGGTCACTGCGCCGTGGTAACCGGTGGGCAGAATGTCGGAGAGGCAAGTCAGGTCGCGGATTTTCTCCATGGCGCGGTCGCGATCTGGCAGTTTCAGCAAGTTGAAATCGGCGTACGGCACCAGGGCGTATTCGGCTTGGCCACCGGTCCAGTCGCCCATGTCGACGTAACCGTAAGCGCCACCAGGTCGTGCCGGGTTAACACTCAGGCAGACGCCGGTGTGCATTTCCTTGCAGGAACGGCAGCGCCCGCAAGCCACGTTGAACGGGACGGAAACCAGGTCGCCAATTTGCAGATTTTCGACGTCGCGGCCCTTCTCGATCACTTCGCCGGTAATTTCATGGCCCAGCACCAGGCCGGTTTGAGCCGTGGTACGGCCGCGCACCATGTGCTGATCGGAACCACAGATATTGGTGGAGACCACACGCAGGATGACGGCGTGTTCAATCTTCCTGCCGCGCGGGTCCTGCATTTTCGGATAGTCGATTTTCTGTACTTCGACCTTGCCACTGCCGAGATACACCACACCACGATTGCCAGACATGCTTTCACCTCGCTGTTGTTTTTATGGAACCGCGTCGCCCAGGCAGGCAGCGCGTTTAAGTGCTCGGGTACAGATGCTGTTTATGTGTTGCTTGTAATGGCCTCATCGCTAGCAGGCTAGCTCCCACAGTGATTCGGGTGAGCACAGGATTTGTGAACCGACACAAAACCCTGTGGGACCTAGCCTGCTCTCACAGGATTTGTGAACTGACACAAAACCCGGTGGGAGCTAGCCTGCTCGTACAGGATTTGTGAACCGACACAAAACCCTGCGGGAGCTAGCCTGCTCTCACAGGATTTGTGAACCGACACAAAACCCTGTGGGAGCTGGCCTGCCAGCGATAGCGATCTAAAGAACGACGGTGCGATTGGCGTTCAAAAACACCCGTCGCTCAATGTGATACCCAACCGCCCGCGCCAACGTCAGCCCTTCGATGTCCCGCCCCTTGGCGATCAGGTCTTCCGGGTAATGACTATGGTCCACAGCCTCGACGCCTTGGGCGATGATCGGCCCTTCATCCAGATCGTTGTTGATGTAATGCGCCGTGGCGCCAACCAGTTTCACGCCCTTGTTGTAGGCCTGGTGATACGGCTTGGCGCCCTTGAAACCCGGCAGCAAGGAGTGATGAATATTGATCGCCTTGCCATCGAGTTTTCGGCACAGCTCCGGCGACAGAACCTGCATGTACCGCGCAAGAATCACCAGTTCGGCGCCGGATTCTTCGATCACCTGCCACACCTGGCGCTCCTGCGACGGCTTGTCGTTGGGGTCGAGTGGGAAATGGTAGTACGGAATCTGATGCCAGTCGGCCAACGGCTTGAGGTCGGGGTGGTTGGACACCACCGCAGCCACGTCCATCGACAGTTGGCCGATGCGTTGGCGGTAGAGCAAATCGTTGAGGCAGTGATCAGCCTTGGACACCATGATCACCACTTTAGGCCGGTAGTTCGGCGCGGTCAGTTCGAAGACCATGCCGAAATGCGCGCCACGTTCTTCAAGACCGGCCCGGAAGACTTGCTCGTCGAAACCGTCCGGCTGACGAAATTCCACCCGAATGAAGAAGCGCCCCGAGAGCCGGTCATCAAACGAGTGATGCTCGGTAACGTAGCAGCCCTGCTCGAACAAAAAGCGGGTTACCGCGTCCACGGTGCCGAGCACGCTTGGGCAGTCGGCGGTCAGAATCCATGTGTCTGGGGCGCGGCTCATAGTGCGGTGACTCCTGCTACAAATTAGGTGGTCGCAGAGACCCCTGTGGCGAGGGGATTTATCCCCGTTGGGCCGCGAAGCGGCCCCAAAGTCCATCAGTTAAACCGTATTGATTGGATTTACGACTGCTTCGCAGCCGAACGGGGATAAATCCCCTCACCACAAAAGCCCCTAGCCACAAACGATCATCAAGCCTGGACGCTAAGCCCGTATTCAGCCGCTGCATCCTGCAGCCACAACCACCAGTAATCCGAGAAACTGCGGCGGATCAGCAGCTCCCACGTGTCTTCGGCGGTATGACGGATCACCAGTTGCGATTTGGCAAACACCGTGCCCACTGCCTTGCCCACCGGGAAGCTGTTGGGGTGCACGTCGTAACTGGTGGACTTCATCAGCACCTGACGCACGTTCGGGCCAGTCAATTCGAGGATCTGCTGGCCGCCACTGACGTTGACGATCTGGATATGCAGATCACCCAATGCGTCACGCAGTTTTTGCTCGGCGGCGAACTCTTCACCGGTCGGCACGATCAGCAGCCATTCATCCGGCCCCATCCATTGCAGGCTGGTTTCGCCTTTGACGACGACGGTCAGCGCGGCCGGCAACTCGATGCCGAGGGCCTTGTGCACGCCAGCACTGAACGCTTCATCGTGACCATCGCCACGAATGGTCAGGTGGCCGAGGAGTTTTTTCTCACGCACGATCACGCCGGCATTTTTGCGGCCCTTGCCCACCAGGCTGGCGAGGTCGGCATGATGCAGCGACGACTCAGCCTTGGCCCCGGTGGTTGGGCGTTGTTGGTAAACATTGGCAGCGGTCATAAAGCACCTTTCCTGAATTCTGTTAGTTCCTGTGGTGGCTGCACTGCCGTCATCGCCAGCAGGCTAGCTCCCACATTCAACCGCGTTCCCCTGTGGGAGCTAGCCTGCTAGCGATTGGTAGCCCGCCCACAGGATCCGAACCATTAAACGTTCTGGCGATCACCTTTCGGGTCGAAGAACACCGAAGAAACGATCTCCGCCTCGATCACGCTGCCATCCGCCAGCGGTGCGAACACGCGCTCACCGATGCGCTTCAAGCCGCCTTTGACCACGCCCATGGCAAACGAATAACCGAGGGAGTTGTGCAAGTAGCTGGAAGTGACGTGACCGACCATGCTCATCGGGATCGCCTGCTTGGTGTTGAACACCAACTGCGCACCCTCCGGCAGCCATTTAGTCGGGTCGATCGGCTTCAAGCCAACCAGCTGTTTACGCTGATCACGTACGCAGTCTTCGCGGTTCATGCCACGCCAGCCGATCCACGAGAACGGCTTGGTGCGACCGACACACCAGCCCATGTTCAAGTCGTCCGGCGTCATCGAGCCGTCAGTGTCCTGGCCGACGATGATGAAGCCCTTCTCGGCCCGCAGGATGTGCATGGTTTCGGTGCCGTACGGCGTCAGGTTGTACTGCTTTCCCGCCTCGACAATTTTCTCGAGTACGCCCATCGCGTAGTCGGCCTGCACGTTGACTTCGTACGACAGTTCACCGGTAAACGAGATGCGGAACACCCGCGCCGGCACACCGCCAACCTCGCCCTCTTTCCAAGTCATGAACGGAAACGCTTCGTTGCTCAGATCGATGTCGGTGATTGCACCGAGCAGCTTGCGACTGTTCGGCCCGGACAGGGTCATGGTTGCCCAGTGATCGGTCACGGAGGTGAAGTACACCTTCAAGTCTGGCCATTCGGTCTGTTGGTAGATTTCCAGCCACTGCAGTACGCGAGCGGCGCCGCCAGTGGTGGTGGTCATCACGAAATGATTGTCGGCGAGGCACGCGGTGACGCCGTCATCGAACACCATGCCGTCTTCTTTGCACATCAGGCCGTAACGCGCCTTGCCCACGTCGAGTTTGGTCCAGGCGTTGGTGTAGATGCGGTTAAGAAACTCCCGCGCATCCGGCCCTTGAATGTCGATTTTGCCAAGGGTCGACGCGTCGAGCAGGCCGACACTGTCGCGCACGGCTTTACATTCGCGCTTCACCGCGGCGTGGATGTCTTCACCGTTTTTCGGGAAGTACCACGGACGTTTCCACTGCCCGACGTCTTCGAATTCGGCGCCGTTCTTCACGTGCCAGTGATGCAGCGCAGTGTGACGAACCGGCTCGAAGATATGCCCACAGTGACGACCGGCCACGGCGCCGAAGGTTACCGGCGTGTAGTTCGGGCGGAACATGGTGGTGCCCATTTGCGGAATGGTCACGTTCAGTGAACGGGCGGCGATGGCCAGGCCGTTGACGTTGCCGAGTTTGCCCTGGTCAGTACCGAAGCCCAGCGCGGTGTAGCGTTTGACGTGCTCGACCGACTCGAAGCCTTCGCGAGTTGCCAGTTCGATGGCAGCGGCGGTGACGTCGTTTTGCAGGTCGACGAATTGCTTCGGCGCCCGTGCGGTGCCTTTTTCGTGCGGCACCTGGAACAATGCCAGCGTGGGTTCTTCGAGGCGACTCAAGGCTTTCGGCAAGGTGCCTTCGACCGCACTGAAACCGGCCTCGCTGGCAGCGCGAGCGCCCCCTTCAAAACCATCGGCCAAGGAATCGCCGAGGCCATAAACGCCGTTGATGCCACCGACGCACACACGTTTCTGCGGCGCTTCGCCCGGCACAAAACCGAGGATGTCCTCACGCCAGGTCGGCTTGCCGCCCAGGTGCGAAGCCAGGTGAACCACGGGGCTGTAACCACCGGACGTGGCGATCAAATCACAATCGAGCCATTCGCCCGGGCTGGTCACCGCGTGGCTTTTGACATCAATCGCTGCAACGCGAGCAGCCGTCACGTGCTTGCTGCCACGGGCCTCGATCACGGCACTGCCGGTGAGAATTCGGATGCCTTTGGCGCGAGCCTCCTCAACCAACGCGCCACGTGGATTACTGCGGGCATCGGCGATGGCGACCACTTGCAGGCTGGCGTCGAGCCAATCCAGTGCCACGCGATACGCGTGATCGTTGTTGGTCGACAGCACCAGTTTTTTGCCTGGCGCCACGCCGTAACGGCGCACGTAAGTCGACACAGCACCGGCCAGCATGTTGCCCGGCACGTCGTTGTTGCCGTACACCAACGGACGCTCGCAAGCACCCGTTGCCAGCACCACGCGTTTGGCGCGAACCCGGTGGATGCGCTGACGCACCTGGCCAATCGGCGCGCGGTCGCCGAGGTGATCGGTGAGGCGTTCGTGAATGGTCAGGAAGTTGTGGTCGTGGTAACCGTTGACGGTGGCGCGCGGCAACAGCAGCACGTCCGGGGTGTCTTTCAGTTCGGCGATAACACTGGCGACCCATTCTGTGGCCGCTTTGCCGTCGAGGCTCTCACGGGAGTCGAGCAGGCTGCCGCCAAACTCTTCCTGTTCATCGGCCAGAATCACCCGGGCACCGCTGCGTGCGGCTGCCAGCGCCGCCGCCAAACCGGCCGGGCCAGCGCCGACGATCAGCACGTCGCAGTGCTGGTTCATGTAGTCGTAGGTGTCCGGATCGTTCTCGGTCGGCGAGCGGCCAAGCCCTGCAGCCTTACGAATGTATTTCTCGTAAGTCATCCAGAATGATTGCGGGTACATGAAGGTTTTGTAGTAGAAGCCCGGTGGCATCAGCTTGCCGCCGACCTTGCCGAGAATGCCCATCATGTCGTTGTTCACGCTCGGCCAGCCGTTGGTGCTGGTGGCGACCAGGCCCTGGTACAACGCTTGTTGCGTGGCACGTACGTTCGGAATCTGAGTGGCTTCGGTAGCGCCGATCTGCAGCACCGCGTTCGGCTCTTCGGCCCCGGCGGCAAAGATGCCGCGCGGACGGGAATACTTGAAGCTGCGACCGATGATGTCGACACCGTTGGCCAGCAAGGCTGCGGCCAGCGAATCGCCCTCAAAGCCTTTATAGGTCTGGCCGTTGAAGGTGAAGCTCAGCACTTTGTTGCGGTCGATCCGTCCACCGTTGGACAGGCGATTGATCTGGCTCATACCTTCTCTCCCAGAGCCGTCGTAGCCGCTTTTGCGCTATCGGTCTTGTCGGTGAATTGTGGCTTGGTGCCGATCTTGTAGGTTTCGAGAATTTCGTAGGTCACGGTGTCGCGGGTGGCGTTGAAGTACTGGCGGCAACCGGCGGCGTGAATCCACAGTTCATGGTGCAGACCGCGAGGGTTATCGCGGAAGAACATGTAGTCGCCCCACTCCTCGTCGGTGCACGTGGTCGGGTCCAGCGGACGCGGAATATGCGCCTGGCCGGATGCGTGGAATTCTTCTTCAGAGCGCAGCTCGCCGCAGTGAGGACAGAAGATATGCAACATAGGAAATTTCTCCTGTTAGTGGGCGACGGCCGCAGCGCCGTGTTCGTCAATTAGCGCACCGTTGTGGAAACGGTCGATGGAGAAAGGTGCGGCCAATGGGTGCATTTCACCCTTGGCCAGGCTTGCGGCAAACACGTTGCCCGAGCCAGGTGTCGCCTTGAAGCCACCGGTGCCCCAACCGCAGTTGAAGAACATGTTCGGTACCGGGGTTTTCGAGATGATCGGGCAGGCATCCGGCGTGGTGTCGACGATGCCGCCCCATTGACGGTTCATGCGCACGCGCGACAGCACCGGGAACATCTCGACGATGGCCTGGATGGTGTGCTCGATCACCGGGTACGAACCGCGCTGGCCGTAGCCGTTGTAGCCGTCGATACCGGCGCCGATCACCAGGTCGCCCTTGTCGGACTGGCTGATGTAACCGTGCACGGCGTTGGACATGATCACGCTGTCGATAATCGGTTTGATCGGCTCGGACACCAGCGCTTGCAGCGGGTGAGATTCGATCGGCAGACGGAAACCGGCGAGTTTGGCCATGTGCCCGGAGTTACCGGCGGTGACCACGCCGACGCGTTTGGCACCGATGAACCCCTTGTTGGTTTCAACGCCGATGCACACACCGTTTTCCTTGCGGAAGCCGATCACTTCGGTCTGCTGGATCAGGTCCACGCCCAAGGCATCGGCGGCACGGGCAAAGCCCCACGCCACGGCATCGTGACGGGCGACGCCGCCACGGCGCTGAACAGTCGCGCCCATCACCGGGTAACGGGTGTTTTTCGAGCAATCGAGGTACGGAATTTCGTCGGCCACTTGCTTGGCATCCAGCAGTTCGCCGTCCACGCCATTAAGGCGGTTAGCGCTGACCCGACGCTCGGAATCACGAATGTCCTGCAGCGTGTGGCACAGGTTGTAGACCCCGCGCTGGGAGAACATCACGTTGTAGTTCAAGTCCTGAGACAGGCCTTCCCACAATTTCATCGCGTGTTCGTACAGGTGTGCCGACTCGTCCCACAGGTAGTTGGAGCGCACGATGGTGGTGTTGCGCGCGGTGTTACCGCCGCCCAGCCAACCTTTCTCGACCACGGCCACGTTGGTGATGCCGTGTTCTTTGGCCAGGTAGTAAGCCGTCGCCAGACCATGCCCGCCACCGCCGACGATGACCACGTCATAGACCTTTTTCGGGGTCGGCGTGCGCCACATTTTCTGCCAGTTTTCGTGATGGCTGAGAGAGTGTTTGAAGAGGCCAAAGCCTGAGTAGCGTTGCATAGTCATTTACTCCAAAACCAAGCTCAGCGATAAACCGGGAAATCCGCGCACAGGGCTGCCACTTGCTGCGCGACATTGGCCTCGACATCGGCATCGCCGAGGTTATCGAGGATGTCGCAGATCCAGCCAGCCAGCGTGACGCACTGGGTCACTTTGAAGCCGCGAGTCGTCACCGCCGGGGTGCCGATGCGCAGGCCGGAGGTCACAAACGGTGACTGTGGATCGTTCGGCACGGCATTCTTGTTCACAGTGATGTGCGCGCGACCCAGCGCTGCATCCGCCTCTTTGCCGGTGAGGCCCTGACGAATCAAGCTGACCAGGAACAGGTGGTTATCGGTGCCGCCGGACACTACATCGTAGCCGCGTTTGATAAACACGCTCGCCATGGCCTGGGCATTGTCGATGACTTGCTTTTGATAGGTCTTGAAGCCTGGCTCCAGCGCTTCTTTGAAGCACACCGCTTTACCGGCGATGACGTGCATCAGCGGGCCGCCCTGGCCGCCGGGGAACACGGCAGCGTTGAATTTCTTTTCCAGCGCTTCGTTGGCACGGGCCAGGATCAGGCCACCACGGGGACCGCGCAGGGTTTTGTGGGTGGTGGTGGTGACCACGTCGGCGTACGGCAGCGGGTTCGGGTACAGACCGGCAGCAACCAGACCGGCGACGTGTGCCATGTCGACGAAGAAGTAGGCGCCAACCTTGTCTGCAATTTCGCGGAAACGCGGGAAATCCAGGGTTTTGGAGTAAGCCGAGAACCCGGCAATGATCATTTTCGGTTGATGCTCGACGGCAAGGCGTTCAACTTCGTCGTAATCGATCAGGCCGGTCGCGGTGTCGATACCGTACTGCACGGCGTTGTAGAGCTTGCCGGAAAAGCTGACTTTGGCGCCGTGAGTCAGGTGACCGCCGTGGGCCAGGCTCATGCCAAGCACGGTGTCGCCCGCATTCAGCAATGCCAGGTACACAGCAGCGTTGGCTTGGCTGCCAGAGTGCGGCTGGACGTTGGCGTAATCGGCGCCGAACAGTTGCTTGGCGCGTTCGATGGCCAGCGCTTCAACCTTGTCGACGTGCTCGCAGCCACCGTAGTAGCGCTTGCCCGGATAACCTTCGGCGTACTTGTTGGTCAAGCCGCTGCCTTGCGCTTCCATCACGCGTTTGCTGGTGTAGTTCTCGGACGCGATCAGCTCGATGTGATCTTCCTGGCGTTGCTCCTCGGCATTCATCGCCGCCAGCAGTGCATCGTCGTAACCCTGGATCTGGTCTTGCTTGCTGAACATCGCGTCTCTCCCAGCGGCGGCTGTTGCGCCTTTAGTCTCGGTGAGGCACGTACCTTTCGACAGTGCCCTATGGATGCGATGGTATGACCGGCGCAGACAGGTCAAATGCCTACGGACGCCACGCAAAGGTGCGTTTACGACATGGCGGAAAATGACCTGAAGAGGGCTGCTCTATGTGGCGAGGGGATTTATCGGAATGCCGCACCACCCCGTTCGGCTGCGAAGCAATCGCAAGTCAGTCAACGAGGGGGGCTGGGGAATATGCCAAGGGAGCGCTACGCACTCCAACGGGGATAAATCCCCTCGCCACAGGGGAAGGTCAGGCTAATAGTTGGCGCAGGGCCAGAAGTGCAAGGAAATGCGCGGGATAGAGCGCGTACGCCCAGCGGCGCATGGGCGGTGGTTTGAGATGCCTGGCATGTCGCAACAAGCACATTCCCAACAATGGCGCGATCAGACACGCGGCAATGCCCGGAATTGCGGAACTGTTACCAAGCTTTGCGGCGTAATACAGCACGTGCCATTGATTGGCGGCCAGACACACCAGCCCCGGCAACAGGCTGAAATACCAAGGCCGGTGGATTACCAGCAGCGTCACCAACGGCAGTAGCACACCAAAGAATCCAAACATCAGGCGCTCCGAAAACAGCGCTGCCAACACCAAGGCACCCAACGCCAACACGCGAGATTGCAACGTGCTGTGCTGCCAGCCTTGCGCCACCAACAGGCCAAGGGCAAGGGTTGGTAATACGTTCAACGTGCCGGGATCAGGAATAAACATCCGGTAAGGAATTTCGCTGACGGCACTGAACAGCAATAGCCATCCCAGGTAGCGCCATTGGTTGTCATGGGTAAGGGTGCGTGTTCGGGCCAGATTCGCGGCCATTGCCAGGCAGAACCACGGGAACGCCAACCGTCCCGGCACATACAGCAGATCAACGGAGTACCCGATATATCGCAGGTGATCGAGCACCATGCTCAGCAATGCCAGCCACTTGAGCAGATCAAGGGCCCCATCTCGTTGAGTCATGTGCATAATTGCCTGACGATGTTGTATTTTTCTGACAGACACATCGCGTGTGCTCCCCGGATGATCTTCGGTAAAGTGCGCACCATCATTGACCACGAGTCGCTTCACCATAAGCGCCTCGCACACGGAAGCCGGCCATGACCGACAAGAGCCAACAATTCGCCAGCGACAACTATTCCGGTATCTGCCCTGAAGCCTGGGCAGCAATGGAAAAGGCCAACCACGGCCACCAGCGCGCTTATGGCGACGATGAGTGGACCGCACGCGCCTCCGATCAATTCCGCAAACTGTTCGAAACCGACTGTGAAGTGTTCTTCGCCTTCAACGGCACTGCCGCCAACTCGCTGGCCCTGTCGTCGCTGTGCCAGAGTTACCACAGCGTGATCTGCTCGGAAACTGCCCACGTCGAAACCGACGAATGCGGCGCACCGGAATTCTTCTCCAACGGCTCCAAGCTGTTGGTGGCGCGCACTGAAAACGGCAAGTTGACCCCGGAATCGATCCGCGAAGTCGCCCTCAAACGCCAGGATATTCACTACCCGAAACCTCGCGTGGTAACCCTGACCCAGGCGACTGAAGTCGGCAGCATCTATACCCCCGAAGAAATCCGTGCCATCAGCGTTACCTGCAAGGAACTGGGGCTGAACCTGCACATGGACGGCGCGCGGTTTTCCAACGCGTGTGCATTCCTGGGCTGCTCACCCGCCGATCTGACCTGGAAGGCGGGTGTCGACGTGCTGTGCTTTGGCGGCACGAAAAACGGCATGGCGGTGGGCGAAGCGATTTTGTTCTTCAACCACAAACTGGCAGAAGACTTCGACTATCGCTGCAAACAGGCCGGGCAACTGGCCTCAAAAATGCGCTTCCTGTCGGCGCCTTGGGTCGGGATTTTGGAAAACGACGCCTGGCTCAAATACGCCCGCCACGCCAATCACTGCGCGCAACTGTTGGCAGAACTGGTCAGCGATATTCCCGGTGTGGAACTGATGTTCCCCGTGCAAGCCAACGGCGTATTCCTGCAACTCTCGGAACCTGC
The DNA here is from genome assembly GCF_050321825.1 of Gordonia sp. IEGM753. Lineage (NCBI taxonomy): Bacteria > Bacillati > Actinomycetota > Actinomycetes > Mycobacteriales > Gordoniaceae > Gordonia > Gordonia sp. IEGM753. Next base: position 129,664 of record NZ_JBNQGB010000010.1, read on the forward strand.
GATTGCCGCACTGACAGCCAAGGGCTGGCGTTTCTACACCTTCATCGGCAACGGCGGCGCCCGCTTCATGTGCTCGTGGGACACTGAAGAAGAACGCGTACGCGAATTGGCAGCGGACATCCGCGAAGTCATGTCCCGCTAAAACATCCCGATCCCCTGTGGCGAGGGGATTTATCCCCGTTCGGCTGCGAAGCAGCCGTAAATCCAGACAACTTAGTCTGTATAAAAGGACGCTGGGGCCGCTTCGCGGCCCAACGGGGATAAATCCCCTCGCCACAAGGTTCACACCCACCACTCTCCTGCGTTTGCTCCATCGTCTACATTATCTGACGAGCCGTTCCATTCGTCTGTCAGGCAGACCGCATTGGCTGGTTTACGACTGCTGCGCCGCCGAGCGGGAGCAAGCTCCCTCGCCACAAAAGCTCACTCGCCACTCACCACAGCGTCTTGGTCTACATTGTTTGTCGAGCCTCCGCTCAGACAACAATATTCAGGAGCGCACGCATGTCCTTGAAAGGCAAAACCCTGTTCATCACCGGCGCGAGTCGCGGGATTGGTCGTGAGATCGCGCTGCGGGCGGCGCGTGATGGGGCGAATATTGTGATCGCCGCGAAGAGCGCTGAGCCTCACGCAAAACTGCCGGGCACAATTTTCAGCGTGGCCAGGGAAGTCGAAGCCGCAGGCGGCAAGGCGCTGGCCTTGCAGGTGGATGTGCGCGATGAAGTGGCGGTGCGTGAAGCGCTGGCTCAGGCCAATGAGCATTTCGGCGGCATCGATGGGCTGATCAACAACGCTGGCGCCATCAAGCTGACCGGTGTTCAACACATCGAACTCAAGCGCTTCGACCTGATGCACCAGATCAACACCCGCGCCGTGTTGCTGTGCAGCCAGGCTGCCCTGCCCTATCTGAAAAAAACCAGCGGACACATTCTCAACCTTTCGCCACCGCTTAACCTGGCGCCCCAATGGTTCGCACAATACAGCCCCTACACCGTGACCAAATACGGCATGAGCATGCTGACGATTGGCATGAGTGAGGAATTCAAGCATTACGGCATCAGCGTCAACTCGCTGTGGCCACAAACCATGATCGCCACCGCCGCCATCGAATTTCAGCTCGGCTCGCGCGAATCGTTCAAGCATGCGCGTACGCCGGCGATCATGGCCGATGCAGCGCACGTCATTCTGGACAGCAGCGGTCGCAGCATCACCGGGAGATTGCTGATTGATGAGGAGATTCTCAGGGAACACGGCGCTACCGAGTTCGATCATTACCGCTTCGAGCCCGGAACCAACGACACGCTGATGCCCGACTTGTTTGTGGACTGAAACACCAATCACAGTGGGAGCGAGCCTGCTTGCGATGAGGCCGGAACATTCAACATTGATATTGACTGATCTACCGCCATCGCGAGCAGGCTCGCTCCCACAGGGATTGGGGGAGACCACACATCTGCAATCCAACCCAAAACCTGTGGGAGCGAGCCTGCTCGCGATGGGTCGTGAAGCGGTGTGGCTGTCTTGCTGAGCAGTCAGGCCCACCCCCTCAGGGATTGGGGGAGATCACACATCTGCAATCCAACCCAAAACCTGTGGGAGCGAGCCTGCTCGCGATGGGTCGTGACGCGGTGTGGCTGTCTTACTGAGCAGTCAGGCTCGCTCCCACAGGTTTAAAACTCGATGCGCACATCGCCCTTCGGCACGCTGCAGCACGACAGGATGAACCCTTCGGCTTCGTCTTCCTCGGTAATCCCGCCGTTGTGCTCCATCTCCACTTCGCCGCCCAGCTTCATCACCTTGCACGTTCCGCAAATACCCATCCCGCAGGCTTTGGGAATCAGCAGGCCCAATTTGGCCGCGGCGGCGTGGACGGTTTCACCCGGTGCCACACGAATGCTTTTACCGGAGGCAGTGAATTCCACTTGATGCAGGTCTGCCAGATCGATGTCCGGAGCCTCTGCGGCGATTTCGGCTTGCTCCACCGCATCGGCGCGGGCTTCGGGCGGCGTCGCCCCGAAAGACTCCTCGTGATAGCGCGACATGTCGAAGCCCGCCGCTTCCAGCATGCGCTTGACCGCGTTCATGTACGGCGTCGGACCGCAGCAGAACACTTCGCGCTCCAGGAAGTCCGGCGCCATCAGCTCCAGCATCTTGTGGTTGAGGTAACCGCGATAACCGGCCCACGGCTCGCCCAGACCATGTTTTTCGCAGATCAGGTGCAGATTGAAGTTATCGATCCGCGACGCCATGTGCTCCAGCTCGCGGTGGTAGATGATGTCTTTCGGCGAGCGGGCGCTGTGGATAAACACCATGTCGACGTTGGCATTGGTGTCGTAGAACCAGCGCGTCATCGACATCACCGGTGTAATACCGACACCGCCGCTGAGGTACAAAACCTTCGGCGCGGTGAAGTCCATGGCGTTGAACAGCCCCACGGGCCCGTGCACCGCCAGCTCCTGGCCTTCATGCAGTGTGTCGTGCAACCAGTTCGACACCTTGCCGCCCGGGACGCGTTTGATGGTCACCGAAAAGCTGTACGGCACCGACGGCGAGCTGGAAATGGTATAGGAGCGCATGATCGGCATGCCCTCGATTTCCAGCTCAAGGGTGACGAATTGCCCCGGTTTGAAAAAGAACAGAATCGGCTGGTCGGCCATGAAGCAGAAGGTGCGCACGTCCCAGGTTTCCTGGATGACTTTGACGCAACGGACGATGTGTCGACCATTGGCCCAGGTCTGGGTAGTGACCGGATTCAGGAAGCTGTTGGACATGCTGTTCTCCGTAGCCGTGGGTCGGCCTCATGTCGGCGATTCTGCGTATAGCGCGAACCACCCATTTACCTATCTGCGACATTCACATACTTATCGCGACCAGCCCCCAACTACCGGGGGTTGCGCGTCGGGAACAGATTGGGCCATGTCGCCCATGGATAAGGTTGCGGGCAACGCCGGGCCCACACTCGCTCCACACAAACACAGTTTCTTTACACCTTGCGTAGCAAAGCCGCCACACCCGCCACCAAGCCACTTTCGCCGGCCTCACAGAAAGGCCATGAGGATCACATCGATGGACGTCACCGCAAAAATCAGCCTGGGCGATCCGCTGGAACCCGCACGCAAGGCCACCGCACAGATGTTGCAGGAGCGCGAGCGCACGTTCTCGCTGCCGCAGCCGTTTTACTCTGACGAGCGGCTGTTTGATATCGACATGCAGGAAATCTTTCAGAAAGAGTGGTTGATCGCCGGCATGACCTGCGAAATACCGACCAAGGGCAACTACCTGACCCTGCAAATCGGCAAAAACCCGATCATCGTGATCCGCGGCGCAGAAGGTGTGGTGCATGCGTTCCATAACGTTTGCCGCCACCGTGGTTCACGGCTGTGCACCAGTGAAAAAGGCAAAGTCGCCAAACTGGTTTGCCACTACCACCAATGGACCTACGAACTCGACGGCCGCCTGTTGTTCGCCGGCACCGAAATGGGCGCCGACTTCGACATGAAGCAGTACGGCCTGAAGCCGGTCAACGTGAAGACCGCCGGTGGTTACATCTTCATCAGCCTGTCGGAGAATCCGCCGGCGATTGATGACTTCCTGTCGACACTGAACCATTACATGGAACCGTACGACATGGAAAACACCAAGGTGGCGGTGCAAACCACGTTGGTGGAACAGGCCAACTGGAAACTGGTGCTGGAAAACAACCGCGAGTGCTATCACTGCAACGCGTCGCACCCGGCCCTGCTGAAAACCCTGCTGGAATGGGACGACGTTACCGACCCACGCGCCGACCAGGCGTTCAAGGACCACGTGGCCGCTTCTGCCGCTGCCTGGGAAGCCGAGAAGATTCCATACGCTCATGCCAGCTTCGGCCTGCGTAACCGCATTGTGCGCATGCCACTGCTCAAGGGCACCGTGTCGATGACCCTGGACGGCAAGCAAGCCTGCAAGAAACTCATGGGCCGGATCCAGAACCCAGACCTGGGCTCAATGCGCATCCTGCACCTGCCGCACTCGTGGAACCACTGCATGGGCGATCACATCATTGTGTTCACCGTGTGGCCGATCAGCGCGCAGGAAACCATGGTCTCCACCAAGTGGATCGTGCACAAGGACGCGGTCGAAGGCGTGGATTACGACGTCGACCGCATGCGTGAGGTCTGGGATTCCACCAATAACGAGGACCGTCGCCTGGCCGAAGAGAACCAGCGCGGGATCAACTCCACCGCGTATCAGCCAGGGCCTTACTCCAAGACCTATGAGTTTGGTGTGGTGAACTTCGTGGACTGGTACAGCGAGCGTCTGTTGAACAACCTTGGTGCGGAGCCTGCGCCTTACCTCAAGGGTGTTCCGGTCAGCGGCTAAAGATCAGCAGGCTCACTCCTACGAAAGATGGGTGGCGTACACACATTTTTTGCACGACTCGATCGAGCGTGGGAGTCTGGCTTGCCAGCGATGGCGATGTCGAAATCGCCATCACCGGCAAGCCGGTTTCCTACGGGTTTGTGTTCACATCACCCAGGCCGGTTTCCTATGGGATTGTGTTCATATCACCCAGGCCGGTTTTATACGGGATATGTGCCGGAATCACCCATTCCGGCATTCCCCCTGATCTGTAGGAGTGAGCCTGCTCGCGATCGCGCCCTTCCATCCCCTGCATCCCTGCCCGCAAGACTCTTAGCTCATAGAACTGTACGAAATATGATCTATTTCGTTAAGCGCTATACCCGCCGTGCCTCCGAGCCTTCCGCAAACAAGTTATCCACAACTCCACCCACAGCTATTGGGGACAAGTGTGGATTCACCCAAAAAAATATCCAGACAAACTGAATAAAAACCGTGACTTATCCAGAACAAAGGTTTTCAACATTGACTGGTTGTTTTTTGATCAGACGCCTGAGAGCTGCGTAAACAGGCGTCTGCAGAGGATAGCGAACACGTTATCCACAGAAGCGCCAACAGACTTTGGGGGCAACTTTGGATAAAACCGTTCTCGCTGTGGAAAACCGCGCTGGAGCGCGAAATATCGGGGGTTTGAACGCTGTTCCGAGTGAAAAAAGCTCAATTGATCGTTTTATGATCAATTCTCTGAAAGCACCGTTTTACATGGGCTACAGCGGATAGCGAACATCTTATCCACAGAAGCGTCAACAGAGATTGGGGGCAAGTATTCACCGGGACGGAGTTCGTGAATTTCCTTATCCACAGAAAAAAGCTCGAAAAAACGAGGAGTTAGGCTGGTTGATTTTCATACAGATGGCTACGAGCGTTGATTCGTATGGCGTGTAGAGATGCGCGAACATCTTATCCACAGAAGCGCTAACAGGGATTGTGGGTAAAAAAGGAAAAAGACTTCCGAGACGTTCAAACCTTGTTAAGGCACAACCGTCCCGCCTCGATATCCAGATGCAACTCAAATTCCTCGAAGGTGCGCCATACGAGCAATATCGAAAGCACCTATCGACCCAGCAGCCACGACGGCGCAATGGTGAAACCCGGATAGTATTTGTAGGTGATCGCCACGCGGCAGGTGCGGGGTTGAGCTCCAGGGTTCTGTGGGTAATTCTCAGCCGTCCAAGCTTGCTGACCAGATCAAGCCCCAACGAGTTGTCCCGATCGCTGACAAGGCCGCTATCTCCTGATACCCAGGGCGTAAGATGAAGAGGTCTTCAGCGCTGTAATTTCTCCAACCGAGAACACAAAAGGCTGCACGGGAGGTTTAGCGACCGCTGGAGGACCTCCCAAACCCACGATATTTTTGACGTTATCCTTTACTGTCTTCCACAAAATGTTGTTCTGGTATGAATTCTTTAGCGCAACAGCACCGCGCGTTGCCGCTCCAACCAACAAGGCTGTTGTCCCGGCAGCGTTTACATATGCTCCTATCGGGTATCCCGCTAACTGCATAACTGCCCCAACAGCACTGCCGAAGGAACCGGCGAGACTAAAACGGGTAGCCTGTAATGCGACGCCTGAGACTTTGGGCCCGAGGATCATACCCGCCGGCACCATGGTGTGCAGCGCAATGCTCAGGCCTCGCTGAATGACCGGTAGAATACTCACCATAAACTCACCTGTCGGATCCTGAAAATTGCGCGGATCCCCCTTGCAATAAGCATACGCATTCACCCCGCCCTCACCGAACGGACTTAACCGATCAGGGCTATGAAACCGCATCAGCACCGGGGTATAGACTCGATGGCCATTACCTAGGTAATACCACCCCGTCGATCGTTCTTTGAGTTGCCCATTGAAACCCAGATGCGTCCCGGCCTGATTGGGGTCGCTTTGCAAACCATAGGGGGAATAGGCGAAGGGATTCGGACCACTACGATCCAGCAAAGCGAGAACGCCTTGCTGCTGGTCGCTGGCCAGCAGCAGGGTTTGTGTGTAGAGCGGATCCGCTGCAGACGATTGTTTTACACGTTGAATTTGAGGGGAGATGGGCATCAGTAGCTCCTTGATGAGACCTGATAAACCCGCGGCAACTTACCGGATTTGGAGTCTGCAGCACTGACCAACCGAGCCGGAGAAAGCGGGTATTGACTGTTCAATACCCTAACAAACAGGCAAACCAGACAACACTATCAGTTCTGCTAGGGTCGCCCGCCACCGCTAAGGCCGATACATCAAATAGGCCTCACCCGTCACCCGAATCATCGGATGCGGCGTGATCTGGCACGTATTGACGATACGGAGGCTATGCCGTTGATAAAACCGGCAGGCGCCGATATTCGCTGCATAGTCGATCAGGCTCAAGCCATTGAGCCCCAACTGGTTGGCACGGTCGTAAGCGCAGGCGAGTAATTGTTGGCCAAAGCCCTGATTGCGCTCCAACAGATCCTGGCCGGGCTGTGCCCGTTGGCTCCAGATCTAATCCGCAGCACCCTCTGATGAAATCTGAAACCAACGAGCAATCTCCCGCGCATCGGCGCGCAGGGCCAAACGAAATTCAACTGCCATGATTTTTCCTTGTGGGAGCGAGCCTGCTGGCGAATGGGGTGGATCAGCCAGCATCAATATTGAATGTTCAGCCCCCTTCGCGAGCAGGCTCGCTCCCACATTATTAGAGCGGCGCCGTATATCCGTTAGCGAACCACGCCTTCTTCAATCAGCAACTTGAGAATCGCTTCAGCCCCCGCTTGTGCCGTCACACCTTTGAGCACTTGCCCGCCACCGCCACTGGCCTTGGCCGTTGCAGCTTTCATCCGGTCCGCACCGCTCTTGGCCTTGATCACCTTCAGGCGTTTAGGGCGTGGTTTGGCGGGTTGCAGGGTGGCGACTGCCAGTAACTCATCGTCGATCACTTCCACATCATCTGCTTGCAACACACCGCGCTGGGCCGGACCGTAAGCGCTCTGCCGAGGCTTCGGCGCGGCGTTATCCACAGTCGCCACAAACGGCAACCGCACCTTCAAGCGACGGCGCTGACCACGCGGCAAGGCTTGCAGCACCAGGGCGCAATTGCCGTCGATGGATTCGACCTGGGCCAAGCCCACCACCAGCGGCCAGCCCAGACTTTCCGCCAGCAGGAACGGCAACATACCCGAGCCTTCACCGGTTTCTGCCTGGCTGCCGGTCAACACCACCTGCGCGCCGGCGTCGCGCAAATACGCGGTCAACGCCGGCAGTGCGTCAGCGCCCACCGGTTGTTCAAGTACATGCAATTGCTGCAGGCCCATGCCCAAATAGGCGCGCAATGCCGGTTCGGCGACGTCGCCGGCATGCAGCACTTGCAGGTTATCCCCAGCCAATTGCAGGCCCAGCTCCACGGCCCGAGCATCCTGCTCGGCGCGACGAGGCCGGCCAGAAGTCGGGTGGGCGCCGATGGACACCAGGCTGATGATTTTCGTGCTCATAACCCTTTCCTTCCCTTAAGCCGCATCGCGCTTGGCGTCATTGCGGTAAACCGCTATCGCATCGATCAAGGCTTGAAGAATCCCGGCGCTCTCGCCGATCACCGACAAGTCGGCTCGCTTGATCATGTCGCAACCAGGGTCGAGGTTGATCGCCACCACTTTGTCGCAGGCGCCGATGCCTTGCAGGTGCTGGATCGCCCCGGAAATACCCACGGCCACATACACCCGAGCCGTGACCCAGGTGCCGGACGCACCCACCTGACGGTCGCGCGCCATGTAGCCATCGTCGACCGCCACGCGGGATGCGCCTTCGGTAGCGCCGAGGGCTTCGGCGGTCCTGTGGAAAAGTCCCCAATCCTTGACCCCGTTACCGCCGGAAAAAATGAACTCGGCTTCGGCCATCGGAATGGCCGCTGGATCGACGGCCACGGCACCCAAATCTTCGATGCGCGTCAGGCTCCGCGCTACGGCTGTGGATAACTCCACAGGCAGCGCTTCGTGACGGGTTTCGCTGACGGGTTCTGCGCACTCGACTGCGGCCAGAATCAGCCGCGCCACCGGACGCGCCAAGTCTTGCAAACCCGCACCGGCGCGGCCGATGCATTGTTGATCTTTTACTTGCCAGACCCGTGTGGCCGGGCGTTCGCCGAGTGCGGCGGCAAAACGCCGACCCAGTTCGCCACCCCCACTGCGACTGTCCGGAAGTAACCAGTGGCGTGGGTTGAACTGGTTATCCACAGCCCGCAGCCCCTGGACCCGTTGTTCCGGTGCATAACCGCTGAACTCGTCACCCTCGAGCACTAATAAACGGTCGACGCCTGCGGTGGCGAAAGCGCTTTCCTTGTGTTCGCCGAAGACCACGGCCAACACCGCACCGTCCTTCCCGGCCAATTGATGAGCGAGGCCGAACAAATCGCGGTCGTGGCTGCTCAAGCGGCCACCGACCATGTCCGGCACCACGCTGATGTAAAACGCCGGGGCCGGCACCTGATGCAGCGGCAGTTGCACTTCAACAGCGGCTGAACGTTTGGTCGCGCCACCCTGCTGTGCGCCGCTGCGGTCAATGCGCTTGATGCCATTAGGGCCAATGAATCCGATGCCATGCAGGTTCTTGCGGATGACGCCGTTCGGTCCCATCCAGCTGTGTTGCGCCGGTTGCATCGCCGCGTGCAGCGGGTGCAGACGGTTACGGGCAATCCATTCGGCGCGCGGGTCGCGGCGGATAATGTCGCTCATCAGTGGGCCTCCGCAGGTTCACGTTTGGCCGGCGTAGTCGGCTTGCTCGGAGCAGCGTCTTCAAGCAACGCGTCGGCCACCAGTTCGGCGATGTCTTTAATCAACGGACGCGGTTCGACCACGCCTTCAAGCATCGCAGTGCATTGTGGGCAACCCACAGCCACCAGTTCGGCGCCGGTCTCGCGGATGTCGTCCATGCGCATGTCGGGGATCCGTTGCTTGCCCGGAATGTCGGTGATCGGCGCGCCGCCACCGCCGCCGCAGCAGCGCGAGCGGAAACCGGAACGCTGCATCTCTTTCACGTCTATCCCGAGCGCACGCAGCACTTCGCGCGGCGCCTCGTATTCACCGTTGTAGCGACCGAGGTAGCACGGGTCGTGATAGGTCACGCTGCTGCCTTTGTGCTGGCCAAGATTGAGGGCGCCAGCACCGATGATTTCCGCCATATAGGTGCTGTGGTGCTGCACGAGGTAGTTGCCATCGAAGGCACCGTATTCGTTTTTCAACACGTGAAAACTGTGCGGATCGCAGGTAACGATGCGGTTGAAGCTGTATTTGGCCAGGGTCTGGATATTGCGTTTGGCCAACAGCTGAAAGGTCGCTTCATCGCCCAGACGTCGAGCCACGTCACCGCTGTCGCGCTCTTCGAGGCCGAGCACGGCGAAGTCGACCTTGGCCGCTTTCAACACTTTGACGAAAGCGCGCAAGGTGCGTTGGTTACGCATGTCGAAGGCCCCATCGCCGACCCAGAACAGCACGTCGACCGATTTCTTTTCGCTCATCAAAGTGAGGTTCAGGTCCGCCGCCCAGTTCATCCGCCCGCCCGGCGCAAAGCCGCCCGGGTTGTCGGTGGCGATCAGGTTTTCCAGGACTTCAGCGCCCTTGTTTGGCGTGGCGCCTTTTTCCAGCGTCAGGTGGCGGCGCATGTCGACGATGGCGTCGACGTGCTCGATCATCATCGGGCATTCCTCGACGCAGGCACGGCACGTGGTGCACGACCACAAGGTTTCAGCGTCCACCAGACCGTTGACGATCGGCTGATGCGGATTGCCGGCATGTTCGCCAATCGCTTTGCCTGGATAGGCACTGCCCGCGAACTGGGCGTCGGTGCCGCCCGCCAGGCCGACGACCATGTCCTGAATCAGTTTTTTCGGGTTCAACGGCTGGCCGGCGGCGAACGCCGGGCACGCCGCTTCGCACTTGCCGCATTGCACGCAAGCGTCGAAGCCGAGCAGTTGGTTCCAGGTGAAATCCTTAGGTTTTTCCACACCCAATGGCGCGTCTTTATCGCTCAGGTCCAGCGGTTTCAAACCGGTTGAGCGGCCGCCATTAAAACGCTCGGCGCGACGGTGCCAAGCCAGGTGCAAGGCGCCGGCGAAGGCGTGCTTCATCGGCCCGCCCCAGGTCATGCCGAAGAACAATTCCGATACGCCCCACAGCACGCCAATGCCAAGCACAACCGCCAAGATCCAGCCGCCGAAGTGCTCCGGAAGAATGCCCGCCACCGGCAAGGTCACCAGGAAAAACGAGGCCGAGAATGCCAGCAAGCTTTTCGGCAGGCGCATCCACGGGCCTTTGGACAAACGAGCCGGCGGGTTGCGTCGACGCAGGTACACAAAGATCGCGCCGACGAACATCACCGCCGTCATCAGCAGCAGTGCGTAACCAAGGAAGCGGTTATGCAGGCCAAAACCGTGCACCAAAATGGCCAGCACGATGGACGCTACCGCGCCGCCGGCAGTGGCCACGTGGGTGTTGGCGATGTATTTATCGCGTGCGACGACGTGGTGCAAATCGACCATGTAGCGTTTGGGCATGGCCAGCAGTCCGCCGATCAGATCGACTTTCGAAGCCCGGCCCCGACGCCACATAGCCACCCGCCGCAACGCGCCCAGGACTGCAAGGCCGAGGGCTGCGAACAACAGGATTGGAAGAAGGGTGTTCAACATGGTGGAGCTCCCAAAGACCGCAGGGTCTTGCAGGCCAAACTACCTGGATGCCTTGCCCGATTCCTGTGGGAGCTAGCCTGCTAGCGAAGACGGACTGACATTCAACATTGATGTCGACTGATCCACCGCTATCGCGAGCAGGCTCGCTCCCACTAAGGTTTCCACAAGCTCTTAGAAATCCTTGCACAACCGCAGCGCGTCGTAGATCGCCGCGTGTGTGTTGCGCTGCGCCACGCAGTCGCCGATGCGGAACAGCAAATAGCCGTCACCCGGTTGGCTTAGCGAAGGTTGCGGCTTGATCGCAAACAAGGCGTCGATGTCCATCTGGCCTTTGTTGCGCGACGCTTCCTTCAAGGCGTAGTAGATTTCTTCGTCCGGACGCACGCCGTTTTCGACGACGACCTGGTCCACCACCCGCTCCTCTTTAGCCCCGGTGTATTCGTTTTCCAGCACCGCGATCAATTTGTCGCCTTCGCGGTAGACCTTCTCCAGCATCATGTCGCCGGTCATGATCACTTCTTTCGGGTACATGCTGCGGTAGTACGTCGGGAACGATGTGCCGCCAATGGCCACGCCCGGTTTGATGTCGTCGGTGACGATCTCGACCTGGCAGCCCTTGTCAGCGAGGAAGTCCGCCGTCGACATCCCGGTGAACTCGCAAATGGTGTCGTAGACCAGCACGTTCTTGCCCGGCGCGACTTTGCCATCGAGTATGTCCCAACTGCTGACCACCAGGCCTTCAGCCGCACCCCAGTGTTCGTTCTGCTCGAGGAATGGATGGCCACCGACAGCGAGCACCACCACGTCTGGACGCAGGTCGAGAATGGTTGCCGCGTCCGCCGCCACGCCAAGGCGCAGGTCGACTTTCAGACGCGCCAGCTCCAACTGGAACCAGCGCGTGATGCCGGCGATCTGGTCGCGTTGCGGGGCTCTCGATGCCGTGGTGATCTGCCCGCCAATAAATTCTTTCTTCTCGAACAGGGTCACGTCGTGTCCACGTTCGGCGGACACACGCGCTGCCTCCATCCCCGCAGGACCGGCACCCACCACCACAACTTTGCGCTTCACACCGGTCGACTTCTCGATGATGTGCGGCACACCCATATATTCACGGGAAGTCGCGGCGTTCTGAATGCACAGCACGTCGAGGCCTTGATACTGACGGTCGATGCAATAGTTGGCGCCGACGCATTGCTTGATCTGATCGACCTGGCCCATTTTGATCTTGGCGATCAGGTGCGGATCGGCGATGTGGGCACGGGTCATGCCGACCATGTCGACGTACCCGCCCTCCAGAATTCGCGTGGCCTGGTTCGGGTCCTTGATGTTCTGCGCGTGCAGGATCGGCGCCTTCACCACTTCCTTGATCCCGGCAGCCAAATGCAAAAACGGCTCCGGTGGATAACTCATGTTCGGGATCACGTTGGCCAAGGTGTTATGGGTGTCGCACCCCGACCCGACCACGCCGATGAAATCGATCATGCCGGTGTCGTCGTAGTACTTGGCAATCTGCTTCATGTCCTCGTGGGACAAGCCGTCCGGATGGAATTCATCACCGCACAGACGGATGCCGACGCAAAAATCCGGGCCCACTTCCGCCCGCACAGCTTTCAGCACTTCAAGGCCAAACCGCATGCGGTTTTCGAAACTGCCGCCCCATTCATCAGTACGCTTGTTGACCCGCGGGCTCCAGAACTGGTCGATCATGTGCTGGTGCACCGCCGACAGCTCAACGCCATCCAGACCACCGGCCTTGGCACGGCCAGCCGCCGTGGCGTAGTTGCCGATCACACGCCAGATTTCTTCCGGCTCGATGGTTTTGCAAGTCGCGCGGTGCACCGGTTCACGGATGCCCGACGGCGACAGCAGGGTCGGCCAATGCTCGCCGTCCCAACGTGAACGGCGGCCCATGTGAGTAATCTGGATCATGATCTTGGCGCCATGCTTGTGCATGGCATCGGCCAGGTTCTGGAAGTGCGGAATAATGCGGTCATCAGCCAGGTTGACCGATTTCCACCAGCCTTGAGGGCTGTCGATGGCCACGCTGGAAGAACCGCCGCAAATCGCCAGGCCGATCCCGCCCTTGGCTTTCTCTTCGTAATATTTGACGTACCGGTCGGTGGTCATGCCGCCATCGGTGGCATACACCTCGGCGTGCGCAGTGCTCAGCACACGATTACGGATGGTCAGTTTGCCGATCTGAATCGGCTGGAACATTGCTTCGAAAGCCATGACGGGTTCCTCGACTTACAACGGCTTGACGGTGAACAAACCGTCGTCGTGGCCTTCTTCGGAGCCACCGTAGACTTGTTCGGCAACCGTGCGAATCTTGCTGCCACGGGCTTGCAGAATCTGGTCCATGGCACCGGCAAACCAACCGGTAAACATGTAGTCGACCTTGCGCCCGACCTTGCCGTACACGTAGACGAATGCCGAGTGTTCGAGCTTGACGCTGGCGGTGCCTTTGTCGAGGTCGATGTCTTGGATCTTGAACAGGCCCCAGCCGCGTTGCGACAAACGCTTCATGTAGTGCTCAAACACGGCGACGCCTTCCAGACCGTGGCATTCAGCTTCTTTTTCGCACCAGTGCCAGGCCGATTTGTAGCCGGCCTTATAAAGGATTTCGGCGTAGGCATCCGCCCCCAACACTTCCTCGATACCCATGTGGTTGTTGACGAAGAAATGGCGCGGCACGTACAGCATTGGTAGGGCATCGGAGGTCCAGACACCGGTTTCGCTGTCGACTTCGATTGGCAATTGCGGGGCGATCTTGGACATGGAAACTTAACTCCAGAAATATTTTGGTGTTGCCCCCGGCGCGGACGGCCGGGGGAAAGGATTCGTCAGGTGCGGCGGCTTATTCGCCCCAAACGTCTTTCAAGACGTTCACCCAGTTCTCGCCCATGATCTTGCGCACCACTCGTTCCGGGTGGCCGCGCTTGAGCAAGGTTTCGGTCAGGTTCGGAAACTCGCCCACGGTGCGGATGCCCAGTGGATTGATGATCTTGCCGAAGCTGGTGAGACGGCGGGCGTAACCTTTGTCGTGGGTCAGGTATTCGAAGAAGTCCTGGCCATGGCCCTGGGTAAAGTCGGTGCCGATGCCGATAGCGTCTTCGCCGACGATGTTCATGGTGTACTCGATGGCTTCGGCGTAATCGTCGATGGTCGAATCGATGCCCTTGGCCAGGAACGGCGCAAACATGGTTACACCGACGAAACCACCATGGTCGGCAATGAACTTCAACTCTTCATCGGATTTGTTGCGCGGGTGAATTTTCAAACCCGACGGCAGGCAGTGCGAGTAGCACACAGGTTTTTTCGACTCCAGGATGACTTCTTCGGAAGTCTTCGAGCCGACGTGCGACAAGTCGCACATGACGCCGACGCGATTCATCTCGGCGACGATCTCGCGGCCGAAACCCGACAGGCCGCCATCACGCTCGTAGCAGCCGGTGCCGACCAGGTTTTGGGTGTTGTAGCACATCTGCACAATACCGACGCCCAGCTGTTTGAAGATCTCGACATAGCCAATCTGGTCTTCAAAAGCGTGAGCATTCTGGAAGCCGAACAGGATGCCGGTCTTGCCCTGTTCCTTGGCTTTGCGAATGTCGGCAGTGGTACGCACTGGAATCACCAGGTCGCTGTTTTCGCGAATCAGTTTCTGGCTGGCGGCGATGCTGTTGATCGTGGCCTGGAAGCCCTCCCACACCGAGACGGTGCAGTTGGCTGCGGTCAGGCCACCCTTGCGCATGTCTTCGAACAGCTCACGGTTCCACTTGGCAATAATCAGCCCGTCGATAACGATGCTGTCGGCGTGCAGTTCGGCTGGGCTCATCAGGCAGTCCCCTATTGGCGATTCATGCGCCGAATCGTGTGCCGGCGCTTTGGGGCCAGCATATGCCTCGGTGCCGGGGCAGCCGGGTGCAAAAACGACAGGGGAATTGCCGAAAGCGTCAATCCGCGACAAAGGGTCATTGAAGGACGCTGTCGGCGACCTGTTCAAAGGCTGCTGCCTGGGCCAGAATTCGCCGTATCTATAAATAAGCACTGGAAAATAGGGGCTGCGGCGCAATGAAAACGATCTTCCTGGCTTTGGCATTGATTGCGACTGGCGTCCACGCGGCTGAAGAGTCCGAGACCACCCCGTGCGATGCTGTCGAAAACGACATCCAGACCCTGGAATGCTCGACCTACAGCAAAACCACCGCCGAAGAGCTGCTGAAGGACAACTATCAGGGCCTGACCGAACGCATGCAAACGGCCTACGGCAAGAACCCGGCGCAGTTGGCCGACATCACCGCCAAACTCAAGGCCGCGCAACAGCAATGGCTAAAAACTCGCGAGGCGGATTGCGCAGTTGAGGCCTTCCCGGCGACCAGTGGTAGCAAGGCCTTCACCATTGCGCAAAATGACTGCGTGGCACGGATGAGTGATGAGCGGTCGGAGTTTTTAGAGTCGATTGGGCAGGAGTGACATCCTTTAAACCGGCAACATCCCTCAATGCTTCTTACATTGGACCCACGGTGCGCGACCATCGCCTCCCATTCAACGTACCCCAAGGCCTGAATATGAAAATCTGCGGTATCGAAATCAAAGGCAGCGAAGCGATCATCGCCGTGGCCTCCCTTGACGGCCAGGCCCTGAGCCATGTTGCCCTGGCCAGCAAGAAAATCGCCCTAGACGATGACGACGAAGCGGCGAACGTCAAAGTCTTCGCCGCTCAGGTTGCGTCGTTTGTGCGTGAGAATTCCATTGATCGGATTGCAATCAAGAAGCGCAGCAAGAAAGGCGAGTTCGCGGGAGGCCCGACCACGTTCAAGATCGAGGGCATTTTTCAGTTATTGGAGAATTGTGAGGTGACGTTGTTGTCGCCGCAAACGATCAATGCGCAGAACAAGAAGTTCGGCTTCGAGCTGCCAGGAACGCTGAACAAGTATCAGCATGAAGCCTATAAAGCGGCGTGTTCGGCCTTAATGAAGAAGTAACGCCCAAAGCAGATCAAAACTGTGGCAGCGAGCCTGCTCGCGATAGCGGTGGATCAGTCGACATCAACTTGTATGACAGACCGCCATCGCGAGCAGGCT
>NZ_JBNQGB010000011.1:0-58040 GCF_050321825.1 Gordonia sp. IEGM753
ACCGGCCGCTACCTGACGCCCGACCCGATCAAGTTGGCGGGTGGGTTAAATCAGTATCAGTACACCCCGAATCCCACGGGGTGGGTTGATCCGTTGGGGCATAACGGCAACCTCTACATAGTCGATGGACATCATAGGGCCCCTGCAGCCAGACGAACTCACACCAAAGTCAGTATTGTTAATAAAAGATATTGGCCGGCATCACAGCATTTTCAGTGATATTGATGAAATAAAAAAATCTGCTGATAACGTAGGGCATGACAGATTGGTGAGGCCGAGAAGATGAAGAACAAAAATCTGGAGTATTTGATTGATGACTTCCTGGCTCAGGTAGAAAGAGCTACGGACTTGCTTGAAGATAAATTTGGAAAAAAGTGTGTACTTCAGCTTTGGCGGAAAAATGATATTCCGCGAAGTGGTGAAATTTTAGATGGCATAAGTTATGAATTGCATGGTGTCGGTTGTCGGGTGTATTTCCCGGAAATGTGTATTGACTTCGATTATGGTCCAAGCGAACGGATTGATGGATTTGATGTTTGGAGGCTTTATATTTACGCATGCGAGGTTCCTCTCCGGCACCCTAAATACCTAAATGAGGATGCGCTGAAGCAAGATTTTCACGACTACGTGAGCCTCGGTAAAATAGAGCGGATTTTTGAATCTATGTCGAATCTTTACTTTAAGACTCAAGTTGATTGGTGACGTTATGCTATTTTTATTTTTACTGATTTCTCGAAGTTGCTGCGAGTAAGTACGAAGGTTTTTGAGCTAATTATGGATAACTTAAACTCAACAATAATTTTTTCTCAAATAAGTCCATTTTTTTTGCTGATTCGTTTCATTTAAATGGTAATGCTTGATATCTCTGCGTCTGACAAATTTCATAACCGCTGCGCGCTCAATTCGCGGGCAAGCCTCGCTCCTACAGATGTGTGGTGAGTTCGCGATATTGGCTATTACACGTAGAAGTTGGAGCTAACCGAAGGCCATAGCAACTCCTGATGCTCGGTTAACTATGCCTCCTCGGCAACTGGCACCGTCAGGCTATCAATCACATGTACGCTATAACCCTGGATATTCTTCGCATGGTGCTTGGCTTGTGATGCCATTTCGGCCAATTGGCTAGCATCCAGTTGTGCGCAGGCTTGTGGGTGCAAATGCACGACGCCGATAGACAGTGAAAGCAACGGGAATTCCTGGCGCGTGCCTTGGCGATTGAGGGCGACGAAGCAGCCTGCTTCCAGGTGCTCGCTGCGATAGAAGCGCCGGCATTGGCTTTGGAAATCCTCAAGCAACTGGTTCAACCGTTTGCGCCAATCATCCGGGCCCAGTACCAGTAAAAAGTCATCGCCACCGATGTGGCCGACAAAGTCGCGGGACGGGTCTACGCGATCATTCAGGCATTGCGCCAGGCAGAGCAGTACTTCGTCGCCGCGGCCGTAGCCGTAGATGTCGTTGAAAGGCTTGAAGCTATCAATGTCCACGTAGCAGATCACCGATTCCCTTTGCTGTTGCAGCAACCGCGTCAAGCATTGCTGGATGGGTACATTGCCGGGCAACAGGGTGAGTGGATTGGCGTAACGCGCTTGCTGGATCTTCAGTTCAGTAATCAGTTTCAGCACGTCTATTACACGGCCAAGTCCCAAATAAGTGCCGTTGAGGGTGATGATGAAATCCTCCTCGATGCGTTGTCGTGCGCGGCTAGTGATCAAGCGGCTGACCTGCTGCAGCGACTGGCTCATCTCGACAGCCAGGAAGTCATCGTTCATCAATCGGCTTATCGGCTTGCGCGCGAACAGGTCGGTAGCAAAGGGCTTTAGCAGGGCATCTGACAGAGAGTGCCGATGGACGATACCGCAAGGATGGCCTTGCTCATCCAGTACTGCCAACGAATTCAGGTTGGCTTGGCGGCGGAAGGCTTCCAGGACGGTGGCGGTCGGCGTGTCGCTGGCAACGGCCGGTTGGTCATTGAGCAACGCGCTGAGGTCACTGCTTTCATCGGTTAACGTTACGGTAGTAGCGCTGTGTTTGTGCGCTAGGTTTCCAGCATCGCGCGGTGGATGTTCTTGAGGACGGCACAGCAAGTAACCCTGAACCAGATCGACCCCCATCTCAGTTAGCACTGCCAACTCTTCCGGCAACTCGATTCCTTCGGCAATCACTTGTGCGCGAGAGGCCTTCGCGATCTGCAGGATCGAACCGACGAACTCTCGTTTTAGCGCGTCTTGATGAATACCGTCGATGAAGTGGCGGTCAATCTTTACGTAATCCGGGCGCAACTCTGACCACAAACGCAAACTTGAATACCCGGCGCCCAGGTCGTCTAGCGCAATCGAAAATCCCATGGCCCGATAGTGATGCAACGCGTTTTGCAGTAACTGGAAATCGTCGGTAGGCGTTTGTTCGGTGAGCTCGATCACGACCTGGCTTGGTGGGATACCGAAGTCCTGCAGCAGTTGCAGCGTGCGGCCAGGTTGGTGAGAGGTTTCGAGCAAGGATTCTGGTGACACGTTGAGGAATAATTTTCCCTCAAGCTTTTGTTCGTTGAAGCGCCGGCAGGCACTTTGCCGACACGCGATTTCCAGCTCACTCAGGCGTCCGGCTTGGCGGGCGACAGCGAATAGCGCTACTGGCGAGTGCAGTGGACTGTTGGAAGGGCCACGAGTGAGTGCTTCGTAACCGAGAATACGTCGCTCGGAAAGACAAATGATTGGCTGGAACAAGCTGTGCAAACCACTTTGAGCCAATATGGAACTCAAGGCACTCAGCTGTTCTGTTGTGGTCATGGCGTTCTCTGGCGATAAAAAAAGGACCGGGAGCCTCTCTTGTTCGAAGAGGTGCTCCCAATCCTTTATTTCACGACAGATTGATGACTGTTTGATGACGCTCTGCAGAGCGTCAGCATTAAATCGCCATCATCTTAGTGCTTGGCTACCGCACTGTTGAGTTTCAGATAATCCAACAGAATCCGACCCGTCTCGCTCAGGTAAGCGTCGTCTTCTGGCTTGGTATTGTCCGGCTCAGCCGCAATTGCATCTTCGTCTTCTTTCTTCAGCTCTTTAAGCGGCTCTTCACCTTTGGCTTTGCGACGGATGTTCTCCATCACAAGCTGCTTGGCTTCGATGTCCGCATGCTGAGCCCGACGATCCGCTTCGTTGAGGCTGACGGTTTTTTCTTCCATCAACTTCTGAGCCAGGGCCAGTTTGTCGCGGATGAACACAAACTCCGCGTCCTTGGCCGAACGTACTTCATGCTCGGACTTGAGTTGCGCGATATACGGTTTGAACGGGTCGGCTGCCGGTTTGATTGCGGCCTTGATGGTGTCCCAAGGCATGGCTTCTGGCAGGGCACTTTCACCGATTTCCTTGGTGTCGATGATCGACGGGTAATCGATGTCTGGCAGTACGCCCTGATGCTGGGTGCTCTGGCCGGAAACCCGGTAGAACTTGGCCAAGGTCAGTTTCAGTTCGCCATGGTTCAGCGGCTGAATGGTTTGCACGGTGCCTTTACCGAAGGTCTGGCCACCGATGATCAGCGCGCGGTGATAGTCCTGCATGGCGCCGGCAAAGATCTCCGAAGCCGAGGCCGACAAGCGGTTGACCAGCAATGCCATTGGGCCTTTGTAGAACGCGCCTGGGTTCTCGTCTTCCAGCACGTCGACGCGGCCATCGGCGTTACGCACAAGTACGGTCGGGCCTTTGTCGATGAACAGGCTGGTAAGCTCGGTCGCTTCCTGCAGGGAACCGCCGCCGTTGTTGCGCAGGTCGATGACCACGCCGTCGACTTTATCTTTCTGCAGCTCGGTCAGCAGTTTCTTGACGTCGCGAGTGGTGCTCTTGTAGTCCGGATCACCAGCGCGGAACGCCTTGAAGTCCAGATAGAAGGCCGGAATCTCGATGACGCCCAGTTTGTAATCCTTGCCATCCTGCTTGAGGCTCAGGATCGATTTTTTCACCGCCTGGTCTTCGAGCTTCACCGCTTCGCGAGTGATGGAAACGATCTTGGTGGTCTGGTCGTTTGGCGCGTTGCTGGCCGGAATTACTTCCAGGCGCACGATGGTGCCTTTCGGACCGCGGATCAGCTTGACCACTTCATCCAGGCGCCAGCCGACGACGTCGACCATCTCTTTATTGCCTTGGGCAACGCCGATGATCTTGTCTGCCGGTGCTACCTGTTTGGTCTTGTCGGCCGGACCTGCCGGCACCAGACGCACGACTTTGACCTGGTCGTTGTCGCTCTGCAATACAGCGCCAATGCCTTCGAGAGACAGGCTCATGTTGATGTCGAAGTTTTCCGCGTTATCCGGCGACAGATAGTTGGTGTGCGGGTCGTAGGACATGGCGAAGGTATTGATGTAAGCCTGGAAGATGTCTTCCGGACGGGTCTGGTCCAGGCGTGCCAATTGGTTCTTGTAGCGCTTGGTCAGGGTTTCCTGAATCTGTTTTGAGTCTTTGCCGGCAATCTTCATCCGCAGCACTTCGTCCTTGACGCGTTTGCGCCACAGGTCGTCGAGTTCTGCGGTGGAAGTAAGCCAAGGTGCATCCTTGCGATCGATCAGCAAGGTTTCCTTGGTCGTGAAGTCGATCTTGTCGACGCCTTTGTTAAGCTCGGCAATGGCGAAATCCAGACGCGCTTTGACGCGGTCCAGGTAGCGCTTGTAGATGGTGAACCCGGCGTTCAGGTCGCCACTTTTGAGGAAGTCGTCAAATTGGGTTTTCCATTTGTCGAATTCGGTAATGTCGCTGGCCAGGAAATAACTGCGCGATGGATCCAGCAGCTTGAGATAGCTTTCGTAGATGATCACGGAGCGAGCGTCATCAAGCGGCGGCTTGCTGTAGTGGTGTCGTTTGAGCAGCTCGACGACATTCAGGCTGGCGATCACTTCGTCACGATCAGGCTGAAGGTTGTCCCAGCTATTCGCTGCAAACGAATGGCTCGACATCGGCAATAGGCCGATACCGATAATCAGGGCTAGGGCGGTGCTGGGGAACAGATGCTTCATGCTGATTCGACGCGGGGACAATTGATCACGCATATTAGGCCGTCTTTGAAGTCGCCGGTTCCACAAAGGGCCGGTCACATAATGCAAGAAAGCCCGGCGCTATAGCTACGGGCTCAGTCCAGACTCACTATGGAGGCACTGTGAAAGCATTGCAAGGCGTTGACGGTCAAGTGGAGTGGGTTGAGGAGCCGAGTCCTACATGCGATGTAGGACAAGTTCGTATTCGGGTGGCGGCAGCCGGCCTCAATCGCGCTGATTTATTACAGAAGGCGGGCTTTTATCCGCCACCTCCCGGAGCCAGTACGGTGCTGGGTCTAGAGTGTTCCGGCGTGATCAGCGAGGTCGGGGCGGGCTCGTCCTGGAAGGTAGGGGATCGGGTTTGCGCCTTGCTGGCCGGGGGTGGGATGGCAGAAGAGGTGGTAGTCGACGGACGGCACGTGTTGCCAGTTCCCGAAGGTTTGTCGTTGGCCCAAGCCGCAGCTCTGCCAGAAGTGTATGCGACCGTTTGGCTGAATTTGTTTGATTTAGCGGCGCTGAAACCGGGTGAGAAAGTTCTGCTGCACGCTGGGGCAAGTGGCATTGGTTCAGCCGCCATTCAGCTGTGCAAAGCGTTGGGTAACCCGTGCTGGGTGAGTGTGGGGTCTGCAGAGCGTTTGGCTTATTGCGAAGCCCTGGGTGCCCAAGGCGGCGTGGTGCGCACTGCCGATATGGATAGCTTGAGCGACTTCGGGCCGTTCGATGTGATTCTTGATCCAGTGGGCGGCAACTACGCCGCTCTGAACCTGAAACTGCTCGCGCTCGACGGGCGTTGGGTGCTGATTGGCCTGATGGGCGGGCGCGAAGCCAAGCTCGACCTGGCACAGGTGTTAACCAAACGCGTGCAACTGCTGGGCTCGACATTGCGCAGTCGTGACGATCAGTTCAAGGCGGATTTGTTCAGCGATCTCAGCCAACACGTCTGGCCGCTGTTTGCTGAAGGGCGTTTGAGTCCACAGTTGGCCAACACCTTTGCAATCAAGGATGCCGAAGCGGCCTTCGCTGAATTGGCGACCAACACAGTGGCCGGGAAACTGGTGCTGGTGATCGACGAAAGCCTGACCTGATGTTATAGGCGTCAGCTTGCTCGCGGTGGATATGAAGGCGGCGCTTTTTTCAGGCCGCGCGCATTAATGTTCACGTCCATTGCGAGCAGGCTCGCAGCCACAGAAGACCCGGATTATTTCCAGAGATGAATAGGCCAGCCCGCGGCCTCTGCATGCTCAAGCAAAATCACATCCGGGTTTACCACATGTGGGAAATCCACTTTCAGCAACAGCGGCAAGTCATTGCGTGAGTCGGAATAAAAACTCGCGCCCTCGAGGTTTTCCTCCTCTGCATCCAGCCATTCCAGCAATCGCGTGATCTTGCCTTCGCGATAGGTCAGCGTGCCGACCGTGTTGCCGCTGTAAACGCCGTGCGCAACTTCCAGCTCGATACCGAGTATTTCGTCGATGCCCAGACGGGCGGCAATCGGGCGAACCAAATGCGTGCCCGAGGCGGAGATCACCAGAATCCGGTCGCCGGCCTTGCGGTGCGCAGCGATGGTTTTGGTGGCGTCACTGAAGATGATGGGTTCGATGAAGTCTTCAACCCAAGGTCCGACCAGATGGTCTACCTCTTCCGGCGTGCGCCCGATCATCGGCTCCAGGCTGAAGGTCATGTAATCCTCCATGCGCAATTTGCCGTGGCTGTAGGCGTCCATCAACTCATTGTTCTGCCGCATGAACGACTCGGGATCGACCCAGCCCAAGCGACCCATTTGTTCGCTCCAGAGGGTGGCGCAGTCGCCGTGGATCAGGGTTTCGTCCAGATCAAAAATTGCCAAGGCCATTGGTGCGGTTCTCTTCGAGAACAGCTACAAGCTTCAAGCTTGAAGCTGCAAGCGTGAATTTAGGGGCAGCAGTCTACAACTTGAAGCTTGCGGCTTGAAACTCGTCGCTGCTTTCAAGCTACCTCACACAGGGCGGTCGGATCGATGGAAAGCGCCAGCCGTCGACCATCGGGATGCAAGTCAGCCGCTGAGCGATTGAGTACATCCACCACCAGTTCCACCCCCCGAGCTTCGATCCGGTAGCGAATCACGTTACCTAGCAGGCTGTGGCTACGGATTTGCGCATCGAGTTCGCCGTTAAGACTCAGTTCAATGGCTTCCGGGCGAATCGCGATGCGCCCGGTGATCGGCCGTTGCAACAGCTTCGATGCGCTCTCGGCGTCCAGCAAGTTGTAGTTGCCGATGAAACCGGCGGCGAACACATCGATTGGCGCGGTGTACAGGGTTTCGGCATCGCCGCTTTGTACGATCTTTCCCTGATTCATCAGGAAAATCCGGTCAGACATGGTCAGCGCTTCTTCCTGATCGTGTGTGACAAAGATAGTGGTCAAGCCAAGTTCGCGCTGAATCTGTCGGATCTGATCGCGTAGATGCTTGCGAATCCTAGCGTCGAGCGCCGACAGCGGCTCGTCCAGCAGCAACAGTCGTGGACGCGTTACCAGCGAGCGGGCGAGGGCGACACGCTGGCATTGACCGCCAGACAACTGATGCGGATAACGTGCGGCAAAGTCATTAAGCTCCACCAGTTTAAGCACTTGCGCGACACGCGTGTGGCTATCGTCGGCGTTGACCTTTTGCATGCGCAAACCAAACGCGACGTTCTGCTCCACGGTCATGTTGGGAAACAATGCGTAACTCTGGAACACCATGCCGATGCCGCGCTTTTGCGGGCTCAGCGGCACCAGGTCGACGCCTTCAAGCAAGATATGTCCGCCATCAACCGGCGTCAGTCCGGCAATGCAACGCAACAGCGTGGACTTACCGCAACCGGAGGGGCCCAGCAGGGTGACGAACTCACCTTTTTTGATCTCGCAGTTGATGTCGCTGAACACCGTGGTGCCGGCGTAGTTTTTTTGCAGGTGTTGGACGCTGACATAGCTCATTCGCTTTTGTCCTTGTTCAAGATATTGGCCGCCCAGGTCAGAACCAGCACGAAGAAGAAATAGGAAATCACCAGCGCACTGGTGAAATGGCCGCTGCTGTTGCGCATGTTGTTGAGGTAAACCTGCAGGGTTTCGTAGCGGGTGCCCACAAGAATGTTGGCGAACACAAACTCACCGAACAGGAACGAGAACGACAGCAGCAGCGCCACCATCAGGCCCTTGCGCAAGTTGGGTAGCACCACCAGGAACGCAGCTTGCCAGGTGCTGGCGCCGAGCAATTGGGCGGCGTCCATCAAATCGCGCAGGTTGATGGCTTGCAGGTTGTTGGTGATCGCCCGGTACATGAACGGCAGTGCCACGGTGAAGTAGCAACCGATCAGAATCCAAGGTGTACCGACCATTGCGAACGGCCCGGAACCATAGAGCTGCAACAGTCCAACCGATGACACCACTGGCGGCACCGCGAAGGGCAGCAGGATAAGAATGTTCATCAGCGCATCGAGTTTCGGGAAGTGGTAATGCACCACGAACAGCAGCGGCAGAATCAATACCACCGACAGGATCAGTGCCCCGACGCACACCAGTAACGATTGGCCGAATGCATGCAAAAAACGCGGATCACTCCACAACTGCGCGTACCACTTGATCGTAAAGCCGCTGGGCAAAATGGTCGCCGACCAACTGCTGGCGATCGAGTAAATCAGCGTTCCAAGCAAGGGCAACAACAGGATGGCAAACAATAGGTAAACCACCACACGGTGATAAACACCCACGGGGCCCAGATCAGCGCGAGACATGGTAGCTCCTCTTCAACAGCAGTTGATGCACGATGGTCACCAGTGTCATCAGCGCCACGAGCACGACAGCCAAGGCACTCGCCATGTTCGGGTCCAGGGAAATGTCGCCGGAGACCATCGCCGCGATGCGGATCGGCAACACGTTGAAGTTGCCAGTGGTGAGGGCATAAACGGTCGCGTAAGCGCCCAGTGCATTAGCCAGCAGAATGACAAAAGTGCCCAGCAGCGCCGGCGTCAGCACGGGCAGGCCAATGTGGCGCCAGAACTGCCAGCCGCTGGCACCGAGCAGTGCGGCCGATTCACGCCAGTCCTCGCGCAATGCATCGAAGGCCGGATACAGCAGCAACACCCCCAGCGGAATCTGGAAGTAGGTGTAGAGAATGATCAGCCCGGTTTTCGAATACAGGTTGAAGTCCTGAATGATTCCGGCCTGTTTGAGCATGATGGTGAAACTGCCGTTAAAGCCCAGCAAGATGATGAACGCAAAGGCCAGCGGTACACCGGCGAAGTTGCTGGTCATGTTGGCGAAGGCATTGACGAAGTTGCGCAGCTTGGAGTCGACCCGGCGTAACGAATAGGCGCCCAGTACGGCGATGATGATCCCGAATACGCTGGACCAGAAGCTGATCTCAAGGCTGTACTGGATGGCCTGCAGGTAGAATTTCGAATTAAAGATTCTGCTGAAGTTCGCCAGGCCCCAACCGAACTCTTCCGATTGCAGGCTGTTGATCATCACCCATCCCAGCGGCGCAATCTCGAACACGATAAAAAACAGTGCGAAAGGCACCAGGCACAGGGCTGCCAGCCATTTGCCGCGAGTCATGGAGTTCACTTGAGCAGCTCCCGGCAGACGGGTTTATCGTGGGGAATCCCCAACAACTGGCAGACCGTACCGCATATTTCAGTCTGTTTTGGTGTTGCGGCGGCATTGAAACTGAAGGCGTCGCCAAGAACAAACAGCGGTACTTCGCGTTCTTCCGGCAGCAGGCCGTTGTGGGAGCGGTCGTTGTTCATGCCGTGGTCGGCGGTTACCAAAACCTGATAGCCCGCGTCGAGCCAGCCTTGCAGGTAATCAGCGAGGATGATGTCGGCGGAGCGGGCGCTGTTGCGGTACTGCGAGGTGTCGAGGCCATGCTTGTGCCCGGCGTCGTCGATATTCATGGGGTGCACCAGCAGGAAGTTTGGCGCATGGCGCAGTCGCAGATTTTCTGCGTCCGCAAACAGGTGCGAATCCGGGTAGTGGTCGTTCCAATAGAAATGACCGTGCTGGATGGGTAAATCAGGGTTGTCGGTGTGTCGGTCACGGGCGGCCACGAACGGTGAACGGTTATACAATTCGCTGACCCAGTGATACGCCGCAGCAGCGGTTTTAAGGCCTGCCTCCCTGGCGTAGTGATAGATGCTGCGCTGGTTGGAAAGGCGCGAGACATTGTTGTGAACGATACCGCTGTCGATCGGCGTGACGCCGGTCAGGATGCATTCATACAGTGGACGGGACAGTGCTGGCAGCTCGCATTCCAATTTGTAAAGCGCTGCGCGTCCTGCGCCGACATAAGCCTGCAAGTGCCCCATGGCATGGCGCGCAACCTCGTAGTTGAGACCGTCGAGCACGACCAGGATGACGTTGTGCTTCATAGGGGCAAAAACTCCGCAAAACAGCAAAACAGATAGTCGGAACTCACTCGGTCCACTGTGGGGACGAGCGTGTGTGGCGAGGGCGCTTGCTCGCGCAGCGGCCGCAAAAGCCTTGCGACTGCCGCCCGGCCGAACGGGAGCAAACTCTCTCACCCCACACACCGCCCCCACGCTGGACTTTCATCAGATCACCCAGCGGGAGACGCTTGCGTTACTGCATATTGACGATGACTTCTTCGTTCCACTTCTGAGGCAGTGCCTTGGAGGTCTTTTCCCACGCGTCGGCATCCTTGATCGGGGTCACGCCTTTGTACTGCTCGTTCGGTAGCAGTTTGGCCTTGACGTCTTCCGGCAGTTTTACGTGCTCGGCACGAATAGGACGTGCATTGCCGCGCGCCAGGTTGGTTTGGCCGGCATCACTGAAGATGTATTCGCGGGCCAATTTGGCGGCGTTAGGATTTTTTGCGTATTTGTTGATGATGGTGGTGTAACCGGAAATCACCGAGCCGTCGGATGGAATCAGAACGGTGTAGTCATCCGGATTGGCCATCTTCGCCTTGTAGCTCAGACCGTTGAAGTCCCAGACCACGCCGACTTCGATTTCACCCTTTTCCATCGTGGCGATGGTTGGGTTGGCCATGGACAAGCGACCTTGTTTGGCGATGTCTGCGAACAGCAACAGCGCAGGCTGGATGTTCTTTTCATCGCCGCCGTTGGCGAGTGCTGCTGCCAGAACGCCGTTGGCGGCTTGGGCCGCGGTACTCACGTCACCGATAGAGACCTTGTATTTACCGGTCTTGAGGTCAGCCCATTTGGTGGGGGCTTCGGAGCCGTGCAGCAGTTTTTTGTTGATGATGAATGCGATGGTGCCGGTGTAGGCCAGTGCCCAATTGCCATCCTTGTCCTTGGCCCAGGCCGGGACTTGATCCCAGGTGCTTGGTTTGTAAGGCTGAACCACACCTTGCTTGACCGCAATGGGGCCAAACGCGGCGCCGACGTCACCGATGTCGGCGCTGGCATTGTCTTTTTCAGCCGCGAACTTGGCGATTTCCTGTGCCGAGCTCATGTCGGTGTCGAT
The DNA here is from genome assembly GCF_050321825.1 of Gordonia sp. IEGM753. NCBI lineage: Bacteria > Bacillati > Actinomycetota > Actinomycetes > Mycobacteriales > Gordoniaceae > Gordonia > Gordonia sp. IEGM753. The sequence continues at coordinate 11,486 of NZ_JBNQGB010000011.1, forward strand.
GTGCTTCAGGCCGTAATTCTTGGCCAAGTCGTCCCAAGTGCCTTTCCAGTTGGCCCAGTCATCGGGCATCCCGACGCTATTGACCGCACCTTCCGCTTTCGCTGCGGCTTCCAGGGTTTTCAAATCAGTATCAGCGGCCATGGCGGCGGTGCACATGGCAATGGTCGAGCCTAACAGTGATGCCAGGAAAAGCTGTTTCATCCGAAGCTCCTTTGGGCGTTTTCAACGCTGCGATTGCGGTTGTGTTGGTCTAGGTCAGCAATACCTGAGCCAATGTAGGCGGCCAGGATGACATTTTGATGTCGCTTGCGAGCCCGCACTGATTTTCAGCCTGCTAATACTCAGGGTGCCCGCTAAGCGTAGACCATGACTAAAGAGCTGATATGAAAGGACTTGGCCGCTATATTGCAGCTGTCTGAAGCAACCGTTCAGCGACTGTGTCATCTACCAGTCATATGCAGTGCCTAGGCTTGCAGGAAGTTGATGGAGCCGATTTAAACCGTGGTTCTGCCCCGAAACAGTGCTGGTCTAGTCCAGATAGGTAACGTTGATGCGCATCGAGACCACCAAAGCGGTGACAGCCATCGGGCAAGTTCTGCAAGAACAGCTTGACCATGGCCTGTTGGCGTCGGGCAGCAAGTTACCCGCCGAGCGCAAGCTCAGTGAGTTGTTCGGTACCACAAGAATTACCGTGCGTGAGGCGCTGTTGCAATTGGAAGCACAGGGTCAGATATATCGGGAGGAGCGCCGTGGCTGGTTCGTGTCGCCCCCACGCCTGGCTTATAACTTGATGCAGCGCAGCCATTTTCACGCCATGGTCAGCGCTCAGGGGCGAGAGCCGTCCACCGACGTTATTTCAGCGCGGCTGCAGCCCGCTTCGGCAGCAGTCTGTGCGTGGCTGCAGTTGCCCGCGCTATCAAGTGTGATTCAGATTTGCCGGGCGCGGCGGATTGATCAGCGGCTGGTGTTGTACGTCGAGCATTATCTGAACCCGCAGTATTTTCCGGGAATTCTTGATTTCGACTTGAATCAGTCGATCACCGAACTCTACGCACGGCATTACGATTTGCACTACGGCCGGGTGCGTTTCGAAATTGTACCTACGGCGTTATCAGTGGATGCAGCGGCCGCTCTGAGAGTGTCAGTAGGCAGCCCGGGGTTGCGTATTGCCCGGGTCAACTACGATCAGCACGAGCGGCTGATCGATTGTGACCTGGAGTTTTGGCGCCATGATGCGATTCATGTCGGGGTCGACGTGGTCTGATCCTGACCGCTGCCAACTGCACACTCAGCGGTTTACCCGAAACGGTAAATGTCCATGCCCAGCGCACCCATGGTGAACCCTTTGTGGCTGATGCTGAACGCGCCACCCGCGCCGCGGGCAAAATACAGCGGCAACAAATGCTCATCACTGGGGTGGTTGCGTGTTGCGTTTGGTGCTTGCTGGCGATAGTCGTGCAACGCGGCTTCATCATTTTCCGTGAGTTTTTCGATCATCCAATCGCGAAAGCTCTTGGCCCACGGTTCGACACTTTCCGGGCCGGCGTGCCAATCCAGTTCACGCAGGTTGTGCGTGATGCTGCCGGACCCGATCAACAGCACGTCGTGTTCACGCAGGCTGGCCAGTGCATGGCCGACTCGAGTCTGCAGGGCCGGGCCGCCACGTGTGGGCAACGAGACTTGTACCACCGCAATGTCCGCTTGCGGATACATCAGCGACAAGGGCACCCAAACTCCGTGATCGAACGGCCGTTTAGCGTCGATTCGGGCGGGCAGGCCCTCAATCTTCAGCAACTCGACAACTTCTGCCGCCAACTGCGGATTCCCCGGCGCCGGGTATTGAACCTCGAACAATGCCTTGGGAAAGCCACCGAAGTCGTGCCACGTGTCCGGTTGCGGGTTACCGCTGACCAGCAGCTCATTGCTTTCCCAGTGCGCCGAGACAATCACAATTGCCTTGGGTTTCGGCAACTCGCCGGCCAGACGCGCCAAGGCCGGCCCGCTCGCACCAGGTTCCAGGGCCAGCATCGGCGAACCGTGAGAGATATAGAGGCTAGGGAACATGAATGAGCTCCTGAGAGTAAGATGTCGTCATCTTCAGTCAGATCATTGATCTAAATCTAATATAAGTTTTAGTGTCTTTTGATCGAATTTTTGGAATTAATTATGCAGCCGGAGTTTTGGCACAAGCGATGGGCGTCGAATCAGATCGGCTTTCATCTGCCGGAAGTGAATCCATTCCTGCAACGGTTTTGGCCCTCATTGAGCGTGGAGGAGGGGGCTCGCGTTTTGGTGCCTTTGTGTGGAAAGAGTCTGGATTTGCTGTGGCTCGCTCAGCAGGGCCATGAAGTGTTAGGTGTTGAACTGTCGGAAAAAGCGGTCGAGGATTTCTTCAAGGAACATCATTTTGACCCGAACGTCAGCGAGCAAGGCCCATTCAAAGTCTACCGTGCCGGTTCGATAGAGCTATGGTGCGGCGATTTCTTTGAGCTCACTGCAGGCGACGTGGCTGATTGCAGCGCACTGTACGACCGCGCCGCGCTGATTGCGCTGCCGCCTGCAATGCGTGAAAAATACGCGTTGCACCTGAACCGCATTTTGCCCAGAGAGTCGCGTGGGCTCTTGATATCGCTCGACTATGACCAGGCGCAAATAGACGGCCCGCCGTTTGCTGTGCTGGATGACGAGGTGCAAAAGTTGTTCGGCAGTGCCTGGACACTGAAGATTCTTGAAGACCAGGATATTTTGGCCGAGAGCGCGAAATTCGTTGAGCGCGGTGTTACGCGCCTTGAAGAACGGGTCTACAGGATTGGCAGCATTTAGAACGCCGATGTTTCCTGCGGGCGAAAAAAAGGGGCGATCAGATCGCCCCTTTTTTGTCACTCCCGGAACTGTCAGCCCCGGCGACGCAATGCGTCAATGCGCTCTTCCAGTGGCGGGTGGCTCATGAACATGCGAGCGAACCCTTGTTTGATACCACCGTTGATGCCGAAGGCGTTCAGGGTGTCCGGCATGTGCACCGGCAAGCCTTGCTCTGCCCGCAAGCGTTGCAGGGCACCGATCATTGCACTGGTACCTGCCAGTCGCGCGCCGGCTTCGTCGGCACGGAATTCTCGTTTGCGCGAGAACCACATGACAATGGAGCTCGCCAGGATACCCAGCACCAGTTCAGCGAAGATAGTCGCCACATAGTAGGCAATGCCTTGGCCTTCTTCGTTCTTGAAGATCACCTTGTCGACAAAGTTACCGATGATCCGCGCGAAGAACATCACGAAGGTGTTCACCACGCCTTGAATCAACGCCAGTGTGACCATGTCGCCATTGGCCACGTGGCCAATTTCGTGCGCCAGAACAGCTTTCACTTCATCGGGCGTGAACCGCTCAAGCAAGCCTTGGCTGACGGCGACCAATGCGTCGTTCTTGTTCCAGCCGGTGGCGAAGGCATTCGCCTCGTAGGCCGGGAAAATCCCGACTTCCGGCATCTTGATCCCGGCTTCACGGGACAATTGTTCAACGGTTTGCAGCAGCCATTGCTCGTGACGTGTGCGCGGCTGGCTGATGATTTGGGTGCTGGTACTCATCTTCGCCATCCACTTGGAGATGAATAGCGAGAAAAGCGAACCGGCAAAACCAAAGACCGCACAGAAAATCAGCAGCTGATTGAGGTTGAGATCAACCCCGTTGGCCGCCATGAACCCGTTAAAGCCGAAAAGGCTCAGCGTAATGCTGGCAATCAGCACGACCGCCAGGTTAGTGGCCAAAAACAGCAGGATGCGCATCATGGTTGTAGAAATCTCCTCGTGCTAAAGATGTAGCGTACTGCGGGGTATATAAGGTGCTGCACCGGCCTATTCAACTGAGTGACTATTTCAAACTGTGTCCTACGGCAACAGTCTAGCTGTATGCAGGGCATTTCCGCTGTCGAAAGGGTAAGAGTTTGTAGGCCAATTCGCGCTGAAGGCCCTGCGCTTGCTGGACACAACACGCAAGCCAGGACGTGGTAAACGACAGCGAGGGCGCTGAGGGGCAGCATGCAACGATATGTTGCTGAATTAATCAGCGTGCGACGCTCTGCCAGCGTCGCACGGCTAAGTGCGCTTACTGGCGGTAGGATTTGAGGAAGTTGCCGATACGGCCGATGGCCATGTCGAGGTCGTCGACCCGTGGCAGGGTCACGACGCGGAAGTGGTCCGGCCATGGCCAGTTGAACGCGGTGCCTTGAACCACCAGCAGCTTTTCGGAGAGCAGCAGGTCAAGGACGAATTTTTCGTCGTTGTGGATCGGGCAGACTTTAGGGTCGATCCGTGGGAAGGCATACAGCGCGCCCATCGGTTTGACGCAGCTTACGCCGGGAATATCGTTGAGCAGCTCCCAGGTACGATTGCGTTGTTCCAGCAGTCGACCTTGCGGCAGCACCAGATCATTGATGCTCTGATAACCACCGAGCGCGGTCTGAATGGCATGTTGGCTCGGCACGTTGGCGCACAAACGCATATTAGCCAGCATGTCGATGCCCTCGATGTAGCTTTGGGCGTGGTGCTTGGGGCCCGATATAGCGATCCAGCCGGAACGGAAACCCGCCACGCGATACGACTTCGACAGGCCGTTGAAGGTCAGGCACAGCAGGTCTGGCGCGAGTGAAGCAGTGCAGATGTGCACGGCATCGTCATACAGGATTTTGTCGTAGATTTCGTCGGAGAACACCACCAGGTTGTGCTGGCGGGCCAGTTCCAGCATGCCCAGCAGGACTTCTTTGGAATACACCGCACCCGTCGGGTTGTTCGGGTTGATGATCACCAGTGCTTTGGTGTTGGGCGTGATCTTGGCCTTGATGTCGGCCAGGTCAGGCCACCAGTTGGCCTGTTCGTCGCACAGGTAGTGCACCGGGTTGCCGCCCGAGAGGCTGACCGCCGCGGTCCACAAAGGATAGTCGGGCGCAGGCACCAGCACTTCGTCGCCATTGTTCAGCAGGGCTTGCATCGACATCACGATCAGTTCGGAAACGCCGTTGCCCAGGTAGATATCTTCAATGCCGACGCCTTCCACCTGCTTCTGCTGGTAGTACTGCATCACGGCCTTACGCGCGCTGAACAGGCCCTTGGAGTCGCTGTAGCCCTGAGCGGTCGGCAGATTGCGGATCACATCCTGAAGAATTTCATCCGGCGCTTCGAAACCAAAAGGCGCCGGGTTGCCGATATTCAGCTTGAGGATGCGATGGCCTTCCTCTTCCAGGCGTTTGGCGTGCTTGAGCACCGGGCCGCGAATGTCGTAGCAGACGTTGGCGAGCTTGTTCGATTTGCTGACCTGCATGGCGATGTGTTCCTGAAAATGAACGATCCAGGCGGCGTATGAACTACCGTACTGGGAATCCTGCGTATTCACACAGGCCTGACGCCTTGAGATGCAACACCCATAAATCCGTTTGAATGCGCGCGGGCTGGCTGCCAGACTGGCGTTTGACGAGGCGCAATCATACGTGCCGCCCGATCCGTGGAAAAGGTACAGATCGGGCTTTTTCAGCTGCTGAGGTGTGATGATGGAAAAGTTGGAAAAAACCCTGGAAGAATGGCGGGCAATGCTCGATCCGGAGCAATACAACGTTTGCCGACTCAAGGGCACTGAACGACCGTTCTCCGGTAAATACAATGACAGCAAGGTTGACGGCGTTTATCACTGCATCTGCTGCAACGAGCCACTGTTCGACTCGAAGACCAAATTCGACTCTGGCTGTGGCTGGCCGAGTTTCTACGCACCGATTGGCGACAGTGCCATGGTCGAAATCAAAGATGTCAGTCACGGCATGATCCGTACTGAAGTGGTCTGCGGCAAATGCGATGCGCATCTGGGGCACGTGTTTCCGGACGGTCCAGCGCCGACCGGTCTGCGTTACTGCATCAATTCGGTGTGCCTGGACCTGGTGCCACGCGAGTAATCCGCTGGGGCGATCTAACGATCGTCTTTGGTTTTATTAAATTGCACACAATTCAATTGCTCGCTATGTTTAGCCTCTTTTCCATGAATACGGAGCGTTTGCCATGAGTGATAGCCTGTTGAGCATCCCTTGCACCACCATCGCTGGTGAGCAAAAGACCCTGGCCGATTTCGCCGGCAAAGCGGTGTTGGTGGTAAACACCGCCAGTAAATGCGGCTTCACCCCGCAGTACAAAGGACTGGAAGAGTTGTGGCAGACCTATAAGGATCAGGGCCTGGTGGTGCTTGGATTTCCCTGTAACCAGTTCGGCAAGCAGGAACCGGGTAATGAAGGCGCGATTTCCGAGTTCTGTGAGTTGAACTTCGGCGTCAGCTTTCCGCTGTTCAAGAAAATTGAGGTTAATGGGGCCGGCGCCCATCCGCTGTTCGTCCAGTTGAAGAAACGCGCGCCAGGGCTGCTGGGTTCACAAGGGATCAAGTGGAACTTCACCAAATTCCTGATCGGCAAGGACGGCCAGCTGGTCAAGCGTTTCGCGCCGACCACCAAGCCACAAGACCTGACTAGCGAGATTGAAGCCCTGCTCAAATGAACACATTGCCTGCTGATTCGCTGAAACTCGACAGCCAGCTCTGCTTCAAGCTGTACGCGGCTTCCAGGGCTGTCATTCGCGCTTATAAACCAATGCTTGAGCAGTTGGGCCTGACTTACCCGCAATACCTGGTGATGCTGGTGTTGTGGGAATGGCATGAGGCGGCGCCGCAACAGCCGACAGTCAAGGCATTGGGCGAACGCCTGGCCCTGGATTCCGGCACGCTGACGCCTTTGCTCAAACGCCTGGAACAACTCCAACTGGTTCTGCGCCAACGTTCAAGCCGCGATGAACGTGAGGTGCACCTCAGTCTGGCGCCGGCGGGCAAGGCGTTGCGCGATCAGGTCGGGCCGCTGAAGGCTCGCCTGTTATGCGACAGCGGCGTGGATCTGAATCGCCTGAATGATCTGCGCGCCGGGCTCGACCAGCTATTGGGGCAGATCAAGGCGCTTTCGTAGTCGGCATCCATTGGTCCAATAACGTCGCCAGTTCTTCCCGGCGAAAAGGTTTGGCCAGGTAATCGTTCATACCTGCCGCCCGACAGCGTTCGCGTTCTTCGGACATGGCGTTGGCGGTCAGGGCGACGATTGGCAATTGCGGCCAGCGCCCGCTTCGACGGATTTGCCGACTGGCTTCGTAGCCATCCATTACCGGCATGTTGCAATCCATCAGCACCAGGTCGAACTCACCTTGCTCAAGCTGATCCAGAGCCTCGCCGCCGTGAGCGGCGACGATGACGTCGCAGCCCAGTTTGCCGAGCATACCCTTGGCGACCAATTGGTTGACCGGGTTGTCTTCCACCAGTAGTACGCGACCGCGCCGTTGTGGCGTCAGAGCTTGCAGCCTTGCATCGTTAAGGGTGTTGATTTCTGGCTGCAATACTCGTCGCAACGTTTGGTAAAGCGCATTGCGTGCCAGCGGCCGCGCCTGCTGCTGCAACGGCGCAAGGGCGCTTACCTGTTCCATAGGCATGAAACTGCCATAGGCCGTCACCAGCAAAATGGGGGCATTGAATGTCGCACGCAACCCAAACAGGCACTCGGGACAATCAGTGATCAGCACATCGGGGGCGAGACCTACCAGCGAGTCATCAATGGTGCGCTGTTGATATTCGAGCCCCCAGACCGGCAACACACTTTTCAATAACTCCGCCAGACCGCTGCTGGCCGTCGTGATCGCAACGACTTTGCCTTGCAGCATTGCCGGGAGAAGGGCGCGGGTGTGGATGGGCAGCGGCAAATCGGCGCAGAACTGGCTACCAAAACCTGCTTCTGAACTGATGGAGAGCCGTCCTTGCATGGCTTCGCACAAATTGAAGGTCAATGCGAGGCCCAGCCCTGTTCCGCCGAATTGTCGAGTGATGCCAGCACCGGCCTGGGTAAAGGGCTGGAAAATCTTGACCTGGGCATCCTGGGCGATACCAATGCCGGTATCGCAGACCTCTATTCGTACACCGCCATCGTAAGTGGACAGGCGTACATCGACGCGACCGAACCGCGTGAACTTGAGGGCGTTGGACAATAGGTTGCTGACGATTTGGCGGACTCTGGTCGGGTCACCCAGCACCAACGCCGGAAAGCGCGGTTCAATCAGGCAGGTCAGCTCGACGCTGGGCGCAGCGTTTTGCGACAGCAGATTGGCGGTGTCTTCAACCAGGGCGCTGAGGTCGAACGGGATGTGCTCAAGCTCCAGTTGGCCGGCGTCGAATTTCGACAGGTCGAGGATATCGTTCAGCAGTTCCACCAGGACTTTGCCCGAATCATGAGCGATAGACAGTTGTTGCTGTTGCTCGGCAGTGAGCGGACCGTCCAGGGACAGCGCGATCATCCCCAGTAATCCGTTGAGTGGCGTACGAATTTCGTGGCTCATGTTGGCCAGAAACACCGACCGTGCTTCGGCCATTTCCAGCGCCATGCTTCGGGCGACTTCCAGTTCCTGATTGGATTGACTGAGCCGCGTGTTGATCGCTTTGAGTTCCGCCGTACGCGCCGAGACGATGTTTTCCAGTTGGCCAAGATAGTCGGTCAGGCGATTTTCGGCATTGCGCCGCTGCTCGATTTCAGTGGCGATGTTTTCGAATTGTTGATTGGCAACCTTGACCAACACGCCAATCTCGTCATTTTCATGCCCGGCCGGGTATTCCAGTGAAGTCGGCTGAACGCTTCGTGGGTCGCGGCTGCTGAGTTCGCGTATGACCCGAACCAGCGGTTTGGTCAGCATCACGTAAAACAGTGCCAGCAAGATGCCGCTCAGCAGCAGGCTGCGGGCGAAGCCATTCAGCAGGGTCACTTCGGCCCGACGCAGGAAACGGCTACCGAATGCGTAGGTGTCGACGTCAAGTAGCAAGGTGCCAAGTGCTTCGGTCGGTAAATGGCTCAGATACAGTCGGTCTTCAAACTGACGGCTGGCGCCAAACAGGAAATCACTGAGCACCCGGTAATTGCTCTGCTGGGCGGCGCGTTTGACGCTGGCCAGTACCGTGGCGTTATTATCGATCAACTTCGCACCGATGATTGCGGGTGAGCGCAGCAGTCCCAGAGTCAGTTCCTGCGCCAGCTCGGCGTCTATGTTGTAGGCGATGCGCGAGGCGGGGTTGTGACTGATTTCCAGCAAAGACTCGATTTCGCGGTTGATGGAAGCGTCTTCACTGGCATAATCGATACCAATCTGTAGCAGGCTAAGCAGCGTGCCCAGAACAAAACCGACTAGCACAGTCAGCCTTGCTTGCTTGTATGACAGCCGATTGGTGAACTTGATATCCATGGGGTGTCGAACCACTTCCGTTTCCCTTCGCTGCTCAAGCATAGTCGATGATGCATGGATTTCGGTGCCCTCGAACAGCCCTTGTACACCGGATCGAGGGGCATTCGGCGCTGTGTTTCGTTGCGGCTACGCCATCATTACTGTGAACTTGCCCGAGGAGAAGACGTGGATTCCCGATTGAATGCTTTTCTTGAACGCGCCGATGCCGTTCTGGCCCGTATAGAACCGTTGCTGCCCGCACCTCGGCAAGCAATCGACTGGACGACTTGCCTGGCGGCGCGCTGGCAACGCGAAGGGCGCAGCGGGTTTCTGTTGCCGCTGGAAGTCAGCCTCGACATGCGTTTATCCGACCTGATCGGCGTCGACCGGCAACTGGAGCAGTTGGGGCGTAATACCCAGCAGTTCCTCGACGGCATGCCCGCCAACCACGCGCTGCTGTGGGGCTCGCGTGGCACCGGTAAATCGTCCTTGGTGCGCGCCTTGCTCGCCGAACACGCCAAGGCTGGTTTGCGGCTGATCGAAATCGAACGCGACCATTTGGCCGATTTGCCGCGTGTGGTCGAACAGATCGCGAAACTGCCGCAGCGTTTTGTGCTGTTTTGCGATGATCTGTCGTTTGAGTCGGGCGAGGGTGATTATCGCGTGCTCAAAAGCGTGCTCGACGGTTCTCTCGAGCAAGCACCGGACAACGTTTTGCTTTACGCCACGTCGAACCGACGCCATTTGGTGCCAGAGAAAGAAAGCGATAACGAAAACTGGAAACGGGTCGACGGCGAACTTCATCCCAGCGAGGCTGTAGAAGACAAGATTGCGTTGTCGGATCGCTTCGGCCTGTGGCTCTCGTTTTATCCGTTTACCCAGGAGCACTTCCTGAATGTGGTCGAGCACTGGATCGGCCAACTCGCCGACAAGGCTGGCCTTGCGTGGCAGCGAGATGAAGAGCTGGACATTCTGGCCGTGCGTTGGGCTACTGGGCGTGGGAATCGCAACGGCCGTTGCGCCTATCAATTTGCACGCTATTGGGTCGGGTTGAAGCTGTTGGAGCACAAGGCATGATCGATTTACAAAGCAGCGGTCAAGGCCTGGAAGGCTACGGCATGCTGTGCGCGCAGCTGGAATCATTGCTGGCGGATGAACAGGATTTTATTGCCAACGCCGCGCAGTTTTCAGCGTTCCTGTTCAATCAGCTGGATGATTTGAACTGGGCCGGGTTCTATCTCAATCGTAATGAAGAGCTGGTGCTGGGACCGTTTCAGGGGCAAATAGCCTGCGTGCGCATACCCTTCGGTCGAGGCGTCTGCGGCGCTGCTGCGGCGACTCGACACACTCAGCGAGTGGAGGATGTACACGCTTTCCCAGGGCATATCGCTTGCGACAGCGCGTCGAACAGCGAGTTGGTCGTGCCATTGGTCAAGAACGGCCGCCTGATTGGCGTGCTGGACCTCGACAGTCCGAAACTTGCGCGTTTCAGCGCGCAAGACCAAGCGGGTATCGAGCAACTCGCCGCGATCTTTTTGCGTCTTACCGACTGCTGATCACGCCTTCAGGCCTGCCTTGACCAGCAGGCTTGAAGGGTCCACTGCGTCGACTTGGCGCGGGTCAAGGAATTGCTCGGCATACTGCAGATAGATTTCACTGTTGATGAACAACCCGAACAGTTCAGGGTCGATGTGGGCATCGCGGCACATCGTCGCCATGATGCCCAGCGCTTCGCTCAAGGGCTTGGCTTTCTTGTACGGGCGATCGGCTGCCGTCAGCGCTTCAAAAATATCGGCAATCGCCATCATCCGCGCCGGCAGGCTCATTTCTTCACGCTTCAACTGTTTGGGATAACCGGTGCCATCCATTTTTTCATGATGCCCACCGGCGATTTCCGCGACGTTGTTGAGGTGGCCGGGGAAGGGCAGGTGGCTGAGCATCAAAATCGTCTGCACCATGTGGTGATTGATGATGTAGCGCTCTTCGCGAGTCAGCGTGCCCCGGCTGATACTGAGGTTGTAAAGTTCGCCACGGTTGTATTTGTAGCGCGGCACATCCAGTTTGAAACCCCATGGATTGTCTTCCGGGATCAGTTCGCTGTCGGCGCGCTCCAGCAGGTGTTCGGGTTTGTCTGCGAGCAGCGATTCGCTGACCGGTAGGGTCGGTGCTGATGTTCTGGACTGACGACGATTCTCTTCCCAGGACACACCCAGCCGATCATCCAGAGTACGGCTCCAGGTGCGTGCGGACAGGTTGCGCAGGCGTTGAAGGTCGCTCTCGGACATCGCTTCGCTGCCTAGATTGCACCGCGCAACAAACGCGAAGTCATCGTCCAGAGCCGTCAGGCTGGCGTTGCGCAGGTCGGCAAGGTGCGACTCCTCTGCGCCCAGCGCGATGGCCTGCCAGTAGTCAATCCAGGCATCGCGCTTGAGCACTTCGAAACGCGTGCGAATTTCGTGGATACGGTCGTTGAGGGTTTCCAGTTTTGTGGCTTTATCAACGACGTATTCGGGCGTCGTGACTTTGCCGCAATCATGTAGCCAGGCAGCAATGTGTAGCGCCTCCCATTCATCCTCGCTGGGCTGATAGCCGCTGAAGGCCGGATCCTGGCTTGCGGCAGCGGCCTGAGCGAGCATCAGCGTCAACGCCGGAACTCGCTGGCAGTGACCTCCGGTGTAGGGGCTTTTGGCGTCAATCGCGCCAGCCAGCAGTTGAATGAAAGAGTCGAGTAACTGCTTTTGTTTGGCTTGTAGGCGCTGGCTTTCAATACTCACGGCAGCCGCGCCAGAGATGGCTTGCAAAAACGCAACACGATCAGGACGAAGCTTTTCCAGGTCGCTTTGGTTGCCGCTATCCGCCAACAGCAATATCAACAGGCCGACGGTTTCGTCATGGCGATTGTGCAGGCGAATGCCGATCAGATGCACGCGTGGACACTCCATCGCGAGTAAAACTTTTTGCAAGTCCATGGCTTGCTCGAAGCCGAGACTGGTGACGATGTTGTTGCTGCCCGACAGGTCGCGTAACCATGCAGGACCCTGTTCCGAGCAGGGTTGGTGCGCCTGTAGGTCGAAACCCGACAGTGTCTGTGAAATACCGTTTACAACCAATCCCTGCGGTTCGAGGCGATCGCCATCGTTTTCGCGCAGGTAAATCAGTCCGGCCTGAGCCTGGGCGATTTGCACCGTTTCAAACAGGACTCGCTGCAGCAAGGGTGCGAAGCGGGTTTCTGCACTGAGGCTGTCGGTAATCCGGAAGAAACTTGCCAGTGTCTCTTTCATGCGTGTCATCGACACGCTCAACTGGTCGACTTCCAGTACCGGTGAGCGCGGGGAGGTCGGGAAGTTGAAGTCGAAGCTGCGTATCGCGTCGGCTTCCTGCACCAGATTACGCAACGGTTTGACCAGAATTCTGGAGGTCAGCCAACCTAGCGGTAAACACAGCAGCAGAGTGGCTAAGGTAATGAGCGCGCCTTGCCAGCGCATGCGATAGGCGTCGACGAGCAACTCATCTTCCGGCACCAGCAACGCCAGTTGCAGCCCCAATGGCCCGCCTTCCTGCATGCTGCTGCGGGCAACGATCCACTGCCGACCAGCAACCTCCATGCGATTACCTTCAGGTGGGTTGTTGAGCAGCGCACCAATACTCGGGCTCAGGTCGGCGGCTTTGATCAGACGCGCGGTTTGATCGTCAATGATCAGACGGCTGCTGTCCGGATAGGCGATGGCATTGCCGTCTCCATCAAACAGCACAATTTGGGTTCCTGGGGTGACAACATGTTTGGCGAGTGTGGAGGAAAGCTCTTCCAGAGTAAGGTCGGCACCCATCACCGCGAAGTCACTACTGCGTCTTGCCAGTGTGGTCCCAATATTGTGGGTGGAGAAAAAGATGTAGGGTTCGGTGGTGATTTGATCCGCCATGCTGCGTGCGCTGGTGAACCAGGCGCGGGTTCGCGGATCGTAATCCTCTGCGGCGTTTTGCTGTTGGCCGATCAGCGTCAGGTTTTGGGTGAAAAACAATGACTGGGAACGAACCTGATCGCTGCTGCCGTTTCGCTCGATGCTCCATACCTGATAAGCCGCGGTGTCTGGTGTCTTGAGCAGCGCTTTTAATGCGCTGGTACGCAGGGGGCGAACCATGAAGAAGTCGCCATTGCCGTATCCGAGGTACAGCGAGGCAAGGTCCGGGTTGTCTTCGAGAGACTGGCTGAAGGGTTTGAGCAACGCCAGGCGTTGCTCAAGGTTGGTTGCCTGCACGGCCGGGTTGTCGACGAGCAGGCTTAACAGATGGCGAATGGGCTGATACGTCGTGTGCAGGTCCAGGCGGACATCCTGCTCGATTCGCTCGAACAGTTTTTCGCTGCTCGACAAAATAATCTGTGTGGTTTGCCGATAGTTGAAAATGCCCAACACTACCCCGGTCAGTAACAGCAAAACGGTGAACATCACGCTGATGTGCACGTGCAGTGGAAACCGCCGTTTATCCGGTCGCAGTGGGTTGGGCATTCCGGTGCTCTCCATGATGGTTAACTCACTGCACAGCGATCAAGCATAGTTAAAGGTCTGCCAATTTGCTCCTGTCGATTTGCTGTATTTGCTGCTCCAGCGCTTGTTCCATTTCGTGCAGGGCCTGGTCCATTTCCTGGCAACAGTGCACCACCTCGTCGGGGTGAACGTCTTTAAGGCAGGCGTTTTCCAGTGCTTCACAGCTCTCTATCAATCGAGTGGCCTGGACAATTCGGGCAGCACCCTTGATCTTGTGGGCGATATCGAGCAACGCCTGCGGGTTTTCGGAACGGGGCAGCGCCAGCAGCTCTTGTCGATCAAGACGATTGCTGTTCAGCAGTTCGGTCAGTAATCGAAGATTCATGGCGGGTTTGCCGCCTGTTAAAAGATGAAGGCCCTGCAGGCTGAATGCGCAAGGTTGTGCGTCAGGCTTGATGCCTTCGATTCTTTGGCTCAAGGCTGCCAGGGAAAGAGGCTTGAACAGGCAATCGTCCATTCCGGCTTGCTTGCAACGGTCTATCGCTTGCGGCTGCGCGTTGGCAGTACAACCCAGAATGATGATCGGCCTCTGCTGCGTTTGTTGTTCATGGCTGCGGATGGCACGGACCAGTTCGTAGCCATTCATGATGGGCATGTTGCAATCAACAATCAGCAAATCGTACGGCTGCTTTTTCCAGGCCTCGAAACCCGCGGCGCCATCCGCCATGACGCTGAATCGATGCCCCAGAAACTCTAGTTGCTGGCACATGAGCAAGCGGTTGGCGGGATGATCGTCCACCACCAGAATGTTCAGAGGCGTACGGGTGACTTGGATGTGTTCTTCAGCTGCCTCAAGGGTTGGCTCCAGGGGGGTGGTTGCCAGGTGCAGCGAGATTTGAGCGTGCGTACCGATGCCCGGTTGACTGCTAAGTTGCAGTTTTCCACCCATCATTTGGCACAGGCTGCGGCTAATCACCAGACCCAGGCCAGCACCCGCCCTGTGGGGTTGTGCGCGGTTATCCGCTTGAGCAAAAGGTTCGAATAACCGCTGTTGATCGGTTTCGCTGATGCCGATGCCGCTGTCCTGGACATGCAACAGCATTTGCACGTGCCCAGGCTCGGCGACCGGGCGCAACTCAAGGATCATCCTGACCTGACCGTGTTCCGTGAACTTGATTGCATTGCTGACCAGGTTGGATAGCACTTGCTTGAAGCGCATCGGGTCTAGAAGCACAGTGACTAGCGGATTGGCAGGGTGGGACTCCCACAGCAGTTCTAGGTTTTTCTGACGCGCGAGGCCGTCGAAGATCCGCGCCACAGACGCCACGATTTCAACCGGATTGACGTGCTCAGGGCTAAGGCTCATGCGCCCTGATTCGATGCGGGCAATATCCAGAATGTCCCCAATCAGTTCCAGCAGGTCGTTGGCCGAGTTGTAAGCCACATCAATCGCGGGCCGATCCGGATGGCTCGGCTCAATGCGCTTCAGGGTCAACTCCAGCAAGCCGATGATTGCATTCATCGGGGTTCGGATCTCATGGCTCATCGTTGCCAGAAAAGTACTCTTGGCTCGATTGGCTTTATCGGCGCGCTCTTTTGCACAGCGGAGCTCGTCGAACAGTTGCCGTCGATCACTGATGTCGATCCAGCCGCCGATGATTCCCTGAACCTTACCCTGCGAATCACGGTAAGGAAGGATCCAGTGATATATCGTCAGTTTACGACCGCCTATGTGCAGCGGGCGGTCGAGAATAAGCGGTATGCCCTCGGCCACCACACGTTGGTAATCGGCCTGATACTCCTGAGCCTCAAACACGTTGCTCACGACACCTTGCGTGACAGTTTTACCAATGACGTCTTCACGTTTTGCGCTGAAGGCTTCAAGGTAACTCTCGTTGCAACTTTGCAGCAGCCCGTGGCAATCGCGTACGTAGATGGGATGAGGTGTGCCGTTGACCAGCGATCGCATGAATTCGAATTGATCGTTCAATGCGCGTTCGGCAGCCTTACGCTGGTTTATCTGGCGACGCATGTAGGCGTTCCACGCCACCGAAATCAACAGCAGTACGCTTGCCCCGATGACGATCTGATAGAACAGGCGTTGGTAGTTGCGCCAAGTACTTTGCGACGATGCGGAATAGCCCCGCCAGCGGGTGTTGATCACCCCCAGGTCTTCTGGGGCAATGCTGAGCAGTGCTTTGTCGAGGATCGAGTTCAGCTCTTTGGCATTTCGGTCAGTCGCCAGGGAGAACGCGGCCTGTTGCGTGCCAATGGTGGTGCTGATCTGAAGCGGCAGCTCAAAAATCCTCGAGGAAATAAAATAGTTGGCTATCGCCAGTGCGTTTATCGCGCCCTCTGCCTGGCCGGTGGCAAGTAGTTCGACGGCACTGAACGTGTCCGCTGTTTCAATCAATCTGATCTGCGGAAATTCACTGCGCAAGTAATCGACCAGTGGGTTGCCCTCGGCAATGGTCAACCGCTTTCCGTGCATTTACTCAAGGTTTGCCGGGCTATCGGCGGCTTTGCGAGTCAGCAGGACGAAGGAGTTTTGTAGATAAGGCCGGGTGAAGTTCAACGTGGTTTCACGTTGAGCGCTTGGCAGCAGGGCAGTAATGAGGTCGGCCTGATTGTTGCGGACCTGCTTGATCATCTCGCTGTCGCTGCGGCTGCGATGGATGTCGAAACGCAGGCCCGTGCGCAACCTGATCAGTTCGAGTAGATCGGCGGTCACTCCCCGAAAGTTACTGTCGCTGTCAAAAAAACTCAGAGGTGCATAAGCCTCATTCACCACCACACGTATCACCGGGTGCGTCTCCAGCCAGCGCTCTTCGCGATCAGTGAGCTGCAGTTTGTGATCGGTGAGAAGAATGTCGCTGCCAGCGCTCCAGCGCTTAGTGATGGTTTGGCGCTCACTGTTCGGAATGGCGATTAGCATCGCGTTGATGATCCCGAGCAATTGCGGGTTGTTTTTATTCACCGCGAAACTGAAACCATGGGCTTCATGTTTACCAAAGTTGGCCATGCGGATGTTGTTCAGGTATCCCTTATTGATCATGTAATGCGTTGAAATGGTATCGCCGAGAAAAACGTCAGCCTGATCGAAGGCCACTGCATTGATCGCATTTTGATAAGACGGATAGCGCGTAATGATTGCTTTCGGATACAGCGCCTTGACCTCATCAAGAGGCAAATAGTGATACACCATGCTCAGTCGCAGCCCGGCCAAGCCATCGGATAACGACCTGGTTTCACCTTCTCGCGTTACCAGCACTGGTTGATCAACCGCGTAGGGCGCGGAAAGTACGATGTCGGCGTTGTGAGCCTCGAACCCGTTCGCGGTACCGAGCAGGTCAACCTTGCCACTTTCGAGCGCTTCGATCGCGGCGCCGCGCGAGGAAAAACGCTGTACCGTTACTGGCAGACCGGTGGCGCTGCCAAGCAGGCCCGCATAGTCGGCGCTTAATCCCTCGTAGTCGTGGCCGCTGCTGGTGAGGTCGAAGGGTGGATAGTCAGGACCCGAGGTGCCAAGAATCAATTCCTGTTTACTCTCGACCCATCGCTGTTGTGGTTGATCCAGCTGGACTTCCAGTTGCCCGGTTGTTGATCGACTGAGCAGCGTATAGCGTTCGCTGGCGGTGTGCGCTGTGGGCACTGCAATAAGGCATAAGCCTGCAGTGATTGAAATCAGATAATCCTTTATTCGAGGGGGCATCCTGTTTCTCACACTAACGCGTTACGTTTTGCCATCTCGATGAGTTCGACGAGGGATTTGGCCTGGAGCTTCTGCATCAGTCGCTTTTTGTAAGTGCTAACTGTTTTGTTGCTGAGGAACATTCCCTTGGCTATTTCCTTGTTGGTACGTCCCTGGGCAAAAAGTTGCAATACCATCAATTCTCTGTCATTCACCGATTTGAACAGTTCCAGGTCGGCGCAGCGTGCGTCGTCACCACTAACAGGGTTGAGCGCCTCGCTGGGGAAGTAGTTGTAACCGGAGAGTACCGCTTTTATAGCACTGACAAGTTCGCTCAAAGCTTCTTGTTTGCAGACATATCCCGATGCTCCAGACTGCATGCAGCGTATTCCGAAAAGTGTCGGGCACTGTGCTGTTAATACCAATGTTTTAAGCGGTGTACTCATGGCGTTGAAGCGAGATAGAACTTCCAGCCCGTCCAGCTTGGGAATGCTGATGTCGAGAATGACCAGATCTGGCATGCATTCGCGCACCATCTGCATGGCATCGACCCCATTATCAGTTTCGCCGACGACTTTGTATCCCTCATGTTCCAATAACATTCGGACTGCAAGACGGATGACAGGGTGATCGTCGACAATAAAAACGGAGTTCATAATCAAGTCCCATACGAGCGCGAGTAAAGCGCGCACCTTAGCTCAGATATTCTGAAACCCGCATGAACGCACCAACCCTAGGCGGCATTATAGGAATATTCCTACAGTGAAGCAGGAATTGGACTACGTTCCAACTAGGTTTTCGGTAAGTGCAAGTCGCAGTAGTAGTGAGTTCTGAATAGGATCTTGTGCTGTTGTTTAAGATAAGGAGGTTGTCTATTTTAATTGGTGTAGAGTGTGTATGTGGTTGTTTCTAGAGGGTCTAAAGTTGGCAGTAATGCCGGTGTGCTTACTTAAAGCACGTATAGATTTGTCGTGAATCTAAAAGCAGGATCAGCTATCAGGCATTGTAATAGCCGATCCCCCAGCGTTACTTATGACTTGATCGACCGGTCATCTCCAATGCCATTTCACCGGCGTAGCTATCTGTCATGCCGGCGATGAAATCAATCATCCTTAGAAACGAAGTATGCAGCGGGCCATCGGGATCAGGCGCGTTGTTACCCAGCAAGTCGAGGATGCGGCGGCTTTTGAACGAAGGTGTTCTGCCGTTGTGCTGTTCCAGCGCCGCGCCGCAGAAAGCATTCAGCAGGATTTCGAGCGTGGTGTAGGCACCAATCTCATGCAGCGTCTTGCGTTTGTCCTGGAATATTTTTTTACGGGCCATGTCCTTCGCATTCAAAACACAGCGCTTGGCTGGACCGTGCATGTGTTCCACCAGATCACCCGGTAATGTGCCGGCCAACAATGCGTCCTGTTGCTCGACAAAAGCGCGGGCGGCGGCGTTGGTCAAATGCTCGATGGCCTTGCCGCGCAAGATTGCCAGCTTGCGTCGACGAGAATCCTGGGGGCCGAGCTGGCGATAGGTCTCCGGCAAATCGTCGCCCACCAGGTCGAGCAACAACGATTCGACTTCGGCGTACTCCAGCAAATCCATTTCCAGTCCGTCTTCGAGGTCGATCAGCGCGTAGCAGATATCATCGGCCGCCTCCATCAAGTACACCAGCGGATGCCGCGCCCAGCGCTGATCTTCAATTTGTGGCAGGCCGAGTTTGTGGGCGATCTGCTCCAACAGCGGCAACTCACTTTGATAACAGCCGAACTTGTGTTTTTTGTAACCCAGGGAGTCGGCATGTTTTGCCGTCCATGGGTATTTCAAATAGGTACCCAACGTGGCGTATGTCAGCCGAGTGCCCCCATCGAACTGGTGGTACTCCAATTGTGTCAGCACCCGAAAGCCTTGCGCATTGCCCTCGAAGTTGAGGAAGTCATTGCGTTCGACTTCGTTCATTGCGTCCAGCCAACCACGGCCGGCGGCTTGCTGAAACCAGTGACGAATGGCGTCTTCGCCCGAGTGACCAAACGGTGGATTACCGATGTCGTGCGCCAGACAGGCCGATTGCACCACCATGCCCAGGTCGCTGGGTTCGCACCAGTCGGGCAGGGCGCTGCGAATGGTTTCACCGACGCGCATTCCCAGCGAGCGGCCAACGCAGCTGACTTCCAGCGAGTGGGTCAGGCGGGTATGGATATGATCGTTACTGCTGACCGGGTGCACTTGTGTCTTGCGCCCGAGGCGACGGAACGCTCCCGAGAAGATGATCCGATCATGATCTTTATGAAAAGGGCTGCGGCCGAGTTCTTCCGGACTGTGCAGAGGCTTTCCAAGGCGTTCGCGGGTAAGCAGTGTTTGCCAATCCAAGGCTGGTTCTCTCCGTCAGGTGGACTGATGAGGGCACTAGCTTCCCGGTTCGCGCGGGGACCTGCAAGCACAACTAAAGCCCCGCAGCGTCGATATCGATCAGCAACAGTCGTTCACCGTTGTCGAAAAATTGCCCGGCAGTCAGGCAATACTGGTTGCTGGTCGCATCGCGGTAGGTGTTTGAAAGCGTCAACCGACGCTCATCCCACCCTTCTGCCAGCAGGTGGTAAAAATACGGGCGCCAAGACCAGTTATGACCTAGGTAGCGGTTGTCGGCCTCCCATCCATTGTTGCGCCACTCAAGGTTTGGCGTGAGCTGCGTGCCGTGGCGGTCGCATTGGTAGAAGCGCAACAGCCAGGGGAACGCATCCAGTTGCGGCAAGGCGCTTAAGGGGGCACGCGCATGGGCCCAGGCTTGTAAAATCGACATCAGCTCGCTGAGCTGCTGACGCATGGTCATCAATCGGCCACGCTCAGCCAGTTTCTGCTGCACGTAGCGTTGACGCAGCTGCGCAAAACGCTCGACAAAAGCGTCTGCGGCGAAGAAATCCACTTGCGCGCGAGCGAACAGAAAGCCTTGCACGTAGCGCGAGCCACACTCCAAGGCAAAATTAAGTTGGGCCTCGGTTTCAACCCCTTCAGCAATGATCCAGCAACCGGTTTTCTCCGCCATTTGTGCCAGGGCTTTGACCACATCGCTACTGGGGCCGCCTAACGCAGCGGCCTGAAACAATCGCATGTCGAGTTTGAGAATGTCCGGCTGCAGCGCCAGTACGCGATCAAGTTGCGAATACCCGGCACCGAAATCATCGATGGCAATACGCGCACCGGCCTGCCGATAGCGAGCCACAACGTCTGCCAGGCGCTGGATATCGCCACCCAGTTCGGTGATCTCGAACACGATTCGCTTGGGATCAACACCATTGCGGCTCAGTTGCTTCAAGCTTGGCAGCGCTTGGTCTGCACGCAATCGGCTGATCCAGCGTGGTGACATGTTCAGGCTCAGGAACCAGTCATAGGGTGCTTCGTGCAAACGACTTAGCGCGTTATCGCGGATCTGGCGGTCCAGCCGACGCAGGGCGATAGCGGGCATGCGAGGGTCTGCAAACAGTGGCCCCACGGAATGCAGTTGACCCTCTGCCTGACGAAGTCGGCCCAGTGCCTCGACGCCAGCGATACGGCCGGTGGCGGTATCGATGAACGGCTGAAAACAGGCGAGCGGTTGCCCGTCGATCACGAGGCCTCCTTAGTAGGTCTTGTTTTTGGATAAAGCCGAGCGCGGAGTTGGCGCGCAGGATCGAACCCCTTCTTGAAGAGGTTCATCCCGCTGATGTTGCAAGAATGCAGCCAGATAATGGCTTAGTGTTTGCGCGAAGAGCCTTGCATGACCAACTTGATCAATGGCCCCAACGTGGTGCCCAACCGTAACAGTCGGCTTACGCTGCTCACGCCGCCGCTCTTGGCACCTTTACCCGTCAGGAATCCCAGCAGTGTGACAGCGGCTACGCCCCAGAGCGGTGCGTGCTTGATGCCAAAACCATCCTGCAGGTTTTGTTTCATTCCTCGAACCCGCTGCAAGGGTTGCAGCAGATTACGGGTTTCGTTGCGAATTTCCTGGCGGTGCATTTCCATGCGCAAGCGGATCAGGGCTTTGCGCATTTCTGCCCGCGAGCTGTTATGAGGCAATACAGGCAGGCTCATGGCAACAGGCGCTCCCGATCATTGGCCAATTCTTCCAGGGTGCCGTGGAAGGGCGAGGACTCGTCAAAAATCGCCGCTTTCAGGCGCATTGCACAGAAGATCGCAGCCAAGGTGTAAAACACGCAAAGGCCGATGATGGCTGCCAGCCGATAAGTATCCCAAAACACGATCATCACCAGCGTCGACAAACCCACCAGCAGTAACAAGGCAAAAACCAGGGCCAGGCCTGCAAACAGCAGCAAGCTTACTGTGCGCGCTTTTTGCTCCTGCAATTCGATGCCGAACAGTTCGACGTGACTGTGCAGCAGTCCAAGAAAAGCGGCACCCAAGCGCCGCGGTGAAGAGCTTTGATCCGTCGCGGACGGTCCGGATTCGCCGATCGACATATCAGCGCCGGGTTGCCAGCAGACCAATAAGGAACCCCACCCCAGCCGCGATCCCGACCGATTGCCAAGGGTTCGCCTGAACATAGTCTTCGGTGGCCGTGACGGCTGCCTGGCCGCGATCGCGCAGGGAATCTTCAGTGAGCTTCAGCGTTTCGCGCGCTCTTAGCAGGCTGTCGTGAATCTGGTCACGCAATTCATCTGCCTGGTCGCCAGCAAGCGAAGCGGTATGTTCCAGCAACCGTTCAGTGTCGCTGACCAAGGTTTGAAAGTCGTTCATGAGGATTTCTTGAGCAGTCTTTGCCTTGATTCTGGCCATGGGTGATCTCCGTAAGTGGCGTCTGTTGCGTTCGAGTATGAGCCTTGCGCGAAGGTTCAGTACAAATGACTGGTACAACTTTTGCTATGTCGTGGTGCGTCGGCCCGCGCCCTTGCGCTGTTGCCGGGCATGATTCAAGCAAAACCTTAACTCAAATAATGAAAACTCGCGCGAAGGTTAAAACCTTGTGCGCCAAAGCGGTTCGTCGCGATCAACAGGTTGATTCGAGACGTCGTAATTTGGTGCGCGAAAACCCGGCGCGAACCGCTTTGGTGCTTTTTTAGCCTTCAGGTCTGCCAATTCCCATGGATAATCTGCAAAGCGCTGTGGACAGTCTGGTTCATAGCTCAAATACACTGTTCATCCTGATCGGCGCTGTAATGGTGCTGGCCATGCATGCCGGGTTCGCCTTCCTCGAAGTCGGCACCGTGCGCCAAAAGAATCAGGTCAACGCCTTGTCGAAAATCCTCAGCGATTTTGCCATTTCGACGCTCGCCTACTTCTTTATAGGCTATTGGATCTCGTATGGAGTGACCTTCATGCAGCCCGCCGCGGTGATCAATGCCGATCATGGCTATGGGCTGGTGAAGTTTTTCTTCCTGCTGACCTTTGCGGCGGCGATACCGGCGATCATTTCCGGGGGCATTGCCGAGCGTGCAAGGTTCGTCCCGCAACTGTGTGCGACGGCGCTGATCGTAGCGTTTATCTACCCCTTCTTCGAAGGCATGATCTGGAACGGCAACTACGGCTTGCAAGCCTGGTTGCTTGCGCGTTTTGGCGCCGGTTTTCATGATTTCGCAGGGTCGGTCGTGGTCCATGCCATGGGAGGCTGGCTGGCGCTGGCGGCGGTGTTGCTGCTGGGGCCGAGGCAGGGGCGCTATCGCGATGGGCGTCTGGTGGCGTTCGCCCCTTCGAGCATTCCTTTCCTGGCGCTGGGGTCGTGGATTCTGATTGTCGGGTGGTTCGGGTTTAACGTGATGAGTGCGCAAACCTTGCAAGGCGTCAGTGGACTGGTGGCGGTTAACTCGCTGATGGCCATGGTGGGTGGAACAGTCTCTGCACTGATTGTCGGGCGCAATGACCCAGGTTTTCTGCACAACGGCCCATTGGCAGGGTTGGTGGCGATATGTGCAGGTTCCGATTTGATGCATCCGGTGGGAGCGTTGGTGACCGGAGCCATTGCTGGCGCTCTTTTTGTCTGGTGTTTTACCGCCGCTCAGGGCAAATGGCATATCGATGATGTACTGGGTGTGTGGCCGTTGCATGGTTTGTGCGGGGTGTGGGGCGGTATCGCCTGCGGCATTTTTGGCCAAAGTGCATTGGGAGGGCTTGGTGGCGTCAGCCTGATCAGCCAGTTGATCGGCACCGCGCTGGGCGTGATTGTGGCGCTGGCTGGAGGTTTTTCGGTGTACGGCGTGATCAAGGCGCTGCATGGCCTGCGCCTGAGTCAGGAGGAAGAGTATTACGGCGCTGATTTGTCGGTGCACAAGATTGGCGCCGTGAGCCAGGATTGAGCGCTGGGTCGACTGCGTTTGATCACGGGCCTAGAATAATCAGCTACTTTTGCCAGGTATTTTGCTCATGCCTCCTGAATGCCAGCTATTGGGCACCCTTGGTTGCCATCTCTGCGAACTCGCCGAGGAAGAACTGATGCCTTTGGTCGAGCACGGTTTATTGGTTGAGTTGGTCGACATCGCTGAAAACGAAGCCTGGGTGGAAGACTACGGTTTGCGAATACCGGTGCTGCGCCGCCTCGACAATGGCGCAGAACTGGACTGGCCCTTCGATGCCAATCAGGTAGTGGCTTTTTTACGCTGAATACACGCTCGCGCGTGTTCCGCTCGTCGCGGTTGTCGTTTCATCCATTGGCCAAATCCCGCCTGTTCGGTTACTGTATGTGTATACAGTAAATCCGGTTGCCTTCCATTCGCCGCGCTATTGGGGGTTTGGGCAAGCAATCGCGCAAGTCAGAGGGATGAGCCTTGGTCAATGTCGAACAATTGAAAAACAGCGTGAACCGGATGTCGGCTGACGTGGTGCGCGAGGCGGTCATCGAGTTGCGCCTGGATGGCTTGGTCACCGAAGGAAAAACCCCCTTCAACAAACTGCATTTCAATACCTGCTTCGCTGAAATCGAAGCATTGTTCCAGCGCGCCGGGTATCACCGGCAACTGGACGTCGTCGGTTATCAGGGTTTGATGTACGCGTTGTACGACCCTGTCCGCTGGGAGGCGGTCGATGTGTTGCGCTGGCTCAAAGAGTTCACCGAAGCTGCAGCGCGGGCACAATCGGTGACCGCGTGAGGATTCTCCTCTAGGTTCGGTCAGGACACTGTTGGATAATGCTGCCCTGCCTCGAGGGTTAGGGTTTCATATGTCCATTTCATCTTTTTCTGCTGCGCAAAATCAGGCCAGCACGCTCTATTTGCCGGCAGGTTCGTGGCAGACAGTGCTGGATTGCCTGTGTGAGCATTTCAGTGCTATTGGGCGTGAACAATGGCTCGACAGAATTGCTCGTGGGCGTGTTCTAAATGCCGATGGCGTGCCAATCGCCCTCGATCTGGCCTACAAGGAAGGCCTTCGGATTCACTATTTTCGCGAAGTGCCGGACGAAAAGCCGATCCCTGTGCTCGAATCCATTGTGTACGCCGACGAGCATTTGGTGGTCGCTGACAAACCTCATTTTTTGCCCGTAACCCCGGCGGGCGAGTACGTCGAGCAAACATTGCTGCGTCGGTTGATCCGAACGCTGGATAACCCGCACCTGGTGCCGTTGCATCGCATCGACCGGCATACCGCGGGCCTGGTGCTGTTTTCAGCCAATCCCCAAACGCGTTCAGCCTATCAGTCGTTGTTTCCTACACGGCGCATCGAAAAACGCTACGAAGCAATTGCACGTGCCTTACCCGAGCTGCAGTTTCCATTGGTGCATAAAAGTCGTCTTGTCGACGGCGAACCTTTTTTCCGCATGGAAGAGGCGCCGGGTGTGAGCAATACCGAGACCGCCGTCGAGGTCAGGGAAAAAAACGGTGAGTTATGGCGTTATGCGCTGTACCCGGTGACAGGCAAAAAACATCAGCTGCGGGTCCACATGACGGCACTGGGCGCGAGTATCTGCAATGACCCGTTTTATCCGCAGGTGATCAAGGATGCCGAGGACGATTACGCCAATCCTCTGAAACTTCTTGCGCAAGGGCTGCGCTTCACTGATCCGGTGACCGGCGAGGAGCGAAGCTTCGAAAGCCGCATCACGTTGCAGTGGTAAGCGTTAAATCGCGCCCAAGAAAAAGCCCGCATAAAGCGGGCTTTTTGCATCAGATGATTCGCGCCGTTATTACAACTCTTTAACGGTACGCACCTGATCCTTGTTGATACGGGTTTCTTTGCCATCCAGTTGCTTGAATTCGTAGAAACCCGAATCCTCATCGTATTTTGGCGCGTCGACAGCCTGGATTTCGCGACCGTCATTCAAGGTGATCACGGTAGGCGATGCACAACCCGCAAGGGTCGCGAGGCCCAGTGCGAGCATGAAAGTGGCGAGGGTCCGTTGAGTCATGAGTGTGTCTCCGAATATGAATTCTTTGGTTACTGATGGTGAGACGTGTACAACGCGCGCAAGTTCCTTGGCGAATGTCAGTCTGACACAGTGCCGTGCAGGCTTAACAGTTCTGGCGTGTTGAGGTTGGCCAGGCGAGGGTCGTTTTCGGGGCACTGCAACGCCGTGGCGTCGAGCTGTCGCATGATTCGGCCCGGACTGCGTTCTCCATCCTTCCACGCGCTTTCGAAAGCGTCGCGCAGCACGACAGGAATGATGCACAGCAGCGGTTCCCAATGCTCGCCATGGCGCAACATCAACGGCTTGTCCGGATGTTGGCCAGCGGTTTCGCGCATGCTGTGAAGCAATGCTTCGTCGATACGCGGCACGTCACAAGGCAAAACCATCAGGTAAGCATGGCGAGCAGCCTTGAGGCCCGCGCGAATGCCCGCCAATGGCCCAGGGAAATCGCCTTCGTCGTCATGCACGAGCTGATTGGCGTAAGGCGCGTATTTTTCGAGGTTCCTGTTGCAGGAGATGATCAGGTCATCGCTCAATGACCGGGTCTTGCGGTGCAAGTGCGCAATCAGCGGCTCACCGTGCCACTCCAGCAAGCCTTTATCCTGGCCGCCCATGCGTTGGCCTCGACCACCCGCCAGAAGCAGAATGGAGCAGGGTGGCAAATGTGTGTCGCAGGTCATGACCGGTCTCCAGGAGGGCGGCGAAAAAGGGGAGCGCTGTGATATAACACCGGGCTGTTTCTCCTTCAACTGGACGAGCCTATGAAAGCCAAGGCTGATGTACCTTTCGCGCCGCTCAACATTGCGGTGCTGACGGTCAGCGACACCCGTACCCTGGAAACTGATACTTCAGGCCAGGTCTTCGTTGACCGCTTGAATGCTGCGGGCCATAACCTGGCCGAGCGGGTACTGCTTAAAGATGATCTTTACAAAATTCGTGCGCAAGTCGCCAACTGGATCGCCGATGACGTGGTGCAGGTCGTGCTGATTACCGGCGGTACCGGCTTTACCGGGCGCGACAGCACTCCGGAAGCCGTAACGTGTTTGCTGGATAAAATGGTCGATGGTTTTGGTGAGTTGTTCCGGCAAATCTCGGTAGCTGATATCGGTACGTCTACCGTTCAGTCCCGTGCGTTAGCCGGTCTGGCCAATGGCACACTGGTTTGCTGCTTGCCGGGTTCGACCAATGCGGTACGCACGGGTTGGGACGGTATTCTTGCCGAACAACTGGATTCCCGGCACCGACCATGTAATTTCGTGCCTCATCTGAAACAGGCGGCACCTTGTGAATCCCGTGGGTAAGCCTGGCAAAACCGGCGACCTTATGGCCGTTGAAGCGGCGCTGGCACGCTTGCTCGAAATGGCTGAGGCTTCAAGAATTCTCGACTTTGAACGCCTGCCGCTGGCTCAGGTTCAGGGTCGAGTATTGGCTGAAAATCTTGTTTCGACGCTGGACCTGCCGCCGTGGCCAAACAGCGCCATGGACGGTTATGCATTGCGCGTGGCCGATTGGACAGGCGAGCCGCTACCGGTCAGCCAGAAGATTTTTGCAGGCCAGGCCCCCGAGCCCCTGAAACCTGGCACTTGCGCACGAATCTTCACCGGCGCACCGGTTCCCGAAGGGGCCGACTGTGTCGAGATGCAAGAAAACGCCATCGTCCTGGCCGACGAAAGAGTCGGTTTCACCGAAGCGTTGATCCCAGGTCAAAACATTCGTCCACAGGGCCAGGAAACGACCGTCGGTGAGCTGGTTTTGCCAGCAGGCACGCGTCTGGGGCCTATCGAACAGGGTTTGGCCGCATCCTTGGGTTGCGCTGAGCTGGACGTTATTCGCAAGGTGCGTGTGGCGGTGTTGTCGACCGGTGATGAATTGATAGAACCCGGCCAGGCACTTGGGCCAGGGCAGATCTACAACAGCAATCGCGTAGTCCTCTGCAGCTGGTTGCAGCGCATGGGATGCGAAGTCATCGATGCCGGCATCCTTGCGGACAACCTTGCGACCACGCGCGAACGTCTCGGCGAATTGACGGATGTCGATTTGATCCTGTCGACGGGTGGAGTGTCGGTAGGCGAGGCTGATTTCCTGGGTATTGCCTTGCGCGAAGAGGGCGAGTTGACGTTGTGGAAACTGGCTATCAAACCTGGAAAACCGCTGACGTTTGGGCATTTTCGAGGCGTGCCGGTGATTGGTTTGCCCGGTAATCCGGCCTCCACCCTGGTGACCTTTGCACTGCTGACAAGGCCTTATCTGTTGCGCCGACAAGGTGTCAAGGACGTCGAACCTTTGAAATTCCAGGTTCCGGCAGGTTTTGCCTGGCCCAAGGCCGGTAACCGTCGTGAATACTTGCGTGGGCGTTTGGTAAACGGGCAGGCAATTATTTACAAGAATCAAAGTTCCGGCGTACTGCGCAGTGCCGCTTGGGCTGATGGCCTGGTTGAAGTGCTGGAAGACCGTACGTTGGTTGAAGGGGAATTCGTGGGCTTCATCCCTTTGAGCGAAGTGCTTGGCTGAGTCCTGAATCATCCCGGCAATGGCAACCCGGTTTATCGAACCGGGTTTTGCCCATGTCCGAAGCTATTGCATCAGCAACGTCACGAGCTGATCGAAACGGCTATTGGCGATCCATCCCATAAGCCCGAGAAGTATCGCTGTTCCACCTACGGAGTAGGCGAGTCGATGCTGGGTGGATTTGACGTCACCACGCACCTCATCCATGCCTCTACGGATGTATTCCAGATGAGTTTCCAGCTCGGCGACGCGAGACTCCATTTCAGCGAGTTCTTTGGGTGTTTCGCTTGTTGGCGATTGCGCCGTTAAAACGACCTTTTTCTTGGAAGGTGGCGCGGCCAAATTGGCCGGCGTCCAGATGTCTTGGTGTTGCATGGCACGTCCCTGTGTTTTTCTGCGATGACTGATACTG
This sequence comes from Gordonia sp. IEGM753, assembly GCF_050321825.1. NCBI lineage: Bacteria > Bacillati > Actinomycetota > Actinomycetes > Mycobacteriales > Gordoniaceae > Gordonia > Gordonia sp. IEGM753. Next base: position 40,160 of record NZ_JBNQGB010000011.1, read on the forward strand.
AAGAGGCCAAGTTGTACCCATCTGAGTCAGCGGTCAATTAAGCCGATTCCTGATCTTTTGTAAGAAAAAACCCTGTCTTGTAGGACGTGAAGCCTCCAGGCACGAAAAATTTCCAGTTTCGGCGACTTTTATGGGGGCGTTGAAGGTCAACATCTCCCATACGCAAATCAATCATGGGAGTGAATACAATGAGCGAACGCAAGGCGCTGTTGATTCTGCATGGCAAGCAGGCGCTCAACGAAGAGGTGCGGGCTGCAGTTGAAAACAAACGCGCACAGGGCTGGGAGCTCGCCGTTCGGTTGACGTGGGAGGCCGGTGATGCCCAGCGTCTGGTGGATGAAGCGTTGGCTGCGGGGTATACGCAAATAGTCGCCGGCGGCGGTGACGGTACGTTGCGCGATATCGCCGAAGCAATGGCCGCGCACACGACGCAGGCCAGCCTGGTGTTATTGCCGTTGGGGACCGCCAACGACTTTGCACGCGCCGCCGGAATACCTTTGGAACCCGCTCAAGCCTTGGACCTATTGGATGCGAGCGCAAAAGCCATCGATTTGGGCGAGGTCGGCGGTCAGATATTTTTGAACATGGCGACGGGTGGATTCGGCAGTCAGGTCACCGCCAACACCTCAGAAGACCTGAAAAAAGTCCTCGGTGGAGCCGCTTACCTGTTTACCGGTTTATCGCGTTTCAGCGAACTGCACGCAGCCTATGGCGAGCTTCAGGGGCCGGATTTTCACTGGCGCGGCGAGTTACTGGCATTAGGCATCGGCAATGGTCGGCAGGCGGGTGGTGGTCACGTGTTGTGCCCTGGAGCAAAGGCGGATGATGGTTTGCTGGATATCAGCATCTTGCCAGCGCCACAGGAAGTGGTTGGCACTTTGAAAAACCTGCTGGCCGATGGTTTTGGCATCGACAACATGTTTGTGCGCGCACGCTTGCCATGGGTCGAGATCAAAGTGTCGGAAGGTCTTTACATCAATCTTGATGGCGAGCCACTTGAGGGTGACAGCCTGCGTTTCTCTGCGCGCCCTGGAGCGTTGCGGGTGCATTTGCCGGACAACTCGCCCTTGTTGAGCGCCTTTGAAACGGCTAGTCGTCCAGGCTGATGATTTGCTCGCGCACCGCGAACAGCACCAAGCCTGCGACGTCGTAGATTTGCAGGCGTTTCATGACTTGCGAGCGGTGGGTTTCGACAGTTTTGATGCTCAGGCCCAGGCCGTTGGCGATTTCCCGTGTGGACTTGCCACGCACAATCAGCCGCAGGATTTCCAACTGGCGTGCAGTCAGGTTATGGGAGTCGGTGGCTGGTGCCTGACTTTGCTGGTTGCGTGTCAGCGCCTGGTTGATGACGGTGTGGGCGATGGCAGGGCTCAGGTAGCGCTCGTTATTGCGCAACGCTTCCAGCGCATGTTCGAGTTCGTTGGCTGTCGTGTCCTTGAGCAGATAGCCATGAGCGCCTGACTCCAGCGCCTGCATGATGAGCGTCGGGTCGGTGTGCATCGAAAGAATCAGCACTTTGCTTTGCGGGCGGACTTGTTTGAGGCGTTGCAACGCTTCAAGACCGCCGACTTCTTTCATGGAAATATCCAGCAGTACGATGTCGGGCGACAACTTCTCGACCAATTCGAGTAACTGCGAGCCGTCGCTGGCCTCGCCGACGACACTGTAACCGGGAATATCCAGCACCAAAGCGCGCACACCAGCCCTGATAAGCGAGTGGTCGTCGATCAGAAGTAATTTACAAGTCAATGCAAAACCTTATTTGTACTGGCCCGTTCGAGCGCACGTGGTGCCCAAGGGAAGAGTGCTTCGATCTGTGTGCCCTTACCCGGTTCGCTGGTAACGACCAATGTGCCGCCTAGCGGGTGGACCCGTTCTGCCATGCCTGCCATGCCGCGTTGTCCCTCACGACCAGGATCAGTGGCCGGTGAAAACCCCTGGCCGTCGTCGCTGATCAATAGCGCCAGCCCCAGGGGTTGACGCTGCAAGCGCACCAGTAAATTTTTTGCTTGAGCATGGCGCAGGGTATTCGTTACCGCTTCCTGGGTGATCCGAAAAGCCGCCAACGCCATTTCTTCGGGAATACCGGCCAGGCGTTGATGGCACTCCAGGCTCCAGTGCACGGGTGTATTGACCAACGTCTTGAGCAAATGCGCGCGCAAACTGGCTTCCAGCCCAAGACTGGTGAGTTGCCTGGGGTTCAGAATGGCGGATACGTCGCGCACCTTGGTCAGGGTTTCGTCCAGCGTGTCGCACAATACCGAGCATTGATCCTGCAGTTCTGCGGGCATCCGGCGTTTAAGCCATTCACTTTGTAGTTTGGCGGCCGTCAGCAACTGGCCTATGTCGTCATGCAATTCGCGACTGAGCCGGTGGCGCTCGTTTTCCTGAACCTTTAGCAGCCGATCGGCCAGTTCCTGAGGTTGAAACTTTATGGAGGTGCGCGAGAGGTGGTGTTGCACCCAGACACAACTCAAAGCGGCGACGTTCAGCAACAGCAGGCCGAGCGGCAAGGGCAGGGACAGGCTGTAGATCAGCAGGCTGCCCAGTGCGGAGACTGTACAAAGCAAAAGTGTGAACCGGCGTGCATTCAACCGGGAGGGAGGCCATAGGGTGATTGACTTGAGGCTGGCGTACATAGCGGATGGAGCCAATGGATGTTCGCTGCGGGAAGACCGGTCATGGCGGATGACGGGCCTCTGTCTGGAATCACTGTGCCATTAATTGACGTCAACTAATGGGCGGCATAATACCACCTAAGATACCGTTGGTCGCGTTTGGTAATAGGTTTGCTCCGCCACCAAACAAGGTTCTATGGACGTTAGTTCCAAACCGGCAATAGTTAAATGGTGGGCAATAGTTTATTTGAGGCGAGTTGTCGTCAGCGGACACGATGGCTTCAATGACGACACGGGCGCGCTCAAGTAACAGTGCCGATCATGGCAATGCAGTTTCAGGCGCGCAGTGACAACCTGAAGTCAGGCTTGTCGCCCTGCAAATGAAACGAGGGTGAGTGGTTTCGCGTTGACGGGTGGATGAAACTGACGTTGTCCGACCTGAAACGCGAAGGCTTCGATCAGAGTGGTCTGTTCGGTTTCATCAAGGGTGAGCTGGCAGGTGGTCTGATCAATGAGTTCGAGTTGCCAGGCCATCAGCGTGAAACAATCCTGCAACGCGCCCAGCGCCTGATCATGCAGGCTGGCGTGGCTTTGTGCGTGATTGAGCAAGCCGTGAATGTGCAGCGAAAACTCTGAAACGGCCGCCAGCGCCAATGCGTCCGCCTTATTGGCGAGCTTGAGCAGCGAGCTCAGCATGCATTCAATCGCGTCCTTGTCATTGCTGATCAGTTGCAAATGACTCAGGCATTCTTCTGATTTGGCCAGGAGCTTTTCAGCTTCGACTAGAAACTCTGGCAGCCGATCTGCCCACTCGTTACGGTCGTTTGGCATATTTATCTCCACAACGTCGTTTCAAAAGAGGGAGTGTCGAGTGTGTCGACGAGGGCGATCGCGCTCCAGCAAGTTCGGCGGCAGGGTGTGGAAATCAATCGAGTGGAAGGCCACTTGCCTGCGATCGGGAACAATAGCCTGACTCCATTCATGCAATGAGAATGGCATCACATTAATGGCTATTGGATATCGCGAATATCAGGTTGGACCTGATTGATGATAAGGGAATCCCTTACACAGGGAACCAGACGCACTGACTGTGGTCGCGTCGGGTAAATAGATCAGATGGAATGGCAAGCGCAGTAAAGCATGATGTTAATGTGACATCAATGCCTGAGCGTGGCATTTCGAATGGGGTCAAGGTCCTGCTTGTACAGCCGATAACCCTCTTTAGTGAACTAATCAGAAAAAGCCCAGGAGTTATTGATGGCCGGCATTCTCGACACGGTAGACCAACGCACGCAACTGGTGGGTGAGAATCGCCTGGAAATTCTTATGTTTCGCCTGGCGGGTCGGCAGTTATTCGCTATCAACGTGTTCAAAGTTCAGGAAGTACTGCAACTGCCGAAGCTGACGCTGATGCCCCAGCGCCATCCATTTGTGTGTGGCGTGGTCAACCTGCGCGGCCAGACCTTGCCGGTCATTGACCTGTCGCAGGCCATTGGCATGCGTCCGTTGATACCGAGCCCCACCAGTACCATCATCGTCACCGAATACAACCGTTCGGTGCAGGCCTTCCTGGTTGGCGGCGTAGACCGCATCGTCAACATGAACTGGGAAGCCATATTGCCGCCGCCCACCAGTGCCGGTCGCCAGCATTACCTGACCGCGATCAGCAAGGTCGATGATCAGTTGGTGGAAATCATCGACGTCGAAAAAGTCCTCGCTGAAATCGTCCCTTACAACGCCAAGGTTTCCCGGGAAAAACTGGATGACCCGGTGCTGGAGCGCGCTCGTGGTCGTGAGGTACTGCTGGTGGACGATTCGAACGTGGCGCTGTCGCAATTGCGCGACACGCTGGGGCAGTTGGGCGTGAAGATGCACATCGCCAGCGACGGTTTGAAGGCGCTGAACATGCTCAAGGCCTGGGCTGATACCGGGGTGAACATGACCGACAAGCTGCTGATGATTTTCACCGACGCAGAGATGCCGGAAATGGATGGGTATCGGCTGACTACCGAAATCCGTAACGACCCGCGTCTGCGAGGCCTTTACGTGGTGTTGCACACCTCTCTGTCCGGTAGCTTCAACGACTCGATGGTGAAGAAGGTGGGCTGCGACAACTTCCTCTCCAAATTCCAGCCAGACAAACTGGTCGACGTCGTGCGCCAGCGCCTGATGCTCGATGAAGTGCCCGTCTGAAGAATGACGCAGCAGTCAGCCTTTGATTCGGCAATCAAGCTCGTATAGGGTGGCTTTTTTTGCCCACCCCGGAGCTGGCCATGCTGCGTTTGAGCGCGCTATATCGTTATCCGTTGAAATCTGGCAAGGGCGAAACCCTGCAACAGGCTCGCCTGGACAAGTTAGGCTTGGACGGTGACCGACGCTGGATGCTCGTGGATGAAGCCAGCGGACGCTTTCTGACACAGCGCGCGGTGGCGCAGATGAGCCAACTGTCAGCGCTGTGGAATGCCGAAGGCGGGCTTACCCTCAGTGTTGCGGGTCGCACGCCGATCGATATCGCGCTGCCTGGCGGTGACGCCGAACTGCGCGGCGTGACCATTTGGCGCGATACCTTGCGCGTGCCGGACGCTGGAGATGTGGCAGCGGCCTGGGTCAGTGAGTTCATCGGCAAACCGACCCGGTTGGTGCAAGTGCCGCTGGAGCGGGCCCGTACCACTGAGGCGGGTTATGGTCATGACGACGATCAAGTGGCGTTTGCCGATGGCTACCCGTTGTTGCTGATCGGTCAGGCCTCGTTGGAAGATTTATCGCAACGTGTCGGCCGGCCACTGGAGATGTTGCGCTTTCGGCCGAACTTGGTGATCGAGGGCAGCGAGGCGTATGCCGAGGATGGCTGGAAGCGCATTCGCATCGGTGATGTCGAGTTCCGGGTGGTCAAGTCCTGCTCGCGTTGCATTCTGACCACGATCGACCCGCACACCGGCGCGCGCAGCGATGATCGCGAGCCGCTGGCAACCTTGCAGAAATATCGCGCCGAGGCCGATGGCGCCATGTTCGGTCAGAACCTGGTCAATGATGGTAATGGCCATCTCGAAGTCGGCATGTCGGTGACCGTCCTCGAATAAGCACCGAACAAAAAAATGCCCGTGTCGTTAAACACGGGCATTTTTTATGGGTGAATCCTCGGTTTTAGCCGCGGTATTCGCACAAGTAAGCAGTGTCGACGGCCACTTTCAGCTGGAATTTGCTGTTGGCGGGCACGTTGAACTGGCTGCCTGCGGCGAAGGTTTCCCAGTTGCTGCTGTCTGGCAGTTTGACGGTCAGGGCGCCGGTCACCACGTGCATGATCTCACGTTGGCTGGTACCGAACTCGTATTCGCCCGGAGCCATGACGCCGATGGTCGCCGGACCTTCTGCGGTGCCAAAAGCGATCGACTTGACGGTGCCGTCGAAGTACTCGTTGACTTTAAACATGGGCGATTCCTCGAAAAAAGGGCTTAAAAGGGCCGGCCAGTATGCACAAGGCACTAGGCCGCGTCACCTCACTAGACGGGGAGAATCAGCGGTAGCAGACGTGCCGTATTGCGCGCATCTTCAAGGGCCCTGTGTTGTTGCCCGCTGAACTGCATGCCTGCCAGTTGCAGAGCGCCGTTAAGTCCCAATGGCCGTTCCAGTCGTCGCGCCTTGGCAAATCGCTGTTTGAGGTTCATGTGCGGCACCCGGGCAAGCTCGCTGTCGAGTTGCAGGTGCTGCCATTCCTGCAGCAATTGTTTGCGGTCATAGTCGCCCCAACTGGCCCAGCCTTCCAGGCGCGAATGATGCTGCGTCAGCCAGCGCTCGAACGCCACCCAGACTTCGGACAACGGTTGCGCCGCATCAATGTTGGCTTGGGTGATGTGCGTCAGCTCCCGGCAAAACGTCGTCAGCAATGGTCGACGCAGCGGCCGCACGAAGCGCTGGAAATGGTCCAGCTCGCGACCTTGGCGATCCACCAGGGTGGCGCCAATTTCGATGATTTCCATTTCCGTTATCGGCCAGCCACCCTCATCGGTGGTGGCTTCCAGATCAATGACCAGCCAGTGAGGCATCGAAGGGTTCCTAGGTATCCGCATCCTGATAGGGCTTGAGCGTAGCCAAACCCTGCGGATCCGCCTAGCGGCTTATTCGACCTCCAGCAGAATCTGCCGATTTTTAACCTGATCTCCCACCTGAACCTGCAAGCGCTTGAGCACGCCATCGATCCCCGATTTCAATGGGTGCTCCATTTTCATCGCCTCCAACACCACCAGCAATTGGCCCTTGATTACGGGGCTGCCCTCGCTGACCAGAACGTCGACAATCGCCCCGTCCATTGGCGCCTTGAGCGTGCCGGAGCTGGCGCTGGCCTGACCGTTGACCACAGCGTGCGTGTGATCCACCAGCCGCAGACTGCCGGGGCGCATGCCCAGCCACAATTGTGCGGCGTGCAAACGGTAGGCGTATTGACGACGGATACCATTGATCTGGAGCGTTGCCCAGCGCCCGTCGCACTGGATTATCTTCAGATCGAGAGTCTCTTCGGCCACTTGAATCCGATACGGTTCGCCCGTAATGGCTGTCAGCAGCACTGGCCAATTCTGATCGTCCAGGCCAATGCGATAGTGCAACGGCACGCTTGCGTTGTTCCGCCAACCGCCCAGAGGGGCCAAGTGGGCCTGCGCTGAATGCTGATAGAAAAGCGCTGCCGCAATCGCCAATTCATCGGCACCGGGAATATGAGGATGAAGGCAGGCATGGTCGGCAAAATAATCGGGGATGAACCCGGTGCTGAACTCGCCGCTGATGAATTGCGGGTGGTCGAGCAGGTGGGTCAGCAAGCGCTGATTGCTGGGTAAACCCAGCAGCACGCAGTCTTGCACCGCTCTCAACAATTTGCGCCGGGCTTCTTCGCGCGTAGCGCCGTGGGCGATGATTTTACCGAGCATCGGGTCGTAGAACGGGCTGACTTGCTGCCCTTCGATCAGGCCGTGGTCGATTCGCACACCGTCCTTTAGCGCCGGCTCCCACATCGCAATGCGCCCGGTTTGTGGCAAAAAATCCTGAGTCGGGTCTTCTGCATACAACCGCACTTCGATGGCGTGGCCGTTGAGTTGTACCTGATCCTGACGCAACGGCAGTGGCAGCCCTTCTGCAACCCGCAGTTGCCAGGCCACCAGGTCGAGGCCGGTAATCAGTTCGGTAACCGGGTGTTCCACTTGCAGCCGTGTGTTCATTTCCAGAAAGTAGAATTGCCCGTGTGCATCCAGCAGAAACTCTACAGTGCCGGCGCCCACGTAATTCACCGCACGCCCGGCCTTCAGCGCCGCTTCGCCCATGGCGTGGCGCAATTGTGCGCTCATGACGGGGCAGGGCGCCTCCTCAATGACCTTTTGGTGGCGGCGCTGGATTGAACAATCACGCTCGCCGAGGTAGATCAGGTTGCCCTGTTGATCGCCAAACAGCTGAACTTCGACGTGGCGCGGGTTGACCAGTGCCTGCTCAAGAATCAGTTCGTCGCTGCCAAAACCGTGCAATGCCTCGGAGCGTGCGGTGCGCAGGTGTGGCAGCAAATCAGCGGCGTCATGCACCCACCGCATACCGCGCCCGCCACCGCCGGCGCTGGCCTTGATCATCAGCGGGAAACCGATGCGCTGTGCTTCACGGCTGAGCGTCGCATCGTCCTGTTCGACGCCCTGATAGCCTTTGATGCACGGCACTCCGGCAGCCAGCATCGCGACTTTTGACAGGCGTTTACTGCCCATCAGCTCAATGGCTTCAGGGCTGGGGCCGATGAAGGTGAGGCCGGCGTGTTGGCAGGCGAGGGCAAATTCGGCGTTTTCCGACAGGAAGCCGTAACCGGGGTGAATGGCATCTGCACCCGTGCGCCGGGCCGCGTCGAGAATTGTCGGAATGTTCAAATAGGATTGCTGCACCGCAGGCGCACCGATGTACACCGCTTCATCGGCCATCTGCACGTGCAGGGCGTCGGCGTCGGCATCGCTGAAAACGGCGACGGTGCGGTAGCCCAATGCTTGCGCCGTACGCTGGATGCGGCAGGCGATTTCACCACGGTTGGCGATCAGGATTTTCTTGAGGGCGGGCATGGTGTGTTCCCTTTGATTTGGCGGTGTAAGTGATAGCCCCATCGCCGGCAGGCCAGTTCCTACAAAGGCGCTGGCCTGCCAGCAATGCTTTTAAAGGGCCCACCGGGGTTTACGCTTCTGCACAAAAGCCATCGTCCCCTCGATCCCTTCCGTGCCATTCACCGCTTGGCCAAACCACTCGGCCGCCTCATCCAGCAAGCCATCCGAGGGTTGTCCGGCACTCGCCAGCAGCAGTTTTTTAGTCAGGGCATTCGCCTCCGGCGCGCAGCACAAGACGTGCGCCAACACTTCATCCAGACGCTCGGCCAAGCCTTGTGCGTCATGCTCCACGAAGTGCACCAACCCCAAACGCTTTGCCTGCGTGCCATCGAACCGAGCGGCCGTGAGCGCCAAGCGGCGTGCTTGCGTCAGGCCGATGCGCTGAACCACAAACGGTGCGATCTGCGCGGGCAGCAAACCGAGACTGGTTTCAGGCAGACCAAATTGCGCCTGATGATCGGCCAGGGCGACATCGCTGACACACGCCAGGCCAAAACCGCCACCGAGCACTGCGCCTTGCAACACCGTAATCACCACTTGCGGCGCATGTTGCACCTCTTGCAGCAACGCGCCGAACACGCGGTTCAAATCACGGTAGGCCGTGGTGCCTTGAGCACGGGCGCTGGCCATGTCCTTGATGTCGCCCCCCGCGCAAAAGTGCCCGCCCGCGCCACCGATCACCAATGCACGGACCGTACGATCATCGCGCACCGCTGCCAGCACTGCGCGCAACTCGACGACCATTTGCAGGCTCATGGCATTGCGACTTTCCGGGCGGTTGAGCGTGACGTGCAATACTCCGTTGTGGGATTCGAGCAACAAGGTCTGGCACACCGGCAACGCGCTCATTTGTTTTTCCCCGGCAAGATGCCCATCAGTTTGCAAATGATGCCGAGCATGATTTCATCGGCGCCCCCGCCAATCGATACCAGCCGCACATCGCGGTAAGCGCGGGCCACCGGGTTGTCCCACATGAAGCCCATGCCGCCCCAATACTGCAGGCAACTGTCGCTGACCTCCCGGCCCAGTCGACCGGCCTTGAGTTTGGCCATCGATGCCAGCCGCGTAACATCCTGTCCCTTGATGTACTGCTCGGTAGCCTGATAAACCAACGCGCGCAGGCATTCGATTTCGGTTTGTAATTCGGCCAGGCGAAAGTGAATCACCTGGTTGTCGATCAGCGCGTTACCAAAGGTTTTTCGTTCCTTGCAGTATTCGATGGTGCTGTCGACGCAGTACTCCAGGCCCTTGATCATGTTCGCTGCGCCAAACAAACGTTCTTCCTGAAACTGCAGCATCTGCATCATGAAGCCTGCGCCTTCATGGCCGATGCGGTTGCGTTGCGGCACGCGCACGTTGTCGAAAAATACCTGGGCGGTTTCCGAGCTGCGCATACCGAGCTTATCCAGGTGCGAGCTGAGGCTGATGCCCGGCGTGTTCATGGCCACCATGATCAGCGACTTGTTGATGTGCGGTTTATCGTCCGAGGTGTTGGCCAGCAGGCAGATAAAATCGGCGCTTGGGGAGTTGGTAATCCACATCTTGCTGCCGTTGATGACATAGTCGTCGCCGTCCTTGCGGGCGGTGGTTTTCAATCCCGCGACATCGGAGCCTGCACCGACTTCGGAGACACCGATGCAACCCACCTGCTCGCCGGTAATCGCCGGTCGCAGAAACTCTTCGCGTAATTCATCAGAGCCAAAACGCGCCAGCGCCGGCGTGCACATGTCGGTTTGCACCCCGATGGACATCGGGATACCGCCGCAATGAATGGTCCCGAACTCTTCGGCGGCGGCTATCGAATAGCTGTAGTCGAGCCCCATGCCACCGAATTTTTCCGGTTTGGAAATACCCAGCAGGCCGAGGTCACCTGCTTTGCGGAATATCTCGTGGATAGGAAAACGCCCGGCCTTTTCCCATTCTTCGACGTACGGGTTGATCTCATGATCGACGAATTGGCGAACCGTGCGACGCAGTGCTTGATGTTCCTGGGTGAAGATCATTTTTATTGTTCTCCTGAGCACACCTAGAGGCGGGCGACACCAAAACTGTTGGCTTGCAGTGGGCGTCTGTCGGCCTCCTGGCAGATGTCCAGTAAATAGCCAAGCAACGTCCGGGTATCGCGCGGGTCGATCAAGCCGTCATCCCATAAGCTGGCGCTGCCGTAGAGTGCCGTGGATTGGCTGTCGAGTTTTTGCGCGGTGACCTGTTCGAGCATGTCGAGCATTTTCGGGTCTGGCACCAAACCCTCTTTCAGCTGTTTGGCTTCGGTGACAATTCGCAGCACTTTGCCGGCCTGCGCACCACCCATCACCGCCGTGCGGCTGTTGGGCCAGGCGAAGATAAAGCGTGGGTCCAGACCGCGTCCGCACATGGCGTAGTTGCCAGCGCCGTAGGAGCCACCGACGACGATGGTCAGTTTTGGCACGCGGGCGTTGGCCACCGCCTGAATCATCTTGGCCCCATGTTTGATCACACCTTGCTGCTCGGACTCGGTGCCGACCATGAAACCGGTGGTGTTATGGAAAAACAGCAAAGGCGTTTGGCTCTGATCGCACAGCTGAATGAATTGCGCGGCCTTGCTCGCACCCTTGGGCGTGATCGGGCCGTTGTTGCCGATGAATCCGCAGGCCCGACCTTGAATGTGCAGATGCCCGCACACAGTCTGTTGGTCGAACTCGTTCTTGAAATCGAGGAAGCTTGAACCGTCGGCAATTCGCGCAACAATTTCGCGCACGTCATAGGGTTTTTTCGGGTCATCGGGTATCAGGCCGAGCAGCTCATCGACCGGGTACAGCGGATCTTCCCAGTAGCGGTCGGGTGCAACCGGCAAGCGCGCATTCCAGGACAGCAACCCCATGATCTCGCGCACTTGTCGCACGCCGTCGGCATCGTTTTCAGCCAGGTACTCGGCGGTGCCGGCGGTTTGCGCGTGCATTTCGGCGCCGCCCAGTTCTTCATCCGTGGCGACTTCGCCGGTGGCCGCTTTCAACAGCGGCGGCCCTGCCAAAAACAGTTTGGCTTTGCCCCTGACCACCACCACGTAATCGGAAAGGCCCGGTTGATAAGCCCCGCCCGCCGTGGCAGAACCGTGCACCACGGTGATCTGCGGCAGGCCCATGGCCGACATCCGAGCCTGATTGGCAAAGCTGCGCGCGCCTTCGACGAAAATATCGGCCGCGTAATTAAGGTTGGCGCCACCGCTTTCGGCCAAGGTGATGACCGGCAATTTGTTTTCCATGGCGATCTGTTGCAGGCGCAGGGATTTTTTCAAACCGCTGGGCGAAATAGTCCCGCCCTTGATTGCGCTGTTGTTGGCCACCACCAGCACCCGGGCGCCGGAGACGTAGCCGATGCCCGCAATCAAGCCACCACCTGCCGAGCTGCCGTCCTTGTCATCGTGCAGTTTGTAACCGGCAAGGCTGGCCAATTCGAGGAACGGCGCGCCGGGGTCCAGCAACAGGTCAAGGCGTTCACGGGGCAACAACTGCCCGCGTTTGTCGAACCTGGCTTTGGCCTCGGATGCCTTGTCCAGCACGGCGCGTTCGAGTTGTCGAACCTGCTCGATGCCGGTCAGCATCGCCGCACGATTGCGTGCGAACTGCTCGCTGAAAGGGTCCACGTGTGACTGGATTACCGGCATGGTTCAGTCCTTATCCTTGAGCACGTCGGGCAGGTCGGCGCGGTGGAAGCCGTTGTATGACTCGCTGTTCGTCGCCTTGTGAATCGGCCATGCCCGACCGCCAAGGCTCGCGGCCCCGTCGATGCGCAAGGTGCTGCCGCTGACAAACGTTGCGGCCGGACTGAGCAGGAACACAATCGCCGCGCTGACTTCAGACTCGGTGCCGATACGCTTGAGCGGCACGTGCTCGCGCAAGGTCGGAATCACTGCCTTGAACGCACCGTCATAGGTGTCCATGCCGCTGGATGCGATCCATCCTGGCGCCACGGCGTTCACTCGCACCCCGGCATAACCCCATTCGAAGGCAGCGGTTTTGGTCAGGTTGTCCATGCCCGCCCGTGCCGCGCCGGAGTGGCCCATGCCTGGCATGCCGCCCCACATGTCGGCGAGCATGTTGACGATCGCGCCGCCATGTTGGCTCATGGATTGATTGAACACTTCGCGCGCCATCAGGAAACCGCCCACCAGGTTGGTGCGCATCACGGTTTCGAAACCTTTCTGATTGATCGAGGCCAGTGCCGACGGATACTGCCCACCTGCGTTATTGACCAGGCCGTGAATCGGGCCGTGTTTACGAATCAACTCGCTGACCACATGCGTGACCGCTTCCTCCTCACGGATATCGCAGGTCATCCAGTCCACTTTGCCGCCGTCTTCGATAATTTCGGCCGCGACGCTTTTCAACTTGTCGGCTTTGCGCCCAATCAACAATACGTGAGCGCCGAGCGCCGCCAATTCGTGCGCGGTGCAACGGCCAATGCCGCTGCCGCCCCCGGTAACAATTACGTTTTGCCCAGCAAACAGATTGGCTTTGAAAATCGAATCGTAGGCCATGACGACAGTCCTCTAATTGACCTGGTCGGCGATGCTCTGAGGCACCGGAATCTGAATTTCCAACAGTTGTTGAGCGAATGCCTTGCCCTGCGGATCAATGCGCAGGCTGGCCACGCCACCACCGCCCAGCGCGTTTTCCAACAGAAAATTCAGGCTATGCGTGGCGGGTAGATACCAGCGCTCGACCCGGCCATAGACAGGGTCGAGTACGTGGCTCATCCAGTCGACGATCACCTGCGGGGTCAAGGCTTCGGCGATCCACGGCAGGTATTCGGGCTCGCGGGCCATGACGCCGATGTTGCTGTGGTTGCCCTTGTCGCCCGAACGCGCCACCGCCAGTTTGACCAATGCCACGTTGGCGTCGGCCAACCCGGCAGGTGTGGGAGGTTCGCAAGGTGCGGGCAAATCGGCTGGGTCGAGTACGTCGACAGCGGGCAGGGCGCAAGGATGGCGTACCCCGGCAATGTCGATGTGCAAGGTGCAGGCGAATTTGTCGATCAGGAACGAAAACAGACGAATCAACGGGTACACCGTCGGCCGTCCACCGACAATACCCGTCAGCCCAGGTGCCATGCCCGTTGCGGCTTGGGCGATCTCACGCGAGAACACCACCAGTGCACGCTTGTCGGGATGGCGCACGGCGAGTTTGATCACCACCTCGCGGCTGTCCTGGCGTTGCCCGTGCGGGCCATAAGTGGCTTCACTGCCAAGCAACTCAATGTTGACTTCGCTGTAGGGCGCCCAGCCGTGATCGGTGAAAATCTGCGAGGTCTTGTTGATGATGGCTGCACTGACGCGCCGTGCCTTGTCGACGGCATCGATGCCCGCGATCAGGCAACTGGCGGTGCAGCGGAAGCCGTCCGGGTACGTCGCGCTGACCTTGTATTGATCGGTCGGCGGCAAGCCTTTTGCGCCATGCACGTGCACCGCGTTTTTGCCCTGGTGCACCAGTTTGACCTGGGTGAAATCGCAGACCACATCAGGCAGTAGATAAGCCCGTGGATCGCCGATTTCATAGAGCATTTGTTCACCGACCGTAAACGGCGTGACCAGGCCCCCGGAGCCTTCGGGTTTGCTGACGATAAAATGGCTGTCGGCGCTGACTTCGACGATCGGGAAACCGATGTGCTCGTAATCGGGGACATCGCGCCAATCAGTAAAATTGCCCCCGGTGCACTGGGCGCCGCATTCGATGATGTGCCCGGCCAGCGCGGCTTGGGCAAGTTTGTCGTAATCGTGCCACGCCCAATCAAACTCATGCACCAGGGCGGCGCTGACTACCGCGCTGTCGACCACGCGCCCGGTGATCACAATGTCGGCGCCCAAGCGCAGTGCTTCGACAATGCCGGGCGCACCGAGGTAAGCGTTGGTGGACACGCACATCGGCGGCAGCGGTGCGCCGCTGAACATTTCATGGATACCGTGACTGCTCAGTTGTTTGAACTGCGGTTGCAGATCGTCACCCAGCAACACCGCGATCTTAAGCTTCACGCCGGCCTTGTCGCATGCCGCTTGCAGGGCCGTAGCGCAGGCTTGGGGATTGACCCCACCAGCATTGCTGATAACGCGGATTTTTTGTTCGGCGAGTTGCGTGAGCAGCGGACTCAGGACTTCGATGAAGTCGTTGGCATAGCCAGCCTGCGGATCTTTCATCCGCGCGCCGGCCATGATCGACAGGGTGATTTCGGCCAGGTAATCAAACACCAGGTAATCAAGGCGTCCGCCGTTCACCAATTGTGCGGCGGCGGTCGAGGTGTCGCCCCAAAAGGCGCTGGCGCAACCGATGCGAATCGTTTTGGGCACACTCAATTGCATAACCACCTCCGACAGCCGAGCATCGAGACTACCAAGCAAGCGCTTGGTTTGTAAATGTCTTAAAATGTTCTTCCCAAGCGCTTGCTTGGTCGCGTTCGCCAGCTTAAATTGCCCGCGCAAGCCCCCTGTTTTCGCGGGTAGCGGCGTATTTGATTGATCGACTGTAGGAGATAACGGGTGGACGAGCAAAAAGCCCTGAGGGTGATGCGCGAATTGGTCGACAACGGCCAATTGACCGACCCTGACAGCGCTCGCGGCAAACTGCTGCAAGTGGCCGCTCACCTGTTTCGTAATAAAGGCTACGAACGCACCACGGTGCGCGATCTGGCCGGCGCCGTGGGCATTCAATCAGGCAGTATTTTTCATCACTTCAAAAGCAAGGACGAAATCCTGCGCGCGGTGATGGAAGAAACCATCCGTTACAACACCGCACTGATGCGCGCGGCACTGGCCGAAGCGGGCAATGTTCGTGAGCGGGTATTGGCACTGATTCGCTGCGAATTGCAGTCGATCATGGGCGGCAGTGGCGAGGCCATGGCCGTGTTGGTGTATGAGTGGCGCTCGCTGTCCGCGGAAGGCCAGGCGCAGGTGTTGGCGCTGCGCGATATCTATGAAGAGCTTTGGTTGCAGGTATTGGGTGAGGCTAAAAACGCCGGATTTATCCGTGGCGATGTGTTCATCACCCGACGGTTTTTGACCGGCGCGTTGTCCTGGACCACGACCTGGTTTCGCGCGGGCGGCAGCATGAGCCTTGACCAATTGGCTGATGAAGCATTGATTTTGGTGCTGGAAGATAAACAATAGTGTTTATTGGCCAGTATGACGCTGGCTAACTGGGCAAAAACGCCTAGCGTGTAAGCATTGAAGTGTATTTTTCGGGAGTAGGTTGTTTTGATGTTTTCGCCAATCAGGACGGCCTCGGGGCTTTTGCTGGCAGCGCTGGGTGCGCTATGGCTGATACCGTCCCAGGCTGCACAACTGGTGCGAATCGGCGCGGCCCATTTTCCTCCTTACACTGTGCGCCCGGAAATGGGCGCCGACACGGGGCTGCTGCCGCAACTGATTCAGGCACTTAATGCCTCCCAGACGGATTACCAGTTTGTTCTGGTGCCGACGTCCATTCCACGGCGTTATGGTGATCTCAAACAAGGCCGGGTCGACATGGCGATCTTCGAGAACCCGGATTGGGGCTGGAAGGACATCCCGCACACCAACGTCGATCTGGGTCTGGAGGACGCCGAGATTTTCGTCGCACAACGTCTGCCCGACCGCCAGCAAAACTACTTTTCAGACCTTACCGGCAAACGTTTGGCATTGTTCAGTGGCTATCATTACGAGTTCGCCAATTTCAATGCCGACCCCAAATACCTCGCACAAAACTACAACGCCACGCTGACCTATTCCCATGACAGCAACTTGCTGATGGTCTTGCGCGGGCGCGCCGACATTGCTTTGGTGACGCGCTCGTACCTGAGCGATTATTTGCTGCGCAACGAAAAAGTCGCCGGTCAGTTACTGGTCTCGGAGCGCATTGATCAGGTGTATCACCACTACGCCATTTTGCGCCCGGCCGCGCCGATCAGTGGCGAGGCTTTCAGCAAGCTGCTGCAAGGCTTGCGCGACAACGGGCAAATGCTGAAGATTTTCGAGCCGTACAAAATCGCGGTGCTCGACGTGCCGCACTGAAAGGTCGCCACGGGTCGTGTATTTGCTGAGTTCTCTTAAATGTCCTGCTGCGGCTGACGTCACCTCGTTGAAGTGTCGAGGCGCGCCGCATTGAGGGTGCTTGGGCGTTAGCGGGGTTTTGAGCGGTGTGCGTGTTGGCTTGATGGTTTTGACTCAAGACCTGCTGGGGTCTTGAGTCATTCTTCGCTGGCAAGCCCACATTGAAGCTTTACCGACGGGAAAACACATCTGCGCGCGTACCGGAGACGTTGCGGCAGTGCACCAGCGCATCGCGAATCATAAAGTTCACCAGCGTGGGTGAAACCCCCAGTTCCTTGGCGATGTCTTTCTGCGGCACGCCGTGCAGGCGGTACATTTCGAAGGCATAACGGGTGCGGCTGGGCAGATCCGTCAGCGTGTCGGCAATGTGTTCCAGCGTCGAAAAGTTGATGTGCGTGGTTTCCGGTGAGGCGCCTTGAATCACCACATTCAGGCCTTCCTCTTCAGGGCCCGAATAGCGCTGTTCCAATGCCTGCTTGCGGTAGTGATCGATCGCCAGATTGCGCACGATCTGGAACAGATAGCCCAGTTGGGCTTTGAACGATGAAGTGATCTGAGGCGCCGATTGCAGTCGGAAAAATGCATCCTGTACCACGTCTTCTGCCCGCGAACGACAGCCGGTAATGCGGGCTGCGATCTTGACCAGAATCAATCGATTGTCGACAAATGCCTGAAGTAGCGGTGAATCGCACCTGCTTGTGGATACTAGTTCCGTCATGGAAATCACCCTGCTGCACATAGGTAGTGGGACGGCCTGAGGACTTGGGCTGTCTTACACATCGGGCAACAAAATTAGGTCCAATGATAATGATTGTCAATTGAGAAAGAGAATTAATGCTTCCGGGCGTGTTGAGAACGGCGACACGCTGCCGCGATGTAGCCTGGGTTGCGGCATACGACCCCGGTTACGGGTGTGGGAAGAGGGCGGGCGACTGGTGTGTCGGCACCCCTCCGGGCCTTTACAGCCGCCCGGACAGCCTAGCCTACGTGATCTACACCTGTACCCAACGGGTTTGCCGAAAGGCGTGATGGTGATGCTGGAGGGGCTTTGATTCTCTGACACCGGTGATGGCGATTTCGAAGACGCCATC
>NZ_JBNQGB010000012.1:0-25792 GCF_050321825.1 Gordonia sp. IEGM753
GGATCTCTGGCGCACACGGAATCTGTGGCTGGAACAGGACCCAATGTGGGAGTGAGCCTGCTCGCGATAGCGGTCTTACAGCGACGATGATGTTGACTGATTTAACACCATCGCGAGCAGGCTCGCTCCCACAGGGGATCTCTGGCGCACACGGAATCTGTGGCTGGAGCAGGACCCAATGTGGGAGTGAGCCTGCTCGCGATAGCGGTCTTACAGCGACGATGATGTCGACTGAGTTAACGCCCTCGCGATGCGGCGTGAAGCAAACTCACACCATCTCGTCACGGATCCATTCAACGACCGAGGTGCGCTTCGGCGCCCAGCCCAGCAGCTCACGCGCATTTTTACCGCGAACTCGACTGTTGGAGCCCAAGCCGTAGTTGGCCATTTCATAACCCCACTCGGCTTCGGCCTCTTTCAATGGCCAGTCTTGCGGCGGGCCGAGGTTCAGTGCTTTCGCAATCGCAGTGGTCATGTCGATGAACGACGCTTCGCCGCTTTCGACGAAGTAAAAGGTGCCCGGTTTATTCTTGGTCAGCGCCAGCAAGTACAGCGAGACCACGTCGGCAATGTGCACGTTGGACCAGATGTTTTGCCCGGTACCGACGTGACGGACCACGCCGCTTTTGCGCGCCTGTTTCAGCAAGCGCGGCAGCTGCACGCTGTCACGCTTGACGCCCAGGCTGTGGCCATAAATCAGCGTGTTGCAGATGACCGCCGAATTCACTCCATCGTTTGCCGCCGCAAGCACCAGGTTATCGATGGCCACGCGGGCAGCCTTATCGACAGTAGGCTCTGGCAGTTTGTCTTCGTAATAGATGACGTCGCTGGATTTGCCGCCAGAAGCATCGCCGACGATGCTCGAACCGCTGGTGTGCAGGAACACTTTATGGGAACCGCGCAATGCATCGAGCAAGGTTTGCACGGCGCCGCGATGGTCACTGCTGGCGGCGTTGATCACCGCGTCGGCGGCCTGCGCCTGCTGAGTCAGCAAAGCGCTGTCATCCAGTGTGCCGATCACCGGGGTGATGCCCAGTGCGCTCAGCTCAGTGGCTTGTTCGACGCTGCGCACCAACCCTGTCACTGCATGGCCAGCCTGGACCAGGCCGGTGGCGATAGAGCCGCCGATGAAACCTGCGGCGCCGGTAACGAATACGTTCATGGAAAACTCCCTGCGTGGGTAAGAGAT
This sequence comes from Gordonia sp. IEGM753, assembly GCF_050321825.1. Taxonomy (NCBI): domain Bacteria; kingdom Bacillati; phylum Actinomycetota; class Actinomycetes; order Mycobacteriales; family Gordoniaceae; genus Gordonia; species Gordonia sp. IEGM753. The sequence continues at coordinate 1,190 of NZ_JBNQGB010000012.1, forward strand.
GCGACCAGTATCGAGCAGCGATCCCTGGCGAAACATCCCCGGTGGCCCAATTCACTCTTGCGCAGGGATCACGAATCAGCCGCTGAAATCCGTCATTGCATAAACCGCCAATTTGCCCTGAATGAAGTCCAAAAAGCATTGAATCCGCAGGGCAAGCTGCGAATTACGGTAGTACACCGCGTTGATCGGCTGGCGATATCCGCTGTTGAAATCCGCGAGCAGTACGTGCAAGCGACCGGCGCGAATGTCGTCGATGGTCATGAAGTGCGACAGACACGCAATGCCCTGCCCTTCCAGCGCCAAGTGCCTGATTGTCTCACCGCTGGAGGCACTGATTGACGGCTGAATCGGCCAACGGTCACCGTGCACATAACGCAGTGGCCATTGGTTGAGGCCTTCGTTCTGGGTAAACCCCAGCAAGGCATGCCCGCTCAAATCAGCGACCGCGACCGGTGTGCCGTGTTGTTCGAGGTAAGCCTTGCTGGCGACGATGTGCAGCGGGCTGCAACCCAACGAGCGGGCATGCAACGTCGAATCAGCCAGCGCACCGATGCGAATGGCGATGTCGGTACTTTGTTCGAGCAGGTCAATGATCAGGTCGTTGCTGTTGAGCTCAAGCTGAATATCGGGATAGAGCCTGCGAAATTCATCGATGTGCGGCACGATGGCGTGCAGCATGAACGGCGATGCCGCGTTGATCCGCAGACGTCCGGAAGGCGTTTGCTGACGTGAAGTCAGGCGTTCTTCAAGCTCATCCATCTGATCGAGAATCAGCTTGGCGTGCTCGAAAAAATACTTGCCCTCCTCGGTCAGGTCCATGCGCCGTGTGGTGCGGTTGATCAGCGTGGTTTCAAGCTTGGCCTCCAGCCGCGACAACGTGCGACTGACGGCCGAAGGGGTTTGCCCAACCTGTTCGGCCGCCGCAGAAATCGAACCGCATTCAATTACGCAGACAAAAATCTGCAGCTCATCGGACCTGGCTTTCACATGTGTTCCTTATGTCTTTTGCAGCAGCAGGGCTCCTGCAAGTGTGGCCCCAGGCATCAATAGTAGCCGAGCCTTAGGCCTTCAAGCCAAACACCTCGCGCAAATGCTGCTCATAACGTGCGACATCGGCTTCGATGTTCGGACGCTTCATCACGTCAACGCTGAGGAAGGTCGGCAAACCGGTCATGCCGAGGAACTCGTTGGCCTTGTGAAACGGGAAATACACCGCGTCTACGCCTTTGGCTTCAAAGAAGTCGCTCGGGTCGTCGAACGCTTGTTGTGGCGCGTTCCAGGTCAGCGACAGCATGTACTGTTTGCCTTGCAACAAACCGCCGCTGCCATACTTTTGCGACGCATCGGATCGGGTGCGGCCATCGCTGGCGTACAGGCTGCCGTGGCCTTCGGTGAAGACTTCGTCGATGTACTTCTTGACGGTCCACGGCGCGCCCATCCACCAGCCTGGCATTTGATAAATGATCACATCGGCCCAGAGGAATTTGGCGACCTCTTCAGCGACGTCGTAGCCCTCGTCAATGAAGGTAGTTTTCAGATCGACCCCACCGCGATCGAGCACGCTCAGCGCGGCGTCGTGCAGCGTCGCATTGTAGCGGCCATCAGAGTGGGCAAATTTTTTGCCGCCATTCAGCAGGAGTACTTTTTTCATCAGAAATCTCGGAAAGGTTTGGAATTCGATGGCGGCAGCGTATCGGCCCGACTCGCGCGGAGTAAGCGTCGATTTCACAAAACTCATTTGACCCAGACGCACGAATCGCCTGTCGATTGTTGTCTTAAACTGGCGGCAATTCTGACTTGAGAGGATTTTCTGATGAGTGACGTGCAAGGTTTTATTCTGCAAGCAAAGACCCGCCCGGAAAAAGCTGAAGCCTTCGAAGCGTTTTTCCGCGGTTATGTAGAGGCAAGCCGCGCCGAGCCGGGCTGCATCGAGTACCACATGTTGCGTGACCAGCAAGACCCGTCGCTGTTTATCTTCTACGAGATCTGGCAATCGCAGGCCCACCTCGATGTGCACTCAAACTTGCCGCACATGAAGCAGTTTCTTGATGTGCGCATGGAGTATCTGGAGCGAGATTTCGACATCCGCGCCATCGACATGCTCAGCCCTTCCTCTGCTAACCGCTGATCAGCAAATGGGCGCCTAGCACGGCCATGCCAATGAAAAACACGCGCCTGAACAGTACCGCGCTGATCCGTTGTCGCAGCCATTGGCCGAACAACATGCCAAGCACTGCCGGGATCAGCACCAGCAGCGAAGCACCCAGTTCACCGCCACCGAGCGCACCCCGCCATAACAGGCCAGCGGCCAGCGCCAGCGTCGACACGGTGAACGACAGGCCCAGCGCCTGGACCATTTGGTCTTTGCTCAAACCCAGCGCTTGCAGGTAAGGCACGGCCGGAATCACAAACACTCCCGTGGCGGAGGTGATGACACCCGTCAGTACGCCGCACACCGGGCCAAGCCAGCGCTCGGTGTGATGGCCAACGTGCAGGGTTGGCAAAAACAACCCGCTCAACGCGTACAGCAATAACGCCGCGCCCAAACCGCGAACCACCCAATGCCCGCCCGCCATGCCGAGCCAAAGCGTACCCGCGCCCGTGCCGATGAAAATCGCCAGCAGCATCGGCCACAGGCGTTTGATCAGCGCGCGCAAATGCCCGCCGAATGCCAATTGCCAGGCGTTGGTCAACGTCGCGGGGATGATCAACAATGCGGCAGCCTGCGTCGGCGCCATAGCCAAGCCAAGTAAACCCATGGCAATGGTTGGCAGGCCCAAGCCGATTACCCCTTTTACTACGCCGGCCAGCAGAAAGGTCACGATGACCAGCAGTGAAAGGGTTAAACCCAGGTTTTGATAGTACGCGACGAGTGTATTCATGCGCCTATCCTGAACCCTGGGTGGTGACATGAAAATCTGCCATATACTGAGACAGCCTACTGCCGTGCAAGAGGCTGATAATTTTTTGCGCTGGCGAATGGCTTCGCCAGCACGCCTCACAGCAGGCGGATTTTCGCGAGCCGTACCTATTCCGAGGCAGTTGCCATGCACTTCGACCTGATCGACCTGCGCCTTTACCTGAACATCCTGGACAGCGGCAACATCACTGCAGGCGCCGCTCGCAGCCATTTATCGCTGGCGGCTGCGAGCGCGCGAATTCGTGCGATGGAGGCCTCGCTCGGTATCGATTTCCTGCAACGCAATCGGCGTGGGGTCACGCCCACGCCTGCCGGCAAGGCATTGGCGAAACACGCGCGCACCTTGCTGCAACACGCGGCAAGCATGCAGCAGGAGTTGGCCGAGTACGCCAATGGCGTCAAAGGCCAGGTACGGTTGTTGTGCAACACCACGGCGATCACCGAATACCTTCCGGAGTTGCTCGCCGACTTCCTGCGCGAACACCCCAACCTCGACATCGACCTGCAGGAATTGCCCAGCGCCCGAATTACTCACGCCCTGCGTCAAGGCGCCGCCGACCTCGGGATTGTCTCCGATGCGGTGGACACCGAACCTCTGCAAACCTTGCCGTTTCGTGACGATCCGCTGGTGTTGATTCTGCCCGCCAATCACCCTCTCGCGAACATTCCCACACTGAGCTTCAACGACACGTTGCACCACGATTACGTGGGGTTGAACGCCAACAGTGCCTTGGCGGTGTACCTCGAAGAACAAGCACTGCACGCCGGCGCACGCCTGCAAATTCGCATCCGTACCGACGGCTTCGAAGGTGTCATGCGCATGGTCGCGCGCGGCGCCGGGCTGGCAATTGTGCCGTTGGCAGCCGTCGAACGCTGGCCAGGTGAGCGCCCGTTCAAATGCATCGCCCTGCAAGAGCCGTGGGCCATGCGCAAGTTACAGCTCTGCGCCAGAAACTTCACGACGCTTCCCGGTTACGCCAAGGCGTTGCTGAATACCCTGCTGCCGGACGCGACAACACGAGCACGCGCAGTTGCGTTTCTGGACAGCTCAGTGTCGAACACAGACAACTGATGCCGGGCCAAGCGCTATAGGGTGCAAGTTCTGTTGTCCCTAACGCTCGGAGTCTTTATGTCCGCACCGATTACTGTTCTTCGCGACACTCATCCACTGCCGGTACTCGATGCCTGCAAATGGGAAAAACTGGAAGGCGACCCGCACACCGTCAACCTCAATGCCTACACCAGCGAAGATGGCAGCAAGATCATGGGCACGTGGATTTGCACACCGGGCAAATGGCGAGTGGACTATTTGAAGTGGGAGTACTGCCATTTTCAGGAAGGCTACTGCGTGATCACGCCGGACGGCATGGAGCCGATCCATCTGCGCGCCGGTGATATTTTTGTCGTGGAGCCCGGAATGAAAGGCACGTGGGAAGTGGTTGAAACCGTGCGCAAGTATTTCGTGTTTGCCTGAAGCATCAACAACGCAGAGGGCCGATTGGCCCTCTGAAATGTTGAACAATCAGTGCTGCAGAATCTTCGACAGGAAGTTGCGGGCGCGGTCCGAGCGCGGAGCGCTGAAGAACTCTTCAGACTTCACATCCTCAATAATCTCGCCACCGTCCATGAACACCACGCGATCGGCCACTTTGCGAGCAAAGCCCATTTCGTGGGTTACGCACATCATGGTCATGCCCTCACCGGCCAGTTGCACCATGACATCCAGCACCTCATTGACCATTTCCGGGTCAAGCGCCGACGTCGGCTCATCGAACAGCATCGCAATCGGGTCCATGGCCAGGGCACGGGCAATCGCTACACGTTGCTGTTGACCGCCGGACAACTGGATCGGGAACTTGTCTGCATGGCTTTTTAGCCCGACTCGCTCCAGCAGTGCCTTGCTCTTTTTGGTTGCCGTGGCGACGTCACGCTTGAGCACCTTGATCTGCGCCAGATTGAGGTTGTCGATAATGCTCAGGTGCGGGAACAGTTCAAAATGCTGAAACACCATTCCCACCCGTGCACGCAGCTTGGGCAAGTCAACACCCTTGCCGGTGACTGGCTGGCCTTCGATAAAAATCGAGCCATCCTGCACCGGCTCAAGGCCATTGACGCATTTGATGAGCGTGCTCTTGCCCGAGCCGGAAGGCCCGCAGACCACCACCACTTCGCCACGCGAAAGCTGCGTGGTGCAGTTCTTCAGAACCTGGAAGTTGCCGTACCATTTGTTCAGGTTTTTCATCTGGATCATGCGGTTCTCCCCATGTTTCTTTTCATGCGTTTGGTCAGGCTGGACAGCGCGTAGCAGATCACCAGGTAAACCAAGGCAACGAACAAATACAGCTCGACCAGGCGCCCGTCACGTTGGGCGAATTTGCTGGCCGCACCCGTGAAGTCGGCGATGGACAGCACGTAAACCAATGACGTGTCCTGAAACAGGATGATGGTCTGGGTCAGCAGCAAAGGCGCCATGCGGCGCAAGGCCTGCGGCAGGATCACGTACATCATCGATTGCGTCGGACGCATGCCCAGCGCCGCCGCAGCTTGTTTCTGACCACCGCTGATACTCTGGATACCACCGCGAATAATCTCGCTGTAATACGCGGCCTCAAACATGCAGAAGGTCACGAATGCAGTGACCACAGGACCGATTTGTACCGGCCGCTCGGTGCCGAAGGCCATCTGCAGCAACAGCGGCATCAGGAAGTAAAACCAGAAAATCACCAGCACCAGCGGAATGCTCCGCATCACGGTCACGTATGTCAGGGCGAAGCCACGCAGCACGCGGTTATGCGACAAGCGCATCAGTGCCAGCAAGGTTCCGGCAACGATGCCCACGGACATCGCTACAAGGGTCAGCAGCAGGGTGAATTTCAGGCCATTCCAAAGCGCTGGCAGGGCTCGGACGATGACACTGGGATCTAGATCAAACATGACTTACCTCGTCGCGCCGCGGATGGCCAGGGAGCGTTCGATATGACCCATGACGAAAGTTACCAGCAGCGAAATGACCACATAGATCACAGTCGCCGCAGTGAATGCTTCGAAGGTATTGAACGAGTACTCACTGACGTTACGTGCTTGTGCGGTCAACTCCATCAGGCCGATGGTCAACGCCACCGATGAGTTCTTGAGCGTGTTCAGCGCCTCGGATGTCAGCGGCGGAAACACCACGCGAATCGCCTGCGGCAACAGCACTTGCATGTACATCTGCGTGGGCCGCAACCCGAGCGCCAGCGCTGCACCACGTTGCCCGGCGGCGACGGACTCGATGCCAGCCTTGAACAGCTCCGACAGCTTGGCCGAGGTGAACAGGGTCAGGGCCACCACGGCGCTAAAGAATGAGGGATACGGTAAGTCCTGCTTGAGGTAATCGCCGAGCGATACCGGCAGTAACTCGGGTACGACAAAAAAACAGATGAACATCTGCACCAGCAAGGGGATGTTGCGAAACACCTCGGTGTAGACGTTGCATAGCCATACCAGCGGGCGAATCGTGCTGGTGCGCAAGGTGCCGATCAATCCGCCAATCAGGAACGCAAGAATGAAAGCAGCGAGAGTGGTTGCCAGCGTCCAGCTAGTGCCGGTGATTAACCAATACAGATACGAAGAAGACTCTCCGGGAGCAGAGTCCCAGAAAATGCCCCAATTCCAGTTGTAATCCATGAACACACCAACCTTTGATAGGGAACAGCCGTCGGCGCGTAAACGCTATCGACCCATCAGAGGAGCGTGCCTGCCTGATGGGTCGTTAGCCGTTTGCGCAGCGCGACATAATTGCGTGTCGGGATCAGACGCCGGTATCGTTCGGATGTGCGATAGCTTCTTTCAAGGCTTCGCTCATTGGCAGGTTGATCACCGCGTTTTTCGGCGGAATCGGCTGCTCGAACCACTTCGGATACTGAGCGTCAATCACACCAGTGCTGTACAGATTGCGCAGGACGTCATCAGCAAACGACTTGAACTGCGGATCGTTTTTGCGAATACCGATGGCGTAGGGTTCAGCGGACATCGGCTCCGGCAGCAAGGTGTAACCGGTTGGGTTGCGGCTTTGGGCGATGGTCGCCATCAACTGCACGTCGTCGTTGATGTAGGCAGCGGCGCGGCCGGTTTCCAGCATCAGGAAGGCTTCGCCGCCGTCCTTGGCATTGAGGATTTTCAGGCCCAGCGATTTTTCGCGGTCGAGGTTCTTGGTGATCCACTCACCGCTGCCGCCAGTGATCACGACCACTGCCTTGCCCTTGAGATCGGCAACGCTGTTGATGCCGGCTGTTTTCTTGACCGCATACTTGGCACTGGCCACATAGCTGGTCAACAAGAAACTAATTTGCTTCTGACGCTCGACGGTGTTTGTGGTGACGCCACATTCCAGGTCGATAGTGCCGTTAATCAGCAAAGGCGTACGGGTCGCCGCGACAACCGAAACGTACTGGGTCTTGAGATTCGGTTCGCCGACTTTGACTTTGATCTGGTCCACAATTTTCTGGCACAAATCAATGCTGTAGCCAATCGGTTGCTGGGCGTCATTGAGGTAGGAAAACGGCAGCGACGCGTCACGGTAGCCGAGGGTGACAGTGCCTTGTTCCTTGATTTTCTTCAGTGTTCCTGTGAGCTCGTCTGCCTGCACTGCGCTGGCGCTCAGGCAAGTGGCAACGAGTAGAGCAACCAGCTTTTTCTTATGATCGAACATGCATATCTCCGACTATTTATGGCAGCTTTGGCACAGCGAAAGGCGAAGGCTTCAGCGCAAGGCTGCAAGCGCTTCACTGATACGAACGACAGCTTTTTTTATCTGGTCGCTGGACATCGCAAACGACAACCGGAAGTACCCCGGCAAACCGAATGCAACGCCCGGTACGACAGCCACACCGGCCTGATCCAGCAGGTACGCGGACAACTCGACATCATCGGTAATTACCCGGCCCTCAGGCGTGACGCTCCCCAGTAACTGGCTGCACTCGGGAAAGGCATAAAAAGCCCCGGCCGGCGCACTCAGGTTCAAACCCGGGCAAGCACTCAAGCCATCCACCAGCAGACGCCCACGCTCGGCGTATTCGGCGGCACTGCGGCTGACGAAATCTTGCGGGCCTTCAAGGGCTGCGCGGGAAGCTTCCTGGGAAATCGCACTGGCGCCCGAGGTGCTTTGCGACTGGATTTTACTGATGGCGGCGATCAATGCCTTGGGCCCGGCGCCGTAACCGATGCGCCAGCCAGTCATCGCGTACGCTTTGGCCACACCATTGATCAGCAAGGTGCGATCGCGCAGTTGTGGGCAGGCGTTGCCGAACGATACGAACGGTTGGTCGGCCAGCAAAACGTGCTCATAGATTTCGTCGGACATGACCAGCACATTCGGGAAGTCTTCAAGGACTTTGCCCAGCGCTTGCAACTCTGCTTCGCAGTAAATAGCGCCGCTTGGGTTAGACGGCGAGTTGAGGATCAACCAACGGGTTTTGTCAGTCAGCGCGGCTTGCAACTTTTCGGCGCTGAGCTTGAAGCCGACATCGATGCCGCAGGGAATGACCTTGGGGCTGCCACCGTTGAGGGCGACGATATCGGAATAAGAAACCCAGTACGGCGCGGGAATGATCACTTCATCGCCAGCTTCCAAAGTCGCCATGAAGGTGTTGAAAATAACTTGCTTGGCGCCGTTGCCGACGGTGATTTCGTCAACGCTGTAGGTCAGGCCGTTTTCGCGCTGGAATTTGCTGACGATCGCTTTGCGCAAAGCCAATGTACCCTGCGGAGCGGTATAACGAGTGTGACCATCGCGCATGGCTTGAGCGGCTGCGTCGATGATATGCGCAGGCGTATCGAAATCAGGCTCGCCGAGGCTCATGTCGACAATATCGCGCCCTTGACTCGCCAATTCCTTGGCTCGCATCGAAATGATCATGCTGGGAGATGAAGAAATTTCTTTAACGCGCCGACTTTCGAAAATCATAAAAATACCCGCCATCCGTGAAGGTCCGCCCAAGATTACCAAGCGTCCTCTGTTGTTGTACGACGTAGTATGACATTAGAAAATATTTTTTTGCAATCGACAGAACGCCACGTTTTTCGAAGTAAAAAACTGAAAAACCTGCCTTTTTTTGAGGGTATTTAAAAATATCGCAGGGCTAAAACGCGGGATTTTCGGAAGAGGTACGATGAGTATTTGATGGCGAGAGATTTCAGGCGAGGGGGTATTTCGGGGTCATCTGATGCAAAAAAAAGGAGCCCGCACTGCGCGGGCTCCCGTTGAAAACCCTTATTGGGGTTTGCGATAGCTGTTGATGATGGCCGAGAAGTCTTTACCCCCTTCACCACGCTGGCTCATCGCCTGATACAACTGCTGAGCCACCGCACCGAGTACCACGGGCTGGTGCGCCTGACGCGCTGCTTCAGTGGCCAACCCCAAGTCCTTGAGCATCAGCTCGGCGCCGAAACCGCCGGTGTATCCGCGCGACGACGGCGCCGTTTCAACGATACCGGGCCATGGGTTGTAGGTGTCCGAACTCCAGCACCGGCCGGTAGAGCTGTTGATGATCCCGGCGAGGACGCCGGTGTCGATGCCCAACGCGTCGCCCAACGCCATCGCCTCACTGACGCCAACCATCGTTATCCCCAGCAGCAGGTTGTTACAAATCTTGGCGATTTGCCCGGTGCCTACTTCGCCGCAATGGACGATGTTGCGCCCCATCTGGGCCAATACCGGTTGCAGGGTGGCGAACAACTCAGGCGTGGCGCCGACCATGAAGGTCAACGTGCCCGCCGCTGCACCGCCGGTGCCGCCAGACACCGGCGCATCGGCCATGATCACGCCTTGCTTGGCCGCAGCCGCCGCCACATCGCGCGCAGTTTGTGGGTCGATGGTGCTGCAATCCACCGCGGGGACGCCTTGGGCTATCCCGGCCAGTACGCCGTCATCACCCAGCCAAACACTGCGCACATGGGCCGCAGCCGGCAGCATGGTAATCACCAGTTGTGTGCCCTGCGCTGCTTCCTTGGGCGAGGTGCTGATGGTGCCGCCCAATTGGGCGAGTTCAGCGAGCACGGTTTGATTGAGGTCGAACAGGTTCAGCGAATGGCCAGCCTTGAGCAGGTTGCGCGCCATTGGCGCGCCCATGTTGCCGAGACCGATAAAGGCAATTTTCATGTTCGGCTCCTTAACGCAAGTTGATGGTGGTGTTCACACCGTCGTTGACGCTGTCGTCATCGAACCAGCGACTGGTGACAGTCTTGGTCTGAGTGTAGAACTGCACCACTTGCTTGCCATACGGGCCGAGGTCGCCAAGCTTGGAACCGCGCGAGCCGGTGAAGCTGAAGAACGGAACCGGCACTGGAATCGGAATGTTGATACCGACCTGGCCCACATCGATCTCGCTCTGGAATTTACGCGCCGCCGCACCACTCTGGGTGAACAGGCCCGTGCCATTGCCGAACGGGTTGGCGTTGACCAGTGCGATAGCTTGATCAAGCGTATCCACTTCCAGCACCACCAGCACCGGGCCGAAGATTTCCTGGGTGTAGATTTGCATCGAAGTGGTCACACCGCTGAACAGCGTCGGGCCCACAAAGTTACCTTGTTCGAAGCCCGGGACGCTGATGCTGCGGCCATCGAGTTCCAGTGTTGCGCCTTCCTTGATGCCGCTTTCGATCAGCTCAAGGATACGCGCCTTGGCTCGTTTCGAAATCACCGGCCCCACATCGGTACCCGGCTCGCTGCCGGCATTCACCTTGAGCTTTTGCGCCAGCGCTTTGAGGTCTGGTAGCCATTTTTTTGCTGCGCCCACCAACACCACGACTGAGGTGGCCATGCAGCGTTGCCCGGCGGCACCAAAACCGGCGCCGACCAACGCATTCAGCGTCTGTTCGCGATTGGCATCCGGCAGCACTACCGCATGATTTTTGGCACCCATCATCGATTGCACACGCTTGCCGTGCTGACCCGCCAGGTCGTAAACGTGAGTACCGACCGCCGTCGACCCAACGAAAGAAACAGCCTTGATATCTTTATGCGTGCACAGTGCGTCCACCACGTCCTTGCCACCGTGAACCACGTTCAGCACGCCCGCCGGTACACCGGCCTCGATCGCCAGTTCCACCAGCAGCATGGTCGACAGCGGATCCTGCTCGGAGGGTTTGAGCACGAAGGTGTTACCGCAAGCGATGGCCATCGGGAACATCCACAGCGGAATCATCGCCGGGAAATTGAACGGCGTGATACCGGCGCAAACACCGATAGGCTGGCGCAAGGTGTAGGTATCAACACCGCCGGCAACGTTTTCGGCGAACTCGCCCATTTGCAGGGTGCCGATCGAGCAGGCGTGCTCAACCACTTCCAGGCCTCGGAAAATATCGCCTTCAGCGTCCGCGATGGTTTTGCCCTGTTCAGCACTGAGGACCACGGCAATGCGCTTGGAATGTTCGCGAATCAACGCCTGTAGCTTGAGCATGATGCGCATCCGCGCGCCAATGGGCGTCAGCTTCCAGGTCTGAAAAGCACGATGGGCGGCGCTGATGGCGGCGTCGACTTCCTGCGCGGTAGCAAATGGGACCTTGGCCAGCACTTGCTGGGTCGCCGGGTTGACGATGTCGTGCCACTCGGTGGTCTGGGACTCGACCCATTCGCCGTTGATCAGCAGCTTGACGTTCTGGACAGTGGCTTCGTTGGGCGTAAGCGATGCGTTCATGCTGGTCTCCAATAATTTTTTTTATCTGGAAAGCTATGCAGGGACCAAGACGGGAAATTCGCCTTGAGGTGAGGCGTGTATAGCAGATTGGTTGTCGGACTGTTTTTGGAGTATAGATGTGCAAACTTCTAATAAGAACGCACATAAAAGCCGGTCCATCATGCAAAAAAACATCACCTCTTTAGGGTCGCTGAACTGGGACGACCTCAAGTTTTTCCTTGAAGTTGCCCGCACCCGCAAGGCCAGCACCGCTGCCAAGCGCCTGGCCGTCGACTACACTACCGTCTCGCGGCGCATCAGTTCGCTGGAAGCGGCGCTGGGTACATTGTTATTCGAAAAGTCCCGGACCAGCGGTTTCGTGCTGACAGCCGAGGGGCAACGCTTGCTGGGTTACGCCGAGTCGATAGAAAGCACATTGCACATGGCCTGTGAACAGGTTTCCGGCTCTGGCGTAGCGTTATCGGGGCATGTGCGGATGGGCTGCACAGAAGGCTTCGGCAGCTTCTTCATCACGCCGCAACTGAGCCATTTTGTCGACGCTTACCCGGCGATCTCAGTGGACATCCTGCCGCTGCCGCACTTCATCAGCTTATCCAAGCGCGAGGCCGACATCGTTATCGCCCTGGAGCGTCCGGAACACGGCCCGTACGTGTGCTGCAAACTGTGCGACTACCGGTTACAGCTCTACGCGACCCAGGATTATCTGGACAAACACCCGCCCATCAAGCGCCCGGCAGACTTGGGCAAGCATTCATTCATCAGTTACGTCGACGATTTGGCGTTCAGCTCAGAGCTGCTGTACCTGGCAAACGTGCTGCCAGGCGCCAGCGCCAACCTGCGCAGCACCAGCGTAATCGCCCAGTATGTGGCGGCGCAGCAAGGGCGCTCACTGGCCATTCTGCCGTGTTTTTTAGCCGCGCAGGACCCACGATTGCTGCCAGTGTTGCCGCAGGAGATCAACATCACCCGGCAATTCTGGATGTACTGCCGCGAGGACCTGCGCAAGCTCAAGCGGATCACCCTGTTGTGGGATTACATCCGCGAGGTGACTGAGCAGAACCAGGCACTGTTGATGGGTGAAAGCCGCGAGATGTTGTTCGCAGACTAGTCGGCGCTGACCACAATAGCTACCCGGCGGTTCTCGGTTCGTCCGGCGGCGGTGTCGTTGGTGGCCACCGGTTTGCTGCTGCCGAGGCCACGCAGTTGAATGTTCTGTTCTTGCATGCCCACCGATGTCAGGACTTTGGCGACGCTTTTAGCCCGACGCAGGGAAAGCGTCTCGTTATAGGACTCTTTACCCGACGTATCGGTGTGACCATCGACCCGCACCCGATTAATGTCGACCGCCAGCAATGCCTTGCCGATACGCTCGACAATGTCGGAACTGGCGCGATTGAGGCTGTCGTCATCACTGCCAAACAGCACTTTGCCGGACAGGCCAAATGCCCAGCCCTCATCAGTCAACTCGAAGCCTTGTTGTTTCAGCGCGGCGATCTGCGCCGGCGTCAGGCCTTTTTGCGGCGCAGTCTGACAACCGGTCAATGCCAGCAAAGCCATGAACACAGTAACCGTGAAAAAGCGCAATGATCGTTGAGTCAGTGAAAGCACGGAAATTAGCTCCTGGTTTGATCAGCTTCGACGGGGTACTCCGACCCGGCCGTTTGCTGTGCGCCTCGGGACAGGCGCTTGGCTTGGTACATGGCGCCGTCGGCGGCATTCAGTAGTGCACCCGGTGTCACGCCATGATCAGGGTAAACGGCAATACCGATACTGAGGGAGGTCAACACCTCGGCATTGCCCGGCAACGGAATCGGGGTTTCCATGCTTGCGAGGATCTTGTCGGCTATACGCTCGGCATCTTCGGTCTTGTGCAATGGCGTTAACAGCACTGCAAATTCATCACCCCCCAAGCGCGCGACCAGATCCTCTTCTCGCAGTTGGGCGCGCACGCGGTTCGCGACCGCGACCAATACTGCGTCGCCTGCAGCGTGGCCGAAGTTATCGTTGATTTCCTTGAAGCGATCGCTGTCAAGAAACAGCACGGCCACTCGCTCGTCGAGCTTGTTGGCATTGCGCAGTGCGCGAATCAATCGACCTTCGAAAAACGCTCGATTCGGCAACCCGGTAAGGCTGTCATGGCTGGCTTGGTGAGCGAGGCTCTCGTTTTCGCTCTGCAGATGGGTCTGCCAGGATTCGAGTTCATCGAGCAAGGCGTTGAAGTCGTTACCCAGGTTGTCGAGTTCAGCAATAGCGGCAGGAGGCACACGCTGATCGAAGGCGCGCTCGCTACGAACCGCATGAGCGACGGATGCCAGCCGACGCATCGGGCCGGTAATGCCGCGCAGTTGTCGTCGCGCCAGGTACAACGCCACCCAAACACTGACAGCGGTACACAGAATAATCCCCATCAAACCGCTGAGCAGAAAGCGCAGCAAACTGCCGCCATGGCCGGTGAGCTGAATGCTGCCGATTTCCTGGTCTTGATGAATGATCGGCATGCTGATCGGCTTTTCCAGAAAGGCTTTGGACATCTGCATTTCGAGGCCGGAGAACAAGCCGCTTTCCGGTCGCTGCCAATGAGCCAGGACATTGCCTTGTCTATCGAGCACGGTAGCGTCTGCCACTTCTTCGGTGGACGCGATCAGCGAAAGCGCTTCAGTGGCCGCCGTTTTATCGCTGAACACCACGGCCGCTTCCACGGTGTAGTTGATCGATCGCGCAATCAGGTGCAGGTTGTGGTCGGCATAAACGCGCAAGGCCAGCACACCCAGCAGCGTCAGAGAAACACTGGCCATTGCGACGGCAACCAGCGCCACGATCAAATGCCCGCGACCAATGACCGAACGCAGGGTCGGGCGACTTGCCGCTTTGAACAGGCTCATGGTGCCGCCTGCTTGCGGCGCGACAGTTGCAGCACGCTCGGATGAATACGCACCCCACTGCGGGCAACCGAGTCGAGGTTAACCTCGAAAGACACTTGATCATCGCTCACGCGCAGGCAAAACAAACTGCCGACGGTGCATTGGTCGTCGGCTTCGCTGATGCTCAAAACCGGTTGGCCCGTCAGCGCGGCGAAGAGTCGGCTGCGTTCATCAGTGGTCAGCTTGCCGATGTACACCGCGTCACAGGCATTGGCAATGGATGGGTTATCGGCCAGCAGTCGCTGTACGGTAACGGGGCGGCCCGTCGCCTGCGTCGTACCCTTGACCAGGTCATCGGTGTATTCAGTAGGGCCGACGATACACAAGCGCAGTTTCTGTGGTTCAACCGGCCAACGGGCATAGCTGAGTATCCCGAGGACGACTTGAGTCACCGATCTGGCACGCTGGTCGGCCATTCCCGTCGGGATTTCCGGTTGCGCAAACGCCACGCTGTTGAGCAAACAGAGGAGAACGGCAAGCAGCACTTGCTTGCAGTCAACGACGCGCCCTGTCGTCCAGACAGCCAACTTCATGCAGTGCTTCTCTTTGATCGTAACCCAATGATGCCGCAACGATAGCACAGCGCTTAATCGCCAGCGAGGCCGTGGGCTATGGCACTTCGGACACTTGTCATGACGAAGGTGGACGCCTTTAAAGCGCAGGATCGTCCTTGGCTTCCAGCTCCAGCATCAAACCGCTCAACCGTTTGACCTTGCGCCGTACCGCTTCTTCGAACACCCCGGAGCGCGGTTCGATCAAGGTAAACCAGTGTTTGGCCCGGGTAATACCGGTGTAGATCAGTTCTTTGGTGAGCACCGGGTTGAGCGCGTCCGGCAAGATCAGCGCCGTATGGGCGAACTCCGAACCCTGGGATTTGTGCACCGTCATGGCATAGACGGTTTCGACATCGTTAAGCCGGCTAGGCAACACCAGACGCACACCGCCCTGACCGTCGTTACGCGGAAACGCAACACGCAGCACCTGCTTACCCGCGTCGGGCCCATCGCGCTCTGGCAGCTTGAGCGCAATACCGATGTCGCCGTTCATCAACCCCAAGCCATAGTCGTTGCGAGTCATTAGCACGGGCCGGCCTTCGTACCATTGCTGGTCGCTGTCAATCAGCCGGGCCTTGAGCAGTGCAGCGGTTACCCGATGATTCAAACCTTCGACACCCCACGGTCCTTTGCGAACGGCGCATAACAGCTGAAACGCATCGAAGGCCTGCAACACCTGCCGAGCCCAATCGGCCCAACATGGATCGTCCAGCGCACTCTCGAGCGGCGGCCGTTGGCTGCGCAGAAGACTCAGGTAATGCCGATAACCTTGCGGTCCTTCTCCATGACCTTCAAGCAGCAAACGCTCCAGGGCACGATCCTGTTCGCCCTTGAGCGACAGGCAAAAAACGTCGTCATGGCTGCGAGCGGCGAGCAACTTGCGCGCCTCCTCGGGGTGCTGTTGATTGACCCAGCGCGCCAGTTGGCCAATGCCGCTGCCCTCGCCGAATCGCCGCGAATGGCGCAGCATCACCACTTGCTGGGCGAGTGGATGAGCGCCATGGACATCTTCCTGCAAACCGCTGTCGCCCAGGTTTTCACCGCTAACGGCCTCCAGCCATTGTCGGGTGTGCGGGCTGTACCAGCCGGCTTCAGCATCGCGGCACAAATCGCCGAGCACCGCGCCTGCCTCTACCGACGCCAGTTGGTCTTTGTCACCGAGCAGCACCAGCCGCGCGTGAGCGGGCATCGCGTCGAGAAGATTGGCCATCATTTCGAGGTCGATCATCGACGCTTCGTCTACGACCAGCACGTCCAGCGGCAAGCGATTACCGGCGTGATGCCTGAAGTGACGAGTGCCCGGACGGCTGCCGAGCAGACGGTGGACGGTGGTGACGTCGCTGGGGATTTTTTCGCGAATGGCCTCCGTGACTTTCAGCGACCGGACTTGCTGGCTGATGGACTCCGTCAGTCTCGCGGCAGCCTTCCCGGTAGGCGCAGCGAGGCGTATGCGCAGCGGTTTACCGGCCTCCACCGCAGGCGCCTGAAGCAACGCCAGCAAACGCACAACGGTGGTGGTTTTGCCTGTTCCAGGACCGCCGGTGACGATGCTGAATGCACTGCGGGTAGCCAAGGCACAGGCAAGCTTTTGCCAGTCGATCACCTCTCCCGGCCTCGCAGCACCGAACAAACCGGTCAGGCGTTCAGACAAATCACCCGGTGTTGTTTCGCGTTCCGCAAGCCGTTCGCGCAACGCGTTATCGATGCGCCGCTCGTAAGTCCAATAGCGGCGCAAGTACAGGCGTTTGCCCGAGAGCACCAAGGGTCTTTGTTGCGCGACCTCGCGACTGTCCGCTGCCAGCGCAACCAGGGTGCTGGCCGCCAACACCTTGCACCAATGAGCGCCGTCGAGTGCCTCAAGCAATTGCGATGGCAACAACATTGCACCACTTTGCGCATCGCCCTCCGGCGGCAACGACAAGGCAAAGTCCGGCTCCTTGAGCGTCTCGAACAGGTCCAGGCAGACATGGCCGTGACCCAGTTGATGGCTGGTCAATGCCGCCGCCAATAGCACCAGCGGATCATCGTCGGGTGCCAACTCATGCAAAAACGCCACAAATGCTTTGTCCAGTGCTCGCAACCAACCGCGCTCGACCCAACGCGTGAGCAACAGCAGCAGGTCATCCGCGCGACTTAACGGGGCAAGTTGCGCAAGGCTTTCAGACGCCAGCGGCGTCGGCAGTAAATCAGCAAATGTGCGGCTCATAACAGGACTCCCTGTTCCCAGGCGGGTTCGGCCTTCGGTTCTGGCTTACCTTGAAACATTCGGTCCAGACGCTCGATCAGCTCTCTGGGTGGACGAGCGAAATAAACGCCCTGACTCGATGCACGAGTACCGCGCAGGAACAAGTACAACGCCCCACCGACATGCCGGTCGTAGTCGTAGTCGGCAAGCCGCGCCTTGAGTTGGCGATGTAGCGCCAACAGGTACAGCACATATTGGAGGTCATAACGGTTATCGAGAATCGACTGTTCCATTGCCTGCTCGGTGTACGCCGTGTCATCGACGCCCAGCCAGTTGGATTTATAGTCGGCAACGTAATAACGACCGTCGTGTTCGAACGTCAGGTCGATAAAACCTTTGAACATGCCATTGAGCATTACCGGTTCTGCCGCCACCCGGGCCATGCCGTTGTGGGTGTATTGGCGCACCAGTTCATCGAGTTTGAACACGTCGACTTTGTGGCTGGCGAACCAGAACTCCATCTCGACGCGGTATTGGCTTAAGTGTTCGAAAATCACCGGCGGCTGCCCGGCGCCCATGTGCAATGGGCATTTCAGCAAGTGCTGCAGCCAGTCGCTCAACGTTGTGATCCAGCCCTCCCAGCCACGGCGGTTGCAACGGCGAGCAATGGCATCCTCCACAGCATGCGGCTCGGCGGAAAAACCCTCACCGCCGGCCCACTCCAGCAAACCATGGAGAAAGGTGCCGGGGTTCGGACCACGTGGGAATCGATGGATATCCGCGCCACCCGATACCACTTCCCGGGGCGCCTGTGGATCGAGACGCTCGTCATCGAAAAGCTTTTGCGCTTGAGGGCTTTCCGGCGCTTCGTCACGGCCCACGCTCAGGCTGTCACTCATACGCAATGCGCTGTAGGAGGCGATCCACCAGTTTTCACTGGCCTTGCGCTTGGGAACAAGCGGATCAAGCAACACCGCGTCGTTGTGCGGCGGATGATAAATCTCGGTCGTGGCCTGGGGCATTTCACGGTAATCCAGCGCTGGCACATCCTGTACCAGGTCTTCCAGCCAGCGCTTCAAACCAGCCGACTCAGCCAACGGCACGCCGCCGCCCAGCAGATAACCCAACGCCGAAAGATGCAGTACCGAGCTGTTGTTATTGCCACGTTTGAGATCAGTAACGCCGAGCCAGCAAGCGTGTTGAGCCCGGGTCAGGGCGACATAAAGCAAGCGTAAATCTTCGGCGAGCCGCTCATCGTCAGCCAAGGCAATCAATTGCGCAGTCGGCTTCAACGTCACGTGAGACTTGCCGTCGGCGTCGTGGTAATGCAGCGGCAGACGACTGCCGTCCACGGGTTTAGAGGAGCAAATAAACGGCAGGAACACCAACGGATACTCAAGCCCCTTGGATTTGTGAATGGTCACGACTTTGACCAATTGCTCATCACTCTCCAGTCGCAAGATCTGTTCTTCACCTGCTTGGCCGGACAAGGCCAGATGCTCGGACAAATGACGAATCAGCGCTTGTTCGCCATCCAGTTCGGCAGCGGCCTGTTGCAGCAACTCTGATAGATGCAAAAGGTTGGTCAACACGCGCTCACCGTCACTACGCGTGATCAACGTTTGCGGCAGTTCGAAGTCATGCAGCAAGCGCCGCAGCATCGGCAACACACCCTGCTTTCGCCACAGCTCACGATAACCGCGAAATTGCATGACGCGCGCTTCCCAGGCGAGTTCGTCCTGGTTCAGGCGCTCCAGCTCAGTCAGCGACAGGTTTAACGTGACGCAGGCCAATGCAGCGCGCAACGGGCGCTCGACGTCTGGCTCGGCGCACGCCTTAAGCCAAGTCAACAGATCGTGGGCCTCCTGAGCGGCGAACACTGAGTCCTTGTCCGACAGGTAAACACTGCGCACGCCCCGGGCCGCAAGTTCTGCGCGCACGGCTTGCGCTTCTTTGCCGTCGCGAACCAGGATGGCGATGTCGGCCGGTAACAGGCCGCGAAAGTCTTTGCCCTCCTGCCTGAAACCGGCCCGCGCGTGTTGTCCGCCATTGAGCAACGCGGTGATTTCACTGGCACATGCCGCCGCAAGTTGCTGACGATAAACCGCGCCAGACACAGGTTGCTCACCAGACAAATGCCAAATGTTGAGGGCCGGAACAACCTGACCATTGATACTCAGAATCTCTTTGCGACCCTGTGATTCGACGGGCAGGAACGGCACCGGATTGGCGCCATTCTTTTCACGGAACAGGAAGGCACCGCGCCCGGTTTCACGAGACTCTGCGCGCTCGAACACATGGTTCACGGCACCGACCATGCCATGGCTCGAACGAAAATTGGTGCCTAACGTGTGCAAGCGACCGGTCGTGGCCTGACGCGCGCGCAGGTAGGTATAAATGTCGGCACCGCGGAAGGCATAAATGGCCTGTTTCGGATCGCCGATCAGAAAAAGGCCACATTCAGGATCGTTGTCTTCGATGCGATAGATGCTCTCGAAGATGCGGTACTGCACCGGGTCGGTGTCCTGGAATTCATCGATCAACGCCACCGGAAACTGTTCGCGGATCAAGGTCGCCAGACGCTCACCGCCCTCCGACTGCAAGGCTGCATCAAGGCGCAGCAGCATGTCATCGAAGCCCATCTCGGCACGGCGACGCTTTTCTTCCTCGAAGCGGGCACCGACCCAATGCGCAGCATGTTGCAAAACAACGGCATCAGGCGTCGGCAATTCATCGAGGCTGGCCTTCAGTCTGGACATCGCATCAAGCGCCGGGTGGCTTGGCGGTTCACCCTTCCAGGCTTCGGCCATACCGTCGGGAGTCAGGCGCGTGAACCCGGTGCCGATATCCAGTTGCTCCTGGGTTTCATCTTCAGCCCAGGCCTTTATTTTTTCGAACCAGGGTTCAAAGTAGCGCACCTGCATCTTTCGACCATCGACGCTTTTGCTTGCGACACCCTGATGACAGATAGCAAGTAACTCATCCGCCCACTGTGCCCACGGCGCCTTCAACTCCAACAGCGCTGCCCTGCGTTCCTGCAAGCATTCAGCAATCAGTTGGGCGGGTTCTTTACCCTCACCGTTGTCGCGCTCGCTGGCGAACAACCCGCGCAACTTTGGCAACAACGCCGCCGGACCGCCCCAATGACTTCGCACCCAGTTCAGCGCGTCGTCCTTCATCGGATAACAGAACAGCCGCCAATAATCGCGCAGGACTTCGCCCAGCAAATCGCTGTGATCGGTTTCCAGGGTTTGAGTGAACAGGCTGCCGCTGTCGAAGGCATGCTCGCGCAACATGCGCTGACACCAACTGTGAATGGTCGAGACGGCCGCTTCATCCATCCATTGCGCAGCGATGTCCAGACGGTTTGCGCAACCCGACCACTGCGCTTCGGGGTACTGCTCGCGCAGTTCGGCAATCAGGCTGTCGGGGGCCGGGGTTTCATCACGGAAAAACCGCGCAGCCTCGGCGAGACGCGTACGGATTCGTTCTCGCAGCTCTTTGGTCGCGGCATCGGTAAATGTCACTACCAGAATTTGCGGCGGCAGGAGGTCGCGCCCAAATCCATTCGACTCAACGCCGTGTCCCAAAACCAGCCGCAAATAAAGTGCGGAAATAGTGAAGGTCTTGCCAGTCCCGGCACTGGCTTCGATCAGTTGGCTGCCACGCAGCGGAAATGCCAGGGCCAACGGTGTTTGAGAGGTCATGAGCGCGCCTCCTCGCTGTTCAGTGAACGCCAGGGAGCCTCAAGCAGTGGCCGGTACAACGCGTCACACCAACCAGGGAAGTTCTCGTCGGCAATCAAAGCGTCGTAATCGGCGAACTGTCGTGCCAGCGCCGCACTTTCGCGTCGCTCTCCATCGGTGGTCACACCGTCACCCTCGTAGGCTTTTCGGGCCGCGATGTCAGCCTTGATCGCGTCTGTTTGACCGAGCCAGGCAAAGGCTGTTTTTACCGCGATGGGCAACGGTTGGCGCATGCCTGTCTTCCACGCCATCAACAGATCACCCAGGATCCGCAACGCGACGGCTTCCTCCATCGGCGCCAGTAACAGGCTGTCGTCGCTGGCAACCAACGCGGTGGTCATCGCCATTCCGCTGGCACACGCCACCAGATGATTGACCCAAGGACGCGTCATGCGGTGCCACTTGCGAGACTTGATCGAACCGATGCTGTTGGGAATCGTGGTGACCGACAACAAGCCGCCGTCCGCCCGTTGGTGTAGGCCACTGAGCCAGCCTTCCAGGCGCAAACCTTGCAACTCAAGATTTACCGGCAGCGCGCTGCTGAGGGGCGATGGCCACAATGCCAGGAGCTGTTGATAACGCTGCAATAGATCCGGCAATGGTTCGATCAACTCGCGCTGCAAACTTTCACCGAAACCCGCCATGGGCAACAGTCCACTGTTTTGCAGGCGCCGGGCCTGGACGTCGAGTGCCTGATCGGTTTGATCCAGTTGGCGCAGCGCGGCGTCGAGCAGGCTATCGCTGAGGCTATAGCGTTGCAGCGCGTCGAGCACAAACGGCTCTTCATCAGCCAACGGCACTTCTGCTGCTTCGAAAAACACCTTCAACCGCTGACTGAAAAAATGCCGCACCGGGTTGCGCAGAAAATCCTGTAGCTGACCAAGGCTCAACGGTTCTTCCTGAACAAAGTCGTCGAGCGCCTCGATATCGGCAAGTCCCCCTGTCGCTTGATGAATCACCTGCCACTCGCTGGCATAGCTGAACAGATCATCGCCTTCATGAAAATAACGGGCACTGAAGGGTTGCAGCGGATGTTCGCGAGTCAGCGCCTCCAATAGATTTTCATTAGCGTCATGCAATCGCCATCCACTGGCAAGATGGTCTCGTAACTGGCCAATCAGTACCGAGGCGGGGCGTTCACTGTTATCGCGAATGCTACGGCCGACCCAACTGACGTAGAGTTGCTCACCTGCTGAAAGCAGTGCTTCCAGCAGCAAATAGCGGTCATCCTCACGACGAGACCGATCGCCTGGACGGTAATCACTGCCCATCAGGTCGAAGTCCAGTGGCGGTTGCGCCCGCGGGTAATCGCCATCATTCATTCCCAGCAAGCAGACCAGTTTGAATGGAATGGCGCGCATCGGCATCAAGGTGCAGAAGTTCACAGCGCCGGCCAGGAAGCGTTGGGACAAACGACCTTGATCCAGCCCTGCCAGCCACGCTTCGCGGACTACGGTTAAGGGCAACTCATCCTGCAACCCGACTGACTCGCACGTTTCCAGCCATGTCTCACGCAGCTCTTCGAGTTGAGCCAGCAAGTAATCGTCATGCTCGTTACTGGCCAGGAAAAACAACTGCACAAGCGCTTGCAACCTGATCCCCCATTGTTTGGGTGAGGCAGGCTGAGTCAATTCATGGTGAGCAACTTCCAGCGCATCCAGTAGCGCTACCAAAGGCCCTATGAGCGCGGCATCCAGGCCACCGATTTCGTCGTAAGGCTCAATTCCCTCACAAGCACCGGCGCTACCTACCGCATAACCGAGCAGCATGCGCCGCAAACCAAAACGCCAACTGTTTTGCTCCAGCTGTTCGGGCAAACCCAGGCCCGCACGCTGCTCGGCATTGATGCCCCAGCGTATTCCGGCACCTTCAATCCAGCGGTGCAACGTCGGCAAGTCGCGCTCCTCAACACCGAATCGAGCACGCAATGCAGGAACGTCCAGCAGATCGAGGATTTCACTGACCGGGAAACGACTGTCGGGCAGTTTTAGCAAATGCTCGACGGCAATCAGCAAAGGATCGCGACCACGCTGGCCTTGGTCTGCGAGAGTAAATGGAATGAAACGCGGGTCGTGGCGATCCAGCTGGCCGAACACTGCACGAATGTGCGGCGCGTAGCTGTCGATGTCCGGGACCATGACAATGATGTCGCGGGGTTTCAAAGCTGGATTATCGCTGAACCGTGCGAGCAACTGATCATGCAGGACTTCAACTTCGCGCTGGGCACTGTGGGTAATGTGAAAACGGATCGACTGGTCTGTCTGCGGATCGACTGCTGGCCACAGCTCGCGAGTTTCATTCAGGGGGCGCAACTCCAAGATATCGTCCTGCAGTTGATTGAGCATGTTCTGCGGCTGGCTGTCACTGAACAGGTCGATGCGGCCATCGCGAAATGCTGCGCGATAGCTGTTTGGATCGTCATAGCTATCGAGCAGATTAATGTAATCACGCCCCTGCTTACCCCACGCAGCCAAGAGCGGATGGGCATGTTGATGAAGGGTTTGCGGATCTAGGACGACCGGCATGCCACTCTTGCGCGCCTGTCGTTTGTATTGATGCCGAAGCAGGTCTTTATCGGCGACGATGTCTGCCCAGTGGTAACGGCAGGGATTGTGGACGCAAAGTAGCACCTGGCTGAAACGGGCAAGCCCAGCGAGGGCTTCCAAGGCTTGAGCAGGCAGTGAAGAAATCCCGAAAACGATCACTCTGGAGGGCAAGCCTTTCGGTGCGACGTCGAGATTATTGATGCGCTCGATGAACCGTTGATGAACGCCGGCACGGCTCTGCGCCATGCCTTGCTCACCCACATCCAACAATAACGCGCGCCACAATTCTGCCTGCCAGCAATTGGCAGATGTCAGCGGCTTAGCTTCGCCTCTTACATTGCGTAGCTGGTGCCGACCTTCTGCCCAGTCTTCAAGCCAGTCAGCACGGTAAACCTGGTATTGGTCGAACAAGTCCGCCAGCCGCTCGGCCAACTGATAGCGCTTACGCAAATCGGTGTCGTTGGTCAGGAAGCGTTGCAAAGGTTCGAAATGAGGCTGGTTGATCAACTGCGGTAGCAGGCGCATAAGGCGCCATGTCAGGGGGGCTTTATCGAGCAGTGATTTGACCGGGATTTCGTCACGCCCCAGAACCATGCGATAGAGCTGCCACATGAAACTACCTGGCAATTGCACATCAATGGCGGCAGCAATTCCACAGCCTCCCAGATCATCATCTTCCGGGTCTTCAGCCAGCGCCAGCTTCAGCCATTGGGCGATGCCATTGCTCTGCACCAACGCAATTTCATTTTCCAGAGGAGCCAGCGGGTAACGCCGCATGATGCTGATCACCAAACTGCGCAGTTCATTCAAACTGTTGCTTTGAACCACCATAAACGCAGCATTGAGGGACGTGGCATCCGGCATAAAGACTTCCTTGGAAGAATACAAAAGCTAGGGCCGAACCTTAGCATTGTCGAGAGAATGTGACAGCCGGAGCTGTCCAATGGGGGAGTAAGAACTTTCCTGCGGGCAAAACAAAACCCCAACTGCTTTCGCAATTGGGGTTTCGGAATTTAATCTTGACGATGACCTACTCTCACATGGGGAAACCCCACA
>NZ_JBNQGB010000013.1:0-19046 GCF_050321825.1 Gordonia sp. IEGM753
GGATCTCTGGCGCACACGGAATCTGTGGCTGGAACAGGACCCAATGTGGGAGTGAGCCTGCTCGCGATAGCGGTCTTACAGCGACGATGATGTTGACTGGTCCAACGCCATCGCGAGCAGGCTCGCTCCCACAGGGGATCTCTGGCGCACACGGAATTTGTGGCTGGAGCAGGCCCCATTGTGGGAGTGAGCCTGCTCGCGATAGCGGTCTTACAGCGACGATAATGTTGACTGAGTTAACGCCATCGCGAGCAGGCTCGCTCCCACAGGAGATCTCTGGCGCACACGGAATCTGTGGCTGGAACAGGCCCCAATGTGGGAGTGAGCCTGCTCGCGATAGCGGTCTTTCAGCAAAAGTGATGTTGACTGGTCCATCGCCATCGCGAGCAGGCTCGCTCCCACAGGAGATCCCTGGCGCACACGGAATCTGTGACTGGAACAGGCCCCAATGTGGGAGTGAGCCTGCTCACGATAGCGGTCTTACAGCGACGATGATGTTGACTGGTCCAACGCCATCGCGAGCAGGCTCGCTCCCACAGGGGATCTCTGGCGCACACGGAATCTGTGGCTGGAACAGGCCCCAATGTGGGAGCGGGCTTGCTCGCGAAGAGGTCATCCCACACCCCACACCTCTGCTTGAACACACATCATGAACAAGTGCACCACGTGCTTGAACACACATCATGAACAAGCGCACCACGTGCTTGAACACACTTCATGAACAAGCGCACCACGCTTTGCGCCTTGCCCTTATGCGCCGACAATTTCAGGATGCAGGCAACTACAACAAGGAGTCATCTCATGTTCGCCGGATTCCTCAAAGACCAGCGTCACGTCAACGGCGTGGACATTGCCTACCGCATCGGCGGCAGCGGGCCGGGCTTGCTGTTGCTGCATGGCCACCCGCAAACCCACGTCATCTGGCACAAAGTGGCGGAACAACTGGCCCGGCACTTCACCGTGGTCGCGGCCGACCTGCGCGGCTACGGCGACAGTGGCAAGCCGCCGGCCAGCGACAACCATACCCATTACTCGAAACGCGAAATGGCCAGGGACGGCGTCGAGCTGATGAAGTCACTGGGCTTTGCGCAGTTCTCGGTGCTGGCCCACGACCGTGGCGCTCGCGTCGCCCATCGCCTGGCACTCGACCATCCGGATGCGGTGCAACGCATGGTGTTGCTCGACATCGCGCCAACGCTCGCGATGTACGCGCAAACCAATGAAGCTTTCGCCCGCGCCTATTGGCACTGGTTCTTTCTGATTCGCCCGGCGCCACTCCCGGAAACGTTGCTCGAAGCAGACCCTGAATCCTATCTGCGCAGCGTAATGGGCAGTCGTAGCGCAGGGCTCAAGCCGTTCACCCCCGAGGCGTTTGCCGAGTACGTGCGCTGCCTGAAATTGCCAGGTACAGCGCGCGGCATCTGTGAAGATTATCGCGCCAGCGCCAGCATCGATCTGGAGCATGATCGCCACGACGTCGATGTCGGTCATCATCTGAAGCTGCCATTACTGGTTTTGTGGGGCGCTGAAGGCACCGTTGGGCGCTGTTTCGAGCCGCTCAAGGAATGGCAAAAAGTCGCCACCAATGTGCGCGGCAAAGCGTTGCCCGCCGGCCACTACATCGCAGAAGAAGCACCTGAGCTGCTGCTCGCCGAAGCGTTGGGCTTTCTGCGCTGACCCTCGTTCACCCCTGACCTGAACCCACCTTCCACCGCAGGCTGTCACTGGCCTGCGCGGGATCGTCGTGCCCAAAAACCGTCTCGAGATAATAAAAATGACAATCAGAAAACTGCTGGGAACCCTCTACGTACAGGTGCTGATCGCCATTGCCCTGGGCATTGCGATCGGTCATTTCTGGCCACAGACCGGCATCGACCTCAAGCCGTTGGGCGACGGCTTTATCAAACTGATCAAGATGATCATCGGGCCGATTATCTTTTGCACGGTGGTCTCAGGCATCACCAGCATGCACGACGTGAAACAGGTCGGCCGCGTGGGCGGCAAAGCGCTGCTGTATTTCGAAATCGTCTCCAGCATTGCGCTATTGATCGGGTTGCTGGCGGCGCACGCGCTGCACCCGGGTGCGGGTTTCAACATCGATGTAAAAACCCTGGACACCTCAGCAATTGCCGGGTTTGTCGGCCAGGCACAACGCGGCGAAGGCGTGACCGGATTCCTGATGCACGTGATCCCGACGACTTTTTTCGAAGCGTTCTCCCAAGGCGAAATCCTCCCGGTACTGTTCGTTTCGGTGTTGTTCGGGATTGCGCTGGTGTTGGTCGGTGAAAAGGGCCGGCCGCTGGTGAGCCTTATCAATCAGGCCAGCGAAGTGTTTTTCCGCATCGTCGGCATCATCAGCCGCGTGGCACCGATCGGCGCGTTTGGCGCCATTGCGTTCACCATCGGCAAGTACGGCCTCGGTTCGCTGCTGCCGCTGTTGAAACTGGTCGGCACGTTCTACCTGACCGCATTCATTTTCGTGGCCTGCGTGCTGGGCAGTATCGCCCGTTACGCCGGGTTCAGCATTTTCAAGTTACTGGCCTACATCAAGGCTGAACTGCTGATCGTGCTGGGCACCAGCTCATCAGAATCGGCGCTGCCACAATTGATCCAGAAACTTGAAAGCCTGGGTGCTTCAAAAGGTGTGGTCGGCATCGTGGTCCCGACCGGCTACACCTTCAATCTGGACGGCACCAATATCTACATGACCCTGGCGGTGTTGTTTCTGGCCCAAGCCACCAACATCGACTTGACCCTGGAACAGCAATTGACCTTGCTAGCGGTGGCCATGCTCACCTCCAAAGGTGCTGGCGCAGTCGTTGGTGCAGGTTTTGTGGCGCTGGCCGCGAGCCTTGCGGTGGTGCCGACGGTCCCCGTGGCGGCGATGGTATTGATCCTTGGCGTCGACCGCTTCATGGCCGAGTGCCGCTCGCTCACCAACATTATCGGCAACGCCGTCGCAGCCTTGGTTGTCGCCGCCTGGGAAGGTGAACTGGACCGCAGCAAAATGGCACCGATTGAGCTCAAGCGCGGTCGTCATGCACGCGCGGCGGCAGCGGCTGCAAAGCTGTCCGCCGAACACTCCAGCCAGTAAAACGGCGATGCTATGCTGGCGGCTCATGCCGCCAGTGCCCGTTCTGTCATGACCACCAAGAAAGACACCGTGCCTCTACCCGAAGACCTGCGCGTACTGCTCACCGTCATCCGCAAAAGCGGGTTTGCCGCAGCGGCGGATGAGCTTGGTTTGTCGCCCGCCTACGTCAGCAAACGCATCCAGATTCTCGAAACCACACTCGGCACTCGCTTGCTGCACCGCACCAGTCGGCGTATCGCCTTGACCGAAGATGGCGAGCGGGTGCAACGCTGGGCTGTGCGAATTCTTGAAGACTTCCAGCAACTGCATGACGAATTATCCGACGCCCACGACAGCCCTCGCGGGCGCCTGCATTTGTGCAGCAGTTTTGGCTTTGGCCGTAATCATGTGGCGCCGGCCTTGTCGTTGTTGGCTGAGCGCTACCCGGACCTGGAAATTCGTCTCGACCTGTTCGACCGTGTGGTAGACATCGTCAGCGAGGGCTTCGACCTGGAAATTCGTGTGGGCGACGACATTCCCGGCCAACACATCGGCCGGCGCCTGGTCAGTAATCGCCGTGTGCTGTGCGCTGCGCCGGCGTACCTGCAACGCCTGGGCACGCCGCAGTCGTTAAGCGACCTTGAGCAGCACGATTGCCTGGTGTTAAAGGAGCGCGACAACGCGTTCGGCATCTGGAACCTGGAACATGACGGTGTTCAGGAAAGCGTGCGAGTCAGAGGGCCGTTATCATCAAACAGCGGCGAGATTGTGTTGCAGTGGGCTCTGGACGGGCGCGGGGTTTTGTTGCGGTCGTTGTGGGATGTGAAACCGTTGCTGGAACAAGGACGGCTGGTGCAATTGCTACCCGACTACACCCAGAGCGCCAATGTCTGGGCGGTATACCCGACACGCCTGGCGTACTCCGGAAAGCTGCGGGCGTGTGTGGAGTTTTTGCAGGAGCATTTCAAAGGGTTGTCGGTGTAGCCAGCACGATGAAATGAGCCACATCCCTGTGGGCGCGAGTCTGTTCGCGATAGCGGATCAGCCTTCAACATTGATGGCGACTGAACCACCGCCATCGCGAGCAGGCTCGCTCCCACAGGGGCATGGGTTTCAGCTTAACCAGGGGTTTGCGGCGAGGTGTTCGCGCTCGAAAGCCTTGATCTGTTCGCTGCGCGCGAGCGTACTGCCGATGGCATCCAGGCCCAGTAACAATGCGGTTTTACGCAAGGTGTCAATGTCGAACGGGATGACATCACCGCCGCGCAAACCAATCGTCTGTGCCTGCAGGTCAATGCTGATCTGCGCACTGTCCGGCTGAGCGACTACTTTCCCCAGCCGCTGCAGCACCGCTTCTTCCAGAGTGATCAGCAGCACCCCGTTACGCTGGCAGTTGTCATAGAAAATGCCGGCAAAACTGCTGCCGATCAAGGCGCGGATACCCACTTGCTTAAGGCCCCACACCGCGTGTTCGCGGCTCGATCCGCACCCGAAATTCGGCCCCACCACCATAAAACTTGCGCCTTGCCACGCCGGTTGATTCAGCACGAAGTCGGGGTTCAACGAACCATCGGCCAAAAACCGCAGGTCAAAAAACACACCGCGATCCAATCCTGAGCGATCGATACCTTTCAAAAACTGCTTGGGCATGATCACGTCGGTGTCGATGTTGGCGGCGAGAATCGGCGCTGCCTTGCCGGTGACTTGGGTGAACGGTTGCAGGCTCATGCGCGGTCTCCAAAATGACGGATGTCGGTCAGCCGGCCGGTGATCGCGGCGGCCGCCACCATCGCCGGGCTCATCAAATGTGTGCGCGCACCCGCGCCCTGGCGGCCTTCAAAGTTACGGTTGGTGCTGGACGCGCAACGGTCGCCGGGCGCCAGCACGTCATCATTCATTGCCAGGCACATCGAACAGCCAGACTGGCGCCACTCGAAACCGGCCTCGATAAAAATAGCCGCCAGCCCTTCGGCCTCTGCCTGATCCCGTACCTCGGTGGAACCCGGCACAATCATCGCCCGTACATGCCCGGCAACGTGTTTGCCGCGCACCACGCTGGCCGCATCGCGCAGGTCTTCGATGCGGGCATTGGTGCAGGAGCCAATAAAGGCATGGCTGATGGTGATCTCGTTCAGGGGCGTGCCCGCCTCCAGTCCCATGTAGTTCAAGGCACGACGCATGTCCTGGCGCAGTATCAAGTCGCTGACGTCCAATGGATCGGGCACGCAGGCGCCGATTGGCGATGCCTGATCCGGGCTGGTGCCCCAGGTCACCATCGGTTCCAGGGTGCTGGCGTCGAGCACGACCTCACGGTCGAATTGGGCATCGGCGTCGCTGTGCAGTCCGCGCCACTTTTCCACAGCGCACTCCCATAACACACCTTTTGGCGCGCGCGGTTTGTGCTTGAGGTAAGCGAAGACTTTTTCGTCCGGAGCCATGAACGCGCCGCGCGCCCCGGCTTCGACGGCCATGTTGCAGATGGTCATCCGCGCCTCGACGCTCAGCGCATCGATGGTCGAACCACAAAACTCGATGGCATAGCCCGTGGCGCCTGAGGCACCGATCTGGCCAATCAGGGCCATGATCACGTCTTTCGACGTCAGCCCCGGCGCCAGCTCACCGTCAACCGTCACCCGCATGCTTTTCAAACGTTTGTACACCAGCGTCTGAGAGGCCAGCAGGTGCTCGATTTCCGAAGTACCGATGCCGAAACCAAAAGCGCCGAGCGCGCCGTAAGTCGTGGTGTGACTGTCGCCGGCAGCAATCACCATGCCTGGCAGGATGAAGCCCTGCTCCGGCGCAATCACGTGTTCGATGCCTTGGCGTTTGTCGAGGATGTCCAGCAATTCAATGCCGAAATCGCGGCAGTTTTCCGCCAGGTACGACACCTGCCTCGCACCACCGGCGTCGGGCATGGCGGCCACACGATTGGGTGCCGTCGGGTTGACATGATCAACCACCGCCAACGCGGTTTCCGCACGCCAGACTTCGCGCCCGGCTTCACGTAAGCCGCTGAAGGCCTGGGGGCTGGTGTATTCGTTGATGACTTGACGATCGATGTACAACAACACGTGGCCCTGATCATCGAGGCGACACACCGTGTGGGAATCGATGTGCTTGTCGTAAAGGGTTCTTGCTGGGGTCATGGAATATTCGCTCAGGCTCGCGGGTTTGCAGGCGTCTGAATCCCATCTTAGGCAGTCCGCTGTCGCCATCAATGGCCTGAAAGTGATTCCTGGGAACATGGTTCGTGTTGAATCGGCCGCGGCTCACCCGAAAGTGAAACATTTGCTTTCATATGCAGGTTCGGGATTCTTGATTCTCATTCGTCTTATATAGATGCAGTCGGCTAACGCACGCAAAAGCTATGGCCGCACTTTTAATGGACCCAACGCTGGGAAGCCCGCAGCAGAGGCCCTCTCATCGATACAAGACTCTAATCATGTCGAAGAAATCCCGTTCAAAACTCTGGTTTCTGGTCCACAGCTGGCTGGCATTGCCGATCTGGTTTTTTGTGTTGATCGTCTGTGTAACCGGCACGCTGGCGGTGGTCAGTCAAGAAATCGTCTGGCTGGCAAACCCGCAAATGCGCGCCAGCCAACCCTCGGATGACGCGCAAAGGCTGAGCTACGACCAAATCGTCGCCGCCATGAAAAAGGCCGAACCCGACACGCTGATCGAGAGCATCAGCCGGCCCGATGAGTCGCACTTTGCCCTCGACGTGAGGGCCAGCTACCCCGATGGCCGTTCGGTAACGATGTACGTCAACCCTTACACCGGTGCCATTCAGGGAACGGCCCCACAGTTCAACTTCCAGGCATTCACCCGTGCGTTGCATGGCTGGTGGCTGGTGCCGTTCACCAATGGTTACAGCTGGGGCTGGTACCTGGTGTCGTTCCTGAGCTTGCCATTGCTGGCTTCACTGGTGACTGGCCTCGTGGTTTACAAACGCTTCTGGAAAGGCTTTTTCCGCCCAACGCTGCGTTTTAATCACGGCGCACGGATTTTCTGGGGCGACTTTCACCGCCTCAGTGGCATCTGGTCGATCTGGTTCATCGCGGTTATTTCGATTACGAGCACCTGGTTCCTGATTGAAGCGTTCATGTTCGATAACCAGATTTCGATCAGCACCGAGCCGGTCGCTGCCGTGGTCCCGCGTGAAAGCGTGCCGTTGACCGCCGACGGCTCTCCCGCACCGATGATCAGCCTGGACGAGGCAATTCGAGAAGCCCGCGAACGCATCCCTGGTCTCGACGAAAGCTTTGTCAGCATGCCCGCCAATGCCTACAGCTACCTGTCGGTGGGCGGACGTAGTTGGTACCCGCTGATGTTCCAGACCGCCGATATCAACCCGTATAGCGGTGACATCGCCGCCACGCGCCTGCTGTCGGATCGCTCGGGCCTGGAGTTTGTGACTGAGTCCATGCGCCCGCTGCACACCGGCGATTTCGGTGGGATCTGGATCAAGCTGATCTGGTTCTTCTTCGGCCTGATCCTCAGCATGATGGTGCTCAGCGGCTTGCTGATCTGGACCAAACGTACGGCGCTCGCCACGGCCAATGCCCTTAAACGCAGCAACAAGGTTGCGCGCAAGGCCACCGCCACCAGCCGCCAATCGACGGAGGTCAGCCAATGAGCCTGTTCGTCGCCCAAAAAACCGGATCGGCCCTGAGCCGTTTCTGGCTCAAATGGCGTTTTCACATCAACGTTTTGCTGTTGCTGGTGCCGCTTGGGTTCATGCCCAAGTACTTTGCCGACGCCGCCTTGTTTCGCGGTGATACCGGTTTGGGTGAGCGCGAAGTCGGTGAAGTTCAGGTTGGGCCATGGCGCTTGCGCCTGGCCGAATTGCGCAATGAAGCCCCAAGGCTGGATGGCCCGGCCGGTTACATGAAGAGCTTCAACGCGGCGCTCTGCGACAGCTGCAGCGAACAGGTCAAGGCAACCTACTTGCGCATCGGCAAGCCGCGCAGCCTGCGGGCTGCCGGCGTGATTTTCTTCGGCACGCCGTACCGCATGGGCGCGATGCTGCCCGTTCCTGAAAAAACCAAAAGTGACGCCGAGCTGTGGATAACCATGGAAGGCTGGGACGGCTCGATGCATCAGGCCTCGATCCCGCTGAGCCAGGCATCCCCCGCCACTGTTGCGTGGCTGAATAAACAAGGTGGCAAACCATGATCAAGACCTTTCGCCCACTTCATGCCTGCATCCTGGTGCTTT
This sequence comes from Gordonia sp. IEGM753, assembly GCF_050321825.1. Lineage (NCBI taxonomy): Bacteria > Bacillati > Actinomycetota > Actinomycetes > Mycobacteriales > Gordoniaceae > Gordonia > Gordonia sp. IEGM753. The sequence goes on from NZ_JBNQGB010000013.1 coordinate 8,291, forward strand.
GCGCAGGCTTGAGCACCAGCGCCCTGGCCCACAACCCGATGTGTGAATGCAAAGCCATTGATGCCGAACACATACAGTGCACCGGCGGTTTCTCCGACGGCAGCGGCGCACCCGGTGTGACCCTGGATGTGATCGGCTATGACGAAACCATTCTCGTGCCAGGCAAACTCGGCAGCGATTCGAAGATGACGTTCAAGAAACCCGGCGCCGAATTCTACGTGCTGTTCGATGCCGGTCCCGGTCATGTCGTCGAAATCGACCAGGCGGACATCGAAGCGCCATGAGTACGCCAACCACGCAAGTTGTGCGCCCGGCAGGCGCCGGCCATGAAACCCTTTATGTGTTGCTGCTGTGCCTGATGATTCTGGCGGTGGCCGGATCGGTGGTCGCCTGGCGCCATGAATCGCCGACGGTGAGCAATGTCAGCAGCCATCAACTGGACGCCCGTCGCGACCTCAGTGCGTCCGAGCAAGGGATTTACGCTGACTTGCGGGTGACGCTGGACGAAATCCAGTTGTTGCAACAAGAACAGCAAGCCCTGCCGACGCCTGAAGCGCTGGCCGATGAAGGTTTTGCACCGTTCGCACAGGACGCGAGCTCTGTCAGTCGCGGCGGCCATGCCTGGCAGTTGATCGGCGCCGAGGCGTATTTCGGCCAGAGCCAGACGCCCGCCGCTGTTGGCTCGTTTCTGATGCGTTTGAACGCTGCCGACGGTGCTCCCAACATCTGGCTCAACCGCGCCGCCACCCTCACAGCGCCGACCGACCTCACTGACGCCGCACTCGAAAGCGCCGGCTGGCAGCAGATCGTCGCGCAATTCGATGCCGGCGTGACTCGCCAGCACCGGCACTGAACCCTCGCTCCCATTCGAGAGAAGACTGCTTTCCCATGCCTATTTCATTTTCACGTTCGTATTTTCGGCTAATGCTGATCGGCCTGTTCGCTTGCTTGCTGCCTTCACTGGCGAATGCCGATGACGCCAAGCGCTTGCGCATCGGCATCACGCTTCACCCTTATTACAGCTATGTGGCCAACATCGTCGGCGACAAGGCCGATGTGGTGCCGTTGATACCGGCCGGTTTCAACCCGCACGCCTACGAACCCCGCGCCGAAGACATCAAACGCATCAGCGGGCTGGACGTCATCGTGCTCAACGGCGTGGGTCATGACGACTTCGCCGACCGCATGATTGCGGCCAGCGAAACCCCGAAGATCACGGTCATCGAAGCCAACGAAAACGTGCCGCTGCTGGCCGCCACCGGTGTGGCCGCTCGCGGTGCCGGCAAGGTCGTCAACCCGCACACGTTCCTCTCGATCAGTGCCTCGATTGCCCAGGTCAACAACATCGCCCGTGAGCTCGGTAAACTCGATCCGGCCAACGCCAAGACCTACACCCAAAACGCTCGCGCCTACGGTAAACGCTTGCGGCAGATGCGCGCCGATGCGTTGGCGAAATTGACCGAGGCACCGAATGCCGAACTGCGAGTGGCCACCGTGCATGCAGCCTACGACTACTTGCTGCGCGAATTCGGCCTCGAAGTGACGGCCGTGGTCGAACCTGCTCACGGCATTGAACCCAGTCCCAGCCAACTGAAAAAAACCATCGATCAACTGCGTGAACTGGACGTGAAGGTAATCTTCTCGGAGATGGATTTCCCGTCGTCCTACGTCGAGACCATCCAGCGTGAATCTTCGGTGAAGCTGTACCCGCTGTCGCACATTTCCTACGGCGAATACACCGCCGACAAATACGAAAAGGAAATGACCGGCAATCTCGATACCGTGGTTCGGGCGATTCAGGAGTCAGGCGCATGACGGCTCAAGAACCCCTGATTCTTCAAAGCGCAGGTCCGACACTTGAATTCGCCGACGTCTGCCTGACACTCGGGCGCACGACGATCCTCGATCAAGTCAGCTTCAAGGTCTCACCCGGCAGCGTGCATGCGCTGGTCGGCCCCAATGGCGGCGGCAAAAGTTCGCTGATCAAAACCCTGCTCGGGCAAATGCCGCATCAGGGCCGCTTGAGCCTGCAATGGCCCGGCGAACCCGGAACCATCGGTTACGTACCGCAGGCCTTGGAGTTTGATCGCGGACTGCCGATGACCGTCGACGATTTCATGGCCGCCATGTGCCAGCGGCGTCCGGCATTCCTGGGCGTGAGCAAGCATTACGCCGCCGCGATTGGTGAGGCACTGGAGCGTGTCGGCATGCAGGACAAGCGCAAGCGACGCATGGGCGCATTGTCTGGTGGTGAACGCCAGCGCGTGTTGCTGGCTCAGGGATTGATCCCCGCACCGCAATTGCTGGTGCTCGATGAACCGATGTCGGCACTCGATGAAGCCGGCATCCAGGTGTTCGAACGATTGCTGGGTGACTGGCGCCAACGGGGCATTACCGTGCTGTGGATCGAGCATGACCTGGAAGCGGTCGGGCGCTTGGCCGATCGCGTCACCGGGCTCAATCGCCGGGTGCTGTTCGATGCCACGCCGAAACAGGCGCTGACCCCAGAACGCTTGCTGACGCTGTTTTCCACCCATCCACGGAGCGCTGCCTGATGAGTTACGAAGCCTTTCGGTTGATGGTTCAGGGCTGGGCGTCTTCAGGTTATCTGCCTGAAGCACTGGCGTATGGGTTTGTGGTGAATGCGTTGCTCGCCGGGTTGTTGATCGGTCCGGTGCTGGGCGGGTTGGGCACGTTGGTGGTGGTGAAACGCTTTGCGTTTTTCTCCGAAGCGGTGGGGCATGCGGCGTTAACCGGCGTAGCAGTCGGCATTCTGCTTGGCGAGCCGTACACCGGGCCTTACGGCAGCTTGTTCGGCTACTGCCTGCTGTTCGGGATCTTGCTCAACTACCTGCGCAATCGCACAGGGTTGGCGCCGGACACATTGATCGGGGTTTTCCTCTCGGTGTCACTGGCACTCGGCGCCAGCCTGTTGCTGATTCTGGCCGGCAAGATCAACGTGCACATCCTCGAAAACGTGCTGTTCGGTTCGGTACTGACGGTCAACGGCAATGATCTGCTGGTGTTGGCCATCGTTGGCTCGTTGGTCATGGCGTTGGCCCTGCCGTTGTACAACCGCATCATGCTCGCCAGTTTCAACCCACAACTGGCGGCAGTGCGCGGGGTGGCGGTGAAAACCCTGGATTACCTGTTTGTGATTCTGGTGACGCTGATCACCGTGGCAGCGGTGAAAGTCATCGGCGCCATTCTGGTCGGCGCGTTGCTGGTGATTCCGGCAGCAGCGGCGCGGTTGCTCAGCCAGTCGCTGAAAGGTTTTTTCTGGTGTTCGGTGGCAATAGCAACCGTCAGCACGCTGTGCGGCATTCTCGCGCCGATTGTGTTCGACCTGCCCATTCCATCCGGCGCCGCAATCATTCTGGTGGCCGGTATCGCCTTCGCTCTCGCCGCTATTGCTCGTGGCGTCGTACCAAGCCTGAAAGGGAACCTCGGATAAATGTCTTTCAAAATGCGTCAACTGACTCTCGCCTTCGCCCTGTGTGCACTGGTCAACAGCTCTTTTGCGGCGGACACCACGAAGCCGCTGCGGGTACTGGCCTCGTTGCCGATCACTTACGGCTTGGGCGAAGTGCTGCTTAAAGGCACCGATATCAGCCTTGAACGCGCGGCGCCGGCCAACTTGCCGGGCAGTCGTCAAACCGCCTATTTCACCGGGCGCGGCGCACCGGCGCTGGCCAAACTGGCAAGCGATGCCGATGCAGTGATTGGACTGCGTTCGCTGTGGGCGGACGACCCGCTGTACCCGATCTCGCGGCGCAGCAACATTCGTATTGTCGAAGTCGATGCCGCCCGGCCCGTGGATGGCGCCCTGCCCGGCATCGCCGTGCAACCGGGCAACAAGATTGATGGCTTGAACAGCCAGCCGTGGTTCTCCAGCAATAACATGGGGCGAATGGCGGACGTGATGGCGGCGGATCTGGTGCGTCTGGCACCGGCAGCCAAACCTGCAATCGAGGCCAATCTGGCGGCGTTGAAACAGCGCTTGCTCAAGCTCAGTGCCGACAGCGAAGCACAACTGGCGACTGTCGATAACTTGAGCGTGATGAGTTTGAGCGACCACTTCGGCTATCTGATCGGCGGCCTTAACCTGGAATTGGTCGGCGTCGATGACCGGCCGGATGCCGCATGGACCCCGCAAGAACTGAAGGCGTTGAGTACGACGCTGAAGGACAATGACGTGGCGGTGGTGTTGCATCACAGGCAACCGTCGGATGCAGTGAAGGCGGCAATTACTGAATCAGGCAGCCGATTGCTGGTGTTGAGCACCGATGCCGCAGACCCGGTGGCGGAACTGGAAGGGAACGTGAAAATGCTGATCAAGGGGTTGAGCGGGGTTTGAGACCGCGTCATCGTTCACCGCTAGCCGCTAGCCGCTAGCGCCCACAGGATGGTCACCACAAATCCACTGCAGGAGCCTGGCTTGCCAGCGTGGGCGATGTTGAAAGCCTCATTGCCGGCAAGCCAGATTCAGATTGGGTTCCCTGGACAAAACTCGGTGAGTTACGGCGGCCCAGGATTTAAACTCCGAAGCGGCTTTCTACGAGGGAGCAAACAACGCTTTGTGCATGGGAGTGGCACGCAACCCCGCGATCTGGAACGTTTGAGCGCAGGGTTGATAGCCCAGACGGCGGTAAAACGCTTCGCTGGTTCGAGTGCTGTTGAGCTGTGCATGACGCAACCCCTGATGCAGCAACCAGCTTTCAAGGTCCCGCACCAGCGCTTGACCGGCACCGCGCCGAAACCATTCGGGCTGCACATAACAAAACGCAACTTTACCGCTGATCTCCGCCAACGCGACGCCGACCGGTTTGTCGTGCAGCAAGGCGATATTTAGGTACAAACGCGGGTTGGCGAGCCAGTGCACGATGTGTTCGATGGTTTTATTGTGGGTCCAGGTCGCGACGGTTTTCGGGTGGTTGCGGTGGTCAAGTGCACAGCCGATGCGGATGGAGCGTTCGATAATGCGGCTGATGATGCCGGCATCGGCCGGCGTTGCCTGGCAAATGTGTAAGCCTGTATTCATGGCGCTGTCACCTCAATCCATTGAGAAAAAGCTGCCGGGGACGATAGCGCCAATGGTGCAAGAGTGACTAACGCCGAGACGTTACATGGGATGTGTCACACCGGTTGCAGTGGCATGGTCAACTCCACCCGCAAACCGTCGGGCCGGCTGTCAAAGTGCAGTGTGCAGCCGCAGCGCTGAACAATCGCCTGAACAATCGCCAGCCCCAAACCGCAACCAGTGCTCTGGCCATTACGCCAGAAGCGTTGGGTCAGGTGTTGCAAGTCGTCTTCGGCAATGCCCGGTCCATGGTCACGCACCACAAACCGCACGCGATCGTCGCTGGTTTCCAGTCTAAGTTCCACAGCGCCGTCGCTTGGCGTATGACGCAGCGCGTTATCCAACAGATTGCGCAACGCGGCAATCGATAACACGGCTGGCATTTGCAGCGATGCACTGGAAAGCCTGGCGGGCAATTGCAGCTTGATCCGCTGACGATCGCCGTTGGCTGCGTCCTGAATGGCCAGTTTGGCCACCTGTTCAGCGTTGCATTGCACACCGTCATCGAATGACAGGCTGCCCTCGACGCGTGCCAGCAACAGCAATTGTTCGAGCGTTCGGTGCAGACGGTCAGCCCCCTCTTCAGCCTTGGCCAACGATTGGTCTCGCGCTACGCCCTCGGTCATTCGCGCCACTTGCAGGTGCGTCTTGATCGCCGTCAGCGGGCTGCGTAATTCGTGGGCGGCGTCACCGGTCAGGCGCCGTTCGCGCTCGATGGTTTTGCCGATACGCAAGAACAATTGATTCTGGGTATCGAGCAACGGTTGCAACTCGCTGGGCAGCGGCTGAACCTGCAAAGGTTCAAGGGAGTCGGCGCTGCGGCGCATCAACGCGTCGCGCATGCGATTGAGCGGCGCGAGCCCCTGGCCGATCCCCAGCCACAGCAGGCACAGACAACCGAGCAACGCCACACCGACCGGCACCGACGCAGCCAGCAGAATCGACATGTTCAACGCTTCGCGTTCAATCTGCCGGTCGGCGGTGGTGATGCGTAAATCACCCCGGGCCAAGGTAAAGCTGCGCCATGGCGCACCGTCGATCATTTGATCGTGGAAGCCCAGTTTTTCGTTTTCCAGGGTTTGCTGCGGTTCGGTATGGCTGCGCGCAAGAATCTCGCCGCGCAACGAACTGACCTGACACGCCATGCCGCCCGGTACGGTCAGTTGCTCGGCACTGAAATGCGTGCCCTCGCCCTTGGTCGGTAACGCCGGCAATTGTTCCATCAGGCCGGCGACCATGCGCGCCGAAGCCACCAGGCGCTGGTCGAGAGAAAACATCATCTGGTTGCGCAGGTCACTGAGCATCCAGGCTGCTGCCAGGGCCCAGATCAGCGCAAACGCGGCGCCAAGTGTCAGGCTCAGGCGCAAACGCAGGCTCATCACTTCGAATTTTCTCCGCCGCCATCTGCTGGCCCCAAGCGATAACCCAGGCCGCGCACCGTCTCGACGATACCGTTGCCGAGTTTGCGTCGCAGGTGATGGATATGTACGTTGAGGGCGTTACTTTCCAGCTCATCGTTGAAACCGTACACGCTGTCTTTCAACTGCTCGGTGGACAGCACTCGGCCGCGGTTATGCAGCAAGGCTTGCAACAGCGACTGCTCGCGGCGGGAAAGGTCGACTGGCTGACCGCCCAGCATCGTTTCGCGGCTGCTCGGGTCGTACGTCAGCGCGCCGTGTTCGATCAGGTTGACACTGCGCCCCGCCACACGTCGCAATAAGGTGTGCAGACGCGCCGCCAGTTCGCGCAGATCAAAAGGCTTGAGCAAATAATCGTCGGCTCCGGCCTGTAGACCGTCGACACGGTCGGTCACCGAGTCGCGAGCGGTTAGAATCAGCACCGGAATTTCCAGACCGCCGTGGCGTAATTGCTGCAACAGTTTCAGGCCATCCTCATCGGGAAGTCCCAGGTCGAGCACCATCACATCGAACTCGGCAACCTTGAGCATCGCCCGCGCCGCTGACGCAGTAGCGACGTGCTCCACGGTAAGACCTTGAGCCGTGAGCCCGGCAACGATGCCGCTGGCGATCAGCTCGTCGTCTTCGCAGACAAGTACATGCATGGTAAGCCCCGTAGAAAAAAGCTGATTAGGCCGTTGGCCGATTAAGCGGACATTATGCTGCAAGTGCTGTATCCACAAGGCCGACACGGTTAATGATCGGTTAATCGCCACCCGCCACTGTTCACCGCAATTGCTCAGGGATAAGGCTCACCCATGCGTCGACTGTTTTTATTATTTGCTCTCTTGATCTCGGGTTTAGCCCAGGCCGGGATCAATCCGTTTGAAACCAAGCCCGATTTTCTTCCGGTTGGCAAAGCGTTTATCTTCACCTCGGAACGCCTTGAAACCGGTGAGACGCAACTTTACTGGCAAATCGCCGACGGCTATTACCTGTATCAACAGCGCCTAAAATTCGATGGTCTGGCGCCTGAGCACAAACCCGCACTGCCTGAAGGCGAAGCACACAGCGATGAGTTTTTCGGTGAGCAGCAGGTGTATCGCCAAGGCCTGGAACTGAAAATCCCGGCCGGTGCAACGGGCCAGATCAAGGTTGGCTTTCAAGGCTGCGCCGACGCCGGCCTGTGCTACCCGCCGCAAACCCAGGTCGTTGATCTGGGCGGTAAAGCGGCCAGTTCGACCGCCGGTGAAGCCCCCGATCAAGCCTTGGCCAGCGACCTGCAACAGCGGGCTCTAGGCTGGAGCTTGCTGGTGTTCTTCGGCTTGGGCCTACTGCTGGCCTTTACCCCTTGCACCTTGCCCATGTTGCCGATTCTCGCCGGTTTGATCGTCGGCAGTGGCGCAAACCCTAAACGCGGGTTCGCGCTGGCCACCAGTTACGTGGTGAGCATGGCGCTGGTGTACGCAGCGCTTGGCGTGCTGGCAGCGCTTCTGGGTGCAAACCTTCAGGCCCTGCTGCAAAACCCATGGTTGCTCGGCAGCTTCGCCGCCATTTTTGTACTGCTGGCGTTGCCGATGTTCGGCTTCTTCGAGCTGCAATTGCCGGTAGCTGTTCGTGATCGCCTGGAAAATGTGTCGCGCAATCAGCGTGGCGGCAGCCTTATCGGTGCGGGTGTGTTGGGCGCATTGTCCGGTTTGCTGGTGGGCCCGTGCATGACGGCGCCATTGGCCGGCGCCCTGCTCTACATTGCCCAAAGCGGTAGCGCACTGCACGGCGGGCTGATTCTGTTCGCCATGGGCATTGGCATGGGCGTGCCGCTGTTGTTGCTGGTGACGGTGGGTAATCGTTTCCTGCCCAAACCCGGTGCGTGGATGAACTTGCTCAAAGGCATTTTTGGCTTCCTGTTCCTTGCCACCGCGTTGCTGATGTTGCGGCCGGTACTGGATGAATCGCTGTGGCTCGGTTTGTGCGGCGCCTTGCTGCTGATCGCCGCTTACAGTGCCTGGCGTCAGTCCGCCGGTTTCGGGCGGACCGCTCAAGTCTTCGGTGCCGGCGCGTTGTTGCTCGGTGTATGGGGCAGCTTGTTGGTCATCGGTGCCGCGGGCGGCAGCACAGATTTGTTCAAGCCGTTGCAGGTTTACAGCACCACGAACTCGGGCAACGCAGCAAACCCGGTAGGGCATGACGCGTTCACCACAATCAAGGACCCCGCTGCGTTGCAACGCGAACTGGATGCCGCCCAGGCTCAGGGCCAATGGGTGCTGCTGGACTATTACGCCGACTGGTGCGTGTCGTGCAAAATCATGGAGAAACAGGTTTTCGGCAAAACCCGGGTCATTGAAGCGCTCAGCGATGTACGCCTGCTACGGCTCGACGTCACCGCTGACAATGCCGACAGCCGCGAATTGCTCAGCCGCTACAAAGTACCCGGCCCACCCAGCCTGCTGTGGATCGGCGCTGATGGCGAGGAGCGTCGCAGCCAGCGCATCACCGGCGAAGTCGATGCCGAGACCTTCCTGCAACGCTGGACCCTTACCAGAGACGCTCGCTAATGCTGACTTTCACGCTTGGCACGTTTGCCATTGCACTTAATCACTTGCTGCTGATCAGTGCATTGGCGCTGGCGACCTTCGTCGGCTGGCGAGCGGCCAAACGTGGTGGCGAGAATCCCGAGTCGGCGTTGTTCGGTCTGTTTCTGCTGGGGATGCTGGCCGCTCGCGTCAGCTTCGTGATCGCCTATTGGGCCCAATATCGCAACGATCCATGGCAGATCATCGACCTGCGCGATGGCGGTTTTCTAGCCTGGCCCGGTGTGATTGTGCTGCTACTTGCGGCGTTGTATCGCGGCTGGCGCCGCCCAGGCTTGCGTCGTCCATTGGGCTACGGCGTAGGCTGCGGCCTGGCGTTCTGGTTGTTGGCGACGTTCTCCCTGACCATTTATGAACAAGGCACACGCCTGCCAGACATCACCTTGCGCAATGCCGCCGGTGAAACCGTGCAACTGACTGACTACAAGGGTGGCCCGTTGGTCATCAATCTTTGGGCAACCTGGTGCCCGCCGTGCCGCCGGGAAATGCCGGTGCTGGAAAACGCCCAGCAACATCGCCCCGACCTGACGTTCCTGTTCGTCAATCAGGGTGAGAGCATGCAAAGCGTCAGTACCTTCCTGGAAACCCAGGGTTTGAGCCTGTCCAATGTGTTGTTCGATGGTGGTGGCCGTTTGGGCCAGGCCGTCGGTTCGATGGCATTGCCAACTACGCTGTTCTACAGCAACGACGGCCGCCTGCTGGGCAGCCATCTGGGCGAACTGTCTGAAGCCAGCCTGACTCGGGCCCTGGAAAACTTCGAAACCCCTTCACCTGCCGACCCGGCCAACTCTTCAAGGAAACTGCCATGCCTCGCCTCCGCCACTTGCTGACTCTGACATTGGGCGCCGCTCTGCTGCACCTGCCGTCGGTACAGGCTGAAGAGTTGCCCGATGCGATCAAGAAGATCGAAGCCAAAGGGGCGAAAATCGTCGGCCAGTTCGACGCGCCGGATGGCTTGCGCGGTTATGCAGCGCAATACCAGAACCGCGGCATCGCGTTGTACCTGACACCGGACGGCAAGCATGTGCTTCTGGGCAACCTGTACGACGCCGATGGCAACGACCTGAGTACCGCGCCCCTGCAAAAACTGGTGTATGCGCCGATGTCCAAGGAAGTCTGGGCCAAGATGGAGGCCAGTAACTGGATCGGTGACGGCAAGAAAGACGCGCCGCGCGTGGTTTACCTGTTCAGCGATCCGAACTGCCCTTACTGCAACATGTTCTGGGAGCAAGCTCGGCCATGGGTGAACTCGGGCAAGGTGCAACTGCGGCACATCATGGTCGGCATCATTCGTGAGGACAGCCCGGGTAAGTCTGCGGCACTGCTGGCCGCGAAAGACCCGAGCAAAGCGCTTGAAGAACACGAAAAATCCGGCAAGGCCAGCCCGCTCAAGGCCTTGAAAGAGGTACCGCCGGCGATTCAAGCGAAGCTGGCAGCGAACATGCAGTTGATGGAAGAGCTGGAATTGTCTGCAACGCCGGCAATTTTCTACATGGATGAAAACGGCGAGTTGCAACAACAGCAAGGCGCACCGTCGCCGGACAAACTGTTGAAGATCCTCGGGCCCAAATAAATTCGCTGACCCTGTACGCGAACCTGGCTTGCCGGTGATGGGGGGTTTGAAGGAAAAAACCCCCAAAAAAAAAATTCCCCCCAAAACCCAGTTGGGGACCCAAACCCCCCACCCC
>NZ_JBNQGB010000014.1:0-14106 GCF_050321825.1 Gordonia sp. IEGM753
CAGTCAACATCATCGTCGCTGTAAGACCGCTATCGCGAGCAGGCTCACTCCCACATTGGGTCCTGTTCCAGCCACAGATTCCGTGTGCGCCAGAGATCCCCTGTGGGAGCGAGCCTGCTCGCGATTGGGCCTTGTCATTCGATACACAATCTCAACCTTGCTGAAACATCTCCTTCGCCCGCTGCTCAATCTGCGCTTGGGTCAGGTCCTCCTTGCGCGTGGCCAGAAACCATAAATGCCCATACGGATCTTTCAACGTTCCAGAGCGGTCGCCATAAAACTGATCCTTAACCTCTGACACCACGGCGCCCCCGGCCTCGATTGCCCGTTTAAACGATGCGTCGACATCATTCACATACAGGTGCAGGCCTACGGAAGGCGAACGGTCCGGGTTGCTCAATGGCCCTTGATCGCACGGTGTGCCGAGCATGATCGGGCAATCGCCGATTCGCAGCTCGGCGTGACCGATGCCGCCATCGGGCATCGACAGGCGCATGACTTCGATGGCGCCGAAGGCTTTTTTGTAAAACTCGATGGCTTGCGCCGCTTTTTGAATGCCCAAGTAAGGCGTGATGCTGTGATAACCCTCAGGAATTGGTTTGACGCTCATGACGGTTCTCCTTTTTTTGTTGTTTGGGTGAGTGCTAGGGGCCGATTTGTCATCCTATAAATATAGGACAGGCACTTTTCTGCGGCCGAGTGCCCGACGAGCAGCAGCGAGTGTCCTAAAACAGCGCGATCCGGTGGGCGCGTGGCTAGCCCGCGAAGGCCGCACTGCTATTTGGGATCAGAGCCGGTAGCCAGAAGCTGTGCCCCCGACCCATGTTCCCCCAGCACATCCCCAAAATTACGCAACGGACACGCCTCCATCGACAGGCATCCGCAACCGATACAGCCATTGAGCTCGTCGCGCAGCGCAGTCAGTTGATTGATCCGCTCATCCAGGTCGCGGCTCCATTGGGCCGACAACACCTGCCAGTCCGCGGCTGTGGGCGCCCGGTTGTTCGGCAGGTTGGTTAACGCCTGACCAATTTCTGCCAGCGGAATCCCCAGCCGTTGAGCCACTTTGATCAGCGCAACTCGTCGCAACACTTCCCGTGGGTAGCGTCGCTGGTTGCCTGGGTTGCGATTGCTTTTGATCAGCCCCTTGGACTCATAAAAATGCAACGCCGTAACCGCTACGCCACTGCGGGTGGCGAGTTGGCCGACGGTGAGCTCTTTGTGCAGATTCTTTGAGGTGATCATTTTGACAATTACCACTTGACCTTGACTTAACTAGAGGTTTTACCCTGCAAGTCTTCGGATCGCAAGATTCGTCTTACACGTCAGTGGGGACTTTCCATGCAAGCGTCAGAGAAAAATCGCAGCTTTACCCAATTAATCGAATTCGAAATCGAACCCCATCAGCAACCGGGGCTGGTGTCGGCGCTGTCCCGGCAAACCGAACGGCTTGCCCAGGATTACAGCGGTTTCCTGAGTGCAAGCATCCAGGCCAGTGACGATGGGCGGCGCGTGTTGAATTACCTGCAATGGCAATCACGAGAGGCGGGGGAAGCCGCGTTCCAGAGTTTTGAAAGCGGCGAGCAGGACTTCTGGCAACTGATTCGCGCCCATCAAGCGAAAACCGTGACCTTCTGCTCGTTTCAGGTGCTGCACAGCCTGGAGCGCAGCCACGACAATGCGCTGCACTGCAATCTGGTGGGTTAAATCGACAACTGCATCAAGCGTTCACCTTGCAGGTTTTCTGTCGCACGACGTTTGTTCACTGCCAGCTCGCCGATCTTGATCAGCCGCGTGCGGGTTACGTTGCGGCTCAAACCCAGTAGGGCAGCGGTGTGCACCTGGTTGTAGTGGCTGAAGCGATAAGCGGCACGCAACAAAGCGTCTTCGACTTTTTCGTGCAACGCGCCTGCCTGTTCCTCGAATAGTTTTTGAAAGGCTCGTTCGAGCAGGGCTTGCGCTGAATCATCGACCGCAGGCTGATGGTCGTCCTGACGCTCGATGCGCAGGTTAGACAGACGCAAGTCATCGCGCTCGATCACGCCGTTGCGGCAAATCAGCAAGGTGTGGTGAATCACGTTTTCCAGTTCGCGAATATTGCCTGGCCAACTGTAGCTGCGCAGCTTCAGTTCAGCTTCTTTACTGATGGTGACACTGCCGTAACCCAAACGATGGCTGTAGGCTTCGACGAAGTGCCGTGTCAGCGGCAGAATATCGCCGGGGCGATCGCGCAGTGGGCTCAGCTCCAGGCTGACAACGTCGAGGCGATAATACAGATCTTCGCGGAAGTGCCCGGCGTTGATGGCTTTTTCCAGTTGCACGTTGGTCGCCGCCAACACTCGTACATCAATCGCAATGCTCTTGCGTGAGCCCAATCGCACGACTTCACGCTCCTGCAATACGCGCAGTAACTTGACCTGAATCGCCATGGGCAAATCGCCGATTTCGTCGAGGAACAACGTGCCGCCATCGGCCTCTTCAAACCAGCCAGCCTTGGCGCTCAGGGCGCCGGTGAACGCACCTTTCTCATGGCCGAACAACTCGGCTTCCACCAACGATTCGGAGAACGCCCCGCAATTTACCGCCACGAACGGCCGGTTGCGCCGTCCGCTGAGGTTGTGAATATGACGGGCGACCAGCTCTTTGCCGGTGCCGGTTTCGCCGATGATCAGAACGCTGGCTTCACTCGGCGCGACCTGTTGCAAATGCGCAAGCAAGGCCTGGGATTTAGGGTCTTCGAACACTTGCGCGGTGGCCCGGATCGATGTGGCCAGGGCAGGCGAGGGCGGTAAGGTCAGCAGTTGCATGGTGGGCTCCATGAATGGAAGGCTAAGAGTAGAAAGTTGGAATCGGCGGGGACTGATTCAGCGCCCAGTCACCCAGTTCATGGAGTTTGTAATCCAGCGGGTCGTGCAGGGTTTGTGTGCGCAGGTTGCGCCAGTGACGATCGAGCCGCAGTGAGGCGTGAGTCGAGCGTGCTCCCGTCACTTCGAAGAGCCGGCTGCACAGTTCCAGGCCATTACGCGTGGCCGCAACCTTCGCGGTGGCGATAGCCGTGGCAAGGTGAGCACGCTCTTCGGCGCTTAGGCTTGGGCCTTTGGCCCAGGCGTTATCGAGCAACCCGGCGGCACGCTCGACCAACAGGCGAACGCCTTCGAGCGCGACCCAGAACTCGCCGTAATGGGCGAGTACATACGGGTCCTGGCGCACGTCCTGAACAATCGACTTGTGCCATGGCCGGGTTTCGGTGAGCGTGTATTGGCGCGCCTCCTCGAAGGCGCCTTCGGCAATGCCGAGGAACATGTGAGTGAACGTCAACTGCGCGATCAAGGGCCGCAGGCAGGCGAAGGGTGTGCTCAACGGGCCCGGGTCCAGCAGCAATTCCGACTCTTCGACACGGACCCGTTCGAACGTCGCGCTGCCGCTGTCGGTCTGTCGTTGGCCCATGTTGTTCCAGTCACTGTGCAACGTGATGCCGCTTCGTCCGCTGGGAATTGCCGCGATCAACAGCTTACCGCCGGCGCTTTCATCCACCGCCGAGGCGATCAGCATTTGCGAATCGCTGGCGCCTGAGCAAAAGCTTTTCTTGCCGGAAAACTCGCGCCAGCCACCGAGGTTTTTCACGACGGTACGGGTGTCCAGCGGGTTTAGCGCGTTTCCCCAAAACCAGTTCTTGCGCGCCGTTTGTTCAAACCATGGTTGCCACTGTTCTGGCTTGGCAAACAGGCGCACGGTGGCGAGCATCAGGTGATGAAAACCGAAGACATGCGCAATGGAACTGTCGACCTTGGCGAATTCGCGCACGACCGCGAGGGTTTCACTCCAACTGGCGCCGAGGCCGCCGTACTGGGTGGGAATGCTCAGGGCCAACAATCCGCTGTGTCGTAAGGCGTCACGTTCAGCCTTGGGCGTGCCACCACGTTCGTCGCGTTCGACGGCGGTCAACGCAAACTCGGCGGCCAATTGGCGGGCGGTCTGCAAAGGGGATAAAAAGGTGTTTTGCGGCTTGGCAGTCACGCTGGGGATTCCTTCTTTTTGTAGAAGCCGAACTTGCTCGCGATACCGTCACCGCGCACTGCCCTGCACAAACACGTCACCGTTCATCGCGAGCAAGCGTGTTCGTGCAAGGGCAGGGTGGTTCAGGCGGTGGCTTTAGCCGGCAGCACATCGTTGGCGATCATTTCGCCGAACGGTCCAGTCAGGTTGGTGACACCGCGCCCTGCGAGGCTTGCGTAAGGCTCGGGCAACAACGGGAACACCAATTCTGCAAAGCGATACGCCTCTTCGAGGTGCGGGTAACCGGAAAATATGAAGCTCTCGATTCCCAGGTCCGCGTACTCCTTGATTCGCGCGGCCACTTGTTGTGGATCGCCCACCAATGCAGTGCCCGCCCCGCCACGTACCAGCCCGACGCCAGCCCAGAGGTTGGGCGAAATTTCCAGGTTGTCGCGACGCCCGTCATGCAATGCCGCCATGCGTCTCTGGCCTTCGGAATCAAAACGCGAGAAAGACGTTTGCGCGGCAGCAATGGTGTCATCGCTGATGTGTTCGATGAGTTTGTCGGCCGCTTTCCATGCCTCTTCGGCGGTTTCGCGGACAATCACGTGCAGGCGAATTCCGAACTTTACCGTGCGTCCTTTTTCGGCGGCGCGCTTGCGAACGTCGGCCAGTTTTTCGGCAACCGCGGCTGGCGGCTCGCCCCACGTCAGGTAAACGTCGACCTGTTCGGCAGCAAGATCATGCGCGGCATCCGATGAACCGCCGAAATACAGCGGCGGATAGGGCTTCTGAACGGGTGGATACAGCGCCTTCGCGTTCTGCACGCGTAAATGCTTGCCCTCGAAATCCACCGATTCACCCTGCAGCACCCGGCGCCAGATTTTCAGGAATTCGTCGGTGACTTCGTAGCGTTCGCTGTGATCCAGGAAGCTGCCGTCGCCACGGTTTTCATCCGGGTCGCCGCCCGTCACCACGTTGATCAACAATCGGCCACCGGACAAGCGATCCAGCGTCGCCGCCATGCGCGCCGACACAGTGGGCGAAATGATCCCCGGACGAATCGCCACCAGATAGCGCAAGCGCTCCGTTAGCGGCACCAGCGCCGATGCGATGACCCACGAATCTTCGCAGGACCGACCGGTTGGAATCAGCACGCCGTGGTAACCCAGGCTGTCTGCGGCTTGCGCTACTTGTTTCAAGTAGTTGAGGGTGACCGGGCGGGCGCCCTGAGTGGTGCCCAAGTAATGGCCGTCGCCGTGGGTCGGCAGAAACCAGAAAACATCCATGAACAAATCCTTACGCGATTTTCAGCAGATTGTTGGGGTGCGCGCCGAACAACGGTGCGGCACGTTCTGCAGCAAGACGAATGCGGGCCTTCAACGGCTCACTGGTTATTTGGTAATTGGAGAAATCGGCCTCAGTGGCGTAGACGCCAATGGGCAGGGTCAATGCCTGGAAGAAACTGAACAGCGGCCTTAGCTGGTGATCGAGCACCAGTGCATGACGTTCGCTGCCACCGGTGGCGGCCAGCAGTACCGGCGTATTGATCAGTGCGTTCAAGTCGATCAGGTCAAACAAATGCTTGAGCAACCCGGGATAGGAGCCGCGATAAACCGGTGCCGCGACGATCAACAGGTCGGCGTTTTCGATGGCTTGCAGTTCAGCTTCGATGTCGGCGCTCAGTTCTTGACGGGACAACGCGGCGCCCAACGGTCGGGCGATGTCGCCGAGTTCGATCAACTTGCTCTCGATTGGCAATTGCCCGGATAGCTCGGCCAGCAACGCTTGGGTCAGCACCAGCGTTCGGGATGGACGCCAGGTGCCACCGGAGAGGGCAACTACTTTCAATGGGCGCGACATGACCAGTTCCTTTTTTTAAACAGTTGCTCTGCGAGCAGTGAGTAGTCACTGGACTCAGCAAGAGCTGTACCAACCCATCAGCGCCCGGTATTGCGGGGCTTGCGGCGCCTCTCTCGAGGAACACTGTTCGATTGGCCGAGCTGTTTGTTGATTGACTGTTGCCTGGCAAACAGTTGTCCGGGCAACAGTGCGTGAAACACTGAGCTCGTTATAAAGGCAGTTTTATATTCCTCAAAAGACCGTAAATAAATATTTATATAATCTTATGGAATATAAAGGCTTGGCACGACTCGGGTGTGCCAAGGTCGATAGCGACTATCGAGCGCGATGATTTTTAACCGCCAGGGTCCACGAGTAGCCTGTGTTCATTGCTTGGAACATAGACATCAGGACCCTCGTCATGAAAACCTCAATCGCCATTTTCTTGCTGCTTTCAATCTCTGTTCTCGCGGGTTGTGCGAGCCACGTTTCACCGGAATTGCGGCCGTACACTGCAGCAGAAAGCAAGGAACTGGCACTTGAAGATTTGAACCGACGCGGGTTGTCATTCGACGAATACCATGCAAAAAAAGCCGAATTGCTCGGCCTGCCTCAGAAATCGTTCCGGTTCGACCGCCAAGGCGAAATGAACGCTGAACGTGCTGTGCAACTGCACGGTCGCCCCAGCTAAGACTGTACTGCTCGAAGTTTTGCCCAACTGTCCGTGGGTTTCGCTGAAGGTGTGCGATAGGGTCGTTACTTGAATGACCTGATGGACTGCCACCCATGACACTCTCGTTTGATCTGCTGCTGGGGTTCGCCCTGTTTGCCCTCGTGACTTCGATCACTCCCGGCCCTAACAACACAATGTTGCTGGCTTCTGGGGTGAACTTCGGCTTTAACCGCACCATTGCGCACATGCTTGGCATCACGTGTGGCTTCTTCGTATTGGTCGTGGCCGTAGGTTTTGGACTGGGGGCTGTGTTTCAAACCTATCCCTTGCTCTACACCCTTCTGCGTTACGTTGGCGCGGCGTATTTGCTGTATCTGGCATGGAAAATCGCCCACTCGGGGCCCGTTTCAGACAGTGATAGAGGTGAGAGCAAACCGATCAGTTTTCTCGGCGCTGCGGCGTTTCAGTGGGTCAATCCCAAGGCCTGGATCATGGCCATCGGTGCGATCAGTACCTACACGCCCCTGCAGGGCTATTTCACTAACGTGATCGTGATTGCGGCGGTCTTCGCGCTGATCAACTTGCCGAGCGTAAGCGTCTGGGCGGCTTGCGGTACGTTGCTGCGCAACGTGCTGAAGGATCGTCGCTGGTTACGCGTGTTTAATTGGGGAATGGCCGCGTTGCTGGTGATTTCGTTGTACCCGCTGTTACTCGATAGCTTTAGCTGACGCATTGCTTCAACCGGTTGGCCGATGCCTGTTAAGCTCGACTTCAGGAGCGTTCCTACGCACTTCTAGATGAAGTTGTTCTTCTTTAACGGCCTCCGATCAGGTATTTCTAACGTTCTGAAATGTCGACGCAGCTCACGAGGCTGTTTGTTGACGTTTCAGTGACGAGCCTCCTGATCCCGGAACACGCTCTGCGAGTCTTTTTATGAATAAACGTCCTCTGTATTTCGACTACGCCGCCACCACGCCGGTGGATGAGCGGGTCATCAAGGTCATGGTCGAGTGTCTGGGTTTTAGCGGTAACTTCGGCAATCCAGCGTCCAGCTCCCATGCATTTGGCCAACAGGCTCGGCAATCGGTCGAGCGCGCCCGCGAGCAGGTTGGCCGACTGGTCGGCGCGCAATCGGAACAGATTGTCTGGACCTCCGGCGCCACCGAATCCAATAACCTCGCGCTCAAGGGAGTGGCCCAGGCTCGGGGGATATCCGGCGGCCACATCATCACCAGCCTGATCGAACACAAAGCCATTCTCGACACTGCAAAACAATTGCAGGATGCGGGCATTGCTGTGACGTACCTGGTGCCCGATGCGCAAGGTTTGATCACCCCGCAAGCGGTCAGTGAAGCGATGCGCGAAGACACCTTTCTGGTGTCGCTGATGCTGGTCAACAACGAATTGGGTACCGTCAACGACATACAAGGCATCGGCGAAGCCGTGCGTGCCCGTGATGCTCTTTTTCACGTTGATGCCGCGCAAGGCGCGGGGAAAGTGAGCATTGATCTGGCCCGACTCCCGGTGGACTTGATGTCGTTTTCGGCGCACAAAATCTACGGTCCCAAGGGTATTGGTGCTCTTTACGTAGGGCCTCGCGCCCAGCAGCGCTTGCAGGCGCAGATTCATGGCGGTGGTCACGAGGGCGGCTTGCGTTCAGGCACCTTGGCCACCCATCAGATCGTCGCCATGGGCGAGGCATTTGCGTTGGCAGCGATTGCTTTCGAAGAGGAAAAAACCACGATAGTGCGGCTGCGTGAACGCCTGCTCGAACAATTGTCAGGCATTCCCGGCGTTCGCCTGAACGGCAGCCCGACGCAGCGCATTCCTCATACGCTGAGCCTGACGTTTGGCGAAGGCGAGTTCAATTCTGCGGCGTTGAGCCACTCGATTGCTTTTTCCGCGACCTCGGCCTGCAATTCCGCCAGCAACGCACCCTCACATGTCCTGTTGGCGCTAGGGCACGACGCTCGTTCGGC
The DNA here is from genome assembly GCF_050321825.1 of Gordonia sp. IEGM753. Classification (NCBI taxonomy): domain Bacteria; kingdom Bacillati; phylum Actinomycetota; class Actinomycetes; order Mycobacteriales; family Gordoniaceae; genus Gordonia; species Gordonia sp. IEGM753. The sequence goes on from NZ_JBNQGB010000014.1 coordinate 8,491, forward strand.
CAGCCGTACCATTCGCTTGAGCCTCGGGCGATTCACCACCGAGCAGGACATCGATCAGGCTATAACGCTTATAAAAGCGGCATGCGCGAGTGCTCCGGCATTCTGGCAGTAGGCCGAAATAGCGCCGACCCGGATCGGCGCTCAACAATAATGATGAAGTGGTTAGCAGGAGACACGATGAGTACGCAGCCTTCGATCAACGGATCGGTTCCCCAACGCCTGGCGCAAACCCGCGAACTGATGAGCCGGGAGGGCATTCATGCGCTGCTGGTGCCGTCGGCAGACCCGCATTTGTCTGAATATCTCCCGGGTTATTGGCAGGGGCGTCAATGGCTCTCGGGTTTTCATGGCTCAGTTGGCACGTTGATCGTGACGCCTGACTTTGCTGGCGTATGGGCTGACAGCCGTTATTGGGAGCAGGCGACGAAGGAACTCGCAGGCAGCGGTATCGAACTGGTCAAGTTGCAACCCGGCCAGCCTGGACCGTTGGATTGGCTGGCCGAGCAAACCCCTGAAGGTGGCGTCGTTGCGGTGGATGGCGCGGTGATGGCGGTGGCGTCGGCGCGTACGTTGGGCGGCAAACTGGAGGAACGTGGTGCGCGCCTGCGCACCGATATCGATCTGCTGAGCGACGTCTGGAAAGACCGCCCAACACTGCCCAATGAACCGATCTACCAGCATCTGCCGCCTCAGGCGACGGTCAGCCGTGTCGAAAAACTCGCGCAGTTGCGTGAAGTTTTGCAAGCGCGCGGGGCTGACTGGCACTTTATCGCCACCCTTGACGACATTGCCTGGTTGTTCAACCTGCGCGGCGGCGATGTGTCGTTCAATCCGGTGTTCGTCTCGTTTGCGTTGGTCAGCCAGCAACAGGCAACGCTGTTTGTGGCACTCAGCAAGGTCAATGACGCGTTACGCGCGGTCCTGGAAAACGACGGCATCGTGCTGCGTGATTACAGTGAAGTGGCGGCCGCGTTACGCGCAGTGCCGAATGGCGCGACTTTGCAAGTCGACCCGGCGCGGGTCACGGCCGGGTTGCTGGGTAACTTGAGCGACGGCGTAAAACTGATCGAAGGCCTGAACCCGACCACGTTAGCCAAATCGCAAAAAAGCCTGGCGGATGCCGAGCACATTCGCCGGGCCATGGAGCAGGATGGTGCGGCGCTTTGCGAGTTCTTCGCCTGGCTGGAGTCAGCGTGGGGCCGAGAGCGCATTACCGAACTGACCATCGACGAACACCTGACCGCAGCGCGTACCCGTCGTCCGGATTATGTTTCGTTGAGTTTCAACACCATTGCCGCATTCAATGCCAATGGCGCGATGCCGCATTATCACGCCACTGAAGAAGCGCACGCGGTGATCGAAGGTGATGGCCTGTTGTTGATCGATTCAGGTGGCCAGTACCTGGGCGGCACTACCGATATTACGCGGATGGTGCCGGTCGGTACGCCAACCGACGAGCAAAAACGTGACTGCACGCGAGTGCTCAAAGGCGTGATTGCCTTGTCCCGCGCACAATTCCCAAGGGGCATTTTGTCACCGTTGCTGGATGCCATTGCCCGGGCGCCGATCTGGGCCGAGAGCGTCGATTACGGGCACGGCACTGGCCACGGCGTCGGTTACTTTCTGAACGTTCATGAAGGCCCGCAGGTTATCGCCTATCAAGCTGCCGCAGCACCGCAAACTGCAATGCAGCCGGGCATGATCACCTCCATCGAACCGGGTACTTATCGTCCTGGCCGTTGGGGCGTGCGGATCGAGAACCTCGTGTTGAATCGCGAGGCGGGCAAGAGCGAGTTCGGTGAATTCCTGGCGTTCGAAACGTTGACCCTGTGCCCGATCGACACGCGATGCCTTGCGCCATCGTTGCTGACTGAGGACGAAAAACAGTGGTTCAACGCTTATCACGCCGAGGTGCGGGAGCGCTTGAGTCCGTTGCTTGATGGCGCGGCACTTGAATGGCTGAACACTCGAACCGCTGCTATCTGATTAACACCGGTCCAGGCGCTGTTTTCAGCGCCTGGCTCGTTTGATCACCGTTCAGGCAAGTGCTTCAAGGACGAAGTCCAATCGATCCTGTCCAAAAAACAACTGGTTGCCGACAAACATGCTCGGTGCGCCGAATACGCCGCGTAGTACCGCTTTCTCGGTGTTGTCCTTGAGTGTGGCTTTAACGTCCTCGTCAGAGGTCAGGGCCAGTATTTGATCGGGGTCGAAGCCGTTTTTTGTCAGTATTTGCGCGACTGTCGCGGGGTCACCCAAGTTGCGACCCTCAACCCAGATTCCTTGAAACAAACAATCGATGAATGCCTGAAAACGTTCGGGGTGACGCAGTTGCACGCCTGTCACGGCCCGCATGAGCATGAGGGTATTGATCGGGAAGTTCGGGTTGAATTTAAGCGGCACGCCGTAACGTTTTGCGTAGCGATCCAGGTCCACAAACATGTACCGGCCCTTGGCGGGTATGGTTGCCGGCGAGGCATTGCCGGTGGCTTTAAACACGCCGCCGAGCAATATGGGAATGTAGATCAGTTGGCTGTTGGTCTGTTCGCAAATTTTGGGCAACTGGGTGTAGGCCAGGTAAGTGGCAGGGCTGCCGAGGTCGAAAAAGAACTCTACGGTTTTACTCATAATCGGTACGCTCAATTTTTATTGTTTGGAAGGCTTACCAGCGTTCGTTCCAGGGCCGCAGGTCCAGTTCGAAGGTCCAGGCGTCGCGAGGCTGGCTGTGCAGGTACCAGTAATTCTCGGCAATGTGCTCTGGATTCAAAATGCCGTCCTGATCTTTGGTCGCGTACTTTTCAGGGAAGTTATCGCGAATAAAATCGGTATCGATGGCGCCGTCGACGATGATGTGCGCGACATGAATATTCATCGGCCCCAGCTCGCGGGCCATGCTCTGCGCCAAAGCACGAATACCGTGTTTGGCACCGGCGAACGCTGCAAACCCCGCCGCACCGCGCATACCGGCGGTGGCACCGGTAAACAGAATGGTGCCGCGTTGACGCGTGGCCATGCGTTTGGCAACTTCCCGGGCGTTGAGAAACCCTGAGAAACAGGCCATTTCCCAAATTTTGAAATATTTACGGGCCGTCTCTTCAAGAATACTGCATGGCACATTCGCGCCGATGTTGAAGACGAATGCGTCGATAGGGCCGATTTGACTTTCAATCTGCTCGACCAAGGCAACGACGTCCTCCTCTTTACGCGCATCGCAAGCAAAACCATGCGCTTCGCCTCCGCTGGCCGTGATCGCGTCTACCAAAGGTTGAAGTTTGTCCAGGCTACGCCGGGTCACGCACGCGACAAATCCTTCCTGCGCAAAGCGTTTCGCAATGGCACCTCCCGTGGCATCGCCCGCGCCCACAACGAGTACGACTTTTTTGTTATTCATGAATCGATCCCTTTGCTAAACGGTCGTTAACTAAACGAACGTTATGCTACGATTCTGCAGACGTCAAGGCGAACAATGGGGAGGCAATGCGATGCGCTATTCGGCTAATCACAAACTGGAAACAAAAGAGAAGCTGCTTGAAAGCAGCGCTGTGTCTGCCAAACGCTCGGGATTTTCGACGGTTGGAGTAGACGGTTTGATGAAAGCAATCGGATTGAGCGGTGGGGCTTTCTACAGCCACTTTTCATCCAAGGACGAATTGTTCGCCTCAATTGTTGAGCGTGAACTTTGTCAGAGTCTAAATCGACTGGGGGCGGACCGAGATCACGACAAGCTTCAACGCTGCTTGAAGCAGTACTTGAGCATGGCGCATGTCGAGCATCCGGAATCTGGTTGTGCATTACCTGCGTTGGGGGCCGAGATTGCTCGTTCGCACGTGTTGGTTCGGCAGCAGGCAGAGCACTGGATTTGTCGACTTCAGGAGAGTTGGGCGCAGATACTGGAGAGCGACAGCCTGGCGTGGGCCATTCTGTCGCAATGCGTGGGTGCATTGGTCGTAGCCCGTATGCTGGCCACTCCGGACATTCAGCGAGCGGTGCTGAATTCCAGTTACGAAGAGATTGGCCGCCAGATCGCCGGTACAAAAGCCTGACAGGGCGGCATCAACCTATTTGCAGATAACGATCATGCTCCGGCTCGTATAACCGGCAGGGTTGAGGCCGAACGGGTAATCCCCTGGTTCTTCCACCGCGTCCCCCGACTTGGCGATAACCTTGTATCCCTTGGGCGCGCATGAGTTGGCGGCGCTGGTGTAGCACTGATCCCAGGAAGACGACAATCCGGAACAGTTGATGTGCATCCCTCTCTTGCCATGCTTGATCTGGGTCTTCGATGTCGCCGCGCAGCCCGCAACTGCAAGTACGGCGATCAGTATCAAAATTCGTTTCATTGCTGTCCTTATAGCGTCCCCGGATCTGGTGCCCGGGTCTGGCTGCGTTCGCATTCGCCTGAAGCGTTCTGATATCCCTGTCTTGAAAAGTCCATGTCTGACACTGAATTGCGGGCATAAACATGGCCTAATTGAGCGGCAATTACCAGACCTTGGTCAAATCCTGTTTCAATCAGCTGCGACTGCGGGCTTGGCATTGTTCCCCATCGTCAAGGTTGCACCGACGGAAGCCAGAATGATGCACAGGATGGCCATCCACTGTGACAGTGATAAGTATTCGTTCAGAAACAACAGGCCTGATAGTGCTCCGATAGCAGGCTCGATACTCATCAGCGTACCGAAGGTGCGGGCGGGCAATCGGGTGAGGGCGATCATTTCCAGTGTGTAGGGCAGGGCAGTCGATAGAACGGCAACACCAATGGCCACGGGTATCAAGGACGGCGTCAGTAGCGCTGCGCCTGCGTGGAAAATTCCTATAGGCGCTACAAACAGCGCGGCAATCATTACCCCCAATGCGGCAGTCTGTACGCCGTTATCAGCGCCCGCTTTCTGCCCAAAAAGGATGTACAGCGCCCAGCAAACCCCAGCGGCCAATGCATAACCTGCACCGACCAAATCGATGCCGGCCGCGGTTGCGCCTGTCGGTATCAATAGCAGCAGGCCGACGATAGCCAGGGCGATCCATAAAAAATCGATGGCTCGACGTGATGCATAGATGGCTACCGCCAGGGGACCTGTGAATTCCAGCGCCACCGCGATACCCAGAGGGACTGTGTTCAGGGACATATAGAAGAGGAAGTTCATGCCGCCCAGCGCCATGCCGTAAACGATAACGGTGCGCAGCGATTTGGCCGTGAGCTTCGCACGCCATGGGCGAAGCAAGAGCAGCATGATCACGCTGGCAAATACCAGTCGCAGAGTGGTGGTCCCTTGCGCGCCAACCACAGGGAACATGCTCTTGGCGAGGGAGGCTCCGGATTGGATTGATGCCATTGCTATTATTAGAAGTCCTACCGAGAACAGAGTCGAGGCAAGGTTGCGGGGCTGGTCATTCATTGCGTGGCATCGTCCAAGGCAGGAAACGAGAGTGTTTCTGGTGTATATGGGCAATATACTGCGCATTGATTGTGGTCGCGTCTATATATAAGCAGCGTTTTTGAGCGCTGTGATAGATAAACGTAATTAGGTGTTGACGGGAAATCCTGGACGTCTATAATTCGCCCCACTTCCGGCGCAGTCGAAACGGAAAACTCCTTGGTAAACAATGAGTTACGCA
>NZ_JBNQGB010000015.1:0-5253 GCF_050321825.1 Gordonia sp. IEGM753
TCAAATTGCTTGGGTGTTATATGGTCAAGCCTCACGGGCAATTAGTATTGGTTAGCTCAACGCCTCACAGCGCTTACACACCCAACCTATCAACGTCGTAGTCTTCGACGGCCCTTCAGGGGACTCAAGGTCCCAGTGAGATCTCATCTTGAGGCTAGTTTCCCGCTTAGATGCTTTCAGCGGTTATCTATTCCGAACATAGCTACCCGGCAATGCCACTGGCGTGACAACCGGAACACCAGAGGTTCGTCCACTCCGGTCCTCTCGTACTAGGAGCAGCCCCTCTCAAATCTCAAACGTCCACGGCAGATAGGGACCGAACTGTCTCACGACGTTCTAAACCCAGCTCGCGTACCACTTTAAATGGCGAACAGCCATACCCTTGGGACCGGCTTCAGCCCCAGGATGTGATGAGCCGACATCGAGGTGCCAAACACCGCCGTCGATATGAACTCTTGGGCGGTATCAGCCTGTTATCCCCGGAGTACCTTTTATCCGTTGAGCGATGGCCCTTCCATACAGAACCACCGGATCACTAAGACCTACTTTCGTACCTGCTCGACGTGTCTGTCTCGCAGTCAAGCGCGCTTTTGCCTTTATACTCTACGACCGATTTCCGACCGGTCTGAGCGCACCTTCGTACTCCTCCGTTACTCTTTAGGAGGAGACCGCCCCAGTCAAACTACCCACCATACACTGTCCTCGATCCGGATAACGGACCTGAGTTAGAACCTCAAAGTTGCCAGGGTGGTATTTCAAGGTTGGCTCCACGCGAACTGGCGTCCACGCTTCAAAGCCTCCCACCTATCCTACACAAGCAAATTCAAAGTCCAGTGCAAAGCTATAGTAAAGGTTCACGGGGTCTTTCCGTCTAGCCGCGGATACACTGCATCTTCACAGCGATTTCAATTTCACTGAGTCTCGGGTGGAGACAGCGCCGCCATCGTTACGCCATTCGTGCAGGTCGGAACTTACCCGACAAGGAATTTCGCTACCTTAGGACCGTTATAGTTACGGCCGCCGTTTACCGGGGCTTCGATCAAGAGCTTCGCGTTAGCTAACCCCATCAATTAACCTTCCGGCACCGGGCAGGCGTCACACCCTATACGTCCACTTTCGTGTTTGCAGAGTGCTGTGTTTTTAATAAACAGTCGCAGCGGCCTGGTATCTTCGACCGGCATGGGCTTACGCAGTAAATGCTTCACCCTCACCGGCGCACCTTCTCCCGAAGTTACGGTGCCATTTTGCCTAGTTCCTTCACCCGAGTTCTCTCAAGCGCCTTGGTATTCTCTACCCAACCACCTGTGTCGGTTTGGGGTACGGTTCCTGGTTACCTGAAGCTTAGAAGCTTTTCTTGGAAGCATGGCATCAACCACTTCGTGTTCTAAAAGAACACTCGTCATCAGCTCTCGGCCTTAGAATCCCGGATTTACCTAAGATTCCAGCCTACCACCTTAAACTTGGACAACCAACGCCAAGCTGGCCTAGCCTTCTCCGTCCCTCCATCGCAATAACCAGAAGTACAGGAATATTAACCTGTTTTCCATCGACTACGCTTTTCAGCCTCGCCTTAGGGACCGACTAACCCTGCGTCGATTAACGTTGCGCAGGAAACCTTGGTCTTTCGGCGTGGGTGTTTTTCACACCCATTGTCGTTACTCATGTCAGCATTCGCACTTCTGATACCTCCAGCAAGCTTCTCAACTCACCTTCACAGGCTTACAGAACGCTCCTCTACCGCATCACCTAAGTGATACCCGTAGCTTCGGTGTATGGTTTGAGCCCCGTTACATCTTCCGCGCAGGCCGACTCGACTAGTGAGCTATTACGCTTTCTTTAAAGGGTGGCTGCTTCTAAGCCAACCTCCTAGCTGTCTAAGCCTTCCCACATCGTTTCCCACTTAACCATAACTTTGGGACCTTAGCTGACGGTCTGGGTTGTTTCCCTTTTCACGACGGACGTTAGCACCCGCCGTGTGTCTCCCATGCTCGGCACTTGTAGGTATTCGGAGTTTGCATCGGTTTGGTAAGTCGGGATGACCCCCTAGCCGAAACAGTGCTCTACCCCCTACAGTGATACATGAGGCGCTACCTAAATAGCTTTCGAGGAGAACCAGCTATCTCCGAGCTTGATTAGCCTTTCACTCCGATCCACAGGTCATCCGCTAACTTTTCAACGGTAGTCGGTTCGGTCCTCCAGTTAGTGTTACCCAACCTTCAACCTGCCCATGGATAGATCGCCCGGTTTCGGGTCTATTCCCAGCGACTAGACGCCCTATTAAGACTCGCTTTCGCTACGCCTCCCCTATTCGGTTAAGCTCGCCACTGAAAATAAGTCGCTGACCCATTATACAAAAGGTACGCAGTCACCCAACAAAGTGGGCTCCCACTGCTTGTACGCATACGGTTTCAGGATCTATTTCACTCCCCTCTCCGGGGTTCTTTTCGCCTTTCCCTCACGGTACTAGTTCACTATCGGTCAGTCAGTAGTATTTAGCCTTGGAGGATGGTCCCCCCATATTCAGACAAAGTTTCTCGTGCTCCGTCCTACTCGATTTCATGACTAAGAGATTTTCGCGTACAGGGCTATCACCCACTATGGCCGTACTTTCCAGAACGTTCCGCTAATCTCAAAGCCACTTAAGGGCTAGTCCCCGTTCGCTCGCCACTACTAAGGGAATCTCGGTTGATTTCTTTTCCTCAGGGTACTTAGATGTTTCAGTTCCCCTGGTTCGCTTCTTAAGCCTATGTATTCAGCTTAAGATACCTAACTTATGTTAGGTGGGTTCCCCCATTCAGACATCTCCGGATCAAAGTCTGTTTGCCGACTCCCCGAAGCTTTTCGCAGGCTACCACGTCTTTCATCGCCTCTGACTGCCAAGGCATCCACCGTATGCGCTTCTTCACTTGACCATATAACCCCAAGCAATCTGGTTATACTGTGAAGACGACATTCGCCGAAAATTCGAATTTCTCAACTAAGAGAACTCACAAATTTTACCTTAGCCTGATCCCACACCAGTGAAAGTGTGGTCCAGTCTATCTTTCTATCACATACCCAAATTTTTAAAGAACGAACTAGTCAAAGACTAGAAATCAACATTCACCATCTTACGATGGAATGCTCATTTCTAAGCTTTACACAAACAGAAGCAGTGGTGGTGGAGCCAAACGGGATCGAACCGTTGACCTCCTGCGTGCAAGGCAGGCGCTCTCCCAGCTGAGCTATGGCCCCGTATCTCTACAGGTTCCCACACAAAATTGGTGGGTCTGGGCAGATTCGAACTGCCGACCTCACCCTTATCAGGGGTGCGCTCTAACCAACTGAGCTACAGACCCAATTTCGGGCTGCTTCTTATCGTCTTCTTCAATGAATCAAGCAATTCGTGTGGGAACTTATGGAGCAGCTGATGTCGTCGATTAAGGAGGTGATCCAGCCGCAGGTTCCCCTACGGCTACCTTGTTACGACTTCACCCCAGTCATGAATCACACCGTGGTAACCGTCCTCCCGAAGGTTAGACTAGCTACTTCTGGTGCAACCCACTCCCATGGTGTGACGGGCGGTGTGTACAAGGCCCGGGAACGTATTCACCGCGACATTCTGATTCGCGATTACTAGCGATTCCGACTTCACGCAGTCGAGTTGCAGACTGCGATCCGGACTACGATCGGTTTTCTGGGATTAGCTCCACCTCGCGGCTTGGCAACCCTCTGTACCGACCATTGTAGCACGTGTGTAGCCCAGGCCGTAAGGGCCATGATGACTTGACGTCATCCCCACCTTCCTCCGGTTTGTCACCGGCAGTCTCCTTAGAGTGCCCACCATTACGTGCTGGTAACTAAGGACAAGGGTTGCGCTCGTTACGGGACTTAACCCAACATCTCACGACACGAGCTGACGACAGCCATGCAGCACCTGTCTCAATGTTCCCGAAGGCACCAATCTATCTCTAGAAAGTTCATTGGATGTCAAGGCCTGGTAAGGTTCTTCGCGTTGCTTCGAATTAAACCACATGCTCCACCGCTTGTGCGGGCCCCCGTCAATTCATTTGAGTTTTAACCTTGCGGCCGTACTCCCCAGGCGGTCAACTTAATGCGTTAGCTGCGCCACTAAGAGCTCAAGGCTCCCAACGGCTAGTTGACATCGTTTACGGCGTGGACTACCAGGGTATCTAATCCTGTTTGCTCCCCACGCTTTCGCACCTCAGTGTCAGTATCAGTCCAGGTGGTCGCCTTCGCCACTGGTGTTCCTTCCTATATCTACGCATTTCACCGCTACACAGGAAATTCCACCACCCTCTACCATACTCTAGCTCGACAGTTTTGAATGCAGTTCCCAGGTTGAGCCCGGGGATTTCACATCCAACTTAACGAACCACCTACGCGCGCTTTACGCCCAGTAATTCCGATTAACGCTTGCACCCTCTGTATTACCGCGGCTGCTGGCACAGAGTTAGCCGGTGCTTATTCTGTCGGTAACGTCAAAACACTTACGTATTAGGTAAATGCCCTTCCTCCCAACTTAAAGTGCTTTACAATCCGAAGACCTTCTTCACACACGCGGCATGGCTGGATCAGGCTTTCGCCCATTGTCCAATATTCCCCACTGCTGCCTCCCGTAGGAGTCTGGACCGTGTCTCAGTTCCAGTGTGACTGATCATCCTCTCAGACCAGTTACGGATCGTCGCCTTGGTGAGCCATTACCTCACCAACTAGCTAATCCGACCTAGGCTCATCTGATAGCGCAAGGCCCGAAGGTCCCCTGCTTTCTCCCGTAGGACGTATGCGGTATTAGCGTCCGTTTCCGAGCGTTATCCCCCACTACCAGGCAGATTCCTAGGCATTACTCACCCGTCCGCCGCTCGCCACCAGGTACAAGTACCCGTGCTGCCGCTCGACTTGCATGTGTTAGGCCTGCCGCCAGCGTTCAATCTGAGCCATGATCAAACTCTTCAGTTCAAACATCTTTGGGTTTTTAAGAAACCCTAAACTTGGCTCAGCAATCGTTGGTTACATCTTTGATTTCTCGCGGAGTAACTTGTGATGCTGATAATCTTGTTGACTATCAGTCTGACTCCACAAGCACCCACACGAATTGCTTGATTCAGTTGTTAAAGAGCGGGTGGTTAAGATCTTTCGTCTCAACCGAGGCGCGCATTCTACAGCAGCCTCTGTTGCTGTCAAGTGGTTATTTTCAGAAGTTTTCGAAGGTTTCTTCAACAACTTCAACCACTTGCGCTTTCGATCTCTCGT